>CAVQCB010000007.1:0-89329 GCA_963710895.1 uncultured Actinomycetota bacterium
TGACGGCGCCCAGGACGCCACTGGTCCGCGGGAACAGGCTCAGCCTGCCTGGATGCACGGCACGATCGACCGGCCTCCCCTTCGGCCCGATCAGGCGGACATCGGGTTTGCCGAAAGGGGTCCCGCATGCCCTCGCTACCCAACAATCCCGACCTGCAACAGTTCCGCCGCCGCGCCAAGAACCTGCTGCGAGCCGCGAAGGACGGCGATCCCGCCGCCCTCGAGGCCTTGAGCGACCGGCGCGGCAGAGCACCGACCCTGGCCGCGGCTCAGCATGCGGTCGCCCGAGCGCACGGCTTCGCCAGCTGGCCCCGACTGCGCCACTACCTCGATGCGGCAGAGGTTCTCGGACGGGACACGACCCGCGATGCCGATGGGCCGGCGGATCCCGCCGATCGATTCTGCCGGCTGGCCTGCCTGATCTACAGCGACAAGGACGGGCCGGATCGGTGGGCGGCAGCACGCACGATGCTGGCAGCGGACCCCGAGCTCCCGACACGCACCATCGCCGCGGCGGCAGCGGTTGCGGACCCGATCGCCGTCGCCGCGCATCTCGCGCGTGACCGGCAATCCGCGATCGCCCTGTCGGGACCCCATCGGTGGTCGCCGCTGCTGTATTTGACCTACTCGCGGGTGCATGCAGCCGGCCAGCCCGCTGAACGGTTCCTGCGCACTGCCGAGTTGCTGCTCGACGCCGGTGCCGATCCCGACGCCGGCTATCTGTGGTCGGGGCTTACTCCGCCGTTCACCGCGCTGACCGGCGTCTTCGGGGAGGGCGAGCAAGGTCCGGAGAAGCAGCCGCGACATCCGTGTCAACAGCAGCTGGCCAGGCTGCTGCTCAGTGCCGGCGCTGACCCGAACGACGGTCAGACGCTGTACAACCGGATGTTTCGGCCGGACAACAGCCACCTGGTCCTGCTCTTCGAGTTCGGCCTCGGGCACACCGGGGGCAGTCCGTGGGCACGGCGACTCGGGGACGCTCTCGATTCGCCGGGCAGGATGCTGGGGCAACAGATGGCGTGGGCCATCGGCCACGGCTTCGACGACCGGGTAAGCCTGCTGCTGGCCCACGGATTCGACGTCCGGAGTCCGCTGCCCGATGGTCGCACCGCCGTCGAACATGCGGTCGCCGCCGGTCGGTCGGACCTGTTGGAAGAGCTCGACCCCTCCGCCCACCGTCGCGGGACCGACCCGACCCGCTGACGCCTCACACCGGGGCCAGCGCGCCCAACACGCCGATCACCACCAGTCCGGTGGCAGCCGCCGTTCGCACCCGGTCCGCCAGGATCAGCGATCGGTGCGCCGCCGCATCCCAACCCGCCGACAACCGGCGGTGCAGCGGCACGGCGACGAAGGCCGTGACCCCCAGCACCACCGCCACCAGGCCGGCGGCAACGCCGGCGGCCGCGATCCCATAGGGGTGGTCCACCAGCAGCCACCCGGTTCCGACCACCAGCACCGCGAACAGCGGCCCGACCACCATGCTGATCCGGCGTTGGTGCAGTCGCTCGTACTCGGCGAACGCGGTCGTCGGAACCAGCGCGAACTGCGGGTAGACGACCAACTGCACCGTCCATTGGAATCCGGCGTACGCCGCCGCCGACATCAGGAACAGGGCCGAGGACAGGGGCATCAGCCCATCATCGGCGCCGCGCGGCCCACACTTGCCGTGCGCGACCCACCACAGTGGGTGCCGAACAGTGGGTGCCGAGACAGTCGGTGCTGGAGCAGCCGGGCTGGGCTCTCACCGAACGTGACGCACAACCGCCCCGCAGGTCGACGACAGATCAACGTTGCGACGGTACCGTCCTGGGCATTCCGGTGAATCATCACCCAACGGACAAGTCGACGTCCGTCTTTGTCGTCGGGCGTCTCCTCCCGAGTGTGGACGCGACGCAGAAGGGTCGGGCATGGCGGGGCTCATCGACCGCACGCTGAGGCACGATCCGGCGGCGTGCCCGGAGCCCTCGCCCGCGGCGCCCGTCCTCCCGCACGCAGGCGTCGGCGACCAACTCGCTGACCTGGCCGACCTGGCCGCGAGGTGCTGTCACGCCGAGTTCGCCGTCGTCCACGTGACCGGCTTCCCGGCGGTGTGGCGGCCGGCTCACCCTGCGGCCCAGCTGCCGACCTCCGCCTTGGAATGGCCGGGCGTCAGGGACGCCGTCACTTCGGCCGGGCTCATCGTCATCACCGACGCCGCCCACGATCCGCGCACCGCATTCCATCCCCTGGTGGTCGCCGGCCCGCGGATCCGCGGGCTTGTGGCCGCGCCGCTGGTGACCCCGACCGGAGATGTCATCGGCGCGCTGGCGGTGTTCGACAGCGCCGAAGGCGCTTCGGAGATCCCCGTCGACGCAGTCCTGGCGGTGGCGCGGTCTGCGGCGAGCCAGCTGGATCTCGTCCGCCGAATCGGGGCTCTCACGGCAGAACTGGTGGCCGCGAAGGACGGAGGCGAGCCGAAAGCCGTTGCGCCATCAGCGGTCGGGCAGGAGGTGGAAGGACGGTGGCATGCCCTGGTCGAGCACTCCCCGCTGGCACTGGCGGTCCTGGCGGGCGACGGGACTTTCCGGTTTGTCAACCGGCAGGCCGCCCGGTTGGTCGGCGCCCGCCGCAGGTCGCTGATCGGTCGCGGGCTGACGGAGTCCCTCCCGGTGCCGGCCGATCGGGACTGGCTGAAGACGGCACTGATCGGGATCATTTCCGGTGGCTCACCGGTCCTCTCCCGACGGGCGACCCTCCACACCGTCGCCGGCGGCCGGATCACCATCGAGTACAGCCTGGCGGCGATCATGGACCGGGGCGGGCCGGCCGTTCAGCTTGAACTGCGGGACGTCAGTTCCGCGGTGGCGGCCGAGCGGCAGTTGCAGGCGTCCGAGCAGCGCTTCCGCGCCGTGTTCTACAAGAGTCCGGTCGCGATGGGCATCACCGACGCGGGCGGTCGATGGGTCGACGCCAACACCGCTCTCGAACGGTTGCTCGGCGCAGGTCCGGGTGAGCTGCTCGGCGTGCTGGGCCGCGACTTCGTCCACCCGGCGGATCGCCCGATGGTCGATGCGGCGCGGGACCGGCCGGCAGACCCGGTCAACGGGCTGGTCGGGATGGAGGTGCGTTTCATCCGGCGGGACGGACAGACCCGGTGGGCCTGGGTCAGCCTCACCGCCGCTCCCGGGCTGGGCGGCGAGAATTGGATGCTCGGTATCTCCAAGGACATCACCGACCGGAAGACCGCGGAACTCGCGCTGCTGGAGTCGCAGGCCGATCTCGCCGCGGTCGCGGCCGTCGCGAAGTGTGTGCAGTCGGGCGACGACCCCCGCCCGCTGATCGTCGAGTCGATCCAGCTGCGCGAGTGGGCCCGCGACCACGCGGAGTACGTCCTCACCAACCCCGACATGCTGCACCGCTCGCTCCTGCCGGGGCACGCACGCTGGTCGCGCTTCTTCGCCTCGTTGCGCTACGTCGTGGTCGACGAGTGCCATCACTACCGTGGGGTGTTCGGCGCCCACGTCGCCCAGATCCTGCGCCGGCTGCGCCGCGTGGCTGTGCTGTACGGCGCCGACCCCACCTTCGTGCTGGCCTCTGCCACCGTCGCGGAGCCGGAGATCTCCGCGAGCCGACTCACCGGACTGGAGGTGGTGGCCGTCACCGAGGACGGGTCGCCGCGAGGACGCACGGCCCTGGCGTTGTGGGAGCCGCCCTTCGTCCCCGGCCTCGGCGAGAACGGCGCCCCCGTGCGCCGCGCGGCCACCAGCGAGGCCGCCGACCTGCTCACCGACCTCGTGGTGGAGCGGGTGCGCACGCTGGCGTTCGTGCGGTCCAGGCGTGGGGCGGAGTCGGTCGCGCTGACCGCCCGGCGGCTGCTGGGGGAGGTCGACGCGAGCCTGGCCGACCGGGTCGCCGCCTACCGCGGCGGCTACCTTCCCGAGGAGCGCCGGCAGCTCGAGGACGCCCTGCGCAGCGGTCGGCTCCTCGGCCTGGCCGCCACCAACGCCCTCGAGCTCGGCATCGACGTCAGCGGCCTCGACGCCGTGCTGCTGGCCGGCTTCCCGGGCACCCGTGCGGCCCTGTGGCAGCAGGTCGGCCGGGCCGGGCGCGGCGCTCGGGACGCGCTGGCGGTGCTGGTCGCCCGCGACGACCCGCTGGACACCTACCTGGTCCACCATCCCGAGGCCCTGGTCGGCCGTCCGGTGGAGGCCAACGTCTTCGACCCCGACAACCCCTACGTGCTCGGGCCGCACCTGTGCGCCGCCGCCGCGGAGTCACCGCTCGTGCCCGAGGACCTCTCCCTGTTCGGGCCCGGCGCCGCGAGGGCGGTGGCGGCGCTCACGGAGGGGGGTCTGCTGCGGCGCCGGCCACGCGGGTGGTTCTGGACCGACCGGCGCCGGGCCAGCGACCTGGCCGACATCCGCTCGACCGGCGGCTCCCCGGTACGCCTGGTCGAGGCCGTCACCGGCCGGGTCCTGGGCACGGTCGACCATGCCGCCGCCCACGGCACCGCCCACGCCGGCGCGGTCTACCTCCACCAGGGCGAGACCTGGCTGGTCTCCGAGCTGGACCTCGAGGGGTCGGTGGCCGTGGTGACCCGGGCCGAGCCCGAGTACTCGACCTCGGCCCGGGAGGTGACCGACATCGAGGTGCTCGAGGAGCGGGAGGCCGTCTCGTGGGGGGAGGCCCGGTTGAGCCTGGGCGAGGTCCGGGTCACCCACCAGGTCGTCTCCTTCCTCAAGCGACGGATCCCCTCGGGCGAGGTCCTCGGCGAGGAGCCGCTCGACCTGCCCGAGCGCCAGCTGACCACCGTCGCGGTGTGGTGGACGCTGCCTGACCACGTGCTCGCCGAGTCCGGTCTGGCCACCGCCGACCTGCCGGGAGCCGCGCACGCCGCCGAGCACGCCGCCATCGGGCTGCTGCCGCTGTTCGCCACCTGTGACCGGTGGGACATCGGCGGTGTGTCGACGGCGCGACACGCCGACACCGGACGGCTCACGGTCTTCGTGCACGACGGACATCCCGGGGGAGCCGGGTTCGCCGAACGCGGCTTCTACGCGGCGGCCGCCTGGTTGCGCGCCACGCGGGAGGCGATCGGTGGGTGCGCCTGCACGGACGGCTGCCCCTCGTGCGTGCAGTCCCCCAAGTGCGGCAACCAGAACCACCCGCTGGACAAGCCCGGCGCCCTCACACTTCTCGACGTGCTGCTCGAGGCGGCTCCGGACGGTTAGGGTCGAGTCAACGCCTCTCGGAGAGGAACTCCCGTGTTCGTCGCCGCACTGATATTCCTGATCGTCGCCGTCCTCATCGTCGTCGCCGCCCTCTTCGGCGGGGGCGACGCCACCACCATCGACCTGGGCTCGTTCAACGTGGAGACCAGCGCCGCCATGGTGTTCCTCCTCGGCATGCTCACCCTGCTGCTGTTCGTGCTCAGCCTGGGCATGTTCCGCAGCGGCGCGCGGCGCGCCGCCGCCCGCCGCGCCGACCGGAAGAAGGTCGACGAGCTGAGCACCAAGCTCGACGCCTACCGCCGCGAGGAGAACGACGCGTCCCCCGAGCACCCCGACCGGGGCCACAAGGAACGCTGACCCCGCCACGGCCAGCCAGCTGAACCGGGGCGCCGCGCCCGGAGCCGGCGCAGCCCCGGGGACGGCCCTGCCCACCACGCCGGGGAGGCGATCACGGCCCCGGAGGGCTGAGCGCCGGCCCGGCCCGCCCCCGGGCCTCGAGGTCGAGCACGCCACCGGGGAGGCGAGCCGTGTTGGCCACCACCACCACACTGACCACCCACCCCTCCACCTGGCAGCTGCGCAGGTCGGTGGCGTTGCGCCCGGCCACCCGAGCCGCCTGCGCGCACGCGTCTCCACCCCTCTGCAGCGCGCCGGCGCCGGCGAGGGCCGCGAGGTCGGCCGCGGACTGGGCGGTTCGGTGCGCCGCCACGATCCCGACCACCCCGACGGTGGCGAGCGCGACGGTGACCAGCAGGGCCGTCATCGCAAGCGCGAGGACCGTGCCCGCCCCGTGCTGGCCTCGACGCCCCCGCTCCCTCACCACGACGGCTCCTGCGCCGCCACGGCCTCCGCACGGACCCGGACCGAGGCCCACCGGCCGAGGAGGCCGCCGGGCCCCTGGACCGGACTGCTGACCCGGGCGACCACCGTTGCACCGGCGTGGCGGACGCTGACCTGGGAACCCTCGGCCGCCACCCGGCGACCCAGCGCGGTGGCCGCTCCGGCTCCCTGTGAACGCGCCGCGGCCCGGGCGGTCTCCCGGGCCGCGTCGATGGCCCGCACCTGGGTGATGCCGAGGCTCACCAGCCACACCATCGCGAGGGTGAACAACACCAGGACCGGGAGCGCCATCGCCGTCTCGGCGGTCACCGCGCCCCTCTCGTCGGTCTGCTTCATCGTCTGCTCCTCGTGTCTCTCACCCCGGGGTGGGGTGCTCTGCGGGCCCGCTGTGCGCCTGCCGGGTGGGGCTGGTGGTGCGACCGGCGGGACGGGCAGCCCCTTCCCGTCCCGCCGGTCGGTCCGGGGGCGCCTCAGAACGGGAGCAGGGCCCGGATGGCGCTGAAGATCAGCTTCAGCAGGTCCTGCCCGGCCGAGCTGGTGAGGAACTTGAACAGCACCGCGGCGAACCCGACACCGCATCCGGTGACAGTGGCGTACTCCGCAGTGGTGGCACCGATCTCGTCTCGGCGCTCGCCCCGGACGACGGCGCGTGAGGTGTGGCTCATGACTTCTCCTGACTTCTGGCCCCGGCCCCTGCTCGGGCCGGCTGGTTGGGTTGACGCCCTCGAGGTTCCGCGCACCGGTCCGTGGTCGCGAGCACGTCCTCGCCGACGGTGGAGAACCCGCCGGAGCCGCCGGCCTGTGGACGCCTGCTGGCCCGGCTGGCGACCCCTCATCCGAAGAGCCGCATCGTGCTGAACACACCGGCCACCATCGGGACCACCCCCAGCACCACGAACGCGGGCAGGAGGCACAGCCCGAGCGGCGCGGCCGCCTTCACCTCGATGCTGCGGGCACGTGTCTCCACCTCGGCCCGGGACCGCTCGCGCAGCTCCTCGGCCAGCCGGTGCACGGCCCGTCCGACCGGGGCCCCCGTCTCGTGGGCACGTCCGACCGCCCGTCCGAGCAGGCCGAGCTGCGGGTGCGCGGCCACCGAGCGCCACACCTGCACCGGGTCGACCCCCACCTCCAGGCGGTGGTGGACGGCCAGGAGCTCCTCGCCGACCGGTCCTCCCAGGGCTCGGCTCACGGTGACCAGGGCGGTGCCGGGCGCCGACCCGGCGTCGAGGCACGAGGCCAGCAGGTCGACTCCGGTGGGCAGGTCGCGGAGGAGCTGTTCGCGCCGGCGCACGAGCGCGGGGTCCTCGGTGCGTCCCAGCACCACCCACACCGCCACCGCCCCGACGAGCCCACCCGCCACACCGACCGGACCACCCAGCATCGCCCAGCCACCGGCCAGCGCGACCAGCGTCAGGACCGGGCGCAGGCGGAGGAGCACGGCCCGTTCCCCTGCGCCCGGGTCGGAGCGCCGGCGCCCGGCCCCGGCGGGGTCTGCGCTCGGATCCGCGGTCCGCCGGGGTGGCAGCAGCAGGGTGGCCGCGAGAGCAGCCAGCGTCGCGGTGACGGCGACGGCCGGGCTCATGGCCTCAGCACCCGGTCGGCGATCCGCTCCAGCCACAGCAGTCCGGCGAAGGACAGCCCGGACCCGAGGGCGAGGCAGACCAGCCCCGGCGTGGTGCGCAGCAGGAACCCCACGGGGTCACCACCCACGCCGGCGCCGAGGAGCAGCACCCCCAGGGGCAGCACGGCGAGCATCCGGGCGGTGGCGTGCGCGGCGGCCAGCTCGGCGGAGACCAGACGCGCGGTCCGATGCTCGGAGCGGATGCTCTCCGCCGCCGTGCAGATCGCGTCGGCCAACCCGGTGCCGGTGTGGTGGGCGACCTGCCAGGTGGCGGCCAGGACCCGCAGCTGGCCGGCACCGCTGCGCTGCGCCAGCTCCCGCAACGCAGCGGGCACGTCGGCACCCATCTGTCCGGCGGCGGCGACCGGCGCGAAGTCCGGCCACTCCGAGGCCGCGCGGCCGAGCGCAGCCAGCGAGGGTTGCCCGGAGGCGAGGTCGGAGGCCAGGGACTCGCACACGAGGAGGACCTGATCGGCGGTGTGCCCGGCGGCGCGGACGGCGCGGCGCCGGCGGACGAGCCGTAGGACGCCCAGGGCCGCCGCGGCAAGGATCAGGACCAGCGCGAGCTGGCGAGCCTCCAGCCACGACCAGAGCGCCGCGACCACCGACCCCGCGGCCACGCAGAGGAGTGCGCGTGGCAGCGGCCGGTCCCGGTCGGCGCTCACCCAGGTCATCGAGGGGAGCCCCGGCAGCGCCAGTGCGGCCGCCGTCATCACCAGCAGCACGGCCAGGAGCGTCATCGCGCGAGCAGCGCGGCGAGATCCGCGCGCGCCGGGCCGGGCCGGAGCGAGCCGTCGGCCCCCAGGTCGACCCCCGTGCGGACCTCCACCCGTCCCTCGGACCCCCGCGTCACCACGCCGACCTCTCGCACCCGGCGCACCCGGTCGATCCCCCGGCCCACGTGGATCACCAGGTCGACCGCGGAGTGCAGCTGGCTGTGGGCCGCCGCGCGACCCAGGCCGGCCGCGAGCGCCAGCGCCTCGATGCGGCTGGGGACGTCGGCGGCCGAGTTGGCGTGCACCGTCGCGCAGCCGCCCTCGTGGCCGGTGTTCATCGCAGCGAGCATGTCCACGACCTCGGCACCCCGCACCTCCCCCACGACCAGGCGGTCGGGACGCATCCGCAGGGCCTGGCGCACGAGGGTGCGCAGCGTGATCTCGCCTGCACCCTCGATGTTGGGAGGACGCGCCTCCAGCCCCACCACGTGGTCGTGCTCGGGGCGCAGCTCCGAGGCGTCCTCGACGAGCACCAGCCGGTCCTGCGGCGGCGCCAGGGACAGCAGGGCGTTGAGCAGGGTGGTCTTTCCCGAGCCGGTGCCGCCACTGACCAGGAACGCCAACCGGCCACGGACGACCTGCTCCAGCAGGGTCGCGCCCTCGGACGGGACCGCGCCGGCGACCACCAGCTCCTCGAGACTGAAGACCCGCCGACGTGGCACTCGCAGCGAGAGCACCGTGCCCGGGCGGGCGAGTGGCGCGAGCACTGCGTGGAACCGGGTGCCGTCCGGCAGGCGGAGGTCGACCCAGGGGGAGGCGTCGTCCAGCCGGCGGCCGCCCGTCGCCGCCAGACGCTGGGCGAGCCGGCGAACCGCCTGGTCGTCGGCGAAGCGGACCCCCGTCAGCTCCAGCCCGCCCCCGCGGTCGATCCACACCTGCCCCGGCCCGTTGACCAGGACGTCGGTGACCCCGTCGAGGTGCAGCAGGGGCTCGAGCGGACCGGCGCCCACGACGTCTCGATGCAGGGCGTCGTGGACCGCGAGCACGGTGGCGTCTCCCACGGGTCGTCCCTGCTCGCGCAGCGCCTGCGCCACCAGCTGCGGGGTCAGGGGAGCCGCGTCGCGCGCCAGCCGCTCGCGGACGCCGTCGAGCAGCTCGACCGGGAGCTCGCTCATGTCGGGGCCCCCGCGTCGTCGTTCGGAGGAGCCGTCCGGGGCCGCCGCCGGGTGATGGTGTGCTGACGGCGAAGAACTGCCTGGGGTGACGTCATGCGGCCGCCGTCGACCGGCCGGCGAGCAGCGAGTCCGCCGCGGTGCGGGCGGCCCTGGCCAGCGCACCCCGCCGCGAGCGGGCCGGACCGGCCCCGAGGTCGATCGCCTCGTCGAGCCCGCGCTGGTCGCTCATCGCGGCCAGCAGCGGCATCCGCAGCAGCCGGCTCACCGCCTCGGGCGTGACCCCGGCCCGGGTCCCGCGGGTGACCAGGTGCCGTTCGGGGCTGACCTCGGGCAGGCGGTGGGCCACCCGCGCCGCGGAGGTGACGGCGGGCACGGTCAGCGTCGAGACCAGGACCACGTGGTCGCAGCGGGTGATCGCCTCCTCGATGACCGCGTCGCGGTGGCGGGGCAGGTCCACCACCACGGCCTCGAACCCACGTCGTCCGGCGGAGAGCACCTCGCGCATCGCGAACGCCTGCAGCGACGCCGGCCGGTCCGGGGGCCAGGTCAGCACCGAGAGCCGTCCCTGGCGCGGCAGCGCCTCCCGCAACGAGCGCGAGCTGAGTCGACCCGTGGTCTGGAGCATCGAGTCCCAGCGGATGCCGTCGTCGGCCTCCAGCCCGAGCACCCGGTCGATACCGGCACCGATCGGGTCGGCGTCGACGAGCAGGGTCGGCCCGGTCGCCGACGCCGTCTGTGCGAGCGCCGCGGCGAACACGGTCGCCCCGGCACCCCCGGCCCCACCGATGACGCCGATCGTCACGCCCGGAGCGGCGCCGCCGTCGCCCACGTCGGTGAGCAGCTCGACCAGCCAGGTCTCCGACTCCGGCAGCCCGGCCACCGTCTCGGCGCCGACGCCGAGCGCGTCGCGGAACAGAGCGTCACCCACCGGGGTGCGGCCCAGGACGAACACCCGCGGACGGCGCGGCGGGGACGCCTCGGCCAGCGCGGCGGCGCAGTCGGGGCCCACGAGCACGAGGGGTGCCGCGCTCCACCACCGCAGTGCCTGGCCGGGGTCGCGCACGACCTCGGGGACCACGCCGGCCGCGGCGCTGAGTCGCTGCACGTCGGCGACGAGCAGCGGATCGGCAGAGACGAGGAGCGGGGCACTGGGGTCCATGCCTCGATGGTGGTCTTCGGCCGCGTCCCGGGGACCGGGCCGCCGTGTCCTTGTGGACAACCCGGGCAGGCGCTGGGCTGTGGAGGCGAAACGGCTCATGGCGTCGGCAGCATCGGCGCGATGCCTACACTTCTGCCATGAGCCCGGTGGCCCGACCGACGGCAGCCTTCTTCGACCTCGACAAGACGATCATCGCCAAGTCGAGCACGCTCGCGTTCAGCCGCGAGTTCCAGGCAGGTGGGCTGATCACCCGCGGGGCCGTGCTGCGCTCGGCGTACGCCCAGTTCGTCTACCTCGTCGGCGGCGCGGACCACGACCAGATGGAGAAGATGCGGCAGTTCATGTCGCAGCTGTGCTCGGGCTGGGACGTGGAGACCGTCAAGGAGATCGTCGGCGACACGCTGCACAACATCGTCGACCCGCTGGTCTACGACGAGGCGGTCAGCCTGATCGAGGAGCACCACCTCGCGGGTCGCGACGTCATCATCGTCTCCACCAGCGGCGCCGAGGTCGTCGAGCCGATCGGCGAGATGCTCGGCGCCGACAAGGTCATCGCGACCCGGATGGAGGTCGCGGACGGCAAGTACACCGGCGAGATCACCTTCTACGCCTACGCCGAGAACAAGGCCTCGGCGATCCGCGACCTGGCCCGCCGCCGCGGCTACGACCTCCAGCGCAGCTACGCCTACAGCGACTCGGTCACCGACGTGCACATGCTCGAGGCGGTCGGACACCCGCACGCCGTGAACCCCGACAAGGACCTGCGCCGCGTCGCGCGCGAGCACGGCTGGCCGATCCTGATCTTCGACAAGCCGGTCGCGCTGCGCAGCCGCGTGCGCCTTCCCCCGGCCAAGCCCACCATCGCCGCGCTGACCGTCGGGGGGCTCGCCATGGTCGGCGCCGCGGTGTGGCTCGGCGCGCGTCGACGTCGCGCCGCCGCCTGAAAAGTCAAGGGTTGTGTTGGCCCCCGACCGGGCGTACACAGGAGTGGACAACTCCACAGACCCACACGGTGTCGGTACCCACGCGGCGATCTACCCTTCCTACAGGGTGCTGGTCAGACCGGAGATCTGCCGGGGGCCACAACTTGGAACTGCACGCCTGGTAGCCAACCCCGTGTGTCGAGCGGCATCGAGATCTCGTATCCCGGTGCCGCTCATCTTGTCTGCTTCCCCGCTGGCGGGGTCACGCCGGTGCGCGACGCCTCAGGAACGCAGCGGGCTGGCGTCCGCGCCCGCGGTGTAGGCCTCGGCGGCGTAGAGCAGCCAGGAGTGCAGTCCCGACCTCCCGCCCTCGCGGTAGCCGCGCAGGTTGGACTCGTACTCCGCACGCAGCGCGAGGTGCCCGGCCTCCGGCACGGTCAGCGAGGTGGGGTCCACGCCCCGGGAGACCAGCACCAGCCGCTCCGCGGCCCGCGCCACGATCCCGTTGTGCGAGGCGAACGGGGTCGCCACCGCCAGGTCGGCGTGCACCATCGCGGCCACCACCAGGGCCGGCGCCGAGGTCGCGAGCAACGTCCGGGACAGCTGCTGCAGCCGCTCCGCGGACCCCGGGCCGGTGGGGCGGCCGGGCATCGGGCCGCCGGTCAGGGCGTGCAGCCGCGCGAAGACCTGCAGCGGGGCCCGTCCCAGCACCGGCACCATCGAGAGCAGCTCGGTGCTCAACCGCACCGCGGCCAGGGCCGTCTCGTCCCCCGCGCCGGCCCGCACCTCCTCCAGCGAGGACGTCGAGCCCTCCAGCACCGCACTCGCGTGCGCACCCCGCAGCAGCGACTCGGCCGTCTGCTCGGGACGGGTGCGCCGCAGGCCCCGGTCGCGCAGCATCGCGTCGATGCCGTCGCGGGTCGCGGCGAACGCCGACGGGACACCCTCGAGCCCGTCCAGCCAGGCGAGCGGGTCGGGCGCCGCGCCGCGCCTGCGGTCGCTGGTGGAGTCGGTCGACGGGTGGGGCACGGGGTGCAGGCTATCGGGTAACTTCGAGCGCACGATGAGCGCGCACCCACCCCCGGAACGGTCCTTCGGCCCCGTGGCCGACGCCTACGACCGCGCCCGCCCGTCGTACCCCGAGGCCGCCGTGTCGTGGCTGACCGGCTCCGGGCGGTCGCTGGTCCTCGAGCTCGGCGCGGGCACCGGCAAGCTGACCGAGGTGCTGCACCGGGCCGGCCACGAGGTGGTGGCCACCGACCCGCTGCCGGAGATGCTCGCGGTGCTCGCCGCGCGGGTGCCGGTACGCCCGGTCGTCGCCACCGCCGAGCACATCCCGGTGCGCTCGCGCTCGGTCGACGTCGTGGTCTGCGGCCAGTCCTTCCACTGGTTCGACCACGACCTCGCGCTGGCCGAGATCGCGCGCGTGCTGCGGCCCGGCGGCGTGATCGCGCTGGCCTGGAACACCTACGACGAGGGCATCCCGTGGGTGCGCCGGCTCAAGCGGCTGCTCTCCCCCGACCAGGGCGAGGAGCAACGGCAGATGCCGCTGATGGAGACGCCCTACTTCGGCTTCGTCGACGAGCGCTCGTTCCGCTTCTGGCAGCCGCACACCGCGCGGACGCTGGCGGACCTGGCGCGTTCGGTCTCCCACGTCGCCACGATGAGCGAGCACGCCCGGGGCGACGTGCTGGCCAAGGTCGACGCGTTGTACGCCGACTACGGCCGGGGCCACGACGGGATGCAGCTGCCCTGGGTGACCCGGTGCTACCGGGCCGTCGTACGCCACCAGGAGCTGCCGCCGGAGACATCGCCCGGACCGGTCGCGCCCCCCGGGCTGGAGGAGGACGAGCCGACCGGGCCGATCACCCGGCAGCCTCCGGAGGAGCCGGGGATGCGGCTGATCGACTTCCGCTGACCGCCGACCGCAGCACGACCAGCGACACCACGACGGGCGCCGACGTCACGTGCGTCGCGCCGGGTCTGCCGGCGCCGGCCCCTACGCTGGGCCCATGGCTCGCTGGCGCTGGCGGCGCCCCGGTCACCTCGGGAGCGAGGACGACCGGGCCACCTTCGGCACCCTGCACACCGCCTCGCTGATGACCGGCGCCCTGCGAACCGGCCTCAGCGCGGGGTCTGCCGAGCACTCGGTGCGTCACCTGCGCTCGCTGCTCTCGGCGCCGGCGGTCGCCCTGACCGACACCGAGGGACTGCTGGCCTGGGACGGACCGGTCCAGCCGCACACCGAGGCCGCCGGGGCCCTGGCCCGCAGCGGTGTCGCCGACGGCAGCACCACGGTGCGCGACCATGCCGACTTCCCCTGCTCGGACCCGGTCTGCGGGCTGCGCACGGCCGTGGTGAGCCCGCTGACCACCGAGGACAAGGTCATCGGCACCCTCCAGGTCTATGCCCCGGTCGCCTCCGCCGGGCTGGTGCGCGCCACCACCGAGCTGGCCGGGTGGGTCTCGGGACAGCTCGAGCTCGCCGAGCTGGACGCCTCCCGCACCCGGCTGATGGAGGCCGAGGTGCGTGCCCTGCGGGCTCAGATCTCGCCACACTTCGTCTACAACGCGCTGAACGCGATCGCCTCCTTCGTGCGCACCGACCCGGACCGGGCGCGGGAGCTGCTGATGGACTTCGCCGACTTCTCGCGCTACTCCCTGCAACGGCACGGGGAGTACACCACCTTGGAGGAGGAGCTGCGCTCCATCGAGCGCTACCTGGTGCTCGAGCAGGCGCGCTTCGGGGACCGCCTGCGCGTGACCCTGCTGATCGCCCCGGAGGTGCTGCCGATCACCGTGCCGGTGCTCTCGCTGCAGCCGCTGGTGGAGAACGCCGTGCGGCACGGGCTCGGGGGCAAGGAGGAGGGTGGCACGATCTCGATCCTGGCCGAGGACCACAACAGCGAGGCGGTCATCTACGTGGAGGACGACGGTGTCGGCGAGGATCCCGAGCGGGTGCGCCGCGCCCTCGCCGGGGACAGCTCGATGGACTCCGTCGGGCTGGGCAACGTGGACCAGCGCCTGCGCACGGCCTACGGCGACGACTACGGCCTGGTGGTCGAGACGGCCCCGGGTGCGGGGACCCGGGTGACCCTGCGGGTGCCGAAGTTCGCGGTGGGGGTGCACCCGTGACCGCACCCGCGGCCGGGCGGCCGCTGCACGTCCTGGTGGTCGACGACGAGCAGCCTGCGCTCGACGAGCTGGCCTACCTGCTCGGGAAGGACGACCGCATCGGGGCGATCACCACCTGCGCGTCCGCCTCCGAGGCACTGCTGACGCTGCGCGAGCAGGAGGTGGACGCGCTCTTCCTCGACGTCGCCATGCCCGGGCTCAGCGGCCTCGAGCTCGCCTCGGTCCTGGCCCGGTTCAAGCAGCCGCCGCCGGTGGTCTTCGTCACCGCCCACACCGAGCACGCGGTCGCCGCCTTCGACCTGCATGCGGTGGACTACCTGCTCAAGCCGGTGCGTGAGGACCGCCTGCGCGAGGCGGTCCGCCGGGTGTGCGACGACCCCGGCGAGGCCGTCCACGAGGACTCCATCCCCGTCGAGCTCGGCGGGGTCACGCGCTTCGTCCAACGCTCGGAGGTCCGCTACGTCGAGGCGCAGGGCGACTACGCGAGGCTGCACACCGGGTCCGGCAGCCACCTGGTGCGGATGCCACTGATCGCCTTGGAGGAGCGCTGGGCCGAGCACGGCTTCCTGCGCATCCACCGCTCCCTGCTGGTCGCGCTGGCCCACGTGGAGGAGGTCCGGGTCGACGACGGCCGGTGCTCGGTGCTGGTCGACGGCACCTCCCTCCAGGTCAGCCGACGGCACGCGCCGGCGCTGCGCGAGCTGCTGCGCCGGGACCGGCAGGGGGCGAGGTGACCGACCCCGGGCCCCCGCAGAAGCGGGTGCGCGTGACCAGCCCCCGGGCCGGACGTCCCCGGCGCACCACGATCGCCTCCGAGATCGACGCCCAGAGCGAGGTGGGCGAGATCTACATGCGCTCCCTGATGCGCACCCAGCTCCGGCTCGCCCTCGAGGTACTAGGAGTCCTGGCCGTCACGGTCGGGCTGCTGCCCCTCGTGTTCACGCTGGTCGGGCCGGTGCGGCGGGCACACCTGCTCGGCATCCCCGTCCCGTGGCTGGTCCTCGGTGCCGGCGTCTACCCCGTCGTGCTCGCTCTCGCCGCGGTCTACGTGCGCCGGGCCGAACGCATCGAGGACGACTTCGTGGAGATGGTCGGCCGACACGACCCGGGGTCCTCGTGAGCACCCTGGCCGTCCTGGCCGTCCTGGCGGTCGCGCTGGCCACCCTCACCGTCGGCGCGGTGGGGTTCCGGCTCTCCCGCACGACCAGCGACTTCTACGTCGCCTCGCGTGCGGTGGGTCCCTTCCTGAACGCCTCCGCGATCAGCGGCGAGTACCTCTCCGCCGCCTCCTTCCTCGGGGTCGCCGGCCTGGTGCTGCTGCGTGGGGTCGACATGCTCTGGTACCCCGTCGGGTGGACCGCGGGGTACGTCCTGCTGCTGGTCTTCGTGGCCGCACCGCTGCGTCGCTCGCGTGCCTACACGCTGCCCGACTTCGCGGAGTTTCGCGTCGAGTCCCTGCTCGCACGGCGGGTGGCCAGTGCCCTGGTGGTGCTGATCGGGCTGCTCTACCTGGTCCCGCAGTTCCAAGGTGCCGGGCTGACCCTGCGCGCCCTGGCCGGGACCCCCACCTGGATGGGCGCTCTGCTGGTCGCGCTGGTGGTGCTCGCCAACGTCGTGGCGGGCGGGATGCGCAGCATCACCATCGCCCAGGCCTTCCAGTACTGGCTCAAGCTGGTCGCCCTGCTCACCCCGCTGCTGTTCCTGCTCGGCCACTGGCGCGGTGACCCGAACCGGCTGGCCCACCTCGATCGCAGCGCCTGGGTCGAGCCGATGCAGGGAGCGCACGCGGGCTACCTGGTCTACTCGCTGATCCTGGCGACCTTCCTGGGCACGATGGGGCTGCCGCACGTGGCGGTGCGCTTCTACACCAACCGCGACGGCCGCGCCGCCCGTCGTACGACGGTCACGGTGCTGGCCATGCTGAGCGCGTTCTACCTGCTGCCGACCCTCTACGGCGTGCTGGGCCGGGTCTACGCCTCGGACCTGATCGCCTCCGGGCGCACCGACTCGGTCGTCCTGGAGCTGCCCCGACGGGTCTTCGCCGGGCCGGGAGGGGACCTGCTCACCGCGCTGCTGGGCGCCGGCGCCTTCGCCGCCTTCCTCTCCACCTCCTCGGGGCTGGTGGTCTCGGTCGGCGGGGTGCTCGGACAGGACCTGCTCGGCCGCTGGTTCGGCGGCGTCACCGCCTTCCGGACGGCCGCTGCGATCAGCGCCCTGGCCACGCTGGCGCTGACCCTGCTCTCCTCGGGGCTGGCCGTCGCCCACGCGGTCGAGCTGGCCTTCGCCGTCGCTGCCTCCACGTTCTGCCCGATGCTGCTCCTGGGGATCTGGTGGCGCGGCCTGACGGCCGCGGGCACCGTCGCGGGCCTGGTGGTCGGTGGCGCCCTGTCCGCCTCCGCCGTCCTGACGGTGATGCTGGGCGGCCAGCCCGGGGGCTGGCCCGGGGCCGTGGTCGCCCAGCCGGCCCTGGTCACGGTCCCGGTCGCGTTCGCCACCATGATCGGCGTCTCGCTGCTCACCCGGGACCGGCTGCCCCGGCACCTGGCCCGGACGCTGGTGCGGCTGCACACCCCCGAGGACCTCACCCTCGACCGGGGCAGCTACCACCCCGAGAACGCCCGCGACTGACGCCGCCGAGCGGGCGCGCGCCCGCCGCCGGACACCGTTCGTCGCGCACCTGCTACCGCTCGTCGCCGTGTGACGCGCGACACATCGCCGTTTCGGCACCACTCGCCGACCGGCGCCCGCTGCCCCTCCCCGCCGGCCGGTCGTCTCCCTAGCCTCGAGGTGACGCGACCACTACGCACAGGGAGCAATCACATGTCCGAGACGCACGCGCCGGTCGCACCCGGCGCCCACATCGCAGATCCCGCTCCGCTCGGTCTGGCGGCGTTCGCGCTGACGACCGCCGTGCTGAGCGCCGTCAACGCCGGCTGGGTGCCGGCGAGCGTCGAGCCCGTGGTCTTCGGGCTGGCCCTCGCCTACGGCGGCATCGGCCAGTTCGCTGCCGGCATGTGGGAGTTCGCCAAGGGCAACACCTTCGGCGCGACCGCCTTCTCCTCCTACGGCGCCTTCTGGGTCTCCTTCTGGTGGCTGACCGGACACTCGGGGGTCGACAAGATCCCGGCCGGCGACGTCGCCAAGGGGATCGGACTCTACCTCCTGGTCTGGGGCATCTTCACCGCCTACATGACGGTGGCGGCCAGCCGGGTGAGCGGCGCCGTGCTGACGGTCTTCGTGCTGCTGACCCTCACCTTCCTCGTGCTCGCCTGGGGCGAGTTCGCCACCTCCGACGGCATCCACAAGCTGGGCGGCTACCTCGGCCTGCTGACCGCGCTGGCCGCGTGGTACGCCTCGTTCGCCGGGGTCACGGCGTTCACGCACAAGAAGCAGCTGGTGCCGGTCGGCCCGCGCTGACCAGGCGGGCAGGCCGCCCAACCGGCCACCAACCTCGACCGGGGCAGCATCACCTGCCTGGCACCGGTCGCCGGAACTGCCCCTCGTGCACCGCCGGCCTTCGGCCTACGGTGGGAACGAGGACGACTGATGGGAGAGATCGTGAGTGACGAGACGCTGGCCAACCTGTCGCACGAGGAACGGAGGTTCGAGCCGCCCGCAGACCTGGCCGCGAACGCCAACGTCACCGCGGCGGCCTACGACGAGGCAGAGGCGGACCGACTGGGGTTCTGGGAGAAGGCAGCCGAGCGGCTGTCCTGGGAGACCAAGTGGGACCGCGTGCTCGACTGGGACAACCCGCCCTTCGCCAAGTGGTTCGTGGGCGGCAAGATCAACGCCGCCTACAACTGCGTCGACCGGCACGTCGAGGCCGGCCAGGGCGACAAGGTCGCGATCCACTGGGTCGGGGAGCCCGAGGACGACACCCGCGCCATCACCTACGCCGAGCTCAAGGACTCGGTGTGCCAGGCCGCCAACGCGCTGATCGAGCTCGGGGTCGGCACCGGCGACCGCGTCGCCATCTACCTGCCGATGATCCCCGAGACGGTCGTGGCGATGCTCGCCTGCGCCCGGATCGGGGCGCCGCACACCGTCGTCTTCGGCGGCTTCTCCTCCACGGCCCTGCGCGACCGGATCCAGGACTGCGACGCCCGCGTGGTGATCACCGCCGACGGCGGCTACCGACGCGGTGCGCCGGCGGCGCTCAAGCCGGCGGTCGACGAGGCGGTCGCCCAGTGCCCCGACGTCACCTCGGTGCTCGTCGTACGCCGCACCGGGCAGGACGTCGAGTGGAACGACGACCACGACGTGTGGTGGCACGACATCGTGGAGAAGGCCAGCACCGAGCACACGCCCGAGGCCTTCGACAGCGAGCACCCGCTCTACGTCATGTACACCTCCGGCACCACCGGCAAGCCGAAGGGGATCCTGCACACCACCGGGGGCTACCTGGTCGGGACGTCCTGGACGCACTGGGCGGTCTTCGACATCAAGCCCGAGACCGACGTGTTCTGGACCGCCGCCGACATCGGCTGGGTGACCGGGCACAGCTACATCGTCTACGGGCCGCTCGCCAACGGCACCACCTCGGTGATGTACGAGGGCACCCCCGACACCCCGCACAAGGGTCGCTGGTGGGACATCATCGAGGAGCTGAAGGTCACGATCCTCTACTGCGCCCCCACCGCGATCCGCACGTTCATGAAGTGGGGCACGGACATCCCGGAGAAGGCCGACCTCTCCTCCCTGCGGATCCTGGGCTCGGTGGGCGAGCCGATCAACCCGGAGGCCTACATCTGGTACCGCGACAACATCGGCGGCGGCACCTGCCCGGTGATGGACACCTGGTGGCAGACCGAGACCGGGATGCACATGATCAGCCCGCTGCCGGGCGTGACCGCGGGCAAGCCGGGCTCGGCGATGACCGCCCTCCCGGGTGTCTCCGCCGACGTGGTCGACGACGAGGGCACCCCCGTGGGCAACGGCAAGGGTGGCTACCTGGTGCTCACCGAGCCGTGGCCAGCCATGCTGCGCACGATCTGGGGCGACGACGAGCGCTACAGGGACACCTACTGGTCCCGGTTCGAGAAGCAGGGCTACTACTTCGCCGGCGACGGGGCCAAGCTCGACGACGACGGCGACATCTGGCTGCTGGGCCGGGTCGACGACGTGATGAACGTGTCCGGCCACCGGCTCTCGACGACCGAGATCGAGTCCGCGCTGGTCTCGCACCCCAAGGTCGCCGAGGCGGCCGTGGTCGGCGCCAAGGACGAGCAGAGCGGCCAGGCCGTCAACGCGTTCGTGATCCTGCGCGAGTCGGCGCTCGAGGCCGGCGAGGAGGCCCCGGACGACCTGATCAAGGAGCTGCGCGACCACGTCGCGAAGGAGATCGGCGCGATCGCCAAGCCGAAGTCGATCCTGGTGGTCTCCGAGCTGCCTAAGACCCGCTCGGGCAAGATCATGCGGCGCCTGCTCAAGGACGTCGCCGAGCACCGGGAGGTCGGGGACGTCACGACGCTGGCGGACTCCTCGGTGATGGAGATGATCCAGAGCGGCATGCAGTCCGGCTCGGACGAGGAGTGAGCGGCCGCTGACCCGCGGGGCGGGGCGGGATCTCCCGCCCCGCCACTCACCCCCGGTCGGACCGCTCGCGCCGGGGCAGTCCGGCCCGGCGCAGGCTGAGCACGGCGGTGAGCACGAGGACCACGAGGATCACGACCAGCGACAGCCAGATCGGGATGTCCGGAGCCCAGGAGATGTGCTCGCCCCCGTTGAGGAAGGGCAGCTCGTTCTCGTGCATCGCGTGCAGGATCAGCTTCACGCCGATGAAGCCGAGCAGGACCGCGAGCCCGTAGGAGAGGTAGACCAGCCGCTCGAGCAGGCCACCGATGAGGAAGTAGAGCTGCCGCAGACCCATCAGGGCGAAGATGTTCGCGGTCAGCACCAGGAACGGCTCCTGGGTCAGGCCGTAGATCGCCGGGATCGAGTCGAGCGCGAACAGCAGGTCGGTGGTGCCCAGCGCCACGATCACCACGAACATCGGGGTGAGCACCCGGTTGCCGCCCTCGCGGGCGAACAGCTTGGTGCCGTGCCAGGTCGTCGTCGCCGGGAACCGCCGCTCGACGAGCCTGACCAGCCGGCTCTCCTGGAACTCCTCGTCGCTCTCCGAGCCCTCGGTGGCCAGCTTCACCGCCGTGTAGACCAGGAAGACCCCGAACAGGTAGAAGATCCAGCTGAAGTTGTTGATCGCGGCCGCCCCCACGGCGATGAACCCGCCACGCATCACCAGGGCGAGGATGATGCCCACCAGCAAGGCACTCTGCTGCAGCTGCTTGGGCACGCCGAACTTCTTCATGATCAGGATGAAGATGAACAGGTTGTCCACCGAGAGGGAGTACTCGGTGAGCCAGCCGGCGAAGAACTCGGTGCCGTACTGGTGCCCGGCGTAGAGCCACACCCCTGCCCCGAACAGCACCGCGAGACCGACGTACCCGACGAGCGCGAGCACCAGCTCGCGGCGCGAGGGCTCGTGGGGCCGCCGGCCGATGACGACGACGTCGAAGAGCAGCAGCGCCGAGGTGATGCCCACGGTCAGCCACCACACCAGGGGGGATACGTCCATGCTTCCTCCGGACTCGGGCGCTGCGCACGCGCAAGGGCGTGCCGTGACGGGTGTCCGGAGGTCTCTTCCGCCGCGGCGTCGCGGCCGACGACCCCGGGTCAGGACCCGGCCAGCCGGGCCTCACCGTGATGACGAGGTCGTCGCGAAGGAATACTCCCCTCCAAGCACTCCCATCGTCCCAGACGGCCTCGACCGAGCCGACACCGCATGGTGCCGGCCGCTAGGCTGTGCCTCTGGTGAGCCGGGAAGTCTGGTCGGCGCCGTGCCGACCAACCCCGATGGAGCCGCCCCATGACCCTCGCTCGCCGTCGCCCGCACTGGTTGCCCGACCCCGACCAGCGGGAGAGCAGCTTCGTCGGCGACCTGCTCCGCTCAGAGACCCTCGGCGGCACCATCGCCCTGGCCGCGGCCCTGGTCGCCCTGACGTGGGCCAACCTGGACCTGGCGTCCTACGACGCCCTCCGTGGCTGGCACCTGGGCCCCCTCGACCTCGAGCACTGGGCGGCGGACGGGGCACTGGCGATCTTCTTCTTCGTGGCCGGGCTCGAGCTCAAGCGCGAGCTCCTGGTCGGCTCGCTGCGGCGGCCCGCCGACGCCGCCGTGCCGGTGGTGGCCGCCTGCTGCGGCGTCGCGGTGCCCGCACTGGTCTTCGTGCTGGTCAACCGCGGCACCGACAACCTGGCCGGCTGGGCGGTGCCGGCCGCCACGGACATCGCGTTCGCGCTGGCCATCCTCGCCGTGGTCGGGTCGGCGCTGCCCAGCCAGCTGCGCGCCTTCCTGCTCACCCTGGCGGTGGTCGACGACCTGATCGTGATCGTGGTGATCGCGGTCTTCTACTCCTCCACGATCCACCTCACCGCGCTGCTGGTGGCCGCGGTCGCGTTCGCGGCGTACGCCGTGCTGCAGCGGCTGCGCGTGCGCAGCAGCCTGGTCTACCTGCCGCTGGCGGTGCTCGCGTGGGCCGCGCTCCACGAGAGCGGCGTGCACGCCACGATCGCGGGGGTGGTGCTGGGCCTGCTCACCCGGGTGCTGCCCGACGCGGACGAGGCCCGCTCCCCCGCCGAACGGCTCGAGCATCGCATCGCCCCGCTGAGCTCCACCGTGGCCGTGCCGTTCTTCGCCCTGATGAGCGCGGGCGTGGAGCTGAGCGGGGGCGCCTCCGTGCTCGGCGACCCGCTGGTGATCGGCGTCGTGCTGGGGCTGGTCGTGGGCAAGCCGGTCGGCATCCTGGGCGGGTCGTGGGTGCTCACCCGGTTCACCCGGGCCGAGCTGAACGAGGGCATCGAGTGGCGCGACCTGCTCGGGGTGGCGATCGTGGCGGGGGTCGGGTTCACCGTCTCGCTGCTGGTCAGCGAGCTCGCCTTCACCGGCGAGCAGCGCGAGCAGGCCAAGACGGCCGTGCTGCTGGCCTCGCTGATCGCCGGACTCGGGGCGGCGCTGATCCTCGGGCGGCGCAACCGTCGACATCGGATCGCGTGAGGATAGGGTTCGATCCGGACCTGCGAACCGAAGGGAAACCATCTGCCATGGCCCACCCCGAGCCCGCCAGCAGCGAGGAACCGACGATCGGCAAGCTGGTCGTCGACGCCAGCCGTGATGTCTCCACCCTGATCCAGAGCGAGATCGCCCTGGCGAAGTCCGAGCTGAAGGTCTCGGTCCGCGCCGGCGGCCTGAGCCTCGGCCTGTTCGCCGCCGCGGCTTTCCTCGGCCTGCTCGGCGTCATCATGCTGTCGGTGGCGATCGCCTACTTCGTGCACTTCACCGGCCTCGACCTGGCGTGGTGCTTCCTGATCGTCTTCGGCGCCTACGTCGTGCTGGCCGGGGTCCTGGGCCTGGCCGGCGTGCGCGCGGTCAAGAAGGTCAAGCCCCCGGAGCGGGCGATCGAGCAGGCCAAGGAGATCCCCTCCGCCTTCAAGCGGAGCAGCTGAGGCGTCCGGCCCAGGCGTCCGGCGTCCGGCGTCCAGGGCCGAGCGGAGGCGTCCGGCGTCCAGGGCCGAGCGGAGGCGTCCGGCGGACGGCGTCCCGGCCCGGCGTACGGGCGGCGTCCCGGCCCGGCGTACGGGCGGCGTCCCGGGCTCGGCGTACGGGCGGAGCACGGGTCGGCGTCTCAGCGTGCGGAACAACCTCGCCGACCTGCCGCGGGAAACATGCACCTGGTGGGTGGTGCACCACTCGCCCAGAGCAGGTTTCGCCGGTGAACCGGTGAAACCGGCGCCCCCCCCGGTCAGGCGCAGTTGCCGCTGGAGACCCGCTGGCTGGAGTCGAGGCCGACGGCGGCGGCCCGGCGGACCTGGTCGGCGGTGAGGGCGTAGCCGGTGTTCCGGTCGCTGACCGAGGCTGCGAAGACGACGCCGAGGACGCGGCCGGCGGTGGAGACGAGGGGACCGCCGGAGTTCCCGGGGCGGATCAGGCCGCGCACGGAGAACACGTGCCGGGTGACGGTGCCGTTGCCGTAGATGTCCGGCGAGCGCAGGCGCTGCTCGGCGCGGATGCGCGCCGGCTGGGCGTCGAAGGGGCCGTCCTGGGGGTAGCCGAGCACGGCGCCCTGCTCGCGCTCGGCGCCACCGAGGTCGAAGCGCACGGTGGGGGCGTTCAGGTCGGGCACCGCGAGCACCGCGACGTCCACGTCGGGGTTGTAGTAGACGACGGTGGCCTTGCGGGACTTGTCGCCGTCCTTGACCACCGGGTCGGTGACTCCGGCGACCACGTGGGCGTTGGTCATCAGCCGGTGGGGGGCGTAGAGGAAGCCGGTGCCCTCCACCCCGGTGCCGCACCGGTTGGTGCTGCGGATCTTGAACACGCTCTTCTCGGCCGTGCGGACGTCCGGGTCGCGCACCACCCGGGCCTGGGCCGCCGGCACGTTGACGATCCGCTCGCGGGCGAACGGCTCGAGGTAGCGCGGGAAGAAGCTGGACCCGACGACCTCGTCGAAGGAGCGCAGCGCCTGTTGCGCCTGCGCCGGCATCACGTTGTTCACCGCGATGAGCACCCGCGAGTCGCGCACCTGCGGGCTGATCCCGGGGATCCGCGACCCGCTGATCGCCACGCCCAGCATCCAGGCGACGAGCAGCACGGCGACCACGCTGAGCGCGGCGCCACCCACCGCGTCGAGGGCCCGGATGGGCTGCCAGGTCAGCGTGGCGCGGATCCGGGTGCCGGCGAACTGCAGGATCGCCTGGCCCACCGAGGCCATCACCAGCACGACGAACAGTGCTCCCAGCGAGACCCACAGCGACGGCGAGGCGTCACCGAGGAGCACCGGGGCGAGCCAGATGCCGGCCAGGCCGCCGAGCAGCAGCCCGGCGGTGGAGAAGGCGCCGGCGATGAAGCCCTGCCAGTAGCCGGAGAGCGCGTAGGCGAGGACGAGCGCGACCAGGCACCAGTCGAGGAAGTTCATGGGGCCCTTTCGCGCAGGTTCGCCGGGGGACGGAGGGACGGGGTCAATCTTCACCCAGGCTGAACATGTAGTCCGGCAATTCCTGCTCCACGGACGCGTCCCACGGACGGGTCCAGCCGACGTGGTCGAAGAGCTTGTTGACCAGCCCGGCGGTGAAGCCCCACAAGATGAGGTCCTTGGTCTCCCCGATCAAGAAGCCGGGGCTGCTGTAGCCGATGGGGTGCACGACGGTGACCCGGTGCTGCGGGTCGAGCAGCTCCTCGACCGGCACCCGGAGCACCGCGTTGACCTCCCCGGGGTCGACCACCGTCACCGTGGTCGGCTCCTTCCACCAGCCCAGGACGGGGGTCACCGCGAAGTTGCTGGGTGGCAGCCACAGCTCCGGGAGGGTGGCGAAGACCTCGACGCCGGTCGGGTCCAGCCCCGTCTCCTCCTCGGCCTCCCGGAGAGCGGCCGCCACCGGCGTGGGGTCGGTGTGGTCGATGGCGCCGCCCGGGAAGGACACCTGTCCGGGGTGGGAGCGCATGTCGTGGGCGCGTTCGGTCAGCAGCAGGTCGGGGCCGAGCGGGCCCTCCCCGAAGAGCATCAGCACGGCGCCCTTGCGCGCGTCGGAGCCCTCCGGCGGGACGAAGCGGCTGATGTCGGAGGCCCCGATCGTGGAGGCGCCCTCGCGGATCGGCTCGAGCCAGTCGGGGAAGCTCATGAGCCCACTCCGAGGTGCTTCTCGACGAGAGTCTCCAGCTGCCCGACCGAGGTGATCTCGACGTACTTCTCGAAGGCGACGTGCCCGTGCGCGTCGACGAGGAGCAGCTGCGGCAGGGCCCGGGCACGGATCGTGCCGTCGGGGTCCTTGTAGAGGGGGTAGCGCACACCGGTCCGGCGGATCAGCGAGCGCGCCTTGTCGGTGCGGGTGTCCTGGAAGTCGACCCCGATCACCTTGACCTTGCCGGCGTAGCGCTCGGCGAAGGACTGGTAGCGGGGCAGCTCGCGGCGGCAGGGGTCGCACCAGCTGGCCCAGACGTTGATCACGGCCGGGCCCTGCACGGTGGACAGGTCCAGGGAGCTGCCGCCGTCGAACGCCTCCAGCGTGATGTCGGGCAGGCTCCGCGCGGCCGAGCCGGACGAGGGCTCGCCGGCGCACCCGCCGAGCACCAGCCCGAGGACCGCCAGGAGGACGAGGAGGGCACCCCTCATGCGGGCCCCTGGGTCTTGACCAGGGCGGCGGCCGTGTCGGGGTCGGTGGGCCCGGTGCCGTAGGAGGGGCACCAGCGGGCCACCGCGCAGGCTCCGCAGGCCGGCAACTTGGCGTGGCAGACCCGGCGCCCGTGCCAGATCAGGCGGTGGCTGAGCATCGTCCAGTCGCGCTGGGGGAACAGGGCCCCGATGGCGTGCTCGGCCTTGACCGGGTCGGTCTCCTCGGTCCAGCCGAGCCGGCGGGCCAGCCGCCCGACGTGGGTGTCCACGGTGATGCCGGGGACGTCGAAGGCGTTGCCCAGCACCACGTTGGCGGTCTTGCGTCCGACCCCGGGGAGCTTCACGAGGTCCTCCAGCGTGGCCGGCACCTCGCCGTGGTGGTCGGCCACCAGGGCTGCCGAGAGCTTGAGCAGGGACTCGGTCTTGGCACGGAAGAAGCCCAGCGGTCCGATGAGCTCCTCGAGGGCCTCGCGCGGCGCCGCGGCCATGGCCCGGGCGTCGGGGTAGGCCGCGAACAGGGCCGGCCGCACCCTGTTGACCCGGCGGTCGGTGGTCTGCGCGCTGAGCACCGTGACCACGAGCAGCTGGAAGGCGTCGTCGAAGTCCAGCTCGCAGCCGGCGTCGGGCCAGGTCTCGGCGAGCACCCGGTCGACCTTGCGGGCGCGCCGCACGAGGGCCGTCTCGGGAGCCGGTGCGGAGGCGGCCGATGCGGCCCTGGCCGGACCGGTGCGAGCCTGGGAGCGGGCAGGGGACACGCCGCCCAGAGTACGGCGCTGCGCCCACCGTCCACCGGGCCGGGTGCCGACCCCGGCACGCCGCCCGAGGAGCGGGACGGCCGGGGTCGCGTGGCGATTGTGGGGGTGATGGGACAGACTGTGACCTGCAACACCCGTGACCGGTGTGGCCGCGAGGCAGAAAGGGACATCACGTGGAGAACGACGTACTCCGGCAGGCGCCGCTGTTCAGCGCCCTCGACGACGAGGCGGCCGGAGCCCTGCGCTCCTCGATGAGCGAGAACCGCCTGCGTCGCGCAGAGGTGCTCTTCCACGAGGGCGACCCCGGGGACAAGCTCTACATCGTCACCGACGGCAAGGTGAAGCTCGGCCGCACCTCCTCCGACGGGCGGGAGAACCTGCTGGCGATCCTGGGCCCCGGCCAGATGTTCGGCGAGCTCTCGCTGTTCGACCCGGGTCCGCGGTCCGCGACCGTCACCGCGGTGACCGAGACCAGCTTCCTCTCCCTCTCCCACGACGACCTGCTGCGCTGGCTGGAGGGACGTCCCGCTGTCTCGCTGGGGCTGCTCGCCCAGCTGGCCGCCCGGCTGCGCAAGACCAACGAGGTCGTCGCCGACCTGGTCTTCTCCGACGTGCCCGGCCGGGTCGCCAAGGCGCTGCTCGACCTCGCCGACCGGTTCGGGCGCACGGCAGACGACGGCGTGCACGTGCACCACGACCTCACCCAGGAGGAGCTCGCCCAGCTGGTGGGCGCCTCCCGCGAGACGGTCAACAAGGCCCTGGCCGACTTCGCCTCCCGCGGCTGGCTGCGCCTGGAGCCGCGCTCGGTCGTGATCCACGACGTCGAGCGGCTGCGCCGCCGCGCCCGCTGAGGCCGGCTCGCCGGCCCACCCGGGCGAGCCGCGCGGCTACCCGGTCGGCGCCGCCGGGTCGTAGGCGTTCTGGAACCTCAGCGCGTCCACCTTCACCGCGGTGACCACCACCGGGTGGTCCGTCGTACGCCGCACCAGCGGACTGCGGTCGATCACGTAGTTGCTGAACTGCACCCCCGGGCTGCCGAAGATCCAGTCGATCTGGGTGGGCTTGGGGGGTGCACAACCGCCGCTGTGGCTGCCCCCGGCCGCCGCGACCAGCGGGGTGGAGCCGGTCACGCGGCAGAAGTACTCCGAGCGCTCGTTCATGTCACCGGTGACGAACTGCGGGATGCCGCTGGCCTCCAGCTGGTTGAACAGCGTGATCTCCCGGTTGGTCGCCTGCGTGCGGAAGCGCTGCATGTTGCCGCCGATGTTGGCGGGGTTGTGGAAGGTCGAGAAGTAGGCCTGCACCCCGGTCTGCTTGTTGCGCAGCAGCACGTAGGGCATCGGCCGGATGCGGCCGTTGAAGTAGGGGATCGGGATCAGGCCCGGCTTGACCAGCTCCCAGGTGTCGGATCGCCAGGCCACCGAGTTCTCGCCGGCGCGGCGGCCCATCGAGAGCCCGGGGTACATCTGCCACCCCGCCGCCGCGCGCTGGAAGGTCTTGCGCTGGTCGGGCTGGAACTCCTGGAAGCCGACGACCGAGACCTGGTGCCGATCGAGGATCTGCAGGGCTCCTCGGAGCCGCTGGGGTCCGGGTCCGAAGCGGGCGGCCGAGCCGCCCTTCTTGCTGTGCGAGCTGCCGAGCAGGTTGAAGGTCGCCATGGTGAACTCGGCGACCGGCGGCAGCGCCATCGGCGGCGGGCGGGGTGCGGTGGGGTTGAGGTCCACCGCCTTGCGCTCGTCCTGGGGCGAGACCTTGCCGGCGTACACCTGGGCGCGGGCCTGGGGACTGACCGAGGGCTCCGCGGTCTCGTGGGGGGTCGTGCTCGCAGAGGCGCTGGGGCTGGCCCCGGCCCGCGCCGCGGTGGGAGACGCACCGGGACCCAGGTCGCCGCGGAACCACAGGAAGCCCACCCCCCACACGGCCACCAGCAGCACCGCGAAGGCACCGATCCCCAACTTCTCTCGCACCGAGAAACGGTATCTCGGCACGGCAGGTCCTGTGACCCCTATGCCCGCTTTCGAGACGCGCTCTCCCCGGCGCGGCTCATGCGTGCCCGGCGAGGTAGGCCAGCTGGGCCCGGACGGAGAGCTCCGCGGCGCCCCACAGCACCGGGTCCACGTCGGCATAGACGATCTCCACCACCCGGCGTGGGAGCTCCTCGGTGGCGAGGCCCTCCGGGTGCGGTGCCGCACGCAGCTCCTCGAGGGCGGCCTCGACCTGAGCGAGCCGCTCGGCGCGGTGGGTGCGGTAGTAGTCGAGCGCCGCGAGGGCGTCGTCGATCACCGGGCCGTGCCCCGGCCAGATGGTCTCGATCTGGTTGGCCTCGGCCAGGTGGTGCAGCCGGTCGAGGGAGTCCAGGTAGGCACCGAGCTGGCCGTCGGGGTGGGCGACCACGGTGGTGCCACGCCCCAGGACGGTGTCGCCGGTGAGCACCGCGCCCTCGGCCGGGAGCACGAACGAGAGCGAGTCGGCGGTGTGCCCGGGAGTGGGCACGACGCGGATCTCCAGGCCGTCGACCTCCACGACGTCGCCCCCGGCCAGACCCTCCGAGCCCAGGCGACAGCCCGGGTCGAGAGCGCGTACGCCGCAGCCCACCCGCTCGGCGAACTCCCGGGCCGCCTCGGAGTGGTCGAGGTGGTGGTGGGTGAGCAGCACGACCCCGACCTCGCCGGCCTGCTCGGCCACGGCGGCCAGGTGCGGCTCGTCGGGTGGGCCCGGGTCGACCACCACCGAGCGCCGGGCACCCGGCTCGCGCAGCACCCAGGTGTTGGTGCCGTCGAGGGTCATCATGTTGGCGTTGGGGGCGAGCACGCACCGGCCCCGCTCGCCGAAGGCGCCACCGGACCAGCTCATCGTGACCTCATGCCCGCGACTCGAGCAGGCCCTCGAAGCGCGGGGGCACCGAGAGGGTGGCACCGGCGTCGTTCTCCTCGACCTCCGGCATGAACATCTCGACCGTGCGCCCCTGTGTCGCTGCGAGCACGGCGCCGGGGTCGGCGTACTGCCCCACCTCGAGGCAGGTCAGGTAGGTCGGGGGCAGCATGAACAGCTGCTGCTGCTCGGCCTCGGCGACCGCCCGCATCGCCGGCAGCCAGATGACCTGGTCCGACTCCGTGGACACGTCCCGGGTGCGCTGCCCCGCGGGGAGGTCCGCCACGAAGAACCAGGTGCGGTAGCGCCGCGGCTCGAAGACCGGCGTGAGCCACCCCGCCCACGCCCCCAGCAGGTCGGTGCGCAGCACCAGGCCGCGCCGGTCCAGGAACTCGGTGAAGGCCAGCTCGCGCGCCTCGAGGGCGGCACGGTCCTCCTCCCAGTCCGCGCCGGTGGTGTCGGCGACGACCGTGTGCGCGGACTCCCCGGCCAGGAGCACCCCGGACTCCTCGAAGGTCTCCCGGACCGCGGCGCACACCAGCGCGCGGGCGGTGGCCTCGTCGGTCCCCAGGCGGGTGGCCCACTGCGCCGGGGCGGGGCCGGCCCAGGCTGCGGCACCCGCGTGGCGGGGGTCGAAGTCTCGGGGATCGACGCCGCCGCCGGGGAAGACGCACATGCCACCGGCGAAGGCCATCGAGGTCTGGCGACGCAGCAGGTAGACCTCGGGGCCCTGCGCCCCGGGTCGCAGCAGCATCACGGTCGCGGCGTTGCGGGGCTCGGACGGTTCCCGGCGGCCGTCGGCGAACGCCCGGGCGTCCTCGACCAGCTGAGGAGGCAGCTGCACCCGGACCATCGGCCTCAGACCTCCACGACGAGCTCGACCTCGACCGGGGCGTCGAGCGGCAGCACCGGCACCCCCACGGCCGAGCGGGCGTGGCGTCCGGCCTCGCCGAAGACCTCGCCGAGCAGCTCGGAGACCCCGTTGGCGACCTGCGGCTGGCCGGTGAAGTCCGGGGTGGAGGCGACGTACGCGACCACCTTGACGACCCGCTTGACCGCCGCGAGGTCGCCGACCTCGGCCCGGACGGCGGCGAGCGCGTTCAGCGCGCACTGGCGGGCGCACTCGACCGCCTCGTCCTGGCCGACCTCGCCGCCGACCTTGCCGGTCGCGATCAGCTGGCCCTCGCGCACGGGCAGCTGGCCGGAGGTGAAGACGTGGTGGCCGCTGCGCACCGCGGGGATGTAGGCGGCCACCGGGGCGGCGACCTCCGGCACGCTCAGCCCGAGCTCGGCGAGCCGCTCCTCGGGGGTGCTCATCCGGCGGGGCGCTTGAAGTAGGCGACCAGGTTCTCCGGGTTCATCCCCGGCACGATCTGGACCAGCTCCCAGCCTTCGGAGCCGAAGTTGTCGAGGATCTGCTTGGTGGAGTGCACGAGCACGGGCGCGGTCAGGTATTCCCACTTGGTCATGCGGCTCACCCTAGACGGCTGGCTACCGTGTCGCCCATGCTGCCTGCCGCACCCCCGGGGCTGCCCGACGCGACCGTGCGCTACGCCGCACACGAGGACGCCGTGGTCGACCTGCACCTGCCCGGCGGCTCGCTCCCGGCACCTCCGGGCGCCCCCCTGGTGGTGCTGCTCCACGGCGGGTTCTGGAAGCAGGAGTGGGACCGTCGCCACACCCGCCCCCTGGCCCGCGCCCTGGCCGGTCGCGGGCTCGTGGTGGCCACGCCGGAGTACCGCCGGGTGCGCGGTGGCGGCGGCTGGCCGATGACCGGCGAGGACGTCCGGCTCGCCGTACGCCGCCTGCCGGAGCTGCTCGCCGGGCTGGACATCCACACCGGCCCGCCCGCTGTCACGGGTCACTCCGCCGGGGGTCACCTCGCCCTGTGGCTGGCCACCCTGCCCCTGGCGATCGAGCGGGTCGTCGCCCTCGCCCCGGTGGGCGACCTGCGCGAGGCGATCCGGCTGCACCTCGGCGACGACGCCACGCAGGCGATGCTCGGCGAGACCGACCCGGAGCTCGTCGACCCGATGGTGCTGCTCGCGGACCGCCCCGACGCAGCGGTGCACGTGGTGCACGCGGTCGGCGACGACGTGGTGCCGATCTCGCTGAGCCGGGGCCTGGTCGAGCGGCACCCGTGGATCGATCTGCACCCGGTGCCGGGCGACCACTTCACGGTGATCCAGGACTCCGGGCCGGTCTTCGACCTGGTCCACCGGCTGCTGTCCGGGGCGCCGAGCACCCGTTGAGGACACCCGGCGCTGCCGGTCAGCCGATGCCGGGACGGGTCAGGACGCCTCTTCGAGCGTCGGGTAGTCGGTGTAGCCCTCGGCACCGCCGCCGTAGAAGGTGGCCATGTCGGGCTGGTTGAGCTCGGCGCCCTGCCTCCACCGGTCGCTCAGGTCGGGGTTGGCCAGGTAGGGACGTCCCACGACGACCGCGTCGGCGAGCTCGGTGGCGAGCAGCGCCTCGACCGAGTCGAGGGTGGTCACCTCACCGAACCCGTCGTTGAGCAGCACCGGACCGCCGAAGCGCCGGCGCAGGTCCGCGACGAGGTCCCGCATCGGCTCCAGCGGGCTGGCCAGCACGCTGAGATAGGCCACACCCAGCGGCGCCACGGCCTCGACCAGGGCCGTGTAGGTCGCCTCCAGGTCCGCACCGGCCTGCTCACCGATCCCGTTGAACTGGTGCCCCGGGGAGATCCGCAGTCCCACCTTGTCCGCCCCGACGGCCTCGGCGACCGCGGAGACGACCTCGATGACGAAGCGGGCGCGGTTCTGCGGCGACCCGCCGTGGGAGTCCGCACGCCGGTTGACCGTCGGGTCGAGGAACTGGTGCAACAGGTAGCCGTTGGCGGCGTGGATCTCCACGCCGTCCAGGCCGGCCTCGACGGCGTTCCGGGCAGCAGTGACGTAGTCCTGCACCACCCCGGGCAGCTCGTCGGACTCCAGGGCACGCGGCTGGTCGTGGGGCTTGGGCCCCTCGGCGGTGACCATCTCACCCGGTGCGGTGACAGCGCTCGCGGAGACGGTCTCGGCGCCGTCCTTGTTCTCGGCGTGCGCGATCCGGCCGGCGTGCATCAGCTGGGCCACGATGTGGCCGCCCTGCTCGTGCACGGCATCCGCCACGACGCGCCAGCCCTGCACCTGCTCGGGGGTGTAGAGGCCCGGGACGTTGAGGTAGCCCTGGCCGACCGCGCTCGGCGCGGTGCCCTCGGTGACGATCAGCCCGGCGCCGGCCCGCTGCGCGTAGTAGGTGGCGTTGAGCCGGGTGGGCGCATTGCCCGCGCCCGCGCGGTTGCGGGTCAGGGGGGCCATCACGAAGGACTGCGGCAGGTCCCAGGAGCCGATCTTGACGGGGGCGAACGCACGTGACATCAGTCGAGCACCTCACAGGTGATAGAAGATTGGATCACCTGCTCCAACCCCTCGACCGCCTCGGACATTCCGCTCAGTGCCGGTCGTGGGACTCCTCACCGCAATCTGGTCGCCAGCGCCTGCAAATTCGCAGGTTTGGACCCCTGACGCGGGTGGAAGGAAGGTCTCACCACGACTCGGGGGGTTCGACACCACGTGGGAGACGACCCCTCGTGTCCATTCACAAGGGAGACACATGAAGAAGATCGTCGCCGTCCTGGCCATGCTTGCCAGCACGCTCGTCGTACCCCTCCTGACCGCCTCGCCGGCGAGCGCGCGCTGCGCCCCTCCCGGGAACGAGACGATCTACACCTTCACCAAGAAGTCGTTCCACTACTACCCGACCAACATCCACAGCGACTGGGTCTCGCTGCGCAGGGGCGGGAGCATCACCTACAGCAAGACCAAGACGATGAGCGTGAGCGCCTCGGTCACCGCGACCGTCTCCGCGGAGGCGGGCGTGATCTTCGCGAAGGCGTCGACCAGCCTCGGAGTCACCGTCGGCGGGTCCAAGTCGTGGTCCCAGCACTGGAGCTACAGCGCCAACGTCCCGGCCGACACCAGGCACAAGTACCGGTTGCACGCCTACCACTACACCGCGAGCTTCTCGGTGATGAAGAAGCGGTTCAACGGCGCGCCGAGCGTGTGCAACTACCAGAACGCGTGGAAGAAGTGGCAGCGGGTGACGCACGCACCGGCCAAGGCCTCGCGCAACGTGTGGCGTCTCGACAAGGCGGCCGCCTGAGTCCAGTCCCGATCCGGGTGGTCCGATGCCGACGGCTCCCTTCCCGAACCCCGGGAGGGTCCGGAGGCATCGGACTATCCGGTTCCGGCGATGATCTCCGGCTCGGTCTTCTCGCGGACCTCGTCCTCGGTGACACCAGGGGCGAGCTCGACGAGCCGCAGCCCCTGCTCGGTGACGTCGAGGACGCACAGGTCGGTGATGATCCGCTGCACGACTCCACGGCCGGTGTAGGGCAGCGAGCACTCCTCCACGATCTTGTAGGAGCCGTCCCGCGCGGTGTGCTCCATCAGCACGATCACTCGTTTGGCGCCGTGGACGAGGTCCATCGCGCCGCCCATGCCCTTGACCATCTTCCCCGGGATCATCCAGTTGGCGATGTCGCCGGCCACGGAGACCTGCATCGCGCCCAGGATGGCGGCGTCGATCTTGCCGCCGCGGATCATCCCGAAGGAGGTGGCGGAGTCGAAGAACGACGCCCCCTTGCGCAGCGTGACGGTCTCCTTGCCGGCGTTGATCAGGTCCGGGTCCTCCTGCCCCTCCTCGGGGTAGGCGCCGACACCGAGGATGCCGTTCTCGCTCTGCAGCACCAGCTCCACGTCCTCGGCGACGTAGTTGGGGACCAGCGTCGGCAGCCCGATCCCGAGGTTCACATACGACCCGTCGGTCAGCTCGCTGGCCGCGCGCGCGGCCATCTCCTCGCGACTCCAGCTCACTGCGCACCTCCCTCGGCCGGCGCTCGTGTGGTCCTCTTCTCGATCCGCTTGTCCGCGGCCTGCTCCGGGGTCAGCGCCACCACGCGCTGCACGAAGACCCCGGGGGTGTGCACCTCGTTGGGATCGAGCTCGCCGGGCTCGACCAGCTCCTCGACCTCGGCGATCGTCACCCGTCCACACATCGCCGCGAGCGGGTTGAAGTTGCGGGCGGAGTCGCGGTAGATCAGGTTGCCGTGCCGGTCACCCTTCCAGGCCCGCACCAGCCCGAAGTCGGCCACGATCGCCTCCTCCAGCACGAACTCGCGCGGCTCACCGTCGACCGGGAAGTCGCGCGTCTCCTTGGCCGGGGAGGACACGGCCACGTTGCCGTCCGCGTCGTAGCGCCACGGCAGCCCGCCCTCGGCGACCTGGGTGCCGCCACCGGTCGCGGTGAAGAACGCCGCGATCCCCGAGCCGCCGGCGCGCATCCGCTCGGCCAAGGTGCCCTGTGGAGTCAGCTCCACCTCGAGCTCGCCGTGGAGGTACTGGCGTGCGAACTCCTTGTTCTCCCCCACGTAGGAGGAGACCATCCGCCGCAGCCGCTTCTCGGCCAGCAGCCGGCCCAGTCCCCAGTCGTCGACACCGCAGTTGTTCGAGACCGCCTCGAGGTCGGTGGTCCCGGCCGTCAACAACGCCTCGATCAGCACCGAGGGGATGCCGCACAGCCCGAACCCGCCCACGGCCAGCCTCGACCCGTCGGGGATGTCCGCGACCGCCTCGGTCGCGGACGACACCACCTTGTCCACTGCACACCTCCCGGCTGACGTTACCGGGCGATCCTGCCACGGCCACGGAGGAGAACGCAGTCCAGCGCGCGTGAGGGGTGGGGCGCAGCGCGCTCCCCCTGGACTCGGTCATCTAGGCTCACGCCCATGCCTGCGGCGACAGCGACAGCTCGAGAATCGGCCGTCCCGGCCGGTCGGCGTCCCGACTTCTCCGGTGTGCAGCTGCACGTGGTCACCGGCAAGGGCGGCACCGGCAAGTCGACGGTCGCCGCCTCGTTGGCGCTGGCGCTCGCCTCGCGCGGCAAGACCGTCTTGCTGTGCGAGGTCGAGGGTCGCCAGGGCATCGCCCAGCTCTTCGACGTCCCGCCACTGCCCTACGAGGAGCGCCTCGTCGCCCGCGGCACCTCCGGTGCCGGCGACGTCTACGCCCTTGCCATCGACGCGGAGTCGGCGCTGCTGGAGTACCTCGCCATGTACTACCGGCTCGGCCGAGCCGGTAGGGCGCTGGAGCGCTTCGGTGTCGTCGAGTTCGCCACCACGATCGCGCCCGGGGTGCGCGACGTGCTGCTGACCGGGAAGGTCTACGAGGCCGCGAACCGCAACCGGCGCAACAAGGGTGCGCGCAGCTACGACGCGATCGTGCTGGACGCGCCGCCGACTGGGCGGATCGCACAGTTCCTCAACGTCAACGACGAGCTCGCCGGCCTGGCCAAGGTCGGCCCGGTCAAGTCGCAGGCCGACGTGGTGATGTCCCTCCTGCGCTCCGGTCGCACGGCCATCCACCTGGTCACCGTGCTGGAGGAGATGCCGGTGCAGGAGACCGGCGACGGCATCGCCGAGCTCCGGGCCGCCGGCCTGCCCGTCGGGGGCGTGGTCGTCAACATGGTCCGTCCCCAGGACCTCGACGCCGAGGAGCGCCAGGAGCTCCTCGAGGAGAAGGTGGACCGAACGGACCTGGTCGCCAGCCTGGAGAAGGCCGGGGTCCCCCACGACGAGGCGATGGTCGCCGGGCTCCTCGAGGAAGGCCGTCACCACGCCGAGCGACGTGGACTCGAGGACAGCCAGCGGGCACTCGTCGAGGAGCTCGACGTGCCCTCCTACGAGCTGCCGCTGCTCCCGGGCGGCGTCGACCTGGCCGGCCTCTACGAGCTCGCCGAGGTGCTCACCGAGGAGGGGCTCGCATGACGACCCACCAGAGCTCGCGACCGAGCGCCCGTGTAGGCCCCCTGGTCGCCACCCACGCGCCTCGGGAGGTCCTCGACGTGGATGCGCTGCTCGACGACCCGGAGCGCCGGATCATCGTGTGCTGCGGCGCGGGCGGTGTCGGGAAGACCACGACGTCCGCAGCGCTGGCCCTGCGCGCCGCCGAGCGGGGTCGCAAGGTCGTCGTGCTCACCATCGACCCGGCCCGGCGGCTGGCGCAGTCGATGGGCATCGAGGCCCTCGACAACACCCCGCGTCCGGTGCCGGGCCTGCGCTGGCTCGACGGCTTCGGGCCGGAGGACGAGGAGACCGGGGCGTCCGCGGGGGGCGGAGCCCCCCGCATGGACGCGATGATGCTGGACATGAAGCGCACCTTCGACGAGGTGGTGCAGAGCCAGGCGAGCCCGGAGAAGGCCCGGCAGATCCTGGAGAACCCGTTCTACGTCGCGGTCTCGAGCTCCTTCGCCGGCACCCAGGAGTACATGGCGATGGAGAAGCTGGGCCAGCTCGACAAGGACGCCCGTAGGACCGGGCGCTGGGACCTGATCGTGGTCGACACCCCGCCCTCGCGCAGCGCGCTGGACTTCCTCGACGCCCCGGAGCGACTCTCCAGCTTCCTCGACGGCCGGTTCATGAGGCTGCTGCTCGCCCCGGCACGCGGGCCTGCACGGCTGATGACCGCGGGAGTCGGGATGGTGACCAACGCGATCACCAAGCTCATCGGCGCCCAGGTGCTCCAGGACATGAAGGCGTTCGTGGCCGCCTTCGACACCCTCTTCGGCGGGTTCCGTCAGCGCGCGCAGCGCACCTTCGAGCTGCTCCAGGACCGGCACACGGCCTTCCTGGTGGTCGCCGCCCCGGAGCCGGACGCTCTGCGGGAGGCGGCCTACTTCGTGGAGCGGCTCCGCGCCGAGCAGATGCCGCTGGCCGGCCTGGTGGTCAACCGGGTCAGCACCATGCCCGAGGGAGACCTGACCGCGCACGCAGCGATGACCGGCGTGGAACGGTTGCGGACCTCCGGGGAGGACCACGGTCTCGCGGCGGGGCTGCTGCGCCTGCACGCCGACCGGCTCACCGTCGTCGAGCGCGAGAAGCGCCTGACCGGACGGTTCGCGACCAGCCATCCCGACGTACCCACCGCGGTGCTGCCCGCCCTGTCGACCGACGTGCACGACCTCGACGGGCTGCGCCGCATCGGCGAGCTGCTGGCCACCCCGGTGGGCCGCCCGACTGCTGGATGACCGGGAGGTCCCCGGTGATCCGACCCGTCGGGCGGTGCGCTCAGGCGGGTCAGGCGGTGGCGGTGGCGGCGGCCAGCTCGTGCTCGGACTTGGCGGTCTCGAGCAGCTGGCGCCACGACGTCACGTTGGGCCGCTTGCGCAGCAGCGCGCGCCGCTCACGCTCGGTGAGGCCTCCCCACACGCCCCACTCCATCTCGTTGTCGAGCGCCTCGGCCAGGCACTCGGCCCGGACCGGGCAGGCACCGCACACGGCCTTGGCCTTGTGCTGCTCCGCCCCACGGACGAAGAGCTCGTCCGGCGATGACTTCTGGCACAGGGCCGCATTGGCCCACATCTCGTTCCAGGACATGTCCCCTCCAAGTTTCAGGTCCCGGTTGCTTCCGGCTCGCCCCGATACGTCCGTTTTCAACCCATATATAGATTAGAGAGAACGAGAGACTCGAAACAGACACAGGTGGGGCAATCTCATATAGTCCGAAATGACTAGATCCGTCCCGCCGCGCGGCCGGATTTGCCCGCCTCCCCCCTAGGATCGTGCTATGCCGCGTCGCCGTCCTCACCTCTCGTTCGGCACCGTGATCTCCCATCTCGGGGTGATCGTTGCCGTCTCCGCCGTCCTGGGTGTGCTCGCCGCCGGCCTGGTCGTCCCCCTCGTCGGGGCCGTGGGCTACGGCGCCAGCGCGACGGCCCGCTCCATGCAGAACCTGCCCGAGGCACTCAAGGCGACTCCCCTGGCCCAGCGCTCCCGGGTGCTGAGCCGCAACGGGAAGCTGATCGCGACGTTCTACGACCAGAACCGGGTCAACGTGCCCCTGAAGAAGGTCTCGCCGGCCATGCGGCGCGCGATCATCGCGATCGAGGACTACCGCTTCTACGAGCACGGGGCGCTGGACCTCAAGGGCACCCTGCGCGCGTTCGTGAACAACCAGACCTCGGGCGACACCCAGGGCGGGTCCTCGATCACCCAGCAGATGGCGAAGATGACGCTGCTGGCCCAGGCCCAGACGGCCGAGGAGCGCAAGGCCGCCACCGAGAACACCTACCAGCGCAAGATCCAGGAGCTGCGGCACGCGATCGCCTTCGAGCAGAACTACTCCAAGGACTGGATCCTCGAGCGCTACCTGAACCTCGCCTACTTCGGCGACGGCGCCTACGGCATCCAGGCCGCCGCCCGGCACTACTTCTCGGTCAACGCCGGCCAGCTCAACACCCTCCAGGCGGCCACCCTGGCCGGGCTGGTGAAGAACCCGGTCGGCTTCGACCCGACCCGCTTCCCGGACCGCGCGCTGGCCCGGCGCAACGTCGTGCTCAACCGGATGGCCCAGCTCAACGTCATCCACGACAACATCGCCGAGAAGTTCTCGAAGATGAAGCTGCGGCTGAAGGTGAGCAAGAGCCGCAACGGCTGCCTGGGCAGCAAGGCCGCGTTCTTCTGCGACTACGTGCGCCGCTACCTGATGGCCGACCCGGCGCTGGGCGAGACCACCGCCGACCGGGCCCAGCTGCTCAACAGCGGTGGGCTGACCATCAAGACCACGGTCGCCCTCGACTACCAGAAGGCGGCCGACCACGCGACGCACCAGACCGTGAACCCGAAGGACCAGGCGATCGGTGCACTGGCGATGGTGCAGCCCGGCACCGGCGACGTGATGGGCATCTCCCAGAGCCGGCCCATGGGCCGGGACCGCAAGAAGGGCGAGACCTTCCTCAACTACGTGGTCGACAGCAAGTACGGCGACTCCAACGGCTTCCAGGCCGGGTCCACGTTCAAGGTGTTCGTGCTCGCGGCGGCGCTCGAGCAGGGACTGCCGCCCTCGACGAAGTTCAACGCCCCACCGCAGGTGCACATCCCGCAGAACGAGTTCCAGGACTGCGACGGTCCCTACCCGGTCAGCTCGATGTGGGAGCCGCACAACTCCACCGACAGCGGCACCTTCGACATGTACAAGGCCACCCAGCTCTCGGTGAACACCTACTTCGCCCAGCTCGAGCGCAAGACCGGCCTGTGCGAGCCCTACGCACTGGCCAAGGCCATGGGCGTGGACCTGACCGACCCCGACCACGAGCGGGTGCCCTCGTTCACCCTCGGCATCGCCGACGTGAGCCCGCTGGAGATGGCCAGCGCCTACGCGACGTTCGCCGCCCGCGGCAAGCACTGCGACAACCGCCCGGTCACCCAGATCGTCAACAGCGACGGCCAGGTCTTCAAGAACTACCCGAAGAAGTGCCAGCAGGTGATGCAGCAGTCGACGGCCGACACGGTCAACGACATCCTCAAGGGCGTGATGGCGCCCGGCGGGTTCGGCCAGAACCTGGCGCTGAACAAGCCCTCCGCCGGCAAGACCGGCACGATCAACAGCAACATGGCGGTGTGGTTCAACGGCTACACCCCGGCCCTGGCGACCGCGGCGATGGTGGCCGGCGCCAACCAGCAGGGTCACTGGGTGACCTTGAACGGCCAGAACGTCGGCGGCAGCTACATCAACGTCGCCCACGGCTCGACCGTGGCCGGTCCGATGTGGGCGATCGCGATGCGGGAGGTCCAGGACGAGCTGCCCGACAAGTCGTTCACACCGCCGACCAAGACCACGGGCGACAGCCAGGTCGACGTCCAGGTCCCCGACGTGGTCGGCATGTCCACGCGCAGCGCGGCCGAGAAGCTGGCCGGGGCCGGCTTCTACGTCAGCATCGGCGACCGGCGCCCGTCCTCGGAGGCCGCGGGCTCGGTCGCGGAGACCAGCCCGCGTGCCGGGGAGAACGCGAGCCGCGGCTCGACGGTCTACCTCTACCCGTCCGCGGGCTGAGGCCGCTCGGTCCGGCTACGCGAGCTGGCGGCGTACGGCGGCCGCGACCGCCGCACCGTCGGCGCGGCCCTTGGTCCTCGGCGTGAGCACCCCCATCACGCGGCCCATGGCGCGCATCCCGTCCTCGCCCACCCCGAGCTCCGCGACGGTCTCGGCGACCAGGGCGTCGATCTCCTCGGCGGTGAGCTGCGCAGGCAGGTAGTCGGCGATCACGACGGCCTCCGCGCGCTCCTTCTCGGCCTGCTCCGCGCGGCCCGCCTCCGCGAACGCCTCGGCGGCCTCGCGCCGCTTCTTGGACTCGCTGGTCAAGACGCCGAGCACGTCCTCGTCGCTGAGCTCGCGGGACTCCTTGCCCGACACCTCGGCGTTGGTGACGGCGGTGAGCACCATTCGCAGCGTGGAGGAGCGCACCTTGTCCCCCGACTTGATCGAGGAGGTCAGGTCGGTGCGCAGCTGGTCCTTCAAGGTGGGCATGACCGCCATTGTGACAGCCTGTGCCCATGGACCCGAAGCCCTTTTCGCGCGGTCTGCGGGCCCTCGGCGTCGGTCTCGGCGCCACCACCGCGCTCGGGCTGGGCACCCTCGCCTACGCCGCGGGGATCGAGGTCCGCAACTTCGTCGTACGCCGGGTCGCCGTCGAGGTCCTCCCGCCGGGGCAGCGGCCGCTGAGGGTGCTGCACGTCAGCGACCTGCACCTGACTCCGGCCCAGGGGGCCAAACGGCGCTGGTTGGCCTCGCTGGCGCACCTGGAGCCCGACCTGGTCGTCAACACCGGCGACAACCTGGCGCACCGGGAGGCGGTCGACCCCGTCGTGGAGGGCTTCGGTCCGCTGCTGGACGTGCCCGGGGTGTTCGTCTTCGGCTCCAACGACTACTTCTCCCCGACCGTGCGCAACCCGCTGTGGTACCTCTTCCCGGACAACGGAAGGCGCAACACCGGGGCCCCGCAGCTCCCGTGGCGGGACCTGCGCGATGCCTTCGAGGCCCGCGGCTGGACCAACCTGACCAACCGCTCGGCCCGGCTCACCGTCGCTGACACCTCGATCGCCTTCGCCGGGGTCGACGACCCCCACCTGAGCTACGACGACCTCGACGCCGTCGCCGGCCCCGCTCCCACCGATGCCGACCTGCGGGTCGGCGTCGCGCACGCGCCCTACCTGCGGGTGCTCGACCAGCTCGCCCGGGACGGCTACGACCTCACCCTCGCCGGGCACACCCACGGCGGGCAGGTCTGCCTGCCGGTCGCGGGCGCGCTCGTGACCAACTGCGATCTCGACACCGGGCGCGCCAAGGGCCTGCACCGACACCCCGCCGACTCCCGACCCGGTGACCCGGGGTCCTGCTGGCTGCACGTCTCGGCCGGCGCCGGGACCTCGCCGTACGCCCCCGTCCGGCTCTGCTGCCGCCCTGAGGCGACCCTGCTCACGCTGCTGCCGAAACCGGTCTGAGCACCCCCGCAACCCGGTTCGGAGCACCCAATTCGCTCTAGTAGACTCGCCTCGCCTTCGGGCTGTGGCGCAGCTTGGTAGCGCGCCTCGTTCGGGACGAGGAGGCCGCAGGTTCAAATCCTGTCAGCCCGACCATGTGATGTCTCAAGACATCGGACCGGCCCGGACCTACGCGATGTGGGTCCGGGCCGGCTCCATCTGGGCCTCGGGCCGGGTGGCTGTCGGGTCGGTCCAGCATTCGCCGTGATGTCGTCTTTGCGGGGCACATTCGTGGCACTATTCGCCTCATGGATGGAGAGAAGAGCGACGAGGACCCCAACCTCGAACTTCCCTCCTTCTTCGGCTTCGGTCGCAAGAAGAAGGGCCGTCGCGAGCAGACGTCGGAGCCTGAGGGGCCCCGGCCCCCCGACCGTGATGCCGGCACTACGGCCGGGAGCGGGGAAGACGTCGCGGAGTCAGGGAGCGGGCCGGGCCCGGTGCCCGTCTCCGGAACCGCCAGGCGTCCCCCACCGACGCCGCCACCCGCCGCCCCCGAGGACACCGCGCCGATCCAGGCCCAGGAGCCGGCCGCGACCGAACCGGCAGCCGAACCCGAGACCGTCTCCGAGGCGGCCCCGGAAGCTCCACCAGCACCAGAGCACGAGCGCGAGCCGGTCGGGCAGACTCAGGTGATCCCCGGGCCGGACCCAGGCATGCCCACGGCCACCCGGTCGCAGGAGCAGCCCTCGGGGATGGACACGGAGGACGACGATGCCTCGTCCGCCCGGTCACGTCCTGGCCTGACACTGCCGAGAGTGAACCCACGCGTCGCCGCCGTCGTGACCGGCCTCGTCGTCGGCCTGGTGGGCGTGGGGCTCACCTGGGTCGCCGGGCGCGGGTGCGAGACCGTGCGGGGCGTGGGCAGCTGCGGTGGGATCGGGCTGGTCGCGCTGCTGGCGGTCGTGGCGATCGAGGTGCTCCTCGGCGCCGCCCTGCTCAAGGCCTGGCAGATCTCCGACCCGGCCAGCACCAGCTTCCTCGGTGTCGGCATGGTGGCCGTGATCGCGCTGGTGTTCTTCCTCAGCGCGCTGGAGTCGGTGTGGATGCTGCTGGTGCTGCCGGTGCTCACCGCCCTGACGTTCCTGCTCTCGTGGTGGGTGACCGCGACGTTCGTGGAGGGCTCGGTCGACGAGCTCCATCGCTGACTGGGCACCCTGACCGGGCACCCTGACCGGGCACCCTGACAGGACACCCTGGGGATCCCATGGGTGACCGGCCCGAGCTGCTCAGGCCCTCCCGGCCGCGACCAGCTCGGCGATCTGGACGGTGTTCAGCGCCGCACCCTTGCGCAGGTTGTCGTTGCTGATGAACAGCGCCAGGCCGCGCTCGTCGGGCACGCCCGGGTCGTGGCGCAGCCGGCCGACGTACGACGGGTCCCGGCCCGCAGCCTGCAGCGGGGTGGGGATGTCGCTGAGCTCGACGCCCGGAGCGGAGCCGAGGATCTCCCGGGCCCGCGCCACCGGCATCGGCGCGGCGAACTCGGCGTTGATCGCCAGCGAGTGCCCGGTGAAGACGGGCACGCGCACGCAGATGCCCGAGACGAGCAGCTCGGGGATCCCGAGGATCTTGCGCGACTCGTTGCGCAGCTTCTGCTCCTCGTCGGTCTCCTCCAGACCGTCCTCGACGATGGAGCCCGCCAAGGGCAGCACGTTGTAGGCGATGGTGCGCTGGTACTTCACCGGGGCGGGGAAGTCGATCGCCGAGCCGTCGTAGGACAGCTCCCTGGCCTTGTCGCCCGCTGCCTCGACCTGCCCGGCCAGCTCCTCGACGCCGGCGACGCCCGAGCCGGAGACCGCCTGGTAGGTCGAGACGACCAGCCGCGCCAGGCCGGCCGCGTCGTGCAGCGGCTTGAGCACCGGCATCGCGGCCATCGTGGTGCAGTTGGGGTTGGCGATGATCCCCTTGCCGGACCCCGCTGCCGCCAGGGCGATGTCCTGCGGGTTGACCTCGCTGACCACCAGCGGAACGTCGGGGTCCATCCGCCAGGCCGAGGAGTTGTCGACCACCGTCACACCGGCGTCGGCGAAGCGCGGTGCGAGCGCCCGCGAGGTCGAGGCACCGGCCGAGAACAGCACGATGTCCAGGCCGGTCGGGTCCGCGGTCGAGGCATCCTCCACGGTGACCTCGCGGTCGCCGTGAGGCAGCACCGTGCCGGCGGACCGGGCCGAGGCGAAGAACCGGATCTCCTCGGCGGGCCCGATCGAGTTGAACGGGGCCCGCTCGAGCAGGATCTGGCGCATGGCGACGCCCACCTGTCCGGTGGCGCCGACGATGCCGAGGCGCACCACGGCTACCTCCCCGTCCCGCCGTAGACGACCGCCTCGACCTCGTCGGAGTCGAGGTCGAAGGCGGTGTGGGTGGCGGCGACCGCAGCGTCCACGTCGACCTCGTCGACCACCACGGAGATCCGGATCTCGGAGGTGGAGATCATCCCGATGTTGACCCCGGACTCGGCGATCGCGCTGAAGAACTTCGCGGTGACGCCCGGGTGGGAGCGCATGCCGGCGCCGATCAGCGAGACCTTGCCGATCTTGTCGTCGTAGAGCAGCGAGTCGAACCCGATCTCCCGCTTCAGACCGTCCAACGCCGTCATCGCGGTCTGGCCGTCGGTGCGCGGCAGCGTGAAGGAGATGTCGGTGAGGTTCGTCGCCGCGGCCGAGACGTTCTGCACGATCATGTCCAGGTTGATCTGGGCATGCGCCAGGGCCTCGAAGATGCGGGCGGCCTCGCCGACCTTGTCGGGCACGCCGACCACGGTGATCTTCGCCTCGCTCCGGTCGTGCGCGACTCCGGCGATGATGGCCTGCTCCATGGTGGCCTCCTGGTGGGCCTCGTCGTTGATGCTGCCCTCGACCAGCGTGCCGGGCAGCTGGCTGAACGAGGACCGCACGTGGATGGGGATGTCGTAGCGGCGGGCGTACTCCACGCACCGCAGGTGCAGGATCTTCGCCCCGCACGCGGCCAGCTCGAGCATCTCCTCGTAGGTGACCCGGTCGAGCTTGCGGGCGCTGGAGACGATCCGCGGGTCGGCGGTGAAGACGCCGTCGACGTCGGTGTAGATCTCGCACACCTCGGCCCGCAGCGCCGCGGCCAGCGCGACCGCGGTGGTGTCGGTGCCGCCGCGACCCAGGGTGGTGATCTCCTTGGTGTCCTGGCTGACGCCCTGGAACCCGGCCACGATGACGATGTGGCCCTCGTCGATCGCCGCAGAGATCCGGCCGGGCGTGACGTCGATGATCTTGGCCTTGCCGTGCACCGAGTCGGTGATCACGCCCGCCTGGGAGCCGGTGAAGGAACGCGCGGTGAACCCGAGGTCGGAGATCGCCATCGCCACCAGCGCCATCGAGATCCGCTCGCCGGCGGTGAGCAGCATGTCCAGCTCGCGGGCCGGCGGCAGCGGGCTGACGCCCTCGGCGAGGTCGAGCAGCTCGTCGGTGGTGTCACCCATCGCGGAGACCGCGACGACCACGTCGTGGCCGGACTTCTTCACCTCGGCGATCCGCCGGGCGACCCGCTTCACGGCGGAGGCGTCGGAGAGCGACGACCCGCCGTACTTCTGCACCACGATGCCCACGGCGCCGCCCTCCTCCACTGCTCGATGTGATGACGCCGCCGTGCTCCGTGGCGGGGCCGCCGACGATTCTACGTGGGCTCAGGCGACCGGCTCACCGTTGTCCAGCACGGCCTCGGCGGCGGCGATCTGCTCGCTCTCGCCCTCGTACTCGGTGTCCAGCCGGTCGTGGGCCACCACCGACTGCAGCGCACGCAGGGCAGCGCTGGCGATGATGCCCCAGTTGGCGACATAGGAGTACTGCCACCACCACAGCGCCTCACCCACGTCGCCGGCCCGGAAGTGGCGCAGCCCGTTGGCCAGGTCGGTGGCCACGCTGGTCAGGTCGTCGGAGAGCATGGCCTCGACGATCTCGGGGGCGTAGGGGTCGAAGTTGTAGGTGTAGGTGTCGACGCTGTCGAGCAGCCGCGCGAGCCGCAGCCGCATGGCGTCGAGATCCGGGTCGGGACCGACGTCGGGCTGGTACTCCCCCGAGGGGTGGAAGTCGCGCTGCGCCCCCAGCCGGGCCCCCGCGAAGAGCACCTGGCTGACCTCCACCAGCAGCAGGGGTACGACGGTGCCAGGGCTCTCCTCGCGCGACATCGCCTGCAGCGCGACGAGGTAGGACTCGACCGCGTCGGCGATCTGCTGGGCGAACTCCTCGAGCTCGGGTTCGAGATCTGCTTCAGTCACCTGCGTTGCGCCTTCCTGCGAATGCACGTCCCAACGTGACCTCGTCGGCGTACTCCAGGTCACCACCTACAGGCAGTCCACTAGCCAGCCGGGTGACGCGCAAGTCCAGGGCGACCAAGTTTCTGCTGAGATAGGCGGCCGTCGCGTCGCCCTCGATGTTCGGGTCGGTGGCCAAGATGACCTCGGTGACGGTGCCGTCGGCCAGTCGGGCCATCAGCTCGCGGATGCGCAGCTGCTCGGGTCCGATGCCCTCCAGCGGCGAGATGGCGCCGCCGAGCACGTGGTATCGGCCGCGGAACTCGCGGGTGCGCTCGATCGCGACGACGTCCTTGGGCTCCTCGACCACGCAGATCAGCGTCGGATCGCGGCGCTCGTCGGCACAGATCCGGCACCGGTCGGCCTGGGAGACGTTGCCGCAGACCTGGCAGAAGGTGGCCTTGGCCTTCATCTCCACCAGGACGTCGGCGAGCCGACGCACGTCGGCCGGCTCCGCCGCGAGCAGGTGGAAGGCGATCCGCTGGGCCCCCTTGGGACCCACGCCGGGGAGCCGGGCGAGCTCGTCGATCAGGTCCTGGAGGACCCCCTCATACACCGAATCCCCCCGGCAGCTGTCCCCCGCCGGGCTGGTCCTCGCCCAGCCCGCCACCGGCGAGCGGGCCCAGGGTCTGGGCGGCCAACGCGTCGACCTTCGCCTTGGCGTCGCGGTAGGCCGCCACGACCAGGTCGCCGAGGTCACCGAGCGACTCGGCGTCCCCCGCGTCGAAGCTGCCGGGCACGAATGCGACGTCGGTGAGCTCGCCGGTGCCGGTGAGCTTCACGCTCACACCGCCCGCGGAGCCCTCCACGGAGGCGGCCGCGAGCTCCTCCTGCGCGGCGACCAGCTGGGACTGCATCTCCTGCGCCTGGGCGAGCATCGCGTTGAGGTCGAAGCCGCCCTCGCCGCCGAGGTCGCCGAAGGGGTTGTCGGTCATGTGATCAGCTCCTGGTGTGGTTGCTGCCGGGTGGTGGCGCACCCGGACGGGCCGGGCGCCGGATCCAGTGTGGATCAGTCGTGGGGGATCTCTTCGATGACGGTCGCGCCGAGCTCCCGCTCGAGCAGCTGGGTGCTGTCGAGCCCGTGGTCGTCGGCCGCCGGGTCGTCGCGGTGGGCGTCGGCGTCCGGGTCCGGACCGCTGCGGGGTGGGGGCACCTCGTCGCCGTTGCGGGTGGGGGCGATGTTGGAGCGGGCGGCCGCGATGGACTCGGGGCTGGCCTGCGCCGGTGGCTGTCGCGCCGGGGGCCGAGCGCCCTCCTCCGGGGGTGCGTCGTCGCTGGCCCACGGCGGCGGGGCTGCGGGGGGTGGCTCCGAGGGTGGCCCTGTCGAGGGTCCTGTCGATGGCTCCTCCGACGGCTGGGTCGGCTGGGACGACGGCTGGGACGACGGCTGGGCCGCCGGTGGCCGGGCGACCGCCGGCCGGTTGACCCGGGGCGCGGGCTCGGCGCCCGGCTGGGCCGAGGGGTCGACCGCGGTCTCGATCTTCCAGTCGGCGCCGACCATGTCGATCGCTGCCTGTCGCAGGATCTCCTCGCTGCCGCCGCCGAGGAAGGAGTCGCGTGCTCCGGCGGTCTTGAAGCCCACGGTCAGGCTGGTGGCGTCCACCCCGATCACCTGGGCGTTCTGGCTGAGCAGGATCCAGGTGAACCGGCGCATCTTCTTGACGGCCTCGAGGAGGTCGGGCCAGATCCGGCGTACGTCGGCCAGCGAGAGCGCCCCGGCCTGCTGGCCACCGGCCTGCTGGCCACCGGCCTGCTGGCCACCGGTCGACTGGCCACCGGTCGACTGGCCACTGGTCGACTGGCCACTGGTCGACTGGCCGCTGGGCTCCGCGGCTGCCGGTGCCGCGGGCCTGTGCGCGGGTGTGGCTGCCTGCTCCGGCGTCGGCTCGCTGGGGCTGCCTCCCGTCGGGTCGGCGGCGGGCGCGGGGGTCGGCGGGCTTGGGGGTGCCTCCCCCGTCGCGGCGTCGGGGACGGCGGGGGCGGGGTCACGGGAGCGTGGATGGGACTGGCCGGAAGCGGACACCCTGCGCTCGAGCCGGTCCAGCCGGGCACCGAGGCCGAGCGAGTCGTGGTCGACCCCGGGCAGGAGCACCCGCGCACAGATCAGCTCGAGCAGCAGCCGCGGGGTCGTCGCGCCGCGCATCTCGGTGAGCCCCCCGGCGACGATGTCGGCGGCGCGCACCAGCTCGGCCTTGCCGAACCGGGCAGCCTGGGCGACCAGCCGCTCGACCTGGTCCTCGGGGGCGTCGATGAGACCCGAGGCCGGTGCGTCCGGCACCGCGGCGATGATCACCAGGTCGCGCAGCCGGCGCAGCACGTCCTCGGTGAAGCGGCGCGGGTCCTGCCCGGTCTCGATGACCTTGTCCACGACCCCGAACACGCCGGCGCCGTCGACGGCCGCGAACGCGTCCACCACCTCGTCGAGCAGGTTGTCGGGGGTGTAGCCGAGCAGGTCGGTGGCCACCTCGTAGGTCACCCCGCCAGGCCCGGCCCCGCCGAGCAGCTGGTCGAGGACCGACAGCGAGTCCCGGGCCGACCCGGCGCCGGCGCGGACGACGAGCGGCAGTGCGGCCTGGTCGATCTGCACGCCCTCCTTCGCGCACAGCTCGGCGAGGTAGTCCGAGAGGGTGCGCGGCGGGATCAGCCGGAAGGGATAGTGGTGGGTGCGCGAGCGGATGGTCGCGATGACCTTCTCCGGCTCGGTGGTGGCGAAGATGAACTTCAGGTGCTCCGGGGGCTCCTCGACCAGCTTGAGCAGCGCGTTGAAGCCCTGCGAGCTGACCATGTGGGCCTCGTCGATGATGTAGACCTTGTAACGGCTGCTCACCGGCGCGAAGAACGCCCGCTCGCGCAGGTCCCGGGCGTCGTCCACGCCGCCGTGGCTGGCCGCGTCGATCTCGATCACGTCCACCGAGCCCGGCCCGCCACGGGCCAGGTCGCGACACGAGCGGCACTCGCCGCACGGGTCGGCGACGGGCGCCTGCTCGCAGTTGAGGGCACGCGCGAGGATCCGGGCGCTGGTGGTCTTGCCGCAGCCGCGGGGCCCGGAGAAGAGATAGGCGTGGTGGACCCGGTTGTTCGCCAGCGCGGCCCGCAGCGGCTCGGTGACGTGGTCCTGACCGATCACCTCGGCGAACGTCTCCGGCCGGTAGCGGCGGTACAGGGCGAGGGAGGGCTCCACACCAGCACCCTAACCAGCCTCGGTGACAGCGCGCGCAGCCTCCTCCACCGCGGCGATCTTCGTCTCCACCGTGCCCTGGTGCGCCACCACGGCAGCCTCACGAAGGTCCTCCAGCATCAGGCGCAACGCGCGCGGCACCTGCAACGACTCCCCTCCGTAGTGCACGATCTCGTCCACCGCCAGGTCGAGAGCGCCGGCGAAGGTCAGCGGCCGGTAGACCACCCGGACCGCTGCGTCGGCGTCCAGGAGGTACGGCGAGGGGTCCCGGCGGGCGGCGAGGTCGCGCAGCACCGTGTGCAGCTCGTCGATCACCTCCACGGCGGTGGTCGGGTCGTTGATGCCGGGGGACAGCGCCCGCTCGGCGATGTCGACGAGCTGGCGCAGACCCATGCCGTAGTCGTGGGCCAGCCGCCGCTCCCGCTCCAGCCAGACGCACCGCGCGGCTCGGTCCAGCACGTCGTCGTCGAGGTCGGTCTGGCCCCACACCCACCCGATCCGCTCGCCGGCCGCGACGAACCGGCCGGGCTCGAGGTCGAGCGTCACCACGGCGTCCTGCTCGCGGGCCCATGCCACCAGCCGGGGACCGTCGATGACGCTGGCCCGCCCGTGCCGTCGCCGTGCCACGAGCGCCGTGCGCGGCGTACCGGGCCGGGGGGACCAGCCGACGTGGGAGTCGGTGTCCTCAGCCTGCTCGTGCGGTGCCGGGCCGTAGACGCGTCGCGCGGCCGCGATCGTGCGGTGCCCGGTGTCGCTGATCACCCGGGAGACCTGCACCGTGGAGGTGATGTGGTGGATGAAGGCCAGGAACATCGCCACCGACGCCACCACCATCACGAAGGCCACGGTGATCGCGGACTGGGGCACGAACGACGACGCCTCGCCCGAGGAGCCGCGCACCGAGCGCAGCACGGTGAGCGAGTAGAGGAAGGTGCCGGTGAACACCCCGAGGGTGACCTGCACGACGCGGCTCTCCAGGAACGTGCCCAGGATGCGCGGTGTGAACTGGCTGCTCGCCAGCTGCAGCACCACGATGGTGATGGAGAAGACCAGGCCGGTCACCGAGATCATCGCGGTCGCGATCGTGCTCAGCATCCCGCGGGCTCCGTCCGCCCCGCCCGGGAAGGCGTAGGGAAGACTGCCGCCGAAGGCCAGGTCCAGCTCGGGCAGCGCCACCCCGAGCAGCACCGCGAGCGCGGCGGTGGCGGCGGGGAGCGCCCAGAACGGCCGCCACAGCCGGTTCCACCAGGAGACCCGCGGTGCGTGCGGGACGCGGTCGCCGGAGGCTTCGCTCATCTGCCGATCCAACCACCGACCCGTCGGGGGCCCTCGCCGAACGGCGGCGCGTCGTGCGGTGGGGACGAGAAAGGCCCCCCATGCACCCGGAAGAGCCCACCTGCCCTTGCTGCCTTCCGGCCCTGGGGGATTCGGTGAGTTACCGCCGCATGGGGGGTTGGCGCAGAGTCTAGGAGACCGATTTCGTCGCGGCCAATCGGGGCGGGTAGCCTCTCCGGCGGAGGATTCGCCTAGTGGCCTATGGCGCTCGCTTGGAAAGCGGGTTGGGTTAACGCCCTCGCGGGTTCGAATCCCGCATCCTCCGCCATACGACGCAGGGGCCTGACCTACGAGAACGCCGGCCGTCGCCCAGGGCGCGGTCGGCGTTGGTGGTCTCCGAGGCTCATGGTCGCAGCTGGTCCCGAGCGGCGCGACAGGACGCTCAGGCGTCGATCACGCGAACCTCGACACCCTCATCTGCGGTCGGCGCCTCGAAGAGGCGAGCAAGGTGACGCACGGCGTTCCCATCGAGGACGTGCGCGTCATCGAAGGCTTGGCGTCGGCGATGTTCAACTCGCGAGATCGCAGTTTCGACCGGCACGGGCAGGTAGTGCAGAACGGGGTGATGTCCGGAGGCCAGGGCTTTGTCGCGCCAAGTCTCCCGCCGGGTACGGCTCCACTGGTTCCAATCCAGGACGACGTCAGTGCCGGTGGCGAGGACCTGGAGGGCGAGGTCCCAGATCAGGTCCTGACAGTTTGCTGCGAGCTCCGGATACCGGGGGTCGTCATAGCGGAGCTGATGCAGTCTGAGCATCCACTCGTCCAGCGTGAACCGGACGGCCGGACACTCATGCTGCAGCCTGCGCGCGTGGGTCGACTTTCCCGCACCATTCAGCCCGGCCAACAGATGGACGGTGGCGGTCGTGACCTGGCGGGACATGGTCACGATCTTGCCCGAGACCGTGGCTTCGGCACTCATCTGGCCGCTGTCGGCGCGCCTGAGGGTCATCCGAGAAGGGGTAGCTCTCGTCCAGGTCGTCGGTGGGGTCGTGCTCACGCAGGACCCGGGCGTCCTGCTCGGCAGCCTGTCGTCGCACCTCGCGCCCCACCGCCGCCGCGCCGAGAATCTGACGCGCTGCCCACCTGAGCCTGGATCCCGTGGTCACCAATGCCGAGCACTACAAGGTCGTCTTCGAGAACGATCGGGTCCGGGTGCTTGAGCACTCGGACCGACCGGGCGACGCGACCACCCCGCACCAACATCCCGACAGCGTGATGCACACGCTGAGTTCCTCCTGAACCACTGAACGCACTCATCAGCCGCTGATCTCACGCGATCGAGATCCAGCTGTCGCCGACGACGCTCCCAAGGACGATCAGTTCGAGGTCGAGCTGCAGTGGTCCCGCGTGCGCGGCACCCTCGGGGCCCGAACTGATCGTCCTTCTGGCGCAGCCTGGCGTCCGTCGGCAGCGTTCCGCGCGGTCATGTCGATGTGGGACGTCTGCTCGTCGGCGACTTGAACCAACAGCCTGAGGGCGCAGCTCGCGCACCGATGAGCTCCCGTTGTCGGCACGGTCTCTGCACAGGAGACCGGCACGGCTGATGGGAGGCTGACACCGTGCGGAAACTGATCTACTCGATGAACGCGACCCTGGACGGCTACATCGCCGCGCGCGGCGACGACATCGGCTGGAGCGTGCCCAGTGCCGAGCTGCACCAGTGGTTCAACGACCGAGCCCGCGAGGAGGTCGGCGGCAACGCGCGCCTGGTCACCAGCGACGCCGTGGCCGAGATCACCCGGCTGAAGGCCGAGGACGGCGCTGCGATGGAGATCGGCGGCGCCGGCCTCGCGGGCGCGGCGATGCGCGCCGGCTTGATCGACGAGTACCAGGTGGTCACGCACCCGGTGCTGGTCGGCGGCGGCACACCGTTCTTCAGCGCGCTGGACACGTGGGCGAACCTGCGCCTGCTGGAGACGAGAACCTTCCCGGACGGCGTGACCCTGTCCCACTACGCATCCCGTCACTGACCTGCAGCGAGATTCGCTATTCGCCCCCGGGTGGGGCGAGGTCCGTAGCGGTAGTCGCCGGCTCGCGTCACCGGGGACTCCCGCCGATCCCCCGACGAGAGCTCCTTCTCGTCCGGCCGTCTCCCGAGGGGAGGATGGTTGATCCTGACAAGGTGTGTATCGTACACACGGCCGATCTGCCCACTCCAGGAGACTCCGTGACGTCCCCCACCCGCTCCGCCGCGAGACCCGACGGCGGCCCCGTGCTCGCTGTCGTCGTGCTCTGCTTCGGCGGACTGTCCGCTGCCCTGACACAGACCCTGGTCATCCCGATCCAGAGCGAGCTGCCGCGGCTGCTGCACACCACCCCGGCCAACGCCTCCTGGGTGATCACCGCGACCCTGCTGGCCGCGGCGGTCTCCATGCCCGTCTCCGGCCGCGTGGGCGACCTGCTCGGCAAGCAGCGTGTGCTGGTCGCCAGCGCCGTCATCCTCCTCGTCGGTTCCGCGGTCTGCGCGCTGTCCGACTCGCTGGTGCCGATGCTGGCCGGCCGGGCCCTCCAGGGCGTCGCCATGGGCTTCATCCCGGTCGGCATCTCCTTGATGCGTGAGATCACCCCGCCCGAGATCACCCCCACCGCCATCGCCGCGATGAGCGCCACCCTCGGGGTCGGCGGTGCGATCGGCCTCCCGCTCTCGGCCTGGATCGCCGAGGACTACAACTGGCACGTCCTGTTCTGGCTGTCCGCGGGACTGGCGCTGCTGATCCTGCTCGGCACCGTCGCGCTGGTGCCGCACGTGCAGGACGCCAACCCGGGCCGGCTCGACGTGGTCGGCGCCCTCGGGCTGGCGGTCGGGCTGGTGGCCTTCCTCGTGGGCGTCTCCAAGGCCACCGTGTGGGGCTGGGGCGATGCCCGGACCCTGTCCAGCATCGCCGGAGGCGTCCTGATCCTGGGCCTGTGGGGGATCTTCGAGGCACGCCAGGACGACCCGCTCGTCGACCTGCGCACCACCGCCCAGCTCCCGGTGCTGTTGACCAACCTCGGCGCCGTGGCCATCGGCTTCGGGATGATGGCCCAGTCCATCGTCGTACCTCAGCTGCTGCAGCTCCCCGAAGCCACCGGCTACGGCCTGGGCCAGTCGATCCTCGCCGCCGGGCTCTGGATGGCTCCGGCCGGGCTGATGATGATGCTCTTCGCCCCCGTCTCCAGCGGGCTGATGCGCCGCTTCGGCGCCAAGCGCACCCTCATGCTCGGCGCCACCGTCCTCGGCACCGGCTACCTCGTCGCCCTGGTCCTCATGGGAGCCCCTTGGCAGCTGCTCGTGGCCTCGTGCGTCGCCTCGGCCGGTGTCGGGATCGGGTACGCCGCGATGCCGACCCTGATCCTGGACGCGGTGCCGATGCGTGAGGCGGGGGCCGCGGTCGGCCTGAACGCGTTGATGCGCTCGGTCGGCACCACGCTCGCGGCCGCGGTGATGGGCACGGTGCTGGCCGGCTCCAGCAAGAGCCTGGGCGGGTTCCAGATCCCCACCGAGGGCGCCTTCCAGCTCTGCTTCGCCATCGGGGCGGCTGCGGCCTTCGTCGGCGTGGCGATCACGGCCGCCATCCCACGCGCCGGGGCGACGGCGCCGCCCGCGGCCGCACCGGCTCCGGTCCCCGCCGCCCGCGGCTGACCCGACCCCGCCGGCTCAGCCGTCGTCCGCGGGCTGCCGGGTGAGCGCGCGGTCGAGCGCGTCGTTGAACTCCCGCAGGCTCTCGACCATCGCCCCGGCCCGGTCGGGACCGAGGTGGTCGAGCGCCTGCGCGTACAGCGCGGCGCGCAGGTGCCCGTCGTGCCGGAAGGCCAGGCGCCCCTCGACGGTCGGGCGCACCAGACGACTGGACCGGCCCGCCACCTCGAAGCGCTCGACGTGCCCGTGCCGCAGGGCCGCGTTGACCTGCCGGTTGACGGTGGACAGCTCGAGCTGCAGCGCATCGGAGAGCTCGCGCTGCGTGCTGGGTCCCGACTCCTCGAGGAACCGCAGGATGCGGAAGGCGGAGTTCTCCAGCAGCGAGCCGGCGTACGTCGTCGTCCGGCGGCCGGTCATCCGGATGACCTCGCCCTCGAGCGCGCGCAACAGCTGCTCGTCGAACTGCTCGGCACGACCAGCCGACACCGGCTCTCCCTTCCACGCGGGGACACGACTATGGCACGCAGCGAAGCCGGCCAGCACCGGGAGCAGCCGCTCCGCCGTCTCGAGGTCCGGGCCCAGGTCGCGGTCCCCGGTGGCCGGGTCGAGCTCGACGCAGGCGGCGAGGATGGCCTCGACCCCCGGACCGGGCCGGCCGCCCCCGAGGCGCAGGGCGCGCACCGCCGCCACCAGCTCGCACCCGAGCACGGTCCGGAGCAGCGGCACCGCGGCCAGCGCCTGGCGCGCCGCGAGCGGGGTGAACGGCGCCGACTCCTCCGTGCCGAGGGAGAGCGAGACGCTGTGCAGGGTGACCGGCGCAGCGAGGGAGCGCAGCTCGGCCAGGGCCCCGGCGGCGGCGTACTCCAGCAGCATCGCCCCGGAGGCCCCCGGCGAACCGTCGGAGAGGAAGGCGGGGAGACCCGTCGACGCCGGATCGAGCAGGGCACCCACCCGTCCCAGTGACTGCTCGGCCACCGCGACCAGCCCCAGCAGCGCCGCGTCCAGGTCCAGGGCCACGTCGAGGCTGTAGAAGCCGCCGTGGTGGGCGGCCGCAACCTGGTCACCCGTCGCCACGACGAGCGGGTTCTCGACTCCCGCGTTCAGGTGCGACTCCACGGTCTGCCTCACCCGGGCCAGGCGGCGCAGCGCAGCGCCGAGGACCTGGGGGGCACAGCGCACGCTGAAGGGATCCTGGGGGTGCCGCGGCTCCACCCGCCCCCCGGCGCGAAGGCGGGCGACCGTGGCCATCACCTGACGCACCTCGGCGGCGGGCGCGGCTCGGCGGGCCAGCGGGCCCACGTTCTCCGGGGAGGCGGCCAGCGCCGTGGCGCTCACCGCGGAGAGGGCCGTCGCCGCGGCGGCCAGCAGGCACAGGTCGTGGACGGCCAGCGCCGCGTCGGCCAGGGTCGCCGCACTGCTGCTGAGCATCGGCAGGGCGTCGTGCACGGTGACCGGCACCGGACGCGCCACCCAGCGCCCGTCCGCGGCCGGGCGCCGGCCCGCGGCGTACTCCGCCAGGGCGGCCAGCGCGCCGAGGTCGCCGGTGCCGACCGCGCCGCCCTCGCGCACCGGGGGGAAGGCGTCCTCGGCCAGCATCAGCAGCAACCCGTCCAGCATGGCCGGCGAGACCCCCGCGTGGCCGACGGCCAGCTGGTTGGCGCGCACGGCCGCGGTGGCGCGGACGCGGACGTGGCTCCGGTCGGCCCCGGCGGACGTGGCGTGGCTGGCCAGCAGCCGGTAGGGGTGCTCGGCGTCGTCGACCAGCACGTCCTTGTTGGCCCCGACGCCGGTGTTGCGGCCGTAGACGGTGCGGCGGCCGACCAGCTCCTCGGCCGCCCGGAGGCTCGCGGCGACCCGGGTGCGGGCCTCCGGCGCCAGCTCGACCGACACGTCCGGCTGGTGCGCGAGGGCGGCCACCTCGGCGCAGGTGAGGCTCCCGCGGCCGAGGACCACGGTCGCTGCCGGTGCGTGGGGGTCGGCGGACACCTGCGCCGTCACGGCGTCGCTCCTACGCCGACTCGAGCGGTCGCAGCTCGTCGGCGTAGGAGACCGAGAGCCGGCGCAGGACGCCCTCCCGGCTGATCGTGTACTGCCCCATCCGCCACAGCGGCGGGCTGTAGACGTGCACCGTCGCGGACCGGGCGTCCAGGCCCGTCATCCGGTGGATGTGGTCGGGTCCGAAGGAGTACGCCGTGCCCTGCCGCGCCACCGTCTCGAGCTCGGGCCCGCCCACGGCCAGGTTGTGCTCGAGGACGGCTCCCTCGGCGACGGCCACGGCACCCGAGGAGGTGTCGTGGTCGTGCCAGCCGGTGTCGCTGACCGGGGTCCAGCAGATCAGCCACGCCTCCACGTCGGCGTCCCGGTAGAGCGAGACGTAGTGCCGGCGCTCCTCGGAGTAGCGCACGTGGTGGCGCCAGCGTGCCGGCTCGGCGACGATCCGCTGGGCCAGCTCGACCAGCTCGGGACGCGTCAGGGTGCGCCCCGGGAGCGGTCCCGGCAGGGCCGGGTCGACGGTCCCGTCGGCGTGCTCGGGGCGGGTCTCGTGCACTGAGTCGAGCTGGCTCATGGCGTTCCTCCGGTCATCAGTCGGTGCGGGTTGGTCGAGCAGACCGCGCGCTGGGCGGCCGGGTCGTGGGTGAGGTCGAGCGCCTGGGCGTAGGGGTGGTCGCTGGCGGAGACGAGCACGTCGATGCCGAGCACGCGCAGCAGCGCGTCGAAGGCCTGGCCGCCATAGCCGGAGAGATCGACGAAGCTCAACGGGTCGACCTGCGTCGTCGGGCCGCCACGAGCACGCAGCCGCTCGTGGTGCACCGGCGCGAGGCCCGCGCCGGCGGCGAAGCACACGCGCAGCGACGCGAGGCCGGGGCGAGCGGCGGCCTGCCAGGCCCACCAGGCGGTGGCCATCTGGACGGTGTAGTCGACGACCGGCGCCCACCAGCCGGGGCGGGGCGCGTGCGGGTGGGCGCCGGCCGGGCCGGGGTGCACCAGCAGTGGCCGGCCGGCCTCCTGCAGGGTGGCGAGCAGGGGGCCCAGGGCCCGCACGTCGTCCGGGCCGGACAGCCAGGTGGCGGGCACCTGGAGCCCGGCGGCACCACGCTCGAGCAGTGCCGCGAGCGGACGGCCGGCGCCGGAGCCGAACGCGGTGGCGCGCGGGAGGGCGGCCCACCACCCCAGCCGGGGGCCGAGGTGTGCGAGACCCTCGTGGCAGGCGTCGAGCAGGTGCCGGCTCTCCCGCAGCGGCAGCTCCTCCACGCCCAGGGGCGAGGAGTGGGCGAGCACGGCGCGCGCACCCTGCTCGCGCAACCGACCCGCGCGACGCGCCGGGTCGTGGTCCTCGGGACGGACCGCGCCGGGCGGCTCCCCGTCCAGGTGCAGCGTCCACCCCTCCAGCCGGGGTGCGTCCCGGCGTGCCCGCAGCGCGGTCACGAACGGCTCGGGCCACAGGTGCTGGTGGACGTCCAGCGTCTCGATGACGGGCCTCCTCGCGGTGGTGTGGTCAGATGGTGGTGAAGCGATTCACCACCATGGTTCAGTGAACCGCTTCACCACCGTCCCGTCAAGCCTCCCGGCCCGGCGCAGGCACTAGCGTGTCCGGCAGGAGCACCAGGGAGCGAGGAGCCGATGGCAGCACGCTCTGGCAGGGTCACGCTGCGTGACCTCGCCGAGGAGACCGGCCTGTCGCAGGCGGCGGTGAGCTATGCCCTGCGCGGGATGCGCGTCCCCGAGGAGACCCAGCAGCGGGTCCGCGAGGCCGCGGCCCGGCTCGGCTACCAGGTCGACCCGATCGCGCGGGCACTCGCCTCCGGTCGCACCGGCACCATCGGGCTGCTGTGTGAGTCTCTCGACGACCTGTGGCAGCAGTCCGTCGCCGCCGCGCTCGGGTCAGCTCTCCTGGCCACCGGCAACTCCACCCTGATCGTCGACGTGGCCAACGACCCCGAGACCGAGCGGCGCGAGGCCCGGCGGCTGGTCGACCAGCGCGTCGACGCGCTGATCACCATCCCGGCCGACCCCGGCGCCCGGCACTGGCGCGAGGTCGCCGACCTCGTCGCGCTGGTCAGCCTGGGCGACGCCCTGCCGCACGCCGACACCGCGGCCGAGATCGTCTTCGACAACCACCTCGGCGTGCGCGAGGGGCTCACCCAGTTCGCGACCGCGGGCCACCGCCGGATCGCCTTCTTGACCCCGAACCTCGACGCCACCCCGGACCGCCCGGCCGAGCAGGTGGTCCGGTCGCTGGGCCGCGAGCTCGGCCTCGAGGTCGAGGTGGTCACCGCCCCGTTCGACCTCGACGCGGCGAGTGCCGTCGTGCAGCAGGTCCTCGGGCGTCCGGAGCGGCCCACCGGCTTCTTCTGCCTGGCCGACTCGATCGCGCACGGGGTCTACGACGCCGCCCGGGAGCTGGGCCTGGTCATCCCCGAGGACGTCTCGGTCATCGGGTACGACGACCGGCCGGTCTCCCGCCTGCTCAGCCCCCCGCTCACCACGTTCCGCTGGCCGCTCGACGACATCGTGCCCTCGGTGGTCGAGCACACCCGCCGCGCGGTCGAGGACGGCATCCGCGGCGTACGCATCGTCCACGTCGCCACCCGGATGGTGCGCGGGAGCGTGCGCACGCTCGCCTAGGGCTGTCGCACACCTCACACCCACCTGCCACCGAACCGACACCTGCACGACTCGAAAATTCGGTACGTTCTCGTGCGTGTTCGCTTCCCTGGGCCGACTCGTCTCCCGGCATCCCTGGCACGTCATCCTCGGCTGGATCATCGTCTCCGTGGTGGTGATCGCCACCGCGCCCAAGCTGGCGGCGACCAGCGACCAGTCGGAGTTCCTCCCCAGCCACTACGAGTCGATCCAGGCCGCCACCCTCCAGCAGAAGGCCTTCCCGCAGCAGACCACGCCGGGCGCCATCCTGGTCTTCGACCGGTCCGACGGCGCTCCGCTCACCGAGGCCGACCAGGCCGACGTGCAGTCGGTGGTGAAGTCCCTCCAACCCGAGCTGGACCCGGTCTTCCAGGGGGTCGCGGCCCAGCCGGCCTCGCAGAACAAGCTCGTCGAGATCGCCGTCGTCGGCATGGCCACGGACAAGAACCCCTACGACAAGCCCGCGATGGACGCGGTGAAGAAGCTGCGCAAGGACGCCCAGCCGCTGGTCGCCGACACCGACCTCCGCCTGGGCGTGACCGGCCCCGCCGCGCAGGCGCTGGACTCCCAGGAGGCCTCGGCCAACGCGGAGGCCATCGTGGGGATCGCGACCGTGCTGCTGATCCTGCTGCTGCTGATCGTGATCTTCCGCAGCGCGATCATCGCGGTGCTGCCGATCATCGTCATCGGCCTGGTCTCCCAGGTCGCCGTGGGTCTGGTGGCGTTCGCCAACGACCTGTTCGACCTCAAGACCGACGCCTCGATCCAGGTGATCCTGATCGTGGTGCTCTACGGCATCGGCACCGACTACATCTTGTTCTTCCTCTTCCGCTACCGCGAACGGCTCCGCGACGGCGAGGAGAGCCGAGTTGCCGTCGCGCACGCCGTCGAACGCGCCGGCGAGGCGATCGCCTCGGCCGGTGGGGCCGTGATCGTCTCGTTCATGGCGCTGGTGCTCAGCTCGCTCGGCATCTTCCGCTCGATCGGCCCGGCTCTCGCGATCGCGGTCTTCGTCACCGTGCTGGCCGCCCTGACGCTGGTGCCGGCGGTGGTCGCGCTGCTCGGCACCCGGGTCTTCTGGCCCTCCAAGTCCTGGCGGCGCGAGCCGGAGTCGGCGCGGTTCGCCGCCGTCGGGCGCTCCCTGGGCCGCCGCCCGGTGGCGTACGCCGCCGCGTCCGGACTGGTGCTGGCCGTGCTCGCGGTCTTCGCGCTCGGGTTCAACCCCAACTTCGACCTCGGGGACTCGGGGGCTCCCGACGACGTGGAGTCGGCGGTCGCGCTCAAGACCCTGCAGAAGGGCCTCCCTGCCGGCGCCACCGACCCCACCCCGGTGCTGCTCACCAGTGACGACGGCTCCCGGCTCGACCAGAGCGCTCTGACCGCCTTCGCCGGCGACCTCGGCGGCGCCCAGGGGGTCGCCCAGGTCGCGCCGGCCGTGACCAACCCCGCCGGTGACACCGCGGTGTTCAACGTCGTGCTGGACCAGGACCCGACCTCGGACGCGGCGCTGGCCAACGTCAAGGGCCCCATCCGGAGCACCGCTCACGACTCCGCACCCCAGGGCAGCACCGCCCTGGTCGGCGGCACCACGTCGGTCTTCGTGGACTTCCAGCAGGCGATGAACCGCGACTACAAGGTCGTCTTCCCCGTGGCCGCGCTGGTGATCATGCTGATCCTCGCGCTGCTGCTGCGCAGCCTGGTCGCACCGGTCTACCTGATGGCCTCGGTCGGGCTCGGCTTCGGCGCCACCCTGGGCGCGGCCGTGATCGTCTTCCAGCACGTCCAGGGCCAGCCGGGCCTGATCTTCCTGCTGCCGATCTACATCTACCTCTTCGTCGTGGCCCTGGGCACCGACTACAACATCTTGATGATCGCGCGGCTGCGCGAGGAGGCCCGGGCCGGGATGAGCCCTCGCGACGCCGCCGCCGAGGCGGTCAAGCACGCCGGACCCACCGTGGCCGCGGCGGGCGTGATCCTGGCCGGCACGTTCGCCTCGCTGATGCTGGGCGGCAACGCACTGCTCACCGCGATGGGCTTCTCGATCTCCTTCGGCATCTTCGTGGCGGCCTTCGTGATGGCGATGTTCTTCACGCCGGCGCTGACGGCGCAGATCGGGCACGCCGCCTGGTGGCCCGGCCACGGCGACGAACAGGCACCGGCGCCCGAGCCCGATCAGGTGTCGTAGGCGGTGCCCCGCGTGACCTGGTAGGACGCCAGGTCCGCGGTGGACATGCTCACCTCGAAGGTCCGCCGGTAGCCGGTGTGCAGGATGCGCCAGCCCTGCGGCGTACGCACGTAGCGGTCGGTGTAGAACGCGGCACCCTCGAGCACGTAGTGGAGCTCGGGCACGAGCACCTTGTCCTCGAGGTACCACGTGCCGGTCGCCGCGTCACCGTCGACGACGATCTCGGGGTGATGGGCGTGGTGCATCGAGATCAGCCCCTCCCCCATGTTCTCGCGCATGAACGCGACCAGCGCGTCGCGGCGTTCGAAGACCAGGCCGGCGTAGTCGCCGGTCGCCTCCGGCACGAAGCACTCGGCGAAGTCCTCCCAGCGCTTGAGGTCGAGGGTGCGCAGGTAGCGGTACTTCAGCTGCCTGATCTGTTCGAGGTCGTCGTAGCTCACAGCGCACTTCTACCAGGGAGGCGACTACCCCGCCGGCAGGGCGAGCAGCGCGATCGCGAGCATCAGCACGCCGAGCACCGCGTAGCCGAGCCTGCGCGCCCGGCCCGTGCAGGTCCGGAAGGCCAGCAGTGCCTGGAGGGCGTAGTAGGCGGCGAACGCACGCGACGCGACCGCCACGATCGTGTAGGTCTCCACCGTCGCGGCCAGGGCGATCGCCGCGGCGCCGCTGAGGAGGAACGACCACGTGTGCCCGAGCGGAGGCCAGAGCAGGCGCAGGTTGCCGTCCGCTGCGGCAGTGTCCGCCACGGCCGCGCTGAACTGGCTGAGCACCGCCGAGACCACCAGCGGCAGGGAGAGCAGCGGAGCGACCCGGCTCGTGATCTCCAGCAGGGTCGGGTCGGCCCCCGCCGCGGTGCCCAGGCCCATCACGGGCGTGGCCACGAGCACGATCCCGACGTAGATCACCGTCGCGGCCCCCTGCGCGAGCCGCGAGGCCCGGACCCGGGTCTCGGTGTCATAGTCCTCGCCGAGGAAGCGCACCGTCTCGAAGCCCTGCACCGTGATGGTGATGCCGCCGAGGACCAGCAGCACCTTGCCGATCCCGACCCCGGGCACGGGCGGCATCGAGACCGTCCCGTGCAGCAGGCCCCGCCCGTCGTGCACCAGCAGGACCGCGCCGAGAACGAGGGTCAGCACCAGGACGGTCCCCAGGCTGACGCGGTCCAGGAGGTCGAGTCCCGCGAAGCCCCGGACGACCCCGACCGCGACGATCACCGCGACGGCGGCACAGGCCAGCACGCGCTCGGCATCCGAGCCGCCGCCGGCGTACCCCACGACGTACGCCGCCATGATCCGCAGGTAGAGCGCCACCGAGATCACGTAGGCCACCACGATCACGGCGTCGCCGGCCTCGTCCAGCCGGCGGGTCAGGGGGTCGAGCGTGCCGTCCTCCGCCGCCGGCTCGACGACGCGGACGCAGTGCCGGACCGAGGTGCCCACGAGCCAGGCGACCCCGCAGACCCCGAGGATCCCGAGGATCGAGAGAGCCCCCAGGGTGCGCTCGAGGACGGGGACCACGATCAGGAGGCCGGAGCCGAGGATCGAGGCCAGCGGGGTCACGGTGGCGAGCACGACACCGCGGCGGCGCACGGTCGGCGCGTCGACCATCAGCCCGGCCCGCCCGGCGCGCGTCCACGATCCAGCACGCATCCCGGCCCCTGCGTCATGCGGGTCAGACTAGGCCGTGACCGGGACGGGACCCTCGATAAGGTGTTCGGGTGATCTTCAAGCGCGTGGGCGACGGGCGGCCCTACCCCGCCCACGACCTGCAGCCCGGCGACTGGGCCGGGCTGCCTCCCCGACCGGTGCGGCTCGACGAGCTGGTCACCACCAAGGACACCCTCCAGCTGACCGCCCTGCTCGACGAGGACTCCACGTTCTTCGGCGACCTGTTCGCGCACGTGGTCGAGTGGCGTGCGGACCTCTACCTCGAGGACGGGCTGCACCGGGCGCTGCGCGCGGCCCTGCAGCAGCGGCACGTCCTGCACGCCCGGGTCCACCTGATCGAGGAGTGAGCAGGTGACCGGTCGCAGGCTCACCACCGCCATCACCATGGTGGTGCTGGTGGTCGTCCTGGGCGCGATGGCCGTCTTCGGCTTCAAGGCCGCACTGGCCCCGCTGCCGGGAGGGTCCGCGACCGACCCGTCCTGCTCGGGCACCGAGAAGCAGGTCCAGCGCTACCTCGAGCGCAGCGACGTCCAGGTCAGCGTGTTCAACGCCGGCAACCGCGGCGGCCTGGCCGGCCGGACCCTCGACAAGCTCGAGCGGGGCGGGTTCCGCCCCGGCAACGTCGGCAACGCCCCGAAGAGCGCCCAGGTGCGCCGCGCGATCGTGTGGACCACCAAGCCGAACGACTCCGCGGCCCGGCTGGTCGCCCTCGCCCTGGGGCGCGGCACCCACGTGGAGGTCACCAAGACCGACCTCGGGCCGGGCGTGGACGTGCTGGTCGGCAACAAGTTCAAGCGACTGAACAAGAAGGCGGCCAAGCGGGTCAAGCTGCCCGCGCCGGTCGAGACCTGCGTGCGGGTCGACTGAGCGGGCCTCCGAGGGGGCCGCTCAGCCGGGCGCCTTCCGGCCCAGCCACTGCGCCAGCCGGCCCCCCACCGAGACCGCCCGCAGCCGCTGCTCGGTGGCCTCCCGGTCCTTGCGCGCGGTGACCACGAGCACGTCGTCCCCGCGGCGCAGCACCGTGCGCCGCTCGGGCACCAGCGTCTTGCCGTCCCGGACGATCAGCGCCACCGAGGACCCCTGCGGCAGCCGCAGCTCCCCGACCTCGACGCCGTGCATCAGCGACTTCGGCGAGATCGTCACCTGCAGCAGGTCGGCTGCGATCCGCTCCAGCGGCGCCGCCTCGACGTCGAGGTCCCGCGGCTCGCTGCGCCGGGCGACCCGGAGCAGCTTGGCCACCAGCGGCAGGGTCGGGCCGGTGAGCAGCGTGTAGATCACCACGATCACGAAGACGATGTGGAACAGCTTGGTGGCGCCGTCGATGGCCTCGGCCAGCGGGATGGTGGCGAGCACGATCGGCACGGCGCCGCGCAGTCCGGCCCAGGAGATGAAGCCCAGCTCCCGTGCCGGCATCGGCTGGGCCAGGGAGGCCACGGCGACCGAGACGGGGCGGGCGAGGAAGGTCAGCACCAGTCCGGCCACGACGGCGATGGCCACCGTGCTGGTGTTGATCTGGCTCGGCGAGACCAGCAGTCCCAGCATCACGAACAGCCCGATCTGGGCCAGCCACGCGACCCCTTCGGAGAAGGAGCGGGTGGCCGCGCGGTGCGGCAGGTCGGCATTGCCGAGGATCAGCGCGGCGACGTACACCGCCGCGAAGCCGGAGCCGTGCAGACTCGAGGAGCCCGCGTAGGCGAGCACCGTGAAGGAGATGACCGCCAGCGGGTAGAGACCCGAGCTGGGCAGCGCCGAGCGACGCAGCAGCCAGGCACCGGCGTAGCCGATGACGAGGCCGCCGAGCACGCCCACGACCAGCTCGAGCGCGATCTCCCCGGCGAAGCCCCACAGCGTGTGGTCGCCCCCGGCGCTGACCAGGGTGACCAGGACGACGGTCGGGGCGTCGTTGAGCCCCGACTCGGCCTCCAGCGACCCGGTCAGCCGTCGCGGCAGCGGCACCCGGCGCAGCACGGAGAACACCGCGGCGGCGTCGGTGGGCGAGGTGACCGCCCCCAGCAGCACGGCCAGGTGCCAGCTCAGCCCGAGCACGTAGTGGCTGAAGAGCGCCATCACCAGGACGCTGACCGCCACCCCGACCGTGGCGAGGGAGACCCCGAGCCGCATCACCGGCCGGATCTCGGGCCACGGTGTGGTCAGACCACCTTCGGCGAGGATGAACACCAAGGCGGCGAAGCCGAGCGCGTGCGCCACCTCGGCGTCGTCGAAGCGCAGGCCGATCCCGGCCTCGCCCAGACCGACGCCCATCATCAGGTACACCAGCAGCGTCGGCAGGCCGAAGCCGACGCTGAGCCGCACGGCCAGGATCGCCAGGAGCAGCACGCCCGCCCCGACCAGGAGCACCTGGTCGAGCGTGTTCACGTCGAGTGTCATGCCGGCACCTCGGCGGTCGGGGGCGGTGCCTTGAGTGTATGGAGTCGTGGCGGCAGGCCCGGCGCCCGGAGCAGGAGCGTCGTCCCGGCTGCTCCTGCCTCCCGCGGGCGCGGGCACAGGACTAGAACCTGTTCTATTTCCTCGCCTAGACTGCTCGCATGACGACCGACCTCCCCGAGCTCCTGCACGCCGCTGACGTCGACTCGTGGAGCGACGAGGTCGACGTGGTGGTGGTCGGGTTCGGGATCGCGGGCGCCTGCGCGGCGCTGGAGGCCGCGCGGGCGGGAGCATCGGTGGTCCTGCTGGAACGCGCCGCGGAGCACGGCGGCACCAGCGCCATGGCCGGCGGCCACTTCTACCTCGGCGGCGGGACCGCGGTGCAGCGGGCCGTGGGCGTGGAGGACTCCGCGGAGCAGATGTTCCGCTACCTGATGGCGGTCAGCCCGGACCCCGACGAGGAGAAGATCCGGGCCTTCTGCGAGGACAGTGTCGAGCACTTCGACTGGATCGAGGCGCTCGGGATGGAGTTCGAGCGCTCGCTCTACGAGCACAAGGCGGTGATCCAGCCCGGCACCGAGGGGCTGATGTTCACCGGCAACGAGAAGGTGTACCCCTTCCGCGACCTGGCCACGCCGGCACCCCGTGGCCACAAGGTGCCCAAGCCCGGCGACACCGGCGGGGCGAAGATCGTGCTCGACGCGCTGGCCGAGCGGATCTCGGAGACCAAGACCGACGTGCGCTACGAGACCGGGGCCACCAACCTGGTGGTCGACGTCGGACCCGAGGGCGGTGCGGCCGTGGTGGGCGTGGCGTGGCGGAAGTACGACGAGCGCGGCGCGATCCGCGCGAAGGCGGTCGTGATCGCCGCCGGCGGCTACGTCGGCAACGACGCGATGGTCGCGGCGTACACCCCGCAGCTGGGCTCGAAGCTGTTCCCGCTCGCCTCGACCTACGACGACGGTCTCGGCATCCGGCTCGGCGCCTCGGCCGGCGCGCAGCTGCGCTGCATGGACCAGGCGTTCATCACCGCCCCGTTCTACCCGCCGGCGCAGCTGGTCACCGGCATCGTGGTGAACAAGGAGGGCCGGCGCTTCGTCGCCGAGGACTCCTACCACTCGCGCACCTCCGGCTTCGTGATGGACCAGCCCGACCAGGCGGCCTACCTGATCGTCGACTCCGCGCACATCGTCCACCCCGACTTCCCGCTGTGCCCGTTCATCGACGGCTGGGAGAGCGTCGAGGAGATGGAGGAGGCGCTCGGCATCCCGGCGGGGGCGCTGGCCGAGACGCTCGCGTCGTACAACCAGAACGCGGCGCGCAAGGAGGACCCCGACTTCCACAAGCACCCCGACTGGCTGGAGCCGCAGGACGCGGGGCCGTGGGGCGCCTACGACCTGACGCTGGGCAAGGCGATGTACGCCGGCTTCACCATGGGCGGCATGCGCTGCGGTCTCGACGGGCAGGTGCTGCGCGAGGACGGCTCGGTGATCCCGGGGCTGTACGCCGCCGGCGCGTGCGCGGTCAACATCGCCCAGGACGGCAAGGGCTACTCCTCGGGCACCCAGCTCGCCGAGGGCTCCTACTTCGGCCGACGTGCCGGCCGGCACGCGGCGAGCCAACCCGGTTAACCAGTTGGCTCCGCCAGCCGCATCCGCTGGAATGGGCGCATGGCGACGAAGCGGTCCACCGCGCCCCACCTCGTCGAGCCGCAGCTCAAGCACGTCACCGACGCCACGTTCACCGAGTTCCACAAGGCGATCGCGCGGGGGTTCCAGGAGGAGCCGCACGCGGAGCTGAAGGACCTGGACCGGAAGCTCTTCGAGAACAGGCGGATGTTCGGCTTCAAGGTCGGCCGCCGCTGGGTCGCGACGTGCGGCGACTTCGCCCGCCGGCTGACGGTCCCGGGTGGGGCGGCCGTGCCGACGGCAGCGGTCACCGTGGTGACCGTCCATCCGCCGTACCGCCGGCGCGGGCTGCTGACCGCGATGATGGCTCACCAGCTCGAGCAGGTCGCGCGGCGCGGTGAGCCCCTCGCGGCGCTGTGGGCCTCGGAGTCGCTGATCTACGGGCGGTTCGGCTACGGCCCGGCCGTCAACCGCACCGTGCTCACCGGGACCAACCGTCGCCTCACCTTCCTCCCTGGCGTGCGCGCGGCAGGGTCGGTCGACGAGGTGACCCGTGAGGTGTTCCTCGCCGCCGCCCGCGCCCTGCACGAGGCGATGCGGCCCGAGCGCCCGGGGACGATGTCTCGCGACGACGGGGCCTGGGAGTTCGCGGTCTTCGACAAGGAGTTCGCCCGGGGCGGGGCCTCGGAGCTGCGCTACGTCCTGCACTACGACGAGGCCGGCGACGTGGACGGGTTCGCGACGTACCGCTTCAAGGAGAAGTTCGAGAACGACCCCGAGAGCGAGGTGCGGATCAAGGAGGTGTGGGCCGAGGACCCCTCGGCCCACGCGGGCATCTGGCGCTACCTGCTCGACCTGGACCTCGCGCGCACCTTCCGCCTGTGGTGCGCGCCGATCGACGAGCCGCTGCGCCACCTGGTGGCCGACGCGCGGGCCGTCGAGACGTCGGTCACCGACGGTCTCTACCTGCGCGTCGTCGACGTGCAGGCCGCCCTCGCCGCGCGGAAGTACGCCGCCGGCATCGACCTCGTGATCGAGGTCGACGACCCGATGCTGCCCGCGAACTCGGGCCGCTACCGCCTCGTCACCGACGGCCACCCCGAGGGCGCGACTGCGGAGGTGACGCGGGTGTCGTCCGCGCCCGACCTCTCCCTCGGCGTCCTCGAGCTCGGCACCGTCTATCTCGGTGGCGTGGCGCTGACCGACCTGCACCGCGTCGGCCGTGTCACCGAGCACACCCCCGGCGCTCTCGTCGCTGCGTCGACCGCGTTCGGCTGGCACCGGGCGCCGTACTGCCCCGACATGTTCTGAGCCCCCGTGCTGCCCCGAGTCACCGGGGCGATGTTCGGTCGTGGTGGGTCTTTCCGCCCACTAGGACGCGCCCCACATTGCCGCACAGGCCACTCAAGTTTGACGGCTTCAAGCAATGACGCATCGGCGAGTAGCCAACGCTCTATTCGACATCCCTCGCGGGACCGGTGTCGGCGACGCTCACGGTGCGCCTGAGTCGGTGATCCGACGTCAGCGGGTGCCTCGGTCGGCTACGGAGCATCTTCTCTTCGCACCGAGACTAGCGAGGTGCTCAGGTAACCCTGGTGCATTCCAGGGTTAGCGCGAACCGTGAAGTACCCTCGCAGGTAGTTCGCCCCTTGGTTGTATCCGTACCACGCGTCTCCGGCCGGATCAATAGAGACCCCGTACTCCATGCCGGTGCAGCCTGCTTCGATACTTTGTTCGCCTGCAGTCTCGGGGCACTCAAAGTAGATAGCGAAATACGAGACCTCTCTCGAGCCCCGCTTCTCTATCTCCTTGGCCATATCTGCGTGCATCCAGACGTCAAGCCGCACAATGTCTCCGTCGTGCTTGCTGGTGAACTCTATGAAGCGCTGCTGCTCGGTGGCACTATTGATCGCGCCCTTGTAGCTTGCGGCGTCCTGACTTGTTTGGGCGGGAGTGCGGAAGAAGAACGCCCAGATGGCGATGGCGCTGGCAATAGCCGCTAGAACTCCACCAAGCACCACGAATACGGTCGTGCTCATTGCTTCCCCTTTGCGGCAATGGACGGCAGCAACCCACCCTTCGATCGCTGGGCAGTGGGGCACCCTCCAATCGGCATAGGCAAGTTTGCGGACTACCTGTTCGCCGCCTGACGGCGGCGCTGGCCTCAATGTCTCTCGGAACGTCGCCTACCGCAAGAACATCCCGCACCGGTCGCTCCGCGAGCTCATCAGCCGCCGGCACGCTCCGCGTGACCATCGCAATTCGAGACTGTCGAAGCACCGTCGAGGTTACCTCTTACCGCCGCAAGCGACCCTCGTCGCCGCGGCACAGGAGACACTCGTCAGGTCAAGCGAGGTTCCTGGTTAGTTAGATGAGCGCCGGGCCGCGAACGGAACGTAACCTTGACACCGATCTAGGACCAAGGGGGAGGCCGGATGGGAACACTGATCACCATCGCCATTGTCATCGGAGTGGTCGTGATGATCGCTCGCGCGAGCGGCGGGTCGTCGCGGACGACAACCCGCGAGATGTCTTTGGCACCGAGCACGCCGCTTCGCGAGGACATCGACGCAGCGGTCCGCCACGACTATGGACGTCAAAGCGTCACCGGTGATCTCCATAAGGTTGATCGCACCTCCACGAAGGACCACGTGCCGCCAAGGCCCAATGGGTCCGACCTGCGCGCATGGTCTCCACGGACCAAGCAGTACGAAGTCGCTGGCGAGTGGTACCGAGCCAAGGACCTGCGGAAGCTCTTTGAACGGCATTCAAGCGTTTCCGAGTCCGGCAACGAGATCCGACTCGGCGCCGTGCTCGTTCCCGACCCAGCAAATCCTTTCGACGGAAACGCTGTAGCGGTTTACGTCGATGGCCTTCACGTCGGCTACATGGAACGTGGTGACGCTCGGCTCTACCACGGAGCGATCGCATCTGTCCCTGGCGGCCAGATCACCGTCCCTTCGCGACAATGGCTCAGGGCGGTCGGTCGAGACACTTGGGCGCGGGTAACCCTGTCGCTCCCGCCTGCGGATCAACTGACCTGTCCGAACCCCATTGAAGGAAACCATCTCGACCTCCCTCCCGGTTCGACCGCCCAGGTCACGCGTGAAGAGGATTTTATGGAGCACCTCGGGCTGCTTCTATCGCAGTACGGAAGCGAGGTAGTTGTCGCAGCGGTCCTGCGCTCCGTCATCGAACAGCGGCCGAGATCGAAGGTCGAGCTGGTCGCAGTGGACATCAACGGCCACCAAGTCGGTGTCCTCTCACCCGCGCAAACGGCCAACTTCATACCCTTGGTGAAGCGTGCTGAGGCGGAGGGTCGCCAGCTCACTTGCCGCGCCACTCTGCGCGGGAATTCGCTAAAGGCTGATGTCGCGCTGCATGCCTGCAAAGCCCACGACCTCGATGACGAGCAACTCGAACAGCTGTTTTCCTGACCCCGGCCCCGGCCCGAGCTGCGGCGAGCATTGACCGACTCGTCGCAGATTGCCTCGTGCCCTCACCAACAGCCATCGGCGGCACGTGAGGGGCCGGGTGCTGCAAGCTGCGTCTATCCGCCGCATACAGGCCATCCTGAGTCCCCCACACGTACGCGATCGTTCCTATCCGGTGAGGTACCGCACGCTCGGGTCGCTGCCCGCGGCCGCGTCCGCGATGTAGTCGCCGATTAGATGACGCAGAAAGGTTGCTGTGCTGTCGGCGACCTCCAGCACCCGATCCTTCGATGTAGCAAGGTCCCAGCGCCCGCACGCCGTCAGATCCCAATATGCGCCCGGTCTAGTGACGAACACAGGGCTGTCGTGTTCGTTCCGCTGATAGTTGGCGACCCGAGCAATTGCGACCTCCATGTCGTGAGGCACCAAGTACATTCCCACCCATACCCAGGGCGACCACGGTTGCCGCGTGGTTCGGATGTAGAGCGCGACCATCGTTGAATCATCGCCAGCCCAAGGGCGGAGATTCGCCATTTCCGGGCGACCTCGCAGCGGTCCGAATCGAGTGGCGACATGTTTCAAGAACAGCCCACCTGAGCTGAGCGTCACGGAAAGACCGGCCTCCTCTAATGCAGGAGCAAGAGCGTCCAGCTCGGCGTCGAGGTGCGTGTGGAGTCGAGCGACGAAGGTGCGAATGAGCGCCTGGCAACTCTCGCGTTCGGCTGCTGCTTGCCGCTCGGCACGAAGGTGCGGCTCGACGGTCCGGGCTCTTGAGAGCTTCCGAAGCGACGGAATGAGCGTGTTGAGGTCCGCATCGTCTCGTGGCAAGTCTCCAAACTCCTGGCCCTCGGCCCGCCGCAGGACCGCGTGAATCTCATCTCGAACCGTCGACCAATCGCTCAACCTGGTGCGGGGATCGGGGCCTAGCAGGAGGCGGCAGAGTTGGTCGAGACCATCGAGTCGATCGTTCCGGAGAAGCGTGGCAATTGACCGGTCGGCTTCGAGCTGCAGTTCGCGGGGAAGGGCGCTTGATCCGGTCATAACGGACCACAGCAACTTCCCGAAGGCGTAGGCATCCGCTGGTCTCTGATCAACCTCTTCGTTGATCCCGGACTCATTCTCTGGCGCGATGAAGAAGCGAGATCCCACGGCTTCCTCAATCTCCGTAACGCGCTCGTCCTCTAGCTGTAGGCATAGCCCGAAATCAGCAAGCACCGGCCGGCGGTCCTCGTCGAGCAGAAGGTTCTCGGGCTTAATGTCGCGATGGGCGTAGCCGCGAGAGTGCAAGTCCTCCAGCACCCCCGCGACGTCGTGGAGAAGTCTGAGCCGGGAACTGACGTCGCCTAGATCGGCGCCCTCCAGGGATCCCCTGCGGTACCAAGGCATCACGTAGTAGGGCCGGTCGCCATGTTCTCCAACCTCAACTATGGGAACCACGGCGAGCCCTTCTTCGGCCAGATCGCGCATGGCCGCAACTTCGCGGTCGAAGCGTGCTCGCCTACGCGGGTTCTTCAGCCTCTTCAATGCGAAGCGACCCTCGTCGCGGCCACTGGCACGCAGCACTGGGAACACCCAAGCCTGACCCGACTCACGAACAGATTCCGTTGGGTCGGCCATCCAGCCAGGCGGCAGACTCAACGCTTGTCCCTTCGATGCGGCGCTCGCAAACGCGAGACATGGAAGGTTCCGAGAATATATGGCGGCCGACGCGGCATCATTTCGCCGCTTGCACGTGTGGTCTGCTTGACCGGTGGTCGGCCGATCAGGCGTTGAGAGGTGTGGTGCGGTCCCCTGAACGGCACGCGTCTGTCAGTTGGGGCGCGGAAAGCTCATGGTTTCGAAACTGGCCGCATGACATTGTTCTGGTCGTGCCTGAAAAGACCCCGCAGGTAGAAACCGCGCTCGGTACGGACGACGCGGGCACGGTTGCTGTGCTCGCCTACAGGCCCGGAGCGAGTCCTGGAGACGCGCACGACCTCACCTTCATCCGGACCATCACCACCGAGGACTCCTTGGGTCTGGTGGCCGCTGAGGAATTGCTCGTCCGGATGACGCTCGCCAGCGGCGTGGCCGCTGTGCAGCGCGCCACTCAATACCTGAACGAAGAGATCACCAGGCTCGAAAAGTTGGCGGCGGAAGGTTTACGTCCTCCCGAGCTCAACGACTACAGGCTGCAGAGGGAGTTCAAGGCCTGGTTGTCCGAGTTTCGCTCGCTCGACGACCGCACATCGGCTTGGCTTTCAGGAAGGTTCGGTCAACAGAGCGACGTTTACCAGCGCTTCAAGGCTTTACTATCAACGGAGTTCGACAACAACTTCGCTTATCGGCTCTGTTGTGCCCTTCGAAACGTTAGCGAGCACCGGGCAGACGTCATCAACGCGGCGCGCCTCGATGTGAGCGTGGCCGCCGAGCCTGGAAAGCCCCAGCGCCGGGTCAGACTCCAGATCGACGGATCGAAGCTCGTGGCGGAGTCAGGCACCAAAATGCGAGCCGCCACGCGTGACGAGCTGTCCGGCACGCTTGGATTGCTTGAGGTCGAGGGCCTGGTCAGGGCTACCCTGATGTCGTGCGAGCACGTCCACATGGGCCTGTTCGACTTGCTCTGGGACCCGATTCACGAAGCGATATCGCTGTTCGAGGGTTTTCAAGAAGAGGCAGAGGCGAACGGTGGAACTCTTGCCGTATTCATCCCTGCCGAGGATCTGCAGGACATGGAACGCCAACACCGCCAGGCCGAGGTAACCCTAGAAGCGTCGGACAACGAGGAGGCCGAGATATCCGGCCGGTTCGAGCTTCGCCAGGTACCGATGCACTACGTCCTGAAAGCCAAGGAAGTGGCGGCAAGCGTCAAGCGCGTTCTGGCTGAGCCAGGACCCGAGAGTGTACCCGAGGACTTCATTCGCGGCTGATTCCGCCAACGACCTTCACATGCGAAGACAGTGGCCGCCTACTCGATCCTCGATTGCAGATGCACAGCGGAGTGGAGCCGGCGACGTGCGCGAGCCCGCGACGCTCCGCCGCGATAGTGGGCGGGTCGCGCCGCACGGGTTCCAACCATGCTGCGTCAATCCGTGGGTGCCGCTTAGCCGTTGGCCCGGTGTTGGGGGTCTGCTCCGGTAGGCGGGGAGGCTTTGAGGAGAGTACCGGCCTTCTCGCTGACTTCTCGGGTCATCGGTGTTCTTGCGCGTCTCCAGGGCGAAGGGGATGCGACTGTCCGGGGGGCGTGGACCCTGAGGGGCCACCGGGCCGAAAGTGTTGCAGTGTCGGGTTCTCCGCGGTTGTCGCCACGGCGGTCGCTGATGCGTCTGGCCGTGGGTCGAGTCGGGGGTCCTGGAACGTCGCCTGAGTGTCCATCGAACCCGGAAGGTGGGTCATGGCCTCGATCACGTCGCGACTGAGCGTGGTGGTGAATCTGGTGTGTGGTGCCGCTCCACAGCTATTGCTCTTGCGTGACCCTTCGACCTCGAAGGTGTTCGTGCTCTGGAGTGCCATATGAGCCGGGTACAGGGCAACTCCCCGGGCGACTTCGCCGTTGCAATCGGGCTGACCTTCGACCACGGAGGCGATGGCGCTGATCACACCAGTCACCAACTCGTCGACGGCTTTGGCCAGGGCGTCGGTGGCCGCACCTTGGAGTTCGGCCAGCGCTGCCTGGAGCTGGGGCGCCATCGGGCCGGCAGCAGCGAGCGCGCCGACCGAGCTCACGGCGTGTGAGATGTCCGGTTCGACCGAGGAGGCCACACTGGAGCCCAACCGATTCGCGACCTCGGCCTGGACCTGAGCATCGGCCTTGCTGAGGTTGTACACCACCCAAGTGAGGACCACGGTCGCGTCGTCGGGTGCCGTGACGGCATCGACGATCCCATGGATGGTCGCCCCATCCCAGAGGACCGATGAGCCGTCGTCCTTCAACAACGGGATCGGCAGCACGCGTGGTGATCCGGTGCCGAACCAGGTCAGAACCAGCCAGTCGTTGTCGCAGTGGTCTGTGTCGCTCTTGTGGTTCACCAACGTGATCTCGTCGAAGGAGAAGCGACAGGTTCCCATGAGAAGCGGTCTACCACCACGGAGGTAGCGCGACAACCACTCCCTCGCAGCGGCACCGTCGAGAACCAGAGTCGCCCCCGGTCGGTCTGCGACGGCATCGCCCCCTGGCAAGAGACCGCGGAATGTGCTCCTCTGAGATCCCGGAGACACGAGGAGGTACCACGCATGGAAGACGGTGAATTGGCGCCGGCCAGCGTCGAGGCGGTCCAAGACAAGTTGCAGACCTTTTACGAGGGGTTGCCCGATCACGAGAAGCCCGTCCTCGAGACCCTCCTCGCGCACGCTGCCCGAGGGAGCCTGTCGGCAGGAGGGTCCCTGGGCGGACAGCAGTCCATCATCATCGTGGGTGGCCACTCGGACCGCGTACACATTCCACTCAACCCTGAAGTGCGGGTGGGCCTGAACCCGCAGCCCATCCCGCCCGGAGAGCCGAGTGCTACTCGCAGCCACCAGTGAGCTACGCAAAGCAAACCGGCACGGCGTCACTTGCCAACTGCTCACATCGCAGGAGTGTGACCCAGGAAGAACCGCCGACTCCACTAGTGCCAAGTGGCTGCGAGGCCGCGCCGTCGGTTCAGGGCGACAGGTGCGACACTCCGCGATCGGAATCCGTGCTGCGCTCACCCACGTCGCCACCCCACCGACACTTGTGTGGCTTCCACCAAGGTTCGTGGTCGGCCGCGTAGGCCCGGAGTTTGCGGAGTCATTTTCCGCCATCGGATCGATCTCTGGAGGCCCCGGGTGCCGGTAGAGTCAGTCGCGTGGATCAGGTAGTTCTGGCGCTGGGGATATTGGCAATGCTAGGTGCTGCCGTCATCGCGGTTCTGGCGCTCGCTCACACCGGTCAGTGGGCAGCGCGGCAGCTTGCGGCGATCCGCAGCCGAGATTTTGGATAACGTCTGCGACTCACCGCCCGATGCTGTCCGCGCAACCGCATCTTTCCGCGTCACGGCGCCCACCATGACGCTGGGGCGCGTCGACCACCTGCCAGCGCGCGGTCGCCAGTGCACCATGGTGAGCACCGTAGGCGCCGTGAAAGCGCCGTGAAAGCGACCTGGTGCACGATCGTCTGTATGGGCGACTCCACGCACACGGTCGACTCTGCCGACGGCACGAGGATCGGTTACCGCCTGACGGGGACCGGTCCTGCGATGGTCGTCGTGCCGGGAAACAATCGCATGGCGCACAACTACGACCGGCTGGCCGCGGCGTTAGCGGACGGGTTCTCGGTCTGCGTCATCGAGCGACGCGGCAGGGGGAACAGTGGCCCGCAAGGGCCGCGGTATTCGATCGGCCGGGAAGTCGAGGACCTGCAAGCGGTCGCGGATGCCGTCGGCGCACGAATGGTATTCGGACACAGCTACGGCGGCCTTATCGCGCTCACAGCCGCACGGTCGACCTCCGACATCGACCAGCTTGTGGTCTACGAACCGGGAGTGTCGATCAACGGGTCGTTTGATCTTTCCTTCCGTACGGAGTTCCGGCGTCTTCTCGCGCGAGGCAAGCACGTCCGGGCGATGGCACTGTTTCTCCATGCGACGCGGTTGGTTCCGCTCCCGTGGACGCCTTACCCGGTGTGCTGGGTGCTCGCATGGCTGATGGTCGGCCGCCGTGGAGAGACGCGGGACCTGATGTCGACCACGCCAGCCGAGCTGGACGCAATCGCCCACTCGGACGACGACGGCTCGGACTTCGCCACGATCACCGCGACCACGCTCCTGGTCTCCGGGACAGCATCGCCCGACTACCTGACCGGCGTTCTGGAACCGTTGAGTGCCATCATCCCGCGGGCGCACCATCTGACGCTGAAGGACGCGGATCACAACGCGCCCGACGAGAGCGCCCCTGAGCGGATCGCTGCAGAACTACGCTGCCTCCTTTCGCAATAGATGGAACGTGCAGTGGGATGCGTATCGCCCACGATCCGGTGGCCGCGTAGCGGGCCGCGGTCGCCCCTCTTCGGCTGCACCGTCGGGAAACCCAGGTGATCCGGTTCGACTCGGTCGCCAGACTGAGGGCATGAGCAGCGAGATCACGCGAATCAACCCCTCCGAACTCCATCCGACGCCTGGATACCACCACGTCACCGTCGTGGAAGCTGGCCGGATGGCGTTCCTGGCCGGGCAGTGCCCCCTCGACCCTTCGGGCGCGCTGGCGGGGCCGGGAGACCTTGACGCCCAGATCGACCAGGTGGCAGCCAACGCCATCGCCGCCCTCAGCGCTGTGGGGGCGGGGCCAGATCAGGTCGTCCGCTCGGTGATCTACGTGGTCAGCGGCGATGGTGCGGCGCTGGGTGCTGCGTGGCAGCGTCTGAACGGTTCGGTGCTGGGGCCTGCGTTCACCACGGCGAGCACGCTGCTCGGGGTTGCCCAGCTTGGCTTTCGTGGGCAGCTGATCGAGGTCGATCTGACGGCCGCACTGTCTGGGTGATCGCTGAGTGTGCCTGCCCAAACGCGCGCTCACTTGCGGCGATCCGGGCGGCCCGCATCAGCGTCATACCGCCGCGCAAGTGACACGTCAAGACCCCGTATGGGGATCCTCTGCGGGACGCCGGGCGCCGGTTCCACCGCCGGAAGTGTCGACCTGCTGGAATGGCTTGGTGGCGAGACTGGTGACGTGGTCGCAGTACCGGTCGTCGATCGGGGATCGCTCTGGCCTGTTCATGGCGCTGGCCGACGTCTGGCCGATCGAGCGTGCGCTGTACCCGGGCAGCTACGTGGATCTGTCCCCGTCGACCGCCGTCCGGTCGGTGACCTACGTCGATACCGACGCGCGGGCTGCGGAGTTCTTCGCTGCACCTGACCGGGTGCGCAAGGAGCTGGCCGGTCGGACCCTTCCTGGGGCTGAACGGGAGGTGCGGTTCCTCGACGCGGACTACACCCAGCCGCTGGACGTGCCCGACGACAGCATGGACCTGCTGATCTCGCTGTACACCGGTCCGATGTGGGAGCACTGCCGCAGGTACCTGCGGCCTGGCGCATGGCTGCTGGCCAACTCCAGCCACGGCGACGCCAGCCTGGCCGCGCTGGCCCCGTCCCTGCAGCTGGTGGGGGCCGTGCACCATCGAGATGGTCGCTACCGTCTGGTCACAGACCAGCTCGATGAGTACCTCGTTCCCAAGCGCCAGAACGCTGCGGATCCTGAGCGCATCCGGGCCAGTGGGCGCGGCATCGCCTACACCCGCACCGCCTTCGCCTACGTCTTCCAAGTCGACTGAACAAGCGGATCTGGGCTCGTTCCGAACGCCGATCAGGAACCGGCATGCCAGCCTTCGGTGGAGGTGGAGGCTAGTCGGCTGGGGGGTGCCGGGTGGGCCCGGAGCAGCCCATGGCGCAGGTGCTGCACCGGCGCGGTGGGCGTCGCCCACACGGCGGGGGTGCAGCGGCGGCGGGTGGAGGCAGTCGTCGAGCAGGGCCACCAGATCCTCGCGCACCACGCGTGCGGCGTACGCCGTCGACCAGGGTCGCGCCGCGTCGGCACGGAGGGGGTCGGGGTGGGTCGGATGGATCCAGACCCTCTCGGGCAGGTGGGTGAAGCTCATGGCCTGAGGCCGTCGGCGAGGGAGGTCGGCCGGTCACCGTGTGGTGGGAGGCGTGCCATGCGCTCATGCGGTGACTCCGGTGAGCCACGCACGCAGTACGGCTTCCGCGTCGACGCGGGTGCCGTGCACGCCGTGGCCGACCAGCCGGTCGTAGAACAGGCCGTTCATGATGCCGGCGAGGTCGATGGCGCGCTGCTCGCTGTCGGGGACCCCGAGCCCGTCGAGCAGCCGCCGCGCCTGCTCGAGCACGGTCGCGCGGACGGGAGAGTCGGTGGTGAGCAGGGCGTGCAGCTCGGGGTCGTGCAGCGTGTCGATGGACAGCGACATCCGCGCCCGGGTGTCGACCTCGCGCGCGACGACGCCCTCGAACGCCTCGGTGAGCTGCTGGACGGCCTCCTCGACCGTGCGTGGCGCTGGCGCCTCCGGCGGGAGGAGGTGCGCGACGGCGGCCACCTGCTGGACCACCAGCAGCATCAGTTCTCGCCGCGACCGGGCGTGGTTGGACGTCGTGCCCTCGGGGAGGCCGAGTCGTCGATCGACCCGACGGTGCGTCAGCGCATGGGTGCCGCCCTCGGCGACCAGCTCCATCGCTGCGGCGGCGATGTCGTCCCGCCTCGTCATGGGAACATCCCCTTTCGGTCACTACGTTCGTAGTATACGCTCACAACGATCGTAGTTGAGCGTTGTCTCGGGAGGAGCACGGCCCCTGGGCCAGGTGCTTCGGGTGCAGCCCGTCCAGACGACACCCACCGTGGCGTCGTTGCGGGCGAGGACCTCCCGGGCGGACGCGTCGACCGCGGTCTCCGCCATCGGATTCGCCAGGCAATCCGCTCATCCAGGAAGCAGTTCTCCGGAAAGGTTCCACGCGTCAGTGACATGAACAACACCGAGCACACCACAGAGACCACCACACGCATCCGCCCCTTCACCGTCGCGATCTCGCAGGAGGTGCTCGAGGACCTGCGCAGCCGGCTCGACCGGACGCGGTACGCCGTGTCGGCGCCCGGCGACACCTGGGAGTACGGGACCCCGACCTCCTACCTGCGCGACATGGTCGAACGTTGGAAGGCCTTCGACTGGCGCGCCGTCGAGGCCCGGATCAACGCCGTCCCTAACTTCCTGACCGAGATCGAGGGCCAGACGATCCACTTCGTCCACGTGCGGTCGCCGCACGAGGACGCGACCCCGTTGCTCCTGCTGCATACCTATCCCGGATCCTTCGCGGAGTTCCTGGACCTGATCGGCCCCCTCACCGACCCGGAGCGGCACGGTGGCAGCGCCGAGGACGCGTTCCATGTGGTGGTGCCGTCGATGCCGGGCTTCGCCTTCAGCACCCCGGTCGTCGAGCAGGGGTGGACCATGGACCGCGTGGCCCGCGTCTACGACACCCTGATGCGTCGGCTGGGCTACGACTCCTACGGCACCCACGGCAGCGACGCCGGCGCCATGGTCTCGCGGGAGCTCGCTGTGCTGGACCCCGAGGGCTTCCTCGGCGCCCACGTGCTTCAGCTGTTCTCCTTCCCCTCCGGCGACCCTGCCGAGTTCGACCGGTTCGGACCCAAGGAGCACGCAGCCCTGGAGTTCGCCGGCTGGTTCCAGTCGGTCGCCGGCTACAACCACATGAACGGCACCCGGCCGCAGACCATCGCCGCCGCCCTGGCCGACTCACCCGTGGGCCAGCTCGCCTACAACGAGCTCTTCGAGAACTTCGGCAACGGCACCAGCCTGGTGACACCGGACCAGGTGCTGGCACAGGCCTCGCTCTACTGGCTCACCAACACCGCGGCCACCGCTGTCCGCTACCACTACGCCGAGCAACACCCCGCCCGCGACACAAAGGTGAGCCACGGGCGCATCGGCGTCGCGGTGTTCGCCGACGACTTCCAGACCATCCGGCCGCTGGCCGAGCGCGACAACGCCTCCATCGTGCACTGGTCGGAGTTCGACCGCGGTGGACACTTCGCCGCTCTGGAGGCACCCGACCTCGTCGTCGGCGACCTGCGCACGTTCTTCCGGCCGACGGGACACCTGGCGAAGGAGCGCGCATGAGTGGTGCCCTCACCACGGCGTCCGTCGTGGCGCTGTTCGCCCTGATGGCGTGGCGGCCCCCGGTGCCACGCCGCTCGTCGCCGTTCAACCTGCAGCACGCACTGGGGTGGTGGGTCAACGAGGTCCCGTTCCTGGGGGCGTGCTGGCTCGCGGCGGGCACCATCGGAGTCCTGGGCCACCCCGAGCCGGGCGTCTGGTGGTGGGTGGTACTCACGGTGACCGTGGCCGACGTACTCCTGCTGGCCTGGCTCGCGGTGCGCGCCCGCTCGGCTCGGCCCGCGCTCACGGCGGCGTTGCAGGAGGTCCATGGACCACGGGCGCAGCCGCGCTACACCCGGCTGCCGTGGTGGCGGATGCTCGTGCCGTTCGTCGCCTGGCGCCCGGACGTGCGAGCGCGTGCGCAACCGTCGCTACGGCCCGGCGCGGTTCGGGAACCGGTTGGACGTCCACGTCTCCCGCGGGGCCCGCAACACCGGGGGACCGGCGCCGGTTTTGGTGTACTTCCATGCCGCGTTCGGCAGCAAGATGATCGGGTCACGGGCGTTGATCCACCGACTCGCCGCGCAGGGGTGGGTGTGCGTCAGCGCCGGTCGTCGCCAGTTCGGGGTCGATCATCGTGCGCAGCTCGCCGACGTGCGGGCCGCACTGGCCTGGGTGCGTGACAACGCCGCGGCGTACGGCGGCGACCCGGACCGGATCGTCGCCGCCGGGGGCTCAGCAGGGGCGAACCTGGCCGCGACCGCCGCGCTGACTGATGGCGGTGTCGCGGCACTCGTCGGGCTGTACGGCTACTACGGCGACTTCGGCGACCCCGGGGCGGCGCCACACCGGGCGATCAACCGTGACGCACCCCCGACCTTCCTGATCCACGGCACCTTGGACCCCCTCGTCCCCGCGCATGAGGCCCGGGCCTTCGCCGAACGGCTCCGCTCGACCTCGGCACAGCCGGTCGTCTACGCCGAACTGCCCGGCGCACACCACAGCTTCGATGTGTTCCAGTCCATCCGGTCCCGCGCCGTAGCCGAGGCGATCGTCCGTTTCGCAGACATCACCGTCACTTGCGATCTGGCGAAGGCTTCACATGGGCCCGCAGCCGGGCGGTTCTCGAGGTCTTCGCGAGTCGGGCAAGTAGGAGCGACAAGGACTCGCGCTCGGTTCCCCACTCAGGCCGACGAAGATGCTGGCCTCGACGTCGACCAGGTCCGAACTGGCGCAGTCCATGCGCTCTCGCCCCGCAGCCGTGAACTCGAGGCCCGCGCCGGGGATGTCGGATGTAGTTGCAAAGAAGTGACCGCAGTGCCACGCAGTAACCACCTTGGAGAGATGCTGATGTCCGAGACCACCTGCCACATGTCGATCTCGCTCGATGGGTTCGTCGCCGGTCCCGAGCAAAGCCGGGACAACCCGCTCGGCAAGCGCGGCGGCGAGCTGCACAGCTGGCATATCGGCGACCCGCGCGCAACCGAAGCCGACAAGACAGCCAACCGATGGCTGATGCGCGCCCGAGGCGCCTACGTCATGGGCCGAAACATGTTCGGGCCGGTCCGCGGTGAGTGGGACATGGAGTGGGACGGTTGGTGGGGATCCGAGCCGCCCTATCACGCCCCGGTCTTCGTGCTCACCCATCATGCCCGCGAACCGATCCAGATGGAGGGTGGAACCACCTTCCACTTTGTCACCGAGGGCTTCGACGCCGCCTACGCGCAGGCGCTCGAAACGGCCAACGGGAACGGCGTGGACATCGCCGGCGGCGCTTCGACAGCTCGACAGGCGCTCAACGCCGGTGTGATCGATGAACTCACCCTCGACATCGCACCCGTCCTACTTGGCGGCGGCGAGCGCATGTTCGACGGCGTCGAGGCGTTCGGCTTCGAGCCTGTCGAGGTGCTCCACTCACCGCTCACCACCCATATCCGTTACCGCAGGTGCAGCGCCGACTGAGCAGCAACCGCCACTTGCCCGCGTCAATCGAGGAACGACTTGCGGTGACCAAGGCGGCTGGGAAACCGGACTCCGCGCTTGTCGACGAAGCCCTCGCTGCCCTGCTGGCTCGCCACCGCTCGGCCGAAGTAGACGCCAACTACGCCGCGTACGACGCACACCCGCTCGACGAACCAGACGAGTGGGGAGACCTGGGTCGTCGCCGGGTTCGAGGAGGACTTCGCTCGCCAGGCCCCGGATGGTGGTCGTGCAGGGGGCGATGAGTGCGCGGCGATGGCGCGGGATGACTGCGTCGCGAGACAGGACGATGCCGGGTCTCCGACCGATCTCGGGCATCGCGCACCACCACAGTTCTCCGCGTGCGGGGAGGTCCGTCACGACGATGCGACCGCGCGTCGGAACGAGGCTATGCGTGAGGTATGCGCCAGCCCTCGCGGTCGCAGTCGACTGCTCAGACTGAGCCGCGGCTCATCACCGGTCAAGGATCCGCATGCGGTGATCAACCAAGAGCCGAGGCAGGTGCTGCCGCCAGTTCGGGTCGCCCCTGGCAGGTCGCGCTGCAGTTGTCGTGACACCCCATTCCGCAGTGATATCGTTGGGATGATATCGGAGGTGGTCGCTATGGAACAGATCCTCATCCGCAACCTTCCCGCGGGGACCAAGGCTGCGCTTCGTGCGCGTGCCAAGCAGCGTCACCGATCGGTTGAGGCGGAGGCGCGCGACGTGCTCACCAAGGCTCTGGAGGGCGAGCCCGTCACTATCGTTGACCTCTTGGGCACCGACGACGGTGCCGACATCGAGTTCGAACCTGAGCGTCTGGGAATGACGGCTCGCTCGGCGCAACTGTGAAGTACTTGCTGGACACCAATGTGGTGTCCGCACTGCGGGTCCGAGGGCGCAACCGGTCCGTCGAGGTGTGGGCAGCGTCGGTTCCGGTCGGTGACCAGTTCGTCTCAGCATTCACCATCGCGGAGATCGAGCGAGGGGTGATTGCCAAGGAGCGATCCGACGCTGAGCAAGGAGCGATCCTTCGTCGCTGGTTCGAGGAGAACGTCTTGCCCACGTTCGCCGACCGGGTCCTGCCGTTCGACCTGTCGGCGGCCCGGATCCTGGCGGCCTATCGGGTCCCTGAGCACGCACCGTTCGACGACGCCCTCATCGCCGCCGTCGCGGAGTCTGCAGAGATGACCATCGCTACGCGGACCATCAAGCACTTCGAACCCCTCGGCGTCCCTTGCCTCAATCCATGGGACACGACCACGCCCAGAGGCTGAGCCCTCCCCAGAGCGTTGGGCGCCGATGGTGTCCACGAGCGAGGTCCACGCCCATGAGGTCGCGTACCTGGCTTGCGCCGGAGGCGAGTTGGGCGCTGGCTGGCGTGGTCGGGCGTTGCCCGATGCCCGAGCCGGCCGCAGCCTGTGGCCCGGCCAGGCCCTACCCTTGGGGGTGCGTTATGAGCGCGCTACTAGTCGGGTACGCCCGATGCTCCACCGACCAACAAGACCTGACCGCCCAACGCGACGGACTGACCATGCTCGGCGTGGCGCCGGAGCGCGTCTACGTCGACCACGGGCTTACCGGCACCAACCGGGAACGACCCGGACTCCGTGAAGCCCTGGCGGCATGCCGAGCGGGAGACACCCTGGTCGTCACCAAACTTGACCGTCTGGCCAGGTCACTGCCTGACGCCCGGGCCATCGCCGACGAACTCACCACCCGGCAGATCAGCCTCCCGCTCGGCGGCTCGGTCTACGACCCAACCGACGCCGTCGGGCGGCTGCTGTTCAACGTTCTCGCAATGGTCGCCGAATTCGAGTCCGACCTCATCAGGCTTCGCACAGTCGAGGGCATGAAGGTCGCCAAGGCCAAGGGCCGGCTGCGCGGCAAGCAACCCAAGCTCAACCGGAAGCAGGAAGCTCATCGTGATCCCCGCGCGGATCGCTTCCTCCGCGCGACGGGTGAGGCTGCACCTACCTCAACGCTGGCCCTGGGAGCGTGGCCTGGAACCGACTGTGTACCCGTGCCTGCAGGCCACCACCGGCACCGACGACCTGACCACCCTGCCGGCGAGGCACGACTTAGGACCCAAAGCCCGTAGGCAGAACCGGATGAGAGACCGGGCGGACGGGCAGCGCCGCCCCAACCCGTCGCCGTCGACGCCACGATCCGTGACCCGGAGTCGATCGGTGGATCGAGGCTCAGCGGAGACCTCGCAGGATCAGGTCGAGACTCTCCAGGAGTCGCTCGTTCAGCGGGAAGGGTTCGGGGTCCTGGGTCGCCCACCTGAGGACGGTTGTGAAGTAGCCGGCCGTGAGGAGCTGGCCGACATGGTCCGCGTCGACGTCTGCGCGGAACTCGCCTGCAGATTGCCCGCGCTTGACGGCGAGGGCCAGGTCGACGTCCAGCGTGGGTGACCGCAGAGCATCGCCCAGCCGAAGCGCCGGCTCCATCAGAGCGCGCGTCTCGTCTCTTGCTCTCTCGTTGAGAAGCGCGAACTCGGTCAGATAGGCGGCCATCTCCTCGGCCGCGGTCCCGAGATCCTGCGGGTGCTCCTTGAGGCGCGCGCGGACCAGGGCGCGTCGCCGTGCGCCCCACTCCTCAAGGAAGGCCATCTTCTGAGGGAAGTAATTGAACACCGTCGCCCTCGCAACGTCCGCCCGCTCGGCAATCTGGTCCACCGTGGTGGCGTCGAAGCCGTTCTCGATGAACAGCGAGATCGCAGACTCGTAGAGCCGATCACGACTGAGCTGGACCTTCCGCGCCCGTCGCCCGACTGCAGCAGGACCGCTCAGGGAAACCACCTCTTCTCCATGTCGACCACGTCTCGCGACAGCGATTCAAGCAGACATTGAACGCCATCTCTTGACGCCGAATAGGACCCCGGCTACTTTTAGTGGACTCAAGTCCAAGATTGAGTCGCAGTCTAACATGCCAAGCAGGGAGACGATATGCACCCTCACCGAACCGCGCACCGCGAGCAGATTGCAGACGGCTGCTACGCGTGGGTTCAACCCGATGGCGGCTGGGGCCTGAGCAATGCAGGGCTCGTCGTCGGGAACGAGTCCTCGCTTCTCGTCGACACACTGTTCGATCTGTCCCTGACAGAGCGCATGCTCGAGGACTTTCGTCCACTGCTGGCCGAAGCACCCATCCACGTTGTGGTGAACACGCATGCCAACGGAGACCACTGGTTCGGCAACCAGCTGCTGCCCGACGCCGAGATCCTCGCCTCCGTCGCCGCGGCCCAGGAGATGCGGCGTGTTGGTCCCGCGCAACTTCGCCAGCTCCTCACCTCGACTGCACCGACAGGCCCCTTCGTTCGCGACATCTTCGGCAGCTTCGACTTCGACGGAATCAACCCGCGCTACCCGACCCGCACCTTCACCGGTGACCTCGTACTCGAGGTGGGCGGAGTCGAGGTTCACCTGATCGAGGTAGGACCCGCGCACACCGACGGTGACGTCATCGTCTACGTGCCGTCCGCCCGGACCGTCTTCACGGGCGACATCGTCTTCAACGAGGGCACTCCCATCATGTGGGCCGGTCCAGCGAGCGGCTGGCTGGCCGCACTCGAGACCATTGCCGCGCTCGACATCGACACCGTCGTCCCCGGGCATGGCCCCGTCGCCGGCCCGCAGTGCCTCGAACCCGCCCGCCGCTACCTCGATCGCCTCCACGCGGTGGCCACCGCCGGCTACAACGCCGGAAGGACGGCAATCAGCGCGGCACGGGAGATCGCGGGACGCGACCCAGCCTTGTTCCGCAACCCGCCCGAATCCGAACGGCTCATCGCCAATGTGCACGCCATCTACGGCGAGCTCGATCCCGACTACCAGGTCCCGAACCCGCCGCAACTCTTCGGATGCATGGCCGAACTACTGGAGGCATGAAATGGACGAGACAGCAACCCTTCGTGAACAAGACAGCCCGATGAACCCAGTGCCGGTCTCCGAGCAGCCGCCGCACACAGGCACTGTGGTCGCCGCCTGTAGCGCCGTCTTCGCTGCGCAGCTGGCCCTCGTGCTTCCCGCCGCCATCAACGGCGAGATGCAGGCGGGACTCCAGACCACTGGATCCGAGCTCACCTGGATCACGGCAACGTTCCTCGTTCCGATCGCGATGTTCAGTCTGTCGTTCGGCATGCTGGGCGACCGGTTCGGCCGCCGCAAGATCCTGAGCTTCGGCGCCGCCGCCCTCACCATCGGGCTCTTGGTCTCAGGAATCAGCGGATCCCTGCATGGCCTCTGGGTAGGACAGGCCATCGCTGGAGTCGGCGCCGCAGCCATGTTCCCGACCTCGCTGGCGTCGATCACCGCCCTCACGCCCGGAGCAAAGCAGCGTGCACGCGGTTTGGCGGCGTGGACCACCGCTCTGTCGACCGGCGCACTTGCGGCACCGCCGCTGTCGGCGGCGCTGACCGAATGGAGCGGATTCCGATGGGCCTTCCTCGGTGCCGCCGCGTTCGCTGCGCTCAGCCTCGCGCTGATGGTCGCGTTGGCCCACGACTCTCGGTCGCCCGAGCCTCGGCAGTTCGACATCCCGGGACAGGTGACCATCGCAGCTGGTCTTCTCGCCCTGCTGTTCGGGGTGATCGAGGCAGCGGAGCGTGGCTGGACGGACCCGCTCGTCGTCGCCTCGTTCCTCGTCGCCGTCGTCCTGCTCGCTGCATTTGTATTCGTCGAGTCGCGGGCAGAACACCCGTTGCTCCTGCTGTCTCTGTTTCGGATCCCGGCGTTTGCTGCCGCTGCAGTGGTCTCCGTGATCGGCATGTTCGGCTTCCTGGGCGGTGCCTATGCTCTCTCGATCCGCTTGGGCGTGATTCAGCACGAGACGGTGATCCACGCCGCTATCCCTTTCGTGATCATCCAGGCCATCACGCCATTCGTCTGGCCTCTGCTGGTGCGTCTGCTGCGGCGCGTCGGGCCGCGCGTCATGCTCGTCAGCGGGTTGGTCGCGATCGCCTTGGCCGACGTCTGGCTCATCGCGACTCCGGTGTCGAAGACCGGCATCGCCCCGATCCTGGGATCCCTTGTCCTCAACGGGCTGGGCTTCGGGCTGCTGGTGTCGGCGCTCACCGCGGCGGCGGTCAACGCCGTCCCGGTTCACATGACCGGAATGGCGAGCGCGACCTCCAGCATGATGCGCGATCTGGGTCAGACCCTCGCGCCGGCCATCATCGGCAGCATCGCCCTCACCCGGGCCGCACATCTTGCGACCGAGTCCTTGAACACGGCCGGCCTGCCGCCCGAGGTTGCGGGACCCGCTCATGGCGTTCTGGAAGCAGGCGGCTCCCTCGCGCTCGCCTCGGTGCCGATGGGACCCCAGGTCGCGCACATCGCGCAGGACGCGCTCGCGCAGGGTTACGACCTCGGCTTCACTGTCGCGGCAGCAGCATGTGCCGTGGGCGCCCTCGTCGCGGCCTTGTTCTGCAAGGGTGGAAAGACCCCTGCCACGACTCTCGAGGTTCACTGAGGTGCGCCTGGCCCGATGGACCGAGATCAGCAAGGCAGACACGCCCGCCTGGGGTGACGGCACGACGGGAGTCGTCGCCGACGACCGCGTGTACCAGTTCCGCGAGGGGGCCGACCTTGACCATCTGCTGCGTGACGACGGTGGAGCGCTGAAGGATGCCGTCGCAGAGGCGCTTCTCGGCACGGGCACACCGCTCACCAGTGTCCGGCTGCTGCCACCCGTCGTTCCCCGCAGCGTCCGAGACTTCATCACCTTTTATCAGCACCTCGAAGGAATGACGCGACGCTTCGGCCACGAGGTGCCCGATGCCTGGCACGAAGCGCCCGCGTTCTACTTCACCAACCCGCATTCCATGATCGGTGCCCACGATGCGGTGCCCGTGCCACCGGGATGCAACGTGTTCGACTTCGAACTGGAAGTTGCCGTTGTGATCGGACGAGACGGTTACAACCTCACGCCCGCGCAGGCTCGTGACCACATCGCCGGCTACACCGTCTTCAACGACTGGTCGGCTCGAGACCTGCAAGCTCGCGAGATGACCATCCAGCTCGGGCCCAGCAAGGGGAAAGACACAGCCTGCACGCTCGGGCCATGGATCGTGACCCCTGATGAGCTCGAACACCTCCGCGACGACGAGGGTTTCTTGTCGCTCGACATGGAGGTGCAGGTCAATGGCGAGGTGGTTGGCCGCGACAGCACCAGTCGTATGTCGTGGACCTTCGAGGAGATGATCGCCTACGCGAGCCGAGGCACGTGGGTACGGGCCGGCGACGTGCTCGGCTCGGGAACGTGCGGCAACGGTTGCCTCGCTGAGCTCTGGGGGAGATCGGGGACGATGGAGCCGCCGCCGCTGCGACCGGGCGACCGCGTGAAGATGACCGTGGAGGGGCTCGGCACGATCGAGAACGTGGTCACGACCAGCGCACCCGGGGCCCCCCTTGCCCTGGCGCGGGTTCGAACCTGAGCCGGAACAACGACCGGACGGGGCCAGTGTCAAGCCGGGATGAGGCGCCAGCGTCAGAGGCGCCGGGATCCCTGATGTGGCGGCGGCGCCAGGCTGCGCGCGCGGGCGCGTAGCTGTCGCGAGCCAGAACACCAGTTCCAGGGAAGCGCAATCGCCATCTGACGTATACCGCGAACTTATCCGGGGAAACGCGTCATCCTGGTGTGACGCTGGTTCGTTGAGTTGCGAGTGCTCCGTATCCCGGTGAGGGATCGGCATTCGGGCCGCTCGGGTGGCTTGTGGTGGGAGCGAGCGAGGCGCCTGCTGAGGGTCGGGCAATGCCCGATGCTCTACCGATCAGCAAGACCTGACCGCTCAACGCGATGCTCTGCTCGGCCTGGGCGTCGAGGCTGACCGGATCTACGTCGACCATGGCCTCACCGGCACCAACCGCGAACGCCCCGGACTTCGCGAAGCCCTCGCCGCCTGCCGGGCTGGACACACCCTGGTGGTCACCAAGCTCGACCGCCTGGCGAGGTCGCTCCCTGATGCCGGGGCCATCGCCGACGAACTCACCTCCCGACAGATCAGCCTCAGCCTCGGCGGGTCGGTCTACGACCCCACCGACGCGGTCGGAAGGCTGCTGTTCAACGTCCTGGCCATGGTTGCCGAGTTCTCTGATCCGCCTCCGCACGGTGGAGGGCATGAAGGTCGCGAAGGCGAAGGGACGGCTACGGGGCAAGCAGCCCAAGTTGAGCCGCAAGCAAGAGGCGCACTTGCTGTCCCTGGTCCACAGCGGCGAGGACAGCACCCTCGAGGTGGCCGAGCTCTTCGGCGTCGGCCGATCCACCGTGGACCGCGCGATCGACCGGCAGCGCATAGCGGCCAAGGCTGACCTCGCAGAGGCGAGATCACACCACTGACTTCCCTGCGGCGTTCGGCTGTCCCGGATCCGACCCCCTAACGGCCACGGTGCGTGCGGCGGCGGGACGGAACGGCGTGGGGCTGGGTGCTCACCTTGACGGTCACTC
>CAVQCB010000008.1:0-20028 GCA_963710895.1 uncultured Actinomycetota bacterium
GACGTGGCCGAGTGCGAGCGCCTCCTCGAGGTGCTCGACGCGCACCGGGGTTCGGTGCTCGGCGGTCGCACCGCGGAGTCGGCGACGCGGGCCGAGCTGCTCCTCGCCAAGGGGGACGTCGAGGCCGGGCTCTCGGCCTACGTCGACACGGCCGTCGAGATGGGGGCGGTCCGCTTCCCGGGCATGGACGTCTCGGGCCTGGAGCCCTGGACGATCGTGGGGGAGGCCGCGGCCCTCACCGCGCACGTGCGGTACGCCGAGACGCCGGCGCAGCTCGAGCAGCGGGACGCGCTCGCCCGTGAGGTCGTGCACCGGGGCCGCCGGCTGCTGGCGCTGTCGGGCACGTTCCTCGACTTCCCCGTCACCGGCATGCTGCTGGCCGGGCTCGGGGGATGGGTCCTCGAACGCGGGGTCGACCCGGACCTCGGCGTACGCCTGCTGGCATTGGCTCATGCGTTCAGCTACAACCGCACCTTCCCGGTGATGGCCTGGGAGCCGCTCGCCGGCGCCGCCGAACGGGTTCAGCCCGGCCTGCTCGCCGCGCTCCTGGAGGAGTACGACGGCCGGCCGGGCCGTGAGCTGACCGGGGAGGTGGCAGACCTCCTCGGCGCGGTTCGCTGATAGGTCGTGAGCTGTAGCTGAGAGGGCTCTGGACGGGTCCGCTCACACGGAGGCAGCTCGTGGGCATGTTGGAGGAGTCAGGGCCTGCACCAGCGGGTGCGGACCGAGCTGTGGGGCCACGTCCCCGAGGAGGACCTGGACAACGAGGCCCTGATCGCGGAGAAGTACTCCGGGATCCGCCCGGCACCCGGCTACCCCGCCTGTCCCGAGCACACCGAGAAGCGCACCCTGTGGGACCTGCTCGACGTCGAGGCCACGACCGGCATCGAGCTGACCGAGTCGATGGCGATGTGGCCGGGCGCTGCGGTCAGCGGCTGGTACTTCTCCCACCCGCAGTCGCAGTACTTCGTGGTCGGCCGGCTCGGGCGCGACCAGGTGGTCTCGTACGCCGAGCGCAAGGGCTGGACCCTCCCGGAGGCCGAGCGCTGGCTCTCGGCCAACCTCGGCTACGACCCCGACGACTGACGCGCCGACCGACCGGCAACTCGGGACCCTGGGCACGCACTAGACCTTCCGGGAGAAGCTGCGCACCGCGAGCGGGGCGAAGACCGCGATCACGAGGCCGCATCCGAGCAGCGCCCAGCCCACCTCGCCGGTCACCTGGCCGTCGTTGGCGAGGGAGCGAACCGCCGAGACGACGTGGGAGACCGGGTTGAACCGGACGAAGGTCTGCAGCCAGTCGGGCAGCGTCTCGGACGGCACGAACGCGTTGGACAGGAAGGTCAGCGGGAACATCACCATCAGGGAGTAGCCCTGGACCACCTGGGCGCTCTTGCCCACGGTCCCGAACCAGGTGAACACCCACGCCAGCGACCAGCCGGCGATGATCGCCAACACGATGGCGGCGAAGACACCGAGGAACCCACCACCGGGGCGGTAGCCCATGGCGATGCCGGTCGCGAAGGTCAGCGTCGCGGCGATCGCGTAGCGCAGCATGTCGGCCACCATCGGGCCGGCCAGCGGCGCGATCCGGGCGATCGGCAGGACCCGGAAGCGGTCGAAGACCCCCTTGTCCATGTCCTCGCGGAGCTGGACCCCGGTGGCGATGCACGCCGTCAGCACCGTCTGGGCGATCAGGCCCGGGATCAGGATCGGCAGGTACTGGCCGACGTCGCCGGAGACGGCGCCGCCGAAGATGTAGGCGAACATCGCGGTGAACAACAGCGGCTGCAGGGTCACGTCGAAGAACTGCTCGAAGTTGCGGCGCATCTTCAGCGTCGCGCGCCACGCCATCGTCATCGTCTGGCTGAACGTCTCGGCGAGGCCCACGTGGTCCGAGAACCCCGCGGCGGGGTCGGCGAGGGGGTCGGCGGCGAGATCGGGGGAGCGGGTCAGGGTGGTCATCGCACGGCCTCCAGGTCCTGGCTGTGGTCGGAGTCGGGGTCGGGTTGTTCGTCGGGGCCGGCCGCGCCCGTGTCGTGGCCGGTGAGGGCGAGGAAGACCTCGTCGAGGGACGGCTTCTGCACGGTCATCGACTCGATGGCGACGTGCTGCTCGCGCAGGCCGATCAGCACGTCGACCGCCTGGTCGCTGCGCTGGAGGGCGATGTTCATCCGCCTCGCCTCCGGAGTGAGCACGGGATGCTCTCCGAGCACGGCCTCGGCCACCCGTGCGGCGGTCGGCAGGTGCTCGCTGGAGACCAGCTGGAGCTGCAGCGTGGACCGACCGACCGACGCCTTGAGCTCGTCCGAGGTGCCCTCGGCGACCTTGACGCCGTTGTCGATCACCGCGATCCGGTCGGCGAGCTGGTCGGCCTCGTCGAGGTACTGCGTGGTCAGCAGGACCGTGCAGCCCTCGCGCACGAGCTCACGGATCGTGGTCCACATCTGGCCGCGGGTGCGGGGGTCGAGCCCGGTCGTGGGCTCGTCGAGGAAGATCAGCGGTGGCCGGGTGATCAGGCTCGCGGCCAGGTCGAGGCGCCGACGCATGCCGCCGGAGAACTGGGCGATGGTCTTGTCGGCCGCCTCCTGGAGGCCGAACTGCTCCAGCAGCTCCAGCGCGGTGGCGCGTGCTCGCTGGCGAGTGAGCCCCTGCAGGCGCCCGAACAGGACCAGGTTCTCCGTGGCGGTCAGGTTCTCGTCGACCGAGGCGTACTGGCCGGTGACGCCCAGGAGCTGCCGGACGAGGTGGGGGTGCGCGCGGACATCGGTGCCGAAGATGCGTGCGTCCCCGGCGTCGATCGGCAGCAGGGTCGCGAGCATCTTGAGCATGGTGGTCTTGCCGGCGCCGTTGGGCCCGAGCACGCCGAAGACCTCGCCGCGGTGCACGGTCAGGTCCACGCCGGCGACGGCGCGCTGCGCGCCGAACTGCTTGACCAGGCCGACGGCCTCGACGGCCGGGGCCGGGCCGGTAGCGGTGGTGGAGGAGAGCTGGGGTGTCGTCATGTCCCGAAGCCTGGGGGCGACCGGTTTCACGGCGGTTTCACCCGTCCCTCACCGGGTTTCACGACTCCCCGGCCGTGCACAGGTTTGTGCACAGGACTAGCAGGAATTGTGTACCCACGGCGAGGCGCTCCCCACATCGTGTCCCCAGATTTGGATGATGGACGCCATGGGCTTGCTTTCGGCTTGTGACCGGCGGGACCGGTGCATAGAGTCGCGCCGGCGGCTTGGCGGTAAGTCGACAAAAGTCTGCGTCGTTCTCGGGAGGGGCCAGCGCGGGCACGTGGAGAGGACTGCACCATGAGCGGTGCCAACGGGTTCGGGCCATCTTTCGGCAGCTCTGCCTCCGAGATCCCGCCGCTGGTCCGTCCACCGGCACCACCCCCGGCGCGCGACGCCGGCCCAGATTCGGGCCCAGATTCCGGGCCAGACTCGGGCACACCTTCGGCACCACTGCGGTTCCCCACCGCTACGGCGACCGAGGAGCCTCCTGCTCCCGAGGTGGTCCTGGGGCCCACCGGCCGGCCGCTGCCCGACCTGCCCGAGCCGCGCCCCGTGGAGACGCACGGCAACGCCCGGGTGATCGCGATGTGCAACCAGAAGGGTGGCGTGGGCAAGACCACGACCACCATCAACCTCGGCGCCTCCCTCGCGGAGTACGGCCGCAAGGTGCTGCTCGTGGACTTCGACCCGCAGGGCTCGCTCTCGGTGGGCCTGGGGCTGAACCCCCACCAGATGGACCTGAGCATCTACAACCTGCTGATGCAGCGCGACGTCGCCCTCGACGAGGTCGTCGTGCCCAGCGGCATCCCGGGGATGGACCTGCTGCCCTCCAACATCGACCTGTCCGCCGCGGAGGTGCAGCTGGTGCACGAGGTGGCCCGCGAGCAGACGCTGCAGCGGGTCCTGGCTCCGGCGATCGAGCACTACGACGTGATCCTGATCGACTGCCAGCCCTCGCTCGGGCTGCTGACGGTCAACGCGCTGACCGCCTCCGACGGAGTGATCGTGCCCTTGGAGTGCGAGTACTTCGCGCTGCGCGGCGTGGCGCTGCTCAAGACCACCATCGACAAGGTCCAGGAGCGGCTCAACCCGCGGCTCACGGTGGACGGCGTCCTCGGCACCATGTTCGACGGCCGCACGTTGCACAGCCGTGAGGTGATGCAGCGGCTGGTGGAGGCCTGGGGCGAGAAGGTGTTCCACACCGTGATCCGGCGGACCATCAAGTTCTCCGACTCCACCGTGGCCGGTGAGCCGATCACCAGCTATGCCTCCGGCTCCGGCGGCGCCGAGTCCTACCGGCAGCTGGCCAGGGAGGTGGCGTTGCGGTGCCTCGACGAGTGAGCCTTCCCGCCGCCGACGACCTGTTCCCGCGCTCGCGGCAGATGACCGCGGTCCCCGACCGGCCCGAGCAGGCCGAGGAGGCCGCCGCCCCGGTGCCGGAGACGGCGGCGCGCCGGTCGAGCGGCCGGGTGCGGCACGACGAGAAGATGACGGTCTACGTCACCGCCGACGAGCTGCTCGACCTCGAGCACGCCCGACTCTCGCTGCGCCGCCACCAGGGGCTGGCCGTCGACCGCGGCCGACTGGTGCGGGAGGCGATCGCCATCGTCCTCGCCGACCTCGACGCCAACGGCGACGACAGCGTCCTGGTGCAGCGGCTGACCGGACGATGAGCGTGCCGGTCGCGACCCCGGACGGTGCGCAGACCGACACGGGACCCGCCGAGGGACCCGCCGAGGGCGCCACCGCGACGGAGACGGCCGCACCGGCCGGGTTCGCCGTCACCCTGGACAACTTCGAGGGCCCCTTCGACCTGCTGCTGAGCCTGATCAGCAAGCACAAGCTCGACGTCACCGAGGTCGCGCTGTCCCGGGTCACCGACGAGTTCATCGCCTACATCAAGGCCGCCGGCGAGGTGTGGGACCTCGAGCAGACCACCTCCTTCCTGCTGGTGGCCTCGACGCTGCTCGACCTCAAGGCGGCCCGGCTGCTGCCGCAGGGCGACGTGGAGGACGAGGAGGACCTCGCGCTGCTCGAGGCACGCGACCTGCTCTTCGCCCGGCTGCTGCAGTACAAGGCCTTCAAGCAGGTCGCGGGGATCGTGGACCGGCGGATGGTCGCCGAGGCGCGGCGCCATCCCCGCTCGGTGGGGCTGGAGGACCGCTTCGCCACCTTGCTGCCCGAGGTGCTGATCGGCCTCGGGCTCGAGGAGTTCGCAGGCCTGGCCGCCCGGGCGCTGGAGCCCAAGCCGGAGCCGGAGGCCATCGGCCTGGGCCACATCCACGCCCCGGCCGTGAGCGTGCGTGAGCAGGCGAGCGTCGTGGTGGGGCGGCTCAAGGGCAGCGGCACCCTGACCTTCCGGGCCCTGGCCGCCGACGCCCCCGACACCATGACGCGCGTGGCCCGCTTCCTGGCGCTGCTCGAGCTCTTCCGGGAGGGGGTCGTCGCCTTCGACCAGATGACCCCGTTGGGGGAGCTGAGCGTCCGGTGGACCGGGCCTGAGGACGCCGAGGTCGAGATCAACGACGAGTTCGACGGCGTCCCACCCCCGCAGGAGGCGCCCGCTGGAGCACCCGAGGACGAGGAGACGCAGTGACGACCGAGACCCTGGAGCAGGACGGCCCCGGGAGCGCCCCGCACACCGGGGAGGAGACCCTGGAGGTGCCGCTGGCCGAGCTGCGCCCCGCCCTCGAGGCGGTGTTGATGGTGGCCGACCAGCCCCTGGACGAGCCCACGCTCGCCACCGCGGTGGGCTACCCGGTGCCGCAGGTGGTGGAGGCGCTGTCCGCCCTCGCCGGGGAGTACGACGAGTCCGTGCGCGGCTTCGAGCTGCGCAACGTCGCCGGCGGCTGGCGCTACTACACGCGGGAGGAGTTCGCCCCGGTGGTGGAGCGGTTCGTGCTCGACGGGCAGCAGGCCCGGCTGACCCAGGCAGCGCTGGAGACGCTCGCCGTGGTGGCCTACAAGCAGCCGGTCAGCCGCAGCCGGGTCTCGGCGATCCGCGGTGTGAACGTGGACGGGGTGATGCGCACCCTCCTGACCCGTGGCCTCGTCGAGGAGTCGGGCACCGACCAGGAGACCGGGGCGCACCTCTACCGGACCTCGAGCTATTTCCTGGAGCGCATCGGCATCACCTCGCTGGAGGAGCTGCCCGAGCTGGCGCCGTTCCTGCCGGGGGTCGAGGACTTCGACGACGTGCCGGAGGCCGCTGCCCCGTCCGAGGCCGGGACGGACGCCGCCGAAGGGGACGCGTCGGCCTCGGCGAGCATGGACGGATGAGGCGGGTCGAGACCGACGGCGAAGGGCTGGTCCGGCTGCAGAAGCTGCTCGCCCAGTCGGGGGTGGCCAGCCGCCGCAAGTGCGAGGAGCTGATGCTCGCCGGCCTGGTCGAGGTGGACGGCGAGGTGGTCACCCGGCTGGGCACCAAGGTCGATCCCGCGACGGCGGTGGTCCGGGTCGAGGGCCGTCGGCTGCCCCCGGTGAGCGCACACGTCTACCTGGTCCTCAACAAGCCCCGCGGCGTGGTCTCCACGATGTCGGACCCGCAGGGTCGGCCCACCCTCACCGAGGTGGTGGGCGAGCGTCCGGAGCGGCTCTTCCACGTGGGCCGGCTGGACACCGACACCGAGGGCCTCCTGCTGCTCACCAACGACGGCGACTTCGCCCACCGGATGGCGCACCCCTCCTTCGAGGTGGACAAGACCTATGTCGCCGAGGTGGAGGGCGTGGTCACCAAGGCCACCGTGCAGCGGCTGCGCGAGGGCGTGACCCTGGAGGACGGGCCGGTGCCGGTGGACGGCGCGCGGGTCCTGTCCACCCAAGGGGACCGGTCGATCGTCGAGGTCGTGATCCACGTGGGGCGCAACCGGGTGGTCCGGCGGCTCCTGGACCACGTGGGCCACCCCGTACGCCGGCTGACGCGCACCCAGCTCGGCCCGGTGCGGATCGGCGGGCTGCGGGCGGGGACCCTGCGCGAGCTCGACGACGAGGAGCTCGGCGCCCTGCTCGACGCGGCCGGTCTGTAGGGCGCCGCGGGGCCGGCCACGGCGCGCCCTAGGCTGGTGCCGACGCCGTGACCCGAGGAGGAGACGTGCCCGTCCGCGCCGTGCGTGGTGCCACCCAGCTCGAGACCGACACCCGCGACCACATGCTCGACCGGGTCGCGGAGATGGTGCTCGACGTGATGGACGCCAACGCTCTCGCGGTCGAGGACTTCATCAGCATCATCTTCACCGCCACCTCCGACCTGCACGCCGAGTTCCCGGCGTACGCCGCCCGCCAGCTCGGCTTCGACGACGTCCCGCTGATCTGTGCCCGCGAGCTGGAGATCGAGGCCTCGATGCCACGCGTGGTGCGGATGATGGCGCACGTCGAGACCGGCCTGACCCGCAAGGACATCACCCACGTCTACCTGCACGGGGCCGCCGCGCTGCGCCGCGACCTGGCCAAGGTCCGGGCGGTGCCCGACGAGTCGCCCGACGGCACCGCGGGGCCACCCGATGCCTGAGTCCGGCCAGCCCCTGCGCGGACCGGTGCACGTCGTCGGGGCGGGGCTGCTGGGGACCTCGGTCGGCCTGGCGGCTCGTCGCGCCGGGCTGGAGGTGTGGCTCACCGACGCCAACCACGAGCACGTGCGCACCGCGAGCGGGCTCGGGGCCGGGACCCCGGCACCCGAGGAGGGCGCCGCCCAGCTCACCGTGGTCGCCGTGCCGCCGGACCACATCGCCGAGGTCGTGGTCCAGGCGCTCGAGCGTGGGGGAGTGGTCACCGACGTCGGCAGCGTGAAGAGCCTGCCCCTGGCCCAGGTCTCCGACCACGCCGACGAGGCGATGCTGGCCCGCTACGTGGGCAGCCACCCGATGGCCGGCAGCGAGCGCTCCGGTCCGCTCGCCGCCTCCGCCGCCCTGTTCGACGGCCGCCCGTGGGCGGTCGCGCCGCACGTGCACTCGGCTCCGGACGCGGTCTCGCTGGTCGAGGCGCTGGCCGCGATGTGTGGCGCCGAGCCGGTGCGGCTCTCGCCGGTGGAGCACGACCGTGCGGTGGCCCGGACCTCGCACCTGCCGCACCTGCTCGCCGTGCTCACCGCCGGGCAGCTCGCCGAGGCCCAGCCCGAGCACCTGTCCCTGTCGGGCCAGGGGGTGCGCGACGTGACCCGCGTCGCGGCCGGCGACCCGGAGATGTGGCGCCAGATCATCCGCGCCAACCAGACGGCGGTGACCGAGATCCTGCGCGACGTGCAGGTCGACCTGGAGCACCTCCTCGGGGTGCTGGCCGACGGGGACGAGCAGACCCTCGGCGACATCCTCACCCGCGGCGTCACCGGGACCCGGGCGATCCCGGGCAAGCACGGCGGTCCGGCCCTGGCCACGGCCTCGGTCTTCGTCTCGGTGCCCGACCACCCCGGCGAGCTGGCGCGCCTGTTCGCCGACGTCGGCGAGATCGGGGTCAACATCGAGGACCTGCGCATCGACCACGACCCGGGCCGCCCGTTCGGCCTGGTGGACCTGGTGGTGGAGGACACAGCCGCCGAGGCGCTGCGCACCGCTCTCGAGGACCGGGAATGGGTCACCCACCGGTAGGGTTGGCGTCTGCTGGAGAAGTCGAGGGCAGCAGGAGCAACTGGTGGTCAGCACGGTCGTGGTCGCGATGGACGGGCCATCTGGATCAGGCAAGTCGAGCACGGCGCGCGGTGTCGCGACCCGGCTCGGCCTGCGCTACCTGGACACCGGCGCCCAGTTCCGCGCCGTCACCGCCTGGATGCTCGACCACGGGGTAGACCTCGACGACCCGCGGGCCGTCGCCGCACGAGCCGACGAGCCCGCGATCGAGTCGGGCACCGACCCCCAGCACCCCACGATCACCGTCGACGGTCGAGACGTGGCGGTGCAGATCCGCTCCCAGGTGGTCACCGACCACGTCAGCGCCGTCGCCTCGGTGCCGCAGGTGCGCCAGCGGCTGCTGGAGCTCCAGCGCGACATCATCGGCACCGGCGGGATCGTGGTGGAGGGCCGCGACATCGGCTCGGTCGTCGCCCCCGAGGCGGAGGTGAAGGTCTACCTCACCGCGGACCCGTCGGCCCGCGCGGCCCGGCGTACCGCGGAGAACGGGGCCGGCACGGTCGAGGCCACCGAGGCCGACCTGCTGCGCCGGGACACCATCGACTCGGGCCGCGTGGTCGCGCCGGCGGTGCGACCCGACGGTGCCGTGCATCTCGACACGACCCCGTTCACCCTCGAGGAGGTCGTCGGGCAGGTGGTCGCGCTGGTGCACGACTCGGCGGGCCGGGAGAGCCCGTCGTGACCGGAGCGCTGTGTGCGCAGGCGGAGGTGCCGTCGACGAGCGGGGTCACCGTGCCGCGCACCGGGCTGCTCCGCCGCGGTCGTCCGGCCGCCCAGCAGCTGATCCGGGCCTGGTGGGACCTCGAGCTGCACGGCGTCGAGCGGGTGCCCAAGACCGGCCCGGTGGTGATGGCAGCCAACCACGTGGGCTGGCTGGACGGACCACTGCTGGCGATCTCCTCGCCCCGCCCGGTGCATGCCCTGACGAAGACCGAGATGTTCGCCGGCCCGCTCGGGCCGTTCCTGCATGCCTCCGGCCAGATCCCGATCGAGCGCACCGAGGTCGATCTGCGCGCGATCCGCACGGCGGTGGCGGCGCTGCGCAGCGGTCTCGCCGTCGGCGTGTTCCCCGAAGGACACCGCGGGGCCGGTGAGATGACCTCGCCCCGGTCCGGTGCGGCCTACCTGGCGATGGTGACGGGGGCGCCGGTGGTGCCGGTGTCGTTCCTCGGCACCCGCCTGCCCGGTGGCCACCACGGCTCGATCCCCCCGCGCGGCAGCCGGGTCGCGATGACCTTCGGGCACCCGGTGTGGATCCCCGCCCGTCCCTGGCCGCGGACCCAGCCCATGGTGGCGGAGGCGGCGGCCCAGGTCTCCGAAGCCATCCGGACCACGATGCGCGAGGCCGAGCGTGTCACCGGGATGAGCCTGCCCGGGCCGATGGGCCCCAGTCCAGAGAAGCCTGAGAAGAAGAAGCCATGAGCCTGCCGATCGACAGTCCCGACGACGAAGGGGCGGCCCGGGTGCCGGTCCTGGCCGTGGTCGGGCGCCCCAACGTGGGCAAGTCCACCCTCGTCAACCGGATCATCGGCCGCCGCGAGGCGGTGGTCGAGGACGTCCCGGGCGTCACCCGTGACCGCGTCTCCTACGACGCCAACTGGAACGGCCGGGCGTTCACGGTCGTGGACACCGGCGGCTGGGACCCGGACGCGCGAGGTCTCGCCGAGAGCATCCGCGCCCAGGCGGAGATCGCGGTGAGCATCGCCGACGCGGTGCTCTTCGTCGTGGACGCGGGGGTGGGCATCACCGACAACGACGAGGCAGTCGTGCGGGTCCTGCGCACGTCCGGCAAGCCCGTGGTGCTCGCCGCGAACAAGGTGGACGACCAGCGTGCCGAGGCCGAGACCTACGGCCTGTGGAACCTGGGGCTGGGCGAGCCCTGGCCGGTCTCGGCCCTGCACGGTCGTGGCTCCGGCGACCTGCTGGACGCGGTGCTGGCCGCCCTTCCCCAGACTCCGCCGGAGTCCTTCGAGGAGGTCGGCGGGCCACGCCGGGTGGCGATCATCGGCCGCCCCAACGTCGGGAAGTCCTCGCTGCTGAACAAGCTGGCCCGCGAGGACAGGGTCGTCGTCGACGACGCCTCGGGCACGACGGTCGACCCGGTCGACGAGCTGATCGAGCTCGGTGGCAGGACCTGGCGGTTCATCGACACCGCCGGCATCCGCAAGCGGGTGAAGACCGCGTCGGGACACGAGTACTACGCCTCGCTGCGCACCGAGACCGCCGTGGAGCGGGCCGAGGTGGCGGTGCTGGTCATCGACGGCTCGCAGTCGGTCTCCGAGCAGGACCTGCGGATCATCCAGAGCGTCCGCGACTCCGGACGGGCGCTGGTGATCGCCTTCAACAAGTGGGACCTGGTCGACGAGGAGCGCCGCTACTACCTCGACCGGGAGATCGAGCGAGACCTCGTGCAGGTGCAGTGGGCGCCGCGGATCAACGTCACCGCCCGCACCGGCTGGCACGTCGACCGGCTGGTGCCGGCACTGGAGCGGGCACTCGCCGGCTGGGAGACCCGGATCACCACCGGCCAGCTGAACAACTTCCTGGGCCGGCTCGTCGCCGAGCACCCGCACCCGGTGCGTGGCGGCAAGCAGCCGAAGGTCCTCTTCGGCACCCAGGCCTCGACCGCGCCGCCCACGTTCGTGCTGTTCACCAGCGGCAAGCTGGACGCCGGCTACGAGCGCTTCATCGAGCGGCGGCTGCGCGAGGAGTTCGGCTTCGTGGGCACGCCGATCTCGCTGCAGGTGCGACCCCGGGAGAAGCGCCGACGCTGAGGCCGGCTACTCGACCGGACCGGTGGTCAGCCGCACCGTGGCGGTGTGGCTCGCTCCGCCGGCGTCGATCCAGGTGAGCGCGACCCGGTCCCCGGGCTCGTGGCCGGCGATGGTGGCGCGCAGCTGTGCCGCCGTGGTGGTGCGGACCCCGCCGACGCCGATGATGGTGTCGCCAGCCTGCAGCCCGGCTCGCGCGGCCGGGGTGTCGTCGTACACGCCCTGGACGGTGGTCCTGCCGCCCAGCCCCACGCCGAGGAAGGCCGGGTAGCCGTAGGTGTAGGCGGTCTCGGTGGCTCCCGCCTCGAGGTCGCTGGTGATCGACAGCACGGTGGAGATGGGGATGGCATACCCGACGACGTCGTAGCCGGTGGAGGCCGCCGTGGTCATGCCGACCACGTTGCCGTCGGCGTCGTACGTCGCGCCGCCGCTGTAGCCCCCCACCACGTCGTTGCTGATCTCGATCAGGCCGGAGAGGGTCTCCCCGGTCGAGACGCCGCTGCCCTGCGTCGTGATCGCCTGGTCGGTCGCGAGGACGGTGCCCTCGGCGGCGCTGAGGTGGTCCACGGTGCCGTTGCCGTCGCCCACCGCCGTCACCGGCTCGCCCACGGTGATGGCGCTGGTCTCGGTGGTGACGGTCGCGAGCCCGGTGGCGTCCTGGAGCTGGATGACCGCGACATCGCTCGCGGCGTCGGTGCCCACCACTCGCGCGGTGTAGGTGCGACCGCTCGACATCACCGTCGCTGTGACACTGGTGGCGCCCTCCACGACGTGGTGGTTGGTGACGACCTCGCCGTCGGAGGTGAGCACCATGCCGGTCCCGGCAGCCTCCGCCCCCTGGTACGCGAGCGTCGAGTCGATGCGCACCAGTCCGGTGAGCTGGTCCTCCGAGGCTGGGCCTGTGGTGTGTGCCGAGTTCTCCTGACCGGACCCGCCGGTGTCACCGAACCCGCCGGTCTCATCCGAGCGTCCGGGCGCGCCCGGCAGCTGGCGGGCTCCGGGACCCTGTCCGTAGCCGGGCGGGAGGGCGTCTCCGGGCGAGGCACCCTGATGCGTGGCCACCGCGCTGCCGGCGGCCTCCGCCTGGCGCGCCGCGACATAGCCGCTCCCGGCCGCGACGAGCCCCAGGGCGAGGGCCGCGGTCAGGGCCGGGAGGGCGAGGCTGCGACGGGGCCGGTGGCGCGCCGCCTCGGCAGCCCTGGCCTCGATGTCCGGCGTCGCTGAGGCCCGGGGCGGCGGCGGACCCGGGATCGGGCGCCAGGTCTCCTCCTCGTTCACGCGTCCTAGCCAACTCCGCGATCCGGAGGGTTTGCTGTGAACGGGCGCTGGGATGGCTGTGGATCCGGGGAATCGCTGGTGTCTGGCGGCCTGTGGGCCGGCCGCTGCACCCTCCCAGGCCGGTTCGGGCGCCACCGCAGCTCTGCGGTAGGGTTCCAGTCGCCTCGCCGGTCGAGCAGATCGCGGGGCTTCGGGCTGTGGCGCAGCTTGGTAGCGCACTTGACTGGGGGTCAAGGGGTCGCAGGTTCAAATCCTGTCAGCCCGACCGATGTGATGTCTCAAGACATCACGGAGGGCCGAACCCAATAGACGTGGGTTCGGCCCTCCTTGGTTTCAGCGGGTGGGGCCTGGTGGGCGTCCGGTGCCTTGGTAGCGCTTGGATGTGTCGAGGATCAGCTCGCGTAGCAGTTCACCGGTGGCGGCGTCGATGATCCGGATGTCGAGGTCCTGGGCCAGGACGATGACGCGGGTTCCGGTGTGGGTTCGCCCGATGCCGATGGAGTACATCTGGCCCTGGTAGCGCCAGGTGATCTTGCCGGCCTTGTCGACCTTGTCGTGGCGGACGCGGTCGTGGGCGTCGGCGTCCCGGTCGCCGATGCTCGGGGTCGCCTTGGGGCGGGTGATGTAGACGGTGGCTGGGGTGGCCCGGTGCTCCAGAGAGCGGTGGGGCCGGTGTTCGTTGTATTCCTCGACGAAGGCGTCGAGAAGCGCCTGGAGGTCGTCGATCGTGGTCGGCTGCTCGGGTTGGCTGCGCAGCCACTTCTTCATCGTCTGCTGGAAGCGCTCCACCTTGCCTTGGGTCGTGGGGTGGTTGGGTCGCCCGTTCTTCTGGACGACGTTGAGACGGCGCAGCTCGGTCTCGAAGCCGTTGCGGGTGCCGGCACCCTTCTTGCCCTGGGAGAGCCGGGTGGTGAAGACCATGCCGTTGTCGGTGAGCGTGGAGGCGGGAATCCCATGCTCGGCAACGGTTTGGCGGAAGGTGGCCAGCACGATTGGTCCGGTGACGCGGCGGTGGGCGGTGACCGAGAGGGCGTAGCGGGAGCAGTCGTCGAGCCAGGTCAGGATCTCGCAGTCCGCACCTGATCGGCCATCAGCCTTGGTGAGCCGGTAGTGGGTGAAGTCGGCCTGCCAGGTCTCGTTGGGCATCGCGGCCTGGAAGCGGATGTAGGAGGACTTGGGCTTCTTCTTCGGCTCCGGGACGACCAGCCCGGCCTTGGTCAGGTAGCGGGAGATCGTCGCCCGAGACACGGTCACGCCGTGGTGGTGTGCCAGGTGCCAGCCGATGGTCTCGGCTCCGGCGTCTAGGCCGGTGGCGGTCAGCTTCTCGCGCAGTTCCAGGATCAGGTCGACGACCTCGGCGGGTGTGGTGGTCGGCACCGTCCTCGGGCGACGGGAGCGGGGATCGAAGGCAGCCTCGCCCTCGGTCTTGTAGCGGGCGAGGAGCTCGAAGAGCCAGGACTGGGAGACGCCGTACTGGGCGGCGACGTGGGCGACGGGTCGGTTCTCGATCACCACAGCGGTGATCAGCAATCGGTTGAGTGTCATGCCCGGACGCTGGAGCCGGGCCGAGGCTCACTCCGGGATGACTCGCGACATCACTCCGGGATGTCTTGAGACATGGCTCCGGGATGTCCTGAACCAGCACACTGTCAGCCCGACCGATGTGATGTCTCAGGACACCGGCGACACCCGAACCCACGGAGACGTGGGTTCGGGTGTTTGTCATTTCGGGGTTCGTGGCTGGTAGTCCTTGGTGGTGTCGATGGTGAGCGCGCGCAGCAGTTCGCCGGTGATGGCGTTGACGATGCGGACGTCGAGGTCCTGGGCGAGCAGGATGACGCGGGTTCCTTTGTGGGTTCGACCGATGCCGATGGAGTACATCTGGCGGCGGTACCGCCAGGTGATCTTGCCTGCCTTGTCGACCTTGTCGTAGCGGACGCGGTCGTGGGCGTCGGCGTCCCGGTCGCCGATGCTCGGGGTCGCCTTGGGGCGGGTGTAGATGGTGGCTGGGGTGGCCCGGTGTTCCAGTGAGCGGTGGGGTCGGTGGTCGTTGAACTCCTCGACGAAGGCTTCGATAGGCCCCTGGAGGTCGTCGATCGTGCTCCGCTGCTCGGGTTGGCTGCGCACCCACCTCTTCATGGTCTGCTGGAAGCGCTCGATGCTCCTCTGTTCGTCAAGCGGCAGTTTGGGTGACCGGGAGAGCTGGCTCGACAGTTGCCGGTCGCGGGAGGTCCTTGAAGACCTCGCGAGCGGTGTAGCGCTTGAGGCATCGGATGATCTGGCGTTTGCTCAGTCCTTCGGCGGTGCGGCGTTCGACGTAGTCGCGGGTGGGCTGGCGATGGCGCATCCGGACGATGGTGAGAAGGGCCTGCGACCCCAACACATCACGCGAGACACGGTTCAAGCTCCCGGAGTGGCCATCCTCGACCGGCACCGGGCTCGCGTCGGGTTACTGGACGACATTCCCAACCGTGTCAGGTCATCTCTGCGAGGTGCTCTCGGCCGTCACCCTTAGGCGTATCGGACCAGTCTGCGAGAGACGACAGGCAGATCGTATGGGCCACGGCGGGCGCTCTCCATCAGGGCGTGTCCTCCGTAGTCCTCGATCACCTGGCCTCGCTGGTCGATCTTCGGGAGGCCGTGGCATTTCAGGTCCTGGTCGGTGGCGCAGGTGGTACGGCCAGGGCAGGACGGAGCCACCGTCGCACGAAGCTGCGCAGTTCGTCTGGGGAGCGGGGTGGCACCGAGGGGTGCTGCAGGAACGAGACCATGAGTCGCATCGTCAGCTCGGCCAGCCCCGCGAAGTCCTCCTCGTGGACGCCGATGGCGTCCCAGTCGACAGAGATGCTCTTCAGCACCCGTGACCCGAGATCGAAAGCCGTCGATGTGGTGACTCCGCGGCCCACGAGGTTCTGGTCGGCGGCCTCGAGCAGCAGTCCGATCCGTGGGTCGCGGGGAAGCTCCTGCAGGGCGAACACGATCGACTCGATCACGGCATCGATCGGCGTGCTCACTGTCGCCAGATGGGTTTGCATCCGATCGACGAAGTCCGCTGCCCCTGTCTCTGCCACTGCGTAGAGGAGATCGGCAAGACGGGGGAAGTAGCGGTAGACCGTCTGGCGGGTGACTCCCACCTCCTCGGCGACGCGCGACAGCGTTGTGCTGGGCACGCCCATTTGCTCGATGCAGCTCGTCGCCGCCGCGATGATGCGCTCGCGGGCGAGCTCCTCCGTGCGGGGCGGGTCACCCTGCCAACCGTGATGCCCCACAGGCTAGGCCCGCGCCGTGGTGGCGTGCTGGTCCTGGTGGTGTGGCGTGGAGGCTCCTCCTCGATACAGCAGAGCGAGAACCCCGAGCCCGGCCAGGAAGCAAACCAGCACGTAGCTGCCGCTTCCGATGGGTGTCCCGGCCTCGGTGACACCATCCTGGGCGCTGAGGAACTGCGGCAGCGCCGCGAGCCAGAAGATCGCGTGCACCAGCAGAAACGCTGCGGGGAAGACAGCCACGAACCGGTTCAAGGGCAACTGCTCCGACCGTGGCGTCGACCTCGCCTCGCGAGCGAGAAGCCAGCACCCGGCGACCCACACCAGACCGAGCTCGACTCCGAGGATCCAGGCCTGTGCGGCGGTGTTGGGGGAGTCGCCACCGAACACGCTCGAAGGAATCCCGGCGACGAGCATCCCGAGCGGGGTGAGCGCCCCGGCGACGACAGTCCGGCCGGTGAGGGCCAAGCGTGATCGCGGGAGGCCGCTCGGGCCGACCAGGCGGACCACCAGATACGTCAGGAAGCCGATCGAGACCGAGGCGAACAGCACCATGCTGTTCAGCGGCACGGAAGCCAACATGGGGTGGTTGACCTGGACGTTGTCCGGGTTCCAGGCCCACCACTTCAGCTGCGGGCCGAGCTGGTCGAAGATCTCGTAGAAGATCTGGGCGACGAAGGCTACGCAGACCGCGCCGACGAGGGTGCCGCGTCGCAAGAAGATGCCGAGACTGCGCACCACCTCGTAGGCCAGGGCACTGATCGCCGGGTAGAACGCCACGATGTAGAGCGGAAGTCGGTCATACATGAGCTGCACAGTGAACTCGTTGTGCGCGAAGATGAAGCCGTAGATCTTGTCGAGGCCGAACCACTCGGGGAAGTACAGCGGCGGCTCGGTGACGACCAGGTAGACCAGGGAGGCGAACCACAGGGCCAGGTTCGTCGGGTCGGACTCCCCACGAAGGCGGCGTACGGCGTGCACCAGCGCGAAGACGGCGCCGCCGATGACCAGCAGCTCCAGGACCGGCATGGTCCAACTGGCCAGGTCCGCCGGGTTGTTGAAGGTGATGACGGGGTGGACGTCGTGGCAGCTGAAGCCCAGGCCGCGGGTGACCGCTTCCGCGGCCTTGTCGCAGGTGGCGCTCATGTGGGCACCTTGAGCTTCTCGCCCGACGTGTAGTCGGAGTAGTCGGTACCGGGTGGGTCGAGCAACGGGTCGAATCCGTACGGCACGGTCGTCCTGCCCAGCGCTGTCTTCACCTGGTGGCGGGCCAGACCTAGCAGCACCCTCGGACTCCGGAACATCTCCCCGAGGGTCTCGTCGAGGTTGAAGACGCGCGCAAAGTGCTCGTCGACCACCTCGTCCTCCCTCGCGGCGCCCGTGATGGCGTTGAAGACGGGCCAAGTCATCGCCGCGACGATGCGTCGTCGCCAGTCCGGCAGCACCTCGGTGCCGGTGGCGCACTCAAAGCCCTGGTCCCTGGCCATGGCGAGCTTCCATGGGACGTCCAGCGTCTTGACCTGCTCGCTGAGGAAGTTGCCGATGAACGCGTCATCGAGTGCGGTCGCCTTCTCGAGCTCAGCCTGGAGGAGCACGGCGGACCGCGCAGCCGAGCTCATCCCTTGCCCGTAGAACGGGTTGAACGCGCAGATCGAGTCCCCCACGCACACCAGTCCACGCGGCGGCGTGGCGAGCTGGTCGTAACGGCGCCACTTGTTGCCCGTCGAACGGGTCAGATGCACCCCGGAGGTGGGGGTGCACTCCTTCATCGCGGCTGCGAACACCGGCGTGCGCAGCTGCTCAGCCGAGCTGTTGAAGTCTTCGACAGTACGCGGCATCTCTAGCCCCCACGAGCCCATGCAGGCAATCGCCCGTCCCCCCTCGAGCGGGAAGAAGTTCGAGAGGAAGGAATGCTCTGCGGGCGGGATGCCGTCGCTGTCCTGAGTCGGCATCACGATGAGATGACGCCACCACCACGAATCCGGGCGCTCACCCTCTGGCGGCAGGTCATACCAACGTGAGATGTAGGTGACCTTTGCATCGAGCGTCTTCACCGGCACCGGCGGCCAACCGGCGGCCTTGAGCCAGTCCGGCACCGAGGATCCGCGCCCCAAGGCGTCGACGACGAGGTCGGTGCCGAGCAGTTCCGCTTCGCCTTGTCCCCCTTGGAAGCGGACGCCGGCGATGCGGCCCTCCTGGTGCTCCAGACCCTGCACGGCTACTCCCTCACGAATCGTCACGTTCGGGAGCGCCCGCACCCTGTCTCGCAGAACTCGCTCGATCATGATGCGTGAGCTGTAGATCATCGTCATCGTGGACTTCTTGCGGGGAGCCCACCCGGTCTCCTCCAGGTAGGCCGCCTCGAGCGAAGGCATCAGGAGCATGCCGCCCGCGGCGATGAGGTCCTCCTCGAAGCCGGGGAACACGGTGCCGATGGAGCGTCGACCTGCGTTCAGCAGGAAGTGAGGGTGCTTGCTCTGCGGTACTCCCCGGCGGTGCTCGGCATCGGCGGGAAGGATGTCGCGTTCCAGGATGGTCACTTCGTCGAAGTGGTCTGCCAGTGCGCCTGCAGCGCAGAGACCGGCAACGCTTCCTCCGAGAACGACCGCCGTTCTGCCCAGCGTCACCGTGCCCTCCAAGTCATACATTCATCCATTGGATGTATGAATGTATGAATACTTCGCGGCGGCGTCAAGAGGTCGTCTTGCCCTAGGGATCGCGTGCGTCACAGCTCGTCGAAGGGTGCCACCCGCTCTCAGCGAAGCCCATTGGTTGGACATATGTATGTGTGTATGTACGGCCATTTATCCGGGATGCCGCGAACCACTAACTCCGAATCGCGTCGACAACCCGGTCGAACACGTCCTCAGTCAGGTTCCTCGGACTGAGGTATGACGACTGAAGGCTCCGCGGACGCACCACTGAGGGCTTCGACATCAAGTCGATGGCCAACAAGTGCTGCCACGGGCCCCTTTGCCAGATGACGATGCGACCCTCACGGACCGCTGACAGTGCCAGGTAGTTCGTGTAGGACTGTGATGGGATTCCGACCCTTGGCTGTTTCAGCTCCATGGAGTGGTAGGGCAAGGATTCGTAGACAGCCATATTTCGGGCGACGGCCTGCAGACCGGCAGCGTCACACAGCGCTCGGAGGCGTTGCCGGTACCAGACACCACCGGTGGTGTCCTCAAGTGCCGGATCCAGCCACACCATCGGGTATTGCAGATCCTCTTGACGTGCGCTTGCCAGCAACAGGTCTCGTACATCGTTGCGGGCGTGAGTTGGGAGATCGTTTTCGCGGTACCGAGGATTGCCTGTCAGCAACACGACCGGCGCATCCGTCCTACCCATGTACGGCTCGGGAACCATCTCCAAGTAGAAGCGGTGTCGGGGCTTTGCGGTCGCGTTGTGCGAGAGAACCGCATCTCGATCTATGTCCAACAGGAAGGATGGATGTGTGGTGTCGAGGTCGACCCAGGGATTCTGATCCATAGACAACGCTTTCACTCCAGGGGCTGGTCTGCGGAATCGCAGATCAGAGGCGGCTGTTTCTTGAGCGGTTGGCCAGCCTTGGACGTTACTAGTCGGTAATCCTTCTGCCGCGTGCGGAGCCCGGGCTCTGAGAGTGTGCCCGGCTAACGCCCTTGTGCGGAACGCGGTCGCTGACCTTGGTCTGGGTCGGGGGCGAGTACGTCGAGGCCGGCGAAGGGAAGCGCTGGGCGTCGCGGGTCAGCAGGCGGTAGCCGGAGAGGGCGGCGTGCGCGCCGATGTAGAAGTCCGGAAGGGGGGTGGGTCGCGCGCCGCCGCGGCGGCGGTAGGCGAGGAACGCCTACACGATCGGGTTCACCACGACCCGGCGGTTGTCGAAGGCTTCGGCGAGGGCGTTGCTTGACCATGTCGCCAGATCGGATCGTCGGTGACGATGTCGAGCTGGACGTTGGAGTCGACCAGGGTGACAATCTCACTCGCCACGAAGCAGCACCATCAGCTCGGCGGGGATGGTCACCTGTCCCTTGCTGTTGAGCTTCACGGCTTCCTTCGTCTGTAGTGCCTATCCGGCGTCATGCATCATACGTATCCTCGGCGCGCCCTG
>CAVQCB010000009.1:0-751009 GCA_963710895.1 uncultured Actinomycetota bacterium
TGATTCCGGGTCTCGCTGACCTGCGGCTAGATGCCTGAAACGGCGTCTGACCTGCGACGACACCGTCCAACGTCGTCCAGCGTCAGGCGCCGTTTCTCACCCTTGTGCGTACCCCACCGGCGCGCCGCCACGAGTAGCCCGCTACGTCAGGCGACGGTCCCGACAGGGCTGTGCTCGTCACCGGCCATTGGTCCCTTCCCTGCACCGCCCCCAGGTGGCACCGTGGCGGAATGAGCCTGACCGACCACGCGTCGGCCGGTTGGTCGACGCGGGCCCGACTGATCGACATCGACGGCGTCCAAGCGCTCATCGACGCCCTCCTGGGCCGCGGGTTCACGGTCGTCGGGCCGACCGTGAGATCTGGGGCGATCGTGAACGCGCCGATCACCACCGTCCGCGACCTGCCGGCCGGCTGGGGCGACGACCAGGAAGCGGGTCACTACCGCCTCCGGCAGCGAGACGATCAGAAGCTCTTCGGCTTCGCGGCCGGCGCGCAGTCCGCCAAGCCGGTGTTCTTCCCCACCCACGAGGTGCTCTGGCGCGGTGAGCGGTCCTCTGACGGGTTCACGGTCGAGCCGAACGAGGAGCCGGCCCAGGAGGCGCCGTACGCACTGATCGGGGTCCGCTCCTGCGACCTGAGCGCCCTGGGCATCCACGACACCGTCCTGCTCAGCCGGCTGCACGAGGACACCAGCTACGCGGCCCGCCGTTCGGCCGCCTTCGTCGTCGCGGTCACCTGCTCCGACCCCGGGGGGACCTGCTTCTGTGTCTCCATGGGCACTGGCCCCAAGCCCGAACCGGAGCGGGGTGCCCCCTACGACCTGGCGCTCACCGAGCTGGTGGACGGTGGCCGGCACCGGTTCGTGGTCGAGGTCGCGAGCGAGCGCGGCGCCGAGGTGCTCGACGAGATCGGCGCCGGTCCGGCTCCGGACGACGAGCTGGAGGGTGCCGCACAGGTCGCCGAGGACGCTGCCGGGCGGATGGGCCGCTCCCTGGACACCTTCGAGCTCAAGGAGCTGCTCTACGCCAATGCCGAGAGCCCGATCTGGGACGCGGTCGCCGAACGCTGCCTGTCCTGCTCCAACTGCACGGCCGTGTGCCCGACGTGCTTTTGCACCAGCGTGGAGGACGTCACCGATCTGAGCGGCGACGTCGCCGGGCGGGCCAGGGTCTGGGACTCGTGCTTCAACGCCGACTTCTCCTACATCCACGGCGGCACCGTCCGGGCCTCGACGAAGTCGCGCTACCGGCAGTGGATGACCCACAAGCTCGGCTCGTGGATCGACCAGTTCGGCACCTCCGGCTGCGTGGGCTGCGGGCGTTGCGTCACGTGGTGCCCCGCCGCGATCGACATCACCGAGGAGGCCGCGGCCCTGCGCGCCGCAGCTGGGGCCGAGGGCGCACCACGAACGGCGTCGAGGCAGGCGTGAGCGGCGTGCAGACGATCGAGCAGTATCTCCCGAGCCACCGGTTCTTCGCCGGCCTGGACGACCGAGCGATCGCCCTCGTGACCGGCTGCGCGGTCAACGCCCACCGACGGCCCGGTGAGTACCTGTTCCGCGAGGGCGAGCCGGCCGACACCTTCTACGTGATCCGCAGCGGCCGGGTCGCGATCCAGACGCGGCTGCCGACCGAGGGGGTGGTGCTCGACACTGCCCGCGATGGCGACGTCGTCGGCTGGTCCTGGCTGGTGGCGCCGTACCGGTGGACCTTCGACGCGGTGGCCAGCGAGGAGACCAGCCTCGTGGCCATCGACGGCGCCTGTCTTCGGGGCAAGTGCGAGGCCGACCCCGCTCTCGGCTACGCGCTGCTCCAGCGCGTGGTGCAGGTGATGTCGACACGACTGCACTCGGCCCGCGTGCGCCTGCTCGACCTGTACGGCAACCGTCGATGAGCATGCTCCCGCGCTCGTACTCGGTGACCCGGACCAGCCGGGAGACCCAGGACACCCACACCTTGGATCTGAAGTCTCTCGACGGCGATCCGCTGGCGTTCGCTGCCGGTCAGTTCACGATGGTGCACGCGTTCGGCGTGGGCGAGGTGCCGATCTCGATCAGCGGCGACCCCGGCCGACCCGAGATACTCCGACACACCATCCGGGACGTCGGCTCGGTCTCGGGTGCCCTGGCGCGGGCCAAGCCGGGCACCGTCGTGGGAGTTCGTGGACCCTTCGGCACCGGGTGGGAGGTGGGCGACGGCCGCGGCGGCGACGTGGTCTTCGTCGCGGGCGGCATCGGGCTGGCGCCACTGCGTCCGGCTCTCCTGCAAGTGCGGGCCGCACGTGCGGACTATGAGCGGGTCGCGCTCCTGTACGGCGCGCGAACGCCTGAGGAGATCCTGTTCACCGAGGAGCTCCGCAGCTGGGCCGGCGACCACGACATCGACGTCGAGGTCATCGTCGACAGCGGACCGCACGCGTGGCGGGGCAGCGTCGGCCTGGTCACCCAGCTCATCGACCGAGTCGACTTCGACGCGGGGCGCACCCTGGCACTGATCTGCGGGCCTGAGGTGATGATGCGGCACTCGGCGGCGGCCCTCGGGGACCGCGGTGTGCCGCGCTCCAGCGTGCGGCTGTCCATGGAGCGCAACATGAAGTGCGGGGTGGGGCTGTGCGGACACTGCCAGCTGCGCGAGTACTTCTTGTGTGTGGACGGCCCGGTGCTGTCCTACGACCTGCTCGAACCTCTCATGGCCAGGGCGGAGCTGTAGCCGTGACGACGACCGAGGAGCCCGGTGCCGACGGCCACGGCACCACCGTTGGGTCGGGACGCGGCCGTCCGAAGCTCGCGGTCTGGAAGTTCGCGTCGTGCGACGGCTGCCAGCTGACGCTGCTCAACTGCGAGGACGAGCTGATCCCGCTCGCAGGCGGCGTCGAGATCGCCTACTTCCCCGAGGCCACCCGAGCCGTCGTGGAGGGCCCCTACGACGTCTCCCTGGTCGAGGGGTCGATCACGACACCGGACGAGCTCGAGCGGATCCAGCAGGTCCGGGAGGTCTCACGCCGGGTCATCACCATCGGGGCCTGCGCGACCAGCGGCGGCATCCAGGCACTGCGCAACTTCGCCGACGTCGCGGAGTTCCGCTCGATCGTCTACGCGCATCCGGAGTACATCTCGACCCTCTCCCGCTCCACCCCGATCGCAGCGCACGTGAAGGTCGACTTCGAGCTGCGCGGCTGCCCGATCAACAAGGTCCAGCTGCTGGAGGTGCTCGCGGCCGAGCTCCAGGGGCGCAAGCCCAGGGTGCCCAGCCACAGCGTCTGCGTCGAGTGCAAGCGCCGGGGCAACATCTGCGTCACGGTCGCGCACGGGACACCGTGTCTCGGACCGGTCACCCAGGCCGGGTGCGGTGCCCTGTGCCCGTCCTTCGACCGCGGCTGCTACGGATGCTTCGGCCCGCAGGACACCCCGAACACCGCCGCGATCGCCACCCGGCTGCGGGCCGACGGGATGAGCGAGCCCGAGGTGATGCGGATCTTCCGCACCTTCAACGCCGCGTCCGAGGCCTTCCTCCAGGAGAGCGAGAGGCATGAGTCCCGGGCCGACGAGGAGGGGACGCCGTGAACCACAGGCTCACCGACGGAGGCCACGTCCTGCACGTGGGCACCTTGGCCAGGGTCGAGGGCGAAGGGGCCATGCACATCGAGTTCCGCGACGGCAAGGTCACCGACGTCCAGCTGCGCATCTTCGAGCCGCCACGCTTCTACGAGGCGTTCCTGCGCGGTCGGTCCTACACGGAGCCGCCCGACATCACCGCACGCATCTGCGGCATCTGCCCGGTGGCCTACCAGATGAGCGCCTGCTGGGCGATCGAGGACGCCTGCGGCGTCTCCGTCCCCGAGGAGATCCGGCTGATGCGTCGACTGCTCTACTGCGGGGAGTGGATCGAGAGCCACGCGCTGCACGTGTTCTTGCTGCACGCCCCCGACTTCCTGGGTTACGACGGCGCGATCGAGATGGCTGCCGACCACCCGGCCGTCGTCGAGCGAGGGCTGCGGATGAAGCGGGCAGGCAACCAGCTCATGGAGCTGATCGGCGGTCGCTCGATCCACCCGGTCAACGTGAAGCTGGGCGGGTTCTACCGGATGCCGGACCCCGCCGATCTCCGAGCCATCCGGCCGGTGCTCGAGCGAGCGCTGGACGACGCGCTGGAGACGGTCACGCTGGTTGCCGGTTTCGAGTTCCCCGACTTCGAGCAGCCCTACGAGTACGTCTCGCTCCGCCCCGAGAAGGGCTACCCGATCGAGTCCGGGAGCGTGGTGACGTCCTCGGGTGGTGCGTTCGAGGTGCGAGGGTTCCCCGCCCACATCGAGGAGTTCCAGGTCGCGCACTCGAACGCGTTGCACGCCACGCTGGACGCGGGAGGACGCGGTCCGTACGTCGTCGGTCCGCTCGCGCGCTACACCCTCAACCACGACCGTCTCTCGCTCCTGGCCCAACGTGCCGCCGCCGACGCCGGTCTGGGCGCCACCTGCCGCAACCCGTTCCGCTCGATCATCGTGCGTGCGGTGGAGCTCGTGGAGGCCTACCACGAGGCGCTGCGGATCATCGACGGGTGGACCGGAAGCGCGGCGCCCAGTGTCTCGGTCCCGGCTCGGGCGGGTGAAGGGTTCGGCGCCAGCGAGGCCCCGCGCGGGGTGCTCTTCCACCGCTACGTCCTCGACGACGACGGGATCATCCACGACGCGCAGATCGTGCCTCCCACCTCGCAGAACCAGCCCAGCATCGAGGCGGACCTCCGGACTCTGGTCGAGGGGTGGACCGACCTGGACGACCACGCGCTGCAACACCGCTGCGAGCACGCGATCCGCAACTACGACCCGTGTATCTCCTGCGCCACCCACTTCCTCGATCTCACCGTGGACCGGACGTGACCACACCCCTCGTGGTCGGGCTCGGCAGCCCGGACCGCAGCGACGACGCCGTCGGCCCCGAGGTGGCCCGCACCGTCGCGAGCGAGGGTCCCGCGGCGGTCCGCGTCATCGAGCACGAGGACCCCACCGCGCTGCTGGACCTCTGGGCCGGACACGATCTCGTCGTCGTCGTGGACGCGGTGTGCTCGGGCGGGCCGGCCGGCTCGCTCCACCAGTTCGAGACGGGGATCGGCGCAGCCCCGATGCCGGAACGTGCCTGGTCGGCCACCGGGCGCGGCGGCACGCACGCGTTCGGTCTGGTGGCCGCAGTCGAGCTCGCTCGTGCGTTGCACAGGCTCCCGTCCCGCCTGGTGGTCATCGGGGTGGAGGCCACCGGCTTCGAGCACGGCGCCCCGATGACCGCACCGGTCGCCGCTGCCGTGCCGGCCGCAGCCGCCCAGGTCATCGCCGTGCTGGCCGAGTCGAGCTCCCAGATGCCTCGCTGACTCCTCGACGGGACGGGGAGTTGGACCCGGGGAGCCGGGCCCGGGAGCCGGTCCAAGTGCCCTGGCACCCGAGGACCTTCGCACCTTCCCCGCCCACCACCGCGAGAGTGGACTGTGCGCACACCGCAGAGAACGAGGAGGCCGAGTGAGCACCGACCGTGCTGCCGCCACGGATGCCCGTGCCGTGAACGCGCCCGACCCGCTGCCCTCCTGGTCGCGGGTGCTGGCCGTCGTGTCCCGACCCGCGGAGGTGCGCGAGCTGGAGTCCGTGCTGGCGGACCTGGAGGCCCACGGAGCCCGCGTCTCGGTGCTGGTCCTGGACGAAGCGCCCGACAGCGACGCCGCGGCGGCGCGGCCGGAGGACCTCGGCACGCCCAGGCTCCTGACCCACACCGACGCCGCCTGGAACACCGCCGACACCGGTCTGCTGGTCAAGGAGGTCCGCAAGGTCCTCCACGAGGAGCCTGTCGAGGGGCTCGTCGTCGTCGACCCCGACCACGGGGACCCCGAGTCGACCCGAGGGGCCGCACGCCAGGTGGTGGCAGCGATCGTCCTCCAGGTCTGCGACGTCCTGGGCCTGGCGGTGCTGGCCTCTCCCGGCCCCGGGGCGTCTCCCCGGTGGCTGCGCGATCCACGCGCCACCGCGCGGACACATGTGCGCTGGTGCCAGGGGGATCAGTTCGAGATCACGGTGCGGGGCCACCAGGTGGTCGTCGACCAGCCGCCCGCCCTCGGAGGCAGCGACACCGGCCCGACGCCCACGGAGCTCTTCGTCGCCTCGCTGACCTCCTGCGTCGCCTTCTACGCCCGCCGGTACCTGGCGCGTCACGAGATCCAGGCGCACGGCTTGGAAGTGGTCGCCCACTACGCCATGGGGCAGCGTCCCGCCCGCGTGGCGTCCGTGACTCTCGAGCTCACTGTCCCGAGCCTGCCGGAGGAGCGCCGGCGGGGCCTGCTCGCCCAGGCCTCGCACTGCACCGTGCACAACACCCTGACCGACGCCGTCGACGTGCGCATCACCCTCGCCGAGAACGCCGACGAGGACGCCGACGAGGACGCCGCCGAGAGCTGAGCCGACCAGCAGCGACCGGGGCGGCACACACAGGCGGCACACACAGGCGCCACACACAGGCGCCACACACAGGGAGAGCAACAGACCCGGTGGAGCGGGCGGCCAGCACTCAGGTGCCGAAGGACCCCGCCTCCTCGAGCTCCAGGCCCAGGGCCGGCCTCGACTCCTCGGGACTCGGCTCGACGACGACCGGGCAGGAACTGTGCCGCAGGAGCGCGCGCACGGTGCCGCCCAGGTGGCCCCCGGGGAATGCCCTCGCCCGACGCGCCACCAGCAGCACGTCAGCCTGCGCGGACGCCTCGCACAACACGCGCGCCGGCTGGCCGTGGACGATCCGGATCTCGGTGCGCACCTCCGGATAGCGATCCCGTAGCGGCGCGAGGCCGCGCTCGAGGGCGGCTCGTGCCCGCGACTCCCAGGCGTGTGTGTCGAGGCGGGAGTAGACGAGGTCGTCGTACTCCGAGCGCAGCTCCCAGGCGTGCATCAGCAGTAGCCGCGCGTCGCGTTCGGCCGCGGTCGCGAACCCGCGACGCAGCAGAGGTTCGGAGTGCTCTGTCGACTTCACGCCCACCAGGACGCACGAGTGGCGCTCGCCGACGACGTGGTCCGCAGGCACGACCACCACCGGGCAGGGCGCGTGCGCCGCCACCCCCGTCACCGTGGCACCGGTCACCAGCCGGTCGAGACTCGGGTGCCGCACGTGCCCCAGCACGATCAGCCGCGCCTGCCGGGCGGCCCGGAGCAGCATCGGGATGCGGGGGCCTTCTAGCAACGAGGTGGTGACGGGCGAGACGGTGAGCTGCTCGCGAGCCACGCTCGCGGCCTCCGCCACGATGACGCTCCCGGTGTCATTGAGCTCAGGTGGCACCACCGGCATCAGAGCACCCACCGGCACCGGAGACGGGAGCACGTGCACCAACCGGACGCCCGTACCGAGACGGTAGGCCTCGCGGGCGGCGTAGCGCACCGCCGCCAAGCTGCCAGGCGAACCGTCGACACCGACGAGGATCGGTCGGTTGGAGGCCACGGCTCCTCCTTCCAAGGGTGCTGTTGAGACGAGCCTGCTCGCGCCGTCGTCCTGCGGGGAGAGACGCTCGTCATCGCCTCCCGGGACCTTCTCCCCTGCTGTCGGACCAGCGGCGACGAGGGCACTGCCGCAGCACACGTAGGTCCAGGATCTGCAGTGTCGGACACGCGGAGCGAACCGGGAGGGACCTCGAGACCCGGGTGCCGAGAGCCGGGTGCCGAGAGCCGGGCTGCGCGCGCCAGTGGATGCGCGCATGCCCCGTAGCCGGGAGGCAGGTCCGGGCCAGGCTCAGTCGAGGTGGCCGCGGTGCTCCCGGGACAGCGTGAGGGCCAGCACCCGCACCAGGTCCTCGAGCGAGCGCCAGCTAGTGAGCTCGCACGCACGGAGGTCTTCCTCCGACTGCTCGACATGCCCGGGAGAGGGCCCCAGGCGGTGCGACATCATCGCCGCCGGGGCACCCACCAGCCTCGCGCGCGCGGACACTGCCCCGTCGCCGAGCCGTCGCCCGAGCCATCATCTGGGCCGCCATCGTCGACGAGGTCGATACGAACGTGCCAGGTAGTGCATCGCGTCATGACCCCTCCTCGACCCCGCACCCCCATCCACCCACCAGACGGCCCCGGGCCACAGGGCCGATAGCCCCGGGGTTCGCAGGTCGCTGGGCCTGCGCGTGGTTTCACTGGGTCCCCAGTGAAACCGCCACTTCCCGTGCGTTGCGATGTCCGGGAAGTGGCGGTTTCCGACGGGAAGTACGCCGGGTCGGGGCCCCGCAGAGCTCGGTCAGGCCCGGGATCGGGACCTTCGACCCTGGTCACGGTGTGGCTGATCGTTGTGTGCTGAGGCTGCGCCGAATCTTGGCGGGCGTTACGCACATCCGCCAAACTCGGCGCCCCGCCCTACGGGCGGGTGTCGTGGACGGCCTCCAGGGGGGGCGGTGGTGTCTGGAGGTCGTCCACACCACCTAGGTCGCGCTTGTGGCCGGGCGCGCGTCGGCACGTCGATGCGCGGTGGCCGGCGCCTAGCCTGCCAGCAGCACCAGCGAGCCGAGCGCCACGAGCCAGCTGACGAAGCTTCCCACCAGGAAGTACTCCGTGAGCCGGTGGATCCACTGCTGCTCGGGCTTGGACTGCAGCTCGGGCCACCGCAGCAGGCCTTTGGCGGCGATCACGATGCTGGCGGCGGTCAGGTGGCCGGCCAGCCCCAGCCCCACGATCAGCACCCGCTCCATCGGCCCGAGAAGCCGTCCGCCCTTGAGCCGCTCCTCGGGGTCCTCGGAGGTGGCCTGCAGCGCCGGGTTGCTGATGCCGGTGACCGAGAGCACGAGACGCACCAGCACGTTGCCCGTGCTCAGCTGGACACCGAAGGCCGCCACGAGCAGCAGCAGTCGGTCCGCGGACAGGCCACGCAGGGCCGGGACGTGCGCGGAGTACAGCCATTCCCCCACGAGCCCGCCGGCGGGCGCCGTCCAGGCCGAGCACAGCAGCCCCGCCAGCAGCGCGGCCCCCAGGACCAGCAACGGCACCCACACCGGCACCCGCACCGGGCCGCGTCCGAAGGCGCGGGTGACGCTCCACCCCCACAGCACGACCACGCCCGCCACGGCCAGCAGCGCCACGAGGTCCGCGGGCCGGGTCAGCCCCGCGAGCAGCCCCACCCACACCGCGACCGTGGCGCCGGTGGCGGCGTTGAGGATGGGCGCCGCGCGCACCGAGTGGGCGAGGTCGGCGGCGGCCACCCCGATGAGCAGTACGGCGATCCAGGTCATCTCACACCTTCCCGAGGACGGATGGACATCAAACGCTCCCCAACAGCTCGTCGGAGGCGAGGATCACGGCCAGGCCGTCGTGGCGAACCCGCTGCGAGACCGCCGAGGCGGAGATGCCCTCCTCCTGGGCGAGCTCGGCCTGGCTGCGCCCCTCGAGGGCCCCCACGAGCAGCCGCAGCGAACGCTGCGACAAGGAGCCGACCAGCTGGTCGCGACACATCAACGCGGCGTTGACCGGATCTGGCTCGGGCCCGGGCGTCTGCTCGGCGCGGCGGTACGCCGTGCGCAGCAGCCGGCTTGCGGCCCGCCCGGCGTCGGACTCGACCGCCTCGATGGCCGCGCGTGCGGCCCACCAGCCGGGGCCGTCCTCGACCCGAGGGTGCTCGGCCAGCACGTCGACGGCGCCCCACCCGATCCCGTGGCGCAGCTGCTCGGGGGCCAGGTGCACCTGGAGCCACAGCGAGGCGCGCACGGCCGCGCCGACGCTGTCGAAGCAGCCCTGGAACTCGTCACCGACCGTGATCCGCAGCGGCACCGTCGGCAGCAGCCGGTCGTTGGCGTCCTCGAGCGTCGCTGCCAGCCGCCGGTGGAGCGCGAGTCGGTCGGGCACCGTGCGAGACCCCACCAGGTCCCCGATGAGCGTTGCCACCGATGGTGACTGCCACCGTCGCGTCATATGAAGACTATATCTTATTCCGACAGAAATGAAGGTATGAGCTTCATGACCAGAACACCCGGTCCACGATGCCCCGGGCCCGTCGCGCCGCGCGGAGGTAGTCGTTGAGCATCTCGTCGGACTGACCGGGCTCGTACTGCAGGATAGCTGCCACCGCGGCCCGCTCCCGCGCGTCGCGTGGGAGCTGGTCCGCCGGCTTGCCGCGCACCAGGACGGTCGCGTTGCGCGCGCGGCTCGCGAACCGCCACGCCTCCGCGAGGCCCTCGGCGTCGGCCAGGTCGATCAGGTCGTGCTCGGCGGCGACCTGGAGCGCCTCGAGCGTCTTGGTGGTGCGCAGCGCGGGAATGGTCGACGCATGCTGCATCTGCAGCAGCTGGACGGTCCACTCCACGTCAGAGAGACCACCACGGCCGAGCTTGAAGTGCGTGGCGGGGTCGGCACCGCGCGGCAGTCGCTCGGCGTCCACGCGTGCCTTGATCCGGCGGACCTCGACGACGTCGTTGCGGGTCAGGCCGTGCTCAGGGAAACGCAGTGGGTCGATCAGTGCGGCGAACCGGTCCCGCAGCCCCTGGTCGCCCACGATCGGCGCCGCCCGCAGGAGCGCCTGCGCCTCCCACACCGCCGACCACTTGTCGTAGTAGGCGGCGTAGGAGTCCAGGGTGCGCACCAGCGGCCCCTGGCGGCCCTCGGGACGCAGACTGGTGTCCACGTCGAGTGCGGGGTCGCGCGCCTGGGCCGAGAGCAGAGCGCGTACGTCGTTGGCCACGGCCTGCGCCATCGACGCGGCGAGCTGGGGGTCGGCCCCCGGGAGCGGGTCGTGGACGAACATGACGTCGGCGTCGCTGCCGTAGCCCAGCTCGTAGCCGCCGTAGCGACCCATCGCCACGATCGCCATCCGCGTGGGCATCGTCTCCCCCCGGGCCCGCTGGACGGAGCGGACCACGGCGGCCAGGCTCGCCTCGAGCGTCGCGCTGGTGAGGTCGGTCAGGGCGTAGCCGACCTCCGCGACGCCGAACGGCACGCACAGGTCGGCCGCGCTGATCCGCAGCAGCTCACGTCGCCGGATGGAGCGGATCGCGACGACGGCGTCGCTCGCCTCGTCCCGACGCTCGGCCGCGGCGTGCATCTCGCCCTGGATGGCGTCCCGGGTCAGGGGATCCAGACGCTCGTGCTCGCCGAGGATGGCGACTCCCTCGGGCTCTCGCTGGAGCAGGTCGGTGGCGTAGCGGCTCGTGGCCAGCACCCGGGCCATCCGCTGGGCCGCGGCTCCCTCGTCGCGCAACAGGCGGAGGTACCACGGGGTGGAGCCGAGCGCCTCGGAGATGCGCCGGAAGCCGAAGAGCCCCGCATCGGGGTCGGGGGCGTCGGCGAACCACTCGAGCATCGCCGGCAGCAGGGTTCGCTGGATCTGGGCGGTGCGGGTGACCCCGGCGGTGAGTGCCTCGAGGTGACGCAGCGCGGCTTTCGGGTCGAGGTAGCCCAGCGCGGCGAGGCGGACCGTGGCGGCCTCGGGGCTCAGGCGCACCTCGTCCCCACTGATCCGCGCGACCGCGGAGAGCAGCGGACGGTAGAACAGCTTCTCGTGCAGACGACGCACCTCGCGCTGGTGGAAGTGCCACTGGGTGTCCAGCTCGCGCACCGGGTCCCGCGTGTAGCCGAGCGAGCGGCCCAGCCGACGCAGGGCCTCCTCGTCCTCGGGCACGACATGCGTGCGTCTGAGCTGGTAGAGCTGGATGCGGTGCTCCAGGGTGCGCAGGAAGGCATAGGCGTCATGCAGTGACCGGCCGTCCTCCCGGCCGACGTAGCCGCGCTCGGTCAACCGGGCCAGCGCGCTCAGGGTCGTCGGGGGACGGACCTCCTCGTCGGTGCGTCCGTGCACCATCTGTAGCAGCTGCACGGCGAACTCCACGTCCCGCAGGCCGCCGGAGCCCAGCTTCAGCTGCCGCTCGGCCTCGGTGGCGGGGATGTGGTCGATCACCCGGCGACGCATCGCCTGCACCTCCTCGACGAAGCCGTCGCGCTCGGCCGCCGACCAGACCAGGGGGCCGATCACCTGCGCGTACTCCCGGCCCAGGGCGAGGTCGCCGGCCACCGGCCGGGCCTTGAGCAGCGCCTGGAACTCCCACGTCTTGGCCCAGCGCTCGTAGTAGCCGCGGTGGCTGGCGATGGAGCGCACCAGCGGACCCGAGGTCCCCTCGGGCCGCAGGTTGGCGTCGACCGGCCAGATGGTGCCCTCGCGGGTGTTGTCCGAGCACACCTGCATCAATGTCGAGGCCAGCTGGGTGGCGGTGCGCATCGCCTCCTGCTCGTCATGGCCGTCCACGGGCTCGGCCACGAAGATCACGTCCACGTCGCTGACGTAGTTCAGCTCGTGGCCGCCGCACTTGCCCATCGCGATCACGGCCAGCCGGCACGAGTCGGCCTTCTCCCCCACCTTGGCCCGGGCCACGGCCAGGGCTGCGTCGAGGGTGCCGGCGGCCAGGTCCGCCAGCTCGGCCGCGGCGTCGTCGACGCCGACGTGGTGGGCCAGGTCGCGCGAGGCGAGCCGCAGCAGCAGCCGGCGGTACTCCACCCGCAGGGCGTCCTGCGCCTCAGGCTGGGACAGCGTCGCGACGGGGGCCGCATCGTCCGGGTCGGCCCCGACCGCGCGCACCAGCGCTGCGCGCAGGACGTACGCCGGCGGCCGGGTCGAGCCGAGGGTGGGGTCGCACAGCTCGTGCCACTGCTGGGGATGCCGGCGCAGGTGCTCGCCCAGGGCCCGGCTGGCGCCGAGCACGGAGAGGAGCCGCATGGAGGTCCCCTCGTCGTCGGCCACCTCCTGGAGCAGCGCGTGGCGATCCTCCGCCCCCTCGACGAGGTCGACCAACAGCCCCAGCGCCTGGTCGGGGTCCGCGGTTCGCGCGATCAGCGGGACCAACGGCGCGGTGATGTCCGCGGGGAGCTCGGCCAGCAGCGCCCGGGCACGGTCGGGATCGAGGAAGCCGAGCCGCACCAGCGTGCCCTGGGTGATCTCACCTCGCGACGCCACCGGGGGAATCTATCGTCCCCGGCACTCCTGGGACCCCCACGGGTCGCCCACCCGGGGTGCGCAGTTCTGCTCACGACGGCGGTTCGACACCCCCGTCGTGGATGGTGAGCACGTGGTGCAGGCCGGTCAGCCGCAGGATGCGGAGCAGGCGCGGCCGGCTGCACACCAGCTCCAGGGTCCCGCCGTGTGCCTGCTGCGCCTTGTGCGCCCCGACCAGCACGCCCAGTGCGGTGGAGTCCATGAAGCTGACCTCGTCGAGGTGCACCACCACCCGCTCCTCCCCCTGGCGGACCAGCTCGCCCAGCCGATCCCGCAGCACCGGCGCGGTGTGCACGTCGATGTCACCGCGCACCGTGAGGTTGGCGGCACCCGAGCACAGGCGCAGGTCTGCCCCGAAGCTCTCCGGGAGTGCGAAGGCCCCCGAGGAGGAGGAGGAGGAGGAGGCCGGGTCGTCGGAGTGCGCTGGTGCCATGCGGTCAGAATCTCGCCAAGTCGGCGGGCACGGCATCGGTACGGATACTCGTGTCGGGCACCCGCCACCACCGGCTCGGGTGCGGACGCCGGCTCAGAGCACCGGCAGCATCCGGTCGCGCTCGAAGGCGGAGACCTGGCCGCGGTACTCCTCCCACTCGGTGCGCTTGTTGCGCAGGAAGAACTCGTAGACGTGCTCACCGAGGGTGTCGGCGAGCAGCTCGGAGTCCTCGGCGATCTTGATCGCGTCGTGGAGGTTCTTCGGCAGCTGCTCGAGTCCCAGGGCCTTGCGCTCGCGGTCGTTGAGGGACCACACGTTGTCCTCGGCCTCTCGCGGGAGCTCGTACTCCTCCTCCAGCCCCTTCATCCCGGCTGCGAGCACGAGCGCGTAGGCGAGGTAGGGGTTGCAGGCTGCGTCGATGGTGCGCAGCTCGATCCGGGTCGACTGGCCCTTGTTGGGCTTGTACATCGGCACCCGCACCATCGCCGAGCGGTTGTTGTGCCCCCAGGAGATGTACGACGGCGCCTCGCCCCCACCGATCAGCCGCTTGTAGGAGTTGACCCACTGGTTGGTGACCACGGTGATCTCGCTGGCGTGGCGCAGCACGCCGGCGATGAAGTTCCGGGCGGTCTTGGAGAGCTGGTACTCCGCGCCGGCCTCGAAGAAGGCGTTGGTGTCACCCTCGAACAACGAGACGTGCGTGTGCATCCCCGAGCCCGGGTGGGTGGTGAACGGCTTGGGCATGAAGCTGGCCCAGATGCCCTGGCTCAGCGCCACCTCTCGGACCACCGTGCGGAAGGTCATGATGTTGTCCGCCGTCGAGAGGGCGTCGGCGTAGCGCAGGTCGATCTCCTGCTGGCCGGGCCCGTTCTCGTGGTGGCTGAACTCCACCGAGATCCCCATCGACTCCAGCATGTTGATCGTCTCGCGACGGAAGTCCGAGCCGCGGGACTGGGCGGTGTGGTCGAAGTAGCCGCTGCGGTCCACCGGCACCGGGTCCTCGCCGATGCCGGGTCGCCCCTGGAAGAGGTAGAACTCGATCTCCGGGTGGGTGTAGAAGGTGAACCCCTTCTCGGCGGCCCTCTGCAGGGTGCGCTTGAGCACGAACCGCGGGTCGGCGTAGGACGGGGAGCCGTCGGGCATGACGATGTCGCAGAACATCCGCGCGGTCGAGGGTCCCTCACCGCGCCACGGCAGCAGCTGGAACGTGCTCGGGTCGGGGTGCGCCAGCATGTCCGCCTCGGTGACCCGCGCGAATCCCTCGATCGCCGATCCGTCGAAGCCGATGCCCTCGGTGAAGGCGTTCTCCAGCTCCGCGGGGGCCACCGACACCGACTTGAGGTAGCCGAGCACGTCGGTGAACCACAGTCGCACGAACCGCACGTCGCGTTCTTCGAGTGCGCGGAGCACGAAGTCTTCCTGCTTGCCCATGGAAGCCACTATGTCGCATCGCGAGGCTCAACGAGCATCGCCCTCCCCCGTGGTGTCGGGGAAGGGCGATGCCGTGCTGGCGATGGTGCCGGGGCGTCAGGAGATGAAGTCGTGGTCCTTCAGCCAGCTCTCGGCGACCTTGTCGGGCTGCTTCAGGTCGACCGAGACCTCCTGGTTCATCTTGTTCATCTCGTCCTGGGTCAGCGCCTCGGAGATCGGGTTGAAGATCTTCTTCAGCTCGTCGCCGTACTTGTCGTAGACGTCCGCGGTGAACACCGGGCTCGGGTTGTAGAGCGGGAAGAAGCCCTTGTCGTCCTTCAGCACCGTCAGGTCCAGGGCGGCGATCCGTCCGTCGCTGGTGAAGACCTCACCGAAGTTGCACGGCTTGCGCTTGTCGGCCGCGGTGTACACCAGCGCGGTGTCCAGCACGGTGACGTTGCCCTTGGGGAACTTGTAGCCGTAGGCCTTCTCCATGCCCGGCAGCCCGTCGTCGCGGCTGGAGAACTCGCTCTCCACGCACAGGGTCGCCTTGTTGGGGTCGTTGGCGATGAGCTTGCCGAGGTCCGAGAGGGTCGTCGGGTTGCCCAGGTCGTCGGCGGCCTCGGTCGGGAAGGCGATGCCGTAGGTGTTGTTGAACTCGGCCGGGGCGAGCCAGATCAGGTTGTTCTCCTTCTTGTCCTGGTCACGCACCGCCTCGTACTGCTTGATCCGGTCCGGGATCGGCTTGGTGTTCTTGAAGAAGCTGATCCAGGCGGTGCCGTTGTACTCCCAGTAGGTGTCGATCTTGCCGGAGGTCAGCGCCGCACGAGCCGCGTCGGTGCCGCCGAGGTTGATCTGGTCGGTGACGTTGGCGCCGGCGTTCTCCAGGGCCAGCTTGGTGATGTTCCCCAGGACCAGCTGCTCGTCGAAGTCCTTCGAGCCGACGGTGATGTTCGCGCCCTTCAGGGGACCGTCGCCACCCCCGGATGAGCCGCTGCTACCGCAGGCCGCCAGGCCCATCGCCAGGGCCAGGGCCCCGGTCACTGCCAGGATCTTGTTTCTCATGATCGTCCTTTCGATTCTCTTCGAGCGATTTCGTTGGTTGGAGGAGGGACGGTGCCCCTCACCACGTCAGGGGCGGGTGTCACAACCCTCGGGGGGACAGCAGGATGCCCGCGACCCCCGCCAGGTAGTCCACGAACAGTGCCAGGCCAGAGGCCATCACCACCCCGACGATCAGGACCGGGTCCCGGTTGAGCCCGATGCCTTGGAAGATGATGTATCCGAGCCCCTTGGCTCCGAAGAAGGTGGCGAGGGTCGCGGTGCCCACGTTGATGACCAGGGCGGTGCGGATCCCCGCGATCATCACCGGCACCGCCAGTGGGAGCTCCACCTGCCAGAGCACCATCAGGTTCGACAGGCCCATGCCCCGGGACGCCTGGATCAAGCTCTGGTCCACCTGCTGCAGGCCCACCATGGTGTTGCGCAGGATCGGTAGGGCCGAGTAGGCGACCAGCCCGACGATCACGGGCCAGAACCCGACACCGCGCCAGATCACGAAGATCGTGATCAGGCCGAGGGACGGGATGGACTGTCCCCCGTTGGCGAGGGCGAGCACGAACGGGATCGCCCGGCGGGCGAAGGGGCGAGTGAGCACGATCCCCATGGGGATGGCGATGGCGATCACGATCAGCGTGGAGATCGCGACCAGCTTCAGGTGGCTGTTGAGACTCTCGGTGAGCTGGGGCTCGTTCAACACCCGTCGCTCGATGCTGTCGAGGTCCCGGCTCGAGATCCACAGGTAGGTGGCCGACCCGATCAGCAGCAGGAAGATCGGCATCCCCACCCAGCTGAGCAACGAGCGCTTGCCGCGCGAGCCGGCACTCGTGGCGACTGCTGCGACCTCGGCCATCAGAGCTCCCCCATGGAGTGACCCTTGGCGGCGAGGTAGAAGCGTGAGTGCTCCTCGCGCATCGCCCGGATCGCCGACATGATCGTCTCGAGGTCGACCACGCCCAGATAGGCGCCCTTGGAGTCGGAGACGATGGCGCAGCCCCCGTTGGAGATGACCAGCTCGTTCAGCGCGTCGGAGAGCGTGGCGTGCGGTTCGACCACGGCCCGCGCCTCCAGACCCATCCGGGATCCGTCGAAGTTCGCCCGGCGCAGGTCCTGGGCGTTCACCCAGCGAGTGGGGCGGTGCTGGTCGTCGAGGAGCAGCACCGCCGACCACGGCGACGCCTCCAGCTTGCGGCTCAGCTCCTCGGGGGAGTCGTGGATGGTTCCCGTGGGCGCGTCCGTGGCCATCTCGACGTCGCGGATCCGGGTGAGGTTGAGTCGTTTGAGCGAGGCGCCGGATCCGATGAAGTCCGACACGTAGTCGTCGGCCGGGTTGGTGAGGATGTTCTCCGGGGTGTCGTACTGGGCGATGTGGGACTGGTCGCGCAGGACCGCGATCCGGTCCCCCATCTTGATCGCCTCGTCGATGTCGTGGGTGACGAAGATGATCGTCTTCTGGATCTGTGCCTGCAGCCGCAGGAACTCGTTCTGCAGCCGTTCGCGGGTGATCGGGTCGATCGCGCCGAACGGCTCGTCCATCAACATCAGAGGCGGGTCGGCCGCCATCGCCCGGGCGACGCCGACGCGTTGGCGCTGCCCACCGGAGAGCTCCTTGGGGTAACGGTCGCGGTAGGCGGCGGGATCCATGCCCACCATGCCGAGCAGCTCGTCGACACGGTCGCTGATGCGATCCTTCTTCCACCCCACCAGCTTGGGCACGATCGAGATGTTGCTGGCGATCGTCCGGTGCGGCAGCAGCCCGGTCTCCTGGATGACGTAGCCGATGCGACGGCGAAGCTGGTCGGCGTTGCTGTCGGTGACGTCCTCGCCCTCGAGGATGATCCGGCCCGAGGTCGGCTCGATGAGCCTGTTCACCAGCTCCATCGACGTCGTCTTGCCACACCCGGAGGGCCCGACGAACACGACGATCTCGCCGGTGTGGACCGAGAGGCTCAACCGGTCGACGGCAGGGTGGGGCTGACCGGGAAACTTCTTGGTGAGCTCGTCGAGCTCGATCATGACCTCGCGCGTCGTCTCCCCCGAGGCGGTCGGTGTGGGCTCGGTCGCGGTCATCGGATACCTCGCGGGGTGGTGTAGCGGCGGACAAGGACGAAGAAGCCGTCGAAGATCAGGGCGATCAGGACGATGGCGATCGTGCCGCCATAGACCAGGTTCTCGGCGCCGGGAGTGCCCAGGGAGCGGATCCCCCGGAAGATCTCGTTGCCCAGGCCGGGCCCGCCCACGAAGACGGCGATGGCGGCGATGCCGATGACGACCTGGGTGGAGACCCGCAGGCCGGTGACGATCACCGGCCAGGCCATCGGGAGCTCGACCTGCCACAGGCGGCGCCAGGATCCCAGGCCCATCCCGCGCGACGCCTTGACGATGGCGGGGCTGACGGAGTTCAGGCCAGCCACCGTGTTGCCGACGATCGGCAGCAGGGCGTAGAGCGTCAGCGCCACGATCGCCGGGGGTGAGCCCAGCCCGAACACGGGGATGAAGATGGCGAAGAGGGCCAGGGAGGGGATCGTCAAGAAGAACGAGGTCACGCTGAGGATGGCCGGTCGCAGCACCGCACTGCGATGCGCGAGCACACCCATCGGGATCCCCACCGCGGTCGCCACCAGCATCGAGATCAGCACCAGCTGGAGGTGCTCCACGGACAGGTCGATCAGGTTCTGGATGTTGTTCGACAGGTACTCTCGGAAAGTCATGGGCCTCCGGCTCGTCGGTCGGACGGTCACCTGTCCCGGGCGCTCGAACGGGTCGAAATCCCCCACCAGCAGAGCGCACGAGCCAGATCGACGTCCTGCCAACGTAACCGAAACCGTGCCGCCGTGGGGGACCTGGGGGCAGGACGCGGTTCGGCGCGCCCCCGGTCCGGCCCCTCGAATCGGCCCTCGACCGGCCCGAGAACGGGCCGGGAAACGGCCCGGGAGACGGCCCGGGGACCGACCCCACGAGCGGGCCCGGTCGTCCTTCCTAGCGGGCGCTTCCCAGGAGGCGGGCGAAGCTCTCGGCCAGCGGGCGCCAGCCGTCCACGAGGTCCTCGCGCGCGGCCGCGACCCGGCGCAGGACGTCCTCGACGACTCCCTCGGCGTGGCGGGCGGGCTCCTCCTCCGCCCACGCGCGCAGGATCGTCTCGTCGACCTCCGGATGCAGCTGCACGCCCCACACCGTCGGGGCGAAGCGCGCCGCCTGGAGCTCCCCGTGCTCGGTGTGCGCCAGGACCACGGTGCCCGTGGGGAGGTCGGTGACGAGGTCGTCGTTCCACTGCACCCCGACGGGGGTGCCGACCAGGTCGCCCATCAGGTCGTCCCGGCACGCCTGACCGGTCCAGCCCACCGGCAGCAGGCCGAGCTGCTGCCCACGGGAGTTCGGGGAGACCCGGCCACCCAGTGCCACTGCGACGAGCTGGTGGCCCAGGCAGATGCCGAGGGTCGGCACGTCGCGGCGCGCAGCCTCCCGGACCAGCTGCTTGGTCTCCACCAGCCAGGGATGCTCGGCCACGTCGTGGGCACCCATCGACCCACCCAGCACGAGCAGGCCGTCGTGGGCGGCGAGATCCACGGGCAGGGGCTCACCGGCGTCAGGACGGCGTACGTCGAGCCAGCAGCCGGCCTCGGTGAGCCAGTCGCCCACCATCGCCGGCGGGCAGTCGTCCTGGTGCTGGACGACCAGGATCCTCTTCGCCATGCCGCGAGACTAGACGCCCACCGGTGGGCTCCTCCTCCGCGACGCCGTGGACCTGCTCGGCCTCGCGCATCCACTCCCGCGTGGGTCGTCTCAGGAGACCCTCCCCGGCGGGACCTTGTCCAGCTCTGCCAGCCAGGCCGCCAGACTCGCGTCGCTCGGCATCCGCCAGTCACCGCGTGGCGACATCGTGCCCCCGGCGCTCACCTTGGGGCCGTTGGGCAGCGCGGAGCGCTTGAACTGGCTGGCGAAGAACCGTCGGAGGAACACCTCCAGCCAGTGCCGGATCTGGGCGAGGTCGTAGGACGGGCGCTGGTCCTCGGGATAGTTGGGCGGCCAGTCACCCAGCCGCGGGTCGGACCACGCGTGCTCGGCGAGGAAGGCGATCTTGCTGGGGCGACACCCGTGTCGCAGCAGGTGGAAGAGGGCGAAGTCGTGCAGCGCGTAGGGACCGATGGTCGCCTCCGTGGACTGCGGGCCCTCCCCCTCGCGGGCGGGCACCAGCTCCGGGGTGATCTCCTGCGCCACGATCTCGGTGAGCAGCTGGCCCACCTCGTCCTCCCGCGCCCCGAGCTGCTCGCTGTCCACCACCCAGCGGATCAGGTGCTGGACCAGCGTCTTCGGGACGCCGGAGTTCACCGTGTAGTGCGACATCTGGTCGCCGACACCGTAGGTGCACCAGCCCAGGGCGAGCTCGGAGAGGTCCCCGGTGCCGAGCACGATCCCCCGGCGCTGGTTGGCGAGCCGGAAGAGGTAGTCGGTGCGCAGCCCGGCCTGGACGTTCTCGAAGGTCACGTCGTACACCTCCTCGCCGGCGACGAAGGGATGCCCGATGTCCTCGAGCAGCTGCCGCGCGGCAGGGCGGATGTCGAGCTCCTCGAAGCTGACGCCCAGCGCCTTGGACAGGCGGGTGGCGTAGGACCGCGTCCTCTCCCCCGTCGCGAAGCCGGGCATCGTGAAGGCGAGGATGTCGCTGCGCGGCCGGTCCATCCGGTCCATCGCCTTCGCCGCCACGATCAGCGCGTGCGTGGAGTCGAGCCCGCCGGAGACGCCGATGACCACCTTGGGGTGGCCGATCGCCCGCAGTCGCTGCTCGAGGCCCGAGACCTGGATGTGGTAGGCCTCGTAGCAGTCCAGGGCCAGCCGGTCGGGGTCGTCGGGCACGAACGGGAACCGGGCCACCTTGCGCCGCAGGCCGACGTCGCCGGCCGGCGCACCGAGGGTGAACTCGACCGAGCGGGTGGTGGCGGCGGTGACGTCCTCGGCCACGCCGTTGTCGTCGAAGGTGCCCTGGCGCAGCCGCTCCTGGCGGATCCGGTCGAGGTCGACGTCGGCCACCGACCGACGCGCACGCTCCGGGAAGCGCTCGGTCTCGGCGAGCAGGTCACCGATCTCATAGATCATGGTCTGCCCGTCCCACGAGAGGTCCGTGGTGGACTCGCCCTGGCCCGCGGCCGCGTAGGCGTACGCCGCGAGGCAGCGCGCGCTCGCCGAGCGGACCAGCATCCGCCGGTCCTCCGCTCGGGCCACGGTGATCGGGCTTCCGGAGAGGTTGGCGAGCACGGTGGCGCCGGCGAGCGCCGCGTGGGCGCTCGGGGGGACCGGGACCCACATGTCCTCGCAGATCTCGACGTGCAGGGCGAGACCTCGCACGTCACGGGCGCGGAAGACCAGGTCGTTGCCGAAGGGCACCTCGGCTCCGGCGACCCGGACCGTCGCGTCGGCCTCGAGGCCGGTGCCCCCGTCGGCGAACCACCGTGGCTCGTAGAACTCGCGGTAGGCCGGCAGGAAGGACTTCGGAGCCACGCCGAGGACGACGCCCCGGTGGACCACCACCGCAGCGTTGTAGACCCGGTTGCCGCGGGCCACCGGCGCCCCGACGACCAGCACGGGGGTCAGCTCGCGGCTGCCCCGGACGACCTCGGTGAGGGCGTCCTCGACGGCCTCGAGGAGTGGGTCCTGCAAGAAGAGGTCATCGGCGGAGTAGCCGCTCAGGCACAGCTCGGGGAAGACGGCGACGGCCACCGCCTCCTCGTGGCAGGCCCGGGCCTCGGCGAGCACGGTGGCTGCGTTGGACGCGGGGTCGGCGAGTGCGACCGGCACCGTGCACGCGGCGACCCGTGCGAACCCGTGCGCGTAGGCCGAGGTGAAGTCCACCCCACCAGTCTGGCAGAGAGGTCGCCGCGCCGCGTCGGACAGCGTGACCAGCCACACAGACCCGCGGTCCCGCCTCCGGGACTAGCGTGGGATCCGGTCCGGGGACTCCACCGGGGAGCCTCGAGAACGCAGCGAGGAGCTCGAGCATGAGCCAGACACCGAGCGAGGAGGCCGCGCCCTACGGCAGCGGCCCGGGCAAGCCGACCACGCCGACGAGGCGCGTGCGCACCCAGCACCTGCGCGAGCGCAAGGAGCGCGGCGAGCGGTTCGCGATGCTCACCGCCTACGACATGTACTCCGCGGAGATCTTCGACGAGGCGGGTGTGGAGGTCCTGCTCGTCGGCGACAGCGCGTCGAACAACGTGCTCGGCAACGAGACCTCGCTGCCGGTCACCGTCGACGAGCTGATCCCGCTCACCCGCGCCGTCTCCCGGTCGGTGAAGCGCTCGCTGGTCGTCGGCGACCTCCCGTTCGGCTCCTACCAGCGGTCCCCGGAGCAGGCCTACGACACGGCGGCGCGGTTCATGAAGGAGGGCGGTGCGCACGCAGTCAAGCTCGAGGGCGGCCGCGAGATGGCGGCGCAGATCGCGCTGCTCAGTCGCGGCGGAGTGCCGGTGATGGCCCACATCGGGTTCACACCGCAGAGCGAGCACGCCCTGGGCGGCTACCGCGTGCAGGGTCGGGGCGAGGCGGCCGAGCGCGTGCTGGCCGACGCGAGAGCCGTGCAGGAGGCCGGCGCGTTCGCGGTGGTGATGGAGATGGTTCCCGGCGACGTGGCCGCCCAGGTCACCCAGGAGCTGACGATCCCGACGATCGGGATCGGAGCCGGCGTGGAGTGCGACGGCCAGGTGCTGGTCTGGCAGGACGCCTTCGGGATGCGGGGCGGGAAGATGGCCCGGTTCGTCAAGCAGTACGCCGACGTGCGCGGCGTGCTGCTCGACGCGGCCCGCACCTATGCCGAGGAGGTGCGCTCCGGGGCGTTCCCGGGCGACGAGCACACCTTCTGAGGCCCCGCCTCCCCGGTCCGCGCAGCAGCGCGCGATCCCGGGTCCAGCTCTCCTCCGTCCGGCCGGCTGGGGCCCCCGCGATCAGCTGCCCCAGCCCAGGTTGCGGGTGCCGAGCACGATCGTGGGCAGCCAGACGACGAAGGCGAAGGCGGCCAGCCACGGGACCCACCCCGGCTTGGGCACGAACCACCGCACCGCCAGCAGGAACAGCACCACCCAGAGCACCAGGAACAGGGTCGTGACCCACCAGGGCGCCACGTTGGCGGTGCCCAGGACGAGGAAGAGCATGCAGGCCATGGCGCCCATCCCCACGAACCCCCAGGGCGAGATCGTCCTGCTCGGCACGGCTCAGTCCTCGAGCAGGTCGTCGTTCCAGTTCGGGTCCTCGTCCCACTCGCGGTTGCGCTCGCGGACCCTGTCGAGCGCCCGGGCGGCCTCGGCCGCGCTGGGGTAGGGACCGAGCCGGTCGCGGGCCGGGCACCCCTGCGCACCCTCCACCGCGTGGTGCTCCAGGCAGTACCAGAACTCGGTCATGTCGCTGAAACTACACTCGGCCCCGTGACTGCCATAGCCCCCGGAAGGATCTCCGCCCGCCGCCCGGTCCCGGCGCACATCCCGCGCCCGGAGTACGTCGACAAACCCGCACCCGCGCCGTTCACCGGCTCGGAGGTCAAGGACCCCGAGATCATCGAGCGGATGCGGATCGCCGGCAAGGTGGCCGCCGAGGCACGCGACCTCGTCGGCTCCCACGTCGTGCCCGGGGTCACGACCGACGAGCTGGACCGGATCGGTCACGAGTTCCTCTGCGACCACGACGCCTACCCCTCGACGCTGGGCTACAAGGGCTTCCCGAAGTCGCTGTGCTCCTCGGTCAACGAGGTCGTCTGTCACGGCATCCCCGACAGCCGCGTGGTCGAGGACGGCGACATCGTCAACATCGACATCACCGCGTTCCTGGGCGGGGTGCACGGTGACACCAACGCCACCTTCCTCACCCCGGGGGTCGCACCGGAGGTGCGCGACCTCGTGGACCGCACGCGGGAGGCGCTGCGCCGGGCGATCAACGCCGTCAGGCCCGGTCGGCAGATCAACGTGATCGGCCGGGTGATCGAGTCCTACGCGAAGCGTTTCGGCTACGGCGTGGTCCGTGAGTTCACCGGCCACGGGGTCGGTCAGGCGTTCCACTCCGGCCTGGTGATCCCGCACTTCGACGACCCGCACTACTCCGACACCATCTTGCCGGGTATGACCTTCACCATCGAGCCGATGCTCAACCTCGGCACCCACGAGTGGGACATGTGGGAGGACGGCTGGACCGTGGTGACGCGCGACCAGAGGCCCAGCGCGCAGTTCGAGCACACCCTGGTGGTCACCGACGACGGCGCCGAGGTGCTGACCCTGCCCTGAGCCCTGAGCCCTGAGCCCTGAGCCCGGGGCACGCGCCGGGGCCGCGTTGTCGCTATGGTCGCCGGGTGACGAGCATGTTCGAGGACTACGCAACCGGCATGGGCGCGGCGTACGACGAGATGTACGACGGATCCCAGCTCCGGACGCCCTACAGCCAGCTCCAGCCCTCCATCCGCGAGATGGGCCAGGCCGAGCTCCAGACCCGGGTGGAGGCGCTCCAGTCGAGCTATCTCGACCAGGGCGTGACCTTCGACATCGGCGGGGAGGAGCGGGCGTTCCCGCTCGACGTGCTGCCCCGCGTCATCGAGATGGACCAGTGGGCCAAGGTCGAGGCCGGTGTCCAGCAGCGGGTGCAGACACTGGAGAAGTTCCTCGACGACGTCTACGACGCCGGCCGGGTCCTGCAGGACGGCGTGGTGCCCCGCCGGGTGGTCACCACCTCCTCGCACTTCCACCGCGCGGCTGCGGGGATCGAGCCGCCCAACGGCGTGCGCGTGCACGTCAGCGGCATCGACCTGATCCGGGACGACGACGGCGAGTTCCGCGTCCTGGAGGACAACGTGCGGGTCCCCTCGGGCGTCTCCTACGTGATGACCAACCGGCGCGCGATCGCGGCGGCGCTGCCCGAGACCTTCGCCGAGCACCGCATCCGCCCGGTGGCGGGCTACCCGCAGAAGCTGCTCACCGCCCTGCGCGCGGCTGCCCCGGCCGGTGTGACCGACCCCAACATCGTGGTGCTCACCCCAGGAGTGTTCAACGGCGCCTACTTCGAGCACGCCCTGCTCGCCCGCACCATGGGGGTCGAGCTGGTCGAGGGGCGCGACCTGGAGTGCCGCCGCGGGCGCGTGATGATGCGCACCACGCAAGGTCTCGAGCCGGTGCACGTGATCTACCGCCGCGTCGACGACGAGTTCATCGACCCGGTGCACTTCTACAGCGACTCGCTGCTGGGCTGCTCCGGGCTGCTCAACGCCGCTCGCGCCGGCAACGTGACGATCGCCAACGCCGTGGGCAACGGCGTCGCCGACGACAAGCTGATCTACACCTACCTGCCCGACCTGGTGCGCTACTACCTCGACGAGGAGCCGATCCTCAACAACGTCGACACCTGGCGGCTGGGGGACGCGGACCATCGCGAGGAGGTGATGGACCGCCTCGACGAGCTGGTGCTCAAGCCGGTCGACGGGTCCGGGGGCAAGGGCATCGTGATCGGCCCGCAGGCCACCCGCGCCGAGCTGGACGAGCTGCGCGCCAAGGTGATGCTCGACCCGCGGTCGTGGATCGCCCAGCCGGTGATCCAGCTGAGCACCGTCCCGACGTACGTCAACGGCAACATGCGCCCCCGCCACGTCGACCTGCGACCGTTCGCGGTCAACGACGGCAACCGGGTCTGGGTGCTCCCCGGCGGCTTGACCCGCGTCGCCCTGGGCGAGGGAGAGCTGATCGTGAACTCCTCGCGCGGTGGCGGGTCCAAGGACACCTGGGTGCTGGCCGGCCACGGCCGGCACACCGTGCGCGCCGAGCCCGAGAGGGTCGAGATCCACTCCGCTCCCCAGGACGTCGGCCCGGCCCTGGACTCCTTCTCCGCCCAGCAGGACCAGCAACAACAGCAGACCCGGAGCGAGGAGGCCCGGACATGCTGAGCCGGATCGCCGAGTCCCTGTTCTGGATCGGGCGCTACGTCGAGCGCGCCGAGGACACCGCCCGCATCCTCGACGTGCAGACCCAGCTGATCCTCGAGGACCCCGGGGTCGACGAGGAGACCACCTGCCACAGCCTGCTCTCGATCATGGGCGTGGAGGTCGACGAGGGCACCCCCATCGACACCAACGAGGTGATGCGGGTGCTCGCCTACGACATCGGCTCGACGGCGTCGATCGCCGCCACGCTCGCCGCCGCCCGCGAGAGCGCCCGACGAGCACGCGAGACCCTCTCCACCTCCATGTGGGAGGCGTTGAACACGACCTATCGCGCGGTCCCCTCGGGACACTTCCGCTCGATGCGCCCCCCGGTGGCCTTCCGCTGGGTTCGTGACCGGGCCGCGCAGATCAACGGCATCGCCGAGGCCACGATGACCCGCGACGAGGGCTACCAGTTCCTGGTGCTCGGCCGGTCCATCGAGCGCGCCGACATGACCTCCCGGCTCGTGGCCACCGCGGCGCTGACCTCCGGGTCGGCCTGGGGCACCTCGCTGCGCGCCTGCGGTGCCTACGAGGCCTTCCTGCGCACCTACAAGGGCCTGGAGACCGAGCGGGGGGCAGCCGAGTTCCTCCTGCTCGACCGGCTCTTCCCACGCTCGGTGGTCTTCGGGCTGAGCCAGGCCGAGCGCTCGCTGGAGCGCCTGGAGTACGCCGGGACGCGGGTCGGGGTGCAGAACGAGGCCCAACGGCTGCTCGGGCGCACCCGGGCCGAGCTGGAGTACCGCTCCCTGAGCGACTTCGTCGCCGAGCTCCCCAGCGAGATGGAACGACTGCAACGCACCTGCGCGCTGGCGACAGAGGCGATCGCGCGTCGCTACTTCGCCGGCGCGGAGGCCACCGAGTGGCACGGGGTGCGGGCATGAGCCGCCGACCGGCCGCGACCCGCCCGACGACGAGGGGACCCCGATGAGCATGCAGCTGCGGATCGCCCACACCACGGGCTTCGAGTACGACGGCAAGGCGAACACCTCCTTCAACGAGGCTCGGCTGACGCCGCTGAACCTGCCCGGCCAGATCGTGGCGCACTCGCGCGTCGAGGTCTCCCCGACGCCTTGGGTCTACACCTACCGCGACTACTGGGGCTCTCAGGTGACCGCCTTCGAGGTGCTCGACCCGCACCAGTCGCTGACGGTGACCGCCTCGGCGACCGTGCACACCGACCGGAGCCCCGCGCCGCCCCCGACGATGAGCTGGGAGGAGCTGCGCAGCGACGACCTGGTGGACCTGCACACCGAGTTCCTCATCCTGCCCGAGCGGGTCGTGCCGCCCGAAGACCTGATCGCCCTGACGCGGGAGATCGCCGACTCGAGCTCCATGCCCGGCGAGGCGGCCCGTCAGGTGTGCGACCTGGTCTACCGCGAGGTCAGCTACGTCTCCGGCTCGACCTCCGTCGACGCCTTCGCCGCCCACTCCTGGGCCGAGCGTTCCGGGGTGTGCCAGGACATGGCGCACATTGTCATCGGCGCGCTGCGCACGATCGGCATCCCGGCCCGCTACGTCTCCGGCTACCTGCACCCCAGCGTCGAACCCGAGATCGGGGTCCCCGAGACCGGCGAGTCGCACGCGTGGGTGGAGTGGTGGGACGACGGCTGGCACGGCTTCGACCCGACCAACGACACCGAGCCCGGCGACCGGCACGTGATCGTCGCCACCGGCCGCGACTACAACGACGTGAAGCCGCTGGCCGGCGTCTTCTCCGGCACCGGCACCTCGCGGATGTTCGTCGACGTCGAGGTCACCCGGCTCCAGTAGCCTCGCTCAGCCGCGTCTGGAGATCGTCACCGCGATGGCGGCCACGATCACGATGGCGATGACGAAGATCGTGCTCTGAGGTGCGTCCATGTGCCTCTCCTTCGCTGCGCACTCGCTGCCGGAACCCGGGGGCGGATGGGCTGGCTCATAGGCCGGGAACCGGCCCCGCGGCGTTGGGTGCGTTGGCTCGCGTTGACATTTGCCAGCTGACCTGCGCGTTTGCACCGGCACGCGTTGGAATCAGACGGCGGTTTCCGACCATCCTGCGGACTATTTGCGGACTACGCTCTCGGTGATTCCCGCCCTCATGGCGCACTCAACCGAAAAGAGAGCGACGAGCCGGGCGCCTGGACCCAGCCTTCGCCGGTGATCGGCCTTAACCGCAATGAAGCAAGCGGTCGATGAGGACGTCTCGTCCATGCCTCGCGCCCGTACGTTCCGCTGCGTGGCCACGCGTGAACGCATTCTGGAGTTCAACTGGTGGTACTTCATCGCGCTCGTGGCATTCGGAATCAGCGCATGGCTGTCAGGCGGCCCTGGCTGGCACTCGCTTCGCTGGGAGCGGCCGGCATCATCCACCGGTGCCTGGCATCTGTTCTGGCGGCGAGGACGAAAACGGGCCACGTAAGTGGTTCCTCCAACCATCTCCCACGGAGCGTTCGGCGAAGTAGAGCCAAATCGGGTATCGGGCGTGGCAATCGAGTCAGACTCGCGCATGTCCGATCCCCCCGCACCGTCGTACGGTCCGCGAGTGGGCGAACGCCGACCTCCAGGCGACGAATTCGCCGCGGAACGTCGCCACCACGCTGCGCGATCACCACCCAGCATCCTGCTTCGCGGCCTGACGCACTTCGTGCTGGCGCTCCTTGCCCTGGCCGCCGTTCTGACCATCTTCGGTGCGCTCGACCAGTTCGGTGAGTGGTGGTGGCTTGCTGCGCTTCACGGCGGCTTCACTGTCGGGCGAGACATCTGGCAGCGCAACCAGAAGTCGGCGGAATGTTCGTACCGGAACGCGACCGCTCATCAGCTGTGACCACAACACGATCTATCGCCACCTCAAGCGGCGGGGCGTCGAGCCGCGGGTCCAAATGATCACCAGCATCGCGACGCATAGGCGAGGGCTAGTTGTGCCAGGCCCGTCTCGGCTGCTCGGGCTCGTCTCGGGCTCGTCTCGGGCTCGTCAGTCCCGAAGGCCCGCAACACATATGCACCTAGGGAGAGAAAAGCAGCAGCCACCGCAGGGTCATCCTGAATCCGGACCATAGGGCCCGGAACCACGAGACCTCGGCACGCCGCGACACCACCAGGCTCCGTATACCGACCGCAACACATCCGACCGCAAACAGCGCCGCGCCGGTGACCACGAGCGGCGTCGACGACGCAAGCCCGCCAACGACCCACGTGACGCCGGCGGCAAGCACCAGGAGGAATATCGCAGCGATTGTGGAATCGCTTACAATGGCGGCGGCATCTCTGTTCGTGGGCTGCGACGACTTTGTGGCATCTGATTCAGGCATCGTATTGCCTCATCTCGTTATTGGGCTAACCTGGGCATTCAGAAATAGCCGATGGTACATGACTCGCGCTAAACCTAATAAAGCCCACCCACGATATCAATCCAGTCCTTGCCAAACGGGATGACGCCTTTAAAGAACCTCTTGGCGTTGCCACCAAAGCCGCACTCCTTCTTGCACTTCGGCGCCTTCCTTAGACGGTGGAGCTGGCGTGCGCCCTTGACAACCTTGAGACCGCCTGTCGTGACCTGGTAGATGCCACCCATGAAGCATAGCGCTGCCGCCTCTGGGCCAGCCAGATTACAGAGAGCGGCTGAACGGATGAACGTAACGCCGGACTTCAGCTTCACGAGACCCCAGCCCACGTTGACGACACCGGCTAGGGCGGTACCGTAGTCGTATTCTGAGGCCCTCTTGATGGCACGCTTGACCTTCTTGAGAATCTTATGGCAAATGCCGCAGGAGAAATCTCCCGTCAGGTCGAACTGGTTAATGGGATCAGCAGGATAGGTATAGGCATTGTCGTTGCCGCCCTCCACTGCGTCGCGCGTTAGGAATCGACCCGTGCTGGGGTTGTACAGACGTGCACCCATCAACACGACGCCGCCGACCATTCCGCCCGATCGTCGCTGCTTTACGCCAAGCCAGCCATACTTGGTTTGCTGGGCGCCCTGTTGGCGAGCGAGGCCGTATTCCGTGGACTCCGCGAACGAGGCGACGCCCCCGAGGGCAACATCGGATTGCCCCACAACGTCGCCGTGCAGGTTAGCCAGTTGGATCCATGCCGACCCGGAGTCGCTTTGGGTCAAGGCCAGCCCGTCATCGAGGCCGGTGACATTGCGGGTCCACGAGGTTGCCCATGCCGTACTTGCATCTGGACGCGTTCTTGTTTGTGTCCACGATGGGCTGTCGCCACTAGACGCGTAGTGATTGGTGTCTTCGAGCAGCGAGGTGCCGTCTACGAGTGTCTGAATCAGGGAGATCCGACCTGCGGCATCCAGCGTCAGGTCCTGACTCCTAGTGACACTACCGCCGTTTGCACTCCCGACTTGAGTCAAAGTAGCGACCATATCGTCGGCGTGGTATGTGACCGCTAGGTCGCCCGAATTGCTCAGGTCACTTGTGGTTTCTGAGGCTGGGACTACCTTCGTTCGGCCTAACGCGTCATACCCATAAGAACCGCCGACAAGGCGATCCGCGTCGTCGAAGCTCGAGGAGGCGACGGATGCCGTTGTGCTGGTCTGGCAGGCGCCTTCGCTGCCGGTCGCTGTGTCGGGTCCGAAGGTGCTCAGCGTCTGCCGGTCGGAGTCTTTGGAGAACTCGTAGACACGGGTGGTGCAGTCGTCGCTGACGGTGTCTTCGACCTTCTTGAGGCGGTCCTGGTCGTCGTAGGTGTAGGTCTGATCTGGGACTCCGGTCCGCTGTTGAGGCGGACGCGTCCGTCGCTGGTCGAGGGTCTGGGTGAAGTCGAGGAGGTCGGTCCCGGACTGCTGTGTAAGTCAGAGCTGGTCGCGGTTCCGCCCAGGTCGCGGGTCCAGGTGGCCTGGATGCCGCCGGGATAGTTCTGCTCGATGAGGTCGCCATTGGCGTCGTAGGCGCCGGTGAAGACGTCGGGTCCGCTGGGCAGGCCTGCATCCAGGCTGGTGACCAGGCCTCGTCGTTCCTTGCGGCCCTGGGAGTCGGTGCCGTCATAGGTGTACGTGTAGGTGCCTTTGCCGTCGTTCTCGGTGGCAACGTGGCCCGCGGGATCGTAGGTCGTCGTGGCGGTGTTGCCGGTCCCGTCGGTCTGCGAGGTGACGCGACCCCACGCGTCGTATGCGGTGGTCTGTGTCTGGTTTGCGTTGCTCAGCGTGACCGGCAGCCCCGTGGTGGCCGAATAGGTCGTTGCCGTGTCCGGCACAGCGCGATCCGGTGTGGCCAGGCCGCTGGTGCTGACCGAGGAGGTGGTGGGCCGGCCCGCGTCGTCGTAGCCGGTGGTGCTGACTCGGCTGGCGGCGCCCGAGGCTTCCACCGTCCGGGTGGGCGCGAGCAGCGTGGAGTATCCGGTGGTGGACACGTCGGGGATGGGCGCCCCGGTCGAGGGTGCCCCTGCGGTGCCGTGCCAGCAGACCTCTCCGGCCCATTCTGGCTTGTTGCCGCAGGCGGCACGAGCGGTGTTGGCTGCGGCGGTGTAGTAGGCGGTGCGCTTGGTGCGCGCGTCGGCGGCGCTTCCCGTGGAGGCGTTGGCCTGCGGAGTCTTGGTCTCGGTGACCTTGCCCTCGGCGTCGAATCTGGTGCTGGAGACCGACCAGTCGGAGCCGTCCTGGGTGAGGACCTGGGTGGGGGTCTTCAGCGCCCATCCGTCGCCGTCGCCGACCTGGATAGGGTCGTAGCGGTAGCGGGTCTCCTTGGTGTCATACAACGTCCCCGGCGCCCCAGGGCCCGCGGCGTCGGTCGCGGAGTCCAGCTCGCGCACCGGAAGGTCGAATCCGCCCTCGGGCACCCCCGTGCTCGGTCGGCCCTGCACAAAGCCGTCGGAGCCGGGTTCGCCGTCATAGATGGTCTGCGTCAGGGCGCGGCCAGTCATCGGCTCGGTTTCGCCCGGGAGGACGAAGTCGTGGGTGGGCGAGTAGGTCTCCTCGACCCGGGTCCCGGTGTCGTTGTAGACGGTGAGCGTGGCGTACGAGTCGCCCGCTGCCGGCGGTGTCCTCCTCGCTGCCACCCTGCGCCAGGGCCAGATCCCGTCCCTTGGCCGTGCAGCTGCCAGATCACGTTGCCCTGGGTGTCGTAGCGTTGGGAGTCGATCTGCCAGGCGCCGGCCCCGTAGCCGGCGGTGTTGGTGACCCGGCCGGACTGGGTCCAGTAGGACAGGTCGGCGTACTCATAGTCATCCGAGGTCGGCGAGGACGACAGGCACCCGATCGGGCCCGAACACGGCCGCTCCGCCGGTCGGGGCGTCGGCCGCCGACTGTCCCCAGGTGGCGGTCGCGTCGCTGGTCAGGTCAGGCAAGCCACCGCCGGAGAGCGGCAGGTCGTACTTGACCGTCCAGGTGGCATCCGAGCCCCCGACAGCGGAGTCCTGCGGTCGGGTGATGGACGTCAGCCGCCCCGCGCCCGCGCCGCTGGTGTCGTAGTGGAAGCTCCACGGCTGGAGGCCGGGTTCGGTCAGACTCCTGAGCACCGTGTGCCCGTTGACGGTGTCATAGCCGTAGGCGGTCTTCAGCGCACTGCTGCCATCGCCGGCGCGCGGGTCCCAGGTCGAGGCGAGCTGACCGTCGGTGTCGTAGGTGTATTTGGCCACCGTGATGGTGTCCATGCCGGCCCCGGTGCCCGGGAGTCCGTCGCTGCCGGTGTGCGGGTTGTAGATGCGCAGGTCGACGCTGGTCAGCCGCTTCGCCGTGCTTGTTCCCGCGGGGACCATCTCGTAGTGCAGGTGCAGGGCCCGACAGCCGGGCTGTTGGCTGGTGGCATCACAGTCCACCCCCGAAGGAGCCGGAGCAAAGATCCAGGTCACGTCGCCGTCGGCGTCATGGGCGTAGCGGGTGGTGGCGTTGTCCTCCGCTCCGATGACCTGCTCGGTCGTCCAGGTCGCCGCTCCGCTGCCGTCCACGGTGCGCACGAAGATGGTCTTGGTGCCGTCCCACTCGGTCAGCGTCAGCCGGTGGGTGATGCCGGGCTCGCCGGTCACAGCCGCCAGGGTGAGGGTGTCCTCCTCCTGCGCCGTCTCACCGACCCCGACGTAGCTGCCGGGCCTGTCGGTCCCGGTGGTGCCGGAGTCGTGCCGGTAGACGTAGGAGTCGCCTTCAGGGGACAGCAGTGTGATCGACCCGTCCTGTCCTGTGCGGTCCACGACCTGGAAGCCACCGACGCCCTCGTTCGGGCCAGCCAGGTCGGCCTTCCAGCCGGGTCCGAACACGCCGGCCGGACCGGCGGGGGTGCCGGCCATGGAGAGGTGGGAGCGCGACAGGGTCAGGTCGCCGCCGTACCCGGGGACATCGACATCGTCCTCGGTCATCTGGAACTCACCGGTGAACAGCGCCACTTGACCCGGGCCCGCGTCGCTGGTCGGGAACGAGCCGCCGAAGGCGTGCGGCACCAGCTGGATCCGTTGCAGTGGCGAGTTCTTCACCGCCCCGCCTGGATAGCTGAAGGCCACGCGGACCTCGACCAGCGCCGTCGAGGTCGCAAGACCGGACTCCTGGTGCGGGTCCCACACCAGGCCGGGGGTGATCGATGCCCCGGTGGTGGCATCTGTGGTCACCGATCCGTCCCAGGCAGCGCCGTTGGCGGCCTTCTCGAGCGCAGTCGCGTCGGTCCACCCGGTGTCGGGGTCAGCAACCTGGGGGGCGAAGCGCCATTGGATCTTCGCCGAGGTCGCGCCTGGTGGAGCAGAGGCCTGGACCGGGAAGGTCGTGGAGGATCGGTCGTCCTGGACGGGCAGGTCCAGGGCCGAGGTGCCGTTGCCGAACCCGAACATCACCGGCGTGGTCTGTGCGTTGCCGGCGTGGTCGATGGCGGTGACGACCAGGGAGTGTCCGCCGTTGCCGGGGTTCCACGAGAGCGTCGCACCACCGGAGGCGTTGGCGGCCAGGGTGGAGGAGGTGCCGTCCTTGGTGATCTTGAAGCTGGTGACGTCGGCGTCTCCGTTGAGCGTGAAGGTGTTGGCGGAGGGGGCGGTATCCAGCCACTGGCCGTTGCTGTACGCCGAGGAGGTCACGGTCGCAGTGGGCTTCGTGGTGTCCACGGTCAGCGTCGTCTGCTGGTAGCCGCCGGAGGTCGCGTTCTTCCCGCTGGAGACCGAACCGTCGTTGGCGTATGCGAGGAACTTGTAGGCCTTGCCATCGACCAGCTTGCCGGCCGGCACGGTGACCGTTGAGGTGCCACCGCTCGCGACCGGCGAACCGTAGCCTGACCACACGAGCGTGGACCCGTCATAGACCTTGAAGTACCCCTTGACACTGCCCTTGTCTGGATCGGAGACCACGGCGCTCAACACCGGTACCGCCGAGGAGGTCCACGTCGAGACAGTCGGCGTCACCTTGAAGCCCGTCGGGGTGTTCGGGTAGGAGTTGTAGGTGACGCTGAGGTGCGGCCAGTAGGTGCCGGGGGCGCCGCCGTAGTTGTCGGAGCGGTAGGCACGGTAGGAGGAGTTGGCGGTCTCATCCACGCCGGCCACCCGCAGGCCGTAGTTTGTTCCGCCTGCCGCCCAGGACTGGACGATGGCGGTGAGGTTCCAGTTCATCCAATCGGCCGCGCAGGCCGTCGTCGCGCCGTGGGATCCCCAGCTGTCCGAGGCGCCGGTCGAGGTGACGGTGGGCTGGGTGTTCCAGGTGACCTGGCCGTTGTTGTAGGCCTCCACGAGTCGGCTGACCCGGACAGCGGAACCGGTGCAGCCGTAGGCGTCGTAGTTGCGGATCGCCAGGTTGGCGCTGCTCACGACCTGGCCGATCCAGGGGCTGCCGGCGGTGGTGAACTGCAGGAAGGATCGGTACTTGGTCGATCCGCCGGTCTTGGTTCCGGCATACAGGGACTCATCCAAGGGGTGCTTCGCGGTGGGGCTGCTGCTTTGCACCCAGGTGTCGTTGGCATCCACCGAGCTCCAGGTCGGGTCGATAGTCACCGGGTAGGTGGTCTCCGGGTCGGCCAGGTAGTCGGTGTCCGGGGCGAGCGTGAGATTTGCGCCCGCGGACGTCTTGGTCACCGTGGTGTCAACCGCGACGGTGTCCTCCGGGTTGGGCTCGCCCTCGCCTGGAGCGGCGGCGTCTGCGTCATACATCACCGGCGCCGGGGCCGAGACCAGGTCATCGCCGCCCTTGGTCGTGATCGACAGGTCTCCGTTGCCGTCCTTCGTCACCGTGGACCCGTCGGTCGCTACCGGGACCGGGAAGGTCACCGCATCATCTGGGCGCTCGTTGAGCACGATGTCGTGGGAGAAACCGGTGGCTGTGGCCCTCACCACCAGGTCTCCGCCGTCCACCGCGTCTCAGTAGGTAGCGGTGTTGCCATCAATCTCGGGGGCCGGGAGTGCGGTGGGCCACTTCCAGGAGAGGTCCTTGCCGTCCTCGGCCATCGCAGCGAACGTCGTGTCGCCGCCGTCGGAAAGCACCAAGTCGCTCGCCGCGTGCTTCGGCGCGAACCCACCGGCTACCGGCTCCAGCGTGGTGTCGATGTCCGACCAGGAGCCGTCGTCGTTGTGAACCCGTTCAGGCCCAAGCGAGTTCTCCGCAGTCCACGTGCCATCAGGGTTGGCGAAGACCTGCGTGTCTTCCGAGCGTTGGGAGAGGTCCTCGACGCGGTGGCCGCTCACCCTGGCCGTGACCATCGCAGAGACGGAGTCGGGCCGCTCGGTGTCGTCTTGGGCGGGGGTCGCTGACTGCGTAGACTTCGAGACGACGGTCGCATTCGCAGCGGGCGCTAACACCGGCAAACCGGCGAGCGGAACGGTGCCAACTGCCGCGATGAGGACGAATGCGCGCATGCGGCGCCGCAGAGCAGAGGTAGGCACAAACCACTCCCGAGAAGAACAGCGTGCCCGATCCGAACCCGCCCCGATAACGACATCCGGGTTATATCACCCCTCTCAGAGCATTCTCAGGCTTTTACCTTCGCCACTAGACCAGTGATCGCAAGTGGGTCCGGACGGGCCATTGCCATCTCGGGCTTGAAGGCGGGTTGGTGCGTTGGACGCTCGGCGTCGCCCGGGGCTGGGTCACCGAGCCAGACGCCGCCCGACGCCGCCAGACACCACTCAGCTCGACCACGTCTTCCCTCTTCATCTGCCCTCCCGTCCATCGGCAATCGTTGACTCCCCACGATCCCCAGAATCACCGCAGGTTTCCCTGCCGATCTGCCCGGCTATCGCTCTCCTTCCATGCGGCACGCATGCTACGAAGGTTCGTAGATGGGTCGCCCGTGATCGGGCGGCCCACGCGGCATTTCTAAGGGTCCGTTGGTTGTCAACGGACGTCGTGGAGCCAGGGATCCGGGGTGGTCGGCGTGCACGGCGGGGTGAAGTTCTACCGCGGTGCCGCGGAGGCCGCCCGAACGTATGTGGAGCGCGATCGGTCTCGGGCCGATGACTACTACCTCAGCGAGGGCACCGGCGTCGCCGAGCGCCTGGTCGCGTCGCCGGGCGGTGTCGAGCACGCGGGGGTGATGGACGGCGACGACCTACGAGCAATGGGTCGCCGGTGTCGACGTCGACACCGGACTCAAGAAGGGGCGGGTCCGCGAAGACGAGAACGCGTTGCGGTTCGTCGAGGTCACCGTCAACGGGCCTAAGACCTGGTCCCTGGCCGCGGCCCTGCATCCCGGAGATCTCGGCCGCGCTCGACGCAGGCTCAGGACAAGGCTGCGGTCGAGATTGTGGGTTGGGTCGTCCAGCATGCGACGACGCGGGTGGGGCCGCGGGGTCGGCAGGTGCAGGTCCCGGTCGAGGAGATCGAGGCTGCGGTGATCCGGCACTACACCTCGCGGGCCGGGGATCCGCACCGGCATCTTCACCTGCAGGTCAACGCCCGCGTCTTCGCCGCCGGGCGCCTGGCGAGGCCTCCACTCGGTCGGGTTCCGGGACAGCATCGAGGCGATCAACGGGATCGGGCACGCCGCGGTCGCCACCGACCCAGAGTTCCGGGCGGTCCTCGCCGCACACGGTCTCACCCTGGACTCCGAGACCGGGGAGATCGAGCAGCTCGCGCGGTACGTCGGGGCGTTCAGCGCTCGGACCAGTCAGATCCACCGCAACATCGACCGGTACGAGGCCGAGTGGCGGCGCGAGCACCCCGGCGATGAACCGGGACCGCGACTGCGCGAGGCGTGGGATCGCCGGGCGTGGGCCGATGCGCGGCCGGACAAGGTCGTCCCCACCGATGGTGCCGACCTGGTGACGCGGTGGAACGACGAGCTGCGCGCCCTGGGCTACCGCGACCCGACCGCCCCCGCGATGCTGGAGGCGATCGCGGTGGGTTGGATCGACCGGGACGGGGCCGCGGACTGGGTGATCTCGCAGCTCGGGGCGCGGCGGTCGGCGTGGAACGCCGCGGACATCCGCGGCAAGGTAGAGGTCCTGCTGGCCCAGACCAACCTGGTGGCCGAGCCTGCGGCGCGCGGCGAGCTCGGCGAGGACGTCACCGCCCGGGCCGCCGCTCGCTGTACGCCGCTGCTCACAACGTCGAACGTGCCTGAGCACGTCCGGGCCCTGACCTCCCAGCAGGTACTCGACCGTCGAGGCCGACCTCATGCGTCACCTATCCCGCCGCGCCGAGACTCCCGCAAGACGGGTCCGCCTTCAGGGTCGAGGGCTGACGCGGATCGACCCCACCCAGGCGGCCGTCGTCGGCACCCTGGCCGGTGACGGCCCGCTGGTCGTCGTGGAGGGCGCGGCCGGTGCCGGCAAGACCATCGCGCTGAGGACGACTCGGGAGCTGCTGGCACGGCAGGGGCATCGGCTGTTGGTGGTGACGCCGACCTTGAAAGCGGCAGAGGTCGCCGCCGCGGAGACCGGCGCCGACGGGCATTCGGCCGCCTGGTTGATCCACCAGCACGGCTGGCGCTGGGACGACGACGGGCACTGGGCACGCCGACCCGACACCACACCTGCACCGGCTGCCCGGCTGAGACCCGGTGACCTGCTGCTGGTCGACGAGGCGGGGATGCTGGACCAGGACACCGCCCGCGCGCTCCTGTCGGTCGCTGACGAGGCCGGGGCGCGGGTCGCCCTGGTCGGCGACCGGCACCAGCTTCCCGCAGTCGGGCGCGGCGGGGTACTCGACCACGCCCTCGCGTGGGCCAACCCCACCGCTGTCGTGTCGCTGGAGAAGGCGCACCGGTTCACCGACCCCAACTACGCCGCACTCAGCCTGAAGATGCGCACGGGCGAGGACGCCGAGGCGGTGTTTGACACCGCTGCACCGCCGCGGGCAGGTCGTCATCCATCCCAGCGATATCGAACGTGACCTCGCGCTCGCCGAAGTCCGGTGCCAGCGGAGACCTCGTCGTTGCCGACACCCGGGAGCAGGTCGCCCGCCTGAACGCCGCGATCCGTGACCAGCGCCAACGCCACAGGCCGAGTCCACCGTCTCGATGACGACGTCTCACGGTGAACGGATCGGGCTCGGTGACCGCGTCGCCACCCGCCGCAACGACCCCGACCTCAGGGTCGCGAACCGGCAGACCTGGACCATCACCGGCATCGGCGATGACGGCAGCCTCACGGCCCGCGGACGAGGGACGTGACCGGGTGCTCCCCGCGGAGTACGCGGACAGGTTCGTCGAGCTTGCCTACGCCACCACCGTCCACGGCGCCCAGGGAGAGACCGTCGACCGAGCGCACGTCGCCATCGGGGACACCACCGGGGCTGCCGCGGCGTACGTCGCGATGACCCGCGGCCGGGAGGGCAACACCGCGCACCTGGTGGCCGAGTCCGTCGACGAAGCCCGCAGGCAGTGGGTCGGGGTCTTCGCCCGTGACCGTGCCGATCTCGGCCCGGCCCACGCGAAACGGCAGGCGATCGAAGCCATCGACCGGTACGGCAGCCAGCAGCGCCCTGCGCAAAGGCCCGTCGAGGAACCCCCACGACCCGTGAGCCATCCTCCGGCAGCGGCATCGGCCTGTGAGACACGCAGTGACTCACGAGACGCGGCTTGCGCCGGCGCACGGGCCTCCACTCGACGCCGATCTCTCCTAGCGAGCCAAGCGCTGAATCCGGCGGGGTCGCGCGGCTGCATGTCCTGTGGGGCGGTGGCCGCGTCGACGACAGGCTGCCAGGCTTCCCGGATCACCCTCGGAAGGTTCAGCCGCTCCCAGACCTGCATCAACAAGATCCCGTCGACGGAGTCGCGCATGAGATCGACGGCGCCGAGCCCGATCACCCACTCGTAGAAGTCGATGCGCTCGGCCTCGTTCGACAGGTCCCACACGAGCGGTCGGCGGGACTTGGCGAGGTATCCCAGCACCTGGATCTTGCTGAAGCAGTCCGGCATCGGCACCGACCAGAGCCGTTCGGGCACGACGTACCGGCCGATCTCGGGGTCCTGGCGAACGTCGAAGTCGATGATCGGCTTGATCGTCAGCTCGGCGTCGGCGGCCTCCAGGAGCCGCTCCACCACCTCCAAGGTCGGCGACTTGCGGCGGGACTCGTACTCCGAGATCGACGACTGCTGGGTCCCCGCCCACACCGCCAGCTGCGCTTGCGAGACACCCGCGGCCTTGCGGGCGATCTCGATGACCGTCTTCGGCGGGTACACAACCGCAGGATATCGCTGATCATCGATTGGGAAGGCCCGCACACCTATTGGGTGAGGTCGAGAACCGCTTGGCCTCATCGACCAGCAAGGAGCACGACCATGACCGCACAGCAGACCAACCACGACGACAACCGCCGCCCGTCGAAGAGCCTTGGCGACGAGATGCTCAGCCTCCAGGAAGCCTGCGCCTTCCTCCGAGTTCCCGAAGGCACCCTGCGCTACTGGCGCCACCTCGGCGCCGGCCCCCGCAGCTTCAAGATCGGCCGCCACGTCCGCTACTGGCGCGCCGACCTCATCCTCTGGCTCACCGAACAGACCAACCGCCCACAGGGTCACGCCTCGAACAGCGACAACACTCAGAACCGAAAGGCACGATGAGTCATGGCCAGCATCCAGAAACGCCCCGACGGCAGGTACCGCGCGCGGTACCGCGACAGATCCGGCAAAGAGCATGCGAAGCACTTCGGCCGGAAGGTCGACGCCCAGCGATGGCTCGACGAGATGACGACCGCGCTCGTCACAGGCAGGTACGTCGCTCCGAAAGCGGGCCGCGTGACTGTGAGGGTCTACGGCGAGCAATGGCGGGCGCGTCAGTTGCATCGTGAGCGCACGAGCGAAGGTGTCGAGGCCATCCTGCGACTGCACGTGTACCCGGAGCTCGGAGAGACGCCGCTCGAAGCCGTTGCGACGGGCGACATCGAGACTGTCGTAGGGCGTGGGCGCTGTCGTCCTCCCCCGCGACTGTGGAGACACGCTTCCGGATCCTGGCAGCCGTCTTCGGCTCCGCGGTCAGGGACCGGCTCCTCCCCCGCAGCCCGTGCGACGGTGTCAGGTTGCCGAGAAAGTCCGCGCGAGGGGCGCTCTCGCCGATCAGCACCGAAACCGTTCTGGCGCTTCGAGAGGCGATGCCCACTCATCTCCAAGCGTTCGTGACCGTCGGGGCCGGCACCGGGATGCGGCGGGGCGAGCTCTTCGGCCTCACGGTCGACCGCGTGGACTTCCTCCGCAAGGAGGTACGGGTGGACCGACAGCTCGCCCCCGGCACTGGTGACCTGGCCGCGTGGGCAGAGACGAAGACGGCAGCCTCCGTGCGGGTGATTCCGGTCGATGACGTTGTGATCGAGGCGATTGCCGCGCATCTGGCCGCGCATCCGACCGACGAGTCAGGGCTCGTATTCCGCAGCGCCATCGGAACGCCGCTCCGGCCGAGCACGCTGTGGATGGCGTGGAACAGGGCCGCCAAAGCGATCGGGACCGACGCCACGCCGCACGACCTGCGGCACTACTTCGCCTCGGTTCTGATCCGGGCAGGCCTCTCGATCAAGGCCATCCAGCGCCTGCTCGGGCACAAGTCTGCGGTCGAGACGCTGGACACCTACGGACACCTGATGGGCGACGAGGACGACCGCTCACGCACCGCGATCCGTCGAGAACTCGGGGAAGTTGCGGACTATTTGCGGACTGCCAAAGGCTCATAGAGACAAACGCCTAGGTAGAATAGGGCGGATGGGCTGGCTCATAGGCCGGGTTCTGTTCGCCGTACCGTCTCTCGACGGTCCGGTCGGCGACCATCCATCTCCGGGTGCCGTTGCCGACACCCTCCAGCGACCTACCCGCGAGCTCGGGCGGACCGCCCTCGAACGCTCGCTGTCTGGTCTTGCTCCAGGTGGGGTTTGCCTAGCCACGGCAGTCGCCTGCCGCGCTGGTGGTCTCTTGCACCACCGTTTCACCCTTACCCTCACCCGGAGGTGAGGGCGGTCTGTTCTCTGTGGCACTGATCCCGCGGGTCGCCCCGGGTGGGCGTTACCCACCACCTCGTCCTGTGGAGCCCGGACCTTCCTCGACACCCCACGGTGACCCGTGCGGTGACGCGGTCGCCCGGCCAGCCCATCCGCCTGACCAGCATAGGGGCTCTCGGAGCGCCGGGCGCGCCCGGCTCAGCCCGACAGGAGGTAGGTGACCACGAACAGCACCACCGCGAGGACGACGCAGAACACCATCACCGGGCCCGTCGGGACCTCGGGGCCCGGTGCGGGCACGTCGTCGTCCACCAGCAGCTTCTCGAGCTCGCGGGCGAACTCTGCAGCCGTGGCCGGGCGACGCTCCGGGTCCCAGCTGAGCGAACGGGCCAGCAGCCGGTCGAGCGCCGCGGGCTGACCCAGGCGAGCGCCCAGCGGTGGTGGCCTGCTGTCGGCGCGGCGCTCCATCACCTCTGCCGCGGTGCGGTCCGAGAAGGCCGGATGCCCACTGAGCAGGTGGTAGGTCACGGCCGCCGCGGCGTAGACGTCTGCTCGACCGTCGAAGCCGTCGCTCTGGTGGATCTGCTCGGGTGCCATGTAGGCCGGGGTGCCGGTGGTGACCGTGACACCCGACGCCTCGGCGAGCAGCTTGGCGCTGCCCAGGTCCGAGACCACGACCCGCGGGGGCGTCGTGCGGTCATCGACCAGCAGGTTGCTCGGCTTGACGTCTCGATGGACGATCCCGGCGTCGTGGAGCACCTGCACGGCGTCGGCGACGGCGACGCCGTACTCGAGGGCCTGGCGGGTGCTCACCGAGTCGATCCGGTCGGCCAGCGTCCCTCCGGGGACGTACTCCATGACGAAGTACGGGCGCGCGTCCTCGTCCTCGCTCACGCCGACGTCGAAGACGCGGACCAGCCTGGGGTCGTCGACGCGGCGGAGCAGCCGCGCCTCGGCCAGGAAGCGCTCCCGGACGTCGGCGTTGTTCGCCCAGTTGTCCGCGAGCACCTTGATCGCCACCCGGGCCTCGAGAGCCGGGTCCTCGCCGAGCCACACGGTGGCGAAGGCGCCGGAGCCGAGAACGCGCTCCATCCGATAGCGCCCCATGAGCCTCATATGCGACACCATAGTGTTCCGTGACCTCAACACCGGATCCCACTCCCCTCGACCCCTCCCCCATCGACCCCGGCCTCGTGCAGCGGGCCAGGAGCGGCGAGGCTGACGCGATCGAGGACCTGCTCACTCTCCTCCGGCCACTGGTCCTGAGTCGCTGCTCGCGGCTGCTGCCCCATGTCGACGACGCCGAGGACGCCGCCCAGGACGCGTTGGTCTCCATCGCGCAGAGCATCGGCACCTACAGCGGCGCCGGCTCGTTCCGGGGCTGGGTGACCGTGATCGCGTCCAACAGCGCCCGGATGACCTACCGACGCCTGCGTCAGCGGTGGGTCGAGAGCGGCGTGAGCGAGCCTCCCGAGGCCGCCGACCCGCGCACGACCAGCGTGGTGGCGGGAACCCGCCTGGACCTGATGGAGGCACTGGTCGAGCTCGAGCAGCGTCACCCACGCGTGGTGGAGAGCTTCGTGCTGCGCGACCTCGGGGCGCTGCCGTACGAGGAGATCGCCGAGATCACCGACAGCTCGCTGGCCGCAGTCCGCGACCGCATCCACGTGGCCCGGCGGTTCATGCGGTCCGCCCTGACGACGTCCCTGTGAACCCGCCTGTGAACCCGGCCCGCGCAGCTGCACCCAACGAAACCGGCGGTGCCCGCATCTCTACAGTGAACGGCGGCCACCGGGCCGCCCACGTCGCAGGAGGAACGACATGAAGGTCAGCCAGGCAGTCATCTCCGTCGTCGCAGCCGTGGTCACCGGCGTCGGTGGCGGTGTCGTCTTCGCGCAGACGAGAGCGCACACCGAGCAGCCCACCAGCCAGCCGCAGCCGGGCAGCGCAGCTCCCTCCGCGAGGACCACTCCCTCGGGCACCCCCTCGGCGAGCCGCGGCACCCCGGCGGCGAACGGCGGCACCCCGGCGGCGAGCGACGGCACTCCGGCCGCGACCCCCGCCACGGTCGACCAGCTCTCCGAGGAGAACCTCATCCGGCAGCGCCTCTACTACGACGTCACCGGGCACTCCTTCAGCGTGCCGGTCCCCACGATGGACAACCCCCAGGACGAGCCCCTCGGTCCGTGCACGGGACAGACGACGTTCGCCGACGTCCTGCCGACGAAGGGGGTCGAGCAGCTCGGGACGGTCCTGGCAGGCAGCGACGTCACCCGTGTCACCGAGATCCTGGCCCAGACGCGGTCCTCGGCGAAGGCCCGGGCCGCAGCGGACGAGATCGTGACCATGGTCGGCGAGTGCCCGGCGATCCAGGGCGGTGACTTCGGGTACGGCGACCCGGTGACCGTGCACTCGGACGCGGACCGGAAGGTCGTCTACTTCCCCGGCTACGACTCCGACCGGCGCTACGGCGGCTACATCGTCTTCTCCGTGGGCAACCGGGTGGGGGTGGTCTCCGTCTCCGACCTGCTGGGCGAGCAGAAGGTCTCCCACCTGGCGAGCGAGGCCGCCGGCATCGCGTCGAAGTGACGGCGCGAGTCGCAGCGTGTGGGCGGTGGCCGCACGCTGTCGGGCGCTCGATCGGCGACGTCCTAGGGTTGCCGGCATGCTGATCCTGCTGCCCCCGTCCGAGGGCAAGGCCGTGCCAGGTCGCGGGCGGTTCCTGGACCTGGCCCGGCTGAGCGCGCCCGGGCTGAGCGGCGCCCGCGAGCAGGTGCTCGACTCCCTCGTGGCGTTGTGCCGGGCCGACCGCGACCGGGCCGTGCAGGTGCTCGGGCTCGGGCCCACCCAGGCCGACGACGTCGCCCGCAACGCCCGACTGCGCGAGGAGCCGACCGCGCGTGCCGAGGCGATCTACACCGGGGTGCTCTACGAGGCGCTCGACCTGGTGAGCCTCGACCCGGCTGCCCGCCGTCGGGCCTCGCGCCGCCTCGCCGTGACCTCCGCGGTGTTCGGGCTGGTGCGGCCCGGCGACCGGATCCCGTCCTACCGCCTGGGCGGCGGCGTCAACCTGCCCGGCGTGGGTCCGGTGGCCGCGCACTGGCGCGCGGTGCTCGGCCCAGCGGTGCTCGAAGCGGCCGGGACCGGGCTGGTGGTCGACCTGCGCTCCTCGACCTACGCCGGCTTCTGGCGACCCGGGCGGGAGCTGGCACCCCGGGTGGTCGCCGTGCGGGTCCTGCAGCAGGCCGGGAGCCGACGCACGGTGGTCAGCCACCTCAACAAGGCGACCAAGGGCCGGCTCGCCCGCGCTCTGCTCGAGCAGGGCGACACCCCGGCGACCCCGGCCGCGCTGGCCGACACGCTCGCCGACCTCGGCTGGAAGGTGGAGCTGGGCGACCCCACGTCCGCCGGCCAGCCGCTCGAGGTGGTGGTCGAGGATCTCTAGCCCGACGGTCTAGCCGAGGATCTCGGTGGGCCGGGCGTTGTAGAGACGCAGGTTGGCCATCGGCTGGTCGCCGTGAGGCCCGCCGTGGAAATAGGAGACCACCGACACCGAGGCCGGTGCGAGCTCCATCCGGTAGACAGCCTCGAGCGGGGCACCGAGGGCCTCGGCGACCAGCGTCTTGATCGGAGTCACGTGGCTGACCACGACCACGGTCCGCCCGGCGTAGGACGCCATCATCCGGTCGCGGCCCTCCAGCACCCGCTTCTCCACGGCGCGGAACGACTCACCGCCGTGCGGGGCCGACTCGAGGTCGCCCAGCCAGGAGCCCAGCTCGTCGGGCCACTTCTCGTGGACCTCGGTGAAGCTCATGCCGTCCCAGGTGCCGAACTCCATCTCCGCGATGCCGTGCTCCTCCTCGATCCCGAGGTCGAGGAGCTCCGCGAGGATCTCGGCGGTCTCACGCGTGCGCCGCACCGGGGAGCTGACCAGCGCGTCGAAGGCGCCCGAGAGCGGAGCGAGCCACTCCCCCGTCGCCCGCGCCTGCTCGCGGCCCTCGGTGTTCAGCGGCGGGTTGCTGCTGGCCAGCCCCCCGGAGAACAGCTTGCCCTGGGTGGCGTCGGTGACCCCGTGACGCACCAGCACGAGCGTGGTCGGCTTGCCGCGGGGAGGACCCCAGCCGCGCAGGGGCTTCTGCGCTGGTGCGGTCTGTGGTCTCGACTGACCGCTCGCTTCGCTCGCTGCTCGACCACCTTGGCCGAGCGGGTGGCTCGCCTCGCTCGCTGCTCGACCACCTTGGCCGAACGGGCTGCTCGCTTCGCTCGCTGCTCGACCACCTTGGCCGAGCGGGCGGCTCGCCTCGCTCACTGCTCGACCACCTTGGCCGAACGGGCTGCTCGCCTCGCTCGCTGCTCGACCACCCAAGGGCCCGCTGGCGTCGCGCTCGCCGTCGAGGGCCTCGTTGGCCAGCCGGTCGGCGTGCGCGTTCTCCGCCCGCGGCACCCAGGTGAAGGTGGTGCCGCGCGGGGCGAGCCGGTTGGCCCGCATCGCCAGCGGCTTCATCGCGGGATGCTTGACCTTCCAGGTGCCCGACATCTGCTCGACGACGAGCTTGGAGTCCATCCGAACCTCGACCGCGGCCCCGGGCGCGTGCTCCCCGGCCAGCTCGAGACCGGCGATCAGGCCGCGGTACTCCGCCACGTTGTTGGTGGCCACGCCGATCGTCTCCCCACGCTCGGCGATCAGCTCACCGGTGTCGGCGTCCTTGAGCAGGGCGCCGTACGCGGCCGGGCCGGGGTTGCCCCGCGAGCCTCCGTCGGCCTCGACGACGACCCGCTGCGGACCGGGCCGCCCGGGACTCACAACCCCGACTCCCCGGTGCGCACCAGGATCCGGTTGCACTCCTCGCAGCGCACCACCAGGTCGCTGGGCGCCTTCGCGATCACCGCCAGGTCGGCGGCGTTGAGGGTCAGCCGGCAACCGCCGCACTCGCGGCGCCGCAGCGCAGCCGCCCCGACACCACCCTTCTGCTCGCGCAGCTTCTCATAGAGCGCCAGCAGGTCCTCGGGGAGCCCGGAGGCCGCGGTCCGGCGCTCGTCGGCCGCGGCCGCGAGCTGGGCCTGGAGGTCGTGTGACTTCTGCTCGAAGACCGCCCGCACCTCGGCCCGCTCCCGGTCCACCTCCGCCAGCTCGGTGGTGTGCCGGTCGAGGGACAGCTGGGTGTTCTCGAGGCGCTCCATCACCTCGATCTCCACGTCCTCGAGATCGCTGATCCGACGGTGCAGCGACTGGAGCTCGCCGAGCATGTGCTCCAGGGCCTTGGGGTCGGTGATCTGTCCCCCGTCCACCATCGCCTGGTCGCGTGCGCGGCGGCTCTTGACCTGCTCCACGTCGGCGTCGGCCCGCTTCTGCTCCGAGGTGATGTCGTCGGCCTCGATGCGCAGGTCGCGCAGGCGGTTCTCCAGCTGGGTGTGCCGCAGCGAGAGCTCGCGCAGCTGCCCGGCCTCGGCGATGGCTCCCAGCTGGTGGTTCAGGGTGTCGATCCGGGAGTCGAGCTCCTGGACGTCGAGCAGCTTGAGCTGGGCGAACGGATCGGCTTTCAGGGTGATCTCTCCTAGGGGGCGGACGGGTCCTCAGACCCGGAAGGTCCACGGGTCGGTGTTGGTGGCGCTCACGCGCACGTCCACCGTATCGCCCAGCGCCTCGACCAGCCGACGGCGGAGCACCGGCAGCCAGGTGCTCTCCGCGGCCCAGTGGGCGACGTCGACCAGGGCCGGAGCGCCGTGCTCGCGCAGCTCCGAGGCGGGGTGGTGCCGCAGGTCGGAGGTCAGGTAGACCTCGACCCCGGCGAACCGGGCCCGGTCCAGGAGGAAGTCCCCCGCGCCACCGCACAGGCCGACGTGCTGCACGATCAGGTCCGGATCCCCGGCGACCCGCACGCCGTGGGCCGTGGCGGACAACCGCTCGGCCACCAGCTCGGCGAACTGCCGCAGCGGCATCGGCGCGGGCAGCCGGCCCACCCGGCCCGACCCCCGGTCGGGCTCCTCGAGTGCGGCGAGCTCGATGACGTCGTAGGCCGGCTCCTCGTAGGGGTGCGCGGCGAGCAGCGCCGCCACGGCCTCGGAACGCAACGGCCGGGGGCAGACGGTCTCGATGCGCACCTCCTCGACGAGCTCGGGCCGGCCCACCTCGCCGATCACGGGGGCGGCACCGTCGAGCGGACGGAAGCGGCCCTGACCCGGTGCGCTGAACGAGGCCTGGTCGTAGTCACCGATGCGACCGGCGCCGGCTGCGGCCAGCGCCGCCCGCACCCGGTCGGCGGAGTCGGTGGGCGCGAACACCACGATCTTGTCCAGCGCCGGCGCCGGTTCGGCCTCCAGGGGGCGGACGTCGGCGAGCCCGAGCGCGAGGGCGAGCGACTCCGAGACCCCGCCGGCGGGTGAGTCGGCGTTGGTGTGCGCGGTGAACAGGGCGCACCCGTTGGTCATCAGCCGGTGGGCGAGGCGGCCCTTGGGGTCGGTGGCGGCCACCCCGTGGACACCCTTGAGGAACAGCGGGTGGTGGCAGACCAGCAGGTCGATGTCCTCGGCGACCGCCTCGTCGACGACGGCCGCGACCGGGTCGACGGCCAGCAGGACGCGGCGTACGTCGACGGCCGGGTCGCCGAGCACCAGGCCGACGGCGTCCCAGTCCTCGGCGTGCCCGGGTGGGTACCACGCGTCGAGGAGCGAGGTGATCTCACGCAGGGTCGGCATGGGGCGAGGGTACCGACGCCGCCCACCGGCTCGCGGCCACACCGTCGGCCAGGATGCGGCCGTGGTCGAAGGCCAGCTCGCCGGCCTCGAGCAGCTCGGCCACGGGGCGCCAGGTGGCGTCGTCGGCGTCTGACCCCCCGGCCGGCGTCCCGGCCCCGTCCAGCTCGGCGAGATGGGCGACGCTGATGGTGCGGTTGCGGGGGTCACGGTCGGGAGCGCCGTACGCCGCCAGCTGGGTGAGCTCGTCGGGGTGCAGCGCGATCCCGGTCTCCTCGTGCAGCTCCCGGGCAGCCGCCGGGGCGAGGTCCTCGTCGACCTCCAGGTAGCCGCCGGGCAGCGCCCACCGTCCCTCGAAGGGTGGGTTGCCACGCCGGACGACGAGCGCCTGCAGCACACCGTCGATCGGCGTCAACGCCACGACGTCGACGGTGACGTCGATGCGGGGGTAGTCGGTCACGGTCTCTAGTTCACCTGTCGCCCGCGGTCTTGCCAGTAGGGCTGGCGGAGCTTGAACTTCTGCAGCTTCCCGGTGGCGGTCCGAGCGAGCACCTCGCGGAACTCCACCGAGGACGGCGCCTTGTAGCGCGCGACCTTCGACTTGCAGTAGTCGACCAGCTCCTGCTCGGTGAGCTCGGATCCCTCGGTCAGGACCACCAGCGCCTTGATCGTCTCTCCCCACTTCTCGCTGGGCACCCCGATGACGGCCACCTCGGCGACGTCGGGGTGGGAGAAGATGACGTCCTCGACCTCGATGGAGGAGACGTTCTCACCCCCGGTGATGATCACGTCCTTCTTGCGGTCCTCGATGGTCAGGTAGCCGTCCTCCCCGATCACGCCGCCGTCACCGGTGTGGAACCAGCCGTCGCGCAGGGCGGTCTCGGTCTCCTCGGGCTGCTCCCAGTAGCCCTCGAGCACCACGTTGGACCGGGCGAGCACCTCGCCGTCCTCGGCGATCCGCAAGGACACGCCGACGGCGGGCTGGCCGGCCCGGGTGAGCCTGCTCGCCCGCTCCCCGGGGTCGAGGTCGTCCCACTCGGCGCGGGTGCGGTTGACCGTCAGCACCGGCGAGGTCTCGGTCAACCCGTAGATCTGGATGAACTCCCACCCGAGCTCGGCCTCGACCCGCTCGACCGTCCGGGTCGGCGGCGGCGCCCCCGCGACGACGATCCGCACGTGGTCACGCCCGGGGATCTCCCCCTCCCAGGTCTCGGCGGCCTCGAGCACTGCCGCGACGACCGCCGGGGCGGCGCACATCACGGTGACGCCGTACTTCGCCACCCGGCGCAGGATCTCGGCCCCGTCGATCTTGCGGATCACGACCTGGGGCACCCCGAGGCCGGTCATCGCGAACGGCATCCCCCACCCGTTGGCATGGAACATCGGCAGTGTGTGCAGGTAGACGTCCCGGTCGGTCACCCCGGCGTGCAGCGCGAAGGTCACCGCGTTGGTCCAGATGTTGCGGTGCGTGATCTGCACGCCCTTGGGGCGAGCCGTGGTGCCGGAGGTGTAGTTGATGGTCGCGGTCGCGTTCTCCTCGTGCTCCCAGGGCTCGGGGTCGACGCCCTCGAGGTACATGTCCTCGTCGGCGCCGATGATGAACTTGTGCTCGCACTGCACCCCCGCGAGGGCCTCCTCGAGCTCCGGGTCGACGTAGAGCACCCGGGCGCCGGAGTGCTCGACGATGTAGGCGACCTCGTCGGCGGAGAGCCGGAAGTTGATCGGCACCAGCACGCGCCCGAAGCCGGTGACGCCGAAGAAGGAGGTGAACAGCCGCGCGCCGTTGTGCGAGACGTAGGCGACCCGCTCCCCGAACCCGATGCCGAGCTGGTCGAGCTTCGCGGCCTGCGCCCGGGCCAGCTCACCCACCCGGGCATAGGTCAGGTGGCCCAGCGACGGCGCTGGTTGGTCGGGCTCGTCGACGATGCCGGTGCGCTCGGCGTAGACGGCCAGCGCCCGGTCGAGGAAATCGGCGGCAGAGAACGGCACGATCACGGGTGTGACTCCCCTCACGGTCGGTTCTGCCCACCCTAGCCAGGCCACCGGGCGACGCGGAACGCCGAGGGTGGGCGCAAGGGTGGGCGCAAGGGTGGGCGCAGCAGGGATCGAACCTGCGACCACCTCGTTGTAAGCGAGGTGCTCTACCGCTGAGCTATGCGCCCCGAAGGGCCCCGGGAACGGGGCGGGCACAGACTACGGGAGGGCGGCCGGTGGCGCCCTCTCGGTCCGGGCAGCAAAAGGTCGCGCCGCTGGCGTCTCGGGTCACCAGCGGCGCGACAACCAAAGAGTGCCGCAGTGAGCACCGGCTTTAAAGGGCTGGCACCAAAATGGTCCCAAAGAACTAGACCAGTTGGGCCAGAGCGGCCGCGTGGGCGTCGAGATCGCGGGCCTCACCCACCGCGTTGTGCACCGTCCAGCGCACCACGCCGTCGCGGTCCACGGCGAAGGAGGACCTCTTCGGGCCGCCCGAGACCTCGTCGAAGACGCCGTAGGCCTGCGCGGTCGCGCCGTGCGGCCAGAAGTCGCTGAGCAGGGGGAAGAAGATGCCGTCGCGGTCCGCGACCGCTCGCTGGGTGAACATCGGGTCGCAGCTGAGCGCCAGCAGCGTCGAGTGCTCGGTCTCGAAGTCGCCGAGCCGGTCCCGCAGCCCGGTGAGCTCGCCGGTGCAGATCCCGCTCAGGGCGAAGGGGTAGAACACGATGAGTGCCGCCTTGCCGCGCGCGTACGACGACAGCGTGATGTCCCGGCCGTGCTGGTCGGTGAGCGTGAAGTCGGGTGCCCGGTCGCCGACGGAGAGGCTCATGCGGGTCCCCCGGGCACGATCACGGGCCTGGAGCCGAGTGCGGTGCTGCGCATGCCGACATCGTGCCAGCACGCCCCAGAGCCCCCGCCACCAGCCCGCGGGCCGGCATCGGGAGGTCGCGGGTCAGTCCTGGCTCCCACCGTCGACGTCGTGGTCCTTGAGGTCCTTCTTGAGCACCTTGCCGGTGGCGTTGCGGGGCAGCTCGTCCAGGAAGACGAACTCGCGCGGGACCTTGTAGCGCGCCAGGTTGTCCTTGACGTGCTTCTTGAGGGTCTCGCCCAGCTCGTCGGTCTCGACGCCGCCCTCGGTGACGACGAACGCGCGCAACCGGGTGCCGTAGTCCTCGTCGTCGACGCCGACCGCGGCCACCTCGTGCACGTGCTCGTGACGCGACAGGCAGTCCTCGACCTCCTTGGGGAAGACGTTCTCACCGCCCGAGACGATCATCTCGTCGTCCCGGCCCTCGATGAAGAGCCGTCCCTCCTCGTCGATCCGGCCGATGTCCCCGCTCGACATCAGTCCGTCGATCATCTCCTTGCCCTCGTCCTCGTCGCCGGTGTAGCCACCGAAGAGCATGGTGTTGCCGACGAAGATGCGCCCCGTCTGCCCCTGCTCGACGGGCCCGCCCTGCTCGTCGTAGATCCGCACCATCGTGTTGTACGGCGCCTTGCCGGCCGTGCCCGGCGCCGATCGCATGTCGCGCGGCTGGGCGATCGTGGCCCAGGCGACCTCGGTCGAGCCGTAGGTGTTGTAGAGGTTGTCGCCGAAGGCGTCCATCCACTCGGTGGCCAGGTCGCCCGGCAGGGCCGAGCCGGAGGCGGCCACCACCCGCAGCCTCGACCAGTCGCCCGCGCGCTCCTCCTCGGAGAGCTTCATGATCCGCTGCATCATCACCGGGATCACGATCAACGCGTCACAGTCGTGCTCCTGGATGGTGCGCAGGCACTCCGCGGGGTCGAACCTGCGGCGCAGGACGATCGTGGAGCCGAGCAGCATCGCGAGGTTGAGGTGCGCCCATCCCCAGGTGTGGAACAGCGGCGCGGCGATGTAGGTGGTGCCTCCGGTCCGGAACGGCATCTTGGACAGCAGCGCGACGGCGCCGTCGAGGCCGGACTCACCGCGGGGGGCCCCCTTGGGTGTGCCGGTGGTGCCCGAGGTGAGGATCACCGGTCGGGTGGTGTGCTGCGGCACCGTGTGCTTGTCGGTGGATCCCGCCGCGATCAGGTCCTCCACGAGGGGGACGTCACCGGTGTCGTCACCCTCCTCGTGCCAGGCGACCACCCTCGGCACCTGGATCCCGGACTTCTCGACCAGCTCGGTGAACTCATGGTCGTAGATGATCGCCGCGGGCTTCTCGCGCTCGCACACCTCGCCGAGCTGGGTGCCGGAGAAGGCGGTGTTGAGGTAGAGGATGTCGGCACCCAGCTTGGACAGCGCGGTGGAGGCGTCGAGGAAGTAGCGGTGGTTGCGGCAGAGCACGGCCACGCTGTCGCCCTCGCCCACACCGAGGTCTTGAAGCCCGTGGGCGAGCCGGGTGGCCCGCTCCTCGATCTCGCTCCAGGTGAGCTCGCCGAGCTCGTCGACCAGTCCGATGTCGTGGGGGGAGCGGATGGCGAGGGAGCCGACGCCGCCGGCGAACCCGAGACCCCAGTCGAAGAGGGTCTTGCCGACTCCGGCCAGGGTCAGTGGCCCGTAGGGACGGACCACCCCGGAGGTCGTCATCACCTTGACCATCCGGGCCTGACGCAGGGCTTGTTTGCCGAGCTGCTGGAACATCTGGCGGGGGTCCTCCTGTGCGGTGGGTCAGCGGTTCTTGGGGGCGACGAGGCAGGTCGCCGTCCACTCCTTGCCCACGGCAACGGTCGTGGTCGTGGAAAGTCCCGCGATCGGCGCCGCCTCGGCGACGTCGGCCGCGTCCACGGCGCCCGGGCGACCCACCTTGGGGGTCAGCAGCCAGATCGCGCCGCCACCGACGAGGTCGGTGAGCGAGTCCACCAGGGCGTCCACGAGATCGCCGTCGTCGTCGCGCCACCACAGCAGGACGAGGTCCACCACGTCGCCGTGGTCGCCGTCCACCAGGTCGGAGTCGATCGCGTTCTCGATCTGCTCTCGCGCCGAGTCGTCGACGTCCTCGTCCCAACCGAGCTCCTGCACCACCATGCCGGGCTTCAGACCCAGCCGGTCGCCCAGCTGGACGTCCGCGCCGCCTGCGCTCGGGCTCACCTTGTCTGCCTCCACTCACTCGATCACACGACATCACCGCCCCGGGGTCCCCGCGGCTTCGGTGCACCGTAGTCCACTGGACTTCGCAGTCCCGCGCAACCCCACAGGCTCCCTGTCCAGCATCCGTCGGATCGGCCCGGCGCCCGGGCGGCGAGGTCCCCGGGTGCTGTGCGAGGGGCGGGCGTACTCATCGGTAGATTTCCCCCGCTTCGCAAGAGTGACACGATTGAGCGGTGACCGATTCCGAAGACACCACCCGGACCACCACGGGGGCTCCCGCCGACACCTCCTCGGAGCCCGTCCGCCGCCCCGCCGCGACCCCGCGCACGTCAGTGATCCACGAGGGGCTGCCGACCCAGCTCCCGGACATCGACCCCGACGAGACGCAGGACTGGCTGGCCTCCTTCGACGCCCTCGTCAAGGACCGCGGCCGCGACCGCGCGCGCTACCTGATGCTGCGCCTGCTCGAGCGAGCCCGCGAGCAGGCGGTCGGCGTACCCGCCCTGCGCAGCACCGACTACATCAACACCATCCCGCCCGAGCGCGAGCCCTGGTTCCCCGGCGACGAGGAGATCGAGCGGCGCATCCGCGCGTTCATCCGCTGGAACGCGGCCGTCATGGTCTCCGACGCCAACCGGCCGGGGCTCGAGGTCGGCGGCCACATCGCGACCTACCAGTCGGCGGCCAGCCTCTACGAGGTCGGCTTCAACCACTTCTTCCGCGGCAAGGACCACCCCGGCGGAGGCGACCAGGTCTACATCCAGGGGCACGGCTCCCCCGGCATCTACGCCCGGGCCTACCTCGAGGGCCGCCTGAGCGAGCACCAGCTGATGCACTTCCGCCAGGAGGTGCAGCACGGGGTGGGCAAGGGCCTCCCGTCCTACCCGCACCCGCGGCTGATGTCGGACTTCTGGGAGTTCCCCACGGTCTCGATGGGTCTGAGCGGCATCAACTCCATCTACCAGGCGAGGTTCAACCGCTACCTGACCAACCGCGGCATCAAGGACACCTCCCAGCAGCACGTGTGGACCTTCCTCGGCGACGGCGAGATGGCCGAGCCCGAGTCGCTCGGTGCCATCGGCGTGGCCGCCCGGGAGGAGCTCGACAACCTCACCTGGGTGATCAACTGCAACCTGCAGCAGCTCGACGGGCCGGTGCGCGGCAACGGCAAGATCATCCAGGAGCTGGAGTCGCACTTCCGCGGGGCCGGCTGGAACGTGATCAAGGTGATCTGGGGCCGCGAGTGGGACGACCTGCTGGCCCGCGACGTCGACGGCGTGCTCGTCAACCAGATGAACAGCACCCCCGACGGGCAGTTCCAGACCTACTCCGTCGAGGACGGCGCCTACAACCGCGAGCACTTCTTCGGCGCCGACCCGCGGCTGCGCAAGATGGTCGAGCACATGACCGACCGGCAGATCGAGAAGCTGCCGCGCGGCGGCCACGACTACCGCAAGGTGTACGCCGCCTTCGACGCCGCCAGCAAGCACGTCGGCCAGCCGACCGTGATCCTGGCCCACACCGTCAAGGGATGGACGATCGAGGCCCTCGAGGGCCGCAACGCCACCCACCAGATGAAGAAGCTCAAGAAGGGCGACCTGAAGAAGTTCCGCGACCGGCTCTACCTGCCGATGAGCGACCGGGACATCGACGAGGCCTACGACGCCACCGGCACCGCGCCGTTCTTCCACCCCGGGGCGGACTCCCCCGAGATGGAGTACATGATGGAGCGTCGCCGCCAGCTCGGCGGGTCGATCCCCAAGCGCGTGGTGCGCGCCAAGCCGCTCAAGGTCCCCGGCGACGAGCTCTACGCCGAGCTCAAGCAGGGCTCGGGCAAGAGCAAGGTCGCCACCACGATGGCCGTGGTGCGACTGCTGCGCGACTGGATGAAGGACAAGGAGATCGGCGAGCGGATCGTCCCGATCGCCCCCGACGAGTACCGCACGTTCGGGATGGACTCGATGTTCCCGAGCGCCAAGGTCTACAACCCAGGCGGCCAGCGCTATGAGTCGGTGGACCGCAAGCTGCTGCTGAAGTGGCGCGAGGACGTCCAGGGCCAGCTGCTGCACGAAGGCATCTCCGAGGCCGGTGCCATGGCCTCGGCCACCGCCGCCGGCTCGTCGTACTCCACCCACGGCGAGGTGATGATCCCGTTCTACATCTTCTACTCGATGTTCGGCTTCCAGCGGACCGGCGACTCGATCTGGGCGATGGCCGACCAGCTGGCGCGCGGCTTCCTGATCGGCGCGACCGCAGGTCGCACCACGCTGACCGGGGAGGGGCTCCAGCACGCCGACGGGCACTCCCCGCTGCTGGCCGCCACCAACCCCGCCGTGGTGCACTACGACCCCGCGCACGCCCACGAGGTGGCGCACATCATGCAGGACGGCCTGCGGCGGATGTACACCGTCAGCGAGGAGCACCCGCAGGGTGAGGACGTCATCTTCTACCTCACGGTCTACAACGAGCCGATCAGCCAGCCGGAGGAACCCGAGGACCTCGACGTCGCGGCGCTGCTCAAGGGCCTGTACCACTTCGCCGACGCCCCCGAGGTCCCCGGCGACGGCGAGGCGCCGCGGGCCCAGCTCCTCGCCTCCGGTGTCGGCTTCCCGTGGATCCAGCGTGCGCGCGACCTCCTCGCCGAGGACTGGGGCGTCGCCGCCGACCTGTGGTCGGTCACCTCGTGGAACGAGCTGGCCCGTGACGGAGTCGAGGCGGAGAAGTGGTCACTGAACCACCCCGAGGAGGGTGCCCGGGTCCCCTTCGTCACAGACTCGCTCGGTGACGCTGCCGGCCCGGTGGTCGCCGTCAGCGACTACATGCGGGCGGTCCCGCTGCAGATCGCGCCGTGGGTGCCCACCGACTACCACGTGCTGGGCACCGACGGGTTCGGCTTCGCCGACACCCGCCCGGCCGCACGCCGGTTCTTCCAGGTCGACGCCGAGAGCGTCGTGGTGGCCACCCTGCGTGCGCTCGCCGAGCGTGGTGAGGTCAAGCCCGAGGTCGTGGCCGAGGCCTTCGCGAAGTACCGCATCGACGACCCGACCGCGGTCGGGGACGTCAAGCAGGAAGGCGGCGACGCCTGATGTCACCGGCGTGGCGCACGGCCGTGCGACGGGGTGCCCTGCCCCTCGTCCTCGGCATCGCGTGCTTCGCTGCCTCCTGGCCCGCGATCGAGGACCTCGACCCCCTCCTCAAAGGGGTCGGGACGATCCTGGTCGTGCTCGGTCTGGTCATCACCCTCGCCACCGCCCGCACCCTGACCTCTGCGAAGCCGCGGGTCTGAGGTTGTCGGTTTCACCGGTCAACCGGTGAGTCATGCACCTTGTGGGTGTTGCAACGCTCGCCACGTGCTCGTTCCCCCGGTTAACCGGTGAAACCGCACCCCCGTCACGCTCCGCGGCGGCGGGGAAGGCTGGAGACGGGGGCCAGGGGAGGTTCGCCGGCCTCGGCGCGGCTGACGGGCTCGGTGGGCCCGTTGCGCAGCAGCTGACGCCAGCGGCCCCGGTGGTACGCCGCAGGGTGGGTGGCCTTGACGAAGCTCTGCACGATCTTCACGAAGCGGTCCGGGTGGTCCTTGTGCGGGAAGTGGCCGCAGTTCGGCAGCACCTCGACCACGGCCCCCGGCGCGATCCGGGCGGCGTTCTCGGCATGGCTGGCGGGGATGACGACGTCGTCGCTGCCCCAGACGACGAGCATCGGCATCGCCTGGGTCAGGTAGGCGCGGTCGACCATGGTGACGATCTGGCCCCGCATGTCGACCACGGCGCGCACGACGTGCCGGATCGCGGCCCGGGCACGGGGATCCTTGAACGACTCGTAGATCTCGGCCACCTCGGCGAGGTCCCGGGCCGCCGGGAGGCCGGTGCGGGCCAGGGCGCGCAGGCCGGCCTTGCCGACCTGGCGGAGGCCGGGAAGCGTCGCGACGCCCATCGCCTGGTGGAAGCCGGGCAGGGTGACCGCCCGGATGAAGGGGGTGACCTCCGGGCCGAGCCCGCCCGGCGCGACGAGGATCATCCGCTCGGTGCGCTCGGGGAACTGGTAGGCGAACTGCATCGCGACCCCACCGCCGAAGCTGTGCCCGACGACGGTCACCTTGTCGATGTTGAGCACCGTGAGCAGGTCGCGCATCCCGTTGGCGTAGCCGCCCACGCTGTAGTCGGCACGGGGCTTGGCGCTCACGCCGTGGCCGAGCAGGTCCGGGGCGATCACGGTGAAGTGCTGGGCCAGGTCGCGCAGCACCGGCAGCCAGGTGGTGTGGTCACAGCCGAGTCCGTGCAGGAGCAGCAGCACCGGCCCCTCGCCCATCTTGACGAAGGCGCGCTCGTGGCCGTGGATGGTCAAGCGCTGGAGCTCGACGGGCTGATCTGGGGCGGGCGACACGTGCACTCCTCCGGGCCGGGGTCTGGGGCACGAAGACAGCAGTCAACCAGAACCGGTTCCAATTCCGGCCCCAGCCCTCCGCAATGTGGTCACGCCGTGACCTAATCGATGATTTCGTCCCACCAGTGGGACACCTGGTGCCCGTGAGGCGCGCCCGGACTCGGCCCGGAGGCAGGTCGTCGAGCGGAACCGCACTAGAATCGCCGCCATGTCGCAGGGGGGTGCCGGGTCCGCCCCGGGCTCGGCCGACGTGCTCGCCGGGCTGGCCGGGGTCATCGCACAGGTCACCGAGCGTGCACGAGAGGACGTCGCCTTGGAGCGCACGTTCGTCGACGACCTGCACATCGACTCCCTGGCGATGGTGGAGATCCTGGAGGGCTCCGCGCGCCACTTCGGCGTCCCCATCGCCGACGAGGACGTCAAGCACTTCGTGCGGGTGCGCGACCTGGTCGACTACATCGCCGTACGGCGCGACGCCGGACCTGCCTAGGCCTCAGACCACCTGGTGCAGCCAGCGCACGGCGACCCCGTCGCCCGCGTGGCGGAAGGTCTCCAGCTCGTCGTCCCACGGCTTGCCCAGGAGCTTGTCGATCTCCAGCTCGAGGGTGGTCTCCCCCAGCGCGGCCTTCACCACCGCGGCCTTGAGCCGGTCCTCGGGGATCATCACGTCACCGTGCAAGCCGGTGACGGCGTGGAAGACGCCCAGGGAGGGCGTGGAGGAGAACCGGGCACCCTCGGTGCCGGTGGCGCCGTCCTCGGTCACCTCGAAGCGCAGGTGGTTCCACCCGCGCAGCGCCGAGGTCAGCGCGGCGGCGGTGCCGGGGTCACCGGTCCAGGAGTACTCCGTGCGGTAGCTGCCCGTCTGGGCGGGCTGGGGCGTCCAGTCCATCTGCGGGGCGACGCCGAGCACGCCACCGGTGGCCCACTCGATGTGTGGGCACAACGCAGATGGCGCCGAGTGGACGTAGAGCACGCCACGCGTCGCTGTGCGGGTCACTGCGGCAGTCACGGGGACCTCCTCTTGCTCCGGCGTCGAGATACGCCTTCCCCAGCGGTCTCGAGAGGTGGAACAAGCAGCGGTCGTGGTGACCAGCGGTGATGAACGTGTGCACTTGTGAGTCCATTGTGACTGACGAAAGGGCATCACACCAGCAGAACGCACCGAATTGCCGCTTCGGCGTGTCTGTTATGTCCGTCGATGCCCGCTCAGGCCCCGCTGGGGGCATGCCTCGCGACCCTCAGGTTGCCGACGACGCCGCGGTGGAGCGGGGCCCGAGGTCCATCAGCGCGCTGAGCACGTCGCTGGCCACGCCGAGGCCGCCGAGGTGCGACTCCCCCGCGATCGAGGTGAACCGCGCGTGCGGCAGCCGTTCGGCCAGGTGGGCGCCGTGAGCGTGCGGGACGATGTGGTCGGAGTCACCGTGCCACCAGTGCACCGGCACCCGCACGTCGGTCGCCTCGAAGCCCCAGGGCCGGGTGAACAGCACCACGTCGGCCAGCGGCGCGCTGACCTGGAAGCGGGAGCCGTTGAGCAGGTCGTCGAGGAACATCGCGCGGAACTCCGGGCGCGCGAGCAGCTCCTTGTCGCCGCGCGGCTGCACCGCGGCGTAGCCGTCGATGATGGGCCCGGCGAACGGGCGCACCAGCCGGATCATCTGGGCGAGGACGAAGCCCAGCGGGACCCGCGTGGCCGACAGCAGCGGCGCGACGTACGGCGCGAGGGTGATCAGGCCGCCGGAGATGGCGTCGGGACCCTGCGTGGGAGCGACCCCTCCGAGCACCCCGACACCGTGCACGCGATCGGGCAGCGCCGCGCCGGCCGCGAGGGCGTAGGGGCCACCACCGGAGAGCCCGATGACCCGCAGCGTGTCGATGTCGAGCACGTCGCACAGCTCCACCAGGTCCCCGGTCCAGTCCAGGATGTCGGGGTAGAGGTGCGGTGTCGACGAGCCGATCCCGGGACGGTCGACCCCGATGATGCGCAGGTCGTGCTCCTCGGCGAACGCCCGAGCCTCCAGGGGGATCTGCCGGCGCGCACCGGGCGTCCCGTGCATCCACACGATCGCGGCCCCGCGGGGGTGGCCGAACTCGGCGAAGGAGAGTCGTCGACCGTCGCGCACGGCGACCGATCCCTCGAGCCGTGGCCTGTCTAGGTCGCTCATGCGCCGGATTCTCGCACGCGCGCCGCCCGTTCTCAGGCGCTGTGCGAGATCCGGACGGCACCGGCGTCGACGATGTTGCGCGGGTCGCGCAGGGCACCGACGAGCACCCCGTCAGCGGAGACCGGGGGTCCCTCGATGACCGTGGCCAGCAGGCAGGTGATGTTGTCGCGGCCGCCGGCCTCCAGGGCGGCGTCCACCAGCGCCGCTGCGGCCGCGTCGTCGTGCCGGCCGGCCAGCACGCGCTCGATGCGTCGCTCGCTGACCAGGTCGGTCAGCCCGTCGCTGGCGAGCAGCACCCGGTCGCCGGGCGCCAGGGAGAGCCGGGTGATCTCGCCCTGCTCCTCCGGGCTGCCGTTGACGCTGCGGGTCACCACGTTGCGCCACGGGTGGTAGGGCACGTCCTCCTCGTCCAGGGACCCCTCGTCGACGAGGTCCTGCACGACGGTGTCGTCGCGGGTGACCCGGGTCAGCGCGTCGTCGCGGAAGACGTAGCCGCGGGAGTCACCGAGGTGGCCCAGGGCGAAGCGTGCTCCGTCGGTGGCGAGCACGGTCAGCGTGGTGGCCATCCCGCTGCGCGCGGGGTCGCGCAGGACCCCTTCGGCCACCTGGGCCTGCGCGAGCCCGATGCCCCGGCGCAGCAGGGCCTCGGGGTCGCCTCCCGGGTCGGCGAGCGCCGTCGCGGAGACCACGTAGGCGGCCGTCGCCGAGGCGATCTCACCCGCCGCAGCACCGCCGACACCGTCGGCCACGAGCATGCAGGTCGGCCCCAGGAAGCCGGAGTCCTCGTTGCCCGAGCGCACGAGGCCCACGTTGCTCAGCGCGACCCCGGACAACCGCAGCACCCGCTCACCCCCTCACTGGTCGAACGTCCTCCGACCATCTCACGTTCCCCGGTGGGTGTCCCGTCCGTGCCCGGGCCCGGACCCGACACAATGGGCGACATGGAATGGCTGCTGCTCGGGATCTCGCTGGGACTGGTCCTCGCCTGCGGGGTCTTCGGGGCGGCCGAGTACAGCTTCGTGGCGGTGGACCGGGCGGCCGTGGAGAAGGCCGCCGGCGACGGCGACCGGCAGGCTCAGGGCGTACGCCGCGCGCTGCGCTCGTTGTCCACCCAGCTCTCCGGCGCCCAGGTGGGGGTCACGCTGACCAACCTGGTGATCGGGTTCTTGGCCGAGCCCGCCATCGCCAGCCTGCTGGAGCCGCCGCTCACCTCGGCCGGGCTCCCCCGGGCGGCGGTGCCCGGGATCGCGGTCACGCTGGGGTTGGTGCTGGCCACGGTGGCGACGATGATCTTCGGCGAGCTCGTCCCGAAGAAGCTCGCCATCGCCAGGCCGTTGCCGGTGGCCCGCCGCACGCAGGCGTTCATCCGTGCCTTCACCACCGCGACGACGTGGCCGATCTGGCTGCTCAACGGGTCGGCGAACGCCATCGTCCGTGCCCTCGGCGTGGAGCCGCAGGAGGAGCTGCGCTCGGCACGGTCCTCCGACGAGCTGGCCTCGTTGGCGAACCGGTCGGCCAGCGAGGGCACGCTGGACACCGACACCGCCCACCTGGTCCAGCGCTCGGTCGCCTTCGGGCCCCGCACGGCCGGGGAGATCATGACCCCACGCGTCCAGATGGCCTGCGTCGACGCCACCGACCCGGTCAGCGAGGTCATCGAGCTGTCCAGCTCCACGGGCTTCTCGAAGTTCCCGGTGATCAAGGGCACCTCCGACAACGTCGTGGGATCGGTGCACGTCAAGCAGGCGGTGGCGGTCCCCCGCTCCGAGCGGGCGCACACCCTGGTGCGGGAGGTGATGGTCGAGGCGACGGTCGTCCCCGAGTCCCTGCGACTGGACCCGTTGCTCTCGCTGCTGCGCGGCGAGGGCTTCCAGATGGCCATCGTCTCCGACGAGTACGGCGGCACGGCCGGGGTGGTGACCCTGGAGGACGTGGTCGAGGAGATCGTGGGCGACATCGCCGACGAGCACGACCGCTACGGCTCCCGGCTGCGCCAGCGACCCGACGGGTCCTGGATCGTCTCCGGCCTGCTCCGGCCAGACGAGGTCGCCGACGCCACCGGGTTGGCCCTGCCCGAGGACGAGGACTACGACACCGTGGCCGGCCTGCTCGTGCGCGAGCTCGGCCGGATCCCGGCGCGCGGCGACCAGGTGGTCGTGCCGCTGCCGGTGGTGATCCCCGAGGACGACGACGAGGAGCCCGTGGAGGAGCACGCCGTGATGCGCGTGGAGCGGATGGACGGGTTGCGGGTGGACCGCATCTCCATCCGCCGGCTGCTCCCGGAGCCGCCCGAGGACGACGCATGAGCACCCAGTCGGCGATCTTGCTGGGCCTGCTCCTGCTGCTCGGCAACGCCTTCTTCGTCGGCGCGGAGTTCGCGCTGGTCTCGGCCCGGCGTACGAAGGTCGAGCCGAAGGCGGCCGAGGGGTCCCGGGTGGCGCGCACCACGCTGCGCGCCATGGAGGGCCTGTCCCAGATGATCGCCGCGGCCCAGTTCGGGATCACGGTGTGCTCGCTGGGCCTCGGCGCGGTCGCGGAGCCCGCGCTGGCCCACCTGCTGGAGCCGGTCGCCGAGGCCGTGCACCTGCCCGGGGCCTGGCTGCACCCGGTGGCGTTCACCGTGGCGATGGCCTGCGTGGTCTACCTGCACGTGGTCTTCGGGGAGATGGTGCCGAAGAACCTCGCCCTGGCCGGCCCCGAGCGGGCCGCGATGGTGCTCGGGCCTCCGATGGTGGCGATCGTGGCCCTGCTCAAGCCCATCGTCTACGGCCTGGACGCCGTGGCCAACGGGGTCGTGCGGCTGCTGCGCGTGGAGCCGCGCACCGAGGTGACCTCGACCTTCACCCTCGAGGAGGTGGAGGCGATGGTCGATGAGTCCCACGACGAGGGCATGCTCGACGAGGGCGAGTACGAGCGACTCGCCGGTGCCCTGGGCTTCACCTCCCGCACCGTCGAGGGGGTGCTGCTGCCGCTCGACCAGCTCGAGACCGTGCGCCGCGGGGCGCGGGCCACCACCGTCGAGGGCGTCTGCGGCAAGACCGGCTACTCCCGGTTCCCCGTGGTGGGCGAGAACGGTGCCCTGGTCGGCTACCTGCACATCAAGGACGTCTTGCAGTCCGACCCCCACGGCCGCGCCCGTGTGGTCGAGGACAAGTGGATCCGGCCCTTCGCCCGGGTCCGGCTCTCCGACACGCTGGTCAGTGCCCTGCAGACCCTCCAGGCCCAGGGGGCCCACATGGCGCGGGTGGTCGACGACGCCGGGACGGTGGTCGGGGTGGTGACCCTGGAGGACGTCATCGAGGAGCTGGTCGGCGAGATCCGTGACGCCGCGCACGCCGAGGGGCGCTGACCTGCGGGGCGTGCGGGGGCGCCCGACCGGGAGACCAGCGCCGTGGTGTGGAGGGCCTCCCGGCCGGGCTTGGTTTCGCCGGGACGCCCCCCGCGGGCAGCCCCGGCGAACCTCAAAGATACCTAAAAAGGGCGATCCACACATTCTCCTGATTAGGTTTTTTCCGGACTAATCACGCGGATCATCCGATGGCACCCGGACGGCGGGCAGGGTGAACACGATCCTGGCTCCCCTCGACCCGAGCGCCGGACGCGCGGAGATCCGTCCCCCGTGCCGCTCGACGATGCGCCTGCACACCGACAGGCCGATGCCGTGGCCGTCGTACCCCTGCGCGGCATGGGTGCGGTGGAAGGCCTCGAAGATCTGCTCCCGCTCGGAGGCGGGGATCCCGATCCCCTTGTCTGCCACGGTGACCTCCACGACCTCGCCGACCTCGCGGGCGGTGACCGAGACCTGCGGCGCCTCGCCCGGCACGACGTACTTGACGGCGTTGGAGACCAGGTTGTCCAGCAGCTGGCGCACGAACACCACGTCCGCCCGGACGTCGGGCATCGGGCCGACCTCGATGCTGGGCCGGTGGGCGCCGATGGCCGCGGTGTGCTGGTCGGCCACCGAGCGGGCCACGGACTCGAGGTCGACCACCGCGGTGCGCACCTGCTGGTCGCGCGACATCGAGGCCTCGAGCAGGTCGGCGATCAGGCGCTGCATCCGCTCCGAGGCGCTGCGGATCCGCTCCAGCTTCGGCCCGGCGTCGCGCGCGTGCAGCCCCGGGCCCTCCTCGAGGTCGTGGGTGAGCACCTCCACCCAGCCCTGGATCACGCCCACCGGCCCGCGCAGGTCGTGGGCCACGACCTGCGCGAAGGACTCCAGCGAGGTCCGATGGGCCCGGTCCTGGGTGACGTCGTGGTAGATGACCACGGCCTGGGTGAGACCCGAGTCGTCGAGGGTCGGCAACCGGCGCGCGCTCACCGCGAGCGTCCGGCTCGGCGAGCCGTCGTCGAAGACCAGCACGATGTCCTGCTCGACGACGTCCTCCCCCTGCACCGCACGGACCCAGGGGTAGTCACGGCCACGCAGCACCCGCCCCTCGGGTGTCAGCATCGTGAACGGCGACTCCCGCAGGTCGGCCGGCAGGTCACGCTCCGCCCGCACCAGGCCCGCACCCGCCGGGTTGCGCATCAGCACCTCCCCGCTCTGGTCGATCAGGCTCAGCCCGTCGTGCATCGTGTCGATGATCGCCGCCATCAGCGTCGCCTGCCTCTGGAACGCAGCCGTGGCGGAGGACAGGGTGTGGGTCAGCGCCACCCGCTCGGCGCGGCTCAGCGCCATCACGGTGCCCAGGCCGACGGCCAGCATCACGAACAGCTGCGCGACCAGCGCTGCCTCCCGCACGTCCATGCCACTCCCGAACGGCCCCCGCCCGTGGAGGGTGAAGGCCACGACGGTCACGCTCACGGCGAGGCTGTGCACCACCACGGTCAGCGGGCTGAACCGCAGGCCGACCCAGACGGTCGGGACGAGCAGGGGAAACACGACCGGGAGCGTCCCGTGGGGGACGAACACCGCCAGGAAGAGCGCCGCGGTGAAGCCGACCAGCAAGAGCAGCTCGAGCCCGCGCGCCGCCACGGCCGCGCGATGCTCCCGCCACCGGGCGGGTCGGTCGTGGGCCCGGGCCACCTGTCGGAGCGGGTCGAGCAGCAGCAGTCCCGAGACCGCCACGATGCTCGCGCCGGCGAAGTCGCTGCCCCACCACACCACGAGGTCCTCCACGGACCCGCCCTGGCCGGCCGCCACGAAGCCCAGGCTGCCGGAGACCGCCCCCACCACGGCGGCGGTCAGGCAGGCGGCGAGCACCGACCAGAGATCCCGCAGCTGGGCCAGCGGTTCCTCGCCACCGGCCCCCAGCAGCTCTGGCGACATCCGCCGCAAGACGAGGCCACCGGCCATCCCCTCGAGGACGTTGGCGACGAGGAATGCCGTGGCCGGCGCCGCGGCCACACCGGTCAGGACGTTGAGGGCGTAGGTGGTCAGGCCCACCAGTGCCGCGGCGAGCGGCCACCGCCGCGGCTCGGTCAGCCCGAACAGGAGGATGCCGGCCCCGGCGGCCGGCCAGATCAGGCTCAGGGTCTGGTCGTCCACGACCGTCTCGCGCCCGAGGACCCCGAGGAGCATGAACACAGCGGCCCCCAGCGCCACCCAGATCGCCTGGGTCGCTCCACCCGACGGCCCGGGCTGCCCCGGCACGTCGTTCGTGGCAGCCTGCGCAGCGGTCATCGGGATCCATTGTCTCGTCTTCACCGGGTGCTGACATCAGGGATCTGTCGATCTCGGCGGGTTCCCGTCAAGCCTGGGCGGCGTGTGTCGCGGCGGCGACCCTGTCCGCGTCACCGGCCAGGAAGAGGTACTCCACGTTGCGCAGCCGCCGAACCTCGCCGACCTTCTCGCCCGTGGGGCCGTGGACACCGATCTGCGCCCCGACGTAGCGCTTGGAGTCGAAGGCGAGCACCTCCACGCACGTCCGGCCACCCGCGCGCAGCGCCGCGGTCATCTGGGCCGGGGTGATCCACGACTCGTCGTTGTAGGAGACCACGAGCAGGTCGGCTCGGGCGCGGCCGACCAGCTCGCCCAGGGCTGCGGGCATCGCCTGCTTGCTGTTGAACACGCTGCGGGTGCTGCCGTCGTCGCGAGCGTCGACCCGCTTGCAGGCGATCCCGTAGTGAGCCGGCTCGTCCCAGCGCACGAGGGTCTCCCACACGTGGTAGTTGGTGAAGTAGCGGTGCTGGTTGTACGGCGGGTCGAGATACATCAGGTCCACCGGAGGCAGGCTCTGCACGGTGTGCACCGCGTCTCCGCGGACCGTGTGGCCCGACCCGGGCAGCAGGTCCGGCAGGCACAGCCGCAGGTCACGGTGCGAGCGCGGCGACCAGCTCTTGAGATAGGCCATCTGCAGTCCCGTGGTGGAGTCCACCCGGTCGGCCGCCAGCAGCAGGGCGGTGAGCAGGATCGGGCGGAGCGCGCCGGTCGGGTGGTCTCGCTCGATCGCCCGGCGGATGGCGTCGATGCGGGCCCCGTTGTGCGGCTGGAAGTACCTCGCCTCCTCGCAGAACGTGCGGGTGACGTATCCGGGCTCCCCCGGGAGCCCGTCGAGCCGCCCCAGCTCCTCGAGGAGGAGCCGGCGGTCCACCCGGTCGGCGTCGGTGGCGATGTAGCAGTCGCTGAGCACCTCGCTGTAGGAGGCCATGTCGGTGGCGGTGACCTCGATCCCGCGCCGCTTGAACTCCTGGGCGACGCGAGTGGTCCCGGTGAACAGGTCGACCGCGGTGCGGGCCGCGACGGCGCCGGCGATCTCGCCCAGCACCGGCACCAGCAGCCGCTTGGAGCCGAGGTACTTGATCACGGGCCGATGCTAGGCGGGGCCCGCGTCGCTCGGGGCCATCCGCGCGGCGTCCGTCTCACATCTCCGCGGGCGGCTGGCGGGCCAGCTCGACGAGGTCGGAGACCGAGTCGATCACCCGGGTCGGTCGGTAGGGGAAGGTCTCCACCTGGTCGGGGCGGGTGGAGCCCGTGGTCACCAGGACGGTGCGGATGCCGGCCTCCAGACCGCTGATGATGTCGGTGTCCATCCGGTCGCCGATCATCACGGTCGTCTCGGAGTGGGCCTGGAGCCGGTTCAGGGCGCTGCGCATCATCAACGGGTTCGGCTTGCCGACGAAGTACGGCGTGCGCCGGGTCGCGGTGCTGATCAGGGCCGCCACCGACCCCGTGGCCGGCAGCGTTCCCTGGTGGCTGGGGCCGCTCGGGTCGGGGTTGGTGGCGATGAACCTCGCACCGGCCTCGATGAGCCGGATGGCGCGGGTGATCGCCTCGAAGGAGTAGGTGCGCGTCTCCCCGAGGACCACGTAGTCGGGAGCGCGGTCGGTCATCACGTAGCCGATGTCGTGCAGCGCCGTGGTCAGCCCCGCCTCGCCCACCACGTAGGCGCTGCCGCGGGGTCGCTGGTCGGCCAGGAAGTCCGCCGTCGCGAGGGCCGAGGTCCAGATCGCGTCCTCGGGCACGTCGATGCCACTGCCCAGCAGCCGGGCACGCAGGTCGCGCGGGGTGTAGATCGAGTTGTTGGTCAGCACCAGGAACTTCTTGCCCGACGCCTTGAGGGCCTCGATGAACTCGGAGGCGCCGGGGATCGGGTCCTCCTCGTGGACGAGGACCCCGTCCATGTCGGTCAGCCAGGTCTCGATCGGGCGCACGTTCTCCACCGGCACACGTTCCATGCCGCCATGCTTCCACGCGGGCAGGGTCGCGCCGCGGCGCTGCCCGGCCGGGCAGCGCGCGAGCGACCTCGCCCTCGGTGCTGCCACGCGCCACCGTCAGCAGAGCCTCCTCCTCCCAGGATCTCCACCTCGATCGCGCTCACCTTGTCGGCGTGTCGTCTTGACGGTTTGCCAAATCCGTCACTCGCGGTGACAACTGTCCCTACACTCCCACGAGTGAACCTCCTGCGATATGTGGTTTTCGTGATGACTGTCCTGCTTACTGCCGCCGCCGGGGTGCTGGCGGGAGCCGGCGCGGCCAGCGCGACGGTGACCACGCTGTGCACCGGCTACAGCGGGTGCGCCAGGGTCGGCCTGTCCGACGACGGGTACTCCAAGGTCAGCTCGAGGATGTACTGGCGGATGTACTCCGGGCACAACTGCACCAACTACGCCGCCTACCGGATGGTCCGCAGCGGGCTGGCCAACACCCGCCCGTGGTCCGGTGGTGGCAACGCCACCTACTGGGGCACCTCGATGAGCAGGATCACCACCAGCACGCCGTCGGTGGGTGCGGTGGCCTGGTGGAAGGCCCGCGTCTACCCCGCCGGGTCCGCCGGCCACGTGGCGTACGTCGAGAAGGTGGTCTCCGCCGACGAGATCATCGTCTCGATGGACAGCTGGCACGGGGACTTCTCGTGGGCCAGGATCACCCGCGCCAGCAAGGGCTGGCCCAGCGGCTTCGTGCACTTCAACGACGCACGCCTGCTCAACACCGCACTGCCGAAGGTCGCCGGGACCACCAAGGTCGGCTCGCAGCTCACCGCGTCGGCGGGAGCCTGGAGCGTGCCTGGCCCCACGTTGGCCTACCAGTGGCAGGCCGACGGCGCGAGCATCCCCGGCGCGACCGGCACCACCTTGACCCTCTCCCGGGCCCAGCAGGGCAAGAGGATCACCGTCCAGGTGACCGCGTCGCTGCTCGGCTATCCCACGGCGAGCGCCGTCTCCGCCGCCAGCACGGCAGTCCGGTCCGGTGTCCTCAGCAACGGCGCCGCCCCGACGATCGTCGGGGAGCCGCGTGTCGGTGCGACGCTCGACGCGAGGGCCGGGTCGTGGAGCCCCACGCCGACACAGGTGGACTACCAGTGGCGCGCCGACGGCGCCCCGGTCGCGGGAGCCACCGCGGACCACCTCGAGCTCGGCCCGTCGCTGGCGGGGAAGGCGATCTCGGTGACCGCCACCGCGAGGCGGAACGGCTACGAGGACGTGAGCCGCACCTCTGCCGCCACCGCCGCGGTGCGTCCAGGCGTGCTGAGGGTGAGCACGCCGCCCACGATCGAGGGCTCCGCCCGACCCGGAGAGACGCTCACGGTGCTGGGGCCCGACGTGGACCGGCACACCAGCGTCTCCGTGCAGTGGTTCCGCGCGGGCAAGGCGGTCCCGGGGGCCACCTCGACCGACTACCCGGTGACCACCGCGGACCTGGGCTCGCGCCTGCGCGTGGACCTGCGCCTCACCCGACCTGGCTATCTGCGCGGCCTGGCGCGCACGGTGTCCACGGCCGTGGTCCGCTCGACCCCGCAGATCCGGCTCTCCACACGCGGCGGGCACCGGCGCCTCACGTTCACCGCGATCGTGAGCGCCGACGGCGTCGGCCCGGTCCCGGGCGTGGTCCAGGTCCGGTCGCACGGCCGGGTGCTGCGCGAGGTGCCGTTGCGCGACGGTGTCGCCCGGGCGAGGCTGACCGGCCTGCACCGGGGGCGGCACACCTACCGGTTCCGGGTGCCCACCTCAGCCCAGACCACGTCGGCGGTCGTGAAGCGACGCCTGCGGATCGGCTGACCGGGGAGGGTGTCGTCGCGGGCGATGTGAACGCTGGAGGAGCCCGTCATCCGAGCATCGCCGGCATCTTGTTCGCGAACCTCGTCAGCAGCGGCCCGATCACGGCCAGCACGATCACGTAGGTGGCCACCACACTTCCCAGCAGGTCCTGCGTGACACCGGCGAGGCCGATGACGATCAGCGAGAACTCGCCCCGGATCACCAGCACCGTGCCTGCCCGCGCACGCCCGGCGGCGCGGACCCCGTCCCGGCCGGCGGCGTACGCCCCGGTGACCATCTTCGTGCCGGCGGTGACCACGGCGAGAAGCACGGCTGCCGGTAGGGCGGGCAGCAGCTCGCGCGGGTCGATGGCCAGCCCGATGGCGACGAAGAAGATGGCCGCGAAGAAGTCCCGCAGCGGAGCCAGCACCTCACCGGCGCGCACCGCTGTCTCACCGGTCAGGGTGAGGCCCACCAGGAAGGCGCCCACCGCCGCGCTCACGTGGATCAGCTCGGAGAGCGCGGCGACGACGAGGGTGAGGGCGAGAATTCGCAGCAGCAGCTGTTCGGGATCCGGATGGCTCAGCATCCCGCCGAGGCGATGCCCCCACCGCAAGGACACCGTGAACGCGAGTGCCAGGGCCGAGACCGCCAGCGCGATCCCGATCAGCGCCTGCCACCAGGTTCCCCCTGAGGCCAGCACGGCCAGCAGCGGCAGATAGGCGGCCATGGCGAAGTCCTCGAGCACCAGGAGCGACAACACCGCCGGGGTCTCGCGGTTGCCCAATCGGCCCAGGTCGACCAACAGCCGCGAGATGATGCCGGAGGAGGAGACGTAGGTCGCGCCGGCCAGGGCGACCGTCCCGACCAGGTCCAGACCCAGCAGCCAGCCCGCGATCGCCCCGGGCGTTGCGCTCAGCGCCAGGTCGAGCATCCCGGAGGGGACGTGGCTGCGCAGGCTCTGGGCGAGCTCGGTGATCGTGAACTCCAGCCCCAGGCTCAGCAGCAGCAGCACCACGCCGATGCTGGCCGCGGCGTCGACGAACGGGTCGGCTCCCGGCAGGGGCACGACTCCGCCGTCCCCGAGGGCCAGTCCGCCGAGCAGGTAGAGCGGGACCGGAGAGAGACCGACCCGACGTGCGAGGGCTCCCAGTGCCGACAGCACCCCCAGCAGCAGCCCGAGCTCCAGGAGGAGCCGGACGGTGTGGTCCACGGGTCACCCCTGCTCGACCAGCTCGGCCAGCTCGGCCAGGCCGTCCGCTGTGCCGATGGCCACGATCACGTCGGCACGACGAAGCACGTAGTCCGGGCCGGGCGAGGTGGCGACCCGATCGCCGCTCACCACCGCGACGATGGAGGCACCGGTCCGGGTGCGGGCCCGGGTCTCCCCCAGCGTCCGGTCGACGTAAGGGCTGCCCGGCAGGAGCTCGATCCGTGCGGAGTCCAGTCCCGGGATCTCCTTGGAGAGATCGGCGAAGCGCTGGGTGATGCGAGCCGCCCCCAGGATCTGCGCGAGGGTCTCGGCCGCCTCCTCGTCGAGACGGACCGAGTGCTGCACGCGGTCCGGGTCGGTGTGGTCGTAGATGACGATCTCGAACTCTCCGTTGCGCCGCGCCACCACCCCGAGGTGTTCGCCGTCCGGGATGGTGAAGTCGTAGCACACCCCCACGCCGGGCAGCAGCATCTCGTTGACCTCCACGGCACCCTCCTGTCCAGCTCCAGCGGTCCGGTCGACCGATCGACCCACCCACCGTTGCACGACGCGGTCCGGTTCGGCACCAACCGAAGGTCGTCGGTCACGTGACCATCGCCCCTGGGTCGGTCGCCGTGCCAACGGTAGGAACGGGCCGGATCGGCTCGTCGCGGACTCCTCCCCCGCCCGAGGATCACCACGTGCGACCGCGAAGTCGCCGTTTGTCCAGTGCCACGACCACCGAAGCACCGGCGGCGACCAACGCGATCCTCGACCACGCCTGCCATCCGATCGATGCTGTCTGGAACAGCGTGTTCATGGCGGGGAGGTAGGTCAGCATCGCCTGCCCCACGGCCTGGACGGCGACTCCGACCAGCAGCCACTTGTTGGTCAGGAGTCCCATCCGCCATACCGGTCGGGTCAGCGACCGGCAGCTGAACAGGTAGAAGGCCTCGACCACCACGAACAGGTTCGCTGCTGCGGTCCGACTTGCCTGGAGCGAGGCGCCGTGGCTGAGCTCGTACTCGAAGACCCACCAGGTCCCACCGACGAGCAGGGCCGAGACGAGCAGGGTCCTGATGATCACCGCCCTGGAGAGCAGAGACCTGTGCGGGTCACGGGGCGGCCGCTCCATGATCCCGAGCTCCTTCGGCTCCCACGCGAGCATGAGCCCCAGCGCGACGGCGGTGGTCATGTTGATCCACAGGATCTGGGTCGGGAGGATCGGCAGGGTCGCGCCGAGAAGGACGGCTGACAGGATCACCATCCCCTCGCCCATGTTCGTCGGCAGCGTCCAGACGATGAACTTGGTGATGTTGTCGAAGACACCGCGCCCCTCTTCGACGGCTGCCTCGATCGTGGCGAAGTCGTCGTCGGTCAGCACCATGTCCCCGGCGTCCTTGGCGACCTCGCTGCCGCCCATCCCCATGGCCACGCCGATGTCCGCCTGCTTGAGTGCCGGTGCGTCGTTGACGCCGTCTCCTGTCATCGCCACCACGTGGTCGCGTGCCTGCAGGGCCTTGACCAGGCGCAGCTTCTGGGACGGACTGACGCGCGCGAAGACCGAGGCCCTCTCCACCGCAGCGGGGAGCTGTTCGTCGTCGATCTGGTCGATCTCGGCACCGGTGAGCACCATCCCGTCGTGCTCGTCGCCTTCGAGGAGACCGATCGTGCGGGCGATGGACGAAGCGGTCGCGCGATGGTCGCCGGTGATCATCTTGACCTCCAGGCCTGCGGTCCGGCAGGTCCGCACCGCCCCCGGCACGGTGGCCCGCGGCGGGTCGAGCATCGCCTGGAGTCCGGTGAAGGTGAGGCCTCGAGCGCCGCCGACCAGCAGCCGCTCCAGACTCTGCGTGCCGGGGCTCAGGTCCACGGCCGTGGCCAGGACACGCATGCCCTGCGCTGCGAGGCGCTCCGCCGCTGCCAGCACGGCCTCCCCGTCCAGCGGCTGGGTCTCACCGGTGTCGGTCATCTGGTGGGCACACAGCTCGACCACTCGCTCCACCGCCCCCTTGACCATCAGGACCTCTCGCCCCGATGCCGGGTCGAGCTGCGTGGTCGCCATGTACTGCTGCTCGGAGCTGAACGGCAGCGTGTCGATACGGCGCATCCCATGAGGCCGGACGCCGAACCCACGAGCAACCCTCAGCATGGCGTTCTCCGTGGGTTCCCCGGCTCCCTCACCTGCGTCGACCAGCAAGGAGTCGTTGCAGTTGGCGCCGACCAGGAGGCACCACTGCAGGGCCTCGTCCGCTGCGTGCTCAGGGGGGTCGGTGCCGACCACATGCTCCGGGACCGAGACCTGCTGGGTGAGGGTGCACACCGCGCGGACCGTCATCCGGTTCTCGGTCAGCGTCCCGGTCTTGTCCGAGCAGATGACGGTGGCTCCTCCCAGGGTCTCCACCGCGGGCAGCCGGCGGACCACGGCCCTGCGCCGCGCCATCCGGGCGACCCCGATCGCGAGCGTGATCGTGACCGCTGCGGGCAGGCCCTCGGGAATCGCCCCGACAGCCAGGGCCACGGCGGCGGTGAACATCTCCTCTGCCGGCTCCCCACGGAGGACCCCGACCGCGAAGGTGACAGCGGCCAGACACAGGATCACCACGGTCAGCCAGGCGCTGAAGGCCGCGAGCTTGCGGGTGAGGGGGGTGGCCAGCACGTCGGCGCTCCCGATCAGCCGGTGGATCTCGCCGAGCTCGGTCCCTGCTCCGGTCGCGACCACCATCCCCGAACCGGTGCCTCTGGTGACCAGCGTTCCGGAGTACGCCATGTTCCGCCGGTCGGCCACCGGGGTCGTCGCCGGAAGGACCACCTCGTCCTTGGCGACAGGGAGCGACTCACCTGTCAGCGCCGACTCGTCGACCTCGAGCTCGGTCTCCGCGAGCAGCCGGAGGTCGGCCGGCACCTTGTCCCCGGCCGTGAGCAGCACGAGGTCACCGGGCACGAGCTGTTCGGAGCGGATCCCGAGCCGCCTGCCTCCGCGCACGACACGAGCCTCCGTGTTCACCATCGAGCGCAGGGCCTCCAGTGCCGACTCCGCCTTGGACTCCTGGATGAACCCCACGACCGCGTTGACGACGACGACTCCCAGGATCACGATCGAGTCGACCCACTCGCGCAGGAAGACAGTCACGGTGCCCGCCACGATCAGGACGTAGACGAGCGGGTTGTGCAGCTGTCGCAGCAGCCGGCGCACCGGACCGGCGGCAGGTGCCCGCGGGAGCTGGTTCGGGCCGTATCGATCCAGCCTGCGCTCGGCCTCCTCCTCGGACAGGCCGGCCTGAGTGTCACTCTCCAGAAGCAGCAGCACCTCATGGACGGGAAGGTCGTGATGGGTCCGCGCATCGCTGGCGCGCATGGCCAGATCCATGCGCCCAGTCCACCGACGATCCGGCTGGAGGCCAAGAGCCGATCGTCCCGGGCGCGGCAAGGCGCACGTCCTGCACGGGGCCCTTGATGACCTTCGCCTCTGTGCATCCGACTCAGGCGAGGCTTGGCTTGATGCGTGGTCAACCGATGGAAAGCGGCTGCGCTCGGGGTGGGGCTCCTGCTGGCGACGGCACTGGGAGGCTGCGGCAGCGGCTCCACACCCCCGATGACCGGCGGCAGCGGTGGAACCGGCCCGGGTTCGTTCGGCGGCTCGATGATGGGGTCGGCACCCGAGGGCTACCACCTGCGGAACCTGAGCTGCAGCGCGCCGTCGTCCCTGCCGGGGACGACGGTCTACGTGATGGTCGGCGACATGGGGATGACCCGCATGATGGGCGGTGTCGCACCCCTCGGGGGCCAGATGATGCTGCGCGCCGCACCATCGACCGTCCCTGCCGGTCACGTCAGCTTCGAGGTCGCGAACATGGGGTGGCGCAGCCACGAGATGGTCGTGCTCCCACTCCCCCCGGGCCAGTCGGCGGGGCGCCGTGTCCCCGGCGCCGATGGACGGGTCGACGAGACAGGGAGTCTCGGCGAGGCGTCGGCGTCCTGTGCGGGAGGGTCCGGTGAGGGAATCGAGTCAGGTTCTCTCGGGTGGGTCACCCTGACGCTTCCGCCAGGAAGCTACGAGCTGGTGTGCAACCTGAAGAACCACTACGCCAACGGGATGTACCAGGCGTTCACGGTCACCTGACCGACCCTCGGATGGTGGGGCGGGTGGGGCTCGAACCCACGACCCAAGGATTATGAGTCCTCTGCTCTGACCGGCTGAGCTACCGCCCCTCGGCGAGCGAGACTATCCGCACCGGCTACCCGACGGCTGGCACCGGGCCCTCGAACGGCAGCACCACCGTGCACGGCACCGGCCTCGGGTGCGCCGGGTCCAGCGCGTTGAGCACGTAGCCGGCGGCCACCGGGTCGCCCGCCATCTCGAAGTGCTCGGTGTAGTCGGTGGCGCAGTGGTCCTGCAGGGTGATGTTGCGCATGCCCGCCTCGATGCCGCTGGTGTACGGCGAGACCAGCTCGTCGTACCGGGTGACGATGTTGGTGTAGCGGATCCCCGGGACGGCCACCCCGCCGTCGCGCAGGTGCACCATGAACTCCGAGCCGGTGCCCATCTGGCTGCACGCGGGGCAGCCCGGCGCCTGCGTCGTCGAGCCCGGCGCGAAGACCTGCTGCGCCCGGCTCGCCTGGCCCGGCGCCCCGAGTGCGGTGCCGTGCCACAGCGGCGCCAGGGAGACGTAGCTGTGGATGTAGGGGGCACCGCCGAGGAACTTGGCGTAGTAGTCCGGCATCAAGGTGCCCTGCGAGTGGCCGAGGATGTCGACCTGGCCCGCCCCGGTCGCGGCCCGCACCCGGTCCACGAAGTCCGCGAGCTGGTGGGCGCTGCGGACCATGTCGTCACGACCGCCGAACTGGTCGAGACCCTTCGGGGTGCCTTCCGGCACGCCGTAGGTGAACGCGAAGACGCAGTAGCCGTTGTTGGCCAGCAACGGTGCGTAGGTCTGCCAGTTGGTGTTCTTGTTGCCGAAGGTGCCGTGCACCAGCACGACGGGCCTCGGGTGCCGCGCGGTGGGCCGGCACGACCAGTCGTTGGCCCCCGGCGGGTCCGCGTCCATGTGCGCCCCCGCGAGCACGGCACTGCTCAAGAAGTTGTAGGTCACCGGGTAGCGCTCGGCCGCGGTCGCCGCCGGGGCGGCACCCGCAACAGCGAGGAGCAGGGTGGCGAGGACGAGGCTGGCAAGAGCGAGAGTGCGGCGCACGGGATCCCTCCGGGTCGGTGTCGAGGGGATCAACGACGCGGCGGCTCCCGGGGCACGGGCGCGCCCGGCAGGCGAGACGGGCCGGTCACGGACCGCAGTGCTCAGCCCTTCTTGTGGCGCGGCTTCTTGCCGGTCCTGTTGCCGCTCCCGGCCTCCTTGGGCCCACTGCGCCGCGCCTCCCGCTTGTCCCGCGGCGGCCCGGAACGAGGCGCAGGACCCTTGTCGCGCTGCAGGTCGATCAGGACCCCGGAGATCCGGGTGTCGGCGAGCTTGTCGAGGGTCTCTCGGGACAGGTCCGGCGGGAGCTCGACCAGCGAGAACCCCGGCAGGATGTCGATGCGTCCGAAGTCGGCGCGCTTGAGCCCACCCTCGTTGGCGAGCGCTCCCACGATCTGGCGTGGTTCGACACGGTGGCGCTTGCCCACGGCGATCCGCCACCGCACCAGGCCTCCGGCGGGCTCCCGGCGCTCGCGGCGCTCCCGCGCCGGCGGCTCGGGCACGTCCTCGAGCAACAGGGGCTCGCCGTCCTGGGCGAGCACGGCGATCGCGGCCGCGATGTCGGCGGCCGGCACGTCGTGCTCCTGCTCGTAGGACTGAACCAGCTCACGGAACAGTCCGAGCTGCTCGTCGCCCAGCGCCTGGGTGATCGCCTCGGTGAACTTGGCCAACCGGAAGGCGTTGACGTCCTCGACCGTGGGCAGGCTCATCTGCTCCAGCGTGGTCCGGTTGGCCTTCTCGATGGCGCGGAGCAGGTAGTTCTCCCGCGGGGTCACGAACGAGATCGCCTGCCCGCTGCGGCCCGCGCGGCCGGTCCGTCCGATGCGGTGCACGTAGGACTCCGTGTCGGTCGGGATGTCGTGGTTGATCACATGGCTGATCCGCTCGACGTCGAGACCGCGGGCGGCGACGTCGGTGGCCACCAGGATGTCGAGCCTGCCCTTGCGCAGCTGGTCGATGGTGCGCTCGCGCTGCACCTGCGCCACGTCCCCGTTGATCGCCGCGGCCGCGAACCCGCGCGCCCGGAGACGCTCGGCCAGCTCCTCGGTGGCGTGCTTGGTGCGCACGAAGACGATCATGCCGTCGAAGTTCTCGACCTCGAGGATGCGGGTGAGGGCGTCCAGCTTCTGCGGGTGGGCGACCTTGAGGTAGCGCTGCGCGACGTTGGTGGCCGTGCCGGACGAGGACCGCACGGTGACCTCGGTGGCCCCCGGCGCGTGCTTCTTGATGATGCGGCGGATCTGCGCCGGCATGGTGGCGCTGAACAGTGCCAGCTGCTTGTCCTCCGGGGTCCCGGCCAGGATCGTCTCGACGTCCTCTGCGAAGCCCATGTTCAGCATCTCGTCGGCCTCGTCCAGCACGACGAATCGCAGGGCGCCGAGGTCGAGGGTGCCCTTCTCGAGGTGGTCCATCACGCGGCCCGGCGTGCCGACCACGACGTGCACGCCCCGGCGCAGCGCGGAGAGCTGTACGCCGTACCCCTGACCGCCGTAGACGGGCAGCACGTGCAGGCCCTTGAGGTGGGCGGCGTAGCGGCCGAACGCCTCGGAGACCTGAAGGGCGAGCTCCCGGGTGGGGGCCAGCACCAGCACCTGGGGGGTGGTCAGGGAGAGGTCGAGCCTGGAGAGGATCGGCAGGGCGAAGGCCGCGGTCTTGCCGGTGCCGGTCTGGGCGAGCCCGACCACGTGCTCACCGGCCAGGAGCGGCGGGATCGCCTGCGCCTGGATGGGCGACGGACTCTCGTAGCCCACGTCACGCAGGACCTTCTCCACGCGTGGGTCCAGTCCGAGCTCGTCGAACCGGGGGGCCGCACCGCTCTCACTCACCGGCCAAGGGTAGTGGGCGTTCCGGGCTACGCCCTACTCGGCGTCGGGTGAAAGGTCCCCGGGCGGCGCGGCAAGCCGGGGACACCTGCGGGGGGCGAGCCCTACAGTTGGCGGATGGGGAGCGTGGAGGACGCCGAGGAGCGCTGGCGGCTCACCATCGACAACGCTCCGGTGGGGATCGCCCTCGTCGGCCTCGGGGGCCAGTTCCTCCGGGTCAACGACGCACTGTGCCGACTGCTCGGCCGCTCCCCCGACGAGCTGCACCAGCTCACCTTCCAACGCCTGACCCATCCTGACGACCTCGGCAGCGACCTGGAGCAGCTCAGGCGTCTCCTCGCCGGGGAGATCCCCAGCTACCGGATGCGCAAGCGCTACCTGCACGGCGACGGCGACGTGGTGTGGGCCGACCTCTCGGTGTCCCTGGCGCGCGACCCCCACGGCGAGCCGCGGCACTTCGTCTCCCACGTCGCCGACCTGAGCGAGGAGATCCGTGCCGCCGACCGGATCGAGCAGATCAATCGTGAGCTGACCGAGCAGAAGGTCCGGCTGGAGCGCTCCAACGCGGACCTGGAGGCGTTCGCGATGGTCGCCAGCCACGACCTGCAGGCGCCGCTCGGGACGATCCGCGGGTACCTGGAGCTGCTGGAGACAAGGTACGGCGACACCTTCGACGACTCCGCCACCGAGTGGCTGGACCGGATCACCCAGGCGGCCGAGCGGATGTCGCAGCTGGTCAACTCCCTGCTGGACTTCTCCCGGGCCACCGACACCGGGCAGCAGCGCGAGCAGGTGCTGGTGGCTGACCTGGTCGAGGAGATCCGACGCGACCTGGCCCACCTGATCGCCGACGCCGGCGCCGAGGTGCAGCTGGCCCCCGACCTGCCCCCGGTGCTCGCCGACCGGTCGCGCCTGCGCCAGGTCCTGCAGAACCTGATCCTGAACACCATGAGGCACCGCCACCCCGACCGCCCGCCGCAGTGCCGGGTGAGCGTGGAGGAGCGCGCGCCGCACTGGCTGGTCACCGTTGCCGACAACGCCGTGGGCATCGCGCCCGAGCACCGGCAGACGATCTTCTCGATGTTCACGCGCGTGCAGGACGACACGACCGGCCACGGCATCGGGCTGGCGGCCTGCCGGCAGATCATCGAGCGGAACGGCGGCAGCATCTGGGTGGACGAGAACCCCGGCGGCGGCAGCCGGTTCTGCTTCACCCTTCCCCGCTGACACCGCGGGGTCCGGAGGGGGCCGGAAGGGGGCCGGAAGGGGCCGGCGAAGTCCCGCGCCGGGGAACCTAGGACGTCCGGTCCGGCGGGCGTAGATTCCCACCATGGACGCTCCCTCGCCCCTGGACCCTCTCGACGAGAGCTGGCAGCGCGCGCTGTGCATCGTGGCGCACCCCGACGACATGGAGTTCGGTGCGGCGGCGGCGGTGGCCCGCTGGACCGGGCAGGGCAAGTGGGTCGGCTACACGATGGTGACCAGCGGCGAGGCCGGCATCGACGCCATGACTCCCGACCAGTCTCGACTGGTGCGGGAGGCCGAGCAGATCGCGTCGGCGCGGATCGTGGGCGTCGACAAGGTCGACTTCCTGCGCCAGCCCGACGGGGTCCTGGAGTACGGCGTGGCGCTGCGTCGCCTGCTCGCGGCGGAGGTGCGGCGGCACCGGCCCGAGATCGTCGTGACGGGCAACTTCCACGACACCTGGGGAGGGCGCAACCTCAACCAGGCCGACCACATCGCCGTGGGCCGGGCGGTCCTCGACGCCGTGCGCGACGCGGGGAACCGGTGGGTCTTTCCCGAGCAGCTGGAGGACGGGACCGAGCCGTGGGGCGGCGTACGCGCGGTGTGGGCGTTCGGCTCCCCGGGCTCGACCCACGCCGTCGACACCACCGGGACCTTCGACGCCGGCGTCGAGTCGCTGCAGGCGCACGCGGCCTACATCGACGGACTGGGCTGGGAGAACTGGGACCCCCGCGAGTTCCTCGAAGGGATGGCCCGCAGCACCGGGCAGCGGCTCGGCACCCCCTTCGCGGCACCGTTCGAGGTGTTCCCGATGGGCTGGGGCGAGTGAGGCCGCCGCCGTAGCCAGGTCCGGCTAGCCCAGTCGCCGGCCGAGCAGAGCGATGAACTCGTCGGCCATCTGCAGCTGCCGCGCCAGCGCGTCGCGACGCTCCTGGGCATCCTCGATGACGGTGGTGAGCCGGGCACGCACGTCCTCCGCGGAGGGTCCGTGCGCCGGGTCGGCCTCGACGAGGGCCATCACCTCCCGCATCGACTCGAGGGTGAACCCGAGGGGCTTCATCCGCCGGATCACCAGCAGCTTCTCGACGTCCGCGTGGCTGTAGAGCCGGAACCCGCCCTCGCTGCGTGTGGAGGGCCGGAGCAGGCCGATCTCGTCGTAGTGGCGCAGGGTCCGCAGCGAGAGGCCGGTCAGCTCGGCCACCTCCCCGATCTGGCGGGCCCGGTCCTGCTCGTCCACGACGACCGTGTCTCCTCTCACACCCGCACGATGCCAACTCTTCCCTCACGTGAGGGTAGTGTGTGGGCCACCGACTTCCGCCGACACCGTCGGCGTCGCATGCATCGTGGCATGCCCACGCCCCTCCGCCCCACCACCGAGTCCACCACCCACGACCGGGTCCTGCCCTCGCGCCGACCCGGCCCGGGTCCTGCTGCCCCGAACGGAGCACTCCTTGTTGTCCACCTCGACGCGCGCGCCCCACGGGCCGCCGAGCGCCCCTGAGCCCGAGCCGTCGGTGCGTCGCGCCCTGTCCTCCCCGGCACTGCTGCGCACCGAGGTGCTGGCCGGGTTGGTCGTGGCCCTCGCCCTGATCCCGGAGGCGATCTCGTTCTCGATCATCGCCGGCGTCGACCCGCGGGTAGGGCTGTTCGCCTCCTTCACGATGGCGGTCTCCATCTCCTTCCTCGGCGGTCGGCCCGCCATGATCTCCGCGGCGACCGGGGCGATCGCGCTGGTGATCGCGCCCGTCGTGCGCGAGCACGGCATGGACTACCTGATCGCGACCGTGCTGCTCGGCGGCGCCCTCCAGGTGCTGCTCGGCGTGCTCGGCGTGGCCAGGCTGATGCGCTTCATCCCGCGCTCGGTCATGGTCGGCTTCGTCAACGCCCTGGCGATCTTGATCTTCCTCGCCCAGGTGCCCCACATGGTGGGCGTACCGGCGCTGGTCTACCCGATGATCGCCGTGGGGCTCGGCGTGATCGTGCTGCTCCCCCGTCTGACCACGGCGGTGCCGGCACCGCTGGTCGCCATCGTCGGGCTGACCGCGTTCGCGGTGCTGGCATCGGTCTCGGTTCCCACGGTGGGCGACGAGGGCAAGCTTCCCGACAACCTCCCCTCGCTGTTCGTGCCCCACGTCCCGCTCGACCTGCACACCTTGCGCATCATCGCGCCGTACGCGCTGGCGATGGCGCTCGTCGGGCTGCTGGAGTCGCTGATGACGGCCAAGCTCGTCGACGACGTGACCGACACCCACTCGCACAAGACCCGGGAGGCGTGGGGACAGGGAGTGGCGAACCTGATCACCGGGTTCTTCGGCGGGATGGGCGGCTGCGCCATGATCGGGCAGACGATGATCAACGTGAAGGCCTCGGGTGCCCGCACCCGCATCTCGACCTTCCTCGCCGGCGTGTTCCTGCTGGTGCTCGTGGTCGGTCTCGGTGACGTGGTCGCCATCATCCCGATGGCCGCGCTCGTCGCGGTGATGCTGATGGTCGCCGTGGGCACCTTCGACTGGCACAGCGTGCGTGCGAGCACGCTGCGCCGGATGCCCAAGAGCGAGACCACCGTGATGCTCTCGACCGTGGTCGTCGTGGTCGCCACCCAGAACCTGGCCATCGGCGTGGTCGTCGGGGTGCTCGTGGCGATGACGCTGTTCGCCCGGCGGGTGGCCCACCTCGCCGAGACCTCCCGCGAGCTCGTGGAGGACGCCTCGGGGCGGGTCGCCGCGGTCTACACGGTCACCGGCGAGCTGTTCTTCGCCTCCAGCAACGACCTGTACACCCAGTTCGAGTACGCCGCCGACCCCCCGGACGTGGTCATCGACCTGTCCCGGTCCCACGTGTGGGACGCCTCCACCGTCGCCTCGCTCGACGCGATCACGACGAAGTACCACGCCAAGGGCAAGTCCGTGCAGATCCGCGGCCTGAACACGGCCAGCGCCTCCATGCACGGCCGGCTGACCGGACAGCTGCCCGCGCACTGAGCGGCGCCGAGGCGGCCACCGCCGCACGAGCAGCACCGGCCGGACCGGGATCAGTCGTCCGAGAGCCGGATCTCGACCATCAGCTCGTGGGCGAGCCCCTCGAGCATGGACCGGAGCTCGTCGGTGCTCGCGGTGGGCGGAGCGCTGAGCACCGCACGGGCCTCGAAGAGACTGCCACCGGACATCGGGGCGTCGCGCACGTCGGTGCTGAGGTCTTCGATGCTGACGTGCCGCTCGGCGAGGGAGGTGGAGATCTCGGCCACGATCCCGGGGTGGTCGAACCCGAGCAGCTCCAGGTGCAGCCGCTGCGAAGCCCGCTCGGCGGGCGCGTCCGTGCGCTGGAGCACCACGCGCAGTCCTTGGTCGTTCAAAGCGGTGAGGCCCGCGACCAGCCCGTCGAGTCTCTCGTCGGCCACGGTCAGCAACACGATGCCGGCGAACTTGCCCGCAAGCCGGGACATCTGACTGCGCTCCCAGCTCGCGCCGTGAGCCTTGACCGGGGCGGAGAGCGCCGAGACGAGACCGGGCTCGTCGTCGCCGACGACGGTGAGGATGAGGGTGGCCACGCACGCAGGCTACGAGATCCCTCGCCTGCTCGCCCACGTCCACCCTCGGCGAGGGCAGCACGCGAAGCACGGCGGGGCCCGCTGACGTGGGCCTTGGCTCCCCCGGCTGGACTCGAACCAGCAACCCTCCGGTTAACAGCCGAATGCTCTGCCAATTGAGCTACAGGGGATCGCGCCCGCAAACCCTAGCAACTCCGAGGGGCTGCGCTAAATCGGGTTCCGGGCTCCAGGGCGGTCGAACGGTGGTGCCGCTTCCTCGCCGACCTCGGCCCGGGCTGCCTCCAGCGCCTCGTCGGCGACGGAGGCCACCTGCGGGTCGTCGGGGTCCAGGCCAGGGTCGTAGGCGTGCATCCAGGCCACCGGACCGCCCACCGGGCTGCGGCGGCCGATGACGGTCAGGGCGAGGCGGTCGCGCACGGGCACGCGGCGCTGCAGCACGATGCTCGCGGTGACCCGCTCCCGCAGCAGCTGCAGCAGCAGTGCGGGCTCCTCCATCGCGAAGTCGTAGGACGGCCGGGGCCGGCCGTACTCCCCGACACCGGTGACCCGCAGCCGGGAGGTCTCGCTGTCCCACGCGGCGTCCTCGACCTGCTCCCAGGGCAGGTGCACCACGTCGAGGGCATCCTCGCCGACGGTGCCCGCCACCACGGCGAGCAACCGGCGCGTGCCCAGCAGCCAGTCCCCGCTCTCGGCCCGGGCGTGGGCCAGCACCTTCTCCCCACCGGGGAGGTCGGCCCGGTCGAGCACCTCGGCCGGGACTCCCCGGCCGCGCCGTGGCCAGCTCACCACCGCGACCTCACTGGTTCTCCAGCGCCCGCTCGCGCAGCGTGCGGGCGTGGGCCTCCAGCGCGATCAGCTCGCCGAACATGCGGTTGTACTCGGCGGCGTGCTCGACCGGGTTGGTGCGCTGGAGGCGTGACTTCAGGTCCGCGATACGCCGTTTGGCGGTCAGCTCGCGCAGCCGGTCGACGTGCATCTGGGCGTAGGCGGTGTCGGGCTCGCGCCGCAGCGGCTCGACGGCCAGCGCGCTGATGAGGGACTTCAGGCGCTCGTCGGTCTGGCTGTCGCGCAGGTGCGCGGCCCACTGGGCGTCGGCCGCCGGAGCCCCCCCGGCCTCCTCCACGCTCGTCCACAGTGCCCGGTAGGCGCCGTGGGTGAAGTCCTCCGCGCTGACCTCTCGCGCGCACCGGCCCACCACGGCGGGATGCTGCAGGACGAGCTTCAGGGTCTCCCGCTCCAGGAACAGGCGCGGGTCACGCGGGTCGGGCAGCTCGGCGCGCGGTCGTGAGGACGGCACCGTGTGCGCGGCCGTCGGCACGCCCCGCTGCGAGGCCCGGCGCACCTCTCGCTGGACGTCGTTCGGCTCGATGCCGAGCATGCCGGCCAGCTCCCGGGCGAAGGCGTCGACCTTGCTGCGGTCGCGGATGCTGGTCACCAGCTTCGCCGCCTCGCGCATGGCGTCGATGCGTCCGTCGGCGCGGTCGAGGTCGTAGCGCTGCACCACGTTGGCGAGCACGAAGCGGTAGAGAGGGACCCGGCGCGCGACCAGCTCGCGCACCTCGGCGTCCCCCTGCTGGAGCCGCAGGTCGCAGGGGTCGAGGCCACTCGGCTCGACGGCGACGTAGGTCTGCCCGGCGAAGATCTGGTCGCCCTCGAAGGCCCGCAGCGCGGCCTTCTGCCCGGCCTCGTCGCCGTCGAAGGTGAAGATCACCTCGCCGCGGAACTCGTCGTGGTCGTGCAGCAGTCGCCTGATGACGCGGGCGTGGTCGTCGCCGAACGCCGTGCCGCAGGTCGCCACCGCGGTCCGCACGCCGGCCAGGTGGCAGGCCATCACGTCGGTGTAGCCCTCGACGATGACGGCCTGGCTGCCCCGGGCGATCTCGCGGCGCGCCAGGTCGATGCCGTAGAGCACATGGCTCTTCTTGTAGATCGAGGTCTCCGGGGTGTTGAGGTACTTCGCCTCGATCCGGTCGTCGTCGAAGATCCGGCGCGCCCCGAACCCGATCGTGTCGCCGCTGCTGTCCCGGATCGGCCACATCAGCCGGCCGCGAAACCGGTCGTAGAGGCCCCGGTTGCCCTGACCGGCCAGGCCACTGGCGATGAGCTCCTCGTCGCTGAACCGCTGCCCGCGCAGGTGCCGCACCAGGTCCTCTCCCCCGCGGGGCGAGAAACCGACCCCGAAGTGTGCAGCGGCGTCGGCGTCGAAGCCACGCGAGTCGAGGAACTGGCGGGCCGCCAGTGCCTCCGGTGTCGCCAGCTGCTCTGAGTACCACGCCCCCGCCTGCTTGTTCGCCTCGATCAGCCGGGGGCGCTGCGGGCCGGTTCGTGGCCGGGGGGCCGCGCCGTCCTCGTAGCGCAGCTGTACGCCGTACTTCTCGGCCAGCCGCTCCACGGTCTCGGTGAACCCGAGGCCGTCGGTCTCCATCACGAACTTGATGACGTCGCCACCGGCCCCGCAGCCGAAGCAGTAGTACATCTGGCGGGCCGGGGTGACGTTGAAGCTGGGCGACTTCTCGTCGTGGAACGGGCACAGCCCCTTCATCGAGCCGCCACCGGCGTTGCGCAGGGTGACGTAGGAGGAGACCACGTCGTCGATGCGCGCCTTCTCGCGCACCTCTGCGATGTCCTCTTCTCGGATCCTGCCCGCCACGCTGCGGAGTCTACGGGGCCGCATCCGACGACGCTCCGGTGCGCGGTGAGGTTTCAATCCGCAGGGATTGGCAACGTGAGGTGCATGGACGAACCCACCGTGAGTCACACCCTCGAGCCCGACCCGACCCTGGGGGCGCTGGTGCACGACCTGACCACGCAGGTCCCCGAGCTGATCCGCGCCGAGATGCGCCTGGCCCAGGCGGAGGTGGCGGTCAAGGGCAAGCGCGCCGGCCTCGGCATCGGCATGTTCAGCGCGGCCGGGCTGCTGGCACTCCTCGGGCTGGGCACGCTCGTGGCCACCGCTGTGCTGGCCCTGGCCCTCGTCCTCGACGCGTGGCTCGCGGCGCTGGTCGTCGCCGTCGCACTCTTCGCCGGGGCCGGGCTGATGGCTCTGCTCGGGAGGACCCAGGTCCAGGAGGCCGCTCCCCCGGTGCCCGAACGGGCCCTCGCGGGAGTCAGGGAGGACATCGCCACGGTGAAGGGACAGCACGCATGAGCACGCCCGAGGAGATCCAGGCCGACATCGAGCGGCAGCGCGAGCAGCTCGCCAGGACCGTCGACGACCTCGGGCACAAGCTCGACGTCAAGGCCCAGACGCAGGAGAAGGTGGCCGACGTGCGCGACCGCGTCACCACCGAGACGGGCGGACCGCGCCCGGAGGTCCTGGGCGCGGCTGCGGCCGTGGCCCTGGGGGTGGTCCTGGTCGTCGTGTGGCGGCGCAGACGATGACGGCCTCCGGCGCTGGCCACGGCGAGCAGCGCACCCCGGAGGCCACCCCGGCTCCGGACGACCCCCGGAAGCCGGACAGCCCCACCGACCTGACCAAGCGGTCGTGGTTCTACGTCGCCCGCAAGACCCTGCACGAGTTCGGCGAGGACCAGTGCACCGACCTCGCGGCGGCGTTGACCTACTACGCGGTGCTCGCGATCTTCCCCGCGGCCCTGGCTCTCGTCTCCGTGCTGGGTGTGGTCGGGAAGACCGAGAAGTCCATCGACACCATCATCGCGACGCTGCAGCCGCTGGTCTCCCGACAGCTGCTGGACACCGTCGACCAGGCACTGCGCCAGGTCGCCCAGTCCGAGTCCGCCGGCTATGCCCTCGCCGTCGGACTGGTCGTGGCGCTCTACTCCGCCTCCGGCTACGTCAACGCCTTCACCCGCGCGATGAACCGGATCTATGAGATCGAGGAGGGCCGGCCGTTCTGGAAGCTGCGGCCGATCATGCTGCTGCTCACCCTCGTCGCGGTCCTCCTGATCGCGCTGGTCCTGGTGATGCTGGTCGTCTCCGGCCCCCTCGCGGAGTCGGTGGGCAGCGTGATCGGCCTGGGTGAGGCCGCCGTGACCGCCTGGTCGATCCTCAAGTGGCCGGTGCTCGCCGTGGTCGTCATCCTGATCGTGGCGCTCCTCTACTACGCGACCCCGAACATCCAGCAGCCGAAGTTCCGCTGGATCTCGACGGGCGCCTCCGCCGCGATCCTGATCTGGGTGCTGGCCTCGGTCGGGTTCGCCTTCTACGTCGCGCACTTCTCCAGCTACAACAAGACCTACGGCTCGCTGGCCGGCGTCATCGTGGCCCTGCTGTTCTTGTGGATCACCAACCTCGCGCTGCTCTTCGGCGCCGAGATCGACGCCGAGCTCGAACGCGGGCGCCAGCTCCAGGCAGGTCTGCCGGCCGAGGAGGAGCTGCAGCTCCCGGCCCGCGACACCCGCAACATCACCAAGGCCCGCAAGAAGCGCGAGAAGGACGTCGCCCGGGGTCGCCGCATCCGGCGGGAGGCCGCCCGGCTGCGGGGCGGGCAGCGTCACGAAACCCATCACGAGCACGAGGAGACACGATGAAGAAGCTGTTGGTCCTGGTCGCGGGAGGTGTCGGCTACGTGCTCGGCACCCGGGCCGGGCGGGAACGCTACGACCAGCTGCGGGCGGCCTACGCCAAGGTCCGCAACGACCCCCGCGTGCAGGAGAAGACCCATCAGGCCGCGGACCTCGCCCGGGAGAAGGCTCCGGTCGTCAAGGACCGGCTGACCGACGCCGCCGACGCCGCCACCACGCGGTTGAGGTCCGCCGCCGACGGACCGGACCCGGGCGCCAAGCTCAACCCCGACAGCACTGCCCACCAGGACGACCCGGGGCCCAAGGGCGACCTGCCCTGAGGCGGCTTGCGGCGGCTCAGTAGTCGCCGGTCACCACGTTCGCGAGCGGCTCTCCCGCCGCGAACCGCCGCAGCTGGTCGCGGACGAGCCGGTGGGCACGCGGCTGCATCGCGCTGCTGTTGCCGCCGACGTGCGGCGTGAGCAGCAGGTGGGGCGCCTGCCACAGCGGGTGGCCCGCCGGCAGCGGCTCGGGGTCGGTCACGTCGAGGGCGGCGTGCAGGCGGCCGCTGCGCAGCTCGGCCAGCAGCGCGTCGGTGTCGACGACCGGGCCCCGGGAGACGTTGACCAGCAGGGCGCCGTCGGCGAGCCGGGCGAGCATGGCGGCGTCGAACAGCCCGGTGGTCTCGGCCGTCCCGGGGACGATCAGCACCACCACGTCGGCGTGCGGCAGCAGGTCGGGGAGCTCCTCGATGGCGTGCACGCCGTCCCGCGCGCTGCGCGCGACCCGGACGACCTCTGCCTCGAAGGAGCGCACCCGGGTCTCGATCGCCGCACCGATCTGGCCGTGGCCCACGATGAGGACCTGCTTGTCGGCCAGGGACGGGCGCAGCTGCGGCGCCCACTCCGCGCGGTCCTGGGCCCGGACGAGCTCCGGGACGCCGCGCAGGCTGGACAGGATCAAGGTGAGCGCCATCTCGGCCGTCGAGGTGTCGTGGATGCCGCGCCCGTTGCACAGCTGCACACCCTCGGGCACGTAGCCCCGGATGTGCTCGACTCCCGCCGACAACGTCTGGACGACCCGCAGCCGCGGCAGCCGGGCCAGCACCTCGCCGTCGGCCGGTCGAAACCGGTAGGGCAGGACGTAGAGCTCGACCTCGTCGAGACCGGACGGCGGCTGCTCGGAGTCGACGCGCTCGTAGCGCAGGCCGACCGGCACCTCGCCCAAGGCGTCGGGGTCGAAGGGCAGCCAGACCAGCGGTTCGCTCCGATCGCTCATGACCCCAGTCTGGCGCCACCGGTCGCGGTGCCGTGCTCAGGTCCCGCCGCCGACCAGCTCCCGGTGCCGGACGACCGCGGAGGCGTCGGTGAGGCTGGCCACCTGATCGACGACCACGCGGGTGCGGGAGGCGTCGTCGTCCGCCTCGGCGAAGTCGCGACGCAATGCCGGGTCCAGCCCGTCGCTGCCGCGCTGCCACGTCGCCTCGAACAGCTCGTGCAGCAGCGTGCGCTGGCGCTCCATCAGGTCGAGCCGGTCCTGGGCACGCATCACGTAGTGCGCGGCGACGCCCTTGAGCACCGCGATCTCCTGCGTCGTCTCAGCAGGGACGACCAGGTCGCCGCGGTGGCGCACCAGCGGCCCCGGTCCGTGGGCGGCCTGGGTGGCCCGGTGCACGCTGCCGCAGAAGATGCCGATCAGGTCGCTGGTGAGGTTCTTCAGCGCCGCGAGGGCGCGCCTGCTCCCGTCGTACGGCGCGTCGGGCCAGGAGGTGATCGTCCGCACCCGGGACAGCGCCTCCTCCAGGGCGGCGTCGGTGGCCTCGGGCAGGTACCAGTCACGCACGGTGTCGAAGACCTGGTGCCGTTCCTCGGTTCGATCGAGCCGGCCGAGGTCGATGCGGCCACCGACCACGCCGTCCTCGAGGTCGTGCACCGAGTAGGCCACGTCGTCGGCGAAGTCCATCACCTGGGCCTCGACGCAGCGCCGCGCGCCCTCGACACCGCGGCGCATCCAGTCGAACACCGGCTGGTCGTCCTCGTAGACCCCGAACTTGCCACCGCCCACCTCCGCGTCCGCCGAGAGCCGTGGCCAGGGGTACTTCGTGCACGCGTCGAGCGTCGCCCGGGTCAGGTTCAGTCCCACCGAGCGGCCGTGCCCGTCGGTCGACTTCGCCTCCAGGCGGGTGAGGATCCGCAGGGTCTGGGCGTTGCCCTCGAAGCCGCCGCAGACAGCGGCCACCTCGTCGAGCGCGGCCTCGCCGTTGTGCCCGAACGGCGGGTGGCCCAGGTCGTGGGCGAGCGCGGCCGTCTCGGCCAGGTCCGGGTGACACCCCAGCGGGTGGGCGAGGTCACGGGCGACCTGGGCCACCTCGAGGCTGTGGGTGAGCCGGTTGCGCGCGAAGTCGTCGGACTGCGGGCCGAGCACCTGCGTCTTCGCGGCGAGCCGGCGCAGCGAGGCCGAGTGCACCACGCGGGCACGGTCGCGCTCGAACGGCGTGCGCTCGGGGGCCGGTACCCGCTTGGCCGGCTCGTCGACGTACCGCGCCCGGGCCGCCTCGTCGTAGCGCTCGTCCCAGGTCACGGCCGACAGGCTAGCGAGCGCCGGGACCGGCTAGAAGCCGAGCCGGCGCAGCTGACGGGGGTCGCGTTGCCAGTCCTTGGCGACCTTGACGTGCAGGTCGAGGAAGACCGGCGTGCCGAGCAGGGCCTGGATCTGCTGCCGAGCGGCCGTGCCGACCTCGCGCAGCCGGGAGCCCTGGTGCCCGATCACGATGCCCTTCTGCGAGGAGCGCTCCACGAACAGGTTGGCGTGCACCTCGAGCAGCGGCTGGTCCGCCGGCCGCCCCTCGCGCAGCCCCATCTCCTCGACCACCACGGCGATCGAGTGCGGCAGCTCGTCGCGGACACCCTCCAGTGCAGCCTCCCGGATCAGCTCGGCGACCAGTGCCTCCTCGGGTGTGTCGGTGAGCTCACCCTCCGGGTAGAGCGGCGGGCCCTCGGGCAGCCGGGCGACGAGCAGGTCGGTGAGCAGCCCCACCTGGTGGCCGCTCCTGGCCGAGACCGGCACGATCTCCGCCCAGTCGGTGCCGGTCTCCTCGCCCAGGGCCGCAATGGCCAGCAGGTGCTTCCCCAGCGCGGCCGGGCTGACGAGGTCGGTCTTGGTCGCCACGGCCACCTTCGTCGTACGCCGCACCTTGGCCAGCTCGGTGACCAGGAACCGGTCGCCGGGCCCTGGCTCCTGGTCGGCCGGGAAGCACACCGCCACGACGTCGACCTCGGCCCAGGTGCTGGTGACCAGGTCGTTGAGCCGCTCTCCGAGGAGGGTGCGCGGCCGGTGCAGCCCGGGGGTGTCGACCAGGACCAGCTGCGCGTCGGGGCGGTGCACGATCCCACGCACCACGGTGCGGGTGGTCTGCGGGCGGGAGGAGGTGATCGCGACCTTGGTGCCGACGATCGCGTTGGTGAGCGTGGACTTGCCGGCGTTGGGGCGGCCCACGAGGCAGGCGAAGCCGGACCGGTGGCCCGGGGTCTCCCCGGTCACGACGACTCCCTCGCCGCGTCGTACTCCGCCCAGATGTCCCCCTCGGACTTCCCGCTCGCCTTGCCGCGCGCGTAGATGGGACCCGGGTCGACCCGCCGTGCCTGCCGTCCGCGGCTGCCGCTCCAGTAGCCCATGACGTCGTGGTGCCGAGTGTCCCAGCCGAGGTCGTGGCGGGCGTGCCGCCGGACGTCGCGCATCTGCGCCGACTCGCCCGCCATCCAGAAGTAGCCGGGACCGTCGGGCCAGGCGAGGCCGCGCACGATCGCAGCGAGGTCGCTGGTCCCGGCCTCGGCACGGTGCCAGTGCGCGGTCGCGTCCAGGTATCCCGGCAGCGTGCCGTCGGGCACCTCGGCGTGGATCGTCAGCGGCAGCCCGGCCACCGACTCGGAGATCCTGGCCATCGCCGGCAGGGCGGTCAGGTCACCGGCGAGGACCACCCAGCCCGCGTCGCCGGGCAGGTCGAAGGATCCCTTCGGCGCGGAGAGCCCGACCACGTCGCCGACACAGTCGGTGCGCGCCCACCCGGTGACCAGCCCCTCCTCGTGCAGCACGACGTCGATCGTCAGCCGACCCCCCGACAGCGAGCGCACCGTGTAGTAGCGGGTCTGGAACTGGCCCGGCACCGTCAGGGCCACCCACTCGTCGGGGACGCCGCTGGTCTCCCAGCCCACCGGGACCTCGAGCACGAGACGGACCAGGTGCTCGCTGAGCAGCGTCCGCTCGCGCACGGCAGCCGTGTAGGGGGTCCGGGAGGTCACCTGCCGAAGGCTATCGGCTGGTCCGCGACACCGCCCGGCGCCACCGTGTGCCCCTACGAGACCCCGGCGTGGGGGGTGGTATCGCAATGATTTCGCCCCGATGTTGTACTCGAGCATGCTTCGCAGCCAGATCGCCCCCGCGCTCCCACGCCTCGCCCTCCTGGTGGCGTTGGGTGTCGTCTTGTCCCTCACGCACGCCTACGGCCCTACCGGCACCGGCCGCACCGGCACCGGGGCGGCCGCCCAGGCCGCTCCGGACGGAGGCGACCTGGCCCTGGCGGCCCGCACGTGCGTGCGCAACAGGCGCGGACTGCCGAGCAGCGGCGCCTACGCCGGCTCCGTGGTCTCCGGCAAGGTGTCGCTGGCCCAGCGGGAGCGATACTACGGGCGCAGGCTGCCGATCCACCGGACCTACTTCGGTCCCGGCCAGTGGGCCAGCGCGGTGCGCACCGCGCGCAACGACGTCGCCCACCACCGGCTCCCGTGGATGTCGTTCAAGGTCTACGGGTCCTGGAAGCAGAATGCCCGCGGGAAGTTCGACGGCTGGGCCCGTGCCCTGACCTCGCGGCTGAACCGGGTGCCCGGCCCGGTGTGGCTGGCGTTCTACCACGAGCCCGAGAACAAGGGGCAGGACGTGCGCCAGTGGACCCGGATGCAGGCTCGCTTCGCCCGCTTCGTCAAGCGCGGCAGCAACAACATCGCCACCACGATGATCGTGATGGGCTGGCACCAGGTCTCCGGCAACAACCCGGCCTACAAGCTGAACCGGCTCTGGCCCGGCGACGGCCTGATCGACGTGCTCGGCATGGACCCCTACAACTTCTACGGCACCCGGAAGCCCAGCGGCGCCGTGGTCAGGGAGATGTCCGACTTCCGGCCGTGGTTCCGCTACTTCCATCGCTTCGCCAGGGCCCACCACACCCGGTGGGGCGTCGCCGAGACCGCCTACAACAACCAGGCGGCCTCCCGGGACCCGGCGTGGATCGTGAGCTTCTACCGCCAGCTGGTCGCCAACGGCGGAGTGGCGATGGCCTACTTCGACACCACCCTGCACACCGGCGGCTACACCTGGAACCTCGACCGCGTCTCCAAGCGGGCCCAGCACCGCAAGAACATCCGGTCCTCGATCCGGATCTGCTGACCCGGGCTCGGGTCGCTCAGCCCTCGGGCTTCTCGACCTGGATCTCCTGCTCGGCGTACCACTTGCGGATCACCTTCTTGTCGAACTTGCCCACGCTCGTGCGCGGCACCTCGTCGATGAAGGCCCAGGAGTCCGGCAGCTGCCACTTGGCGAAGTCCTTGGCCAGGAAGTCGCGCAGCTGCGCGGGCGTGAGCGTCGCGCCCGAGCGCACCACCACCGAGGCCAGCGGCCGCTCGTCCCACCTCTCGTCGGGGATGCCGATGACCGCCGCCTCCACGACGTCCTCGTGCGCCATCAGGGCGTTCTCCAGGTCCACCGAGGAGATCCACTCCCCGCCGGACTTGATGACGTCCTTGGCACGGTCGGAGAGCCGGATGTAGCCGAGCTCGTCGATGGAGCCCACGTCACCGGTGCGCAGCCAGCCGTCGTGGAACTTCTGGTCGACCTCGGGGTCGTCGGAGTCGTAGTAGCTGCCGGTGACCCACGGGCCACGGACCTCCAGCTCCCCGACGGCCACGCCGTCCCACGGCTGCTCGGTGCCGTCGTCGGCCACGATGCGGCCCTCGACCCCGCAGGCGACCCTGCCCTGGCTCCCGCGATAGTTCCACTCCTCCTCGCCGTGGACGCCGACCGGAGGCAGCCCCGCCGAGGCCACCGGGGAGGTCTCGGTCATCCCCCAGGCCTGGCGCACGACCAGGCCGTGCCGTTCCTGCAGCGCCTGCTGCAGCGAGACGGGCACGGCGGAGCCGCCGCACAGGATCAGCCGCAGGGAGTCCAGGTGCACGTCCTCGTGCTCGTCGAGGTAGCCGAGCACGTCGTTCCAGACCGTCGGGACGGCGCCGGAGACCGTCGGCAGCGACTCCTGGACGAAGCGCACCAACGGCTCCGCCTGGAGCCAACGGTCGGGCATGCACAGCGAGGCCCCACTCATCAGTGCCGCGTAGGCCAGGCCCCAGGAGTTGGCGTGGAACATCGGCACGATCGGCAGCACCCGGTCGTGGAAGCTGAGCCCGCCGATGTTGCCGGTGCAGACCATCTGTGAGTGCAGCCAGGCCGAGCGGTGGCTGTAGACCACGCCCTTCGGGTTGCCGGTGGTGCCGCTGGTGTAGCACATCGCGGCCGCGTCCCGCTCGTCGACCTCGGGCCAGTCGAAGTCCTCGGGCTGTCCCGCCAGCAGGTCGTCGTACAGCGAGACCTCCTTGCCGCTCTCCCGCAACGAGCCGAGGTCCGCGGACGCGGCGTCGGGCCCGGCCACGAGGACGTGGCGGACCGTCTCGAGCTTCGACAGGTGCGGGGCGAGGAGCCCGACCAGGGAGTCGTCGACGATGACCACCTGGTCCTCGGCGTGGTTGGCGACGTAGACGAGCTGCTCGGGGAAGAGCCTGATGTTCAAGGTGTGCAGCACCGCCCCCATCGCGGGCACGGCCAGGTAGGCCTCGAGGTGCTCGGCGTTGTTCCACTGGAACGTGGCGACGCGCTGGTCGGCGTCGATCCCCAGCGAGCGCAGGCCGTTGGCCAGCTGTGCTGCGCGGCGGCCCAGGTCGCCGTAGGTCTGCCGGCGGGTGCCCTCGGAGGTGGCGGTCACCACCTCCGAGTCCGCGTGCACGGTGGTGCCGTGCTCGAGCAGACCACCGATGGTGAGCGGGAAGTCCTGCATGGTGCTGCGCATCGTTGTCCTCCGGTTGGTGGGCGGTGCTTGGAAGCCTCGCGCACGACGTCGTCGATATCTAGACCCGGAACCGGTGGTGTCACGATGGTCGCGATGACTTTCACGACGCGCCCCACCCTCGAGGGCACCTTCGGCATGGTGTCCTCCACCCACTGGCTGGCCTCGCAGTCGGCTCACCGCATGCTCGAGCTCGGGGGCAACGCCTTCGACGCCGCCGTGGCAGGCGGGTTCGTGCTGCACGTCGTCGAGCCGCACCTGAACGGGCCCGGCGGCGACCTCCCTGCCCTCGTGGCGACGGCGACCGACCCGTCCCCCCGGGTGCTGTGCGGGCAGGGGCCGGCACCCGCGGGCGCGACGCCAGCGGCGTACGCCGCCATGGGGCTCGACCACGTGCCGGGATCGGGTCCCCTCGCGGCGGCGGTCCCGGGTGCCGTGGACGCCTGGCTGCTGCTCCTGCGCGACCACGGCTCGCTCCCGCTCGCGACCGTGCTGGAGCCCGCCATCGGGTACGCCCGCTCGGGCCACCCGCTGCTCCCCCGGGTGGCGGCCACGGTCGAGCGGGTCCAGGGTCTGTTCCGCGAGAGCTGGACCACCTCGGCCGACCTGTGGCTGCGCGAGGGCCGGGTCCCCCGCGCGGGCGAGCTGTTCGCGAACCCGCAGTACGCCTCGGTGCTGGACCGACTCGTGGCGCAGGCCAGCGCGGCCGGCCCGGACGTCGGGGCCCAGGCCGAGGCTGCCCGCAGCTCCTGGGGACATGGGTTCGTGGCCGAGGCGGTGGACTCCTTCCGCCACCGCGAGTGGCGCCACTCCGGTGGCCAGGTGCTGCCGGGGCTGGTGGCCGGGAGCGACCTGGCCGCGTTCTCCGCGACCTGGGAGGACGCCGTGGTCGCCCAGTGGCAGGGGGTCGAGGTCGCGAAGACGGACTTGTGGGGCCAGGGCCCGGCACTGCTCCAGGTGCTGGGGATGCTCGACCGGCTCGGGCCGGAGGCGCTGGACCCGTCGACCGAGCAGGGCGTGCACGCGATCACCGAGGTCTGGAAGCTGGCGATGGCCGACCGCGAGGCGTGGTTCGGCGACCGCAGCCCTCTCGACGTCGACGACCTGCTGGCCGCCGACTACCTCGCGTCCCGCGCGGGCCTGGTCGGGCCGGAGGCCGACCTCGGCCTGCGGCCGGGCTCGCCCGGTGGCAGGGAGCCGGTCCTCTCCCGCCACGTGCGTCGGCTGCTGGCCGGGGAGCCGACCGGGGTGGCCACCGACGTGACCACCGGCGAGCCGACCGTGCAGCGCGACGGCGCCGTGCGCGGCGACACCTGCCACATCGACGTGGTGGACCGCTGGGGCAACATGATCTCCGCGACCCCCAGCGGTGGCTGGCTGCAGAGCTCACCGACGATCCCCGAGCTGGGCTTCTGCCTGGGCAGCCGGGCACAGATGTTCTGGCTCGACGAGGGGCTGCCGGCGTCGCTGGCGCCAGGGGCCCGGCCGCGCACGACGTTGACCCCGACCCTCGTCCTGCGCGACGGCGCACCGGTCCTGGCGTGCGGTTCCCCCGGCGGGGACCAGCAGGACCAGTGGCAGTCGCTGTTCCTGCTGCGCCACCTGGTCGGTGGCCTGGACCTCCAGGAGGCGATCGACGCGCCCATGTTCCACACCACCAGCTTCCCCGGATCCTTCCATCCGCGCGAGATGGAGGCGGGCGTGGTGGTCGTCGAGGACCGGGTCGACCCCGACGTCATCGGCGCGCTGGCCCGTCGCGGACACCGGGTCGTGACGCAGGGGCCCTGGTCGCTCGGCCGGATGTGTGCGGTGGGTCGCGACCCGGCGACCGGCCTGGTGCGCGCGGGCGCCAACCCGCGTGGGATGCAGGGGTACGCCGTCGGCCGGTGAGCCACACCACCGCCCGGGCCGAGCGTCGTGACCCGCCTAGTCCTGGCGCGGCTGCGGCGGCACCATCACCGCGTTCAGCGCCAGTGCCTTGGCCCGGTCGCCCTTGACCTTGAGCGCGCCGGTGAGCACGCCCCGCACCGGGTGCAGCTGGCCGAGCGCGAGCCGCAGGAAGTCCGCGCCGTCGACGGTGATGGTCGCATCGCGTCTCTGTCCCTCTGGCGGGTCCGCCTCGATGGTGCAGACGCCGTCGTCGACGTGCACGGCGTAGCGGTCCACCTCGCCGTCGGCGCGGCCACCGATCCGGAACCCGACGCACAGCGCCATGCTGCCGGCCTTGTCGGCGTCGATGAACTCGGGGAAGCGGCGGAACACCTCCTCGAGCACCACCGGCCGGAACCCACCCGCCATCACCGAGCGCATGTGCTTGGCGGAGGTGTTGGCCACCGCGGTGGCCACGTCGACGGGGTCGAGCGCACCCGGGTCCACCGCCGCCCGGGAGCTCCCCGGGACGGTGAACACGCTGCCCACCGCGAGGGCGAGCATCGCCTCGCCCTCGATGCGTAGCCGACCTCCCAGGTAGAGCAGCGCCGCGTTGGTCTGGCCGGTCACCAGACGGACGAAGTCCACGATGTCGGCCACGATCGTGACGTCGGGCTCCGCGGCCTCGTCGAGGCTGACCTTCCCGGAGCCGAAGCGGGCCGTGTGCCGCTCCAGGTCCTTCTTGGACCACGCCAGCTCGAAGCTCGCCACCCCGTCGATCTCGGCAAGCCTCTCGGCGTCCGCGAACTCCTCGAACCGCTCCAGGATGGTGACCACGCCGGCTTCGCGGAAGTGCTCGAGAGCGACCAGGGTGCGCAGCTCCTCGTCGGTGGCCGCGGCGATGACCTCGGTGATCTCCAGGATCGTCGAGGTGCGGAAGAACTCGTCGAGCTCGCTCGCGGACATGGCCGCGAGGCGATCGGTCTCAGCAGACAAGCGGGTGCTCCAGATCGGGTCGGCTGGCGGGGCGCCAAGGTGACGTTAACGTGGAAGGTGCGTGCGGGGGGCCATCCGCGGCCCGCGTCGGGGCCGCTTGTGCCCGGCCAGCTCCAGCAGCCGCTGGACCCGGTGCCGGTGCCCGGCGTACGGCGCGAGCAGGTCGGCCAGCCCGTCGTCGTCGACCGGTGCTCCGGTGAGCGCGTAGCCGATGTCGGCGGGGACGTGGTAGTCGCCGAAGCTCACCGCGTCGGCGTCCCCCAGGGCCCGGTAACGGACCTCGGCGCTGGTCCACACCCCGATGCCGGGCAGCGAGCGCAGGCGCCGGTCGAACTCCTCCGGTCGCTCCTGGCCCGCCCGCTCGAGGGCGGAGGCCACCCGCACGGCGTGCTGGACCGGGCGCGACCGCGCGCCGTCGACCGGCAGCCGCAGCCACTCCCACGACGCGATCCTCCGCACGGTCTCCGGGGAGGGCTGCACCCAGAGCCGCACTGGCGGGTCCGGCTCGCCGGGAGGCCCCGGCGCCCGCTCCCCGAACCGGTGGACCAGGGCGCGGAAGGCGGCGAACGCCTCCTGCCCGGTGACCTTCTGCTCGATGATCGCCGGCACGAGCGACTCCATCACCAGGTCGGTCGCCCCCAGCCGCCAGTGCCGGTGGCGCCGCCACGCCTGCGCGACCGGCGGGTGCAGCGGCTCGAAGCCCGAGGGGTCGTCGTCGGCGCCGAGCATGCGGGGCAGCCGCTCCAGCACCCACGGGGCGCCGCTCCCCCACGCCTGCGCCGCGACCTCCGCGAGGCCGGGCGTCGGCTGGATCCGCAGGGTGGCCGGGCCCTCCGGTGTGCGGATCCCGCGCCAGGTCGCGCCGTCCGGCGTCCGGCGGAACGTCGGGTCACCGGCCCCACGACGATGGTGGGCCAGCACCGCGCCCACCGGGCACGGCCAGTCCGGGCGCCACACGCGGGTGTGCGGTGCGCAGGCCGCGACCGCCGTGGTGTGCCCGGTGCTGCCCATGGCGGCACCCTATGTCGGACGGTGCTGACACGATGGCCGGCATGCTGCTCGCCCGACTCGTCGAGGTCTCGGCCCAGGTTGCCGCCACCGGCTCCCGGCTGGGCAAGCGCGACCTGATCGCCGAGCTGCTGCGCGAGGCGGCCGTCGGGAAGGCCGGCGGGGAGGCCGACGAGGAGGCCGACGAGGTCGACATCGCCGCCGCCTACCTCTCCGGCACCCTGCGCCAGCGTCGCACCGGCGTGGGCTGGCGCGGCCTGTCCGAGCTGCCGCCGCCGGCACCGGCGGGTGAGGTGACCCTGGTGGCGGTGGACTCCGCCCTCGAGGCGATCAGCGGCCTGGCCGGAAGCGGCTCGGCCGGCGCGCGTCGCGAGGCCGTGACGGCCCTGTTCGCCCGGTTGACCGCGGCCGAGCAGGACTTCCTGCGCAACCTGGTCACCGGCAACGTGCGCCAGGGCGCCCTCGACTCGGTGATGCTCGACGCCATCGCGGCCGCGGCCGCGCTGCCGGCGAAGTCGGTCCGCCGGGCGGCCATGTTCAGCGCCCCCACCGGGCCGATCGCGGTGGCCGCGCTGACCCGCGGCGCCGGGGCGCTCGAGGAGTTCAGCATGCTGGTGGGCCGTCCGGTCCGGCCGATGCTCGCCGGCACGGCGCCCGACGTCGGCGCCGGGGCGGAGAAGGTCGCCGCCGACGGGGAGAGCGCCTTCGCGGTGGACACCAAGCTCGACGGCATCCGGGTCCAGGTGCACAAGCACGGCGAAGAGGTCTCGGTGTTCACCCGCAGCCTCGAGGAGATCTCCGGCCGTCTCCCCGAGGTCGTGGCGGCGACCCGCTCGCTCCCGGCGACCGACCTGATCCTGGACGGCGAGGCACTGGCCCTCGACGAGGGCGGCCGACCCCGCCCCTTCCAGGAGACGGCCTCCACGACCTCCACGCGCACCGGAGCCACCGGCATCCGGCCGTTCTTCTTCGACCTGCTGCTGCACGAGGGCGACTCGTTGATCGAGGCGCCCGCCCGGGACCGGCTCGAGCTGCTGGACGCCGCGGTTCCCGAGGAGCTGCGGGCCCGCCGGCTCGTGACCGGCTCTCCCGCGGAGGCCCAGGCCTTCTTCGACCGCGCGATCGCCGACGGGCAGGAGGGCGTGGTCCTCAAGCGCCTCGACGCGCCGTACGACGCGGGCCGGCGCGGCTCGGCGTGGATCAAGGTCAAGCCCCGGCACACCCTCGACCTCGTCGTGCTCGCCGTCGAGTGGGGCAGCGGCCGTCGTCGCGGCTGGCTCTCCAACCTTCACCTCGGCGCCCGCGATCCCTCGACCGGCGGGTTCGTGATGCTGGGCAAGACCTTCAAGGGGCTGACCGACGAGATGCTCACCTGGCAGACCGAGCGCTTCCTCGCTCTCGAGACCCACCGTGAGGGTCACGTCGTCCACGTCCGCCCCGAGCAGGTGGTCGAGATCGCCTTCGACGGTGTCCAGAGGTCGACGCGCTACCCCGGTGGCGTGGCGCTGCGGTTCGCACGAGTGCTGCGCTACCGCGACGACAAGCCGGCCGAGGAGGCGGACCCGATCGACGCTGTGCGGGCGGTGCTCCCCTCGCCCCGGCGGTAGCCGAACCCGTCCATGAACCGCCGGAAGAGCCCGCCCTTCCCTCGGGAGCCGAGCGAGGAGACGGTTGACCCCGGCCGCGCCACGGCTAGCCTCGTCGGATGGACGACGAGGAGCTCAAGGAGACACTGCTGGGCATCGAGCGACGCGGGTGGGACTCGCTGTGCGAGAGCACGGGCGGCAGCTTCTACGGCAGCTTGATGGCCGATGACGCGGTGATGGTGCTGGCCAACGGCGCGGTGATGGACCGCGAGAGCGTCGTCGCCTCGCTCGAGCACGCACCTGCGTGGCGGACCTACAGCATCGCCGACGTGCGTCTTGTCCACAGCGGCCCGGACAGCGCCGCCCTCGTCTACGAGGGGACCGGCTACCGGGCAGCAGACGAACCGGCCTTCGTCGGCGTGATGTCGAGCGTCTACCGGCGGATGGGCGAGGAGTGGCGCCTCGTGCTCTACCAGCAGACCCCGAGGTAGGCACCTGACTCGGCCGGTCGCAGGCCGCTGCCCCGGAGGGCGAGGAGTCGGACGCCTGGCACACGCCTGTGTAAACCGGAGTTGCACTACGATCGCGCCATGGCCAGCGAACGAGCCCCCTCCCGGCAGTCGGCCGCGGCGCGCCGCCGGGCGCGCGAGCGGGAGATCCTGCAGGCGACCCGGCAGCTCTTCGACGAGACGGGGGTGCGCGATGCCCAGATCGAGGACATCGCCCGCGCGGTCGGGGTCAACCGCGCGATCATCTACCGCCACTTCAGCGGCAAGGAGGAGCTGTTCGCGCTCACCCTGGTCAGCTATCTCGACGAGCTCGACGGACGGCTCGGCGCAGCGGCCGGGGGCGCAGGCTCCCCGGAGCGCCGGCTGGTCGCGGTCGTGGAGGCGTTCGTGGACTTCGGCCTGGAGTACCCCGCCTTCGTCGACTGCGCGCAGACCCTGATGCGACGGCCCGGCCCCGAGCTGCTCGAGGAGGTCAGCGAGAGCTCCCTGTTCCGGCTGGGCCGTGGCATCTCGGCCTGCCTGACCCAGCTCCGCCAGGTGCTCGACGACGGCAACGACGCGGGTGACTTCCGCGTGAGCGACCCCACGCTGCTCGCCAACCACATGTACGCCAGCGGCTTCGGTGCTCTCCAGCTCGCCCGCGTCGGCATGCTGGTCAAGGAGTCGGCTCCCGGGATCCCGGCGATCTCCCCGGTCTCGGCCGAGGACGTCCGCGCCTACCTGGTCGCCACCGCCAAGGCACTCGCCACCGGCTGACCCGCCACCACGAACGGCCCCCGTCCCCGCAGGGACGAGGGCCGCTCGGCAGCGTGTGGGCTACTTCTCGAGGATCGCGGTGACGCCCTGGCCACCGGCTGCACAGATCGAGATCAGGCCGCGTCCGGAGCCCTTCTCGTCGAGGATCTTGGCCAGGTTCGCCACGATCCGGCCACCGGTGGCGGCGAACGGGTGTCCCGCGGCGAGCGAGGAGCCGTTGACGTTGAGCCGGGTGCGGTCCAGCGAGCCCAGCGGAGCGTCGAGGCCGAGGCGCTCCTTGCAGAACACCGGGTCCTCCCACGCCGCGAGGGTCGAGAGCACCTGGGAGGCGAAGGCCTCGTGGATCTCGTAGTAGTCGAAGTCCTGCAGGCTCAGGCCGTTGCGCTCGAGCATCCGCGGCACGGCGTACGCCGGAGCCATCAGCAGCCCCTCGCCCCCGTGCACGAAGTCGACCGCCGCGGTCTCGCAGTCCACGAAGTAGGCCTGCACCTTCAGGCCGTGCTCCTTGGCCCAGTCCTCGGTGGCCAGCAGCACCGCGGAGGCACCGTCGGTCAGCGGTGTCGAGTTGGCGGCGGTCATCGTGGCCGCCTCGCCCTTGCCGAAGACCGGCTTGAGGGTGGACAGCTTCTCCACCGAGGAGTCGGCGCGCAGGTTCTGGTCGCGCTCGAGGCCGTTGAAGGGGGTGATCAGGTCATCTTGGAAGCCGCGGTCGTAGGACGCGGCCAGGTTGTGGTGGGAGGCCACCGCGAGCTCGTCCTGCGCCTCCCGGGCGATCTGCCACTCCAGCGCGGTCAGCGCGGCGTGCTCCCCCATCGACAGCTTGGTGCGGGGCTCACCGTTCTGGGGGACCTCGATCCCGATGTCGGTCGGGCGGATCGCACCGAGCGCCTTGAGCTTGCCCGCGGTGTCCTTCTGCTGGTTGACCTTGATCAGCTTCTTGCGCAGGCGCTCCGAGATCGCGATCGGGGCGTCCGAGGTGGTGTCGGAGCCACCTGCGACGCCGGCCTCGATCTGGCCCAGGGCGATCTTGTTCGCGATGTAGATCGCGGCCTGGAGGCCGGTCCCGCAGGCCTGCTGGATGTCGGTGGCCGGCGTCTCGGGCGCCAGCGCGGAGCCGAGCACGGACTCGCGGGTCAGGTTGAAGTCGCGGCTGTGCTTGAGCACGGCCCCGGCCACGACCTCCCCGAGACGCTCGCCCTCGAGGCCGAAGCGGGCCACGAGGCCGTCGATGGCCGCGGTCAGCATCTCCTGGTTGGAGGCGGTGGCGTAGACGGTGTTGGAACGGGCGAAGGGGATCCGGTTGCCGCCGATGACGGCGACGCGGCGAGTGTTGGGCTGCATCTGGTGATCTGCTCCTGGAGAGTCGGAATGCTCGCCCCATCCTGCCGTCGGCGGGGAGGAATGCAAACCCGGTGAGGGCCAGATCACGAAACCTGGACGTGCAGTTACACCGCTCGTTACATTTGCCGTCTACTGGCCGGTAGCGCCATCCGCTGCCCGCGCCCGTACCGTTGACCCGAAGCAGACCCCGAGCAGACCAGAGGAACGCATCCACGATGGCCGACCACTACCAGTCCTTCGTATCCAGCCCGATCGGCAAGCTGTTCGTGAAGAACCTCGGGCTGCCCAACCCCACCCCGCTCCAGCGCTGGACCGAGGGCGCTCCCGTCGTCGACGGGACCGTCGTCACCGGCGGCACCGGTCGGCTGGAGAAGTCGCTGACCATCGCCCTGGACAACCTCGGCGTGACCCACGTCGGCGTCGCCCCCGAGGGCGAGAAGTTCAAGGGGCTGGTCTTCGACGCGACCGGCATCACCTCCTCGGCCGACCTGCTGGCGCTGCAGCAGTTCTTCACCCCGCTGATGCGCAGCCTGACCGACAACGCCCGCGTCCTCGTGCTGGGCACCGTGCCCGAGCAGGTCGAGGACCCGCAGGAGCGCGTCGCGCAGCGTGCCCTCGAGGGCTTCACCCGCTCGCTGGGCAAGGAGATCGGCAAGGGCAGCACCGTCAACCTGATCCACGTGGCCCCCGGTGCCGAGGACACCTTGGAGTCCACGCTCTCCTTCTTCCTCTCCCCCAAGAGCGCCTACGTCTCGGGCCAGGTGGCCTGCGTCGGCGCCACCGGGACCACCGAGGCCGCCCCCGTCGCCGACCCCGCCAAGCCGCTGACCGGCAAGGTCGCGATCGTCACCGGCGCCTCCCGGGGCATCGGCGAGCAGATCGCGCGGGTGCTGCACCGCGACGGGGCGACCGTGCTCGGCATCGACGTGCCGCAGGCGGCCAGCGAGCTCCAGTCGCTGATGAAGGAGCTCGACGGTGACCACCTCACCCTCGACATCACCGGCAAGGACGCGCCGCAGCGCATCGCCCAGCACGTGAAGACCAAGTTCGGTGGCGTGCACGCGGTCGTGCACAACGCGGGCATCACCCGGGACAAGAAGCTGGCGAACATGAGCGAGGACCGCTGGAGCTCGGTGATCGCGGTGAACCTGACCGCGCCGGAGCTGATCACCCGCGAGCTCCTCGACCAGGGCCTGCTCGAGGAGAACGGCCGCATCGTCGGCGTCGCCTCGATCGCCGGCATCGCCGGCAACGTGGGCCAGACCAACTACGCCGCCTCCAAGGCCGGCGTCATCGGGCTGGTGGACTCGCTGGCCGACGACCTCGACCACGGCATCACCGTCAACGCGGTGGCACCGGGCTTCATCGTCACCCAGATGACCGCAGCGGTCCCCTTCGCCACCCGCGAGGTCGGCCAGCGCATGAACGCGATGAGCCAGGGCGGCCTGCCCGTGGACGTCGCCGAGGCGATCGCGTGGTACCTCTCCCCCGGCTCCACCGCCGTCAACGGCAACGTCGTACGCGTGTGCGGCCAGATGATGCTGGGCGCCTGACCGACCCGAGGAGAGACCCGTGACCGACCGCACCATCGAGGGACAGCCCTCCACGCTGCCGACGATGCTCAAGGCCGCGCTTCCGGTGCTGCCCGGGGTGAACCTGATCCCCGGGGTCCGGAAGACCGGCCGCGACCTGCCCGACCTCACCCTGCACCGCAAGGACGTCGACGTCGACGCCGGCCACGTGGCGGCCTATGCCCGGGTGTGCGGCTTCGAGCCCGGCCAGGCGCTCCCGTTCACCTACCCGCACATGCTCGCCTTCCCGCTGCACATGGGGATCATGACCGACTCCTCCTTCCCGTTCCCCGCGATCGGGACCGTGCACGTGGCCAACAGCATCACCCGCCACCGCGCACTCTCGGCCTCGGAGCGGCTCGACGTCTCCGCCACGGCGGTCGACCTGCGCCCGCACCCCAAGGGCCGCGTCTTCGACCTGGTCACCACGGTGACCGCGGCCGGCTCGACCGGCCCGGAGACGGTGTGGGAGTCGACGTCGACCTACCTGCGGGTGGGCAAGGGCGACCCGGACGCCGCCGCCGCGAACGAGCCGTTCGACGTCGTGCCCGGCACCGGCATCGAGTGGCGCCTGCCCGGCAACCTGGGCCGGGAGTACGCCGCGGTCTCCGGGGACCACAACCCGATCCACCTCTACCCGCTGAGCGCCAAGGCGTTCGGCTTCCCGCGCCAGATCGCCCACGGCATGTGGAGCAAGGCCAGGTGCGTGGCCGCCTTCGCGAACCGTCTCGGCGACGAGGCGACCGTGGCGGTGGAGTTCAAGAAGCCGATCTTCCTGCCCGGCACGGTGGCCTTCGGCTCCCGGGTCGTCGAGCGTGGTCTCGACTTCTCCCTGACCCGGCCCGGGGACGGCGCCCCGCACCTGGTCGGCCGCGCCCGCAACGGCTGAACCCGAACCGGCTGGCCCCGCAACGATTGGCCCCGCAACGACTGGGCAGGCAACGACTGGGCAGGCAACGACTGGGCAGGCCCGGCGGTCAGTACCTCGCGTGGCCGTAGCCACGGTAGGACGAGATCACCCGGCCGGTCCTCTTCTGGGTCGTGCGCAGGTGGAATCGGGCCAGCGACGGGCGCCAGACCCCCAGGTCGGTGATCTTGTCACCGTCCCAGTCGCCGGTGACGGGGATGTTGTCCCCGATCGCCCCGTAGACGACCCGGCGGGTGGTGTAGCCCGAGCCGTCCGGCACGCGCAGCGTCCACGTCCGGGTGGAGGGGTTGAACACCCCCAGGTCGGTGGCCCCGTCGCCGTCCCAGTCGCCGGTGACGGGCTCGTCGCCGGTAGATCCCCACCGGACCGCGGTCAGCGCTCCGTGCAGGGCACGCTCGTAGAAGGTGTGCGTGGAGGAGCGGTACCAGCCCAGGTCGCTGCGCCCGTTGCCGTCCCAGTCCCCGGTGACCGCGATGTCGGAGGCGGAGCCGAGGTTGCGCACCCGCACCGCGTTGCCGGTCCAGCTGCGCAGGTCCCAGGTGGTGGTCCCCATCTTGTGCACGCCCACCTGGCTGGTGCCGTTGCCGTCGAAGTCGCCGCTGAACGGGACGTCACCGGTCTCCCCGAACCGGTAGTAGGTCGCGCTCGTCGCGGTCTTGACGTAGGCGATGGTCCCGGTCGGGGTGTTGCGGAAGATGCCCACGTCGCCGAGGCCGTCCCCGTCCCAGTCACCGGCCATCGGTCGGTCGGTGCAGTTCGCGGACCTGCGGGTGGTGCCGAAACCGTAGTAGGCCCGGTGCAGGTAGGGGTGGAAGTAGGCCCCGTCGCGACGCTGCTCGAAGTGGAGGTGCGGTCCGGTCGCGTTCCCGCTGCCCCCGACGTAGCCGATCAGGTCACCCTGGTCGACCACCTGGCCCACGGTCGCGACGATCTGGTTCAAGTGAGCGTAGAGGGAGGTGTAGCCCTCCCCGTGGTCGACCACGACGTAGCGCCCGTAGCTGCCCCTGAGCGTGACGGCCCGGGTGACGATCCCGGGCGCCGTCGCCAGAGCCGGCCTGCCGAGGTCGTTGGTGGTGTTCCAGTCGATGGTGTAGATGCTCGGCGAGTGCGAGGAGCGGGTGCTGCCCCTCCAGCTCTGGCCGCAGACGAACGGCATCTCGAAGTCGGGGCCCCGGGAAGGGTCGACCGTGGTGGTGCGAGCCACCCGCGGGCCCATCCGGCCGAAGCCGTGCCCGCCGTCGGGACGGGCCGCCACCGGCGCGACCGCCGAGAGCAGCACCACCCCCGAGACGAGCATGACTGCGCCGATCCTGCGCCTTGACCGAGCCGACATCGGACAACCTCACTGAGCACTCAGGCAACATGAGTGATCAAAAGTAACGCACATAACGGCGTGGCGTCTCGAAAAATCACCTGTGCGGTGCTAGGGAGCGTGATGCTGGCGGATCAGCCCCTCCTGAGCCACGCTCGCCACCAGCCGTCCGTCCTGGCTGAACACCCGGGCCACGGCGAGCCCGCGGCCCCCGGACGCCGACGGGGACACCTGGTCGTAGAGCCACCACTCGTCGGCCCGGAACGGGCGGTGGAACCAGATGGTGTGGTCCAGCGAGGCCGCCTGCATGCCGGGTGAGGCGATGTGGAGGTCGTGCGGCACCAGCGTCGCCCCGAGCAGGGTCATGTCACTGGAGTAGGTGAACGCCGCGGTGTGCACCAGCGGCTCGTCCGGCAGCGCGCCGCCCACCCGGATCCACAACCGTGCCCGTCCCGCGACCGACGGGTCCTCGAGGGAACCCCCGGGTCGGGAGTCCCCCGCATGGCGCACCTCGAGCGCGGCCCACTCGCGTTGCCAGTCCTCGGCCTCGCGGCCGGCGCCGGGGCTCGCGTCGAGCAGGCTCGGGCACTCCTCGGGTCCGGGGACCTCCGGCATCGGGTCCTGGTGCTCGAGTCCCTCCTCGGGCACCGCGAAGTTGAGCGTCATCGCGAAGATCGGGCGTCCGTGCTGGCGTGCCAGCACCCGTCGGGTCGCGAAGCTGCGGCCCTCCCGCACGGTGTCCACGTCGTAGACGATGGGCACCGAGGTGTCACCGGGCCGCAGGAAGTAGGAGTGCAGCGAGTGCACGTGGTAGCGCTCAGGGACCGTGCGGTGCGCCGCGACCAGGGCGTGGGCGGCCACCTGTCCCCCGAAGACGCGCTGCATCCGGGTGTCGGGCTGCCGCCCGCGAAACAGGTTGTCCTCGATCACCTCGAGGTCGAGCAGAGCCAGCAGCTCCTCGACGGACGCCGGCACCGGCTAGTCCTCGGGATCTTCGAGCCGGGCCAGGAACTGCTCGAACTGGGCCCCGATCTCCTCGCCGCTGGGCAGCGGCTCGTCCTCGGCCAGCAGGTTGGCCGCCTTGCTGTGGTAGGCGTCGTACTGCTGCTCGAGCCCGGTGACGACGTCACGGACGTCGTCGGAGTCGGCGATCTGCGTGGCGATCTCCACCTGACGCGCCTCGCCCGCCTCCTTCAGGGGATCGAGCTCCCACTGGAGTCCGGTCACGTCCTCGAGACCCTCGATGAGTGCGACCGCGGCCTGGGGATAGTCGAACTGGGCCACGTAGTGCGGGATGTGGGCGACGAAGCCCATCGCATCGTGCTCCCACTCCCCCAGCCGGACCTCGAGGAGGGACTGGGCGCTGGCGGGGACCCGGATCTCACCGCGCCACACGTTCTCCTGCCGCAGCAACCGGCTCGCGGTCGCGTGGTTGGTCAGCTGCACCGGCCGGGTGTGCGGGACCGCCATCGGCACCGACCCCAGCGAGACCACCAGGCGCACGTGGAAGTGCTCCACGACGGCGCGCACCGCCCGGGCGAACGCCTCCCAGCGGATGTCGGGCTCCGGGCCGGTGAGCAGGAGGTACGGCGAACCGAGCGTGTCCTCCATCAGCCGGACCACGAGCCGTGGAGCGGCGTAGTCGGCGTAGTGGTCCTCCACGAAGCTCAGCGGCGGCCGGCGCGCGCGGTAGTCGTAGAACTCGTCGACCTCGAAGCTGGCGACCACCCGGCCGTTCTCGGCCGACCCCACGTGGGCCGCGGCGAGGGCGGAGGCGTTGCCGGCGTCGAGGAACCCCTCGAGGGCCGTCACGAGCACGGGCCCGTCAGCGCGCCCGGACAGCTCCGGGACGTCGTCGACGATGTGCACGAACCGTGCCTCGCTCACCTTGCTCCTCCGCCTCTCGACCCTGCGGCCAGGGCTGCGGTCCCGGCCGTCGTTGCGCTCTGACCCCACCCTAGTGGCGCCGGCCCCGTGCCGCGTCGCGGCGTGTCCCCCGCTGCACGCGGGCCCGCCCCGGCAGGGTCGGCCCGCCCCGGCTCAGCCGTAGAGGTTGCGGATCCGGGCGGCTGCCCGCAACGCCAGCTCGCGGCTGTCGTAGCCGAGCACCTGCCGCAGGACCCGGTCCTGGTCGGCGTCGGCGGTGCCCTGCCCCCCGTTGTGCATCGCCTCCATCAGCTCCCAGAGCCGCGACTCCCCGGAGCTCTCGGCGATGTAGTCGCACGCCATCCAGCTCAGCGCGTAGTTCCACTCCTGGTCGCTGCCGTTGAAGGTGCGCGAGGCCGGCATCGCCGAGACCGCGGTCCGGGCCCGCTCGAGGGCAGAGGTGGGGATGATCCGATCCCGTTGGGGCACCTCGCGCGCGCCGAGGTACTCCGCGATGCCCTCGGAGACCCACGCCGGCGCGCCGTCGTCGCGGACCCCGATGGCGACGTGGCTCAGCTCGTGGCGGGTGATGCGTCCCAGGAAGGGCTGACCGGCCGCCACCGAGCTGGGCATCAGCAGCATCCGGGTCGAGGCGACCTGGGAGCGGCCCGACTCGGCGTAGGTGGGGAAGGTCATCGCCCCGAGGTGCTCGATCGAGCCCCCCGGGACGTCGCGGAAGGAGGCGAGGACGGCCGGGTCCTTGACGCTGTAGACCACCACGTGGTCGGACCAGTCGAACGGCAGCGCACGGTCGAGCTGGTCGATGCCCCGGCGCACCACCGCCATCACCGTCGTCGCCGAGGACCGGGTACGCCGGTCGAAGATGCCCAGCACTCCCGGCTGCTCGCGCACCGTGATGGCGGCCAGGTCCCACGGCGCCTGCGGGCCCCGGACGAGCGGCTTGCCGGTGGCCGTCCGGTCCGAGACGATCCTCGCCGTGCCGCCGTGGAGGGAGAACACGAACCCGACGAGGCGCTCGACCGGCACGGCGTCGAACCCCTCCAGCTGCGTGGTCAGGCGCACCTGCGGGATGAAGACGTCCTCGCCCCACGACTGCGCGATCTTCTGGCCCTCGAACTGCTGGTCGGTGACGTGGTAGGCGAAGCGGGCCAGCGGCAGCTGCACGAGGTTGCGGTAGTAGCGCCGCTGGCGCGCCATCAGCTTCGCGTCGTCGTGGTCCACCGACCGCAGGAACAGACGCGGCTTGTGCTGCCGGACCGCTCGGGCACGCTGGTCCAGGACGTGTTGCTCGGCGGTGATCGCCTGCCGGGCGGTGACACCGGCTCCGCCGGCGTCCCCGAGCAGGCTCTGGTGCTGTTCGTCCTCGCCCCCGCAGCCGGCGAGTCCGAGGAGCAGGGCGAGGAGCAGCGAGGGGAGTGCCGCACGCGCGACCCCGGTCCGGGGGTCAGTCCGACTGGCCCCGCTCCAACGGCGAGGCGACCGGGAACTCCACCGACGACCCGGCACCGCCGGTCTCCGCGCCACGGTCGAGGGCGGTGACCTCCTCCACGATGCCGCGCGCCAGCGCCTGGGCGGTGAGCCCGATGCGCTCGAGGATCGCGTCCCGCTTGGCATGGTCGAGGAACTCCTGTGGGATGCCGTGCTGGCGGAATGGGGTGTCCACCCGCTCGTCGTTGAGCAGCTGCTGCAGGGTCGAGCCGCACCCGGCGACCCGCCCATTGTCCTCAACGCAGACCACCAGTCGATGGTCACGCGCGAGCTGGACGACGGCGCGGTCCCACGGCTTGACCCAGCGCGGGTCGACGACGGTGACGCCGATTCCCTGGTCGGCCAGGCGACCGGCCACCTCCACGGCCACGGCTGCCATCGAGCCGATGCCGAGGATGAGCACGTCGCGCGCTCCGTCGCGCACGAGCACGTCCATGTCGCCGGCACGGTCGACGGCCTCGAGGTCCGGCGGCGGCGGGCCCTTGGGGATGCGCACGACGGTGGGTGCGTCGTCGACGGCGACTGCCTCGCGCAGCAGCTCGCGGACGCGCTCACCGTCGCGCGGAGCTGCCAGTCGCAGCCCCGGGACGACCTGCAGGATCGACATGTCCCACATGCCGTTGTGGCTCGCGCCGTCGTCGCCGGTCACCCCGGCACGGTCGAGCACGAAGGTGACCCCGCAACGGTGCAGCGCGACATCCATGAGCACCTGGTCGAAGGCCCGGTTCAAGAAGGTGGCGTAGATCGCCACCACGGGGTGCAGCCCGCCCATGGCCAGGCCGGCGGCACTCGTCACGGCATGCTGCTCGGCGATGCCGACGTCGAAGGTGCGCTCGGGGTACGCCGCCGCGAACCGGTCGAGCCCGACCGGGTAGAGCATCGCCGCCGTGATGGCGACGATGTCCTGCCGCTCGGCACCCAGGGCGACCATCTCCTCGGCGAAGAAGTCGGTCCAGATGCGTCCCTTGGGGGTCCCGACCCCGGTCTCGACGTCGAAGGGGCCGATCTGGTGGAACTGGTCGGCCTCGTGACGCTCGGCGGGGTCGTAGCCGAAGCCCTTGCGGGTGTGCACGTGCACGATCACGGGTCCACCGAACCGCTTGGCCTGGCTCAGCGCGTGCTCCACGGCCGGCCGGTCGTGGCCGTCGATCGGGCCGACGTACTTCAGGCCGAGATCCTCGAAGAGCCCTTGCGGCGCGAGCGCGTCCTTCATGCCCTTCTTCATCGCGTGCAGGGCGTCGTAGACCGCCGGGCCGACGCCGCGGACCTCGTTGAGCCGCCGCTTGACCAGGTCGAGGATCTGCTCGTAGCGCGGGCTCGTGCGCAGCACGGTCAGGTGGTTGGCCAGCCCGCCCACCGTGGGCATGTAGGAGCGGCCGTTGTCGTTGACCACGATGACCAGGCGCCGGTCGTCGCCCTCCGCGATGTTGTTCAGGGCCTCCCAGGCCATCCCGCCGGTCAGTGCCCCGTCACCGATGACGGCCACCACGTGGCGGTCCTCCCCGCGGATCGCGTAGGCCTTGGCGAGGCCGTCGGCGTAGGAGAGGGAGGTGGAGGCGTGGGAGTTCTCGACGATGTCGTGGTCGGACTCGGACTGGTTGGGGTAGCCCGAGAGGCCCCCCTCGGTGCGCAGGGTGTCGAACCGGCCGGCGCGGCCGGTGAGCATCTTGTGCACGTAGGCCTGGTGGCCGGTGTCGAAGACCACCCGGTCCCGCGGTGAGTCGAAGACACGGTGGATGGCCATGGTGAGCTCCACCACGCCGAGGTTCGGGCCGAGGTGCCCGCCGCGGGGGGCGCAGGTCCGGATCAGCTGGTCGCGGATCTCCGAGGCGAGCTCGTCAAGGGCCCTGTCGTCGAGTCCGTCCAGGTCCTGCGGACCCGAGATGTGCTCGAGGTGACCCATCCGCTGCGCTCCTTCCGCCTGCGCGGTGCGTGTGCTGCCGGCTGCCGGGTTGCCCCGGAGGTCCCGAGTCTAGACGTCGCCCGTGGGGAGACTCACCACAGCCAGCGCCGCCTCCTCGAGGCTGCCGAGCCACACCTCCCCGTGGTGCTCGCGCACCCCGGTGACCATGTGGTAGCTCCCCGCGTCGGCGTCCACGTCGTGCACCAGCCGACCGGTGCCGTCGAAGGCCTGGACCCGCACGGTGCGCCGGGGCTTGGGCTGGAGCGCGGCCGGCAGCCGGGTCACCGCCTTGCGCACCGGCAGCGGTGCGTGACCTCGGAGTCGTTCGACCACCGGGTCGACCGGCGAGGCGATGGTGACCCAGATCAGGCCGTCGCTGCCGAGCGCGATGTTGTCGGGGTAGCCCGGCAGGTCGTGGGCCAGCAGGTCGGTCCTCCCCGCCCGGTCCCCGGTCAGCCACAGGCGTACGACGGTGCGCCGCGTCGTCTCGGCGACGCACACGTAGGACTCGTCCGCGGCCAGGGCGACACCGTTGGCGAACCCCAGGCCGTCCAGGTGCACCTCGACCTCGCCACCTGAGCGACGGCACAACAGCCGCCCGGAACGGGTGTCCTCCACGAAGTCGGCCTTCCAGCGGTCGATGGAGTAGCTGGTGCTGGAGTCGGAGAACCAGATGTCGCCGTTGCCGGCGACGGCAGCGTTGTTGCAGAACAGCATCCGCGCGCCGGCGACCTCGGTGACCAGCCGCTCGACGACGCCGGTGGTGGTGCTCACCGCCAGCAGGCCGACGTGGGCGTCGGCGACCAGCAGCCGGTCCTCGCCGAGCAGCTCGATCCCGAGCGGTCGGCCGCCGGTGTGGGCGACCGCGCGCACCGAGCCGTCCCGGTCGACCCGCCAGATGGTGCCGTCCTCGGTGCCGGTCCAGGCGACGTCGTGGTCGTCGAGGACGACGTCCTCCGCGCCCATGGCGGGCACCTCGATGCGGCGAGGCACGGGTCTGATGGAGCCGTGGCTCATCGGCTGCTCCCTTCGTCGGTGGCCCGGCCCGCGTGGAGCCGGTCGTAGAGGTCGGAGGCGAGGAACAGCGGGAGGAAGTGCGCGCACGACTCGGCCTTGTCCAAGGTGTCGGTCTCGGCGGGGTCCACGAACACGATCGCCCGGCCCTCGCCGAGCACGATGTCCTCGTCGGTCAGGTCCACGCCGGCGGCGTACACCCGGTAGTCGCTGCGGTGGCCGTCGGAGTAGTCGAAGGTGGTCTCGGCCCACAGCTCCAGGTCCGCGGCCGCGATCTCGATGCCTGTCTCCTCGAGCAGCTCGCGCCGCACGGCGGTGTCGAACTCCTCCCCGGGCTCGACGTGGCCGCCGACCATGCCCCACTGGTTCGCGGCCCGCGGAGCGTGCTCGTCGCGGTGCTGCAGCAGCACGTGCCCGCGGCCGTCCACGAGGAGGACGACGGCGATCCGGGGCATGGCCTCACCCTAGGACGCCACCCCCGACCGGACCGGCGGGGTCCACCCCGGCTCAGAGCCGGGCCACGAAGCGCCGCCCGCGCAGGGCCTCCTCGACCAGCCCGGCCGCACGTCGTACGCCGAGCAGGCGCGCCGACTCCCGCTGCCAGGTCTCGACGGCGGCCGCCACGACCGATCCGTCGGCCACCTCCCGCAGGCCCGCACGCGCCTGGCTCAGGCCGCGGTTGACCGCGTCCTGGCAGGCCTCCACGTGCAGCACCGCGAACCGGGCCAGCACCACCGGGTGGCGGCGCAGCGTCGGATAGGTGCGGTACTCCGGCGGGCACAGGTCGAGCAGCCACGCCACGGCGGTGCGCTCCCAGTCCGGAGCTCCGGGCGCACGGACGGGGGCGGGCCAGCCCGGTGGGGTGACCGGTCGACCGGCCGGGCCGCCAGGCTGACCGGCAGGCGCTCCGGCCGGCACTCCGAGCGGGCGCCAGGGGTGTTCGGGCGAGGCAGGCATGGGGACATTCTAGGGCCGGTTCGAACAGGTGTTCGCACGAACTAGACCAGTGGCCCCGATTGGGTAGACCAGTTGGCCTCTCCGTGTCATGGAATGCCAGCACGCTCGTTGCACACCGCGAAGGCACACCTCCGCGTCACCGACCGCTCTCGAGGGACCACGATGGACCAGCACCCCGCAGCCTCGTCACAGACCAGCCACAGCACCAACCAGGCCATCCTCCGCGTGGCCCTGCCGTTCGTCTCGGGCGAGACCGGCACCGACCGGCTCGAGGGCGAGCTGGCCTTCGACCCCACGGACCCCTACGCGGTCACGATGCGGCTCGAGGCCCGCGGTGGCAGCGTGACGTGGATCTTCGCCCGCGAGCTCCTGGCCGACGGCCTCTACGAGCCGGCCGGCGCAGGCGACGTCCAGGTCTGGCCCTGCCTGAGCAGCACCGGCGACGCGGTGATCGTCATCGAGCTCAGCTCCCCCGACGGCTGCGCCGTGCTGCAGACCGAGTCCCGCGCCGTGCAGCGCTTCGTCGCCTCCACCCACGGGCTCGTCCCCGCGGGCCAGGAGAGCGCACAGATGGGCATGGACGACCTGGTCTCCCGCCTGCTGGTGAGCTGAGCGACCCTCCGGCACGGCCGGACCTCGTCTAGGACCTCGGCGCGTCCTCGCCCGGGGCACGCAGCGCACCCCCGGACCGGCCGTGTGACTCCGCCACGACCTCGGCCACGACCGACAGTGCGATCTCGCCGGGCGCCTTGCCCCCGATGTCCAACCCGGCCGGCACGTGCAGGCGCTGCAGCCCCTCGACCCCTTCCGCGCGCAGCTGCGCGAGCAGCCCCTCGGACCGCCGCCGGCTGGCCATCATCGCCACGTAGGAGGCCGGCGAGGCCAGGGCGGCGCGCAGGGCCTGGGGGGCGTCCGGCGCGTCGTGGTCGCACAGCACCACGGCGTCGCCGGCCCGCGGCCCGGCCGCGGCGAGCGCCGCGACGCCCCGCCCACCCTCGTCCTGGTCGAGCACGACGACGTCACGGCAGGCCGTGGTCGCGATGACGGCGATCGCCTCGGAGATCGGGTTCCGACTCAGCAGCACCACCCGCCCCACCACGCCTGTGTCCTTCCAGGGCTGCTCACGTCTCGTCATGGGGCCAGCCTGACACCTACCTCACACCAGGCTGCGCACGAGCAGCACCAGCGCGGAGGTGGCGCAGACCACCAGCACGGCGTACCGGATCCACCGGTCGGGCACCGCGCCGTGCAGCCGGCTGCCGGCCCAGGCCCCCACCGCCAGGCAAGGGGTGAGCAGCAGCGCCAGCAGCAGGGTCTCGACCTCGAAGTGCCCGCCCAGCCAGATGCCGACCAGGCTCATCCCTGCACCCGCCGTGAAGAGCACGGCGAGCGTGGAGCGGATCTGCGCCGGGGCGCGGTGCTGGTAGAGCAGCGCCACCGGCGGGCCACCGATCGAGGTGGTGGTTCCGGTGAGCCCGCTGAGCACCCCGGCGGTGGTCAGGGTCGAGGGTCGCACCGGCACCCGCACCGCGATGAAGCTGAGGTACACGCCCACCAGCACCATCACCCCTACCGCGATGCCCAGGGCCCGCTCGGAGAACAGCGCCAGGAACAGCACCCCGAGCCCGGTGCCGGGAACCCGCGCCGGGAGCACCCAGCGCAGCCCACGCCAGTCGATCTGCTCGTGGGAGCGCACCAAGGTGAACAGTGGCAGCAAGGTGGCGAGCACGAGCAACAGCTCCGGCATCAAGGCAGGCTCCAGCAGCGTCACCACCGGGGCCGAGACGAGGCCCAGGCCCAGGCCCACCATGCCCTGGACCGTCGCGCCCACGACGAGCACGCAGGCCAGGAGCGCGAACACCGTCACGCTGACGTCGAGCACCACGCGGGCCTCCGGGTCAGCCGGGGAGGAAGGAGAACCGCACCTGTCGGTCGGGGTTGTCCACGTTGAGGTCCACCAGACAGATGCTCTGCCAGGTGCCCAGGGCCAGGCCCCCGTCGAGCACCGGGACCGTCGCGTACGGCGGCACCAGGGCGGGCAGCACGTGCGAGCGCCCGTGGCCCGGCGACCCGTGCTGGTGCCGCCACCGGTCGTCGGCCGGCAGCAGGTCGCCCAGGGCGGCCAGCAGGTCGTCGTCGGACCCGGCTCCGGTCTCGATCACCGCCAGGCCGGCGGTGGCGTGCGGCACGAACAGGTGCAGCAGCCCGTCGCCCTCCCCCGCCACGAACTCGGCGCAGTCGCGGGTGAGGTCCAGCACCACGTCTCGGTCGCCGGTGCGGTACTGACGGGTCTCGGACTTCATCGGTTCCTCTCCTCGAGCTCGACCAACCTGTCATCCCTCGACACCTCATGGTCCTCGAACCGGCTCACCCGGGACGCGGCGGGGGGTGTGCACGTCGTCCCCGGGCGGACCCTGTGGTCACCGCTCACGCAGGTGCTCCTCCACCCGGTCCACCTTGGCGGTCAGCTGCCCGTCGTACCCGGGCCGGATGTCGGCCTTGAGCACCAGACCCACACGCGGGTAGCGCTCCGCGGCCACGTCGACGGCCTGCTTGACCACGGCCATCACCTCGTCCCACTCCCCCTCGATGTTGGTGAACATGGCGTTGGTCTGACTGGGCAGGCCGGAGGCCCGGATCACGTGGACGATCTCGGCCACCACCTGGCTCACGCCCCCGTCCTCCTCCGCCGGGACCGGGTCGGACTCGGCTGACCCTCGGGGTGACCCGGAAGGGCTGATACTGATGGCGACGAGCATGTCCTCAGCCTCGCACGCGTGGGGTGATCGCCAACCCCGGCACGGCACGGCACGATGTTGCTCGACGGACACCCCGAAGGAGCCGAGATGTCGTGGCGTCAGGCGATGCAGCGCGCGGGATTGCTGCTCCTGCTCGGGGTACCGCTCTGGGCCCCGGTCCTGAAGGCCACCTCCTTCGGAGGGTGGCCCGCCGTCGGCGTCGCGGCCGCGCTGTTCCTGCTCGCACGTCGACGGGCCGTCTGGCTCGTCGCCCTCGCCGAGCTCGCCGTCGTCGGCGTCGCCCTGGCCCTGCACTACGACGTGGCGCCGTGGGCCGGGCTCCTCGGCGGTCTCGCCGTGGTGCTGCCGGCACTGCTCACCGGCCACCTGCTGACGCGTGGCTGGACGCAGGCCTTCCGCCTCGAGGAGGCGGACAGCATGCGCTACCACGCCGTCACGGCCGCCGCCGCCCTGTTGTGCGCGGTGCTGTCCAGCGCGGCGGTGGCCGCGGCCCTGGACCCGGCCGACGCCGCCCTGACCGGGTTGATGGCCTTCCTCGCGTCGCTGACCGCCCAGCTGGTGGTGCTGCCCCTCCTGGTGCCCCGGCACGGGCGGCCGGCCGCCGGCAGTGCGCTCGAGCTGGGCGTCCAGCGTGTCCTGCTGGCGGGAGTCACCGTCGTCGTCTTCTGGCCCGACCTCCACCTCGCCACGGCGTTCCTCGTCTTCCCGGTCCTGGGCTGGGCGGCGATCCGGGCCACCCGGCTCGAGGCGCACGTGCAGCTGTTCGCGGTGTCCACCGCCGCGTACGCCCTCACGGTGTACGGGCACGGCCCGCTGTCCGGCAACCTCCGTGGGGTTCCCGACGTATTGGGACCCGCGCTGCTGTACCTGTTCGTGGCCGCCGCGTGCTACCTGATCGTCCCCCTCACGCTCAACGTCGACCGGCTGTTCTCGATGACCGGCCAGGCCACCCGGGCCGCCACCACCATCGAACGGCTCCTGGACTCGGCGAGCGGCACCGTCATCATCGCCACCGACGAGCTCGGCAGGATCACCCACTTCAACGCGGGCGCCCAGCAGCTGCTCGGCTACCCGCCCGAGGAGGTCCTCGGTCGCACCCCGGCCATGTTCCACAGCCCGGAGGAGATCACCCGGCACGCGCAGCACCTCGGCGTGCCCGAGGACCACACGCAGGTGGTGCTCGCCATGGTGGGTCGGGGGGAGCGACGTGACTGGGAGTTCGTGCAGCGCGACGGGAGCCGGCGGATGATCTCGCTCAGCCTCACCGAGGTGACCGAGGCCGACGGCAGGGTCGTGGGCTACATCGGCGCGGGCGAGGACATCACCGAACGACTGCGGGTCCAGGGCACGCTCCTCGCCGCGCTGGAGCGCGAGCACGCCTCGGTGCTACGCCTCGAGGAGGTCGACCACGTCAAGCAGGAGCTGGTCTCGAACGTCAGTCACGAGCTGCGGACGCCGATCACCAGCATCTCCGGGTACGCCGAGCTGCTCGGAGACGGTGCGCTGGGCGAGCTGAACCCCGAGCAGGAGGATGCGGTGCACCGCATCGAGCGGAACACGACCCGACTCGGCCTGCTCGTGGAGGACCTGCTCACGCTCGCCCGCGCGGAGTCCGGGAGGCTCGAGCTCGAGCGCGTCGAGCTGGACCTGCGCACGGTCCTCGACGACGCCCGGGAGCTGCTCGACGAGCTGCTCCGCGGCCGCTCGCTGGAGCTGCTCCTCGACATCACCACCGAGCCGGTGCCGGTCCTCGGCGACCCGCGGGCGCTGGAACGGGTGGTGATGAACCTGCTGAGCAACGCGGTGAAGTTCACCCCCGACGGCGGCCAGGTCTCGGTGTCGGTGCACCGGGTGGCCGAGGGCGGTGCGCTGGTCGTGGGCGACACCGGGATGGGCATCTCCACCGCGGACCAGGAGCAGCTGTTCTCCCGGTTCTTCCGCTCCGCGGCGGCGACCGAGCAGGCGATCCAGGGCACCGGGCTGGGTCTGAGCATCGTGCACGCCATCGTCACCCAGCACGGTGGCACTGCCACCGTCGACTCCGCGCCCGGGCGGGGCACCACCGTCCGGGTCGTGCTGCCTCTCGTCCGGCACTAGCCGGCACTTGCCGACGCTCCGCCCGCCGTTGCCGCCCCGACGGGCGGCAACGGCGTGCGCGTGCGTGCCCTCAGCCCTGGCGCAGGCTGCGCAGCACGTAGGGCAGGATCCCGCCGTGGCGGTAGTAGCTGGCCTCGCCCGGGGTGTCGATGCGCACCGTGGCGTCGAACTCCTGGTCGCCCGCCCTGACCTTGACGGTCTTGGGTGCCTTGCCGTCGTTGAGGGCGGTGATCCCGGTGATCGAGAACTCCTCCTCGCCGGTGAGTCCCAGCGACTCGGCGCTCTCGCCCTCCGGGAGCTGCAGCGGCAGCACCCCCATGCCGATCAGGTTCGAGCGGTGGATCCGCTCGTAGGACTCGGCGATGACCGCCTTGACACCCAGCAGCGCGGTGCCCTTGGCGGCCCAGTCCCGCGAGCTGCCCGAGCCGTACTCCTTGCCGGCCAGGACCACGAGCGGGATGCCCGCCTCCAGGTAGTGCTCGGCTGCCTCGAAGACCGTCGTGACCTCGCCGTCGGCGGTGAAGTCCCGGGTGAAGCCGCCCTCGGTGCCCTCGGCCAGCTGGTTGCGCAGCCGGATGTTGGCGAAGGTGCCCCGGATCATCACCTCGTGGTTGCCGCGCCGTGAGCCGTAGGAGTTGAAGTCCCGCTGCTGCACGCCGTGCTCGGCGAGGTAGGCGCCGGCCGGACTGTCCTTCTTGATCGCTCCGGCCGGGCTGATGTGGTCGGTGGTGACCGAGTCGCCGAGCTTGAGCAGCACCCGGGCGCCCTCGATGTCCTCGACGTCGGCGGGCTCCTCGGGCATGCCGTCGAAGTAGGGCGGCTTGCGGACGTAGGTGGAGTCCTGGTCCCACTCGAAGGTGTCGCCCTCCGGGGTCGGCAGCGAGGTCCACTGCTCGTCACCGGCGAAGACGTCGGCGTAGTCGTTGGTGAACATCTCCGAGGTGATCGCGCTCGCGATGACCTCCTCGATCTCGGCGGCGGTCGGCCAGATGTCCTTCATGAACACGTCGTTGCCGTCGGTGTCCTGTCCCAGCGGGTCGTGGAAGAGGTCGACGTCCATGGAGCCGGCCAGCGCGTAGGCGACCACCAGGGGCGGCGATGCCAGGTAGTTCATCTTGACGTCGGGGTTGATCCGACCCTCGAAGTTGCGGTTGCCCGAGAGCACCGAGACGACCGCCAGGTCGTGCTCGTTGACCGCTTCGCTCACCTCGGGGATCAACGGCCCCGAGTTGCCGATGCAGGTGGTGCACCCGTAGCCCACCAGGTTGAAACCCAGCTTGTCGAGGTACGGCGTGAGCTCGGCGCGCTCGAAGTAGTCCGAGACCACCTTCGACCCTGGTGCGAGCGAGGTCTTCACCCACGGCTTGCGCTGCAGCCCCTTCTCCACCGCGTTCTTGGCCAGCAGAGCGGCACCGATCATCACCGACGGGTTCGAGGTGTTGGTGCACGAGGTGATCGCGGCGATCGCCACGGCTCCGTGGTCGACGTCGAACTCGGTGCCGTCCTCGAGGGTGACGTGCACCGGACGGGAGGGGCGACCCTCGGGGGACCCGGCCGGGCGGTGCCAGTCGTGGGGAGCGCCGTTCCCGTTGCCGCCCTCGGAGTGCGAGGGCGCGTCGCTGGAGGGGAAGGACTCGTCGGAGGCCTCGTCCACCCGGGAGTGCTGGGCCTCGTCGGGCTGTTCCTGCGCGGGCACGCCGGACTCCCCCGAGCCGCCCTCGGGCTCGCCGTCGTCGACGTAGTCGGCCAGGACGGTCCGGAAGGCCTCCTTGGCCTCGGAGAGCGAGACCCGGTCCTGCGGGCGCTTGGGCCCGGCCAGCGACGGGACGACGTCGGCGAGGTCGAGCTCGAGTCGCTCGCTGTAGCGGGGCTCGGCCTCGGGGTCGTGCCAGATGCCCTGCTCCTTGGCGTAGGCCTCGACCAGCGCGACCTGCTCCTCGTCGCGCCCGGTGAGCTGGAGGTACTTGATCGTCTCCTCGTCGATCGGGAAGATCGCCACGGTCGACCCGAACTCCGGACTCATGTTGCCGATGGTGGCTCGGTTGGCCAGCGGCAGCGCAGAGACCCCGGGACCGTAGAACTCCACGAACTTGCCGACCACGCCGTGCTCGCGCAGCATCTCGGTGATCGTCAGCACCAGGTCCGTCGCGGTGGCGCCCTCGGGGAGGTCGCCGTTGAGCTTGAAGCCGACCACGCGCGGGATCAGCATGGAGACCGGCTGGCCCAGCATCGCCGCCTCGGCCTCGATGCCACCGACACCCCAGCCCAGCACGCCGATGCCGTTGACCATGGTGGTGTGGGAGTCGGTGCCCACGAGGGTGTCGGGGTAGGCGGTGAGCGCGCCGTCGACCTCGCGCGTGAAGACCACTCGGGCGAGGTGCTCGATGTTGACCTGGTGGACGATGCCGGTGCCGGGCGGGACGACCTTGAAGTCGTCGAAGGCACCCTGCCCCCAGCGCAGGAACTGGTAGCGCTCCCGGTTGCGCTCGTACTCGATCTCCACGTTGCGCGCGAAGGCCTCGGGCGTGCCGAAGACGTCGGCGATCACCGAGTGGTCGATCACCATCTCCGCCGGCGCCAGCGGGTTGATCCGCGACGGGTCGCCGCCGAGGTCCTCCATGGCCTCGCGCATGGTGGCGAGGTCGACGACGCAGGGGACCCCGGTGAAGTCCTGCATGATCACCCGGGCCGGGGTGTACTGGATCTCCTGGTCCGGCTCGGCGTCGGCGTCCCACCCGGCGATCGCCTTGATGTCGTCGGCGGTGATGTTCTCGCCGTCCTCGGTGCGCAGCAGGTTCTCCAGCAGGACCTTGAGGCTGAACGGCAGCGACTGCACGTCGAGCCCCTCACCCTCGACCGCGTCCAGCCGGTAGATCTCGTAGGACGTCCCGTTGACGTCCAGCGTGCCCTTGGCACCGAAGCTGTCCGGTCGGTCTGCTGCGCTGGCCATGGTTCTCCTCACGTCTGCGGGATGTTCCCGGTCTCTGTTCCCATCTTGCCCACGCCCACGCGAGGCGCGAAAGAAAGGCAACCCTCATCCAACTATCTTGACATCAAGATAACATGTCCTTCGCCTGGCCCTCAACGTGGATTGGCGGCTCCGATCACCGTTCGGATGAGGCTCTCAGCCGCCGCCGTCGACCCTCCAGCCACCGCATTTCGTGAGCCGCCCGCGTGCCCGGACCTCACCGGGGCAGCCGGTCGCCCCGCTCCCGGGCGAGGCGCGCAGGACCGGAGAGGCGCCAGGCTTCGAAGATGAGCTCGGCGAGCTCGTCGCGCAGCACCCGGTCGAGGTGGACCACCACCCAGCCGAACCCGCCCGCGGTGAACTGCACCTCGAAGGCCTCCGGCCGCTCCCCCACCAGGGCCGCCTGCTCGGCCAGGGTCTGCTTGAGGCCGACGGTCCGCGTGGGCTCCCAGAGATAGCCGAAGGTGCGGCCGGCCACCTCGAAGCGGGAGTGGCGGGAGTGCTCGACGACCTGGACCTCCTCGAGCTGCCGAACGAGGTCGAGCACGTCGGCGACGGTCGTGGTCACGCCGGCGCCGCCCCGGGGACGAGCAGCGCCACGCACTCGACGTGGTGCGTCATCGGGAGGAGGCACACGGCCCTGAGCGCGACCGCGATCCTTAGCGATCAACTGCACGCGTGAGCCGAAGGTAGCCCCTGACCTGCAAGGATGGCGCTTCTGGCCGCTGCTGAAGTCAGCTCTGGTTTGCGCGTGGCGGCGAATCAAAGCGAGCCCAATCCGAGCCCTCGGCGAAGCTCGAGCTCGCGGCGATCATGGCCTTTGTAGCGAGGACCATTCGTATTACACTTGCATCATGAAGATCAACGGCGCCGAGGTCTCTGAGGACCAGATCGACGAGTGGGTGTCGGAGGCTGAGGCCGGCTACGACGTTGAGATGCTGCGCAAGGGTGGCCGCAAGCCGGTCGGCGACGGGCCAGGCCGGGTCGTCCCGGTCCGTCTCGACGCAACGCTGCTGGCCCAACTCGACGGCCGGGCCGAACACGATCACCAGTCGCGTTCGGAGATCATCCGCGCCGCGATCCGTGCATACATGGCGTGAAGGTCCGCGACTCAGCCCTGAAGCACGGCATCGATCCCGCGGACTCCATTCAGGCCGCCGAGCATCCGGTCTTCCTGCGTGACCTCGGTGACGACCCGCATCGCCAACTCCGCCTCGGGTTCGACACGCACGGTCGCATGCTGGAGGTGATCGTGCTGACCGGAGACGGCGGGGATCAAATGCTCATCCACGCCATGAAGGCACGCCAGCAGTACCTCGCCCTGCTCGACTGACGTCGCAGTCAGTCGTCCGTTTCAAGAAGTGTGAAGGTTGCCCCGACCATCGCCGGAACCACGTCCGACGAATTGAGGTCGGTCGCGACGGCCACGTCAGCAACAAATGCCCGGCTCGAAAGTTCCCGACCCCCAACGCTGTCCCGCATCCAAGACTCCAGGCAATGCTCGCTCGCATCGAATAGACGCGCGGCGGCCTGCGCTTCCGGACTGACACTCAACCCGGGGCTGAGTGCCAACAGCACCGAAATGATGGCGCCGGCCCCGAGGTGATCTTCTAGAGCCGGTCGCAGCGAATCGTCGCTCCCCCATCGCTCACCGGCGGCCACGACCGCCACCGAGTGGCCACGAGCGGCCTCGACGGCGAGGTGTCTTCCAACCGCTGCCGCGTTCCGAAGACAGCCAATGAGTACCGCCGAACCCACCTCACGCAGCGCGGCGGCGATGGTCGAGCCATTGGGCGATGGCAGCACGAGCCTGGGTACTGGGTCACACGCCAGCAGGCTGGCCGGCGAGAGCGACGGCGCAGGAACGGCTCCATCCTTGGTCGCTTCGAGACGACCAACCGCGAGCACCGCGTCATTCTCCCGAGCGAAGTCAGCCGCCCGAGCGTCCTTCCACGGGAAGGGAAGCACCTGCATCCCCCGCTCGACGGCGATGGTCACCGACGTCGAGAAGCTCAGGACATCGACGACCACACAGACGTCCGCCAAGCACGCCTGCGCGCCGACCGCACCCCAGTCAAGTCGCACCAGGTAACTGCCCTGCCCATAGAGATCTGACACGGGCAAGACCGTACGTCCACGGCCGCGCTGCCACGCGGCAGATACGGCGCGACCGGAGGTTGATCGCGACTGTGCGCCACCAAAGCGAGCCATAAGGGGTTCAAAGTGAGCCCTAAGGCCGATCTTCGGCATTCGACCTGCTGCGAGGGAACCGCATCAGCGCAGGTCAGAGCCGGTTTTCGTCAGCAAGGCGACGCATTCGACGTGGTGCGTCATCGGGAACAGGTCGAAGGCCCGCAGCGATGCCAGCTCATAGCCGTGCTCGTGGAAGTAGTTGACGTCTCGGGCGAGGGCGGCCGGGTCGCAGGCCACGTACGCCACCGCCCGCGGCGCCAGATCCGTGATCCCACGCACCACGGCCCGCTTCGCTCCGGCCCTCGGCGGGTCCAGGACGACGAGGTCCGCGGCCTCCACGCCACGTCGCAGGAACCGGTCGACCCGGTCCGAGACCGACCTCGCCCAGGGGAGCTGCGCCAGGTTGGCGGTGCCGTGCCGCGACGCGGTCCGGTCCGCCTCGACCGCGACCACCGAGCCCGTGGGTCCCACCTCGTCGGCCAGGAAGGCCGCGAACAGCCCGACGCCGGCGTAGAGGTCGAGCACCGACTCCCCCGCCTGTGGCTGCACGAACCCCAGCACGCACTCGACCAGCGTCCGGGCGGCGGCCACGTGCGGCTGCCAGAAGCCATCGGCGGCGACCTCGAACTCACGAGTGCCGTGCTGGCTGGTCGCGACCTGCTCACGCACCGTCCCCGGTCCCGGCTCGAGCGCGTCCGGACCGGCGATCAGGCACCGCTCGAGGGGCACCACCTCGTGGGATCGGTGCTTGCGCAGCCCCCGGCGGCCGTCGGGAAGGTGGACGTACTGCATCCGTGTGCGCCACCCGAGCCCGTCGACGCCCGGCGCTTGCCCGCGGCCCTGCCCCGGGGCGATCGTCGGGACACCCTCCACGTGCACCTGCCGCTCGAGCCCCGCCAGCCGGGAGAGCTGCTCCTCCACGACCCTCGACTTCAGCGCACGCTGCGCCGCAGGCGCGACGTGCTGGAAGTCGCAGCCGCCACAGGCGCCGGGTCCGGCGTAGGGGCACGGAGCCGGGACCCGGTCCGGGGAGGGCGTGAGGACCTCCACTGCGTCGGCACGCAGGAACCGGCCGTCGTCCTCGGTCACCACCACCGTGACCCGCTCCCCCGGAATCGCGTGCCGGACGAAGACGACCAGCTCGCGGCCGTCCTCACCGGCGGGAACGCGGGCGACGACGTGGCCCCCGTGCGCGACGGGCCCGGCCTCGACCACCAGGCGGTCCCCCACCTGCGGGCGGCGGCCCGTCGACGCGGTGACGGGCTCGGGGCTCATCGGCCGGCCCGCGTGCGTCCCCGGCGCACGTCGCCGGGACGCAGCCGCTGTCGCTCCCAGTCGTCGCGCTCCTTGGCGACCTCGGAGCCGCGCAGCTGGTAGGGCACCGAGGTGACCATGACGCCGGGGGTGAACAGCAGCCGGCCCTTCAGCCGCAGCGCGGTCTGGTTGTGCAGCGCCTGCTCCCACCAACGACCCACGACGTACTCGGGGATGTAGACGGCCACCACCCCACGTGGGTTGGCCTCCCGGATCTCCACGGCGTAGTCCACGATCGGTCGGATGATCTCGCGGAACGGCGAGTAGAGCATCTTCAGCGGCACGTCGATGCGCTGGGCGTCCCACTCGTCGACCAGCTTGCTGCCCGACGTGCCGTCGACGTCGACGTAGACCGCCTCGAGGACGTTGGGACGGCTGGCCTTGGCGTAGGCGAGGGCACGCATGGTCGGCTTGTGCAGCTTGGAGACCAGCACGATGGCGTGCACGCGCGTGGGCAGCACGGGGTCGCTGTCGCGGATGACCAGCTCCTCCTCGACCCGGTCGTAGTGGCTGCGGATCGAGCGCAGGATCGCGAAGAACACGATCATCGCCAGGATCGCGATCCAGGCGCCCTGCAGGAACTTGGTGAGCAGCACGACCACGAAGACCGACGCCGTCATCACCAGGCCGAAGGCGTTGATCAGCCGGGAGCGGTACATCCGCCGTCGTACGGCGTGGTCCTGCTCGGTGCGCAGCAACCGGGTCCAGTGCCGGATCATCCCCAGCTGGCTGAGGTTGAAGGAGACGAACACCCCGACGATGTAGAGCTGGATCAACCGAGTGGTCTCGGCGTCGAAGGCGATGATGAGGACCATCGCGAACCCGGCGAGGATCAAGATGCCGTTGCTGTAGGCGAGCCGGTCGCCGCGCGACCCGAGCTGGCGGGGGGCGAAGCCGTCCTTGGCGAGGATCGAGCCCAGCACCGGGAAGCCGTTGAAGGCGGTGTTGGCTGCGAGCACCAGGATGATCCCGGTCACCGTCACCACGAAGTAGAAGCCCGGCGGGAAGTCGCTGAACACCGCCCGCGCGATCTGGGCGATCACCGTGTGCTCGTCGTAGTCCGAGGGCACCGCCGAGCCGTCGATCCGGGTCAACCGGTCGAGCTCGTGCGGATCGACGTAGCGCAGGTTCATCTGCTTGGCCAGGGCGATGACGCTGATCATCATCGTGATCGCGATCATCGCCAGCATCAGCAGCGTGGTAGCGGCGTTCTTGCTCTTCGGCTTGCGGAACGCGGGGACGCCGTTGCTGATCGCCTCGACACCGGTGAGAGCCGCGCAGCCGGAGGAGAACGCCCTGGCCAGCAGCACCACCAGGGCGATCGTGGTCAAGGAGTCCCCGTAGCCCGGCGACGGGGTGATCCGCAGGTCGGCACTCTCGACATTCGGCAGGTCGCCCTGGAGCAGACGCAGCAACGCCCACAGGCACATGCCCATGATCGCGAAGATGAACAGGTAGGTCGGGACCGCGAAGAACGACCCGGACTCCTTGACCCCCCGCAGGTTCATCGCCGCCAGCACCAAGACCAGCCCCGCTGCGAGCACGGCCTCGTGACCCGAGAAGACCGGCAGCGCCGACGCGGCGTACTGGGCTCCCGAGGAGATCGACACGGCAACGGTGAGGACGTAGTCCACGAGCAGCGCGCTGGCCACCGTCACCCCCGCCGTCTTGCCGAGGTTGACCGAGGCGACCTCGTAGTCGCCGCCACCACTGGGGTAGGCGTGCACCGTCTGCCGGTAGGAGGCGATCACCGCGGCCATCACGACGCCGACCGCCAGCGCGATCTTCCACGACCAGACGTACGCCGACGCGCCGGCCACCGAGAGCATGATGAAGACCTCGTCGGGGGCGTAGGCCACCGACGACAGCGCGTCGCTGGCGAAGACCGGGAGCGCGACCCGCTTGGGCAGCAGGGTCTCGCCCAGCTGGGAGCTGCGGAGCTTGCGCCCGAGCAGGATCCGCTTGGAGACATTTCCGACGCCCACGGATCGAGGCTAGAGCACAACCTCCTGCGGTGGAGGCGGACCCACGAGTCCCGACCCGTCCGGCGGCCGCCCCGACCCGCCGCGAGGCCGCGCATGATGGCCTAGTGTTCGGTGCGTGCACGTCGTGATCATGGGCTGCGGCCGCGTCGGCTCGACGCTCGCCCGCAGTCTCGAGGACCGCAACCACACCGTGAGCATCATCGACAGCAACCCCGACGCGTTCCGGCGGCTCGGCCCCTCCTTCAACGGCACCAAGGTCACCGGCTACGGGTTCGACCAGGCGGTGCTCAGCGAGGCCGGCATCGAGCGGGCCGACGCCTTCGCGGCCGTGAGCAGCGGCGACAACTCCAACATCATCGCGGCCCGGGTGGCCCGGGAGACCTTCGGCATCCAGCAGGTCGTGGCTCGCATCTACGACCCCGGCCGCGCCGAGGTCTACCAGCGTCTCGGCATCACCACGGTGGCGACGGTCAAGTGGACCTCCGACCAGGTGCTGCGCCGGATCCTGCCGGCGGGCGCCGAGCCCGACTTCCGCGACCCCTCGGGCACGATCCGGGTCGACCAGGTGCCCGTGCCGGGGACGTGGGTGGGCCGCCGCACGGTGCAGTTCCAGGAGCAGTCGGGCTGCCGGATCGCCTGGGTCGACCGGCTCGGCGAGGGCATCCTGCCCGACCGCAGCTCGGTGCTCCAGGAAGGCGACATGATGCACCTGGTCATGCGCGAGGAACGCGCCAGCGGCGTCTACGACGTGCTCGAGAAGGGCCCGGAGGAGGACTGAGACGATGAGAGTCGCCATCGCAGGGGCAGGGGCCGTCGGACGCTCGATCGCCCGCGAGCTGATCGGCAACGGACACGACGTCCTGCTCATCGACAAGGAGCCGGCCTCGATCAAGCCGGACCGGGTCCCCGACGCCGAGTGGCTGCTCGCCGACTCCTGCGAGCTCTCCTCGCTCGAGGAGGCGCGGCTCGAGGACTGTGACGTCGTGATCGCGGCCACCGGCGACGACAAGGCCAACCTGGTGACCTCGCTGCTGGCCAAGACCGAGTTCGGGGTGCCCCGCACGGTCGGCCGGGTCAACCACCCCAACAACGAGTGGCTGTTCACCGAGGCGTGGGGGGTCGACGTCAATGTCTCGACCCCGCGCATCATGTCGGCGCTGGTGGAGGAGGCGGTGACCGTCGGCGACCTGGTGCGCCTGTTCACCTTCCGGCAGGGCAACGCGAACCTCGTGGAGATGACGCTGCCGGCGGACTCGCCCTACGTCGGGGAGCCCTCCGGCCTGATCCCGTTCCCGGAGAACTGCGCGCTGGTCACGATCCTGCGCGACGGCAAGGTCTACACCCCCGAGCCCGAGCAGCCCGTGGAGTCCGGAGACGAGCTGCTGTTCGTCGTACCCGCCGAGATCGAGGAGGAGCTCGAGCGGATGCTCGCCCCCGGGGAGCACGGCGAGACCGCGCGCTAGCCGGCCGCGCCGCGACGGCCGCGGTCGGCTCAGCCGTGCAGGTGCGGCTCGGGCTCCCCGGGCCGGATCGGGGTGCTGTCGCGGGTGAGCACCCACAGCATCGCGGCCAGGGCCGCCACCTGCAGCGGCCACCCCATCGCCAGCTTGGCCACGCCGAGGGCCGCGACCGCGGAGTCGGTGGACCACCACCCGTTGCGCCCTGCGAGGTAGATCGGCGCCTGCACGACCACGCGCACCAGGCAGGGCAGGGCCAGCAGCCAGGTCAGCCGACTGCACAGCCGCACCACCTTGCGGTCCGCGTGCCAGGCGGTCGGGTCACCGGCCACGCTGCCGACGATGAAGCCGACCACCGGCCAGCGGATCGCGATGGTGAGCACCAGCACCACCGCGTAGCCGAGGTTGTAGAGCAGCCCCGGCAGGAAGTAGGCCAGCGCCTGGTCGCCCGCGTCTCCCCCGCCCCGGGCAGCGCGCCAGGCGAACAGCGCGCCGATCCCGATGCCGACCAGGGAGTTGAGCACGTACTGCGGCGAGGTGCGCTGCACCAGCCGCACCGCCAGCAGCACGGCGGCGGCGGCCAGGCTCACGAAGATCGCCAGGCGCAGGTCGTGGCGGGACAAGAAGAGCACGGTGAACGCGATGGTCGGCACGGCTGCCTCGAGCATCCCCCGGGTGCCACCCAGCGCGTCAGAGAGCTGGGCACGGACGACCTCCTCGACCGTGTGCGTGCTCGCAGCGTCCGGCTCGCGGCTCATCGCGGCCTCAGGTCGTAGCGAGGGTTGTACATCATCCGGACACCGTCCTGGACCCCGATGCGGCCCTCCACCCGGACCGCCCGCCCCGGCGCGATCCCTCCGATGCGCCGACGTCCCAGCCAGACCAGGCTGATCGAGCCGGACCCGTCGTAGAGCTCGGCCTCCAGGGCCGGGACCCCGCCACGTGGGCGGAGGGTGACCGTCTTCAAGGTGCCTTGGACCACGACCCGCTGACGGTCCGGGGCGTCCCCGATGGGGACCAGGCCCGCCTTCGCGGTGTCCTTGCGCAGCTCGCGGGCCTCGTCACGCTCCTGGTTGGCCCAACGGCTGATGGAGGCCCGCAGGCGGCTCTTGTGCTCGGCCATGGCGTGAGCGTAGTCAGTGGTGGACCGCAGCGGCGGGGCCCTCACTCGACGCGCGTGGCCTCGGGCGGGAGGGTCAGCGGCAGCGCGGCCCCCGGGACCATCGCCTCGCGCCCTCGGCGTACGACGACCGAGCGGATGGTCTCCTCCCACAGGCCGGCCGCACCCGGCTCGAGCGCGGGCGTGCCCATCAGCGTCGCCCGCAGCAGCCAGTTCGGGCCCTGGTGTCCACTGATCCGACTGACCTGGGTGCCCGGCTGCCCGTCAGGGGTCTGCATCGGCACCCGGCACACCAGCTCGGTGCCGAAGGTGCCCTCCTCCTCGTTGCTGGTGCCGCCCATCCGAGCCGTCTCGGCGGAGATCCGCGGCCGCAGCTCCGTCCAGGCGTCGTCCCCGCGTGCCGCCGCGAAGGCGCGCAGCTCCAGCGCGCCGTCCTCACCGATGAGCACCGCGGCCATCACCTGGCCGCTCTCCTCGTCGACCTGGAGCCGCATCTCCATCTCTCCGGCGGGGGTGACCAGCAGGCTGCCGAGGTCGACGCACTCACGGTCCTCGAGGTCCTCGACGTCGCCGGCGTCGTGGGGACCCCCCTCGTGGAGGGCCGGGTCCTCTCCCGGGTCCTCTCCGGTGTCGCCTCCGGCGACACCGGGGTCCTCGGCGGACTCCGCGTTGCGTGACCTGCGGCCGAACCTCACCGTGCTGCGCCTCCCGAGCCGATCTGCTCCGGCTGCTGCCGGGCGTGGACGAATCCTCCAGTCGAACCGTAGCCGCCCTCCCCCCGGGCGGAGTCGGGCAGGTCCTCGGCCTCGAGGAATGCCGCCGTCTCGAAGCGCTGGATCACCAGCTGGGCGATCCGGTCGCCGCGCCGCACGACGAACGGCTCCCGCACATCGGTGTTCACCAGGCACACCTGCACCTCGCCGCGGTAGCCCGCATCGATGGTGCCGGGCGAGTTCACCACCGAGATTCCGTGGCGCGCCGCCAGCCCCGAGCGGGGGTGCACCAGGGCGACGTACCCCTCCGGGAGGGCGAGCGCGATCCCGGTCGGCACCAGGGCCCGCTCCCCGGGGTCGAGGGTCAGGTCGACCGCGGAGTGCAGGTCGGCTCCCGCGTCGCCGGGATGGGCGTAGGCCGGGACCGGCAGCTCGCGGTCGAGTCGCTTGATCGAGATCTCCACCATGGCTCGCGACCCTACTCGCGGCCGGTGCGGCCCGGGTGACAGGCTTTGCCCGTGCCACCGTCCACCCCCGCGCGCGAGGCGACCGCGTCACCCGGGTCCGCGGGCACCTACAACGAGCGCCTCTTCGTGCCGCTGCGCTGGTGGGTGCAGGCCACGATGCTCCTCGCGAGCCTGTGGCTGGCCTTCGTCGTCGCCACCCCGGCCTGGGTCGCCTGGAGCACCACCGCCGTGCTGGTGGTGGCCACCTTCGGGGGGTTCGCCTGGCTGGGCAGCGCCCGGGTCGCGGTCCACGACGGCGTGCTGTACGCCGGGCCGGCGCACATAGCCCTGGACCTGCTCGGTGCGGCCGAGCCGCTGGACGCCGCTGAGACCCGGCGGGTGCACGGTGTCGACGCGGACGCCAGCGCCTTCCTGGTCACGCGCCCCTACCTGAGGAAGGCGGTGAAGGTCACCGTGCTGGACCCGGCCGACCGGACGCCGTACTGGCTGGTCTCGACCCGACACCCGCGCCGGCTCGCCGCTGCGCTCGGATCGGCCGGGGCGGTCCCGGCGCCTGGTTCTGACTAGGGTGAGTTGGGTACGGGACCGACGAGGCGCAACCAGCGAGAGGCAGGACATGGCCAAGGACAAGGCGAAGGACACTCCGGCGAAGAGCAAGTCGAGGGCTTGGACGGTCTTCTCGCTCCTCGCGGCACTGCTCGGCGCCACCGTCGCGCGCAAGACCCTGCACAGCTCCTGGCGCGCCGCCACGGGGAAGAACCCGCCCGCCAACCCTGCCGACCCGGACGTCGACCTGTGGGAGGCGGTGCTGTGGGCGTCCGCGAGCGGCACGGTGGTCCAGCTGGCCCGGATGCTGGCGACCCGCAAGGCGGCGAACTACTACGCCAAGTCCACCGGGCACCTGCCGCCCGGGCTGGGCGAGGACGACCAGGACGCCAGCGCTCCTGACCCGACCACCTGACCCGACCACCGATCCGCCCACCGCCAGCGGTGGACGAGCGCGAAGGGCCGCTCCCGGGGGAGGCGGCCCTTCGTCGCGTCTCGAGCCTCGTGTCTCGAGCCTCGTCTCTCGAGGTGGTCCGAGTCCCCGGTGCTCAGGGGAGCCCGGACCCGGTGCTCTGCCTCAGGCGCAGTCGCGGCAGATGAGCTTCTTCTCGTCTGCGAGCTGGCTGCGGTGGTGGACCAGGAAGCAGCTCATGCAGGTGAACTCGTCGGTCTGCTTGGGCTTGACCTCGACGGCCAGCTCCTCGTGGGACAGGTCCGCGCCGGGAAGCTCGAAGGACTCGGCGGCCTCGGTCTCGTCCTCGTCGACCTTCCCCGAGTTCTTGTCATGACGCCGCGCCTTGAGCTCCTCGAGGCTGTCCTCGTTCTGCTCTTCCTCGGTCTTGCGAGGTGCGTCGTAGTCGGTTGCCATTCGTTCTCTCCTGCTTCCCAAGTCCCCAGTGGTCCCGGCGTTCGGTCGGGCTGGTACCCGAATCGAGCCGACGCCCTCCGGCCCCCACGGTCCACGTGACGGCGCAGATTGTGCACCACTCGGCGCGATTGTGCACACTCGGCCCGTCCCGTGCTGTCCGCGACGGCCCGACCCCCCGTGAACGCACGCCGTGCCCGGCTTGTTCCCGTCCTTGCGAGAGTCCCGGCGCCTGGCCCGTAGGCCCGGCGCGCGGGTCGGTTCACGACCTGGGGGCGGCGGAGATGCCGAGGAACCCGCAGTCCCGGACCAGGGCGGAGAAACCGGGCCATCCGGGCGTCGGCGCGCACACCACCACGTCCATCCCGTCCACCGAGGTCCAGACCTCGACCGTGGCGCCGGCCTCGGTGGCGACCAGGCCGCCCGCGGCGTAGTCCCAGACGTGGGCACCCTCCTCGACGTAGGCGTCGAGGAGGCCGGCTCCCACGGCACACAGGTCCAGCGCGCAGGAGCCCTGGCGCCGGATGTCGCGGACCTGCGGCAGCATCCGCGCGACGGCGCCGGCCTGCCGCGTGCGGATCGCGGTCTCGTAGCTGAAGCCGGTCGCGACGAGGGACTGGTCGAGCGAGGGCGCGCTCCGGACCCGGACCGGCTCGCCGTCCCGGGTCGCGCCACCGCCCAGAGTGGCGGCGTACTCGGTGCCGGCCTCGGGAGCGAGCACCACCCCCGCCACCACCTGATCGCCCCGCGCCGCCGCAATGGAGACCGCGTAGTGCCCCAGGCCGTAGAGGTAGTTGACCGTGCCGTCGATCGGGTCGACGATCCAGCGCACGCCGGAGGTCCCCTCGACGTCGTCCCCCTCCTCCCCCACGAACCCGTCCGCCGGGCGGGCGCCCAGCAGCCGCTCACGCACCAGCTCCTCGCAGGCCCGGTCCGCGTGCGTCACCACGTCGATCGGGCTGGACTTGGTCCCGGCCACCTCGACCCCCTGCGTCCGCAGGGAGACCACCAGCCGTCCCGCCTCCCGCGCCGTGTCCGTGGCGAGCTCGAGCAGCTCCCGGTCACTGGCCATGTCGGTCCTCCTCGGTCCGCTCAGTCCGCGCCGCACAGTGCCGGACGGTCTCCGCGCGGGTTCGGGCAGCACCCCGCCGGACAGACGTCCCAGAGGGCCTCGGAGCCCACGACCGCCCGCTGCGGGGCGCGGCCCTGCTCGACCGCGCTCCGCTCGAGCAGCAGGTCACGCACCATCGCGACGAACCTGGGGTCGATCCCCGCCGTGGCGGCGCGGGCGAAGGGCAGGCCGATCTCAGCGGCCGTGCCGGCGGCCTCGGTGTCGAGGTCGTAGAGGACCTCCATGTGGTCGGAGATGAAGCCGATGGGCACCACCACCGCGCCCGGGACCTCGCGCTCGCGCAGTGCCCGCAGGTGGTCGTTGACGTCCGGCTCCAGCCACGGCACCTGAGGCGGTCCGGAGCGGGAGCAGTAGACCAGGGCCGAGGGGTACCGGTGACCGGTCTCCTCGCGGACCCGCTCGATGATCTCGGCGGCGACCACCTGGTGCTGGGCGACGTAGGCGCCTCCCCGGGGGCCGCTGGTCTCGTTCATGGCGGTGGGGATGGAGTGGGTCACGAAGGCGAGGTGGCCGTGATGGCGCGCCTGCTCGGGGAGCTCGGCGAGCGCGGCCAGCGTCGCATCGACCATCGGCTCCACGAAGCCGGGATGGTTGAAGTAGTGCCGCAGCCGGTCGAGGCGCGGGGCGCCGGGGACCTCGGCGACCGCGGCGGCGAGGTTCTCGCGGTACTGCCGACAGCCGCTGTAGGAGGAGTAGGCACTGGTGAGGAGGGCGGCCGCACGCCGCACCCCGTCGGCCCGCATCTGCTCCAGGGTGTCGCGCAGGAACGGGTCCCAGTTGCGGTTGCCCCAGTAGACCGGGAGCTCGAGCCCGTTGGCACGCAGGTCCGAGTCGATGGCGTCGACGAGGTCCCGGTTCTGGTCGTTGATCGGGCTGCGGCCGCCGAAGTCGAAGTAGTGCTCGCCGACCTCCTCCAGCCGCGCGTCCGGGACGTTCTTCCCGGCGACCACGTTGCGCAGGAACGGCAGCACGTCGTCCGGCTTCTCCGGTCCCCCGAAGGAGACCAGCAGGAGCGCGTCGTACGGTCGTAGGTCGGGCGGGTCCTGAGTGGGCCGCCCAGCGGCCGTCTCGAACGGCATGACCCCCACCCTAGGCAGCCTAGGGTGAGCCGCGATGCTCACCTCCTACCGCCGGGTGTACTCCCACCCCGGCGCACTCGCGTTCTCGGCCACGGCGCTCCTCGCCCGGCTGCCGATCTCGATGATGACGCTGGGGATCGTCTTGCTGGTGAGCTCCCTGAGCGGCTCCTACGCTCTTGCCGGGCAGGTCTCGGCGGCCTACATCGTCGGCAACGCCGCCTTCGCCATCCCGCACGGCCGGCTCGCGGACCGCTTCGGCCAGGGCCGGGTGCTCCACGTCGACACCGTCGCCTTCGCCTCGACCACCGCGTTGATGCTCGTCTCGATCATCGAGGGCTGGGCACTGCCGTGGCCGCACGTCTGGGCCGCGCTGGCCGGGGCCGCGATCCCGCAGATCGGGACCATGGTGCGGGCGCGGTGGGCGCACCTGCTCTCCTCCCCGGAGGAGCGGCACACCGCCTTCGCCGCCGAGAGCGTCGCCGACGAGGTGGTCTTCGTGACCGGTCCGGCACTCGTGACCTTCCTGGCCACCTCGTTCGCCCCCCAGGCCGGGCTGGTCGCGGCGGCGACCGTGGGGACCCTCGGCGCGTTCGCCCTCGCGGTCCAGCGGCGCACCGAGCCGCCGGCCCACCCGCGAGGCGGCAGCACCGGGCGCGCGGCCATGCCCTGGGGGCTGCTCGTGCCGCTCACGGCCGGGGCGGTGGCGCTGGGCAGCCTGTTCGGCGCGCTCGAGGTCGCCACGGTCGCGTTCGCCGACGACGCCGGCCACAAGGCCGGCGCCGGCCTGATGCTCGGCGCCTTCGCCCTGGGCAGCCTGCTCGCCGGCGTCGTGGCCGGGACCGTCACCTGGCGACGCGGCCCGTTGCCGCGTGCCCGGGTCGGGCTGGGGCTGCTCGCCTGCGGCACCCTCTCGCTTCCGCTGCTGCCCGGCCTCGGTCTGGTCACCGGCGGGCTGTTCCTGACCGGGCTCGCCCTGGCCCCGACCCTGATCGCGCTGTTCTCCCTGATCGAGGCCGCGGTGCCGCGCTCGCGCCTGAACGAGGCGATGGGCTTCGTGCAGACCGGGATCAGCGGTGGCATCGCCCCCGGGGCGTGGCTGGCCGGTGTCGTCGCCGATGCGGCCAGTGGATCCTCGGCGTACTGGGTGTGCACCGTCTCCGCTGCGGCCGCGGCGGTGGCCGGCCTCGCCGTGGGCAAGCACGACGGCTAACCTGCCCGGCATGGCGACGTGGACCAGCTGGTCGGGACTGAGCACGGCTCACCCGACCCAGGAGGTCTCCCCTCACGACGCGGGTGAGATCGTCGATGCCGTCGTCGCAGCGCGGCACCAGAACCTCACCGTGAAGATGCCCGGCTCGGGACACTCCTTCTGCGACATCGCGCTGACCGACGGCCTGCTGCTGCGTCCCGACGGCCTGCGCGGGATCGTCGCGGTCGACCGGGACGCACTGACCGTGACCGCGCTGGCCGGCACCACCCTGCGAGAGCTCAACATCGCCCTGGAGCGGCTGGGCCTGAGCCTGCACAACATGGGCGACATCGAGAACCAGACGCTGGCCGGCGCCATCTCCACCGGCACCCACGGCACCGGCGGCCAGCGCTCCTCGATCAGCGCACAGGTCTCCGGCCTCGAGCTGGTCACCGGCAGCGGCGAGCTGATCCGGGCCACTGCCGAGGAGAACCCCGACGTGCTCGAGGTGGCCCGCGTCGGGCTCGGCGCTCTGGGAATCCTCACCTCGGTCACCTTCGACGTCGAGCCGATGTTCACCCTGGAGGCCCACGAGGCCCCGATGCGCTGGGAGGAGGCCCTGGACCGCTTCGAGGAGCTGAGCACGCAGAACCAGCACTTCGAGATGTTCTGGTTCCCCCACACCGAGCGGCTGCTGACCAAGCAGAACAACCGCACCCTCGACCCGCCCGAGCCGCTCTCGCGCTGGCGCCACTGGCTCGACGACGAGTTCTTGTCCAACCGTGCCTTCGGCTGGGCGAACCGGCTCGGCAACGGCCGGCCGCGGCTCATCCGGCGGATCAACGACATCTCCGGGCGCGCCCTGGGCGAACGCCGCTACAGCGACGTGCCGCACCGCGTGTTCACCTCCGAGCGCCGGGTGCGCTTCCGGGAGATGGAGTACGCCGTCCCGCGGGAGTCCGCCGTCGAGGTGCTCCGCGCGGTGCGTCGACGCATCGAGGACAGCGACTGGGCGATCAGCTTCCCCGTCGAGATCCGGGCCTGCCGCGCCGACGACGTGCCCCTCTCGATGTGCCACGACCGTGACTCGCTCTACATCGCCTGCCACGTCAACGCCCAGACCGACCACACCGACTACTTCCAGGGCGTCGAGGAGATCTTCCGCGACTACGACGGCCGGCCGCACTGGGGCAAGCTGCACGGGCGCACCGCAGCGGACCTCGAGCCGGTCTACCCGCGCTGGACCGACTTCGCGGCGATGCGCGAGCGCCTCGATCCCGACCGCGTCTTCACCAACCCCTACCTCGAGCGCGTCCTCGGCAGCTGAGCCGATCCTGCGGTTCCCGGGTCCTGCTCCTCGCCGCGCGCCGGCTCAGACGCTCGCCGACCCGCTGGGCAACGGGGCGTGCCAGTTGCGCCACAACGCCAGCAGCCGCAGCCCGAAGCAGATCACCACCCCAGGGATGGCGACCAGCACGACGGGCAGGCCCCAGCCGTGCGCGAGCACCGCCCAGATGGCGCCCAGCAGGGCCGGGGTGGCGTACAGCTCGCTGGAGAACACCACCGGCACCCGGCCGGCGAGCAGGTCGCGCGCCATCCCGCCACCGATGCCGGTCACCATGCCCATCAGGGCAGCCGGCACCGGGCCGAGCCCGAAGTCGAGCGCCTTCAGGGCCCCGGTCACGCAGAACAGGCCCAGGCCGGCAGCGTCCAGCACGGTGATCAGCCGCTCCAGGCGGCCGACGGCCGGGTGGAAGGCGAAGGTGACCAGACCGGCCGCGACCGGCACCAGCAGGTAGCGCCAGTCGGCGAGCGCCGCCGGCGGCGTCGCGTCGATGAGGACGTCGCGCAGGAACCCGCCGCCCAGGCCGGTGGTGCCGGCCAGCACGAGCACGCCGAAGACGTCCAGCTCCTTGCGCACCGCGACCAGCGCGCCGCTGAGGGCGAAGACGAAGATGCCGCAGAGGTCCAGCACCAGCAGCAACGTCCCCTGACCGCCCATGCGTCGCAGCGTAGGACGCTCCGGGCGGGTTCTCCTGCACCCGGCGAGTCGCCCTGCTCGGGAGGTGAGCACGCTGAAGTAGGCTCGGGCCGCAGGGTCGATGCGAAGGAGCGGCGAGCGATGCAGGACCTCACCCCGGTGGGGCTCGACGAGGAGGGCACCCGGCTGCTCCTCGTCAGCGCCACCGGCGAGGAGTACGCCGTTCGCGTGGACGCCCGGTTGCGCGCGGCACTGCGCGGCGAGAAGGCACGACTCGGTCAGGTGGAGATGAAGATGGACAGCGCACTGCGGCCCCGCGACATCCAGGCGCGCATCCGTGCCGGCGAGTCCCTCGAGGAGGTCGCCGCCGCCGCGCAGACCAGCGTCGAGAGCGTCATGGTCTTCGCCGGACCCGTGCTCGCCGAACGCGCGCACGTCGCCCAGAACGCGCTGCGCGCCTCGCTGCGCCGCCCCGCGACCGAGTCGGCGTCCCCGCGGACGCTGGGCGAGGCGGCCGAGCGCTACTTCGCCGAGCACTCCCTGCACGACGAGGACGTCGAGTGGGACTCCTGGCGCCGCCCCGACGGCCGCTGGGCCCTGGTGGTGGCCTACGCCGTGGCCGGCCGGCCCCGCACCGCGGAGTTCACCCACGACCTGCCCGGGCGCTACGTGGTCGCCGAGAACGACGAGGCACGTCTCCTCACCGGGGAGCTCCGCCGCGCGGAGCCGCCGCAAGCAGCTGCGGGGACGACTGGGGGGACGGTCCGACGCCTGAGCTCGGTGCACGACCAGGACGAGCTGCCCCTCGGCGACGACGCCATCGAGCTGGTGCGCGACGACGACACCGGTTCCAGCGGGTCCAGCGGGGCCTTCGGGGACCCGACCGCCGAGACCGCCGACGCCGACTGGCTGGCAGCCCCGGCGGTCGACCACGCCGAGCCCGACCCGGTGGTGCCCTCCCCCGAGGACGTGCCGCTGATCTCGAAGTCCGACACGGACTCCGTTGCCGCCTCCGACACGGAGTCCGACACAGCGTCCGGCCCCGGGCTCGATACGGAGCAGGAGCCGATCGCGGGGCCGACAGACCGGCACCCCACAGACCGGCACCCCACAGACCGGCACCCCACAGACCGGCACCCCACAGACCGGCACCCCACAGACCGGGGCGCCGACGAGGACGACGTCGAGGAGACCGAGGACACCGCCGAGGTGGAGCGCCCGGCCAAGTCCGCGTCGAGCCGACGCAAGGGACGCTCCTCGGTGCCCTCGTGGGACGAGATCATGTTCGGCGGCGGGGGTCGCGAGGACTGAGCATCCTCCGGCACGGCTGGCCAGGCAGGTTACCGGTGGGTAATATCCGGCCAACCGCGTGACCGCACGAGTCGCGACGAGTTGAATGAACAGCGAGACAACTCCCGACCACCGAGAGCGGTGCACCACCATGTCCTACTTCGTCACCGGCGCCACGGGCTTCATCGGCCGCTACCTCGTCCAGGAGCTGCTGGAGAACCGGGAGGGTGAGATCTTCGCCCTGTGCCGCGAAGGCTCCCGGCACCGGCTCGAGCAGCTCATCGAGGAGTGGTCGGCCGAGGGGGGCGCGGGCGAGCGGGTCACGCCCGTGATCGGCGACCTCGGCGAGCCGGACCTCGGGATCGACCCCGAGTGGATCGAGGCCCACCGCGGGGAGATCGACCACTTCTTCCACCTCGCCGCGATCTACGACCTGACCGCCTCCGACGAGATGAACCAGGCGATGAACGTCGGCGGGACCCGCAACGCCGTCGCCCTGGCCGGCCGGCTCGGGGCCGGCCACTTCCACCAGGTCTCCTCCGTGGCGGCCTCCGGTGACTACCGCGGGGTCTTCGACGAGTCGATGTTCGACGAGGGGCAGGGTCTGCCCTCGCCCTACCACCGCACCAAGTTCGAGTCGGAGAAGATCGTCCGGGAGGAGTGCGAGGTGCCGTGGCGGGTCTACCGCCCCGCCATCGTCGTCGGGCACTCCGAGACCGGCGCGATGGACAAGATCGACGGGCCCTACTACTTCTTCCCCCTGTTCAAGCGGATGCGCGACGCGTTGCCGGGATGGGTGCCCCTGATGGGGATCGACCTCGGGGACACCAACGTGGTCCCGGTCGACTACGTCGCCCGCGCGATGGACCACATCGCCCACCAGCCCGACCTGGACGGGCAGGCGTTCCATCTGGTCAACCCCGAGCCGATGAGCACCGTCGGCCTGGTCAACTCCTTCGCCTCCGCCGCCCAGGCCCCCCAGTTCGCCGTACCCGTCGACCGCACGATCACCGGCCGGCTGCCCACCGCCTACCTCCCCCGCGCACTGCGCCCGGCCACCCTGATCGGCGGCGCGCTGCGGCTGCCTCCGGTGCACCTGGCCCTGAACCAGACCATCGGCCGCCTCGGCATCCCGCCGGAGGTGCTCGAGCACCTCTCCTTCCCCTCGGTCTATGCCTCCCGGACCACCGAGAAGGCCCTGGCCGGGTCCGGCATCTCGGTGCCCGATCTCGACTCCTACGCCTCCACCCTGTGGTCCTACTGGGAGGAGATGCTCGACGACTCGATCAAGCGCGACTCCGCCGCCGTGGCCACCCTGGCCAACAAGACCGTGGTCATCACCGGCGCATCCTCCGGCATCGGCCGGGTCACCGCCGTGCAGATCGCCAAGGCCGGCGGCATCCCGATCCTGGTCGCCCGCGGCCACGAGAAGCTGGAGGCCACCCGGCGGGTGATCGAGGGACAGGGCGGCACGGCGTACAGCTACCCGTGCGACCTCTCCGACCTGCACGCCATCGACGCCCTCACCAAGCAGCTCTGCGAGGACTTCGAGCACATCGACTTCGTCGTCAACAACGCCGGGCGGTCGATCCGGCGCTCGCTGAAGCTCAGCGAGGACCGCTTCCACGACTTCGAGCGCACCATGCAGCTGAACTACTTCGGCGCGATCCGGCTCGTGATGGGGCTGCTGCCGAAGATGCGCGAGCAGAAGTCCGGCCACGTCGTGAACATCTCCTCGATCGGCGTGCTCACCAGCCCACCCCGCTTCTCGGCGTACGTCGCCTCCAAGGCCGCCCTGGACGCATGGAGCAACGTCGTCTCCAGCGAGCTGATCGGCGACGGCGTCTCCTTCACCAGCATCCACATGCCGCTCGTGCGCACACCGATGATCGCGCCCACGAAGCTCTACGACCGGTTCCCGACGATCAGCCCCGGCCAAGCCGCACGCAAGGTGATCACCGCCCTGGTCGAGCGGCCGCACGAGATCAACACCAAGACCGGCAACCTCGGCGCGCTCGCGCACACGCTGGCTCCCAAGGTGGCCTTCCGGGTGCTGCACCTCGCCTACCAGGTCTTCCCCGACTCCTCCGCCGCGCGTGGTGAGACCCAGAGCGCCGACCGGCGCACCGAGAGCGAGCAGATGATGCTGGCGCGCCTCCTGCAGGGCGTGCACTGGTGAGGACGGCGGTGCGACCCGGCAGCCGAGACGCACGGCTGGCACGATGCCTGCGTGCTGATCTTCCACATCGCCACCGCCTCTGACTGGGCGCGAGCCCGGCGCTCCGGTAGCTACACCACCTCCACCTACGGCCGGACCCTCGCCGAGGAGGGCTTCCTGCACGCCGCTCGTCGCGAACAGGTGCCGGGGGTCTTCGAGCGCTACTACCGCGACATCGAGGAACCCTTGGTGCTGCTGACGATCGACACCGACCGGCTCGCCGTGCCGTGGCGGGTCGACCCGGTCGGCAGCGACTCCTTCCCACACGTCTACGGCGCGCTCTCGCCCCGCGCGGTCACCCACGTGCAGCGGCTCAACCGCAGCGGCGGCACCGAGTCGTTCACCACCCTGTTCGCCCAGGAGATGGGCCTGCGCATCGGCCTGGCCGTGCTGGCGATGGCGCTGGCCTTCCTCGGAGCCCGGCTGGGACGCGAGCTGCCGACCGACTGGGGCGAGTTCGGCGGCGCCGCGGCCGGGCTGCTCATGGGGGTCGCCCTCGTCACCATGGTGCTGCAGCGCCGACGCGGCGCACCCCTCACTCCTCGCCGGTAGCCACGGGCCGCGTCGGGTCGGCCACCCACTCGCTCCACGACCCCGGGTAGAGGGCCGCCTCGATGCCGGCGACCTCCATCGCCAGCACGTCGTGCGCGGCCGTCACCCCCGAACCGCAGTAGACCGCCACCCGGGCCCGCCCGGCAGCCGGGTAGCGCCCCGCGAGCTCGGCCGGCGGACGGAACCGGCCGTCGCCGGCGAGGTTTGCACCCGTCGGCACGTTGACCGCCCCCGGCACGTGGCCGGCCACGGGGTCGACGGGCTCGACCTCGCCCCGGAACCGCTCGGGGTCACGGGCATCGACAAGCAGGTGCTCGCGCGCGAAGGCGAGCACCTCGTCGCTCTCGAGGACGGGCAGCTGGCCCGGACGGGCGGTGAAGTCGCCCCTGGTCGGCCACACCTCCTCCCGCGAGACCGGGTGCTCGCCGGCGAGCCACACCGACCAGCCCCCGTCCAGCACGCGCACGGCCCGGTGCCCGGCCCAGCGCAACAACCACCAGCACCGCGCGGCGGCCCGGCCGGCCCAGTCGTCGTACACCACCACGGGGCGGGCCCGGCTCACCCCGGCCGCCCGCATGGCGACCTCGAAGTCGGCCACCTCCGGCAGCGGGTGGCGACCCCGCTGACCCGGCGGGCCGGCCAGCTCCTCGTCGAGGTCCACGTAGACGGCCCCGGGGACATGGCCGCGGGCATGCTCCTCGCGGCCGGACGGACCGCCGAGCCGGTAGCGCACGTCGAGGACGGTGCAGGCCCCGGCGGAGACCAGCGCAGCCAGCTCGTCGGCGCCGATCAGGGGGCTCCCGGCAGTGGTGTGCATGGCATGATCCTTCCCGATGGCCGAACTCCAATTCTTCACCGGCACGATGGACTCCGGGAAGAGCACCCTCGCCCTGCAGACCAACCACAACCATGCGGCCCGGGGGCGGATCGGCCGGATGTTCACCACCCACGACCGTGCCGGCGACGCCATGGTCTCCTCGCGGCTCGGGCTCACCCACGCCGCCCTCGAGGTCGACGAGGGGTTCGACTTCTGGCGGTTCGTCGTCGGGGAGCTGACCCACGGGGCGCGCATCGACTACCTGATCTGCGACGAGGCCCAGTTCTACTCCGGCGGTCAGGTCGAGCAGCTGGCCAAGATCGTGGACGAGCTGCAGATCGACGTCTTCGCCTTCGGCATCCTCAGCGACTTCCGCACCCAGCTGTTCGAGGGATCGCGCCGGCTCGTGGAGCTCGCCGACCGGATGAACGTCCTCCAGGTGGAGGCACTGTGCTGGTGCGGACGTCGCGCCACCCACAACGCCCGCACTGCCGGCGGCGAGATGGTCACCGAGGGTGAGGTCATCGTCGTCGGAGACGTGGAGGACGAGCAGGTCCCCGCCGAGGTGGCCTACGAGGTCCTCTGCCGCGCCCACCACCGGCGCCGGATGACCGCCGCCCGCGCCCGCGCCGTCTCCATGGTCGCCGAGCCACTCCCCTTCGCGTGAGCGGCCCCGGTTTCACCGGTTAACGGGGGACTCATGATCTTGGTGGGTGTGGCAACGCCCCACAGGCGCATGGTTCACCGGTCAACCGGTGAAACCCCTACCCGACCAGGATGGGGATCTGCATCTCGCGGGGGGTGAGGGAGCCGTGCAGGCCGATGAGGGTCATCTCGTAGGTGAAGTCCCGCGAGCTCATCAGCGCCCAGCTGTCGTGGGCCGCGGCCACGACGTCGCCGAGGCGGAGCCGGACCTGCGGGTCGACCGAGCCGAACCAGCCCCGCTCGATCGCCTCGTCTCGGGTGAGCACGGTGGCCCGGTCGCCGAGCACCTCGCGCCAGGTGGCGGCCACGTCCCGCACCGCGCCGCCGCGACAGTAGACGTGTCGGAACCGGGCCTCGCCCCCGAGCAGCGTCACGCCTTCGCGCAGGGGCGGGTGGTCGTCGATGTCGAGGTGGGTCTGCGGGGTCGAGTCGACCATCCCGTGGTCCGCGACGACCAGGAGCCGCACCTCCTCGGGCAGCGCCTCGCGGAGCTCCTGGGCGTCCTCGTCGATGTCGCGCAGCTGGGAGCGCCAGCGCTGGGAGTCGACCCCCGCCCGGTGGCCGTGCCAGTCGAGGTCCCCGTCGTAGACGTAGGTGAGGGAGGGCCGGGCCGAGGCGCCCGCGACCGCGCCCGCGATGCGCTCGCCGACCTCGTCGGCCCCGACGTACGCCGCCCCCCGCTGGCCGCACCGGGTCAGCCCGGAGCCCTCGAACTCGCGCTTGCTGACCACGCTGGTGTGCACGCCCACGGCCTCGAGCCGGGCGAACGCGGTCGCGTTCGGCTGCCACTCCAGCGGGTCGACCGGCTGGTCCCAGAACAGCGAGTTCAACAGCGCGCCGGTCTCCGGCACCCGTGAGGTGAACCCCACGAGCCCGTGCTGGCCGGGGGTCAGCGCGGTGCCGAGTGAGGTCAGCGACGTCGCGGTGGTCGAGGGCACCCCGCAGGTGGCCGGCGGCCCGTCGTTGACCGGGTCGCCCAGCAGCGAGTGCAGGTAGGGCGCCTGGACCCGGTGCTCGGCGAGCAGCTCGTGGCCGAGGCCGTCGATGAGCAGCACGACGTACGCCGGGGCCTGCGGCAGCGACAGGGTGCTCTCGTGGAAGCCCACCGAGACCCCGAGCGCGGTGGCGACCGCGGGGAGGACGTCGCCGAGGGAGCGGCCCCGGTAGTCGGGCTCGACGAAGCCGGGCGCTACCTGCCCACTGCTCACGCCTCAGCCCTGGGTGCGGGCCGAGAGCGACTCGGCGAATTCCAGCAGCGCGTCGACGGCCTCCTGCCCGTCCGCGGCCGAGCTCACCCGCAGCGAGAAGTCGTCGGAGGCGATCACCCCGGTGTAGCCGTGGTCCGCCTCGCACTCGGGGTCGGTGCACGAGGCCGGCTCGAGGTCGATCCGGTTGATGCCACCCCAGCCGACGGTCACCACGGCCTCGCTCGGGGTCGGCTCCTCGCCGCCGCCGAACGACGCCGGGTTGGCCACCATCCGGTTGACCACCACCGAGCGGATCTCGGCCAGCCGGATCGCCTCGGCGGAGGTGGAGGTGTAGGGCTCGGGCAGCAGGTCGTCCGGCGCGTGCTCGTCGGTGTGGCACAGGATCAGCCGGCTGCCGGTCAGGACGACGACGGTGATGTGTCGGCGCACCTCGTCACGGTCGATGGTCGGCTCGTGGTGCACCAGGAACGAGGCGACGTGCTCGCCGGCCACGGCGGCGCGCACCCCGGCCGCGACGACCTGTGGGTAGTAGCCCGTCTTCTCGATCGCCACGACGAGGTCGTCGAACCGGTCCCTGGAGGCAACAGAAGGCATGGCGCCAGTCTGTCACGGTCCCGGCGTCCGGCCGCAGGAGCGGCCGGAGCCTAGTCGTGCAGGGTGTCCCCCGCCGGTGCGCTGAGGCGGCGCACGAAGAGGTCGGAGCGGGCGTCGGCCACCGGCGCCACTCGTCCTGCCGCGTGCAGCACGCTGACGCCGTCGGCGGTGGCGTGCACCAGCATCAGGTCGAGCCGGCTGACCTGCGGCAGGTCGATCTTGAGCTGGGCGACCCGCCGGATCAGGTCCTCCACCGCCACCACGTCCACCTGCTCGCTGCCGCGGTAGCCGAACAGCAGCGGGGCGGCCTTGATCGAGCGGACGGTCTCCGCGGCGTCGAGGGCGCTGATCGGCGGGATCCGGTAGACGCGGTCGCCGACCAGGTCGGTCAGCGCGCCCGAGACCCCGAAGGAGACCGCCGGGCCGAACAGCGGGTCCTCCAGGCACCCGATGGCCACCGGGACGCCCGGCGGGGCGGTGCGCTGTACGACGAACTCGGCGTCGGCCGGGTCGATCACGGTGCCGTGCATCGACTCCCAGGCATCGTGCATCTCAGCCTCCGTGTCGATGTTGCGCCAGACGTGGGCGAGGTCGGGTCGCTGCCGCAGCCGCTCGGCGGTCGCCTTGAGCACGACGTCCCAGCCCAGCTGCTCACCGGCTCGCACCGCCTCCTCGACCGAGGCGACCGGCGTCCGCTGCCACAGCTCGACGCCGTAGCTGGCGAGCAGGTCGCGCAGCTCCTCGTCGGCGAGCTCGCGTCCGTCGGGGGCGTCCATCAGGATCTTGCTGACCTCGCGCCGGGCGCTGTCGAGGTCGACCTCCAACACCCCGGCCGAGTCGTCGTGACGCTGGAGCCAGGCGGCGTGCTCGACGACCCGGGCGAGCGCGCGCACTGCCGCCTCGACCGCGGGATAGGACGGCACCGAGCCGCGCCCGGCCGTGTGGCCGGAGAGGTCCGGCACGCGCAGCAGCTCGGGGACGCCCTCGCGCCCCAGGAAGGTCGAGACCAACGGCTTGTCGGACTGCTCCCCCACGGCGGCCAGCACGTTGGCGACCTCCTCGCCCCCGGCGTCCAGCGGTGGGATGTAGACCGCCACCACCGCATCGACGTGGTCGTCGTCGATCGCCGAGTCGAGCGCGTCCTCGAAGTCGTCGGCCGTCGCGTCCGCCCCGAGAGCGGTCGCGCTGGTGACGGTGAGTCCGCTGGCTGCGGCGGCGTCGACGGCCAGCAGGCCCAGCGCGTCGGAGTTGCCGACGATGGCCACCCGCGACCCGCGCGGGAGCGGCTGGTGGGCGAGCAGCTGCGCGACGTCGAACATCTCGTCGAGCGTGTCGACCTGGATGATCCCCGCCTGCCGGAACATCGCGTCGACCGCCTCCGGCGGCGCGGCGATCTGTCGTACGGCGTGCCCCATCGGCACTCCCTGCGTCGTCCGGCCGGAGCGAACGGCGATGATCGGCTTGACCCGGGAGACGCGCCGGGCGATGCGCGAGAACTTGCGCGGGTTCCCGATCGACTCCAGGTAGAGCAGGATCACCTCGGTCGCCTCGTCCTCCTCCCAGTACTGCAGGAGGTCGTTGCCGGACACGTCGGCCCGGTTGCCGGCGCTGACGAAGGTGGAGAGCCCCAGGCCCCGGCCACGGACCTTCTCCAGGATCGCGGTGCCGAGCGCGCCGGACTGGCAGAAGAACCCGGCCCGGCCGCGGGGCGGCATCAGCGGGGCGAGCGAGGCGTTCAGCGACACCTCGGAGGCGGTGTTGATCACCCCCAGGCAGTTCGGGCCGATCAGCCGGAGCCCGTAGGAGCGGGCCAGGCCGACCAGCTTGCGCTGCCGCTTGCGGCCGTCCTCCCCGGTCTCGGCGAAGCCGCTGGAGATGACGATCAGGCCGTGCACGCCCTTGGCCGCGCAGTCCAGCACGACGTCTTGCACCGCCTCGGCCGGGACGGCGACGATCGCGACGTCGACGTCGCCGGGGATGTCCCCCACGGTGGGATAGGCGGGCATCCCCGCGACTGCGTCGGCCGCCGGGTTCACCACGTAGATCCGGCCCGCGTAGTCGCCGAGCACCAGGTTGCGCACGAGTGCCGCACCGATGGTGTCGCTGCGTCGCGAGGCACCGATGACCGCGACGTTGCGGGCGTTGAGGAACGCCGCGATCGAGGCCGCTTCGGAGCGGTGCTCGCGGGCGGCGAGGACACCGATCGAGGTCTCGGTGGGGTCGATGTCGAACTCGAGGTGCATCACGCCCTCCTCCCAACCGCCCTTGACCTGGTAGCCCTGCTCGCGGAAGACCTGGATCATCCTGCGGTTGTCCGGCAGCACCTCGGCCACGAACCGTCCCACGCCCCGCTCCCGGCCCGCCTGGGCGAGGTGCTCGAGCAGCAGCTGCCCGATGCCACGGCCCTGGTGGGCGTCCTGCACGAGGAAGGCCACCTCCGCCCGCGACTTCGTCTCGCCGGCCTCGTCGCCGTGCTCCACCACGTCGTAGCGTCCGACGGCGATGATCTTCTGCGCGACCGTCATCACGAACGCGACCCGGTCGCGGTAGTCGACGTGGGTGAAGCGCTCCACGTCGCGCTCGGAGAGCGTGGGCATGGGCGCGAAGAACCGGTAGTACTTCGACTCCTGGGAGACCTGGGAGTAGAACTCCACCAGCCCCTCGGCGTCCTCGCCGACGATGGGTCGCAGGTGCGCGGTCCGGCCGTCGCGCAGCAGCACGTCTGCCTCCCAGTGCTCCGGGTAGTCCCGGGGCTGCGGGGAGGGGAGGGCGTCCTGCGCGGTCACGACTGCACGGTACCGTCCGGCGTGCCCGGTGCCCGATCGCCGTGGCGGTTGGGGAGAATCACCGCATGGCCCGTCGTACCACGCCCCCTCCGGAGGACTTCGAGGAGCACATCGTCGACATCGACGTCGGCGAGGAGATGCGCACCAGCTTCCTGGAGTACGCCTACTCGGTCATCTACTCGCGGGCGCTGCCCGACGCCCGCGACGGCCTCAAGCCGGTGCAGCGACGCATTCTCTACGCGATGCACGACATGGGCCTGCGTCCCGACCGCGGGCACGTGAAGTCCTCCCGGGTCGTCGGCGAGGTCATGGGCCGCTTCCACCCCCACGGCGACGGCGCGATCTACGACGCCCTGGTGCGGATGGCGCAGCCGTGGTCGATGCGACTGGCCACGGTCGACGGCCACGGCAACTTCGGCTCACCCGACGACCCGCCCGCGGCGATGCGCTACACCGAGTGCCGGATGGCACCCGCGGCCACCGCGATGACCGGCTCCATCGACGAGGACACCGTCGACTTCCGCTCCAACTACGACGGCCGCGAGCTCGAGCCGGCGGTGCTGCCCGCGGCGATCCCGCACCTCGTGGTCAACGGCGCCTCCGGGATCGCCGTGGGGATGGCGACGAACATGGCCCCCCACAACCTGGTCGAGGTCACCGCGGCCCTGCGCCACCTGCTCGCCCACCCCGGGGCCGACCTGGACGCGCTGATGCGCTTCGTCCCCGGACCCGACCTGCCCACCGGCGGCAAGATCATCGGCCTGGACGGGGTGCGCGACGCCTACGAGACCGGGCGGGGCAGCTTCCGGATGCGCGCCACCACCCGGATCGAGTCGGTGACCGCACGACGCAAGGGCATCGTGGTCACCGAGCTGCCCTACGGCGTGGGCACCGAGCGGGTCATCGCCGCGATCAAGAAGCTGGTGCAGTCCAAGAAGCTGCAGGGCATCGCGGACGTCAAGGACCTCACCGACCGCGAGAAGGGGCTGCGCCTGGTCATCGAGGTCCGCGGCGGCTTCCACCCCGAGGCGATCCTCGAGCAGCTGTTCAAGAGCACCCCGATGGAGGAGTCGTTCGGCATCAACGCGGTCGCCCTGGTCGACGGCCAGCCGCGCACCCTGGGGCTCAAGGAGATGCTCGAGGTCTTCCTGGCCCACCGGCTCGACGTCGTACGCCGGCGCTCGTCGTACCGCCGCGGCAAGGCCGCCGACCGGCTCCACCTCGTGGAGGGACTGCTGCTGGCCATCCTCGACATCGACGAGGTGATCCAGCTGATCCGCTCCAGCGACAACGCCGAGCAGGCGCGCGAACGGCTGATGACCGTCTTCGACCTCACCGAGACCCAGACGAACTACATCCTGGACATGCCGCTGCGCCGGCTGACGAAGTTCTCCAAGATCGAGCTCGACAAGGAGGCCGGGGAGCTGCGCCGCACCATCGAGGAGCTCGACGAGATCCTCGGGGACGAGGCCCGGCTGCGTGCGGTGGTCTCCACCGAGCTGGCGGAGGTGGCCAAGACCTACGGCACGCCGCGACGCACGGTCCTGCTGGAGTCCTCCGGCCAGACCACGACCTCCTCGTCCACGCCGCTGGAGGTCGCCGACGACCCCTGCTACGTGTTCTTGTCCTCCTCGGGGCTGCTCGCCCGGACCACGACCTCGGTGGCCCCGGGCGACGAGGGCGGGCGCTCGCGGCACGACGTGGTCGTCGCGGCGGTGCGCACCACGGCCCGCGGTGAGGTCGGCGTGCTGACCTCGGCGGGTCGGGTGGTCAAGCTCGGGGTCCTCGACCTGCCGACGCTGCCCAGCACCGCCCACCACCCGAACCTCCAGGGCGGAGCGCCCGTCGGGGAGTTCTTGACCCTCGAGGGTGAGCGGGTGCTCGGGCTCACCGGCTTCGATCCCGACTCCCCCGGTCTCGCTCTGGGCACACGGCACGGCGTGGTCAAGCGGGTCCACCCGGAGTACCTCTCGGCCCGCGACGACTGGGAGGTCATCTCGCTCAAGGACGGCGACGAGGTGGTCGGCGCTGTCGAGCTGCGCACCGGCGAGGAGGAGCTGTGCTTCGTCACCAGCGACGCCCACCTGCTCCACTTCGGCGCCGGCAGCGCCCGGCCGCAGGGGCGCTCCGGCGGCGGCATCGCCGGGATCAAGCTCGCCGCGGACGCGCGCGTGGTGGCCTTCACCGCCCTCACTCCGGACGACGCGCTGCTGGTCTCGGTCTCGGGGTCCTCCACGGCACTGCCGGGCACCGAGGCCGGGTCGGTCAAGGTGACGCCGTTCTCGGAGTACCCCGCCAAGGGCCGGGCCACCGGCGGGGTGCGCTGCCACCGGTTCCTCAAGGGCGAGGACGAGCTGGTCTTCGCCTGGGCCGGACCCGCCCCCGCGCTCGCGGCCGCGGACAGCGGCACCCCGGTGGACCTGCCCGACCCCGTCGCCCGGCGCGACGGCTCCGGGCAGCCCGGCAGCCAGCCGATCGTCGCCTGCGCCGGCCCGGTGGGCGCAGCCCTTCCCGGACCGGCTTCGCCCGACGTGGCAGGCTGACGCCATGACTCGACCCGGCACCTCACCCCGGCGTGGGCACCACCGACGCTCCCCTCGCCGCGTCGCGCTGACGGCCGTCGTGCTCGGCACCGCGCTCCTCCTCGCCGGCTGCGGCGGCGGGTCGCAGGAGCCGAAGACCAAGAGCGCCGGCGAGGTGATGGCGCAGGCCAAGAAGCAGTTCGACGAGGCTCCCTCGGTGCACCTCGTCCTGTCCACCGACTCCACGCCCACCTCCGGCAACGGGGTGCTGGGGGCCGACGGCGACCTCACCCACGCCCCCGCCTTCCAGGGCGACGTCAAGGTCGTCCTCAGCGGCCTCACGGCCACGGTGCCGATCACCTCGGTGGAGGGCAAGGTCTACGCCAAGCTGCCGTTGCAGACCAAGTACTCCGTCATCGACCCCACCGAGTACGGCGCCCCCGACCCCGCCGACTTCGGCGACCCGAACGACGGCCTCTCGGCGCTGCTCACCAAGCTCCAGGACCTGAAGAAGGCCGGCGAGAGCCGCAAGGGCGACCAGATCCTCACCAGCTACACCGGCACCCTGCCGGGCGCGGCGGTCAAGAAGGTCATCCCGAGCGCGAACGCCAAGAAGACCTACCAGACCAAGGTGGGGATCGACCAGGACGGCTACGCCACGACCGTGCGGGTGACCGGCATCTTCTTCAGCGGCAACGACGACGTCACCTACGACGTGGCCTTCGACGGCTACCAGAACGACGTCACCATCAGCGCGCCCACGGCCTGACGGCCCACCGATGCCGGACGGGGGGACCGAGACCGCGGCAGCCGGGGCAGCCGGCCGCGCGCCACGGGTCCTGCTCGGCCTCGCCGCGGTCGCGGTCGCCTTCGCCGCCGCGGACACCTACGTGGTGGTGCTCTCGCTGCCCGACATGATGGGCTCGGTCGGCCTCAGTGTCGACGAGCTGCAGCGCGCGGCGCCGATCGTGAGCGGCTTCCTGCTCGGGTACGTCGCCATGCTGCCGCTGATCGGACGCATCGCCGACCTGCGCGGCCGCACCCCCGTCCTGGTCGCGGCGCTGGTGCTCTTCGCCCTCGGCTCGCTGGTCACCGCGGCGGCCTACGACCTCGGCAGCCTGGTGGCCGGTCGGTTCCTGCAGGGCGTGGGCGGTGGCGGTCTGGTGCCCGTCACGCTCGCCCTGGTGGCCGATCTCTACCCCGCGGAGCGGCGCGGAGTCCCGCTCGGGGTCGTGGGCGCGGTGCAGGAGCTCGGCAGTGTGCTCGGTCCGCTGTACGGCGCCACCGTGCTCTCCTTCGGCACCTGGCGCGACATCTTCTGGATCAACCTCGCCGCCGGCCTCGTCCTCGCCGCTGCCATCGCCTCCCTCGGTTCGCGCTCCACCCCGGATAGTCCGAGACGTTCGCGATCTCACTCACGGCGTGTCGGCAACGGGAACGTCTCGGACTATCCGGGTCGGGGGCTGGACTGGGGGGGTCTGCTCCTGTTGGGCCTCACCCTGGCCGCCCTGCTGCTGGTGATGCGGCAGCCGCGAGCGCTGGTGACCTCGGTCGACCTCGGCGCCCCGTTCGTGCCCTTCGGCGCTGGCGGGTCGGTGTGGCTCTCCCCCCTCGGGGTGAGCACGCTGGTGCTGGCGCTGGTCTTCTTGGCGCGGCAGCTGACGGCCCGGCGGCCGCTGGTGGACCTGCGCGACTGGTGGACCTCGGTCCGGGAGGCCGACCTCGTGGGGGCCGGCCTGTTGTCCGTGGCGCTCGGCGGCATCATCTTGGCGTTCGCGACCGCGGACCCCGAGGTGCAGGTCTTCAGCCCGGCCGGCCCGTGGTACCTCGGCGTCGCGGCGGCAGGGGGCCTGCTGTTCGCCCTGCACAACCGACGCACCGCCGCCCCGCTGGTGCCACACGCCGCCTTCGCGCACCGCCCTGCCTGGGGAGCGCTGCTGGTCAGCTTCTTCGTCGGCGCCGCCCTGATCGCCGCACTGGTGGACATCCCGATCTTCGCCCGGATCACGATCGCCGAGGGCGACCAGCTCAAGGCGGCGCTGGTGCTGGTGGAGCTCCTGGTCGCGCTGCCGGTCGGTGCCCTCCTCGGTGGCGTGCTGACTCGGAGGGTCCCGGCGGGCGTGGTCGCGGCCGCGGGGATGGTCCTGGCGGCGGTCGGCTTCTGGCTGATGGCGGGCTGGGGCTTCGAGTCCCTGCACCACCTGTCGTCCTCGGTCGTGCTGGCGACGACCGGTCTGGGATTCGGGCTCGCCCTCGCGCCGGTCAACGCGGCGCTGCTCGCCAGCACCCGGGCCAGCGTCCACGGGGTGGCCAGCGCCCTGCTGGTGGTGTCCCGCATGGTCGGCATGCTCGTCGGGATCTCGGCACTGACGACCATCGGGCTGCGCCGCTACTACGCCGTCGAGACCGGCATCCCCTCGCCGAACGACGTCTGCGGCGGCACCACGACCCGCTGCGCGGCCTACACCCGGCTCATCGAGCAGGCGGGCATCGAGCAGCTGCAGGCCATCTTCCTGGGGGCCGGGGTGTGTGCCGCGGTCGCGGGCTTGGCCGCGCTGGTCTGCTTCCACGGGGCCCGTACGACGGGGGTGTCCTCCACCCGGACCCTGCTGGGCGCCGGCTAGCCAGGCGGGCCGCACCCCCGTGCCCTCTCCCGGCGGCCCCGCATCGGCTGAGGCTTGCGGCGGCGGCCCGGCAGGGCCAAGGTGTCGGTTGGGCACGCGAACTGGGAGGTCTTGGCGATGAGCACCACGGACACACCGAGCGGGATCTTTCGCAAGAAGCCGATCGGCTCCGGCGAGGACGGGGAGTCCCTCGACCGCAGCATCGGGCTGTGGCAGCTCACCGCGATCGGTCTCGGCGCGATCATCGGCGCCGGGATCTTCGCTCTCGCCGGCCCCGTGGCGAAGGAGGACGCCGGACCCGCGGTCTCGGTCTCCTTCCTGATCGCCGGCTTCGCGAGCGCCTGCGCGGCGCTCTCCTACGCCGAGTTCGGTGGCCTGATCCCGCAGGCCGGCTCTGCCTACACCTACGGCTACGCCGTGCTCGGCGAGTCCGTGGGCTGGTTCATCGGGTGGGACCTGCTGCTGGAGTACACCGCGATCGTCGCCGTGGTGGCCATCGGCGTCTCGCAGTACGCCACCTTCCTCATCGACGCGGTGGGGCTGAACCTGCCGCACTGGATGCTGGGTGCCCCCGGCACCGGCGACGGGCACGTGGTGGACCTGTTCGCGATCCTGCTGTGCCTCGGGGTTGCCTGGCTGCTCAACCGTGGCATCCACACCAGCGCGACGGTCGAGACCTGGCTCGTCTTCGTCAAGATCGCCATCGTGCTGGCCGTCATCGTGGTGGGCGCCTTCTACGTCAAGAGCGACAACCTCACGCCGTACTTCCCCTACGGCTTCAGCGGTGCCGCGACCGGCGCCGCCACGGTCTTCTTCGCCGTCTTCGGCTACGACGCGATGAGCACCGCCGCCGAGGAGTCCAAGGAGGCCGAACGCAACCTGCCGAAGGCGATCGTGCTGTCGCTGGCGATCGCGATGGTGCTCTACCTGTTCGCGGCGACGGTGCTCACCGGCATGGTCGACTACCGCGACCTGTCCACCAACGCCGCGTTCAGCGAGGCGTTCTCGGCGGTGGGCCGTCCGGAGTTCGCGAAGGTGGTCGCGATCGGCGCCATCATCGGGATCATCACGGTGCTGTTCTCGTTCATGCTCGGCGCCTCGCGCGTCTGGTACGCCATCTCCCGCGACGGGTTGCTGCCCTCGTGGTTCTCCAAGACCAACCGACACCGATCGCCGCACCGCCCGGTCTGGATCGTGGGCAGCATCTCCGCGGTCTTCGCGGGGCTGCTGCCGATCGACCTCGTCGCGGAGCTGACCAACATCGGGATCCTGCTTGCCTTCGTGGTGGTCTCCGCGGCGGTGATCGTGCTGCGCTACCGCTCCCCGGAGCTCCCGCGCACCTTCCGGGTCCCGCTGATGCCGGTGACCCCGGTGCTCGGGATCATCTTCTCGCTGTGGCTGGTCAGCAAGCTGTCGGTGGACACCTGGATCCGGTTCGTCGCGTGGTTCGTGGTCGGCGCTCTGGTCTACGCCTTCTACGGCTACAAGAACAGCCGGCTGGGCCGCGGCAAGGTGATCGAGAGCGATCCCGGGGCCGACCTGAAGTAGCCGGCCGCCTGCGACCGCCTGCCGGGCAGGCACTACATTCGGGGCCGTGCCGAACCCATTCGACGACCTGCTCACGGCGAACCGACGGTTCGCTGCCTCCTTCGACCTCGCCGGGTTCGACGGGGTCGCCCATGCCGGGATCGCCCTGGTCACCTGCATGGACTCCCGCATCGACCCGCTGGGGATGCTCGGGCTGTCCCCCGGCGACGCCAAGATCTTCCGCAACCCAGGTGGACGGGTCACCCCGCAGGCCCTCGAGGCCCTCGTGCTGGGCGTGCACCTGCTGCGGGTCGACCGGGTGCTGGTCGTCCCGCACACCCGCTGTGCGATGGCCTCCTCCACGCTCGAGGAGATGCGCGCCCGGGTCGGCGAGTCCGCCGGCCAGGACGCCAGCTGGCAGACGTTCGGCGTGGTCGACGACCAGCGCCAGGCCCTGGAGGACGACGTGCGCACGGTGCGCTCGCACCCGCTCATCCCCGGCTCGGTCGCGGTCGGGGGCTTCCTCTACGACGTCGACACCGGGCTCCTCGACCAGCTCGTCTAGTCTTCGACCGGCCGGTCTCGCTTCCGCGCACCACCGGCCCCGACGAAGACCCCGACGAAGACCCCGTCGACCCGGGTGCTCACCGGATGTGCGTCACACTGGCCGGATGGACCTCGACCGCGCACGTGACTTCGTCGGCTCCCACCACCGCGCCGTGCTGGCCACGCGCTCGACCACCGGGGTCCAGCAGAGTCCGGTGCTCGTCGCCGTCGACTCGGTGGGCCGTCTGGTGGTGAGCAGCCGCGAGACGGCGTACAAGACACGCAACCTGCGCGCCGACCCGTGGGCGCAGGTGCTGGTCATGAGCGACGGGTTCTTCGGTGACTGGGTCTACCTCGAGGGCGAGGCCGAGGTGGTCTCGCTGCCCGAGGCGCTGGAGCCGTTGGTGGCGTACTACCGCTCGATCAGCGGCGAGACCGACTGGGACGACTACCGGGCCGCGATGGAGCGCGAGCGGCGGGTCGCCATCCAGATCACCCCGACCCGCGCCGGGCCCGACCACAGCGGCTGACCGCTGCGGCAGCGCGCCCCTCAGGCGTCGATGGCGTCCGCGTCGACCTCATAGGCGCCGGCGACGAGGAACTCCTTGCGGGGCGCCACGTCGGTGCCCATCAGGAGCTCGAAGACCTCGGCCGCCTCGACGGCGTCGTCGGCGGTGATCCGGCGCAACGTGCGACGGCGCGGATCCATCGTCGTCTCGGCCAGCTGGTCGGCGTCCATCTCGCCGAGACCCTTGTAGCGCTGCACCGGGTCCTTCCACCGCACCCCCTTCTTGGTCAGCTCGGCGAGCCGGCGCTGCAGCTCGGCGTCGGAGTAGGTGTAGACGTACTTGTCCATCCCCTTCTTGGGGTTGGTCAGCTCGATGCGGTGCAGCGGCGGTACGGCGGTGAACACCCGCCCGCCGGTGACCAGGTCGGGCATGTAGCGGAAGAACAGGGTCGCGAGCAGACAGCGGATGTGCGCCCCGTCGGAGTCGGCGTCGGCCATGAAGATGATCCGGCCGTAGCGGGCGGCCTCGATGTCGAAGGTACGTCCCGAGCCCGCGCCGACCACCTGGATGATCGAGGCGCACTCGGCGTTCTTGAGCACGTCGGCCACGGTGGCCTTCTGCACGTTGAGGATCTTGCCGCGGATGGGCAGCAGCGCCTGGAACTCCGAGTCCCGGGCGAGCTTCGCGGTGCCGAGCGCGGAGTCGCCCTCCACGATGAACAGCTCGGACCGGTCGACGTCGCTGGAGCGGCAGTCGGCGAGCTTGGCCGGGAGCGCCGAGGACTCCAGGGCGTTCTTGCGCCGCTGGGTCTCCCGGTGCTGGCGGGCGGCGAGACGGGTCTTCGCGGCTCCGGCGACCTTCTCCATCACCAGCTTGGCCTGCGCCTTCTCGGCACGCTTGGTCGAGGTCAGGAAGCCCTTGAGCTCCGCGGCGACCACCTTGCGTACGACGGACCGCGCGGCGGGCGTGCCGAGCACCTCCTTGGTCTGACCCTCGAACTGCGGCTCGGCGAGTCGGACGGTCACCACCGCGGTGAGGCCCTCGAGCACGTCGTCCTTGACCACGTCGGCGTCGTTGGCCTTGAGCACGCGCGCGCCCCGCATGGCGTCGTTGAAGGTCTTGGTCAGCGCTGCCTCGAACCCGGCGACGTGGGTGCCGCCCTTCGGGGTGGCGATCACGTTGACGAACGAGCGCATCTCGGTCTCGTAGCCCATCCCCCAGCGCACCGCCACGTCGACCTTCAGCTCCCGCTCGACGTCCTGGGGGGTCATGTGCCCCTTGTCGTCGAGCAGCGGCACGGTCTCGGTGAACGAGTCCGCGCCCTGGAGCCGCAAAACGTCGGTGACGGGTTCGTCGTTGCTCAAGAAGGTGCAGAACTCGGTGATGCCACCGTCGTGGCGGAAGGACTCGGTGACCGGTGCCGAGTCGGTCCCAGAACCCCGCAGGTCGGTCAGGTTGAGCTCGAGACCGGGCACGATGAAGGAGGTCTGCCGGGCCCGGGTCACCAGCTCGTCCCAGGTGAACTTCGCGTCGCGGGTGAAGATCTGTCGGTCCGGCCAGAACCGGACCCGGGTGCCGGTCACCCCCTTCTTCACCCGCCGCCCCTGGTGCAGGCCGGAGCGCGGCTCGAACCCCGCCTCGGGCCCCTCCCCGGCGAAGACGCCGGGGAAGCCGCGCTGGAACGACATCGTCCGGGTGGCCGGCGCACGGTCCACCTCCACGTCGAGCCGGGCGGAGAGGGCGTTGACGACCGAGGAGCCGACCCCGTGCAGTCCACCGGTGGCGGCGTAGGAGCCGCCGCCGAACTTGCCGCCCGCGTGCAGCTTGGTGAAGACGACCTCCACGCCGCAGAGTCCGGTCTTGGGCTCCTTGTCGACCGGGATGCCCCGGCCGTTGTCGTGCACCTCCGCCGACCCGTCGGGGTGCAAGGTGACGTCGACCCTGGAGCAGTAGCCGGCGAGCGCCTCGTCGACGGCGTTGTCGATGATCTCCCACAGGCAGTGCATCAACCCCCGGGTGTCGGTGGAGCCGATGTACATGCCGGGCCGCTTGCGCACGGCCTCGAGCCCCTCGAGGACGAGGAGGTGCTGGGCGTTGTAGGTCTTGTCGATGGGTCTTACCTCTGGCCGCGGCAGGTCGGTGGAACGGGGTCTGCCCCGAATCTACCGACACCTCCGGTGCACCCCATCCGCGACGCGCCACGTGCGGAATCACCGGTGACCGGCTTGGGCGGTGTGCTGAACTGTCTGCAAGGGGTACTTCCACGGCGAGTTGGCTCGTTTCGCTCCGTGAGTCCGCGAAAAGGAGCACACTCGACGAATCGGACGTGTGAGGAGCACCACCCCGTCTCATCGAGGGGAGGCCCTCCCGTCCGGGAAGCATCCACCGTGGTTGACTGTTGTGACTGACCGAGACGAGAAGTCGGGGAACCATCCCTGCACCCGATCGTTGAAGCAGTCACCCAGACGAGAGTGAGGCCCGACGTGACCACTGCGACAGCCCCCACCGCCGCACCGCTCACCGCGGTCGACAGGTGCGACCGATGCGGCGCCCAGGCCTACCTCCGCGTCGAGCTCAAGAGCGGCGGCGAGCTGCTCTTCTGTGCCCACCACGCCCGCGAGCACAGTGAGAAGCTCCGCGAGATCGCCGAGCACGTGCACGACGAGACCGACAAGCTTGCCGACACGCCCACCTCGAGCACCGTCGAGGAAGGCTGAGCCACCCCACGCACTGTCCTGTTCGAGGCCCCGGTCCCCTGGACCGGGGCCTCGTGCTTTGCCCACGACCACCACGTCGTAGTTTGTGCCTCCGGGCAGAGGCCGCCGCCCGCGCCTGGCCCGGGCAGGAGATGAGGAGTGATGAGCGCAGTCGAGGTGGCGTGCGCGCTCGTGATCGCCGTCGGCGTCGCGGGCGTCCTGGTCCCGGTGCTGCCGGGCTCGCTGCTCGTCCTCGCCGGCGTCGTGTGGTGGGCCTGGGCCCTGGGGACCGGGGTCGGGTGGCTCATCTGCGGCCTCGCCACGGCCTTCCTGGCCCTGGGCGCCCTGGTGAAGTACGTCGTCCCGGGTCGCCGGCTCCGGGAGGCCGGCATCCCGGCGTCCACCCTGGTGGCCGGGGGCGCGCTGGGGATCGTGGGGTTCTTCGTGCTGCCGGTGGTCGGGCTGCCGCTGGGGTTCGTCGCGGGGGTCTATCTCGCCGAGCTCCGTAGGGTCGGGAGCGCGGCCGCCTGGCCGGCCACCCGGCACGCCCTGGCTGCCGCGGGGCTCTCGGTGCTGATCGAGCTCAGCGCAGCCGTGCTGGCCTCGACCACCTGGGTCGTCGGGGTGGTGGTGACGTGACCAGCGTGCTGCTCGCCCTGGGGGCGGCGATCGCCTACGGGCTCTCGGACTTCGTGGGCGGCGTGGTCTCCCGGCGTACCTCGGTGTGGCCGGTGGCGCTGACGGCCTGCGGCGGCGCCGCTCTGGGCACGCTCGTCCTGGCCCTGGTGGTTCCCGGGGAGGCCACCGGCACCGACGTCGCCTGGGGGCTGCTCGGCGGCGTGGGCAGCGGGACCGGCACCGCCTTCCTCTACCGCGGCTTCGCCCGCGGACGCATGGGCGTGGTCGCCCCGGTCTCCGCCGTCGGAGCCGCCCTCCTGCCCGCCGCGATCGCCGTCCTCGCCGGCGAGCGGCCGGGCGCCGTGGTCTGGGTGGGGCTGGTGATCGCGCTGCCGGGCATCTGGCTGGTCTCCCGCGAGGTGCCGAGCGAGCTGGAGGCGCGACGCAGCGCCGAGGGCTTCCTCGACGGCGTCCTGGCCGGACTCGGCTTCGGGCTGCTCTTCGCGGCGCTGGGTCAGGTGCCCGCGGGAGCGGGGTACTGGCCGGTGCTGGGCACCCAGGTGGTCTCGCTGGGCGCGGTGGCGGTGGCCGCCGTGGCGCTGGGCGGGGATCCCCTGCCGCGGCGGGCGACGCAGTGGTGGGGCCTGGGTGCCGGGGTGCTGGCCACCCTGGCGGTGGTCGGGTTCCTGCTGGCCCGCCAGCAGGGGCTGCTCAGCGTCGCCGCCGTGCTGACCTCGCTCTACCCGGCCTTCACCGTGCTGCTCGCCACGCTGTTGCTCGGCGAACGGCTGCACCGTGGGCAGACGGTCGGACTGCTGCTGTGTGCGGTCAGCGTCGCCTGCGTGGCCGCCGGCTGAGGGCCACGTGTCGGGCATCACGCCCGGTGAGCCCTCCGACCCGGACTAGGAAGGGCTCCGAAGTGGTTGTGCCCAGCAACGACTACTTCGAGGAGAACGACCATGCACACCCTGCTCGACCTGGCACTCGCCGGTCAGCTGCACCAGGACCGCTCCGCGGTCACGCTCACCCGCTCCACCCTGCGGCTGCGCACGCTGCTCACGCGCCGCCCGGCCGAGGACCCCGGGGCCTGACCTCTCGCCGGACGGGGAGCCTGCCCGGCCCCGCCTCCACGAACCCGCACCGCTGCGGGCCTCGAGGTTGCCGGTGGTCCAGCCGCAGCCGCGCACGACCGCCGCGGTTCGTGCTCGGAGCGCCACGGAGCGCCACGGGGCGCCCCGCTACTGTGCCGCCATGAGACTCGGGCCTCACCGCTCCCCCGCCGTCTTGGCGGCCGTCCTGCTGCTGCTCGCGGGATGTGGTGGTGCCGGCGGATCCTCCCCGGACGCGGCAGACTCCTCGACGCCGTCCGGCACCGCCTCGGTCTCCGGCGGCGCGGACGTGCCCGACGTGGTCGAGGTGCCTGCCGACGCCGAGACCGACCCGTCGCGACATCCGGGAGACAGCGTGGATGACCCGGCGATCTGGGTGAACCACGACGACCCGGCGGCCTCGTTGGTGATCGGCAACGACAAGCAGGGCGCGCTGGAGACCTACAACCTCGATGGTTCCCTCGAGCAGCGGATCACCGCCCCGACGGCGTTCTGGGGAAACGTCGACGTCCGCCAGGACGTGCGGCTCTCGACAGGTCCGGTCGACGTGGTCGCGGTCGCCAACAGCGGGCTGCGTCTCTACGCCGTGGACCCGGCCACCCGGCGGCTCACCCCGCTCACCGCCGGTGGCCAGGCGCTGCCCACGGGCGGCGGGGAGGGGTTGTGCCTCTACGACAGCCCGGAGGGCGAGCTGTCGGTGTTCATGGTGTTCATCAGCGGTGGGGTGATCCAGTTCGTGCTGCCTGACGACGGGTCCGGGCACCTGACGCTGGAGAAGGTGCGCGAGTTCCAGGTCGGCTCCGAGGCCGAGGGCTGCGTGGTCGACGACGCGAACCGGGCCCTGTACCTCTCCGAGGAGAACGTCGGCGAGTGGCGCTACGACGCCGATCCCGGCGCCGGCGCGGACCGGCGACTGGTGGACGCCGTGGAGCCGAAGGGCCACCAGACCCCTGACATCGAGGGAGTGACCCTGGTCGACGACGGCGGCGGGCAGGGACTGCTGATCACCTCCTCGCAGGCAGCGCAGGACCAGCCGTCGTACTTCAGCACCTACGATCGCGAGACCGGGGACTACCTCGCCTCGTTCCGCATCGTCGACGGCTCGGGGGCCGACGGCTGCTCCCACACCGACGGCATCGCGGCCACCACCGAGCCGCTGGGCCCCGAGTTCCCCGAAGGGGTGTTCGTGTGCCAGGACGACGCCAACACGGCGCCGGGGTCATCGGGCAACCAGGACTTCAAGCTGACCCGTCTGGAGAAGGTCCGACCGCCCGCCCGCTAGCCCCTCAGGTCCGCCACTCCAGTTGTTGTCCGTTTGCGAATGGTTTATGGCACCCTGTGCGCGGGCAGGTTCCTCCCCGACGGCACCAGGAAGCCGATCGACCTGCACGCGGAAGGGGCCACCATGCCCGGGAGCCACGAGGCCACCGACCTGATCTCGCTGACCTATGTGAGCGCGGCCACCGAAGCCTTCTCGACCCCTGATCTCGAGGAGCTGCTGAGCACGGTGCGCGAGCAGAACCAGGCCCTCGGCCTGACCGGCATGCTCCTCTACGCCAGCCGTCACTTCATCCAGACCCTGGAGGGACCCGCGAGCGTGGTGGACGCGGCATACAGCAGGATCTCGCGCGACCGCCGACACCGGAACCTGGTCGTGGCACTGCGCGAACCGATCGGGTCACGCGTCTTCCCCGACTGGTCGATGGGCTTTGAGTCCCTCAGCGCCGAGCAGGCCGCGCAGCTGCCGGGCTTCAACGACTACCTCGCTGCCGGGAGTCCCACGCCCGCGCACGCCAAGCGCCTCGGCCGCGCCGGCATCTTCCACCGCTCCTTTCGCAACCACATGCACCAGACCGGGTGATCGGTCCCCGTCACGTTCGGCGGCGCACCGGCCCGCCGCACCGGGCCACGGGGCCGGCCACCCTCAGTCGAGGTAGTCGCGCAGCACCTGGGAGCGGCTGGGGTGGCGCAGCTTGGACATCGTCTTGGACTCGATCTGGCGGATCCGCTCACGGGTCACGCCGTAGACCTTGCCGATCTCGTCGAGGGTCTTGGGCTGGCCGTCGGTGAGGCCGAACCGCATCGAGACCACGCCGGCCTCCCGCTCCGAGAGCGTGTCCAGCACGGCGTGCAGCTGCTCCTGGAGCAGGGTGAAGCTGACCGCGTCGGCGGGCACGATCGCCTCGGAGTCCTCGATCAGGTCCCCGAACTCGGAGTCGCCGTCCTCCCCCAGCGGGGTGTGCAGCGAGATCGGCTCCCGGCCGTACTTCTGCACCTCGATGACCTTCTCCGGGGTCATGTCGAGCTCCTTGGCCAGCTCCTCGGGGGTCGGCTCGCGCCCGAGGTCCTGCAGCATCTGGCGCTGCACCCGAGCGAGCTTGTTGATGACCTCGACCATGTGCACCGGGATCCGGATCGTGCGCGCCTGGTCGGCCATCGCGCGGGTGATCGCCTGCCGGATCCACCAGGTGGCGTAGGTCGAGAACTTGTAGCCCTTGGTGTAGTCGAACTTCTCGACCGCACGGATCAGGCCGAGGTTGCCCTCCTGGATCAGGTCCAGGAACAGCATGCCGCGCCCGGTGTAGCGCTTGGCCAGCGAGACCACGAGCCGCAGGTTGGCCTCGAGCAGGTGGTTCTTCGCTCGGCGGCCGTCCTCACAGATCCACTCGAGCTCGTCCTGCGCCTTCGGGCCGATCTTGCCGCCCTTGTTGACCTTCTCCTCGGAGAACAGGCCGGCCTCGATCCGCTTGGCGAGCTCGACCTCCATCTCGGCGTTGAGGAGGGGCACCTTGCCGATCTGCTTGAGGTAGTCCTTGACCGGATCTGCGGTCGCACCTGCGACCATCACCTGCTGCTCGGGCTCGTCGGTCTCGTCGGCGGCGGAGACGATGAAGGCGGCGTCCTTCTCGTCCTCCTTGATCGTCGGGTCGTTCGCGACGTCCTTCTCGAACTGCTCGTCCGGGACGTCCGCGAGGACCTTCTTGCCGTCGGGGCCGACCGCGACCGCCTCCGCCTGGATCTGCTCGGCAGTCTTCGCGGCAGTCTTCTCGGCGCTCTTCTCGGGGGCCTTCGTCGCCGCTGCCTTCTTGGCCGCTGGCTTCTTCGCGGGAGCCTTCTTGGCGGCCGTCTTCTTGGCGGTCGAGCTGGAACTCGAGGACACGAACTACCTCTCGGGTTGTGTTCAGGGGCTTTTCAGGAAACCACTGGGGCGCGACGAGACCCGTACCTGTCAACAGCCGCACCGCCATTGTGGCACGGCGACCAAGGCTCGCCACCCGCGGCTCATCCGCGGGCAGCGGCCTTCTTCTGCGACTTGTAGGCGCGCACCTTCTGCAAGGAGGCCGCGTCCACCACGTCGGCCACCGAGCGGTAACCCTCCTGGCTGTAGTCCCCCACCACGCTCTCCCAGCCCTCCGGGCGTACGCCGAGCTGCTTGGCCAGCAGAGCGACGAAGATCTGGGCCTTCTGCCGGCCGAAGCCGGGCAGCGCGGTCACCCGCCGGAGCAGGTCGGCGGCATCGCTCGCCTCGGTCCACAGCCGCTCGGTGCGACCGTCGTACTGCTCGACCACGAGCGTGGCGACAGCCTGCACCTTCTGGGCCATCGAGCCGGGGAAGCGGTGCACCGCCGGGGGCTCGGAGCACAGCGAGGCGAACTGCTCGGGCTCTGCGGCGGCGACCTCGGCCGGGTCGAGGGTGCCGAACCGGTCCAGGATCTTCGCCGGTCCCCGGAACGCGTGCTCCATCGGGTACTGCTGGTCCAGGAGCATGCCGAGCAGCAGTGCGAACGGGTCGTCCTGCAGGAGCCGGTCGGCCCCGTCGTCACCGGTGATGTGGATGGCCATCGGGCCATTCTGCCCGAGGCCACCGGGCAGCACCGTGGCACCCAGGGGGGCACCCCCCGGGGGCACCCGGGGCGAGTCCAGCTGCGGGCGGCACCGGACCGGGCGGCACAGGGCCCTGTGGACGAGTGCTGCGGCGGGGGGTGGGTCGGGGGATGGTGTGGCGGTGGATGTCGACCTCGCCGCCGCCTTCACCCGTGAGCTCCACGGGTTCGTCGCCACCGTGGGCACCCGGCGTGCGCTGCCGACGTGCTGCTACGTGGGACGACCCGGCGAGCCCGGGCACGACGACCGGGTCGCTCTCGCCGACCCGGGGTCGGCGGACACCGCGCTGCGCACCGACCTCGTCGAACGCGCGCTCGACGGGCTGCTGGAGCCCGAGACGGCGTGCGCCTGGCTGACCCGCGGTGGCGAGCTCGGCGCCACCGACACCGAGATCGCGTGGTCGTGCGCAGCGCAGACGGCCTTCGCGCGCCACGGGCTGCGGCTGCCGGCCTTCGTGGTCCTCACCCGCCGCGCCTGGGTCGACCTGGTCAGCGGCGAGGGCAGGGCCTGGCGCCGGGTGCGCACCCGGACCCCCGGGGCGCGCTGACGCGGGCGCCGTCGCCTGGGACTACAGCGGCCAGGTGTGCACCGGCTCGTTGGCGTGCATCCGCTCGCGGTACTCCTGCAGGGTCAGTCGCAGGGCCTCGGCGCGGTCGGTGCCGGCCTCCTCGCGGGCGGCCACCTTGGCGACGTACCAGGAGGCGCCGTTGCGGCCACGCACACACCGTTCCTGGATGATCCCCAGCAGCCGTGCCGCCTCGTCGGGCTCGACGCCCCACCGCTCCAGGCCCTCATGGGCCAGGGGCAGCAGCCGGCGCAGCACCAGCTCGGTGGCATCCACCTGCCCGACGCCGGGCCAGTACACCCGTGAGGCGATGCCGTGCTCGGCGGCCACGTGGAAGTTCTCCTCGGCGGCCGAGAACGACATCTGCGACCACAGCGGCCGGTCGTCCTCGGCCAGGGCGCGCACCAGGCCGAAGTAGAACGCGGCGTTGGCCATCGTGTCGATGACCGTCGGGCCGGCCGCCAGCACCCGGTTCTCCACCCGCAGGTGGGGCACCCCCTCCACCACGTCGTAGACCGGCCGGTTCCACCGGTAGATGGTGCCGTTGTGCAGCTTCAGCTCCGAGAGCGAGGGGGTGCCCCCGTCCTCGAGCACCTGCAGCGGGTCCTCGTCGTCGGTGATCGGCAGCAGCGCCGGGAAGTAGCGCACGTTCTCCTCGAACAGGTCGAAGATCGAGGTGATCCAGCGCTCGCCGAACCAGACCCGCGGGCGTACGCCCTGCTCCTTGAGCTCCTCGCTGCGAGTGTCCGTGGCCTGCTCGAACAGCGGGATCCTGGTCTCCTGCCACAGCTGGCGGCCCAGCAGGAAGGGGGAGTTGGCCCCGACCGCGAGCTGGATGCCGCTGACCGCCTGCGAGGCGTTCCAGTAGGCCGCGAAGTTGTCCGGGCTCACCTGCGTGTGCAGCTGCGTGCTGGTGCACGCGGCCTCGGGCATGATCGACTCCGAGGTCGTGCGCAGGCGCTCGGGGCCGCTGATGTCGATGACGAGGTCCTCGCCGCGCGCTGCCAGGATCTGGTCGCTGAGCAGCTTGTACCGCGGGTTCGGGCTCACGTTCGCCGGACTGAGGTGGCCGTCCTCGAGGGTCGGCAGGATGCCGATCATCACCATGTGCGCCTGCACCTCGTTGGCCTTGCTCTCGGCGTGGTTCAGGCTCTGGCGCAGGTCGTCCTCGAAGCCGGTGACACCCCGCGATCCCAGGCGACGCGGCAGCACGTTGATCTCCAGGTTGAACTGGGCCAGCTCGGTCTGGAAATGGGGATCGGCAATGGCCTCGAGCGCCTCGGCGCTCTTCAGGGACGGGTAGCCGTCGTCGTCGACGAGGTTGAACTCGATCTCCATCCCGGTCATCGGGTTCTCGATGTCGAAGTAGGACTCGCGCAGCATCCGTGCGAAGACGTCCAGGCACCGTCGGACCTTCTCCCGGTGGCGGGTCCGGTCGGAGCGGCTGAACTCCTGCAGGTCCACTTCGGTGCCCATACGCCGCACAGTAGCCCCGGCGCAGCCGCTGTCAGAAGGCCCGATCGGTGGGCACCGACCGCAGCCGACGCCCGGCGAACACGGGCAGCTCGTCCTCCCGCGGCGGCACCCACGTGTCGGGGGACACCGCACCGGTGAGCACCGCGGCCACGGTGTGCGCCATCGCGTAGTCGGGGTCGTGCTCGAGGCAGCGGTCCAGGGCGCACCACGCCAGGGCGCCGTCGCCCTGCTGCCAGGCCGCGAAGGCGAGCAGGGAGCAGGCCCCCGGCAGCAGCTGGCTCGGTGCCCGGCGAACCAGGCCGCGCCAGAGCTCGACGTGGCGCGCGGAGCTGGCGCGGGTGATCTCGGCCCAGGCGGCGTCCCGCGTGGGCAGCAGCGAGGCCAGCACCAGCAGCCGCCCCGCCTCCGGGGGCGGGACCGGACCGGCTTCCTCCTCGTAGGACCTGACGAAGCGCTGCAGCCAGCGGGCCTCGCTCGCCAGCAGACCCGCCTCGTGGGAGCGCTCGACCAGCCCCGCGTAGCGGGCCGCCGCCAGCGCGACCTCCACCGCGTCCTCCTCGTCGGTGCCGACCAGAGTGTCGGCGAGCTCGGCGCGGTCCCGGTGCACGACCCGTCCCTCGAAGACGCGCTGGGCGGTGAACGGGTGCGTGTCCAGGTCGTACGCCGTGCCGGGTGTCCCGTCGGCCGGGACGCGGTGCCAGCACTCCTCGTCCACCCGGAGCACGTCGAGGACCTCCACGCCGCACTCGAGCAGCCGGCCCCGCAGGATCTCCCCCTGCGCCTCGGCCAGAGCGTCGTCGTCGGTGTAGAGCAGCACGGCGGCACCACGCACGGCGTTGGTCCGGACCGCCTCGACCAGCACCGTGGCCACCTCCTCCTGCCCGGCCACGGTGACCGGCAGGTCGACACGTGCGTGGAAGGCGCGCCCGGGTGACCCGAGGGTGAGCAGCACCACCGAGTCGCCCGGGTGGAAGCCGAGCACCACCGGCACGAGCGCGACCAGGTCGGCGGGTGAACGAGCCACGAAGCTCCTCGGTGCACCGGCCGGTGAGCCGGCAGTCGTGGACGGGTGCGGGTCGGAGGGGTGCGGGTCGGAGGGGTGCGGCAAGGGTGGTGTCGGGGTCATGGCGCCACGGTCACCGGGAACCGTCGTGGGGCGACAGGGCCACCCCGGGCACCGGTGGACAACCAGGGTCCGCAGCACCCCTGTGGACGCCGGCGGGTCCCCCGCCGCCGAGCGCTCGTCAGTCGCCCGTGGCACGATCACGCCGTGCGCTCCGAGCCGACGATCCTGCACGTGGATCTGGACGCCTTCTTCGCCGCGGTGGAGCAGCGCGACAAGCCCTCCCTGCGCGGCAAGCCGGTGGTGGTCGGCGGGGTCGGCGGGCGTGGGGTCGTCGCCACCGCCTCCTACGAGGCCCGGGCGTTCGGGGTGCACTCCGCCATGCCCACCTCCGAGGCGCGCCGACGGTGCCCCAACGCAGCGTTCCTCGCGGGACGGTTCCACGCCTACCGCGAGTCCAGCCGCTCGGTGATGGCGCTGCTGGGCTCGATCAGCCCGCTGGTCGAGCCGCTGTCGATGGACGAGGCCTTCGTGGACCTCGAGGCCGCCGACCTCCCCGACCGGTCGGTCGCCTCGGTCAGCGCTCTGGGCCGTGAGCTCAAGGAGCGGGTGCGCGAGGTCACCGGCGGCCTCACCGGCTCGGTGGGCATCGCGACCTCCAAGCTGGTCGCCAAGATCGCCAGCGACCTCGACAAGCCCGACGGGCTCGTGGTGGTGGCTCCGGGGCTGGAGCGGGACCTGCTGCGTCCCATGCAGGTCACCGTCATCCCCGGGGTGGGCCCGGCCACGGCCGAGCGGCTGCGCCGGGTCGGGGTGCACACCGTCGAGGAGCTGGAGGGCCTCACCGCCGAGGAGCTGGTGCGCCTGCTCGGCCGCGCCCACGGGACCGGCCTGCACGCGCTGGCCCGGGCCGAGGACGACCGCGCGGTCGAGCCGGAGCGGGAGGCCAAGTCGGTCAGCGTGGAGGACACCTACGACACCGACCACGTCGACCCGCGCCTGCTCGAGGCGTTGCTGGAGCGACAGGCGGGCAAGGTCGCGGCGCGGCTCCGCAAGGCCCGCCTGTCGGGACGGACCGTCTCGATCAAGGTGCGGCTGCACGACTTCTCCACCTTGAGCCGCTCCGCCACGCTCGCCGCCCCCGCTGACGACGCCCGCCAGATCGCCCGGGTCGCCCGGAGGCTGCTCGGTGAGCTGGACACCTCCGGGGGTGTGCGCCTGCTGGGGGTCGGCGTCTCCGGGCTCGCCGACTGGATCCAGGAGGACCTCTTCGCCGACGAGACCGACCAGGGCCAGGAGGAGGGCCACGACGAGGCCACCGAGGCGGCCGTCGCCGCCGCGTCCCGGCACCGCGGGTGGGTCCCCGGCATGGACGTCCTCCACGAGGCGCACGGCCGGGGCTGGGTCTGGGGATCGGGCCGCGGGGTGGTGACGGTGCGGTTCGAGACCGCCGAGACCGGCCCGGGCCGGGTGCTCAGCTTCGCAGCGACCGACCCGGCACTGGCTCCGTTGCGACCACCCGAAGAGTGACCTGAGCGCCCGGGCTCAGCTGGGCGCACACGGCGAGGTCCTCGGGCTCGACGACGCCGACGACGGGGTAGCCACCCGTGGTGGGATGGTCGTTGAGGAACACCACCGGCTGGCCGTTGGGCGGCACCTGGACCGCGCCGAGCACCATCCCCTCGCTGGGCAGCTCCCCGGGCAGCTCGCCGGCCCCCCGCCAGCGGATCGGCTCGCCCTCGAGCCGCAGCCCGATCCGGTTCGAGGAGCTCCCCACGACGTACGCCGCCCCGTCCAGCGCCCGCAGCGAGGACTCCTCGAACCAGTCCTCCCGGGGCCCCAGGCGCAGGCGCAGCTCGCCGGCACGGCGGGGCGGTCGCGCCGCGTCGACCGGCATCGGGTGGCCCGGAGGCGGCCCCACGGGCAGCACGTCGCCCTCCTGGACCGGTGGCGGGCCCAGCCCGGAGAGCAGATCGGTGGCCCGGGAGCCCAGCACCGGCTCCACCTCCAGCCCGCCGGAGACCGCGAGGTAGGCACGCAGCCCCGAGGTGGGGGCACCGATCTCGACCACGGACCCGGCGGCCACGCTGACGGCGTTGCCCCAGTCGCGGGCGTGGCCGGCCACCCGCACCGGAACCTCGGCGCCGGTGACGGCGATCGTGACGGCGCTGCGGGTGCGCAGGCCGACGCGGCCGCCGAGGCACTCCAGGACGGCCGCGGACTCCGGGTTGCCGACCAGCCGGTTGGCCAGCCGGTGCGCCGGCCCGTCGAGGGCGCCGGACCGGGGGACGCCGAGGTGCGCCCGCCCCGCCCGCCCGAGGTCTTGCACCGTCACCTGCAGGCCGGCGTCGATGATCTCGAGGGCGCGTGGGAGCCCCGGGTCAGCCATCGGTGAACCGCACCCGAGTCCCCGGCGCGAGCAGGGCGGGCGGGTCCCGGTCGACGTCCCAGAGCCGCTCGTCGGTGCTGGCGATCAGCTGCCACCCGCCCGGCGAGGACCGGGGATAGACCCCGGTGAAGGCCCCGGCGAGCCCGATGGAGCCGGCCGGCACCCGCGACCGGGGCTCCTCGAGCCGGGGCACCTCGAGCTCCTCGGGGAGTCCACCGAGGTAGGCGAAACCAGGCGCGAAGCCGCAGAACGCCACCAGGAACTCGGTGTCCCGGTGCCGTCGGACCACCTCGTCGACCTCGAGCCCGCAGTGCCGGGCCACCGCCTCCAGGTCCGGCCCGTCGTAGCGGGCGGCGAGCTCCACCAGGTCCCCCCGCTCGTCGACCGGCGCCTGCGTCGGCCAGTCCGCGAGCCCGGCGCGCACCGACTCGGGGTCGCGGAGGCCGTCGAGCAGCAGGGTCGTGGCGGCAGGGACGACCTCGGTGCAGCGCAGCTGCCCGGCCTCGCGGCGACGCCGGGCCTCGGCGTACGCCGCACGCACCCCGGCGGTGTCACCGCACTCCAGCAACAGGGCCTGGGTTCCGAACGAACGGGCACGCATGTGGCGATCCTCGCAAACCGTGGCGGCCGCGGCGCCGAGCGGGCACGCTGGTCTGGTCACACCGCAGCACTGGACGTGGGGCCCGCGGAGAGTATGAGTTTCCGCGGACCCCACTGGGTGGGCACGGTGGTGATGCTCCGTCCCGGACCCGGCAGCACCGCAGATGCCGGCCGCCTCATCACCCGACGACCGCCGACGGGTCTCCCCGGCCGGCAGGACCTGCGTCACTGATCTGGTCCACCGCCGCCCTCGCGGACCGCGGTGAGAGATGTCTACGTGAACCCGGGCGTCTCGCACAAGAGGATCGGGGGCACGAGTTCTGGCCGGCCCCCGCCCTGCGCCGTCGCGGGCTCGACGCGTGCTCGTTGCGCGCCGCGCGGGGCTCACCAGGGCCGGACCACGTGCCCGGCCGCCTCGAGGGCCGCGCGCACGGCCGCGGCGGCGGCGACCGCCCCAGGGGAGTCGCCGTGCACGCACAGCGACCTCACCGCGCGCGCGTCGGCCATCTCCACCGCGTTGGCGGCGACGGCCTCCGCCCCCTCCACCAGGGCCCCGGGCTGGTCGCGCGGCACCAGGCGCCCCTCGTCGGTGTAGCCGCGGTCGGGGAAGCCCTCCGGGACGCAGGTGCGACCGGCATCCGCGGCCAGGCGCAGGATCACCGAGCCGGGCAGACCCAGCACGGGCAGCGTGCCGCTCCCCCGCAGCACGGCGGCGGCCTGGTCCTCGTCGTCGACCACCCGGTTGTACAGCGCGCCGTGCGGCTTGACGTAGGCCACCGAGCCCCCCTGCTCCTCGGCGATGGCGGAGAGGAGCACGACCTGCTCACGGACCCAGCGCTCGAGCAGGTCGGAGCCGGGATCCATGTGCCGGCGCCCGAAGCCCTCCCGGTCCCGGTAGGAGACCTGGGCCCCGATGACCACCCCCCGAAGCGCGGCCTCCCGGCACACCGAGCGCATGGTCTGCTCATCACCGGCATGGAACCCGCATGCGAGGTTGGCGCTGGTCACCACCTGCAGCAGCCCCGCGTCGTCGGTCACGCCCTCACCGAGGTCGGCGTTGAGATCGATGTGCATGAAACCAGTGTGCCCGGGCACAGGAGCCTCGCTGAGAAGTGCCTGAGAAGTGTGCTCGGGTGCAACTTCGCCCAGGTCCGGTGCGTCACTACACAGTGAGGCCGCAGGGCGCGGTCGCACACCGGCGCAGCATCGAACCCGGCGGGGAATCTCCGGCCCCGGTGCGGCGTTGGACCTGACAGGACCAGCCACACCGGTCCACCCTGTAGGAAGGGAGCGAGTGTCCCCATGACCACCACCCGCATCGATCGCGAGATCGAGGGCCGCGACAGCGTCGGCCTCTATCTCGACGAGATCGCCCGCACACCCCTGCTCGACGCGGCCACCGAGGTCGAGCTGTCCAAGACCGTCGAGGCGGGCCTGCTGGCCCGACAGCTGCTCCTCGAGGGCCGCGTGGGCCGCCGCAAGGGCGGGGCGCCCAAGGGCGCCACCGAGGACGAGCTGCGCTGGGTGGCCGAGGAGGGCGACCGCGCGATGCAGCGCTTCATCAACGCCAACCTGCGCCTGGTGGTCTCGATCGCCCGCAAGTACGGCCGCAGCCAGATGCCGATGCTCGACCTGATCCAGGAGGGCAACACCGGGCTGATCCGAGCGGTCGAGAAGTTCGACTACGCCAAGGGCTACAAGTTCTCCACCTACGCCACCTGGTGGGTCCGACAGGCCATCACCCGCGGCATCGCCCAGCAGGCGCGTGTCGTGCGCCTTCCGGTGCACGTCGTGGAGGAGCTCAACCAGGTCGGATCGGCTCGGCGTACCCTCGAGCGCCAGCTGGGCCGGGACCCCGACCCCGAGGAGATCGCCACCGAGCTGGACATGGACCTCGAGCGCGTCATCGACCTGATGTCCTGGGGCCGTGACCACGTCAGCCTGGACACCCCTGTCGACGAGGACGGCGACACCTCGCTGGGCGACCTGATCGCCCAGGAGAGCTCGCCCGGCCCGGACCTCACCGTGCTCGACACCGAGTCCCGGGACCGGCTCAACTCGCTGGTCGACCTGCTCGACGAGCGCTCCGCGGACATCGTGCGCTCCCGCTACGGCCTCACCGACGGACGCCAGCACAAGCTGGCCGACATCGGCGCCCGGCACGGCATCTCGGCCGAGCGGGTGCGTCAGCTCGAGCGGGAGGCGATCACCAAGCTGCGTCGCCTCGCCGACCCGGACCTGGCGGCCTGACCGACCCACGACCGCTCGGCGGGCCGGGTCGGCCTGAGTCCTCAGTCGTCCCGCCTGCCCGCCGAGACCACCTCGTCGAAGACCTCCGCGACCCGCCCGCGGAGGTCTTCGCGCGTCCCGGAGTTCTCCACGACGTGCGTCGCGATCGCCAGCCGATCCTGCCGGGAGGCCTGGGCCCGCATCCGCGACTCGGCCTCCTCCCGCGTCCAGCCCCGGTCCCGCACCATCCGCTCGACCTGGAGCTCGGGCGGCGCGTCGACCACCACCACCGCGTCGAAGTCGCCGCCACGGCCGTTCTCGGCGAGCAGCGGGATGTCGTGCACCACCACGCCCCCGGGCGGAGCACTCTCCTCCAGCCCCACGATCTGCTCGAAGACGAGCGGGTGCACGATCGCCTCGAGTCGCCGGCGGGCGGCCTCGTCACCGAAGACGAGGCGCCCCATCGCGGGACGGTCCAGCTCGCCGTCCTCGGTGAGCAGGTCCTCACCGAACTCCGCCACCACCTCGGCCAGACCGGGCGTGCCCTTGGCGACCACCTCGCGCGCCAGGGCGTCGGCGTCGATGACGACCGCCCCCAGCTCGCGCAGCATCGCGGAGACGGTGCTCTTGCCCGACGCCACGCCGCCGGTCAGCCCGACCCGCACCCGCGTCTCGTCGCTCACGGTGCCCAGTATGGGCCCGGCACGACCGCGCCGGCGGCTAGGTGCACTCGGGCCGCACCGCGGTGAGCACCGTCTGGCCGCCGTAGTCGTGGTGGCTGACCTCGGCGAAGCCGATCTCCTCCAACAGCGCCATCGCGTCCGCGCGCTCGACCGGGCCACCGCCGAGCACGTGGCCCGCGTGCGCCATCACCGCCTGCTCCATCGGGTCCGCCGTGTCCGGCGGGGCCAGCGTGGGGACCACCAGACCGCCACCGGGCTTGAGGGCCTGCAGCACGCGGGCCAACCCGGGCTCGAACGCCGCCGGAGGGATGAACAGCTGGGGCACCCACGCGAGGTCGTAGACCGCGACCTCCTCGAGCTCGGCGACGGACTGCAGCCGCAGCTCCACCCGGTCGGCCACGCCGGCGGCCTCGAGCTCGCTGCGGGCCAGGTCGAGCACGTGCGGCAACACGTCGAGCCCGACGCAGGTCAGTCCGGGGAACAGGTGGCACAGCCGTCCCGAGATGGCCGCGACCCCGGTGCCCACGTCGAGGAAGCGCCCGTGGCCGGACTCCAGGGCGCGGGCCGCGGTCGGCAGCTCGTGCAGGAACCCGTCGGCGATGAGGTCCGCCGCCGCGGCGCTGCCCTTGCCCTGGTTGAGCACGAGCTCGAGGTCCTCACCGGTCCAGCCGGCCACGCCGCCACGGGCGTACTGCAGCGCGTGCTGCAAGGTGGTGATCATCCGCCGGCCCAGCGCCTCCGGGTCGCTGAGGTAGGACTCCTTGCGCAGCACGGCGAAGCCGGTCCCACGCGGGCGGAGCACGCCCGCGTCCACCAGGAGCTCGGCGTCGGCCAGGTCGAGGGGGGCCTCCAGCCGGACCCCGGTCAGGATCCTCGCCCAGCCCCCGCTCCCGGCGAGCCGCGCGAGGGCCGCCACCACCATCGGGTGGTCGTAGGCATCGACGGTGACCCGCCGCCCGGTCTCCTCACCGCCGTGGGCACGGCGGTCCTCGGTGGCCGTCACGCCCGGTCTTCTGGCTGACGGCGAGACTCGCGATAGCACCGGCGCTGCTCCGCGGCCCGTTCCCGGGGCGAGGTGCGCACGGCCCCGGCCGTGCGACCGGCCACGAGGTGGGCCACCGAGCCCGCCAGCGAGAAGATCAGCACGAGGAGGAGCCCGACGCGAACCATGCGCGCAGTCTCCCCCACCCGTCCCGCTCTTGTCGCCTCCTGCCTGCCAGTATCGGGGACGTGGACTCCGGCACACTCCCCTCCGGCCCCCTCTCCTCCGGCACCCTCTCCCCCGGTGACCGCGTCGCGCTGCTGGTCCCCGGCTCCGTGGCGTACGCCGAGCTGGTGATCGCGCTGTTGCGCCGGGGCGTCTTCCCGGTGCCCATGGACCCGGGGCTGACCCCGAGCGAGCGCGAGGACCTGCTCGCCGGTCTCGACCCGGCGCTGGTGCTGACCTCGCCCGGGGAGCTGACGCAGCTGCAGGCCCGCCTCGGGCCCGACCCCGCCGGTCCTCCGCGCGGGCGACCGATCCACCTGACCAGCGGCACGACGGGGCACCCCAAGGGCGTCTACTCCGGTCTGCTCGAGGACGAGGAGGCTCGCGCGCTCGTGGAGGAGGAGCGCCGACTGTGGGGCTTCGGCGCCGAGGACGTCCACCTGGTGCTCAGCCCGCTCCACCACTCCGCCCCACTGCGGTTCGCCACCGGGACCCTGCTCGCCGGCGGCCGGATCGTGGTCCCGGGGCCCTTCGACCCCGCCTCCACGAGCGCGGCGATCGCCGAGGCGCGCCCGACCACGATGTTCTGCGCCCCCGCCCACCTCCAGCGTCTCTTCGCGCACTGGGACGAGCACGGCACCCCCGACCTGTCCTGCTTCCGCCTGGTGGCCCACGCCGGGGCACCCTGCCCGGAGTGGGCCAAGCGCAGGCTGGTCGCGCAGTTCCCGGCCGGCTCGACGTGGGAGTTCTACGGCTCGACCGAGGGCCAGTTCACCGCCTGCCGCAGCGAGGAGTGGCTCCAGCGACCCGGCACCCTGGGCAGGGCCCGACCGGGCCGCGTGCTGAGCACGGACGCGGAGGGCCACCTGTGGTGCGCCGTCCCCACCCACGCGCGGTTCGGCTACCTCGGCGACGAGGAGAAGACCTCGGCGGCGTGGCGAGAGACGCCGGACGGGCCCGCGTTCACGGTCGGGGACCTCGGCCGCATCGACGACGAGGGCTATGTCTATCTCGACGGTCGCCGCGAGGACCTGATCATCAGCGGCGGGGTGAACGTCTACCCGGCCGAGGTCGAGCGCGTCCTCGGTGAGGCGCCGGGTGTGCAGGATGTCGCCGTCTACGGCGTCGACGACGAGCACTGGGGCCAGCGGGTGTGTGCGGCGGTGGTGGGCACGGCCTCCCCCGAAGGGCTGGCCGCGCACGCCCGCGAGCACCTCGCCCCGGCGAAGCGACCCAAGGAGTTCCACCGCCTCGACGCGTTGCCGCGCACCCCCACCGGCAAGGTGCGGCGCCTCGAGCTGCCCGACCGCGCCGGCGACGAGCACAGCCGCTGATGGGGTTCGGCAAGGCCGAGCTCGAGGCCTTCCGGGACGTGGAGGTGCCCGACCTGCTCCCGGCGGAGGGCCGGGCCCTGCGGCTGCTCTTCGTCGGCATCAATCCCGGACTGTGGACCGCCGCGGTGCAGACGCACTTCGCCCACCCGGCCAACCGGTTCTACCCGGCGCTGCTGCGCGCCGGGATCCTGAGCACCCCGGTCAGCCCGTCGAGGGGGATGACGGCGCAGGACCGCGACCGGTTCTGCGCCGCGGGCCTGGGGATCACCAACCTGGTCCCGCGCGCCACGGCCCGTGCCAGCGAGCTGCGCGCCACGGAGCTGCGGGTCGGAGGGCAGCGGCTGCGGTGGCTGGTCGGCGAGCGCCGGCCGCGGGTGGTCGCCATCGCAGGCATCACGGCCTACCGCCAGGCGTTCGCCGAGCGCACCGCGGTGCTCGGTCGCCAGGCCGCAGCGTTCGCGGGCGCGGAGCTGTGGGTGGTGCCCAACCCGAGCGGGCTCAACGCCCACGAGACGGTGGAGTCCCTCGCCCGGGCCTATGCCGAGCCGGCCCGGTCCGCCGGCGTGCTGAGGTCCCCCGCATGATGGCAGGAAGTTGTCGATAGGGGTCAGTTCTGCCACTCGTGGCTCTATATCAACTGCAGCAAACTTGCTGCCATGACCACCGCGTTGCTCATCCTCGCCGTCCTCACCCTCCTGCTGGGCCTGCTCGGCCTGGCCGTCGCCCGGGCCGTCGCCGGTGACGGCTACGGCCACCCGGGCCCGGGCCGGACCCCGCCGCGCAGCCACCACCGCGACCCCTTCGACCCGACCCGAGCCGCCTGACTCGGGCAGCTGGGCGGGCCGCTGGGTTCGGTCCCGGACGCACCGGAGCCCGGCCCCCTGCGGGACCGGGCTCCGGAGTGCGACCAGCGGTCGCGTCGGCTTCGTGCGGCAGGCTCAGGCGCCGCCGCCGGTGAGCTTCTCGCGCAGTGCCTGCAGGGCCTCGTCGGTGGCGAGCGAGCCGCCCTCGGCCTCGCTCGCACCCTCTGCGGCGGGCGCCTCCCCGCCGCTGGAGTACGACGTGGCCTCGCCGGCCTCGACCTCGGCCTGCGCGGCCTCGGTCTGCTGCTTGACGTGGGCCTCCCAGCGGGCGTGCGCCTTGGCGTACTGGTCCTCCCAGGTCTTGCGCTGCTCGTCGTAGCCCTCGAGCCACTCGCCGGTGTCGGGGTCGAAGCCCTCGGGGTAGATGTAGTTGCCCTGCTCGTCGTAGGTCGCCGACATCCCGTAGAGGGTGGGGTCGAACTCCTCGGCCTCGGCCGCGGTGGCGGTCTCGTTGGCCTGCTTGAGCGAGAGCGAGATCCGGCGACGCTCGAGGTCGATGTCGATGATCTTGACCATCACGTCGTCGTTGACCTGCACGACCTGCTCGGGGATCTCCACGTGGCGCTCGGCCAGCTCGGAGATGTGTACCAAGCCCTCGATGCCCTCCTCGACGCGGACGAACGAGCCGAAGGGGACCAGCTTGGTGACCTTGCCCGGCACGATCTGGCCGATCTGGTGGGTGCGGGCGAAGTGCTGCCAGGGGTCCTCCTGGGTCGCCTTCAGCGACAGCGAGACCCGCTCGCGCTCCATGTCGACGTCGAGCACCTCGACGGTGACCTCGTCGCCGACGGTGACGACCTCGCTCGGGTGGTCGATGTGCTTCCAGGACAGCTCGGAGACGTGCACCAGGCCGTCGACGCCACCGAGGTCCACGAAGGCACCGAAGTTGACGATCGAGGACACGACCCCCTTGCGGATCTGACCCTTCTGCAGCTGGGTCAAGAAGCCGTGGCGCACCTCGGACTGGGTCTGCTCGAGCCAGGCGCGGCGGGAGAGGACCACGTTGTTGCGGTTCTTGTCCAGCTCGATGATCTTCGCCTCGAGCGTCTGGCCCACGTAGGGCTGCAGGTCGCGCACGCGCCGCATCTCCACCAGGGAGGCCGGCAGGAAGCCGCGCAGCCCGATGTCGAGGATCAGGCCACCCTTGACGACCTCGATGACGGTGCCCTCGACGACGCCGTCCTCCTCCTTGACCTGCTCGATGGTGCCCCAGGCGCGCTCGTACTGGGCGCGCTTCTTGGACAGGATCAGGCGGCCTTCCTTGTCCTCCTTCTGCAGGACCAGGGCCTCGACCTTGTCGCCGACCTCGACCACCTCGTGGGGATCGATGTCGTGCTTGATGGACAGCTCGCGCGAGGGGATGACGCCCTCGGTCTTGTAGCCGATGTCGAGGAGGACCTCGTCGCGGTCGACCTTCACGATGGTGCCGTCGACGATGTCGCCGTCGTTGAAGTACTTGATCGTCTCGTCGATAGCGGCGAGGAATTCCTCCTCCGAACCGATGTCGTTGACTGCGACCTGCGGTGCGTCGGAGAGGGTGGGGGTGCTCGTCATGTGGAAGTGGAGTCCTTGGATGGATGGAGTCGTGCGGACACGCGCAGAAATCCTGTTTCACCATCACGATTGCTTCGTTGCCCATCACGGTTTCCCACAGCGGGCCGACAGCGAGCGAGAGCCTGCTCGGTCTGAGACTCAGGCAGACTTCTGGCGCGACCCGCAGTCTATCGGCAGGCACGCATGAGCGTCCAACCGAGCCGAGCACCCTCGTCCCGACCGCGCTGCGACATCTGCCGCAAAACGACCCATTAGCGTCGTTTTCCCGGCATACTGCGATCTCGGGAAGCACGCGGCACGCCCCCAGGGCGACGCCGCACTCACGGGGAGGGGAGCCCGGAATGCACCTGCGCGATCGCATGAGCCTGCGCGCGGTCGTGGCCGTCGTGGCGCTCGGCGCCGCCGTCGCCAGCCCGGTCGTCGGGACCGCTGCGCTCGCACCGGCGTACGCCGACCCGGTGCCGGCCGCCTACTCGGCGAGCACCGGCGGGGCCGCGGTGTCGGTCGGGATCGACGGGCTCTCGACGCCTGCGCAGACGCTGCTCGGCGTGGCCGGACCCGTGCAGGCGACCCTGGCCCGCAGCGCCACCGCGACCGACAGCACCGCCACCGTCACCACCTCCGCCGACAGCGTGAACCTCGCCGCCGGGGCCCAGGGCCTGGCCGCGACCTCCGCGGCGCGACACGCCGAGCAACCGGCCGGCCCCGCGACGGACTCCGGTGCGCTGGCCTCGGTCTCCTCGGCACCCGTGGCCAGCACCGGCGCGCTGACCGGGGACGTCGCCGCGAACTGGGCCGGGGCGGCGGCGTGCGTCCCTGAGGGGACGCCGTTGACCTCGAGCACGACCACGATGGCCTCGGCCGACCTCGGCGCGCTGACCCTCTCCGACCTCGACCCCGCCCTTCCGGACCTGACCGTGGCCAGCCTCGGCGCGGCCCAGACGCACGGCGAGACCGGCCTGCAGGCGTCGGCCGGGAGCAACGACGTGGTCTCGACCGAGACCGCGAGCATCGCCACCACCCACCTGCTCAACGACCTCGTCCAGGTCGACGTGGCCGGTCCGGTGACGCTGACGGCCCGCTCCGACGGCACGACCGGCTCGATCGCCTACTCCGACCCGGCCGTGACCCTGAGCGCCGACGGCTCCACCACCCCGGTGACGACGGCGGGCACGACCGTCTCGGTGCCCGTCGCCGGCCTGCCCGCAGGCCTCGGCGAGCTCACCGCGACCGTCACCGCCAGGACCGCGCCGGACCCCAGCGGGCCGACCGGCGCCACAGCCACGGCCAGCGTCCCGGCGGTGGTGAGCCTCGAGGTGGACCTGTCGGCGACCGGCGCGTTGGCGACCGTGCTCGGGTCCGAGGTGGCGACCACCCGGCTGGAGCTCCTCCCCCTGCACGCCGACGCGACGGCGCCGACGGGCGGGGTCGAGTGCACCCTCGCACCCCCGGTGGTCAGCACCCCCGCCGACGGCACCGCCACGACCGACACCACGCCGCTCCTGCGCGGGACCGCGGAGCCCGGGGCCACCGTCCACGTCGTGGTGGACGGCACCCCGCCGGCCGATGTCACCGCCGACCCCGGCGGTGCCTGGCAGCTCACCCCGCCAGACCCGCTGGCCTACGGCGAGCACGACGTGGTGGCCACCCAGACGCTCGACGGGCTCACGTCCGCGGAGTCCAACCACCCCGCCTTCACCGTGGTCCCCGGGCCGCCGACGATCCGCACCCCTGCCGACGAGACGAGCACCACCGACGCCACGCCGGTCCTCAGCGGTGACGCCGTACCTGGCGCCACGGTGCACCTCGTCCTGGACGGGGGCACTCCCGTCGACGTCACCGCCGACCCGGGCGGGACGTGGACCCGCACGCCGGACGCGCCCCTGGCGCCGGGTGGTCACCGGCTCAGGGCAACCCAGACCGCCGGCGGAGAGACCTCGACCTCGTCGGGACCGACCGACTTCACGATCCTGGTCAAGACCGCGCCGGCCACGCTGGGCCCGCCCGAGGTGCACAGCCCCGCGGACGGCTCCTCGACCTTCGACCCGACGCCCCCGGTCACCGGGTCGGGCGAGCCCGGCGCCGAGGTCACCGTGAGCGTGGACGGCTCCGCCGTCGGCACGGCCACCGTGGCCTCGGACGGCAGCTGGCAGCTCGAACCGGGTAGCCCCCTGGACTGCTCGGGCCACACCGTGAGCGCGACCCAGAGCGACGGGGACCGGGTCTCGGCCCGGTCGGCGACCCACGAGTTCACCGTGGTGTGCCCCGACCTGCCACCGGCCCAACCGACACTGAGCGAGTGGCTGGCCGCACCGAGCTCCGCGGGGACGAGCTCGACGGCTTCCTCGGGGACCCTCGCCGACACCGGGGCACCGCGCGACCTGGGCTGGCTGGCCCTGCTGGGTCTTCTGGGCCTGGCCGGTGGCGTCCTGCTGGTACGGCAGTCGGTGCCGGTCGCCGACCGCAGCCCGCGTCGGCGAGGCCGAAGGAGCACCTGAGCCCGCAGGTCGGAGCACCGGGGACTAGCCTGCGTGGGTGTCCGGAGTACGACCCGAACGACGTCTGGTCGGTGAGGCGGAGTCGCTGCGGGCCAACCGCGCCGACTGGGACGCCTATGCCGACGAGTACCAGTCCACCCACGGCGAGTTCCTCGGCGACCAGGGCTTCTTGTGGGGGCCCGAGGGTGTCCGCGAGGACGAGGTCCGAGCGCTCGGCGAGGTGCAGGACCGTGACGTGCTGGAGATCGGGTGCGGCGCCGGGCAGTGCTCGCGCTGGGTGCTGGCCCGCGGCGGGCGGCCGGTCGGCATCGACGTCTCGATGCGCCAGCTCCAGCACAGCCGGCGCATCGATGAGGAGCACGGCGTCTCCGTGCCGAGCCTGTGCGCCTCGGCGGCCGGGCTTCCCTTCGCGCCGGCGAGCTTCGACGTGGTGTTCTCCGCCTTCGGCGCCCTGCAGTTCGTGGCCGACGCCGAGTCGCTCGTGGCCGACGTCGCACGCGTGCTGCGGGCCGGCGGGGTCTTCGCGTTCTCCGTCACCCACCCCACCCGCTGGATGTTCCCCGACGACCCGGGCGAGGAGGGGCTGGTCGCCTCGCAGTCCTACTGGGACCGCACCCCCTACGTGGAGGTCGACGACCAGAGCGGCGAGACCCGCTACGTCGAGCACCACCGCACGATCGGCGACTGGGTCGGGGCGCTGTCCCGGTCCGGGTTCTGGGTCACCGACCTGCTGGAGCCGGAGTGGCCGGCCGACCACGACCGCACCTGGGGCGGCTGGAGCCGGGTCCGGGGCATGGTGACTCCCGGGTCCGCGATCTTCGTGGCACGTCTCGGGTGAGGCGCTCGCCCCAGGATCAGCCGGCTACTGCGCGCCGTGCCGCCCCGATGCCCGGCCTCCGCGGGAGGATCCCGGCTGCCGCCCCAGGAGCAGGAAGGCGCCGAGCAGCAGGCTCGCCAGGCCCACGATCCCGCCGGTGATGGGCACCCAACCACGCAACAGGTCGAGGGTCTTGATGTTCGACTTGCCGTCCGCGACGCCCGACTTCACGGTCGCGTCGGTGAACTTCAGGCTCATGTCCAAGATGGTGCCCCCGTCCGGGAGCTTGCGCACCTCGTGCTGGGACTGGTCCACGATGGAGCCGGTGCGGGGCTCGACCCACATCTCCTTCTCCGCCGCGTAGGTGCCGTCGACCCCGTCGGCGACCTCGGCCTCGGTCTGCGGCACCGAGACCACGAACTTGTAGGTCTTGAGTCCCTGCAGCCTCACCGTCGAGTCGTAGGAGGCCGTGACCGTCGTGCCCAGCAGGCTGTCCCAGTACTGGTAGTCCTTCTTCTCGGTGTCGAAGGGGAACTTGTTGACCAGCCCCCGGTGCTCGGTCGCGTCGGCTCCGACGTACTTCTCGCCGTTCACGGCCATGCCCGTGTGCCGGTCGGCAGCGAAGACGTCGATCGCGTCGGTGATCAGCCGGGGATCGTCCTTGGTCAGGCACTGGCGCGCGTCGGCGCCCTCGTCGACGTTGACGCAGGTGGTGCTCACGAACACCACCACGTCGCCGTCGGACTTGCTGGCGTCGGTCTGCGTGCGGCTGCGGACCCAGACCGGGACGTCGCGGGCGACCTCGCCGGTGAGCGGGTCCAGCTTGTCGGCCGAGCCGGTCAGGTAGGTCAGCGTGTCGACGTTGAGCGGCACCCGCTCGGCTCTGGGTGGCGCCCAGAACCACATCATCAGGGCCGCTATGACGAGGAAGGCGCCAAGCACAAGCAGCGCCGCCCCTCCGACGACAGACTTTCGCACGCTCGTCTCCCTCCCACGACCCATCACGCTCGCCGAACACTAGCAGTCACGGCCCGGTGAACAGGAGAGGTCGGCGCGCGAACCCGAGCGGTGTCCGTGCACCGGCGGTGCAGGGCTAGTCCACCGTGATCGGCCTCGGCGCTGTGCGATACTCCTGCGCGTGATCGCCCCCGTCCGCACACTGCTGCGCGGCGGCGCGGACGCGGCCCGCACCCCCGCCGCCGGGCGCACCCTGGTGCGACTCGGGTTGGTGCTGGTGGCGCTCCAGCTGCTGCTCCGGGCGTGGTTCCTCTCGGGCTCGTGGTTCTACTTCGACGACCTCGCGTTCGTCTCAGCCGGCATGAACGATCCGCTCGACTGGCACTTCGTCGGGCGCGACTACGCCGGGCACCTGATGCCGGCGGGCTGGCTGCTGATCAAGGCGCTGGCCACGTGGGCGCCGTACGACTGGTGGGCCTGGGCCGGCGTCCTGCTGGGTCTGCAGGCGATCGCCTCCTACGGCGTGCTGCGCCTGCTGCGCAGCATGTTCGGCGACCACCCCCTGGTGCTGGCGATGCTGGCCGGCTACCTCTTCTACGTCTTCACCGTCCCGGCGGGAGTGTGGTTCGCGGCAGGGATCAACCAGCTGCCGCTGCAGATCGCGATGGCCTTCGGCCTGCACGCGCACCTGAGCTATCTGCGCACGCACCGCACCCGGTCGCTGGTGGCCACCCTCGTCTGGACGGTGGCCGGGCTGCTGTTCTACGAGAAGACGGTCATCCTGTTCGGGCTCTACGCCGTGCTCGCGCTGGGGTGGTTCGCTCGCGGCACCCTCGGACGACGCATCTCGACGCTGTGGGCGGTCTACCGCGTGGGGATCGTGGCGCACGGGTTCGTCGCCGTGCCCTACCTGGCCATCTATCTGGCCTACGGCCTCGACCTGGGCGGGAGCGAGACCCCGAGCGCCCTGCTGGCGGCGGTGGCCTACCGCCTGGTCGGGGTCGCCTTGAGCACCGGTCTGATCGGAGGGCCCTTCGACTGGCGCCCGACCTCGGCCAACGCACTGGCCAACCCCAGTGACCTGGTCACGCTCGGGTCGTGGGTCGCGGTGGGCGCACTGGTCTGGTACGCCTTCAAGACACGCACCATCAGCCGTCGGGCGTGGTGGCTGATCGTGCTCACCTCGGCGGTGAACGTCTACCTGCTGGCCGCAGCGCGGGCGAACCTGGTCGGCGCCGACATCGGCCTGGAGTACCGCTACCAGACCGAGGCGGCCATGGTGTTCGTGCTGGCTCTCGGCCTGGCCTTCCTCCCGCTGCGGGGCGCTGTGGAGGTCAACGAGCCGCGGCCCGGGGCCGAGCGTCCGCTGGACCGCGCCGGGCCGGTGCGGTTGATCACCGGCCTGGTCGTGGTCGCCTCCGTGGTCTCGACGCTGGCCTACGTCCAGAACTGGCAGGACAACAACCCCGCGCCGGGCTACTACGACAACGTGCGCGCCAGCCTGAGGACGGCAGAGCCCAAGCCGGTCCCGCTGATCGACGCCTCCCTGCCCCAGAACCTGCTGTGGGCCTTCGGCTACCCGGAGAACACCTACTCCCACGTCTTCCGCAACCTGGCGGACCTGACCACCTACCCCGACCACTCGGTCGACCACCTGTACCTCTTCGACGACAAGGGCCGGCTCACCCAGGCGGTGATCCCGCCCACGCGCACCATGGTGCCGGGGGTCGGCTGCGGCTACGTGCTCGACCGGACCGCGACCACCATCCCGCTCAACGGCCCGGTCATCGGCGGTGGCTGGTGGATCCAGCTGGGCTACGCCGGGCCCGAGGACTTCGACGTCACGGTCCGGATGGGCAAGACGACTCGCAGGATGAAGTTCCCCGCCGGAGCGCACACGATGTACTTCCGGGCCGACGGCCAGTACGACTCGGTCGTGCTCGAGAACGCCCCCGCAGGGCGTACGGCCTGTGTCACCCAGCTCGTGCTCGGGGCACCGGCATCCGCACCGGCACAACCATGAGCCCACGCCGGGCGCCGTGGGGATCAGGTCTCCCACGACCGCTCCTCGCCGCCCTGGTGCTGCTCGTCGCCCAGCTGGCCTACCGCGCCTGGGCAGCTTTCGGTTCGGGCTGGATGGGCGACGACTTCGTGATGATCGACCGCACGTATGCACCAGGAGGACACTCCCTGACCGGGCTGGTGGGCAGCTACGCGGGCCACGTCATCCCCGGGACGCTGTACCTGACCTGGCTGATCACCCAGGCGGCGCCTTACGAGTTCGCGCTGGCCGCCACCGGGATGCTGCTCATGCAGGCCCTGGCAGCCGTGGGACTGCTCCGTTTCCTCGTCGTGGCCTTCGGTGTGCGCTGGGGGATCGTGCCACCGTTCCTGTTCTACCTGATCAGCCCGTTCGCGGTGCAGGCCACCGTGTGGTGGACCCCGGGCAGCCACCACTTCATGATGCACGCCGCGCTCGCCTGGTCCATGGCGGCTCAGGTCACCTACCTGAGGACGGGCAGGCGCAGGTCGGCCCTGGCCGCCGTGGTCTGGGTCGTGGTGGGGCTGGTCTTCTTCGAGAAGACGCTGCTGGTCCTCGGGGCCCTCGGCTTCGTGACCATCGCCTACTTCACCGAGGGCACGGCGCGGGAGCGGCTCCGCCAGGTGTGGGGGCGCTACCGGTTCTCCCTGGTGGCCAACGTCGTGGTGGGGGTCGGCTACCTCGCGGTCTACGTGCGCTACGGGCTGAGCTTCTCCCCCGGCGGCGCGGCCCGGCACCCGCTGGGCCCGGTGGCGGACGTGATGGTCCTGCGCTCCTGGGCCACCGGGATCTTCGGCGGTCCCCTGACCTGGCGCCACGAGTCCGGGGGCCCGGTGTCCTTCGCCGACCCACCCGGCCCGCTGGTGCTCGCGAGCCTGTTCTGCCTCGGCCTGCTGATCCGGGAGCTGGCCCGCACCCGGACCTGCTCGCTGCGCAGCCTGTGGCTCCCGGCCTACTTCCTGATCTGCGACGTGGTGCTCGTCGGCGCCGGCCGGGCCGCCTTCATCGGGCCCGACATCGGCTATGAGTTCCGCTACCTCAGCGAGCTGGCCATGGCCACGGCGATGGCCCTGGCACTGGCCACGATGCCGATCGCAGGCGCCGTCGAGCAGGTCAGCCGCACCCGCGCGGGCCAGCTCGACCGCCCACGCTTCGTGGCGTCGGCCCTGGTGCTGGTGACGGCGATGGCGGTCTACTCCACCACGACGTACGTCCGGCACTGGGACCAGGGCCGGCAGCGCTCGGCGACCTGGGTGAACCACCTGCTCAGCGACGCCGCGGCGTTGCCGCGCGGCGCCGAGGTCGTCGACTCCCCCGCCCCGGTCTATGTCGCCTGGCCGATCTCGAAACCGGCCAACCTGGCCAGCCACCTCGTGCGGCCCCTGCGCCCGGACATCGACTTCAGCAAGGTGGGCGGCGACGACCTGCGCGTCGTCGACTCCCACGGTCGGATCCGCCCGGCCACCATCACCAGGCTGCGCCACCAGCAGCCACCTGAGAAAGATGGCGCCTGCACCTACCGCGTGGCGCAGAATCCGGTGAAGATACCCCTCAACGAGCGGGTGCAGTTCGCTGGGCTGTGGGTGCGGATCGGGTACGCCGCCTCCGGCGACAGCGTGGTGACCGTCTCGGCCGGAGGGGCCACCTACCGCACGAGCGTGCAGTCGGGTTTCCACGAGCTGTACTTCAAGGCGGGACCCGACCCGTTCGAGGAGATCCACATCGGGGGGCTGATCGCTCCCACCGAGCTGTGCACCGACGACGTGGTCGTCGGGCAGACCAGACCCAAGGAGGGGACGTGACGCAGACGTCGAGCGCCCGCGAGCAGGCCGGAGCGAGGGACCGGACCTTCCCCTGCCTGACGGCGGTGCGCGGGATCGGCGCCATCATGGTGGTGACCACCCACTCGGCGTTCAACACCGGCGAGATCCTGCGCGGCTGGCCCGGGGCGGTGCTGGCCCGGCTCGACTTCGGTGTGACCCTGTTCTTCATCCTCTCCGGCTTCCTGCTCTCCCGGCCGTTCTTCCTCGCGCTCGCCCGCGGGGATCGGCACCCCTCGGTCCGGCACTACCTGTGGAAGCGGGCCCTGCGGGTGCTGCCGCTCTACTGGGTGGTGGTCGTGGTCGCGCTCACCTTCACCCCTGCCAACCAGGACCTCGGCTGGCAGGTGTGGCTGCGGCAGCTGACGCTGACCCAGCTCTACTTCCCCACGCTTCTGCCCGAGGCACTCACGCAGATGTGGAGCCTGTGCACCGAGGTGGCCTTCTACCTCCTGCTCCCGGGGCTGGCCTGGGTGTTCACCGTCTCCCGGGGCCACCGGGGCCTGCACCTGCCCACCGTCTACCGGCGCATCGCCGTCGTCGCGGTCCTCGGCGTCGCCTGGCAGGCATGGTGGGCGCACGTGCCCGGCCGCGAGGGCCACTACCTCCAGTGGCTGCCGGGCTACCTGCCCTGGTTCCTGGCCGGCATGTGCTTCGCCGCCGTCAGCGCCGAGCTGGCCCTGCGGCCGCGACCGCACCTGCTGGAGCGGCTGGGTGCCGACCTGGTCGGCTGCTGGATCCTGGCCGGAGCCGCGTTCGCCCTTGCCTGCACCCCCGTGGCCGGACCGCTCACCCTGGCCCAGCCCACGGCCTGGGAGGCCGCCACCAAGGACGTGCTCTACACCCTGGCCGGGTGTGCCTTCCTGCTCCCGCTGGTCTTCGGGCCAGAGCTCGAGGGCAGGACCCGCGAACGCCTCGCCGCTCCCCTGCCCACGTGGCTGGGTGAGATCTCCTACGGGGTCTTCGCGATCCACCTGTTCTTGATGGGTCAGCTGTTCCGGGCCCTCGACATCGTCCCGTTCACCGGCCACTTCCTGACCATCCTGGTGCTGGACCTCGCCCTCACCTTCGCCCTGGCCACGCTGTCCTACCGCTACTTCGAGCGGCCCCTCCTGCGCCTCAAGAACGTGCGCTGGGCGGTCGGTCTGGAACCGGCCTCGACGCGGCGCGGCCGGGCCGCGGCGGACGGCGGGGTCCGACCAGGGAGACGCTGAGGGCCGCGACCGCGGCCATGGCCCACAGCTGGGCCCAGGTCAGTGCCCAGGACTGGTCCTTCAGCGGCCCCCAGGTCAGCCCGGCGACCGCCAACAACAGCGCCGCGGCCGCGGGGAGACCCCATCCACCGGTGGTGCCCAACCCGCCCCACCGTCGGGCCAGGAGCGCGAGGACCCCGACCAGGCCGAGTCCCACCCAGCCGGTGAGCAACGCGGCCACGGTGCCGACGACGACGACGTCGATCACCCCCGGGCGACCGGCGACGTGCGGTGGCAGCTCTGGACGGCGTCGCCGACGCCACAGGGGCAGCGCGGCGAGGACGACGAGCAGGAGCAGGGCAGCACCGCCGAGGAGAGCGATGTCGAAGAGCCCCCCGGGCGCGTAGTGCAGCCGGACGGTGCCGGCGTCGCCGGCCGGCAGCAGCCACCCCTGCTTCCAGCCGTCGACGCGCTGCGGGGTCAGCTTCTTGCCGTCCAGGGTCGCCTGCCAGCCGGGGTTGATGTTCTGCGGCAGCGTGAGCAGGCGTGTCCTGCTCCGCGACGCCACGTCGACCGAGGCCGGCGCCCCCGACGCATCCCGGTCCACCTCGAGGTCCTGCGCCGTGGCGGGCGAGGTGCCGGCCCGGGTCAGCGTGACCGCGTCGACCCGCAGCTCACTGGTGGGGGGAGCGATCAGCGCCGACCGCCCCGGCGCGAGGTTCACGGCATCCGGGGCGCACACCTGCACAGCGACCCGCTTGCCGCGCACGAGGTCGCGGACGTTGGCCGTCACCGAGGTGTCGTAGAGAGAGCCGCCGAGGTAGAACCGCGGTCCCTGGCCGCAGGGGAGCGTGACCGTGCGGAAGACGCTGGAGGTGATCCTGCGTCCGTTGAGCCGGAGCTCGGTGACGCCGGGACCCAGCTCGACGTAGCGATCACCCTGGTCGGCGAACGCCGGATAGGTGGAGTCGATGCGCAGGCGCAGGCTGGTGACCTTCCAGTGCGGCAGCTTGGCGCGTCCGCGCTTGTCCAGGTCGAGGACCCGGTGCCCCTGGCGCGACCAGATCTCGACCCTGGCCGGCCGCGAGGCCGCGGCACCGGGCCGCAGGGTCATCCGCAACGTCGAGAGTCGGGTCGGTCGGGGCAGGGTGAGCCGCACCAGGGGGCGCTGAACGGTCGACTCCCACGTCGTGGCCGGGTCACCGTCGACCATGGCCCCCGGGCTCTCCGCCGGGTCCTGGCTCCTCTGGGGCGTGGCGGAGACCGCGACTCCGGTCCCCCCCAGCAGGCCCTTCCAGACGTCGGGGTGCCGACGCAGCGAGGCGAGGACCCCGATGCGGTATCGGCCCCCCGCAGAGAGCTGGAACCGTCGAGCCAGGGTGTCTCCGTCCTCCCCCGGTGCGATCAGGATGTCGTCGCACTTGAAGGCGGCCCGGACCTGCGCGCAGGGCAGTCGGTCCTGGTCACGCGACAGCACGACCTGGTTGACCGGAGCGCCCTCGAGCGGGGCCGGCAGGTCGAGGAAGCGCTGCGGGTGCAGGTCGTCGACGCTCAGGTCGCTGATCGCCACCGACCCGGTCAGCAGCGGGCCGGCGTACTCGGTGGTGACGCGCAGGCTGTGCGTGCGCGGGAGCCCGACCTGGTAGGTGGCCCAGCTGCCCGGCGCCGGCGGGTTCACCGTGCGCGTCTGGCCACCACCCGAGATCCGCAGGTGGGCCGGCCGGACCGAGCCCGGGGCCAGGCGCAGCGCCACCGTGCCGACCGTGCGGGCGGTGGGGAAGTGAGCCTGCCACCACTGCCCGCCGGGATCCTCGTCCCGGGCCGACTCCCACGCGGTCGAGGAGTCGCTGTCGAAGACCGCACCGGGGTGTGCGCCGACCGACAGCGGCGGGGTGGCGTCGGCATAGGCCTGGGACGAGCTGGCGCTGACCCGGTCGACACCGCCCGTCCACGACTCGACGGTGCTCCACCGCTCCTCGTCGTCGACCACCCGGTGGGACTGCTCCTTGCCGGGAAGCCGGAACGGCTCGTCGGCGGACAGCGTGCTGGACTCGTTCCACCGCACGGCGGGGAAGTTCATCTCCTGGCGCGACATGTCGTCGGTCAGCACCTGTCCGGTCACGGGGACGGTCGCATCGGCCGCGAGCACGTGCGGGCTCTCGGCGAGGTCAGCCGCACCGGGACCGATCGGCGACCCCGGGTCTCCCACCAGCACCCGCCCCGGGTCGGACACGGTGGCTGCGGTGGTCCCGGAGACGCGGTAGATCTCGATCGGCCGGGTCCGCTCCGAGATCCCGGAACCCGTGACCAGGCGGGTGTGGTCCGCGTCGCGGGCAAAGGCATAGGGAGGGGCCCCGATGGTGGGTCCGAAGCTCTTCTCCAGCTCGATCCCTGGGGTCGCGCCCAGGACGCTGCGGACGTAGGCAGGGTCCGGTGCGCCGGTCGCCAGGCGGTCGAGGTCGTTGCGCACCACCAGGGTGCCCACGTTGTTGGCCGCGAGGTACGCCGCCAGCTGGGGCGAGGGCCGGCCCGACTCGACAGCCCGGGTGACCGCGTCGAGGAAGACCACGTTGCCGGGCTGGGCCAGGGGCACCACGCTGCGCACCGCCCATGGGCTGGTGGCGAGCCCCTGGAGGACGTCGTCGTGGACGTTGCCCCAGCCGTAGACGCCGAAGGAGGCTGCGGGCAGCTCGAGTGCCACCGAGCCGTCGTCCTGCGCGGCCAGGTAGTCCGCGGCCTGCTGCCAGTAGCGCGGAACCCCCTTGACGCCGTCGTGCGCCGAGATGACGGTGTTCAGCCAGGGCGAGAGCAGACCCACCATGGCCAGCACCATGGCGGCCCGGAAGGTCAGCCTCGCCAAGGCCGACCCGCGCCCGCGCAGCAGCTCGGGCAGCCTGGCCAGGCCGTGGGCGAGGCCGAGCAGCAGGGGGATCCGCAGCACCACGTCGAACTTGTGCAGGTTGCGCAGGGCCGCCAGGGCGTTGTCCAGGGAGTGCAGCCGCGACTCGGCGAAGAATCCCGCCAGGTCCCGGGAGTACCCGAGGCCGACCAGGGCCAGCCCGGTGAGCAGTCCGAGCACCAGGAAGCGCCGGTGCGGGTTGTCGCGCATGCCGATGCCGACCAGCCCGACCGCCGCCACGAGGGCGGCGTCGAGCAGCAGGAACGGTGTCCCCACGATCTGACGGCCCGCCCCGAAGTCCTGGCCACCGAAGTAGGCCACCCAGTCCGAGACACCGAGGAGCGAACGCGTCAGATCGGTGGACAGCGTGGTGATGGTGGCGTTCTCGATGTAGTCGAGGAAGGGCGGCGAGTAGCTCCCCATGAGCAGCAGCGGACCACTCCACCAGGCCGTGGCCAGGATCGTCAGGCCGGTCCACCAGCCGAGCAACCGCCAACGACGCGGGCCCGGTGACCTGGTGAGCAGCCAGACCACACCCAGGGGCAGCACCGCCGCGACCGCCACCGCGTTGACGCCACCGCAGCACGCGACCACCAGCGCGCTGGTCGCGGCTGCCCGGCGTACCGAGCCCTGCTGAGACCCCTTCACCAACGGCAGCAGGACCCAGGGGGCCAGAGCCATCGGCCACACCTCGACCGAGACGACGCCGACCAGGGTGGTCAACCGCGGGGTGAGCACGAACGCGAAGGCCGCGACGACCCTGGTGAGCTCGGTGCCGAGACCGAGCCGCTCACACAGACGCAGCATGCCGAAGAAGGCCAGGCAGATCAGCAGCGACCACCACAACCGCTGCACCACCCAGGGCGGCAGCTCGAGCAGCGCTCCGACGCCGAAGAACGGCCCCATCGGCCAGGCATAGCCGTAGCTCTGGTCGGGCACCTGCCCGAAGGCGACGTTGGGATCCCACAGGTGCATTCCCCGCTCGAGGAACCGCCACGGTGCGGTGAGCAGGTCGAACTTGGTGTCGGCGACCATCCGGCCGGGGTCCTGCACGAAGCACAGCGCCACCAGGAGCATCGCATAGCCTGCCCGGCGCAGCGGCGAGGTCAACGAGGCCGGTGGGACCGAGGGGTGCGACTCCTCGGGGTCGTCCGGCGGCAGCGAAGGCGGCACGGCGTCCTCGACCGGGTCCCGCAGCCCAGTCGGGGACTGGCGCAACATGGCGGTAACCCTACCTTCCCGGCCGCACCCTGCGCCCCGCGGATCGCGGCTCCCACCGACGCCGTACTGTCCTGCTCCGTGAGCACACCTGATCCGCCCCTCGACGGTCTCCAGGTGGCCTTCCTGAGCTGGCGCGACACCCGCAATCCCGAGGGCGGCGGGGCGGAGCGGGCTCTCGAGGAGGTCGCCGAGGGCCTGGCCGAGCGCGGGGCGCGGGTGACGGTCTTCTGCGCGGCGCACGCCGGGGCACCGGACGTGGAGGTCCACCGCGGGGTGCGGTTCGTGCGCCGCGGCTCCAAGCGGTCGGTCTACGCGCAGGGCATGCTGGCGCTGGCCCGTGGGCACCTGGGCCGGGCCGACGTCGTGGTCGACGTGCAGAACGGCATCCCGTTCTTCTCACGCCTGGTCACCGGCAAGCCGATCATCGTGCTGGTCCATCACGTGCACCGCGAGCAGTGGCCGATCGTCTATCCCGGCACGACGGGCAAGGTCGGCTGGTGGATCGAGAGCCGGCTCGCGCCGCGCCTCTACGCCGCCCAGCAGTACGTCACCGGATCGGTGGCCACCCGCGAGGAGCTGGTGCGTCTGGGCGTGGACGCCGAGCGCATCGAGATCGTGCGCTACGGCACCGACCGTCAGCGACCCAGCCACACGCCGAAGTCGGCGCACCCCAGCGTGTGCGTGGTGGGGCGCCTGGTCCCGCACAAGCAGGTGGAGCACGCCATCGACGCGGTGGCCGACCTACGCCGCGAGATACCCGACCTCACCCTCACCGTCGTGGGCAGCGGCTGGTGGGACGCCCGCCTCCACGAGCACGCCGCGACGCGGGGCGCCTGCGAGTACGTCGAGTTCACCGGCCAGATCGACGAACGCGCCAAGGAGGCCGTCTACGAACGAAGCTGGGTGCTCGCCCTGCCCTCGCTGAAGGAGGGCTGGGGTCTGGTCGTCGGCGAGGCGGCCCTGGCCGGCACCCCGTCGATCGCCTACGCCGCTGCCGGAGGGACCCGCGAGTCCATCGAGGACGAGGTGTCCGGGCTGCTCGTGGACAGCTACCCGGAGTTCGTCGAGGGGTTGCGGCGCCTGCTCACCGACCACGACCTGCGCGGCAGGCTTGGCGCCGGTGCCCGGGAGATCGGGGCCAGGTTCACCTGGGCCGACACCCGCAGCGCCTTCGCCAGGGTGGTCGCCCGGGTGGCCGGGCGGGACTAGTAGCGCGGGTGCACTCCGGCGCGGGTGCGAGCACCGGTGCGCCCGGGCCGGAGCCCTACTGGTCGACCTTGCCGTAGTCGATGGTGGGCTGGCTGGAGTTGACCTTGTCGCCCGCGGAGTTCACCTGGTGGGAGATCAGCCCCATGATCGTCACAGCGGCGACGACGCCACCCACGATGAACATCAAGATGGAAATCAGAAAGCTACTAGGCGTCATCGGCATGATTACCCACACCCCTCCCAGATCTGTGTGCCGAGGCCACCCTACACGGCGGCGAGGGGGGCCGGTTCAGTCCACGCGCCGACGGCGTCGTCTGGTCGCCACTGCCCCGACGAAGGGCACCGTGAAGAAGGCCAGCCACGCCGCCCCGACCGCCGCCCTCGCCGGTCCCGAGGCATCCGGGTGGGCGATCGGACCGGCGAGCCGGACCACGCCCAGCTCTGCCCGGTCGAGCACGACGGTGCCCGCGACGCGCGGCTGTTCACCCGCTCCGGTCTCCCGCTCCACGGCGACCCAGCCGACTCCCAGCCGAGCCAGCGCCGCCGCCCGCGCGGTCGGGTCGTGCAGCCGCAGCGCCCGTCGGACCCGGGCCACCCGGGGGTCCTGCGAGGCGACGACCTGACCGGAGACCACCAGCTCGTCGTTGACCAGGAAGTCGGGCCGCAGGAAGCGCCCGAGGGGGTCGATCACGGTGCGCCCGTGGTTCCACACCGGCGCCCGATAGCTGCTGAAGGGAAGCACGAGCACGTCCCCGTGCCCCGGGGCGACCACCGTCCTCGCCTCGGTCCACGCGCTCGGGTAGGCCGACGGCGCCAGGCGCCCGGAGATCCCCCACGCGGCCTCCGGGAGCAGCGCCAGTGGGAGCAGGCAGCAGGTCACGACCGCACCGACGCGGGCCGGTGGCACCGCCACCAGGCGGGTGAGGGTCTCTGCCCCCGCGGCCAAGATCCCCACCCAGAGAGGCAGGCACAGCCCGAGCATGCGGGTTCCGTCCCGCACCACCCCGGCCCCAGGCACCCGGGCGGCCAGCCAGTCGACCCCTCCCGGGGCCAGCCAGGTGAGCAGCGCGACGGCGTAGCCCGACGCGGCCAGGAGCAGGACCCTGCGCCCCTCGCTGCGCCCGGCGCGGCGCCACCAGGCGCGCGCCCCCAGGGCCGCCAGCACCGCGAACACGAGCAGGGAGACCCACCCCACGACGCCGGTCCGCGAGTCCGGCACGACGTCCGCGTTCCAGATGCCGCCCAGGGTCAGGGCCGCCAGCGGCCCCGGCACCGAGCCCTCCCGGTGCAGACCGAACAGGTCGGTGCGGGCCGCTCCCCCCAGTGACCCGGCATGCAGGGCCCCCGAGACCAGCCAGGGTGCGTTGGCGGCCAGGGCCAGGCCGAGCAGCCACGCGCGGACCCGCCGGGGGCGGCCACCGGTGGGCCATCCGGTGACGAGGAGGACCAGCGCGGAGACCAGGCCCGCGCTCGCGCTGAGGCTGCCCAGCGGCAGCAGGGCGACCGCCACCGGCAACCGGCCGGTGCTGCGGAGCTGCCGCCCCGCCAGTGCCAGCCAGGGCAGCACGGCGTAGCCGACCAGCACCGTCCAGTGGCCCATCCAGAGCCGCTCGACCGTGAACGGGTTCCACAGGCAGACGCTCACCGCGGTCAGCCGGGCCGCCGTCGAGGTTCCCACCAGACGCAGGGCCCCCTCGGCGGCCCCGAGCAGGGCCCCCACCAGGACCAGCTTCTGCAGCACCATGCCGGGCACCAACGTGTCCAGCAACGCCACGACGGCGTCGGAGGGGACGGCACGGGGGACACCGCTGCCCAGTCCCCAGAACTCCGGCCGCATCCCCAGCTGCGGGACGAAGACCATGTCGTAGGTGAGCACGAAGCCACGCCCCAGGGCCGGCCCGAGCAGGAGCAGCGTCAGTGCCCCCGCCCAGACCCGGGGCAGCGCGACCCGGACGGGGTGCCAGGTGCTGCTCATCGTGCTCAGAGCGGCAGCCGCCGAAACAGCGGGCGCGGCACGTGACGCAGTCCCGACATCACCGGCCGCATCGCCCTGGGCACCCAGACCAGCTCCCTGCGCCGGGCCACGCCGTCGACGACGGCGGCGGCCACCTCCTCCGGGCCGACCGCCAGCGGCGCGGCCGCACGGCCCGCAGTCATCTTGGTGTGCACGAACCCGGGTCGCACCACCAGCACGTGCACACCGGTGCCGCGCAGTGCCTCGCCGAGCCCGAGGAAGAAGCCGTCCATGCCGGCCTTGCTCGACCCGTAGACGAAGTTGCTGCGGCGTACCCGCTCCCCCGCGACCGACGACAGCGCCACCAGCACGCCGTGTCCCTGCGCCCGCATGGACTCGGCCAGGCAGACCCCGAGGCTCACGGGTGCGACGTAGTTGACCTGAGCGTTGCGCACGGCGAGCTCGTGCTCCTGCCAGGAGCGCTCCTCGTCCTCGAGCACCCCGACGGCGACGAGTGCGACGTCGATGTCGCCGTGCTGGAACGCCTCGTCCACGAGCGCCGGGTGGGTCTCGGGCCGCTCCGCCTCGAAGTCGAGCTCGCGGACCTCCATGCCGAGGGCGCGCAGCCCGGCGGCAGCCGCGGTCCGGCGCTCTGTCGGCCGGGCCGCCAGCACGATGCGAAGGCCCTCCACGCCGGCCCAGGACCGAGCGGTGGCCAGCGCGATGTCGCTGGTACCGCCGAGCAGGAGCACCGACTGCGGCTCGCCCAGGGAGTTGATCATGGGTGGCACCCTTCCGTCGTCATCTCGCAACACTCACATCCGCAGCCGACGGGACAGGTCGGAGCAGAAGACCCCGTCGGGGTCGACCTCGGCCAGCACCCGCCGGAAGTCCTCGATGCGCGGATACATCTGCGCGAACATCGCCGGTGAGAGGCGGGAGTCCTTGGCGAGGTAGACCCGACCGCCGTGCTCCGCCACCCGGGCATCGAGCTCGCGCAGCAGGCTCGCGAGGAGCGGGTGCCTCGGAACGTCGAGGGCGAGCGTCCATCCCTGAACCGGGAAGGACAGCATCCCGGGGTTGCTGGGCCCGAACCTCTTCAGCACCGACAGGAACGAGGGGTGGCCGGCGCGCACGATGCGCTCCAGCAGCCGGGGCAGCTCGGTCTCCGCCGAGTCGGGCAGCACCAGCTGGTACTGCACGAAGCCCGCAGCACCGTAGAGCCGGTTCCAGCCCGAGACCATGTCGAGCGGGTGGAAGAACGCCGCGATCGACTGGATCTCCCCTTCCCGGTGACGCGGCGCCCGCCGGAACCAGACCTCGTTGAAGGCACGGACGGTCGGCCGCGAGACCAGGTGCGCGGGGACCACCGGCGGTGCCGCGACGCGGGGCCCACGGGGCACCTGCCACCGGTCGCGGGCCGACACCTCGTCCGCGGTGGCATGCTCCCCCGTGGTCAGCACCGACCGCCCCAGGTGCCGCCCCGTGGCCAGGGTGTCGATCCAGGCCACGCTGTAGCCGACCTCGGCGTCGGTCTCACGCATCCTCGCCATCAGGGCGTCCAGGTCCTCGAGCCGCTCGGTGTCCACCCGCATCCGGCCCGACTCGACCGGTCGCAGGCGCACGACCGCAGCCAGGATGACGCCGGTCAGCCCCATGCCTCCGACGGTCGCCCAGAACAGCGCCGGGTCCCGTCGCGGGCCGATCGTGCGCACCGTGCCGTCGGCGGTGAGCAGGTCGAGCGAGACCACGTGGCACCCGAAGGTCCCGTCGCGGTGGTGGTTCTTGCCGTGCACGTCCGCGGCGATGGCGCCGCCCACGCTCACGTAGCGGGTGCCGGGTGTCACCGGCACGAAGTGCCCCGTCGGGACCAGCTCCCGGACCAGCTCGTGGACGCTGGTCCCGGCCGAGGTCCGGACGACGGGTCCACCCTCGGCGTCGCGGTCGAGCTCGATCGAGCTGGGCAGCGGGCCGATCACGTCGCCGCCGGCGTTCTGGGCGGCATCGCCGTAGGAGCGGCCGAGCCCGCGGGCGATCACCCCCCGGGGGCCGGCCGCAGCCACGATCCCGGCCAGCGCCTCCGGTGAGCCGGGGACCAGGCGGGCGGTCGTGGGCGCCGTACGCCCCCAGCCGGTGAGGCTGACCCGAGCCCCCTGCTCAGCCATGGGTGATCCCCAGCACGACCAGCACCAGCCAGGCCACGCCGAGCCCCTGGAGGACCCGGTCGGCCAGCACGATGTCCTCGGGTTCGGCCGCCGTGCCGGCGTCGATGTCGACGGCATAGCGCAGGATCGCCAGCACGAAGACGCCGATCGAGCTCATGTGCCAGGCCTCCGAGGTCCCCCGGGACATCTCGAAGGCCCAGAGGCTGTAGGACATCAAGGTGGCGGCGGCCGCGGTGCTCCACACGAAGCGCAGATAGGTGTCGGTGTAGCGCACCAGCGAGCGCCGGGTCCCCCCTTCGCTGCCGAGGGTGTGCAGCTCGGAGTAGCGCTTGCCCGCGACCACGAAGAGGGACCCGAAGCCGGCCACCAGCAAGAACCACTGCGAGATCGGCAGCGACGCGGCCAGGCCCCCGGCGACGGCCCGCATCAAGAACCCCACTGCGACCACCGCGATGTCCATCACCGGCTCGTGCTTGAGCCAGAAGGCGTAGAGCACCTGGAGCAGGCCGTAGGACCCGACCAGCACGACCAACCACGTCGCGGCGGCCCATGCCACGCCCAGCGACAGCACGACCAGGACCCCTGCGACCACCAGGGCCGCGCGCACGCTCATGGCGCCCGAGGCGACCGGCCGCGCCCGTTTGCGGGGGTGCAGCCGGTCCTCCTCGCGGTCGGCCACGTCGTTGAGGTGGTAGACGGCCGAGGAGATCAGGCAGAACGCCACGAACGCCAGCAGCGTCGAGAGCGCCACGCCGGGATCGAACAGCTCACCCGCGGCCAGCGGCGCGGCGAGGACCAGGAGGTTCTTCGTCCACTGTCGGGGACGCGACGTGCGCCAGGCCGCGGAGAGCAATTTCATGGCGCGTCAGTCTCGCACGGCGGGGCTGCTCGCCGGGCCAGGACCGGGTGCTGCCGCACGCATGCCTCGGCACCGCCTAGGCTCGCGCCGTGAGCTCCGTCCCCACCAGAGCGCGCACCGTCCTGCGCGGTGGAGCCGGCATCGCCATCGCCATGGGGCTGATGAACGTCGCCACCTACGGCTACACGATCGTGGCTGCCCGGCTCCTCGGACCGCAGAACTACGGCGCCTTCGCGGCGTTCATGGGCCTGCTCCTCGTCGCCGGGGTGCTCCAGCTCGGGCTCCAGGCGACCGGTGCCCGGCGCATCGCGGCCCGCCCCGGCGACGTGGTCGAGATCGAGCGCACGCTGCTCGCTGTCACCTACCGCTCGGCGCTCGCCCTGGCCGGAGTGTGCCTGCTGCTGACGCCGCTCATCGACGCCGCCCTCCACCTCGGCAGCCTGGTCACGGCCTCGTTCCTCGCCGTCACCGCGGTGCCGATGACGATCATGGGCGGGCAGGCGGGCATCCTCCAGGGCGAGCGCCGCTGGTTCCCGCTCGCCATGCTCTACCTGTCCGCGGGCGTTCCTCGTCTGGTCATCGGCGCGGCCCTGCTGGCGTGGCGCGCCACCGACTTCATGGCGATCCTGGGGGTCGCCGTGAGCTTCTGGGCACCTGTGCTCCTCGGCTGGCTGGCGCTGCGCCGCCCCCGGGACCTGCGGCCCTCCCACTCCCAGGAGCATGCCTCGGCCTCCGTCATCGGGGAGACCATCAGGAACTCGCACGCGCTGCTGGCCTTCTTCGCCCTCTCCAACGCCGACATCATCGTGGCGCGCGGGGTGCTCGACGAGCGCAGTTCCGGGCTGTACGCAGGCGGGCTGATCCTCGTGAAGGCGGTGCTCTTCTTGCCGCAGTTCGTCGTGGTGATCGCCTTCCCGGCGATGTCGACCGAGAGCGCGCGGTACCACGCCCTGATCCGCAGCATCACCCTGGTGCTCGTCCTCGGGGCGGTCGCCACCCTCGCCGCCTGGGCCCTCAGCGGCCTCGCCCTGACCTTCATCGGCGGCCACGAGTACGGCGCCATCCAGCACGATCTGTGGCGCTTCGCCATCCTCGGCACGCTGCTGTCCATGCTCCAGCTGCTCGTCTACAGCGTGCTGGCGCGGCAGTCCCGGCGCGCGGTCTACCTGATCTGGGCGGCGTTGCTGGCGCTGCTCGGCGGCGCCCAGCTGGCCGACAGCGTGACCAGCCTCCTGACGGTGGTCTCCGCGACCGACGCCGCGCTCTTCGCGGTGCTGCTCGCCCTCAGCCTGTGGCGGCTGCGACCCGGGGCGGTGCCGACCCGCGAGGGCCGGACCTGAGCGCTCGGGAGGTCAGTGTGCGGCGGCGTGCCAGCTCGCGCCGGTCCCGACCGAGACGTCGAGCGGCACGGTGAGGCTGGCCGCCGCGGCCATCTGCGCGCGCACCAGGGCCTCCAGCCGCTCGCGCTCCCCCTCGGCCACCTCGAGGACGAGCTCGTCGTGCACCTGGAGCAGCATCCGGGAGGCCAGCCCGTCGGCACGCAGGGCCCGGTCCACGTTGAGCATGGCCACCTTGATGATGTCCGCCGCCGAGCCCTGGATCGGGGCGTTGAGCGCCATCCGCTCAGCCATCTCGCGACGCTGCCGGTTGTCGCTGGTCAGGTCGGGCAGGTAGCGCCTGCGCCCGAGGATGGTCTCGGTGAAGCCGGTGCGGCGCGCCTCGTCGACGATGCCGGCAAGGTAGTCGCGCACTCCGCCGAAGGTCTCGAAGTACTCCTCCATCAGCCCGCGGGCCTCGGTGGTCTCGATGCGCAGCTGTTGGGAGAGCCCGTAGGCCGAGAGCCCGTAGGCCAGGCCGTAGTTCATCGCCTTGATCTTGGCGCGCATCTCGCCGGTGACGTCACCGGGCTCCACGCCGAAGACACGTGCCGCCGTCACGGAGTGGAAGTCGTGGCCGGAGCGGAAGGCCGCGATCAGTCCGGCGTCCTCGGAGAGGTGCGCCATGATCCGCATCTCGATCTGGGAGTAGTCGGCCGTCATCAGCTCGGCGAACCCCTCCCCCACCACGAAGCCCTCCCGGATCCGGCGACCTGCCTCGGTCCGCACCGGGATGTTCTGCAGGTTGGGGTCGGTGCTGGAGAGTCGGCCGGTGGCCGCGATGAGCTGGTTGAACGTGGTGTGGATGCGACCGTCCTCGGCCACCGTCTTGAGCAGCCCCTGCACCGTCTGGCGCAGCCGGATCGCGTCCCGGTGCTCCAGCAGGTGCTCGAGGAAGGGGTCCTCGGTCTTCTCGTAGAGCGACGCCAGCGCGTCGGCGTCGGTGGTGTACCCGGTCTTGGTGCGCTTGGTCTTGGGCATGCCGCGTTCCTCGAAGAGCACGACCTGCAGCTGCTTGGGTGAGCCGAGGTTGATCTCCTTGCCGATCACGGCGTACGCACTCTCGGCGGCATCGCGCACCCGGACCGCGAACCCCTCCTCGAGCCGTTCGAGCAGGTCGAGATCCACGGCGATGCCCACCTGCTCCATCCGCGCGAGGACGTCGATGAGCGGGAGCTCGACGTCGGCGAGCAGGCCGGTGCCCCCACGCTGCGCCAGCTCCTCGTCCAGCGCGGCGGCCAGGTCGAGCACGGCGCTGGCGTTGAGCATGGCCGTCTCCCGTGCGGTGTCTCCGGCGACACCGTCGAGCCCGTCCAGGCTGAGCTGCCCGTCGTCGCCGGCATGCTGCTTCAGCTCACGCTTGAGGTAGCGCACCGTGAGGTCGGCCAGGTCGTAGGAGCGCTGGTCGGGTCGGGCGAGGTACGCCGAGAGGGCGGTGTCGCGGGCCAGCCCGACGAGCAACCACCCGCGTGCCGCGAGCGCGAGCATCGGACCCTTCGCGTCGTGCAGCACCTTGGGCTGGTCGGGGTCACCGAGCCAGGAGACGATGGCGGCGTCGTCCTCCGGGGTCACCTCCTCGACCACCACGTGCCCAGCCCGCCCCGCGCCGGTCGCGAGCGCCAGCCCGACGACGTCGCCGGAGCCGGCCCGCCACGAGCCCTCCACGTGGATGCCCACACGTTGCCCGTCGTGGGCGTGCGCGGCCAGCCAGTCGGCCACCTGACCCGGCTCGAGCCGGGTCATCTCGAGCGCGAACCCGGAGTCGTCGATCTCCTCCGCGGAGTCCAGGGTCTCGAAGAGGCGGTCGCGCAGCACCCGGAACTCCAGGCCGTCGAACAGGGTGTGCACCTGCTGGCGGTCCCAGGGCTGCATCGCCAGGTCCGCCGGTCCCAGCGGCAGGTCGAGGTCGCAGACCAGGGCGTTGAGCTGCCGGTTGCGCAACACGTCGTCGAGGTGGGCACGCAGCGCCTCGCCCTTCTTGCCGCCGATCTCCTCGGCCCGGGCCACGACGTTGTCGAGGCCGTCGTAGGTGTTGATCCACTTCGCGGCGAATCCCTGGCCCACCCCCGGCACACCCGGCAGGTTGTCGGAGGTCTCCCCCACGAGGGCGGCGATCTCGGGGTAGCGGAAGGGCGGGACGCCGTAGCGCTCCTCGACCGCGGCGGGGGTCATCCGCTTCATCTCCGAGACCCCGCGCATCGGGTAGATCACGGTGGTGAGGTCGTTGACCAGCTGGAAGGAGTCCCGGTCGCCGGAGCAGATCAGCACCTCGAAGTCCTCGGCCATGGCCCGGGTGGCCAGGGTGCCGATGATGTCGTCGGCCTCGAACCCGGGCTTCTCCAGGAACGGGACCCGCAAGGCCGCGAGCACCTCTTTGATCAGCGAGACCTGGCCCTGGAACTCGTCGGGCGACTTGGACCGGTTGGCCTTGTAGCCGGCGTAGGCCTCGCTGCGGAAGGTCTCCCGGGAGACGTCGAAGGCCACCGCCAGATGTGTCGGCTGTTCGTCGCGCAACACGTTGATCAGCATCGCGGTGAAGCCGTAGACCGCGTTGGTGTGCTGCCCGGTGGTGGTGGAGAAGTTCTCCACCGGCAGTGCGTAGAACGCCCGGTAGGCCAGCGAGTGGCCGTCGAGCAGAAGCAGCCGCGGACGGGCCGTGGCTGGCCCGGCGGAGGAGGGGGCGGAGGCAGACGCTGGCACGGATTCGACCCTAACGCTTGGCGCCGACAGCGCCCCAGGCACGGCCCCAGGCGGGCCCCAGGCGAGCGCAGGCGGGCTCAGGCGTCGGTGGTCTCCGCGCCCTGGCGTCGCCGCAGGGAGCGGCGCTGCGCCAGCACGTCGACCAGGTGCCGGTTGCCGCGGCTCCCGCGCCCGCGGTCGACGGAGAGCTTCTTGCGCAGCGCGGCGGCGTGGGCGTGACGCACCGTGCCCAGGGTCGAGAGGCCCAGGCGCGCGAAGAACCGGTTGGTGTCGCGGTTGCCGTCGGTGACCACGGTGATCTGGGTGATGTCCTTCTCCTCGGCCCAGGCGAGCGTGGCCTCCATCAGCGCGTGCCCGAATCCGTGCCGGCGGTAGTCCGGACGCACCAGCAGGAAGGAGCTGTGCACCGCCTGGTCGAGGGCGAGGGGCCACAGCGGGCCGCGGCTCAGCTTCATCGCCGCAACGATGCGCCCCTCGAGCTCGGCCACCAGCAGCCGCTGGTCGGGGTCGGCGGCGAGGTTGGCGAGGGCACCCTCGGCGTCGGCGAGGCTCCGCGCCCCGGGAGTCTCGTTGGAGCGCGACACCTCCGCCCACAGGTGCAGGAGAGCGGCCGCGTCGCGGGGCTCGGCGTCCCGGATCCGGGGTGCCTGGCGTGGCATCGACGTCCTCCCCTGCCCGCAGGCCGTGGTCCCAGTCCCGCGGTGAGAGACTGTCCCGCCGCAGCCGTTCAAATATAGAGGAGATCGCGTGGTCCCCGGAATCGGTACCGCCGTGAACGCGGTCACGGTGCTGGTGGGCACCACGATCGGGGTCCTCGTGGGACACCGGCTGCCCGAGCGCACGCGCAAGGTGGTCACCGACGGGCTGGGACTGGTCACCCTGCTGATCGCGGGCACCTCGGCGGCACGGGTCACCGACTCGGCCCTCTCCGGCGCGGTCGGGGAGGCCGCCCCCATGCTGATCGTGCTCGGCGCCGTGCTGGTCGGCGGGATCGCCGGCTCGCTGCTGCGCATCGAGGACCGGCTGGAGAGCTTCGGTGGGCTCCTCCAGCGGTCCGCCGTACGCCGCTTCGGCGCCGGCGTCGGCGGTGGCGCGCGGGAACGCTTCATCCAGGGCTTCGTGACCAGCTCGCTGGTCTTCTGCGTCGGGCCGCTGACCATCCTCGGCTCCATCGAGGAGGGCCTCGGCCACGGTGCCGACCAACTGCTGCTCAAGTCCGCCCTGGACGGGTTCGCCTCGATCGCCTTCGCCGCCTCCTTCGGCTGGGGCGTCGGCGCGAGCGTGATCGCGCTGGTCGGCATCCAGGGCAGCCTGACCGCGCTCGGCGCGCTCCTGGGCAGCTTCGTGCCGGACGCCCACCTCGCCGCCCTCACCGCGACCGGTGGCCTGCTGCTCGTCGGCGTCGCCTTCCGGCTGCTCGACCTCAAGCAGGTCAAGGTCGCTGACCTGCTGCCCGCGCTGCTGGTCGCGCCGGTCCTGGTCGAGCTCGTCATCCGGCTCCGCTGACCCCCGGCCCCGGGTGTCGAGACGACCCGGGTGCCGGCCCGGTCCGCCGACCGGAGGAGACGGTTCTCGCGCCAGGGGTTCCCGCAGCCGCCGCACAGCCCTAGGGTGACGTGTTGATCTCGATTGGGGTGCGGCGGTCGCGATGACCGGCGGCACGGCCAGGAGGTCGCTAGAGTTCCGCGACACGCCCGCAGACACCGGTGAGAACCTCGCGACAGGAGTCCCATGCCCGTTCGATGGAGAACCATCGCCGCAGCCCTGGTCGCGACGGTGGCCGCGCTGCTCTCCCTGAGCGGCGGGGTCGCAGCCGCAGCACCAGCGCCCGCCGTCATCGGCCAGCCGGGCGCAGATCCCGGCGCAGATCCCGGGGCCGCCCCCGGCGCAGACCCCAGCGCCGACCCCAGCGCCGACACCAGCGCCGACACCAGCGCCACCAGCGACCCCAGCGCCTCGCCCAGCCCCGCGCCGGGGTCGGGCGAGACCTGCGCCCAGCCCGCCCCGCGCAAGGACGACACCATCCACATCGAGGGGTGCCTCAGCGACCTGCGCGACACCCCGCCCTCGCCGGTCTCCGGAGTCCAGATCTCGGTCAGGGACGACAAGGGCGACGAGGTCGGCAGCGGTGAGACCGGCCCGAACGGCGTCTTCGACATCGCGCTGCCTGGAGCCGCCATCGACAACCTCGGCGAGACCTTCACCGTCAAGATCGACACCGGGTCGCTGCCGGAGGGTGCCGCACTGCGCAACCCCGACCAGGTCTCGCTGAACCTCACCCTGAAGCTCGACTCCGACGTCTTCGTCACCTTCCCCATCGGTGACGCGCGCAGCGCCGGTCCCGGCAAGGCCACCCAGGCCCTGCAGCTGGCGGTCGGCGGTCTGGTGTTCTCCTTCCTGCTGGCCATGGCGGCACTGGGGCTCTCGATGATCTTCGGCACCACGGGGTTGACGAACTTCGCCCACGGGGAGCTGATCAGCTTCGGCGCCTTGGTCGCCTACGGCGTGGACAAGCTGCCCGGGGACATCGTCATCGGCGGGGCGAACGTGACCTTCATCGTCGCCGTCATCGTGGCGATCGCCCTCTCCGCGCTGATGGGCTACGTGCAGGACGGGATCCTGTGGCGGCCCCTGCGCCGGAACAAGACCGGCGTGGTGGCCATGATGGTGGTCAGCATCGGCCTGTCCATCCTGCTGCGCAGCGTCTACCAGTACTTCGCGGGTGGGGGCGCGCACACCTACTCCCAGTACTCCAGCCCCAGCCCCTGGAAGGTCGGACCGGTGCTGATCACTCCGAAGGACGTGGCCGTGATCGCGTTCTCCGCGGTGGTCCTCGTGCTGGTCACGCTGGCGCTGCAACGCACCAGGCTCGGGAAGGCCACCCGAGCGGTCGCCGACAACACGGCCCTCTCCTCGGCGTCCGGCATCAACGTCGACCGCGTCATCTCCGTGGTCTGGACCGTCGGGGCCGCGCTGGCCGGGCTCTCCGGAGTGCTGCTGGGAGTCACCCAGGGCTTCGACTTCCAGATCGGCTTCAAGCTCCTGCTGCTCGTCTTCGCAGCCGTGGTCCTCGGCGGGCTCGGGACCGCGTGGGGGGCCATCGTCGGCGCGTTCGTGATCGGCATCTTCGTCGAGGTCTCCACGCTCATCGTGCCTGCCGAGCTGAAGTTCGTCGGGGCCCTCGTCGTACTGATCATCGTCCTGCTGATCCGGCCACAGGGTCTGCTCGGCAAGTCCCAGCGGGTCGGTTAGGAGACAGACATGGACTGGTACGGGATCTTCAGCCAGGCGCTGCAGCAGGGTCTGGGCCCGGTGGCGGCGGTCTACTGCCTCGCCGCGATCGGCCTCAACGTGCACTTCGGCTACACCGGGCTGCTCAACTTCGGACAGGCCGGCTTCATGGCGATCGCGGGCTACGCCCTCGCCTCCTTCGTCAGCACGTGGGGCCTGCCGTTCTGGCTGGGCATCGTCGCGGGGCTGCTGCTGACCGTGGTCCTCGCCTTGATCCTCGGTATTCCCACGCTGCGCCTGCGCGCGGACTACCTCGCGATCGTGACCATCGCCGCAGCCGAGATCATCCGGCAGACCATCGGCTCGGTCACGCTGCTGAAGTACTTCGGCGGCCAGGACGGCCTGCAGGCCTTCAACCGCAGCTTCGCCCGGTTGAACCCGTTCGACTCACGGGTGGGCATCCCCGGCGTGGTGACGTGGCGGCCGTACGACTTCTGGGTGCTGCTGGTCGGGTGGAGCCTGGTGGCGGTCTCCTGCGTCATCGTCTGGGCCCTGATGCGCAGCCCCTGGGGCCGGGTGCTGCGCGGCATCCGCGAGGACGAGGACGCCGTGCGCAGCCTGGGCAAGAACGTCTACTACTACAAGATGCAGTCGCTCACGATCGGCGGTCTCTTCGGTGCGTTGGCGGGCTTCATGTCGGCACTGCAGCACTCCGCGATCAACCCCTCCTTCTTCGCCACGGACACGACCTTCTTCGCCTACACCGTCCTGCTGGTCGGTGGAGCAGCCCGCGTCCTGGGCCCGGTCGCCGGTACTCTGATCTTCTGGTTCCTGCTCAGCTTCCTCGACCTGATGTTCGGGCAGGCGACGAGAGGGTCCGATCCGCTGATCCCGGACTGGATCATGACGAGCAACCAGGCGAGCCTGATGCGGTTCGTGTTCCTCGGACTGTCCTTGATGCTGCTGATGATCTTCCGACCACAAGGACTGTTCGGCGACCGAAGGGAGCTGACCCTCGATGCCCGCTGAGATGCCCGCTGAGATGCCCGCTGAGATGTCCGACGAGATGCCCCCCGAGGTCTCCGAGCACGACGAGACCCCCTCCGGGAGGAAGCGGCCAGCGGTGGACGTCTCGTCGGCCCGGGCCGCCCTCGCCGACGTTGTCCCCGAGCCCGGCGCTCCCAAGCCGGACCCCATCGTGGTTGCCGACGGCGTGCGACGCACCTTCGGCGGTCTCACCGCCGTCGACGTCGAGCACCTGGAGATCCAGCGAGGGGTGATCACCGGCCTGATCGGGCCCAACGGTGCCGGCAAGACCACCTTCTTCAACCTGCTCACCGGCTTCGACCAGCCCGACGCGGGCGAGTGGTCCTTCAACGGCAAGAGCCTGGCGGGCGTCCCCGCCTACCGGGTGGCGCGTCGGGGCATGGTGCGCACCTTCCAGCTGACCAAGGTGCTTGCCAAGATGCCGGTGATCGAGAACATGCGGGTGGGGGCCACCGGACAGGACGGGGAGAGCCTCCTGCGGGCGATGTTCGCCCCCCTGTGGCGTTCGCAGGAAGAGGCGAACACCGTCCGGGCCGACGCACTGCTCAAGCGCTTCCTGCTGGCCGCGAAGCGCGAGGACTTCGCCGGATCGCTCTCCGGAGGCCAACGCAAGCTGCTGGAGATGGCCCGTGCGCTGATGACCGACCCGGAGCTGGTGATGCTCGACGAGCCGATGGCCGGGGTCAACCCCGCCCTGAAGCAGTCGCTGCTCGAGCACGTGAAGTCCCTGCGTGACGAGGGCCGCACCGTGCTGTTCGTCGAGCACGACATGGACATGGTCCGAGACATCTCCGACTGGGTCATCGTGATGGCTCAGGGCAAGGTCATCGCCGAGGGGCCGCCCCACTCCGTGATGGCCCACCAGGAGGTCATCGACGCCTACCTCGGGACGCACCACGACCAGGACCTGGACCTGGACACCGAGGCCGAGATCGACGCCGAGGCCCGCGCGGAGTACAGCCGGTCCAGGGGCAGCGGCAAGGACTCCTCCACACCCGAAGGAGAGCACCGTGGCTGAGCCGACAGGAACCAGCGACAACCCGGTCCAGGACCCGCCGCCCCAAGACGAGCACTCCCCGGAGCGGCAGGCCCACCTCGCGGCCGCCGAGGGGGCCGTGCTGCGTGCGGACAACCTGGTCGCGGGCTACCTCCCGGGGGTCAACATCCTCAACGGCACCGACCTCTACTGTCTCGAGCACGAGCTGGTGGGCATCATCGGTCCGAACGGCGCCGGCAAGTCCACCCTGCTCAAGGCGATCTTCGGCCTGGTCAAGGTGCACTCCGGCGAGGTCACCTTGAAGGGGTCGGACATCACCAACAGCCGGGCCGACCACCTGGTGAGCAAGGGAATCGGCTTCGTGCCGCAGACCGAGAACGTCTTCCCGTCGCTGACCATCCAGGAGAACCTCGAGATGGGCACCTACCAACGGCCGAAGTCGTTCCGCAAGCGGTTCGAGTTCGTGGGTGAGCTGTTCCCTGCCCTGCTGGACCGGCGCCACCAGCGCGCCGGCTCGTTGTCCGGTGGCGAACGACAGATGGTGGCGATGGGCCGTGCCCTGATGATGGAGCCCTCGGTGCTGCTGCTCGACGAGCCCTCGGCGGGGTTGTCACCGGTCCTGCAGGACGAGGTGTTCGTCCAGACCCGGCGCATCAACCGTGCCGGCGTCTCGGTCGTGATGGTCGAGCAGAACGCACGTCGGTGCCTGCAGATCTGTGACCGCGGCTACGTCCTGGACCAGGGCCGCAACGCCTACACCGCCAGCGGCAAGGACCTGATCAACGACCCCAAGGTGATCGAGCTCTACCTCGGCACCCTGGCGGGCAGCAACAACTGAGCGGCGCCCGCCCAGCGCCTCCCACGCCACAGCCACCCCCACCCGGCCTCGCACCGCACCGCGACGCACGAAGGGCCCGGCCGAACCGGCCGGGCCCTTCGTGCGTGCTGGTGGATCAGATGACGCCGGTGACGTACTTGATGTTCTTGTAGTTGTTGTCGGCCTGGTACTGGAAGATGCCGATCGTGGCCTTCGTCGGGCTACCGGTCTTCCCGAGGTCGACCGGGCCCGAGACGCCCTGGTAGTCGATGTCCTCACCCTTGGCCAGCAGGTCCGCACACTCCTTGAAGCTGGTGCACTCGGTGCCGTCGGTGGAGACCTTGATGATGTCGGGCGCGAACGTGGTCGCGTCGTCCGACTTCGCCTCCACCGCAGCCAGGGCGGTCAGCACGGTGGCGTCATAGGACTCCGGACCGTAGGTGAAGCTGGTCAGCTTCGGGTCGGTCTTGAGCAGCCGGGCCTTGAAGTCCGAGGTGAGCTCGGCCCCCGGGTAGGTTGCCTTGACGCCCTTCAGCGTCCCCTTGGGGAAGTCCTTGGAGTAGTCGGCGGTGTTGCCGTCCACGAAGTAGATCTGGATGTCCTTGGGACCCACACCCTTGGCGATCAGCTGCGGGATCAGCTTCTTGGTCTCGTCGAAGGCGATCAGCACGAGCGCGTCCGGCTTGGTGGAGGCGACCTTGTTGACCTCGGCGGTGAAGTTCTGCGCATCGGCCGAGTAGAGCTGCTTGGTGGCGATGTTGCCGCCGCCCGCCTTGATGCCCTTCTCCACCTGGCTGGCGAGAAGCTCACCGTAGCTGTCCTGGCGTGCCAGGATCGCGACGTTGTTCTTGCCGTCCCCGATCACGGTGTTCGCCATCACCGCACCCTGGAGCACGTCGGAGGGTGCGGTGCGGAAGTAGAGGTCCTTGGGGTCGGTCTTGGGGTCGTCCAGGGCCGGAGAGGTGTTGGCCGGGGAGAACTGGACCACGCCGGCGCCGGTGATCTTGTCGATGACGCTCAGCGACACCGAGGACGAGGCCGCGCCGATGACGACGTCGGCGTTGGCGTCGAGCAGCTTGTCGGTCTGGGCGCCGGCGATGTCGGGCGTACCGTCGCCGGAGTCGGCCTTGCGCTGGACGACGTCCTTGCCGAGGACGCCACCCGCGGCGTTGATGTCGTCGATGGCGGTCTGCACACCTGCGAACTCCGGCGGCCCGAGGAAGGCCAGGTCACCGGTCTGCGGGAGCAGGGTGCCGACCGTCAGGGTGCCGTCGCCCTTGGCCTTGGGGGCGCTCGAACCGCTGTCGGACTCGTTGGAGCTGGACCCGCTGCCGCACGCAGTGAGCATCAGGGAGGCGGCAGCGAGGGCAGTAGCCGCGCGCCAAGGGCGAGTAGGGCGAATCATTGATCCTCCGTGGTGAAGGTCGGTGCGACGGTCGCAGTGCGGCCGATGCCTGTCTGCGCTGAACGTACTGCCTCTGGCACGGCAGCACAGAGAGATGGCCGGGTCCGCGAACGTGGTCGTTGCCATTTCGTGACCTGCCACCCCCGTTCGGCCGTGCCGAACGCGCGACAACGCGGTTCTTCCCGGTCCAGTCCGCCCACGAGGCATGTCGCCGCCGGTCGGGCCCTCAGCCCTCCGGTGCGGGCAGCTGCGGACCGTGCTGCACGACGCCGGCGGCCACCTCGCGCATCGAGAGGCGCAGGTCCATCGCGGTCTTCTGCACCCACCGGAACGCCTCGGGCTCGGTGAGCCCCAGCTGCTCCTGAAGGATCCCCTTGGCGCGGTCCAGCACCTTGCGGGTCGCCAGCTGATCGCCGAGGTCGGCCACCTCGGACTCCAGCTGCCGGGCCTCGGCGAAGCGGGAGACCGCCATCTCGATCGCCGGCACCAGGTCGGCCTTCGTGAAGGGTTTGACCAGATAGGCCATCGCGCCCGCGCTGCGGGCCTGCTCCACCAGGTCGCGCTGACTGAACGCGGTGAGGATGACCACGGCGGCGGTGCGACCCGCGGCGATCCGTTCGGCAGCAGCGAGGCCGTCGAGACGGGGCATCTTGATGTCCAGGATCACCAGGTCGGGCTGCAGCTGCTCGGCAAGAGCGACCGCCTTCTCCCCGTCCTCGGCCGCACCCACGACGTCGTACCCCTCCTCCTCGAGCATCTCGGAGAGGTCGAGCCGGATCAGCGCCTCGTCCTCCGCGATCAGGACGCGGGGGGCCGGGCCGGTGGTGGTCACGGGTGAGAGGCTAACGCGATCCGGTACCTTTGCCGCCGTCGCCCCGGTATCCCAACGGCAGAGGAAGCGGTCTCAAACACCGTCCAGTGTGGGTTCGAATCCCACCCGGGGCACGCCTGCTCAGCCAGAGCGGTAGGCCGGTGTGATCTCGTTGATGGCATCGCCCATCCGGTGCACGCGCAGGGCGTTGGTCGAGCCTGGGATCCCCGGTGGGCTCCCGGCGATGATGACCACGAGGTCGCCCTCCTTGACCCGCCCGATCTTCAGCAGCTGATCGTCGACCTGCCGGACCATCTGGTCGGTGTGCTCGACCGGTGTGGTCAGGAACGTCTCGACGCCCCAGGTCATCGACAGCTGCGAGCGGACGATCGGCTCGGGGGTGAAGGCCAACACCTGGATCTTCCCGCGGTAGCGGGCCAGTCGGCGCGCCGAGTCCCCGCTCTGGGTGAAGGCCACGAGGTACTTCGCGCCGACCCGGGCGGCGACCTCCGCGGCGGCCTTCGCGATCACCCCGCCCCGAGTCCTGGGCTGCCAGTCGATGGCGGCCATGTGGTGCAGCTCGTGGTCCTCGGTCGAGGAGATGATCCGCGACATCGTGCACACCGTCTCGATGGGGTACTCCCCGACACTCGTCTCCCCGGAGAGCATCACCGCGTCCGCACCGTCGAGCACCGCGTTGGCGACGTCCGAGGCCTCGGCACGCGTCGGCGCCGGGTTGCTGATCATCGACTCGAGCATCTGAGTCGCCACGATGACGGGCTTGGCGTTGCGCCGCGCCTTCTCGATGACGCGCTTCTGCAGGAACGGCACGTCCTCGAGCGGGCACTCCACTCCCAGGTCGCCACGCGCGACCATGAAGCCGTCGAAGGCCTTCACGATCTCGTCGAGGTTGGCGATCGCCTGCGGCTTCTCGATCTTGGCGATCACGGGGAGCAGGACGCCCTCCTCGCGCATCACCCGGCGTACGTCCTCGGCGTCCTTGGCCGAGCGCACGAAGGAGAGCGCGACGAAGTCGACGCTCAGGTGCAGCCCCCAGCGCAGGTCCTCGATGTCCTTCTCCGACATCGCCGGCACCGAGACGGGGACACCGGGCAGGTTGATGCCCTTGTGGTCGCTGATCCGCCCCCCGACGACGACCTGGGTGTGGACCTCGGTGCTCTCGACCTCGGTGACCCGCAGCCGCACCTTGCCGTCGTCGATGAGGACCTGGTCGCCGGCGGAGACGTCACCGGGGAGGCCCTCGTAGGTCGTGGAGGCGATCTGGTTGTTCCCGGCCAGCTCGCGGGTGGTGATCGTGAAGGACTGGTTGGTCTGCAGCCGGGAGGAGCCCTCCTTGAACTTGCCGAGGCGGATCTTGGGGCCCTGGAGATCGACGAAGACACCCACCCCGTGGCCGGCCTCGTCGGAGGCAGTCCGCACGAGTCGGTAGACGGCCTCGTGCTCGGCGTAGGAGCCGTGGCTCAGGTTCAGCCGGGCCACGTCCATGCCGGCGTCGACCAGTCCCCGGATCCGCTCCTTGGAGGAGGTGGCCGGCCCGAGGGTGCACACGATCTTTGCTCTCCGCACGCCAGGAGCCTATCGGGATCTACTTGAACGATCCAATGAATCGCGCACGGGCCCCGGGCCGGCGTACTGCCCGTGCAGAACTGCCACTTCCCGTCCGTTGCAACGCACGGAGTGTGGCGGTTTCACTGGGTACCCAGTGAAACCGCCACCCCTACACGGTCAGTGGGCGCTCGGTCGGGGGGATGGGGGCGGGGAGGTTGGTGCTGCCGCTGAGGTAGGCGTCGACGGCGGCGGCGGCTGCGCGGCCCTCGGCGATCGCCCAGACGATCAACGACTGGCCGCGGCCGCAGTCGCCGGCGACGAAGACTCCGTCGACCGAGGTGAGGTAGCCGTTGTCGCGGGCGACGTTGCCCCGCTCGTCGAGCTCCACGCCGAGCTGCTCGACCAGCCCCTCCTTCTCGGGTCCGGTGAAGCCCATCGCCAGCAGCACCAGCTCGGCGGGGATCTCCCGCTCGGTGCCCGCGACCTCCTTGAAGGAGCCGTCCTCGAACTCCACCTCGACCAGGCGCAGCGCCCGGACGTTGCCGTCCGCGTCGCCGAGGAACTCCTGGGTGGAGACCGAGTAGACCCGCTCCCCCGCCTCCTCGTGCGCCGAGGAGACCCGGAAGACCATCGGGTAGGTCGGCCACGGCTGGTTCGGCGGGCGTTCCTCGCCGGGGCGATCCATGATCTCCAGCTGGGTGATCGAGGCCGCCCCCTGGCGGGTGGCGGTGCCGAGGCAGTCCGCGCCGGTGTCGCCCCCGCCGATGATCACCACGTGCTTGCCGTCGGCGCGGATCTGGCCCTCGACCTCCTCGCCGAGGGAGGCCCGGTTCGACTGCGGGAGGTACTCCATCGCCTGGTGGATGCCGCCGAGCTCGCGCCCGGTGGCCGGCAGGTCCCGGGCCACGGTCGCGCCCATGGCGAGCACCACGGCGTCGTAGCGGTCGAGCAGCTGCTCTCCGGTGAGCGTCGCGCCGACGTCGACGCCCGCGCGGAAGACGGTGCCCTCGCGACGCATCTGGTCCAGGCGCCGGTCGAGGACCTTCTTCTCCATCTTGAACTCGGGGATGCCGTAGCGCATCAGCCCGCCGATCTTGTCGGCGCGCTCGTAGACCGCCACCGTGTGCCCGGCGCGGGTCAGCTGCTGGGCGGCCGCCAGGCCGGCCGGGCCGGAGCCGATCACGGCCACCGTCCTGCCCGAGAGCCACTCCGGCGGCTGGGGACGTACGGCGCGGGACTCCCACGCGTGGTCCGCGATCGCCACCTCGACGTTCTTGATGGTGACCGCGGGCTGGTTGATGCCCAGCACGCACGCCGTCTCGCACGGGGCAGGGCACAGCCGGCCGGTGAACTCCGGGAAGTTGTTGGTCGCGTGCAGCCGCTCGATCGCGCCGTCCCAGTCGTCGCGCCAGACCAGGTCGTTCCACTCCGGGATGATGTTGCCCAGCGGACAGCCCTGGTGGCAGAACGGGATCCCGCAGTCCATGCAGCGGCCTGCCTGGGTCTGGATGATCGGCAGCAGGGCCCGCCCCGGACCTCCGGGGTAGACCTCGTTCCAGTCCTGCACGCGCTCCTCGACCGGGCGGCGCTCGGCCACCTCGCGAGTGTCCTTCAAGAAACCCTTGGGGTCAGCCATGTGCCCTCCTTTCGGCGCCAGACACGGTGAAACCTCTCTTGGTGAGAACCCTGCTCATCTCATCCATGAAGGGAATCCATCATCGCCGTCGCCGTCTCGTTGTCGTCCAGGCCGTCGGCCTCCGCCTTGGCCTTGGCCTCCATCACGATGCGGAACTCCCGCGGGATGACCTCGGTGAACCGGGCCAGCGAGGCGGGCCAGTCCGCGAGCAGCTCCTCGGCCACCGTGGACCCGGTCTCCTCCGCGTGCTGGCGCACCAGCTGCTCGAGGGTCTCGCGCTGGTCGCCCTCGACGGCACCGAGCTCCACCAGCTGCTGGTTGACCCGGCCCTCGTCCAGGTCGAGCACGTAGGCCACGCCGCCGCTCATGCCGGCGGCGAAGTTGCGTCCCGTCGGGCCGAGCACCACGACGACCCCGCCGGTCATGTATTCACAGCCGTGGTCGCCCACGCCCTCCACCACGGCAGTGGCGCCGGAGTTGCGCACGCAGAAGCGCTCACCGGCCTGGCCGCGCAGGAAGATCTGGCCCAGCGTGGCACCGTAGGCGATCGTGTTGCCGGCGATGATCTGCTGCGAGGCGTCGAAGGTCGCCGCGCGGTCGGGGCGGACCACGATCCGGCCGCCGGAGAGCCCCTTGCCCACGTAGTCGTTGGCGTCGCCCTCCAGGCGCAGCGTGATCCCGCGCGGCAGGAAGGCACCGAACGACTGACCGGCCGAACCGGTGAGGGTGAGGTCGATGGTGCCGTCGGGGAGCCCGTCGCCGCGGTAGCGCTTGGTCACCTCGTGGCCCAGGATCGTCCCGACGGTGCGGTTGACGTTGCGGATCGCGACCCGCGCCCGCACCGGCTCGCCGTTCTCCAGGGCGGCGCGGCACAGCTCGACCAGCTCGTTGTCGAGCGCCTTGTCCAGGCCGTGGTCCTGGGGCCGGGTGTGGTGGCGGGCGCTGTCCTCGTGCAGCTCGGGGACGTGGAAGATCGGCGTGATGTCGAGTCCCGCGGCCTTCCAGTGGTTGACCGCCTCGGTGGCGTCGAGCACGTCGGCGTGGCCGATGGCCTCGTCCAGCGTGCGGAACCCGAGCTCGGCGAGCAGCTCGCGCACCTCCTGGGCGATGTACTCGAAGAAGTTGACGACGTAGTCCGCCTTGCCGGTGTAGCGCTGGCGCAGGACCGGGTTCTGCGTCGCGACACCCACCGGGCAGGTGTCGAGGTGACACACGCGCATCATGATGCAGCCGGAGACCACGAGCGGGGCACTGGCGAAGCCGTACTCCTCGGCGCCGAGCAGCGCCGCGACGACCACGTCACGACCGGTCTTCAGCTGGCCGTCGGTCTGCACGACGATGCGGTCGCGCAGACCGTTGAGCAGCAGCGTCTGCTGGGTCTCGGCCAGGCCGAGCTCCCACGGCCCACCGGCGTGCTTGAGCGAGGTCAACGGTGCCGCACCGGTGCCGCCGTCGTGACCGGAGATCAGGACCACGTCGGCGTGCGCCTTGGAGACCCCAGCGGCGACCGTGCCGACCCCGACCTCGGCGACGAGCTTGACGTGCACGCGCGCCCGCGGGTTGGAGTTCTTCAGGTCGTGGATCAGCTGCGCGAGGTCCTCGATGGAGTAGATGTCGTGGTGCGGAGGCGGCGAGATCAGGCCCACGCCGGGGGTGCTGTGCCGCGTCCGGGCCACCCACGGGTAGACCTTGTTGCCGGGCAGCTGGCCGCCCTCCCCGGGCTTGGCCCCCTGGGCCATCTTGATCTGGATGTCGTCGGAGTTGGTGAGGTACTCCGAGGTGACGCCGAAGCGCCCGGAGGCGACCTGCTTGATCGCCGAGCGCCGCTCGGGGTCGTAGAGCCGGTCGGCGTCCTCGCCGCCCTCACCGGTGTTGGACTTGCCCCCCAGCCGGTTCATCGCGACGGCGAGCGTCTCGTGCGCCTCCTGGGAGATCGACCCGTAGGACATCGCACCGGTCGAGAACCGCTTGACGATCTCGGAGACCGGCTCCACCTCGGCGATGTCGATGGGCTCCCGCCCGGTGGCGGCGGAGTTCTTGAACCGGAACAGCCCGCGCAGCGTCATCAGCCGCTCGGACTGGTCGTTGACGCGGCCGGTGTACTGCTTGAACACGTCGTACTTCCCGGCCCGGGTCGAGTGCTGGAGCCGGAAGACGGTCTCGGGGTCGAACAGGTGCAGCTCGCCCTCGCGGCGCCACTGGTACTCCCCGCCGATCTCGAGCTCGCGGTGGGCCGGGGCGATGCCGCCGACGGGGTAGGCCACCCGGTGGCGACGCGCCACCTCCTCGGCGATCACGTCGAGCCCGACGCCGCCGAGCTTGGAGGTGGTGCCGGTGAAGTAGCGGTCGACCAGCTCCTGGGAGAGGCCCAGCGCCTCGAAGATCTGGGCACCGGTGTAGGAGGCGACCGTGGAGACGCCCATCTTCGACATCACCTTCAGCACCCCCCTGCCCAGCGAGGTGACCAGGTTGGCGACCGCCTTCTCCGGCTCCTGCTTGACGTAGAAGCCGTCGCGGGCGAGGTCCTCCACCGTCTCCATCGCCAGGTAGGGGTTGACCGCCGCGGCGCCGTAGCCGATGAGCAGGGCGACGTGGTGCACCTCGCGGACGTCACCGGCCTCGATGAGCAGGCCGACCTGGGTGCGGGTCTTCTCGCGCACGAGGTGGTGGTGCACCGCCGCGGTCATCAGCAGTGACGGGATCGGTGCGTGGGTGGCGTCGGAGTGGCGATCGGAGAGCACGATGACGCGGGCACCGTCGGCGATCGCGTCGCTGACCTCCTGGCAGATCTCCTCCAGGCGCCGGGCCAGCGCGTCGCCGCCGCCCCCGACGTCGTAGAGGCCGCGCGAGACGTGGGTGATGAAGCCCGGCATGTCGCCGTCCCGGTTGATGTGCCGGATCTTGGCCAGCTCGTCGTTGGTGATCACCGGGAACGGCAGGACCACCTGCCGGCAGGAGGCCGGCGTGGGCTCGAGCAGGTTGGCCTCGGGTCCGATGGTGCCGTTGAGGCTGGTCACCAGCTCCTCGCGGATCGCGTCCAGCGGCGGGTTGGTCACCTGGGCGAACAGCTGGGCGAAGTAGTCGAAGAGCAGCCGGGACCGGTCGCTGAGCACGGCCACCGGGGTGTCGGTCCCCATCGACCCGATCGGCTCCGCGCCGGTGTTGGCCATCGGGGTGAGCAGCACCCGCAGCTCCTCCTCGGTGTAGCCGAAGATCTGCTGGCGCCGCGTGACCGAGGCGTGGGAGTGGATGACGTGCTCGCGCTCGGCGACGTCAGCGAGCTTGATCAGGCCGGCGTGCAGCCACTCGTCGTAGGGGTGCTCGTTGGCAAGCTCGTCCTTGATCTCCTCGTCCTCGATGATCCGGTGCTCCTCGGTGTCCACCAGGAACATCCGACCCGGCTGGAGCCGACCCTTGCGCACGACCTTCTCCTGCGGGATGTCGAGCACGCCGACCTCGCTGGCCAGCACGACCAGGCCGTCGTCGGTGACCCAGTAGCGGGAGGGGCGCAGCCCGTTGCGGTCGAGCACGGCCCCGACCTGGGCGCCGTCGGTGAACACCACGCACGCGGGGCCGTCCCACGGCTCCATCAGCGCGGAGTGGAACTCATAGAACGCCCGGCGCTTCTCGTCCATCTCGGCGTGGTTCTCCCACGCCTCGGGGATCATCATCAGCACCGAGTGCGGCAGGCTGCGCCCGCCGAGGTGCAGCAGCTCGAGCACCTCGTCGAACGAGGCCGAGTCGCTGGCCCCGGGCGTGCACACCGGGAAGATCCGGTCCAGGTCGCCGGGGATCAGGTCGGAGGCGAGCAGGGCCTCGCGAGCACGCATCCAGTTGCGGTTGCCCATCACCGTGTTGATCTCGCCGTTGTGCGCGATGAACCGGAACGGGTGCGAGAGCGGCCAGCTCGGGAAGGTGTTGGTGGAGAACCGGGAGTGCACGACCGCGACCGCGGTCTGCACGCGCTCGTCGACGAGGTCGGGGAAGACGTGGTCGAGCTGATCGGTGGTGAGCATGCCCTTGTAGGCGATCGTCCTGCTGGACAACGACGGGAAGTAGACGTCGGTCTCGTGCTCGGCGCGCTTGCGCAGCACGTAGGCCAACCGCTCCAGGCCCATGCCGAGGATGCGGCTGCCCGTGGCGCTGACGAACAGCTGCGCGAACGCGGGCATGCAGTCCAGGGCCGTCTGGCCCAGCGAGGAAGGGTCGGTGGGCACCTCTCGCCAGCCGAGGACGGTCAGTCCCTCCTCGGCGGCGATCTCCTCGATCCGCTCGCGGGTCTTGGCGACCTGCTCCTCGTCACCGGGGACGAAGGCGGTCCCCACTGCGTAGGAGTGCTTGGCGGGCAGCTCGAAGTCCACGACCTCGCGGAAGAACGTGTCGGGCACCTGCATCAGGATCCCGGCGCCGTCGCCGGAGTTCGCCTCGGCGCCGGCGGCGCCGCGGTGCTCGAGGTTGCGCAGCGCGGTCAGCGCCTGGCTGACGATGTCGTGGCTCGGGACGCCGGTCATGGTGGCCACGAAGGCGACGCCACAGGCGTCGTGCTCGTGGGCCCCGTCGTAGAGCCCCTGGGGCGACGGACCGCCCCGGAGCCCCGGAGCCGGTCCAGGGGTCGTCGCCGGTGCGGGCGGCGGGAATGCCTGCATGTGCACTCTCCCGTCGTCGGTCAGCGCAGTTCCGTCGAGACTCGGTCTCCGGCGGACGTGCGGCGGATGTGAGCATGCTGGTGCTGGGACGACATTGGCCCATGCGGAAAACTCAGCGTACAGCAGGGTTTGGGCGCCTCCATGCCCCGTTTCGAGAGACGAATCCCTCAGTCGGGCGGCGTTCGTGAGGGGTCCCTCACCTCGGTGCCGGGGGCGCGGAGGTCTCCCCGCCCTGCTTCCGGTCCGCGGTGGGGCCCTCGCCCTCCCCGTCGTCCTCCCCGCCATCCTGCCCGCCATCCTGCCCGTCGTCCTGCCCGGCGTACGGCTCGGCGTACGGCTCGGCGTACGGCGTGGGCTCGCGGGTCTCCGGCGGCCGGTGCAGGCGGCCGACGACGACGAAGTAGGCCGCGGCGAGGACGAACAGCACGATGGAGGTCCACACGTTGAAGCGCAGCCCACCGACGTCCTGGAGCTCCACCGGGTCGATGCGCAGGTCCTCGATCCAGCCCCGACCGAGCGTGTAGATCATCACGTAGAGGGCGAAGACCCGGCCGAAGCCGAGCTTCAGGCGCCGGTCGAGGTAGAGCACCACCCCGAGCGCGCCGAGGTCCCACAGCGCCTCGTAGAGGAAGGTGGGGTGGAAGGTGGCGTACTGCTCGTAGCCGGAGGGCCGGTGGGCGGGGTCGATCTCGAGCCCCCACGGCAGGTCGGTGGGCCGTCCGAACAGCTCCTGGTTGAAGTAGTTGCCGAAGCGGCCGATCGCCTGGGCCAGCAGCAGGCCGGGAGCCAGCGCGTCGGCGAGCGGCCGGAGCAGGATGTGGTGCCGCCGGCAGTAGGCCCAGGCGCCCAGCAGCCCGCCGGCGACCGCGCCCCAGATCCCCAGGCCGCCGTGCCAGACCTCCAGGGCGGCGACCGGGTCGCCACCCTTGCCGAAGTAGAGGTCGTGGTCGGTTGCCACGTGGTAGAGCCTGGCGCCGACCAGGCCGGCCGGTACCGCCCACAGCGCGATGTCGCCGATCTGCCCGGGGGTGCCACCGCGGGCGACCCACCGCTTCTCCCCCACCCAGACCGCGACGACGACCCCCAGGATGATCGCCAGGGCGTAGGCGCGGATCGGCAGGGGCCCGAGGTGCCACACGCCCTGGGAAGGGCTGGGGATGCTCAGCGGCAGCAGGTGGGTCATGCGTCAGCCTTCAGGATCTTGTGCAGGTCGGCGGCCATGTCGCCCGGCGAGGTGGAGGCTGTCCACAGCAGGTCGGCAGTGCCATCGCGGACGGTCACCACCGTGGTGGTGTGGTTCACCTCGTAGCCGCCACTGGGCAGCTTCTGGCCCTTGGTGACCTCGATGCCCATCGGACGTCCGAGGGCGTCGATGCGAGACAGCGAGCCGGTCACGCCGACGAAATGGGGGTCGAACCGGTCGAGGTAGGTGCGCAGCACCTGGGGAGTGTCGCGGGCGGGGTCGGTGGTCACGAACGCCACCTGGACCCGGGCGCGCTCGGCATCGCTGAGCCGGGTCATCGCCGAGGCGATGGTGCTCATCACCACCTGGCAGATGTCGGGACAGTTGGTGTAGCCGAAGAACACCAGCGTGCGGCGCTGCTGGCGGGCCAGGTCGAAGGGCTGGTGCTCGGTGTCGGTCAAGGTGACGTCGGGCACCGAGTACGGGTCGTCGAGCAGCACGCCGTGGTAGCCGTCGTCGTCGGAGGAGGACACCCCCGTGACCGGCGCGCCGCTGCCCTGCGCGGTGCCGCAGCCGGCGAGGGTGAGCGCCAGCAGCACGGCCAGCAGCACCGCCAGCGAACCGGGAAGGGAACCAGACAGCAACCGGGCCGGGGACTGGGCCGGGGACTGGGCCGGAGACTGGGCCGGAGACTGGGCCGGGGACTGGGCCGGAGACTGGGCCGGCGGTTCGGCACCAGGGGTGCCTGCGGGTCGCTCAGCCACGCCGCACCCCCGCAGCAAGGTCCTCGGTGAGGCTCCCCAGGGCACGCAGTCCGGCGGCACGGTCGTCGTGGTCGAGCAGCGTGCGCACGAACGCGGACCCCACGATCACCGCGTCGGCGTAGGAGGCCACCACGGCGGCCTGGTCGCCGTCGGAGACCCCGAGACCGACCCCGATCGGCAGCGTCGTGACGCGCCGGGTCCGCTCGACCAGCGGGCCGGCGAGCTCGGAGGTCGACGCCCGGGCACCCGTGACGCCCATCACGGCCGTGGCGTAGACGAAGCCGCGGCAGGCCTCGGCCGTCAGACGCAACCGGTCGTCGGTCGAGGACGGCGCGACCAGGAAGATCTTGTCGAGGTCGTGGGCGTCGGCGGCCTCGACCCAGGCGTCGGCGGAGTCCGGGGTCAGGTCGGGGGTGATCAGCCCGGCCCCGCCCGCGGCGGCCAGATCTGCGGCGAAGCGGGGCACGCCGTAGCGCTCCACGGGGTTCCAGTAGGTCATCACCACCGTCGGGGTGCCGGTCGCGGCCACCGTCTCGACGGTGCGCAGGACGTCGCTGATGCGGACGCCGCCCTCGAGCGCGCGCTGGGCGGCGGTCTGGATGGTGGGGCCGTCCATCACCGGGTCGCTGTAGGGAAGCCCCACCTCGATGACGTCGCAGCCCGAGTCGACCATCACCTCGAGGGCCGCCACGGCACCGGCCACGTCCGGGAACCCGGCCGGCAGGTAGCCGACCAGCGCGGCACGGCCCTCGGCACGGGTCCTGTCCAGGGCCGTGGTGGTGCTGATGGTCACCTGGCACCCTCGGCGATCTGCTCCCGGGTCGCCGGCTCGGGGGTGCCGTCGGGCTCTGCCTGGCCGAGGCCGAACCACTCGATCGCGGTGCCCATGTCCTTGTCGCCCCGCCCGGAGAGATTGACCAGCAGGGTGCTGCCGGGGCGCTCCCGGGCCAGGTCCAGGGCACCGGCGACCGCGTGCGCGGACTCGATGGCCGAGATGATGCCCTCGGTGCGGGCCAGCAGGGCCATCGCGTCCATGGCGGCGGCGTCGGTCACCGGCCGGTACGTCGCCCGGCCCGTGGCAGCCAGATGGGCGTGCTGGGGACCCACACCGGGGTAGTCGAGGCCTGCGGAGATCGAGTGCGACTCCACGGTCTGGCCGTCCTCGTCCTGCAAGACATAGGTCCGGGCACCGTGCAGCACCCCGACCTCGCCGGCCCAGATGGTGGCCGCGTGGCGCGGGGTGTCCACTCCCTCACCGCCGGCCTCGAAGCCGAGGATCTCCACCGAGGGGTCGTCCAGGAAGGCGGTGAACAGGCCGATGGCGTTCGACCCCCCGCCCACGCAGGCGACCACGGCATCGGGAAGTGCCCCGGTGAGGTCCAGGCACTGCTGGCGCGCCTCGTCGCCGATCCCGCGGCAGAAGTCGCGCACCATCGCCGGGAACGGGTGCGGACCGGCGGCGGTGCCGAAGCAGTAGGCGGTGTGCTCGACGCTGGTCACCCAGTCCCGGATCGCCTCGTTGATCGCGTCCTTGAGCGTCCGCGACCCGGAGGTCACCGGGATCACCTCGGCCCCGAGCAGCTGCATCCGGGCGACGTTGAGCGCCTGGCGCCGGGTGTCGACCTCACCCATGTAGACGGTGCAGTCCAGGCCGAGGTACGCCGCGGCGGTGGCTGCCGCGACGCCGTGCTGGCCGGCCCCGGTCTCAGCGATCATCCGGGTCTTGCCCATCCGGCGGGTGAGCAGGGCCTGGCCGAGCACGTTGCGGATCTTGTGCGCACCGGTGTGGTTCAGGTCCTCGCGCTTGAGCAGGATCCGGGCACCGGCGACCTCGCCGAGCTTGGTGGCGTCGTAGAGCAGGCTGGGCACGCCGGCGTACTCGCGGAGCATGCGGTGGAACTCCGCGGTGAACGTCTCGTCGGCCATCGCCTCCTGCCAGGCCACGGTCAGCTCGTCGAGGGCAGCCATCAGCGCCTCGGGCATGAACCGGCCGCCGAAGTCGCCGAAGCGGCCCGCCTGATCGGGCCCCGGGTCGCTCATCGCTGCTCCTGCGGGACGGCACCGGCCGCCTTGATCGCGGCGACGGCCGCACGCGGGTCTCCGTCCCGGACCAGCGCCTCGCCCACCAGCACCACGTCGGCACCGCAGGCGGCGTAGTGCCTCGCGTCACCGGGGCCGCCGACACCCGACTCGGCGACCTTGACGACGTCCGGCGGCAGGCGGGTGGCGAGGCGCTCGAAGGTGCCCGGGTGGACCTCGAGGGTGGTGAGGTCGCGGGCGTTGACACCCACGAGGTCCGCCCCGACGGCCAGAGCGCGGTCGACCTCGGCCTCGTCGTGGACCTCGGTGAGGACGGTGAGCCCCAGGTCGTGGGCCCGGTCGTGCAGGTCACGCAGCGACGGGTCGTCCAAGACCGCCACGATCAGCAGGACGAGGTCGGCGCCGGCCGCACGGGCCTCGAGGAGCTGGTAGTCGGTGACGATGAAGTCCTTGCGCAGCACGGGGGTCGGCACCGCCGCGCGCACCGCCCGCAGGTCCTCCAGGCTCCCGCCGAAGCGGCGTTGCTCGGTCAGCACGGAGATCGCGTCCGCCCCACCCGCGTGGTACGCCGCGGCGAGCGCGGCCGGGTCCGCGATGTCGGCGAGGGGTCCCTTGCTCGGGGAGCGACGCTTGACCTCGGCGATCAGGGAGAGCCCGGGAGCGCGGAACGCCGGCATCGGGTCGCGCGGCGCGGGCAGCGTGGCCACGGCCTCGCGCAGGTGGGCCTCCGGCCGTCCGGCCCGGCGGGTGTCGAGGTCCTCGCGCACGCCAGCGACGATGTCGTCGAGCACGGACATGCGGGGCCTTCCGGGGGTCTCGGATCGGGTGGTCGCGGCGCGGTCGGCGCTGCCTTCCCAGGTTCTCACACGGCGGGAAACGATCCGCCCGCGGCGGTGCTCAGGGGGCCAGCCAGGCCCCGGCCGGGGTGTTGCGCAGCACGCCGAAGACCACGAGCACCACCGTGAAGACCGCGACCCAGGCACCCGAGCGGTGCGGGACGACGCCAGCGGCCGGGGAGTCCGCCCGGAGTCTGCCCGGGAGTCTGCCCGGGAGCTTGCCGGGGAGCCACGCCACGTCCGGCCGGCCCACCGCAGCCACCAGAAGATGATCAGCGGCACCAGCGCGACGAAGACCAGGTTGCTGCTGGCCGCCCCGAGCAGGTCACCGTCGGTCAGGTCGTTGACCGCGCGCAGGCCGCCGCACCCGGGGCAGTAGAAGCCGGTGAGCTCGTACCAGGGGCACAGCCCCCAGCTCCCCGAGGAGTGCGGGTCGCGAAAGTGCAGCGCGATGGTGAGACCGAGGACCACGCCGCCGGTGAGCAGCGGGGAGGACAACCTCTCGAACCGGGTCGGCTCCCGCAGCACGAAGGGGCCGTCGTCGGTGACGGTCTGGGCCAGGGGCGCGGTATCCATCGGGTTCAGTGTGCCGCGCCGTAGCCCATCTTGGCCATCACCATGCCGACCACCACCGCGACCGGGGCGAGGGCCACACCGATCCAGAAGGTGAGCATGCTGCCCGCCATCAGGCCGATCCCGGCGACGACGAAGCCGACGAGGGCGACGACGACGGCCGTCCATGCTGCCGGGGTGTTGCCGTGGTTCTCGGACATGGAGCTCCTCGGGTGCTGGGGTGTCGGGCGGGTCGTTCGGCCAGGGGGCCGGTGTCTCCAACGGACCCTGGCGATCACCTACGTCGGCGTCATCCTAGTGGGCGGCGCGGCTGTGACGACGGCCGGCCACGGTCGGTGTCGGTGGGGTCGCGGCCCTCGTCCAAGGCCGCCCAGAGCTCCTGCTCGCGACCCCGTCCCACCTCCGGGTCGGTGTCTCGAGCGGGTCCGGCACCGGTGACCGCGGCTCCGGACCCGGGTGCGTCGTAGCGGGTGCCCATCTGGGGCCAGCTGCCGACCAGGCGCACCGCGAGCACGGTCGGGACCAGCGCCAGGACCGCACAGACGGCCGCGGTCCAGAACCAGCCGGTGAAGCCGTGGTCCCCGGTGGCGCGACCCATCAGCTGCTCGAAGGAGCTCCCCGCCGAGTCCGGGAGGGTGCGGTAGGCCGCGACCACCGTCACGACCAGCGCGAGGGCGGCGAGGGTGGCCACGACCGCGAAGGCCCGGCGTACCCAGCCACGCGTGACCAGGAGCACCCCCCAGGCGGCCAGCAGCACCAGGCTGACCGCGGAGGCCAGCGGGTAGCGCGTGCCGGCGTCCAGGGCGGTCAGGGTGGCGTCGTCCGCGGCGCCCGTGCCGGCCCCCGACCCCACCCACGGCTTGGCCGCGGCCACGGCTGCCAGGGCCGCGGTGGCCAGGCCGAGCAGGACCACCGGTCCGAACGTCCGGCGGGCGGCTGCCTCAGTCATCCGCGTCCGCCGCGAGCAGCACGTCGTCGTCGAAGCAGGTGTGCGCGCCGGTGTGGCAGGCGGGGCCCTGCTGGTCGACGGTCACCAGCACCGTGTCGCCGTCGCAGTCCAGCCGCACCCCGAGCACCCGCTGGACGTGCCCGGAGGTCTCGCCCTTGACCCAGTACTCCTCCCGCGACCGGCTCCAGTAGGTGCCGCGACCGGTGGTGAGGGTCCGGTGCAGCGCCACGTCATCCATCCAGCCGAGCATCAAGACCTCCCCTGTGCCGTGCTGCTGCACGACGGCGGGGACCAGGCCGTCGGCGTTGCGCTTGAGCCGGTCGGCGATGGCAGGATCCAGGCGGGAGTCGAGGGTGCTCACCCCTCCAGTATCCGGGTCCGTGCCCGTCCCGGCGACTAGCGGGACTGCTGGGCGACCCAGGAGGCGTGCAGACGCGCGTAGACACCGGGCTCACCGTCGGCGGTGCGCTGGCCGACCAGCACCGCGTGCGGTCCGCGCTGGACGACCCGGCCGCGGTCGAAGACCAGCACCTCGTCGGCACTCTCCGCGGTGGAGAGACGGTGGGCGATGGTCACGCTGGTGCGACCGGCCATCAGCCGTTCCAGCGCCCGGCCGATCCGCATCTCCAACGCCGGGTCGACCGCGCTGGTCGCCTCGTCGAGGACGAGCAGGTCCGGGTCGGCCAGATGTGCGCGCAGCAGCGCGACCAGCTGGCGCTCCCCGGCCGAGAGCGACTCCCCGCGCTGGCCGACCTTGGTCTCCAGGCCGCGCGGCAGCCCGTCGAGCCAGTCACCGAGCCCCAGCTCGAGCGCCGAGGCGCGCACCCGCTCCGGAGAGGCCCCCAGGTCCCCGTAGCGGACGTTGGCCAGCAGCGTGGAGTCGAACAAGAAGCCCTCCTGCGGCACCAGCACCACCCGGCGGCGCAGCGAGGCGAACTCCACCGAGCGCAGGTCCACGCCGTCGAGCAGCACCGTGCCCGAGGAGGGGTCCATCAGCCGGGTCAGCAACTTGGCGAAGGTGGTCTTTCCCGACCCGGTCTCCCCCACGACCGCCACCCGGCTCCCGGACTCCAGGTGCTCGGTGACCTCCCGCAGCACCAGCGGCCCCCCGGGGTAGCCGAAGTCGACGTCCTCGAAGGAGACGTCCATCGCGCCGCGGGGCAGCGACCTGCCCGACGGCCCCGGGTCGTCCAGATCGGCGGGGGTGTCCAGGATGCCGATCACCCTGCGCCACCCGGCCAGGGCGTTCTGCGCCTCGGTCAGCACCTGGGTGCCCATCTGCACGGGGCCCACGAACAGGGTCACCAGGAACGCGAAGGCCAGCACCTTGCCGGAGGTGATGTCGCCGGCCAGTCCCAGCCAGATGCCCACGATGAGCACACCCGCGTTGGCGAGGCCGGCCGAGACGCCACCGAGGGAGAAGGAGAAGGCGGTCAGACCCTGCGCCCGGGTGGCGGCCACCTGGTTGGTGCTGATCGCCTCGTCGATGCGGTCCTGGGTGCGCTCCTCGATCGCGTAGGTGCGCACGGTGACCGCCCCCACGACCGGTTCGGAGATCGCCGAGAGCATGGTGCCGATGGATCGCCGCACGGCGGCGTACGCCTCGGTCAGGCGGCGCTGGAAGTAGCGCAGGGAGGCGAACAGCGGCGCGAAGCACACCCAGACCAGCAGCGTGAGCTGCCAGGAGTAGAACAGCATCACCACCGTGGCCAGGAGCACCTGCCCGACGCTGACCACGCCCAGGATCCCGCCGAAGACCAGGAACTGGGAGACCTGGTCGACGTCGCTGGTCACGCGGGAGACCAGGGCGCCGCGGCGCTCGGTGTTCTGGGTCAGCACGGGCAGGTCGTGCACGTGCCGGAACGCCTTGGTCCGCAGGGTCGCGAGCCCGCGCTCGGAGGCGGTGAAGAGCCGGGCGGTCATCCAGAACGAGGACAGGCCGGTGAGGAGGATCGCCACGGCGGCGACCGCGGCCATCTGCGCCACGAAGCCGAGGTCGGGGCCGGCCGTGGTGCCGATGCCGCGGTCGAGGGTCTGCTGCACGGCGATGGGTACGACGAGCCGCCCGGCCGTCCCGAGCACAGCCAGCAGGAGCGTGCCGCGCATCCCCGCGGCGAGCTCGGGGGACAGCGCGATGCCACGCCGGATGGTCGCCAGGGCACCGATCTCGTCCCCGGTGTCGACGCTGGTCGCACCGCGCACCGACTCCTCGCCGGTGGCCGCATCGGTCCGGGTGCTCACCGGCTCACCTCCTCGGCCTCGTAGGCGTTGACGAGGGTGGCGTAGGCGGGGTTGCGCTCCAACAGCTCCTGGTGGGTCCCCCGGTCGGCGATCCTGCCGCCGTGCAGGAACAGCACCTCGTCGGCAAGGGCGATGGTGGCCTTGCGGTAGGCGATCAGCAGCATCGTGGACTCACCGCCACGGCGGCGCATGGCGGCCAGGATCCGGGCCTCGACCTCCGGGTCGACCGCAGAGGTGGCGTCGTCGAGGACCAGCAGCCGCGGCGTACGGACCAGGGCGCGGGCCAGCGAGAGCCGCTGCCGCTGACCACCGGAGAGGGAGGTGCCCCGCTCCCCCAGCTTGCTGTCCAGACCCTGCGGGAGGCCGGCCACGAAACCGTCGGCCTGGGCGGTGCGCAGCGCGTCCCAGACCGTCTCGTCGGAGACCTCCGCACCCAAGGTGACGTTGCCCCGGACGGTGTCGTCGAAGAGGAAGGCGCTCTGCGGGACCAGCGCCACGTGCCGCGCCAGCTCGCCGGGGGCGAGGTCGCGCACGTCGGTGCCGTCGAGGCGGACCACCCCCGCGTGCGGGTCCACCAGCCGGGTGACCAGCGAGGTCAGCGTGCTCTTTCCCGACGCGGTGGCACCGACCACCGCGACCGTGCGCCCGGGCTCGATGACGAAGTCCAGGCCGTCGAGGAGGCGTTGGCCCGGCTGGTGGGAGAAGCCGAGGTGCTCCACCGCGAGCCGGGCGCCCGCGGAGTCCGGCTGCAGCCTGGTCGGGCCGTGGGTGGTCTCGTTGACCACGTCGAGGACCCCGTGCACACGCCGGAAGCCCACCACCGAGGCGGGGAACTGGCCCACCAGCCAGCCGATGGACCGCAGGGGGAAGGCCACGATGGTGAGCAGGTAGGCGACCGTGACGATGTCCCCCGGGTCGGCGTGACCGCCCTGGAGGCGCCATACCCCCACCCCGAGGACGGCAAGGACGCCGAAGTTCGGCAGCGCCTCGATCAGCGGGTCGAAGGCGGCGCGGATGCGCCCGGCACGGATGCCCTCGTCGCGCAGCTCGCTCGCCTTGGCGGCGAAGCGGTCGGTCTCCTCGACCTCGCGGCCCAAGGTCTTCACGACCATGGCGCCGTCGAAGGACTCGTGCGCGATCTCGCTCAGCTCTGCTCGCAGCGCCTGGATGCGGGTGTAGATCGGCGAGGACAGCCGTTGGAAGACCACGTTGCCGACCATCACCAGCGGGAAGACCAACAACCCCGCGACGGCCATGGTCAGGTCGGTCAGCAGCATCTGCGTCACGGCGATCACCATCATCGCCAACGTCCCCACGGCCATCGGGAGCGGCGCGATCGGGGAGAACGCGGCCTCCACGTCGGAGTTGGCGTTGGAGAGCAGCTGCCCGGTGGGATGGCGCTGGTGCCACGACATCGGAAGGGTGAGGTACTGGCGGGTGACCTCCCGCCGGTAGGCGGCCTGCAGGCGGTACTGCATCACCCCGGCGCCGAGACGGCGGGCCACGATGCCGACCGCACGCAGGATCGCCACGCCCAGGAACAGCGCCAGGATCGCCACCAGGCCCCCCGCCGTGGTGGCACCGTCCTGGAACGCCGGCAGCAGGACGTGGTCGGTCGACCAGCCGAGCACCCACGCGTCGGCGACGGTGAGGGCCCCGAAGACCAGGCTGCCGAGCGTGGAGAGCGTGAAGACCAGCGGCTCACGACGGATCGCCACCCCGAGGACGCCGAGCCCGTCACGCAGGGTCGAGGCACTCTGGTGGCGGCTGTTCGCATGGCTGGTCACAACGGCCCCAACCCTAGGGCCCACCCCGGACATTCCACCGGCGCGGCCCGACGTCGGGGGAACGGGCCGCAGCGGGTGCCGACGCCGGTGCGGAGGCCGCCTCTAGGATCGGCGGATGGAGCCGATGTCGCGCACCGAACGCACCGCGCTGTGCAACACCGCCCTCGAGGCCGGCGAGGCAGCACCGACCCTGAGCGGGGAGTGGACCGTGAAGGACCTGGTGGTCCACCTGCTGGTGCGCGAGCGGGACCCGCTGGGGGCGACGGGCATCCTGGTGCCCCAGCTCGAGGGCCTCACCCGCCGGTCCGAACGACGGCTGGCCGGTCAGGACTTCAGCGCGCTCGTCGAGCGGGTGCGCAGCGGACCCCCGCTGTGGTCGCCGACCGCCCTGCCTCCCGTCGACCGGGTCGTGAACACGCTGGAGTACTTCGTGCACCACGAGGACATCCGACGGGCCGCGCCCGGCTGGCGTCCGCGCGAGCTGACCGACCGCGAGCAACGCACCCTGTTCAAGACCCTCAGCGTCGCCGGCAAGGGGCTGGTCCGGCCGGCCGGCGTACCCGTCGAGATCCGGTGGACCGACGGCGTGAGGCAGCGCACGGCGGTCCTGGCCAAGGGCACCGACCCCGTCGTGGTCACGGGAGCTCCCGCCGAGCTGGCCATGCTCCTGTTCGGCCGCGAGCAGTACACCGGCCTGACCTTCGAGGGCCCCCGCGACCGCGTCCGCCGGCTCACCGCGGGCCGTCTCGGCCTCTGACCCCCTCCGGCTCCGGATAGTCCGAGACGTTCCCGTCGTCGTACGCACCAGATCGCCACGAGAACGTCTCGGACTATCCGGTTTGGCGGGCTCTCTCGGGGCTCAGTTGGTCTTGATGTGCACGTGGTCGTAGTGGTTGGCGGTCGGGGAGCCGCGGTCGGACATGGAGCGGAAGCCCTCGCCGGAGCGCTGGATGGTCCAGATGTGCTGGCTCCAGATGATGTCGAACAGGTCGAGCTGAGCGTGGTGGGCGTAGAGGAAGTCCGCGACCCGCTGACCGGTCCCGGAGTCGGGGATCATGAAGTCGATGGCCTGACCGTTGACGTGCTCCCCGTGGTTGGACCGCCCGCCGTACGTCGTCAGCTCGGGGAACGCCGCGCAGACGGCGCGGTAGACCTTCACCGCCCGGGACTGGAGCCCGGACTCGATCGCGGAGCCGTCGGGGCAGGGGGCATCGCTGAGGCCCGCGACCTCGGGGGTCTTGGCCTTGGGGGTCTTGGACTTGGCGAGGTAGTCGGCGGTCACCCAGTGGGGCACCCGCTTGACGAGGACCTCGGCGTAGCCGGCGATCCGGCGGCCGGTGACCGCCACGTGCGTGCCCGAGTCCAGCAGCCCCACCGTGCGCGCACCCTTGCTCGGCTGCGTGCGCAGGTCCAGGTCGGCAGTGGTCCACAGCTTCCCGGTGGCCTTGGGCACCCGGTGGTTGACCAGCGGCACCCGCTCCAGGGACCGGGTGGTGCCCAGGGTGCGGGCGTCGTGAGCGGCGCTGCGTACGGCGTGCGGGCCGACGTCGGCGATGCTCAACATCCCCTGCGCCACCCCGGTCGGGTCCGCGGCGGTCGGACGTGCCTCGCCGAAGCCGCTGGTGACCAGGCCGGTGCCGACCGCCAGCACCGTGACCAGGGGGGCGCTCACGAGGGCGAGTCGTCGGGAACGGCCCTGCGACCGGGTCGGGGCCAGGGAGTGCTTGCCTCGGGGTCGTCCTCGGGGCACGGGGGATTCCAATCGTTGGGCAACGCAGAACCCGTCGATCGAACCACGAGCCACCCCTTCCCACCCAACCGGGTGGGGCGTTGCGGAGGGTGAGCCTCGCCACGTGAGCCCGGTCACCCCGGCCCGCCCCGCTCGCCGGGCTCAGCCCCCGGTGGTCTCGGTGGCGTCCTCGCGGGCCAGACAGCCGGTGCCGTCGGTGTCCTCCAACCAGCCCTCGGGCAGAGCGACGGCCCGGCGCGGGCTCCCCTGGCGACCGCGGGGCGTCCCCAGCACGGCGGCCGGGAACGGGGCCGTCGGGTCGAGCCGGGCCAGCAACGACCGCAGCTCGTCGAGCCCGCTGACCAGCGCCAGGTCCCGCCGCAGGTCGCCACCGACGGGGAAGCCCTTGAGGTACCACGACACGTGCTTGCGCAGCTCCCGGCACCCGCGCTCCTCCCCGAGGTGCCGGGAGAGCAGCTCGGCGTGCCGGCCCATCATCGCGGCCACCTCGCCGAGGCTGGGCAGGGTCGCCACGTCGCGGCCCTCGAAGGCGGCGGCGAGGTCGCGGAACAGCCACGGCCGCCCCAGGCAGCCTCGACCCACGACCACGCCGGCTGCGCCGGTCTGCTCGACCATCCGCAGGGCGTCGGCGGCCTCCCAGATGTCACCGTTGCCCAGCACGGGGATGTCCACGTGCTCGACCAGGCGGGTGATCGACTCCCAGTCTGCGGTCCCGGAGTAGCCCTGGATCGCCGTGCGTCCGTGCAGCGCGACAGCGGCGATCCCGGCCGCCTGGGCGATCCGACCCGCGTCGAGATAGGTCAGGTGGTCCTCGTCGATGCCCATGCGGGTCTTCATGGTCACCGGCACGTCGTAGCGAGCGGCGGCGCCGACGGCCGCCTCGAGGATCTCCCCGAGCAGGGTGCGCTTCCACGGCAGCGCCGCTCCCCCACCCTTGCGCGTGACCTTGGGCACCGGGCAGCCGAAGTTGAGGTCGACGTGGGCCACGCCGTACTCCGCGCACAGGATCTCGGTGGCCTTGCCCACGTAGACGGGGTCGGTGCCGTAGAGCTGCACCGAGCGCACCGACTCCTGCTCGTCGAAGACGAGCATCTGGCGGGTGGTCGTGTCACCCTCGACCAGCCCCCGGCTGGTGATCATCTCGCAGACATAGAGCCCCGCTGCTCCGGCCCGCTCCGGCGACGAGGCGTCGCGACGGGCGCCCTGCTCGCTGCACAGCCGGCGGTAGGCGGCGTTGGTGATCCCGGCCATGGGGGCCAGCACCACGGGGGTCGCGACCTCGAGGTCACCCAACCGCAGGGGCGCCGGCCGCGCAGGGTCAGGCCGCGAGGGGGCGGGCCCGGTGGTGGGGGTCAGGGCTATCCCTTCTTCTTCTTCGACTTCTTGGACTTGGCCTTCGGCGCCGGCTCGATGGTGCCCTTCCAGGTGATCGGCTCGAAGTTCTGCAGCGGTCGGAAGCTCATCTGCACCAGGGTGCCACCGGGCGGCACCAGGTAGACCAGGCAGGCACTCGTCGCCATCCCCGGCGAGAAGTCGGCCGGCAGCGGCGTCGAGGGGCAGCGCTTGAAGGTGTTGTTGAAGCTGGAGGGCTGGATCAGCGTGTTGCGCGTGTCGACAGCATAGAGCGGGATCGGGCTGCGGCTCAGGTCGCCGGCGCCGACGTTCTTCACGCGCACGTGCACGTAGTAGGGCACCGACTTCTTGGTGCGCTCGTCGAGCTGGTAGGCCGAGAAGTCGGCGATCCGGCCGGTGCGCACCGAGTCGACGACGATCGAGAGCACCGAGCTGCGCCGGGTGTTGGGCTCGTAGGCGACGGTGGCTGCCTCACCGAACTGCAGTGCCGTGCCGGCCTTGGTCAACGTGATGTCCTCGGGGACGTCGACGTTGCCCGTCGGCAGGTCCACGGAGGGCTCGGCGGCGGGCTTCTTCTCGCTGTCGGCCCCACAGCCGGCGAGGGCCCCGGAGAGGACCAGCGCGGGCACGAGCAGGGCGGTCAGGGTACGGCGGGCACGGGCGGTCGGTGTGGCGCGTCTTGTCACCCCGTCATTGTGCCCGCCGGCCGTCCGCTTCGTGGTCATTCACCCGCGCGACACCCGCTGTGGTCGCGGCCGCGAGAGGGCTCAGCACCCGACCAGGCGCTCGGCGAACCAGGTGCGTACGCCGCTGAGCGGGATCCGCTCCTGCTTCATCGTGTCCCGCTCGCGCACCGTGACCGCGTCGTCCTCGAGGGTGTCGAAGTCGACGGTCACGCAGTAGGGGGTGCCGATCTCGTCCTGCCGGCGGTAACGACGGCCGATCGCGCCGGAGTCGTCGAACTCCACGTTCCACGATCCGCGCAGCTCGGCTGCCAGGGCCTTCGCCTTCGGGGTCAGGTCCTGGTTGCGGCTCAGCGGGAGCACCGCCACCTTCACCGGGGACAGCCGCGGGTCCAGGCGCAGCACCGTGCGCTTGTCGACGCCGCCCTTGGTGTTGGGGGCCTCGTCCTCGGTCCAGGCGTCGACGAGGAACGTCATCAGGCTGCGGCTCAGGCCGGCCGCAGGCTCGATCACGTAGGGCACGTAGCGCTCACCGGCTGCCTGGTCGAAGTAGGACAGGTCCTGGCCGGAGTGCTCCGCATGGGTGGTGAGGTCGAAGTCGGTGCGGTTGGCGATGCCCTCGAGCTCGCCCCACTCCGACCCGGCGAACCGGAAGCGGTACTCGATGTCCACGGTGCGCTTGGAGTAGTGGCTCAGCTTCTCCTGCGGGTGCTCGTAGTGGCGCAGGTTGTCGGGGTCGATGCCCAGGTCGACGTACCACCTCGTGCGCTCGTCGATCCAGTACTGGTGCCACTCCTCGTCCTCGCCGGGCTTGACGAAGTACTCCATCTCCATCTGCTCGAACTCGCGGGTGCGGAAGATGAAGTTGCCCGGCGTGATCTCGTTGCGGAAGCTCTTGCCGATCTGGGCGATGCCGAAGGGCGGCTTGAGGCGTGCGCTGGTGACCACGTTGGTGAAGTTCAAGAAGATCCCCTGCGCGGTCTCCGGGCGCAGGTAGTGCAGGCCGCTCTCGTCCTCGTGGACACCGAGGTAGGTCTTGAGCAGGCCGGAGAACTGCCGCGGCTCGGTCCAGGCGCCACGGGTGCCGCAGTTGGGGCAGGCCAGGGTGGCGAGGTCCACCGAGTCCGGGTCGTCGATGCCCTTCTTCTCGGCGTACTCCTCCTGCAGGTGGTCGGCCCGGAACCGCTTGTGGCAGGACTGGCACTCGGTCAGCGGGTCGGTGAACGTCGAGACGTGCCCCGAGGCCTCCCAGGTCTGCCTCGGGAGGATGACGCTGGAGTCGAGGCCGACCATGTCCTCGCGCGACTGCACCATCGCGCGCCACCACTGGCGCTTGATGTTGTCCTTGAGCTCCACGCCGAGGGGCCCGTAGTCCCAGGCTGACCGGGTGCCGCCGTAGATCTCGCCACACGGGTAGACGAACCCCCGGCGCTTGGCCAGGGAGACGACGTGGTCGAGGGCTGAGGGGGGCGGCTTGGCCACGGTGGAGCTCCTGTGCAGTTCGTTGTCCGAGGTGGTCGCGCGACGACCCGCCCCGGGGTCCCGGCCGCTGGCTGCGGTGGGCGAAGGGCCACCCTACCGAGTCGGTGCGGAGGGGCTCACCCCAGTTCCCGGGGACGTGACCGGTTCAGCTCGCCGTCGAGGGGCTCGTAGGCCGAGGGCTCGTCGAGCGCACGGCCCAGCACCGGCACGGCGCCCAGCTTCACCTCGTGCCTCGACAGGGCGCGGCGGTAGCTGCCGACGTCCTCCCACCGGGTCACCATCACCCACAACGTGGGGTCGTCCACGTTGCGGCCCAACCGTCCCTCGGTGTAGCCGCGCTGCCGCGCCAGCACCTCCAGCGCGCTCTCCAGGTCGGCCCGGAAGCCGACCCCGCTCTCCTCGGGCACCCGGAACCTGTTCACGACCAGCACGTGGCGACAGTAGTCGCGCCACGCCTGAGTTGACAATGGTTCTCATTCCAAGTGAGAATGATTCTCATGTCGATCCGGCTCGTCCTCGCGCTGGCAGCACTCCTCGCGGTGCCGTTGTCGGGGTGCGCGGTCGGCAGCAGCAGCGGCAAGCCGCAGGTGGTGGCCTCCTTCTACCCGCTGCAGTACGTCGCCGAGCGCATCGTCGGCCAGCACGCGGAGGTGACCGACCTGACCGCGCCGGGTGTCGAGCCGCACGATCTCGAGCTGTCGCCGCGCCAGACCGCCCAGCTCGCCACCGCCGACGTGGCGCTCTACGAGAAGGGCCTGCAACCAGCGGTGGACGAGGCGATCGCCAACGACCCGCCCGGCCACGTCGTCGACGCGGCCGCGGTCGTGGGGCTGCACCAGACCGACGGCGCGCTCGGACGGGACCCGCACTTCTGGCTCGATCCGACGCTGCTGGCGAAGGTGGCGGCACAGCTCACCACCGCCGTCGCCGCCGCCGACCCCGCCCACGCGGCCGACTACCGCTCCGCCGACGCCGCCCTCCAGGCGGACCTGACCACCCTTGACCAGGAGTACCGCCGCGGCCTGGCGCAGTGCCGCTCCCGGACCCTGGTGGTGAGCCACGACGCGTTCGGCTACCTCGCCGAGCGCTACCACCTCGAGGTCCACTCGATCGCCGGCCTCTCCCCCGACGCCGAGCCGTCCCCGCGCCACCTCGCCGAGATCGGCGACCTGGTCCGCTCCGAGCACGTCACCACCGTGTTCAGCGAGCGGCTGGCCAGCTCCCGGATGGCCGAGTCCCTGGCACGCGACCTCGGCGTCACCACCGCCGTGCTCGACCCCCTCGAGGGTCTCGTGCCCTCCGAGAGCGGCGAGGACTACCTGAGCCTGATGCGGGAGAACCTCGCCGCGATCCGGAAGGCGGACCGATGCCAGTGACCCCGGTGCTCGAGCTCGACGGCGTCGGCGTGGCCCTGGGGGGCCGGCCGATCGTGCGCGACGTCCGTGCCCACGTCGAGCCCGGCGAGGTCGTCGCGCTGCTCGGTGCCAACGGGTCGGGCAAGTCCACCCTGGTCAAGGCCATCGTCGGGCTGCATCCGCTGAGCAGCGGCCGGATCCGCCTCTTCGGCCAGCCGCTGACGAAGTTCCGGCAGTGGCACCGGCTGGGCTACGTGCCACAGCGCTCGACGATCACCCAGGGCGTGCCCTCCACCGTCGCCGAGGTGGTGGGCGCAGGCCGACTCTCGCGTCGGCGGCCGTTCGTGCCGGCTCGCCGGGCGGACCGGGCGGCGGTGCACGCTGCGCTGGAGAGCGTCGGGCTCGCCGAGCGTGCGGGCCACCAGGTCTCCACCCTCTCCGGCGGGCAGCAGCAGCGGGTGCTGATGGCTCGCACCCTGGCCGGCGAGCCGGAGCTGCTGGTGCTCGACGAGCCCAACGCAGGCGTGGACCGCGCCAGCCAGGAGTCCATCGCGCACACCCTCGCGGGGCTCGCCGACGGCGGCGCCACGATCGTCATCGTCTTGCACGAGCTGGGTCCGTTCGCCGACCTCATCGGACGCACCCTGGTGCTGCGCGAGGGTCGTCTGGTGTACGACGGACCGCCGGTCGACCCCCAGCAGCAGTCCGAGAGCCACCATCACCGGCCGGTCCTGCCGCCACTGTTGCGGCCCTCGGTCCAGGCGCCCCTCGACCCGGGGAGCACGCGATGACGTCGGACACCACGTGCGGAGGCGCCTGATGGACATTCTCCTCGCCCCGTTCATGGTCCGCGCACTGCTGGCCGCCGCGGTCACCGGCCTCGCGGCGCCCGCCGTCGGCACCTTCCTGGTGCAGCGCCGCCTCTCCCTGATGGGCGACGGCATCGGGCACGTGTCCGTCACCGGTGTCGCCCTGGGGCTGCTGACCGGCACCTCGCCCACGCTCACGGCGGTCGTCGTCGCGATCGTCGGGGCGCTGCTGATCGAGCTGATCCGGTCCACGGGGCGCGCCACCGGGGACGTGGCCCTGGCGCTGCTGTTCTACGGCGGCATCGCCGGCGGCCTGCTGCTCGTCTCCCTCGCCGGGAACGGGGTGTTCGCCCTCCAGCAGTACCTCTTCGGCTCGATCACCACCATCTCCCCCGAGGCTGTCGCGGTGAGCCTGGCCCTCGCCGCCGTCGTCCTGGTGACCTCGTTCGCCCTGCTGCCACAGCTGTTCTCGGTCGCCAACGACGAGGACTACGCGCGCACCACAGGTCTCTCGGTGCGCGCCTACAACGTGCTGATCTCGGTGCTGGCGGCGGTGACGGTGAGCGTCGCCATGCGCACCGTGGGGCTGCTGCTGGTCAGCGCACTGATGATCATCCCCGTGGCCACCGCGCAGCAGTTCTCGCGCGGCTTCAAGGTCACCATGGTGGGGGCGATGGCCGCCGGCACCGTCGCGGCGCTGGGCGGTGTCACGCTCTCCGCCTTCGCCGACGTCCCGCCCGGCGCCACCATCGTCCTGGTCTCGCTTGCCGGATTCGCGCTCACCTTCCCGCTCGGACTGGTGGTCCAGCGACGGCGGCGCCGGCTGGTGCCGTTCCCGGACCCCGGGCCCGACGCACCGCTCGGCGACGTCGACCCGGCCGGCACCGGTCACGACGCCGTCGAGGAGCCGCATGGTCACGAGCACGGACCCGGCTGCGGGCACCCGGCTGTCGAGCACGGCGACCACGTCGACTACCTCCACGACGGGCACCGGCACGCGGTCCACGGAGGTCACTATGACGAGCACTGAGTCCACCCCGGCCCAGACGCCCGGGCGACCCACCCGCCAGCGGCGCGCCATCACCGCGGTGATGGAGTCCTTCGACGACTTCCGCAGCGCCCAGGAGATCCACGCGCTGCTCACCGAGCGTGGCGAGCAGGTCGGTCTCTCGACGGTCTACCGGGCGCTCCAGGCGATGGCCGACGCGGACGAGATCGACGCCCTGCGCACCGAGAGCGGGGAGAGCATCTACCGGCGCTGCAGCGCCACCCACCACCACCACCTGGTGTGTCGCTCCTGCGGGGCCACGGTCGAGGTCGAGGGACCCGCCGTGGAGAAGTGGACCCGCTCGGTGGCCGCGGCGTACGGGTACTCCGAGGTCAGCCACACCCTGGAGATCTTCGGGACCTGCCGCTCCTGTTGAGCAGTGCCGACGCGGAGTAGGTTCGAGGCATGGACGAGGGCGAGCACGAGCCGGAGCAGGACGGGACCGACAAGTACCGTCGCCTCCCGCCGCCCGTCCGGCGCGAGGACCTGCGCACCTCCCAGGACGTCGTGCAGCACGGCGAGCCGGTTGGCGAGGCCGACCGCGAGCGCGACTGGCTGCTGCGGACCGCCGGCGCCTTCGTGTAGGTCTCGAGGGCGGCGCCCCCGAGACCGTGCGCCGCTCACCAGGACCTCGCTACGTTTGGCCGAGGTGCCCGTCCGATGCGGTCACCCTCCGAGGAGGAGCAGAGTGATCGACACGTTGAGCAAGACGGTGCTGGCGTGAGTGCGCCCACGGGTGACGACCTTGGCTGAGTCGGGCCTGCTCGTCGCTGGTGTCGACGTCGGTGGGACCAACATCGAGGTGGGTCTGGTCGATGACCAGCACCGGGTGCGAGCACGTGAGAAGGCCCCCACGCCCACCGGAGGCCCGGAGGCCGTCCTCTCCAGGATCGCCGAGCTGGTCGACGCCGTCGACGGTGATCCCGTCGCGGCGGGGGTCGGGATCCCGGGGGTGGTCAACGAAGGCCGTGTCCTCACGGTCCCCAACCTGGCGAACTGGCACGAGCAGGTCGACCTGGCCAGCGAGCTCGGAGAGCGACTCGGAGTCCCGGTGGCGTTGGGCAACGACGCGAACGTGGGCCTGCTCGGCGAGTGGCTCGCCGGTTCCGCGCACGGCGCTCGCAACGTGCTCGGTCTCTGGCTCGGCACCGGCGTGGGCGGTGCCCTGATCCTGGACGGGCGGCCCTACCTCGGAGCGCGCGGGGCCGCCGGCGAGATCGGTCACGTCGTGGTCCAGGCGGGTGGTGCGCTGTGCACCTGCGGACGGCGCGGCTGCGCCGAGGGCTACGCCGGGCGGCGTTCCATGCGCGGTGTGGCATCGGCGATGGTCGATGCCGGTTGGCATACCTCGCTGTTCGACATCCAGGACAAGGAAGGCAAGTCGAGCCTCACCTCGAAGGTGTGGGCGGAGGCGCTCGAGGACGAGGACCCGCTGGCGACGAAGCTGTTCGACACGGCGATGGACGTGATCGGCGTTGCGGTCGGGTCGGCTGTCAACCTGCTCGACATCGACACCGTCGTCGTCGGCGGTGGGCTGGCCGAGAAGCTCGGCCAGGACCTCGCCGACCGCGTGGCCGAGAGCGCCTCGGCGTGGATGCTGCAGCCCTCGCCGGACCTCCGCTTCGTCGTCTCCGAGCTCGGTGACGACGCCGGCGTCGTCGGCGCCGCCTCGCTCGGGCGCTCGGCGACGATGGTTTCCTAGGCCTGGGGCCGGGTCACCGCGACCGTGCCGGCCTCCGGCCCCACTCTCAGGCGGAGCCGTAGCGGCGGTTGCGGTGTGCGTAGGTCTCGATGGCGGCCCACAGGTCCCGCCGGTCCACGTCCGGCCAGAGCACGTCGCTGAAGACCAGCTCGGAGTAGGCGGCCTGCCAGAGCATGAAGTTGCTCAGCCGCTGCTCACCGGAGGTGCGCCAGACCAGGTCGGCGTCCCCGACCTCGGGGACGTAGAGGTGCTTGGCGAAGGTGCGATCGTCGATGCGATCGGGCTTGAGCCGTCCCGCGGCCACCTCCCGGCCGATCGCGCGAACGGCGTCGGTGATCTCGGCGCGGCCGCCGTAGTTCACGCACATGGTCAGCGTCAGCACGTCGTTGTCGCGGGTCAGCTCCTCGGCGACCTGGAGCTCCTTGACCACCGAGCGCCACAGCCGGGGAGCCCGACCGGCCCAGCGCACGCGTACGCCGAGCTCGTGCATCTCGTCGCGTCGCCGCCGGATCACGTCGCGGTTGAAGCCCATCAGGAACCGGACCTCGTCTGGGGAGCGCGCCCAGTTCTCGGTGGAGAAGGCGTAGGCCGAGATCGCCCGCACCCCGACCTCGATGGCACCCTCCACGACGTCGAACAGCGAGCTCTCCCCCTGCTCGTGCCCGGCGGTGCGGGGAAGGCCGCGCTCGGCTGCCCAACGACCGTTGCCGTCCATGATGATCGCGACGTGTCGGGGCACCAGGTCGGCCGGGACGTCGGGAGGCGTGGCCCCGGACGGGTGCGGATCGGGCCGGCGCACGGGCCGGGAGGTCTTCCTGCGCACGGCTCAGCCCTCCCCGACGTAGGGCAGGGACCGCAGCCCCCGTTCGAGGTGCCAGGAGACGTACGCCGCGACGAGCCCGCGCGCCTCCCGGCGGTGCCGCTGCTCGGTCGCGTCGACCACGGGCCAGTCGCCGGTCAGCAGGGCACCGAGCAGCGCGAGCGTCTCCATCGCCGGGCTCGCCGATCCGGGGACCCGACAACCGGCGCACAGCGAGCCGCCCGCCGCCGGGCTGAAGGCGCGGTGCGGGCCCTGGAGTCCGCAGTTGGCGCAGGCGGAGAAGGACGGCGCGTAGCCGGCCACCGCCAGGGAGCGCAGGAGGAAGGAGTCCAGGACGTCGCCGGCGCGGTGCTCGCCCGCCGTCATCGCGCGCAGCGCCCCGACCAGCAGGAGGTACTGCTGGACCGACGGCTGCCGCTCCTCGGAGACGAGCCGCTCGGCGGTCTCCAGCATCACGCTGGCCGCGGTGTAGCGGTCGTAGTCGCCGGCGATGCGGGCGCCGTAGGGCGAGCGCGTCTCGGCCTGTGTGATCACGTCGAGGTTGCGACCGACGGCCAGCTGCAGGTCGACGTGGGTGAACGGCTCGAGGCGCGAGCCGAAGCGGGAGGAGGTACGGCGCACGCCCTTGGCGACCGCCCGGACGAGCCCGTGCTGGCGGGTGAGCAGGGTGATGATGCGGTCGGCCTCCGCCAGCTTGTGCGTGCGCAGCACGATGGCTTCGTCGCTGTACAGGGGCATGCGTGCATTCTCCCCCGGGCCGCCCACGAGGGGCAGCGACCCGCCGCACCGGCGGTCCGGGCGATCAAGCCGCCGGCTCCACCGGCGACTCGGTGAGCGGCAGCCGGACCTCGAAGGTGGAGCCGGCGTCGACGTCGCTGACGACCGAGATGGCGCCCCCGTGGGCGTCGACGATGGTCTTGCTGATCGCCAGCCCCAGCCCCACGCCGGGGATGGCGTCGGTGAGCACCGCACTGCTGCGGAAGAACTTGTTGAAGATCTTCGCCTGCTCCGAGGGAGCGATGCCGCGCCCGGTGTCACGCACCTGCACCACGGCATCGGCCCCGTCACGCCGGACGGTGCCCACGACCCGACCCCCGGCGGGGGTGTACTTGATGGCGTTGCTGAACAGGTTGTCGAAGACCTGGGCGAGACGCTCCCCGTCGCCGTCGATGTCGAGCGCAACCCGGCTGCCGGGTTCGAGGCCCTCCGCCTCGTGGTCGGTGCACACCTCGAGGGTGATGCCGGCCGCGCCGGCGGCCTTCCTGGCCTCGGCCGCGGAGCGCTCCAAGAGCTGGGTCACCGAGACCCGCTCCACGTCGAGCACGGTGGCGACCGACTGGAGCGCCGTCGACAGGAGGTCGTCGACCAACCGGTGCAGCCGACGGGCGTTGCGCTGGACGGTGAGCAGGTAGTCGCGGACGTCGGCCGGCAGGTCCTCGGTGTCGTCGAGCACGATGTCGACGTAGCCGATGATCGAGGTCAGCGGGGTGCGCAGCTCGTGGCTCACCGAGGCGACGAACTCCTCCTTGATCCGTGAGGCCACGACCAGCTCGGTGATGTCGTGGTGGGCGAGGACCGCGCCGCCGAACTCGCCGTTCCTCCGGTAGTACGGCGTCGCCGAGACCGCGAGGGCCAGCCGCTCGCCAGGCGACTCGCCCACCCAGATCAGGTAGTCGCGGAACGCCTCACCCCGGGCCGCCTTGACCGCCGGCAGCTCCTCGCTGGTCAGGGGGGTGACGCCGTCGGCGGCGTAGACGAAGCCCGTGCCCACGTCTGTTCCGGTGGCGCCGTCGGGATGGGCCAGCGCCAGGAACTCCTCGTGGCGCGGGTTGGTGGAGTCGTAGGCGCCGGCCGCATCCAGGGCCGCCAACCCGACGTCGACGCCGTTGACGATGGTCCTGGTCAGGCGCCGCTGCTCGATGAGGTCGGCCATGGCCAGCTCCAGCCGCGCCGTGCTGCGCCGTGCGTCGTGGAACTGGGCCTGCCAGAGGCTGGCGGTCAGGGCCACCGCGGCCGAGCAGATCACGGCCATCAGCGTCATCTGGGAGATCCGGGAGATCGCCTCGAGCACCGGGAGCCGCTGGAGCAGCAGCGTCGGCAGCACGAAGACGGCCAGCATCATCCCGGTCGTGATCCAGACGCCCCGGCGACCGAACTGCAAGCCCAGCCAGATCGCGGGGAACACCACGGCCACCCCGACTGCGGTGGGTTCGGAGAGCCGGAAGGAGCCCAGGGCCAAGATGTCCAGCACCGGCAGCGCGACCGTCCATCGATGACCGAGCACTCCCGTGCCGATGGCGACGGCCCCCAGCGTCGGGACGGCCACGATGAGGGAGCCCACCAGGAAGTAGACGTCGAAGCCGCTCTCCACGAGTGTGCGGATGACGAGCTCCATCGCGACCGGCAGCAGGAACAGCCCCTGGGCAGCCCGCGGGTCAGCGCGCTCCCCCGTGAGGAGCTGCTGCACCTCCGAGACCAAGGCCGAGCGCGACGCCATGCCGGCGTTTTCCCTTCCGACGATGTGTGTCGTGTGGGGGCACAGTAGCGCCCGGGGTCGGCGACCACGGGGAAACCGACACGTGGCCGGACCGACCTGGCCCACCTTGCCCCGGTTGCACCCGGTTTAGAGGGATTCTTCGGTGACGGTCGGACCCGCGCGGTCCGGGCTCAGCCCGGCAGCCTCCGCGTGGACCGGTCGTCGGCGAAGCACGCGGCGACGAAGTCGGACGCGATGGCGTCGAGACGGCGCGGGTGCCGCCGCCACTCCAGGATGTGGCGCGCCTCGACGAAGGTGCCGTGCGGCAGCTCCTCGGCCAGGTTGGCCGCGTCGGCAGCCGGGTGGACCGGGTCGCGAGGATGGCCGACCACGAGCGCCGGCGCCTGGATGCGTTGGCGCAGTCGCGAGGACGGCGCGATCCGCCCGAAGAAGATGCCGTGGATCGCCGCCGCCATGGGCGCCGGCCGCTGGTCGAGGGTGTCCAGGGCGATCCCGGTCCAGAACGGCACCACTCCTCGCGGCACTGCCCGGGTGAGGACCCGGACCCCCCGGATCGAGAGCGGGAGGAACCGGGAGAGGAAGAGCAGCGGCGCGAAGGCCAAGATGCCCGCCTCGAGGGCGTTGTCGAGCACGGGCATCTCGGCGATGATGCCCCGCACCCGCTCGGGCGCCAGGCAGGCGACCTCGAGCGAGACGTTGGCGCCCAAGGAGGTGCCACCGACCACGGCCTGGTCGACCCCGAGCTCGTCGAGCAGGGCGATCACCTGCTCGCCGAAGGCGGTCATGGAGTAGGCCAGCGGGTCCTCGGGGCGGTCCGAGCGACCGTGGCCGAGCAGGTCCACGGTCACGACGTGCGCGCCGGCACCGGCGAGGTGCCGCGCCAGCGGCTGGTGCATCCGCCGTGGCATCAGCTGGCCGTGCACCAGCACCACCCAGCGCTCGCCACCGCCGTACTCGGTGTACTCCAGCCGGTGGCCGTCGTGGAAGAACTGGCCGATCCGCTCCGAAACCAGGGTCATGGGCTCACCTTCGCACGCCGCGGGACGCGCGCGCCGGGGCAGTCCCGAACACGAGCACGGCGAATCAGCAGGTGCTGCGCCCACTGGTGCGGAACAATCGAGCCGTGCATCAACGCAGGGCGATCTCGGGGCCGACGCTCGTGGCCGTGCTCGTGCTGGCGACCTACCTCTCGGGACTCGGTGCGCTGCTGCTGGCCCAGGCGACCGACACCACCGCCGCCTGGTGGCCCGCAGCCGGGGTGGGCATCGTCGCGGTCCTGGTGTCCCCGCGCGAGCGCCGCCCCCTCGTGCTCGGCGTGCTCGCCGTCACCTACGCCCTGGCCAACCTGGCCGTCGGACGGTCCCTCGGCGTCTCCAGCATGCTGGGACTGGCCGACACCGTCGAGCTCGTGGTCGTCGTGGTGCTGCTGGAGCGTCTCGTCGGGGGCCGGCTCGGGGACATCGCCGACGTCTGGCGGCTCTTCGCCGCCGCCCTGGCCGGCTCGGTCGTGGCCGGCACGGTGATCTCCCTGACCTACTGGTGGCTGCTGGGCGACTCGTTCTGGCAGACGCTCTCACTGACCGTGCCCTCGCACGGTGCCTCGGTGCTGCTGGTCGCCCCGCTGGCCATGCTGCGCTGGAGGGGCGGCCCCCTCGCCGCCGGCCGGGTCGAGGTGGTCGCACAGGTGACCCTGCTGGTGACGGCCACCCTGATCACCTTCGGTCCCGTGCCCGTGGCGCTGGGCCTCGCGCCGCTTCCCGTCCTGGTGTGGGCCGCCGTGCGCTTCGGAGCCTTGGTGGTGGTGGTCGAGCAGGTGCTGGCCGCGGTGGCGATCTCGCTGCTGACCCAGCTCGGTGCAGGCCCGTTCGTCCGGCTCACCGACTCCCTCGACGGCGGCAGCACCCGGCAGGCGCAGCTCTACCTGATCTGCCTCGTCCTGGTGGGCCTGCCACTCGCGGTGGCGATGGAGCACCGCGAGCGCGAGGTGGCCCGCCGCCTGGCCACCGAGCGGGTCTTCCGCCGCAACTTCACCGAGTCGCGGGTCCCGGTCGTGCTGGTCACCGTCAGCGACGGGACGCCGCGGTTCTCCGACTGCAACGCCGCGACGACGAGCGTGCTGCACCGGCCCGCGACCGAGCTGATCGGCCGACCGGTCGCGCAGCACCTGGTCTCGGCGGAGCTCATCGCGGCCTTCGAGACCATCATGCACGGCGGCTCCGCGGCGTGGGAGGGTCCCGTCGGGGTGCGTGGTGAGCCGCGGATCCGGCTCGAGGGCACCCTGTCCCTGCTGGACCAGGACCAGCAGGGCGCCTTCTTCTCCCTGCACCTGGTCGACGTCACCGAGACCTTCGAGCTCCAGGAGCGGCTCCAGGCCGAGCGCGACTACACCCGCGCGGTGATCGACACCGCCAGCAGCATGATCGTGGTCACCGACGTGGAGGGGACCATCATCGCCGCCAACCCGGCCACGACCGCCATGACGGGCTGGACCGAGGAGGACCTCGTCGGTCGCAGGTTCTGGCAGGCCCTGGTGGCCGAGCACCAGCAGGAGACGGCGGCCGTGTCGCTCTCCCGGCCCGACCTGCTGCCCCGGGCCGGGGAGGCGCACCTGCAGACCAAGCACGACGGTCTGCTCCAGGTGGTGTTCTCCGCCGACGTCTACCTGCCCAGCGACGACGGGCCGGCCAGCTACGTGATCTCCGCGACCGACGTGACGGCGGCCCGCGAGCACGAGGGCCTGGTCAACCACCTGCTGCGCTCGGCGCGCACGATCGCCTTCGTCGGCACCGACCTGACCGGCCGGATCACGCTGTTCAACACCGGGGCCGAGCACATGCTGGGCCTGTCCACCCAGGCCGCGACCGGTCGCGAGCTCGTCGAGTTCATCGCGGCGCAGGACACCGACGGCTCGGCCGGCCTGAGCCGTGCCGAGAGGTTCACCGCGATCATCTCCGGCGTCGGAGACGACCTGCGCCCGGTGACCAGCGACCGCACCTGGCTGCCCGAGGGCCGCTCACCGCTGAAGGTGGCGATGACCACCAACCCGGTCAAGGACACCTTCGGATCGCTGATCGGCTATCTCTTCGTGGCCAGCGACGTCACCGACAGCAGGCGGAGCCAGGAGATCCTGGTCAACGCGCTGCGGCGCGAACGCGAGGTCGTCAACCGGCTCAAGGACCTCGACCGGGCCAAGGACGACTTCGTCTCCACGGTCAGCCACGAGCTCCGCACGCCGATGAGCAGCATCATCGGCAGCACCGAGATGCTCGCCGAGGGCATGCTCGGCGAGCTGCTGCCCGAGCAGCAGCGCATGGTGGAGGTCATCTCCCGCAACGGCGACCGGCTGCTCGCGCTCGCCGACGACCTGCTCGCCCTGGCCGCCTTCGACCACGAGTCGTGGCAGGACCCCGACAACCAGGTCGACCTGCGTGAGGTGGCGGAGGAGAGCGCGAACACGATCGCCTCGATGCTGGCCACCCGTACCCTCGAGGTCGACTACGCCCTGCCCCCGGACCCGGTGATCGTCAACGGGGACTCCACCCACCTCGAGCGTGCCGTGACCAACCTGCTGACCAACGCGGTCAAGTTCACCCCCGACGGCGGCAGCGTGCTGTTGGCTCTCGAGACCGACGCCACCGGGCGCTGGGCCATCCTCAGCGTCACCGACACCGGCCTGGGCATCGCCGAGTCAGAGCTCGACGCGGTCTTCGGTCGCTTCTACCGCGCGGCGGAGGTCCAGGAACGCGCCATCCAGGGCTCCGGCCTCGGACTGGCCATCGTGCGCAACATCGTCGAGAGCCTCGAGGGCCGTGTCGACGTCGACTCCACGCCCGGTTCGGGCACCACCTTCACGATCACCCTGCCGCTGGCCCGGGCCGCGGCCCGGGCGACACACGGGGGGACCGTCAGCCGCGGTTGACCGCGGAGATGACCGCCTTGAGCGAGGCGGTGACGATGTTGGCGTCCAGGCCCACACCCCAGCGGACCTCCTCGCCGACCGCGCACTCGACGTACGCGGCGGCGATCGCGTCGCCACCCGAGGACAGGGCATGCTCGTGGTAGTCCAGGACCCGGACGTCGAAGCGACCGAGGCCGGTCTCGTCCAGCCCGTTGATGGCGTCGACGAAGGCCGAGAGGGGGCCGTTGCCGGAGCCCTGGAGCTCGCGGATCTCCCCGTCGACGTAGACGTTCACGGCGAGCTGGTCCTTCTCGCCGGCCGCGGAGGAGGTGTGCACGGAGTTGAGCTCGAGCGGAGTCCGCCGAGTCAGGTACTCGTGCTGGAAGCAGTCCCAGATCGCGGCCGCGGACATCTCACCACCCTCGCCGTCGGCCCTGGACTCGGTGCTGGCCTGCACCACCCGGCTGAACTCGATCTGCAGGCGCCGCGGGAGGTCCAGGTTGTGCTCGGACTTCATCACGTAGGCAACGCCACCCTTGCCGGACTGGCTGTTGACCCGGATGACCGCCTCGTAGGAACGACCCACGTCCTTGGGGTCGATCGGCAGGTACGGCGCCTCCCACGGGTGCTCCTCGACCGGGTGGCCGGCCCGCTGGGCCTCCTCCTCGAGGGCCTCGAGCCCCTTCTTGATGGCGTCCTGGTGCGAGCCGGAGAAGGCCGTGTAGACGAGGTCGCCGGCGTAGGGGTGCCGCGGGTGCACGGGCAGCTGGGTGCAGTACTCCACCGTGCGCCGGACCTCGTCGATGCCCTGGCCGCCCAGCGCGAAGTCGATCTGCGGGTCGATGCCCTGGCTGAACAGGTTCATCCCGAGGGTGACCAGGCAGACGTTGCCGGTGCGCTCACCGTGCCCGAACAGGCACCCCTCCACGCGGTCGGCGCCCGCCATCATCGCCAGCTCCGTCGCAGCGACCGCGGTCCCCCGGTCGTTGTGCGGGTGCAGGCTGATGGTGGTGAACTCGCGCCGGGTCAGCTGACGGGAGAACCACTCGATCTGGTCGGCGTAGACGTTGGGCGTGGACATCTCGACGGTCGCCGGCAGGTTCAAGATGATCTCGCGCCCGTCCTCGGGCTGCCAGACGTCGGAGACTGCCTCGCACACCTCGACCGAGAACGGCAGCTCGGTGCCGGTGAAGATCTCCGGGGAGTACTCGTAGCCGATGACGGTCTGGCCGAGGTTCTGCTCGGCGTACTTCATGAACAGCTCGGTGCCCCGCACCGCGATGTCCTTGACCTCGTCGTCGGTGGCCCGGAAGACGACCCGGCGGAACAGCGGGGCCAGCGCGTTGTAGAGGTGGATGTTGGCGTGGTGCACCCCCACGAGCGACTGGGTGGTGCGCTCGATCAGGTCCTCGCGCGCCTGGGTCAGCACCGAGATGGTGACGTCGTCGGGGACCTTGTCGCGCTCGATGAGCTGGCGTACGAAGGAGAAGTCGGTCTCGCTGGCCGAGGGGAAGCCGACCTCGATCTCCTTGTAGCCCATCTCGACGAGCAGGTCGAACATCCGGTGCTTGCGCTCCGGCGTCATCGGGTCGATCAGGGCCTGGTTGCCGTCTCGCAGGTCGGTGGAGAGCCACCGAGGGGCCTGGGTCACCTGGCGCGAGGGCCAGGTGCGGTCCGGGAGGTCCACCGGGGGGAAGGGCCGGTAGCGCCGCACCGGCATGGTGCTGGCGCGCTGGGTGTTTCGGAATCCGGAGTGCTGCAGGGTCATGGAAGTTCTCTCGCGTCAGGAGGGGCGCCGGGCGTCACGAACTCTCCGCTGCGAGGGATCCGGCTCCGCTGCTAGACGAGCGGCGAGACCTCGCGGCGGCACCCAAGAAGGAGCAGCGAGCGCGTCATGACCTCCTCACCCTAGCAGCGCGGCCCGAGAGGTCGGTGGCGTGCCGCTGTGGCGGGCGTGCACCGCCCCCCCACCCCTGGCATCATCGGCCGGGTGGCCCGCCTGCTGATCCTCCACCACTCCCCCACGGCCTCGCTGGGCGCGCTCACCGAGGCCGCGGCGGCGGGGGCGCGGGACGAGACGATCGAGGGCGTCGAGGTGAGGGTGCTCGAGGCGCTGGCCTTCGCGCGCGGGGAGGCCGACCACCAGGCGCTGCTCGACGCCGACGGCTACGTCCTCGGCACGACGGCGAACTTCGGCTACATGTCCGGCGCTCTCAAGCACGTGTTCGACTCGACCTTCCTGCAGATCGGCGGAGCGCTCTCCGACGACGGCAGCGGCCGCCCCTCGCAGGGCACGACCGCCAGGCGGCCGTTCGGGCTCTACGTGCACGGTCGCTACGACACGACCGGCGCCGTGCGATCGGTGCTCTCGATGACCGGCGCGCTGGGCTGGCGGCAGGGCTACGACGTGCTCGAGGTGATGGGCGAGGTCACCTCGGCAGAGACCGACTCCGCCTACGAGCTCGGCGGTACGATCTCCGCGTTGCTCGCCGCGTGAGGCGTCTGCTCCCGGCGAGGACCACGGCAGCCCAGCGAGCGAGGAGACCGCGCGTGCTTCGTCGTACTCCCCCGCGACGGGACGTCCTGCCGGGGAGCCGCACGCTCCTGCTGGTCCCGCTCGTGGTGCTGCTCGCCGGCTGCTCGGCGCCGTTGCAGCCCCAGACCTCCGCCGACCGGGCCACCCCGCCCGAGCTCGGAGCGTGCTACCGGCTCGCCCCGCAGGACACCGAGAAGCCGAGCAACGCCAACGACGCCGTCCCGTGCACGCAGCCACACACCGCCGAGACCTTCGCCATCGGCACGCTGCCGGCCAGCACCGGCAAGGACTACGACGCGGACACCCACGGCAAGTGGATCTACCCGACCTGCGAGAAGGCGTTCGAGAAGTTCCTCAGCGCAGACGAGAGCCTCGCGATGCGGGTGCAGCTGAGCTGGGCGTGGTTCCGGCCCTCCGAACGCGGCTGGGACGACGGCGCGCGGTGGTACCGCTGCGACCTCGTCGGGGGCCGAGCCGATGCCGAGAAGTACGCCGACCTGCCCCGCACCGCCAAGGGGCTCTTCCGCGCCCGTCCGCCCGAGCAGTGGCTCACCTGCGCCCAGGGGCCCAGCGTGCCGAAGTCGACCCGGGTCCCGTGCACCGCGAAGCACGACTGGCGGGCCGTCACCACGATCAAGCTGGGCGCCCCGGCGGACCCCTACCCCGGTGACCGGCTCGTCCAGGTGCGCTCGCGTGACTTCTGCTCGGACTCCGTGGGAGCGTGGATGAACTACCCCGTGAACTACGAGTTCGGCTACACCTGGTTCCACGAGGGCGAGTGGCAGGCCGGCAACCGCCGCTCGATCTGCTGGGCGAAGACGGACAAGTGAGGCGATGACCGCTCGACGGTGCTGGACACTGCTGGTGGCGCTGCTCGTCCCGGCGGCGGTGGCCTGCTCCTCGGACGAGTCCACCAGTGCCCCTGAGCCCAGCGAGAGGGCGTCGGTCAGCTCCGCACCCCCCGCGCCGGCCGCCCCGGCGGTCGGCAGCTGCCACCGGCTCACCCTCAGCGAGGCCACCGACCCCGTGGATCCCGGCACCTCGGTGCCCTGCGGCCAGCGGCACACCTCGGTGACCGTCGCCGTCGGCCGACTCGCCCCGCTGGCCGACGGCCACCTGCTCGCCGTCGACTCCCCGACCGTCCGGGCCCGGCTGGCCAGGGCCTGTCCCAAGACGCTCGCCCGCTACGTCGGCGGCGACCGCACCACCCGCCGGCTCAGCCGTCTCGAGGTGCTGTGGTTCGCGCCGTCGCTGAAGCAGGCCGACGCCGGCGCCAACTGGTACCGGTGCGACGTGGTGGCCCTGCGCAAGAAGGGGGTGCTGCTGCCGCTCGCGCGCACGATGAAGGGCGTGCTGGACAAGCGCAGCGCCCTCGACCGCTACGGCACCTGCGGCACCGCCGCCCCCGACGCCCGCAGCTTCGAGCGCGTGGCCTGCGCCCACAAGCACTCGTGGCGCGCCGTCGACGTGATCGACCTGCCCCGCAAGGCCCACTACCTCGGCAAGGGCGCGGGCGCCGACGCCGACGCCGCCTGCAAGGACGTCGCCGCCGCCCGCGCCAACGGCGCCCTGAAGTACACCTGGAGCTTCGAGTGGCCCACCCCGGCCCAGTGGAAGTCCGGCCAGCGGTACGGCTACTGCTGGGTGCCGGCTGGGTGAGGTTTCACTGGGTACCCAGTGAAACTGCCACTTCCCTTGCGGTGCAACGCACGGGAAGTGGCAGTCTTGGACGGGGAGTACGGCGGGGCCGGTGCCCGGTCGGGCCTCGGGGGGTCGGCGCCGTCCTGGGTGCCCGGGAGGATCCCCGCCGCGGTGCTGGAGCGTCCCAGCCTCAACGCACCGGGTGACCGGCGACACGCAGCGCGTCCTTGACCTCCGCGATGCGCAGCGTGCCGAAGTGGAACACCGTCGCGGCGAGCACGGCGTCTGCGCCGGCGTCCACCGCGGGTGCGAAGTGCTCCACGGCCCCGGCTCCCCCGCTGGCGATCACCGGGATGGTCACCTCGTGGCGGACCAGCCTGATCAGCTCGAGGTCGAAGCCGTCCTGGGTGCCGTCGGCGTCCATGGCGTTGAGCAGGATCTCCCCGGCACCGAGGTCGGCCGCCTGCACGGCCCACGCCAGCGCGTCCAGGCCGGCCGACGTGCGTCCGCCGTGGGTGGTGACCTCGAAGCCGGATTCGCTGCCGGGGGCTCGGCGCGCGTCCACGGAGAGCACCAGCACCTGGTTGCCGAACCGGTCCGCGATCTCCGCGACCAGCTCGGGTCGCCGGATCGCGGCGGTGTTCACCGCGACCTTGTCCGCGCCGGCCCGCAGCAGCCGGTCCACGTCCTCGACACTGCCCACGCCGCCACCGACGGTCAACGGGATGAAGACCTGCTCGGCGGTGCGCGAGACGATCTCCATCGTCGTGGCACGTTCCTCGTGGGAGGCGGAGATGTCGAGGAAGGTGAGCTCGTCGGCCCCCTCCGCGTCGTACACCTTGGCCAGCTCCACCGGGTCCCCGGCATCGCGCAGCTGCTGGAAGTTGACCCCCTTCACCACCCGCCCCGCGTCGACGTCCAGGCACGGGATCACGCGTACGGCGAGGCTCATCGGCGCTCCGGCCAGGTCAGGTCGAGCGCGTCGGTCAGCGTGAACCGGCCCTCGTAGAGCGCAGTCCCGATGATGGCCCCTTCCACCCCCACGTCGACCAGGCCCATCAGTGCCTCGAGGTCGGTCAGCTCGGTGATGCCGCCCGACGCGACGACGGGCCGGTCGGTGGCCGCACACACCGACCCGAGCAGGTCCAGGTTGGGTCCTTGGAGCATGCCGTCCTTGTTGACGTCGGTGACCACGTAGCGCGCGCACCCCTCCCCGTCCAGGCGCGCGAGCACCTCGTAGAGGTCACCGCCGTCGCGGGTCCACCCGCGGGCCGCCAACGTCTGCCCCCGTACGTCGAGCCCGATCGCGATCCGGTCCCCGTGCGAGGCGATCGCGGCGGCACACCACTGCGGCTGCTCGAGCGCGGCGGTGCCGATGTTGACCCGGCGGCACCCGGCCTTCATCGCGGCCTCGAGGGAGTCGTCGTCGCGGATGCCGCCACTCATCTCGACATCGATGTCGAGAGCCCCGACGATCCTCGCCAGCAGCTCGCGGTTGTTCCCGCGTCCGAAGGCGGCGTCGAGGTCGACCAGGTGGATCCACTCCGCGCCCGCCTCCTGCCAGCGCAGCGCGGCCTCGACGGGGTCGCCGAACCGCTTCTCCGACCCGGCGACGCCCTGCACCAGCTGGACGGCCTGGCCCTCGGCGATGTCGACCGCGGGCAGCAGCTCGAGTCGTCCCGGGCCGGTCGCGGGGTGGTCGCTCATCGGTGTCCTCCACTCATCGTCGAAACAGCATCGTGTGCAGCACGGGCGCGGCCAGCAGGCTGACACACACCACCATGGCGCGCATGGGCCAGTCCGGGACGAACACCCAGACCAGCACGTTGAGGGCGACGAGCATCGCGATCGTCGCCCCGGCTTGTCGACGTCGTCGCTCGGCGAGGACGCCGGAGGGGCGGGAGCCGCGCCGCGGCAGTCGCGAGGTGACCGCGCGCCGGCGGGCGGCGCGGCGTTCGCGCCGCTCGGCCTCGGCGGCCCTGGCCGCCGTCCTGATCGCCGCCTCCCGCTGGCGCGTCTCCCGCCGCCGGGCCCGCTCCTTGCTCATCTCGTGCTGATCCTGGCCCCGCACCGGGCCCAGCGGTGCCCGTTGTTGCTCACAGCGACCCGACCCAGTTGCGCAGCAGCCGCGCCCCGGTCGCACCGGACTTCTCCGGGTGGAACTGGGTCGCTGTGAGCGGGCCGTTCTCCACCGCCGCGACGAACCGGTCGCCCCCGTGCTCGGCCCAGGTGACCCGGGGCGCCTGGGTCCGGTCGTTGGTGACCAGGGTCCACTCGCGCACGCCGTAGGAGTGCACGAAGTAGAACCGCTCGTCCTCGACGCCCTCGAACAGCTCGGAGCCGGACGGCACCTCGACGGTGTTCCACCCCATGTGGGGTACGACGGGCGCCTGCAGCCGCTCGACGACACCGGGCCACTCACCGCAGCCGGACGTCTCCACACCGTGCTCGACCCCGCGCTCGAAGAGGATCTGCATGCCCACGCAGATCCCCAGCACGGGCCGTCCGCCGGCGAGCCGCCGCCCGATGACCTCGTGCCCGCGGACCGAGCGCAGGCCCTCCATGCAGGCAGCGAAGGCACCCACACCGGGCACCACGAGGCCGTCGGCGTGCGTCGCGGTGTCGTGGTCCGCGCTCAGCACCACCTCGGCCCCGGCGCGTTCCAGGGCACGCACGGCGGAGCGGAGGTTGCCCGAGCCGTAGTCCAGCACGGTGACCCGAGGGGTCGACTCAGCCACGTGGATCGCGGCCCCCGCCGGGTGCGTCGAGGCAGCGAGCCGGGCAGGACGGGGAACGGCGGAGCGCGGTCACAAGGTCCCCTTGGTCGAGGGCACCCCGGTCTCCCTCGGGTCCAGCGCCACGGCGTCGCGCAGCGCCCGGGCCACCGCCTTGAACTGGGCCTCGACCACGTGGTGCGGGTCGCGGCCACCGAGGACGCGCACGTGCAGCGCCAGCTGGGCGTGGTGGGCCAGCGTCTCCAGCACGTGCCGGGTCAGCGACCCGAGGTAGCCCGCGCCGGTGCCGCCGATCGTGACGTGCTCCTGGCCCTCCGGCTCCCCGGTGTGCACGCAGTAGGGACGGCCCGAGACGTCGACGGCGCACTGCACCAGCGCCTCGTCCAGGGGCACCAACGCGTCGCCGAAGCGGCGGATGCCGGACTTCTCGCCCAGGGCCTCGCGCAGCGCCTCGCCGAGCACGATGGCGGTGTCCTCCACGCTGTGGTGGGCGTCGATGTGGGTGTCGCCCTCGGTCTGCACGGTGAGGTCGAACAGCGCGTGCCGCCCGAAGCTGGTGAGCATGTGGTCGTAGAAGCCGACCCCTGTGGAGACGTCGGTGCGACCGGACCCGTCCAGGTCCAGCTCGACCAGGACCTTCGACTCCTTGGTCTGGCGCTCGAGGCGCGCGGTGCGGCTCATCGTCCTACCTCTTCTCGTGCGTGGGTCAGGGCGTCCTTGAACGCCGCCATCTCCTGCGCGGTCCCGATCGAGACGCGCAGCCAGCCCTCCGGGCCGGTGATCCGGATCAGCACGCCCCGGTCCAGCAGCCCCTGCCAGAGTGCCTCACGATCGGGGAACCGACCGAACAATACGAAGTTCGCGTCGCTCTGTGCGACCTCTAGCCCCTGGGCACGCAACCACGCGACCGTGCGGTCGCGCTCGGCGCGGAGCTCCTCGACCTTGCCCAGCAGCTCCTCGGCGTGGCGCAGCGCCGCCTCCGCGGTCGCCTGGGTGACCGAGGAGAGGTGGTAGGGCAGCCGCACCACGCGCAGTGCGTCGCACAGCTCCGGAGCCGCGGCCAGGTAGCCGAGCCGGGCCCCGGCCAGCGCGAACGCCTTGCTCATCGTGCGGGTGACGACCAGGTTGCGGTGCTGCTCCAGCAGCACCAGCGCCGACGGGGTGCCGGTCCGGCGGAACTCGGCATAGGCCTCGTCGACCACGACGAGGCCGGGTGTCTCCGCGCGCTCCTGCAGGGCGCAGAGCTGCCCGATCACCTCGTGCGGGAGGGCGGTGCCGGTGGGGTTGTTCGGTGAGGGCAGCAGGATCACGCTCGGCCGGTGCTCGTCGACGAGCCGGGCGGCCTCGTCGAGGTCGATGCTGAAGTCCTCGTGCCGGCGCCCGGCCACCCAGGCGGTCATCGCGTCGCGGGCGTACTCGGGATACATCGAGTACGTCGGCGCGAAGCTGACCGCCGTTCGGCCGGGTCCGCCGAAGGCCTGCAGGATCTGCAGCATCACCTCGTTGGAGCCGTTGGCCGCCCAGATCTGGTCCGGGCGCAGGACGGCACCGGACTCGGCGGCCAGGTAGTCGGCCAGCCCTGTGCGCAGCTGGGTGAACTCCCGGTCCGGGTAGCGGTTGAGCCGCCCGGCCACCGCGGCCACCGAGGCGGCGATGTCGTCGACGACCTGCTGCGAGGGCGGGTAGGGGTTCTCGTTGACGTTGAGCTGCACGGGCACGTCGAGCTGGGGTGCGCCGTAGGGCGCCACGCCGCGCAGCTCCTCACGAAGCGGCGGCCAGGCCTGCTCGCTCACGAGTCGAGGCGGACACGGACGGCGGCACCGTGACCCGGCAGGTCCTCGGCATCGGCCAGGTTCACCACGTGCCCGCCCACCTCGGCCAGCGCGTCGCGGGAGTACTCCACGACGTGCACCGCACGCAGGAACGACCGCACCGAGAGGCCCGAGGAGTGGCAGGCGCTCCCGGCCGTGGGGAGCACGTGGTTGGACCCGGCACAGTAGTCGCCCAGCGAGACCGGCGCCCACGGCCCGACGAAGACCGCGCCGGCGTTGCGCACCCGCGCGGCGTCGGCGGCGGCGTCGGCCGTCTGGACCTCGGTGTGCTCGGCGGCGTAGGCGTTGACGACCTCCAGCCCCTGGTCGACGTCGTCGACCAGCACGATGCCGGACTGCTCGCCGGACAACGCCGTCCGGATCCGCTCGACGTGCCGGGTGGCCGCCACCTGCTTGTCGAGCTCGGCCTCCACGTCGTCGGCCAGGCGCAGCGAGTCGGTCACCAGCACCGAGGCTGCCATCGGGTCGTGCTCGGCCTGGCTGACCAGGTCGGAGGCGACGTACGCCGCGTCGGCGGTGTCGTCGGCGAGGATGGCGATCTCGGTCGGACCGGCCTCGGAGTCGATCCCGACCACGCCCTTGAGCAGCCGCTTGGCCGAGACCGTGTAGATGTTGCCCGGCCCGGTGACCAGGTCGACCCGGCGGCAGGGGCCGGCACCGTAGGCGAACATCGCCACCGCCTGGGCACCGCCGACCGCGTAGACCTCCTCGATGCCGAGCAGCTCGCAGGCGGCCAGGATCGTCGGGTGCGGCAGGCCGTCGTGCGCCCGCTGGGGGGAGCTGGTCAGGGCGATCGAGCTCACGCCGGCGACCTGGGCCGGCACGACGTTCATCAGCACGCTGGACACGAGCGGCGCCACCCCACCGGGCACGTAGAGGCCGACCCGGTCGACCGGGACCAGCCGCTGGGTCACGCGGGCACCTGGAGCGAGGTCGGTGACCACGTCGTCCTCCAGCTCGGCCGCGCAGGTGAGCCGCAGGCGCTTGATCGACTCCTCCAGCCCGTCCCTGACCTCCGGGTCGAGAGCGGCCAAGGCGTCGACGAGCGCCTGGCGAGGCACCACGACGTCAGTCTGCTCGACGCCGTCGAACCGCGCGGAGTACTCCATGACCGCCTCGACGCCACGGTCGCGCACGTCGTCGCAGATCGGCCGCACCACGTGCAGCGCGGCCTCGACGTCGAAGTCGGCGCGGGGCACCAGGGTGCGGTAGTCGGGGGCGGCGGCTCCGGTGCTGCTCCCCCGCAGGTCGATCCGGCGAATCATGCCGCCCAGTCTAGGCGCGACGCCCCGGCGCCCACGGCACCCGGACGCCAACCGGACACCAACCGGGCCCGGGGCACCACCGGGTCACCAGTCCGGACACCTTCTGGTCACCTTCTGGACGTCTTCTGGGCACCCGCACGCATGCCGCGGCCCGGCGCGGGGAACACGAGCGCCATGCCGCGCCTGAGGACGGTCTCCCCCACCACCGCCGGCTTCTCGCGTCGACGTGCCGGGTCGGGCTGGGTGTTCCTGGACCGGTCCGGCCAGCAGATCACCGACCCCGTGGAGATCGAGCGGATCAGGTCGCTGGCCATCCCCCCGGCCTGGCGCGAGGTCTGGATCTCGCCGCACCCGAACGGTCACCTGCAGGCCGTGGGCACCGACGACGCCGGACGGCGGCAGTACCTCTACCACCCGCAGTGGCGACTCAAGCGGGACAGGATGAAGTTCGACCGGGTCCTGCGCGCGGCCCGCAGACTGCCCGCCGCCCGCCGGGCCATCCGGCGTGACCTGGGCCGGGAGGGCTTCCCCCTCGAGCGCGCCGACGCCCTCGCCGTGCGGCTCCTCGACCTGGGCTACTTCCGGATCGGCAACGACGTCTACGCCGACACCAACGGCTCCTTCGGGCTGACCACGCTGGAACGGCGCCACGTGCGCAAGCACCAGGGACGGCTGGTCTTCCGCTTCGAGGGCAAGTCCGGGATCGAGCACAGCGTCGAGATCGACGACCCCGAGGTGCTGGAGGCACTGGAGGGGCTGCGTCGCCGGCGAGGCGGGAGCGGCCGGCTCCTGGCCTACCAGGAGGCACGCCGCTGGCGCGACCTGGACAGCGCCGCGGTCAACCTCTATCTCAGCGGCCTGCTCGAGGACCTCACCGCCAAGGACTTCCGCACCTGGCACGCGACCGTGCTGGCCGCCGCGGCCCTCGCCGCGTCCGAGGAGCCCGGCACCACCCGCCGGTCCCGGCAGCGTGCGGTCAAGGCGGCCGTCGGCGAGGTCGCGGAGTACCTCGGGAACACCCCCGCGATGGCCAAGAGCTCCTACATCGACCCCCGGGTGCTCGACCTCTACGAGAGCGGCACCACCATCGACCCGGCGCTGGTGCACCGGAGGTACCGCACCCCGGCCGCCAAGCAGCGCACGCTGGAACAAGCGGTGCTCGACCTGCTGGACTGAGTCCGGCGCCACCACCCCGCCGGCGGTCGGGCGCCGCCCAGGACGGGCCCTAGTCCTCCTCCTGCTCGAACAGGGCCCGCCGCTCCCGGGCCGAGGCCATCGCGGCCAGGAACAGCGTGTCGTAGTCGGGGTCGTCGAGACGCAGCGTCGCCACGACGTGCTCGTCGAGCAGGTTCGCCCCGGAGGGCGACATCTTCTGCAGCACCACTCGGGTGCTGCCCTTCGCGTCGTAGTGCGTGGTGCGCCACTGGCCGGGCGCGGCGCCCACGGGCATCCGGTAGCGGGCGCGGGACAGCAGCCGGGTCGCACCGTAGACGACGAGACCCACCACGCCCAGGACGAGGACCGCGTCGAAGAGCACCATGCCCCCATTGTGCGAGGCGAGGCCACGCGGGGCCACCGCGGCGACGCTGCGACGGTGCCGGCAGGCTCGGGGCCCACCCGTCCCCGCGCGGTGGGGGCAGCCACCGTCTAGGTTGGGTCCGTGACCGAGGTGCCGCTGTTCCCCCTGAACACGGTGGTCTTTCCCGGGGTGGCCACCCCGCTGCACGTCTTCGAGGAGCGCTACCGCCGGCTCGTCCGCGAGCTGGTCGGCATCGAGAGCGTCTTCGACCGGGTCTTCGGCATCATCGCGATCCGCGAGGGCTACGAGGTGGGCGACCACGGCCTGCAGTCGGCCCACCGGGTCGGCACCCTGGTGCAGCTCACCGAGGTCGAGGCCTACGACGACGGCCGCTTCGACATCGAGGTCATCGGACGCCAGCGCCTGCGCGTGCTCGGGTCTGAGAACACCGGCCCGCTGCTGCGCGGTCGGGTGGAGCTGCTCTCCGACGTCGACGAGCCGGACGCGTCCACGGAGGCGAAGCGCACCCTCTCCACGTTCGAGACCTATCGTCGGGTGCTGTCTGACCTGCGGGGCGGGCCGGTCCTGGCCGGCGACCTGCCCAGCGACCCGGCGTACCTCTCCTACGCGCTGGCCAGCACCTGCCTGCTCACCCTGCCGCAGCGCCAGGCCCTGCTCGAGGCCCCGAGCGCGCGGGAACGGCTGGGGATGCTGCGGCGCACCCTGCACGAGGAGATGCGGGCGATGCGCGCGCTGCCGTCGCTCCCCGCGACCGAGGTGGCCCGGACCCGGTGGTCGCCCAACTGATGGCCCGTGCACGCAGCGGCAGCACCCCGGCGACCGTGGCGCTCGAGCGCGCGGGCGTGAGCTTCACCCAGCACCCCTACGAGCACGACCCGCAGTCCGGCTCCTTCGGGGTGGAGGCAGCCAGCCGTCTGGGCCTGGACACCGCCGAGGTCTTCAAGACCCTGCTGGCCGACGTCGACGGTGGCCTGGTCGTGGCCGTCGTCCCCGTGAGCGGACAGCTCGACCTCAAGGCACTCGCCGCCGCCGTGGGCGGCAAGCGTGGCGTGATGGCCGACCCCGCCGTCGCCGAGCGCACGACGGGCTATGTCGTCGGCGGCATCTCGCCCCTGGGACAGCGCAAGCGGTTGCCGACCGTGCTCGACGCCTCGGCGCTGGAGCGGTCCAGGATCTATGTCAGCGGGGGGAAGCGCGGGCTGGACCTCGGGCTGGACCCCCGCGACCTGGTCGCGCTGCTCGGGGCGCACGTCGCCGCGATCCGGCGGCGGTGAGCTGCACCCCCTCTCGTGCCCTGTTGCGAGACCGGAAGCGCCGAGCAGCACTCCCGGCGCCGCTCACCCACCCCGCGCCTACCTGGTCGTGAGCCGGACCAGCCCGTGGCTGACGTCACCGTCGACCCAGGTGCTGACGCCGAGCGCTCGAGCGTGGCCCAGGTTGTCGAGGACCTCCACCGCCCGCTGTTCCCCGGCGTCGCGGGCGAGCCGGGTCAGGGCCGCGATCCAGTCGCGGGAGAAGGAGACGAAGGCGACGCTCCGGGCCCCGTCGGCGTGCGGGACCGCGTCCTGGTAGGCCGCGGAGTCCCCCAGGCCGCCGGGGCGCACCAGCTGGGCGGCGTACGTCGAGCTGCTGGCCACCGCCACCGCGTCGTCGCGCGAGGCCTCGCCGGGCGGCAGGTCGGTCAGGCTGCGGCTGGTCGTGGACTCGACCCGGGCGAGGACCCTCTCGATCTTCGCCGGGTCGCCGTGCACGAGCAGCCCGACCGGGAGCTCACCCGGTCCGGTGATCTCCCCGGAGGGCGCGTCGCCACCCAGCGAGAGGCTCACCGAGCGGCCCAGGAGGGTGACCAGATCCCTGGGCAGATCCCTGGGGAGGTCCAGGCCCAGCCGGCTCCCGAGGAGCCCGTCCAGCGAGAACGGGCGGTCGCCGGTGCCACCACCGGAGCCCCGGATCGCCTCGACCAGGCTATCGGGAACGGCGAGGGCGAGCACCGCCGCGGTGTCCGCCGGCAGCGCAGCCACGTGCTCGGTGACCGACGGTGCGTCCTTGCTGCCCGGTCCCTGGTAGGCGAAGGACAGCTCGACGCCGCCGTCGGCGAAACGCAGGACGGCGGCGGCTCCCTCGAAGCGTCGCAGGGCCTGGCCCAGCCCCCGCAGGAAGCTCCGGGCGCGGTCGCCGGCCAGCGTCGCGGCCCGCTCGGCCACATAGACGTTCAGGACCCCGTCGCCGCCCGCGGCGTCGGTCCAGCGGCGGTAGGCCGGGTCCGCGGACAAGGAGGCCTTCGCGCCGGCGGCGGCGATCGCCCGGGCGTGCGGGCTGCTGTCGCTGGCCAGGAGGTAGTCACCGGAGACCGTCCAGCCCAGGCCCTCCTCGGGGCCCGAGCACCGGGCCAGCGCCCGGAACCCGGATCCGGCCTTCTCGGCGTCACTGACCTGCAGCGCGAGGACCGGCACCGGCTCGTCGCCGAGCAGCACGCCACCCACGCCCGCTCGCTGTCCGATCCACGGCGCCACGTCCTCGTCATAGGACAACGAGGCGCAGGGTCCCGAGGCCAGGACGTGCTCGAAGAGGGACCTGACCAGATCGGAGTCCGAGCTCGAGGAGAGCTGCTCATCGAAGGCCGGGAACTTCCGCAGCGTCCGCAGGGCCTGGATCTTCTGGCCGGCGGAGGGGTCCAGGTCGAGGCTGACCAGCGCGACGGTCGTCGCCGGCAGGACGTCGGCGGGACGGGGGCCGCCGCCGTCGAGGAACCGCCAGGCCGCGAACCCGCCGACGGCGACGACCACCACAGCCAGCACCGAGGCGACGACGGCCACCACACCGCGCAGGCGCACGGGCTCCCGGCCCGGCGCTGCCTCGGGCCGCCCAGCGGTGTCCTCGACCATGCCTTCCCCCGGGAACGACGCCACGACGTCTGCGCAGACTACCGCCCGCAGGACGACCGGTCAGTCGCGACCGGGCCTGGCCAGCACCCACAGGTAGATCAGGGCACCCAGCGCCGCCGTGATCGGCCAGGCCCACGCCACCCCGGGGGCGTGCAGCACGAGCTGCTCGGAGACCTGGGCCCCCTCCGCGAGTCCGCGCAGGGCCGTGCGCTCGTCCCCGGGCCCCAGGGCACCGCCGACGTGGATCATCAGCCAGGCGGCCAGCCCGGCGCCCAGCACGACCAGCACCACCATCAGCAACGGCTCCCGGCGACGCCAGGCGAGCAGCAGCACGCCACTGAGCAGTCCCCCCACGACCGCGATCACGCAGAACCAGCCGTCGATGCCGACCTGCTTGACCAGCTCCTCCGGGCTGAGCGTGGCGCTGTCCCCCGTCTTGGTGACCTGGGGCAGCGCGACCACGCGGGACCACACCCAGCCACCGAGGAGACCGGCAGCCAGGAACCACCCCGCGACCACCGCCAGGTCCAGCAGCGGTCCGCGGACGCGGGCGCCGGGGGTCGACTTGCTCGGGGACGCGGGGACCGGTTGCGAGGTCTCGGAGACCACCTGTTGGTTCATAGGTGATCGATCATCCCAGACACCCGGGACCGAGCAGGTGCTTGAGGTCGCCGTAGAGCGCCGGGGAGGCGGAGACCCGGAGCCGGTCGTCGAGGCGGAGCACCCGTGTTGCCCCCCGCGTCACCAGCCGCAGCCGCACCTCGGTGGTGCCCGGATGGGTGCGGAGGACCTCCTTGAGCTGCTCCACCACCGGTGGGGTGCACCGCGTGGAGGGCATCGTGATCAGGACCGGCCCCACCCCCCGGTCGTCCATCGCCGGTGTGGAGACCGTCTTGCCACGCAGCTCGGGCTGGTCCTTGCTGCGGTCCAGGCGGCCCTGCACCGTCACCACCGTGTCCTCGACCAGCAGCGTGCTGGCCAGCTGGTAGTCGCTGGGGAAGAAGAGGACGTCGATGGCGCCCTCGAGGTCCTCGACGGTCACGATGGCCCAGGCGTTGCCGGTCTTGGTGATCTTGCGGTTGACCGCCGTGATCAGCCCGCAGATGGTGGCCGGCGAGTTCTCGGGGCGGTCCTCGTCGGTGACCAGCTGGCCGATGGTGGAGTCGGCGGCGTTGGCGAGCACGTGCTCGAGCCCGGTCAGGGGATGGTCGGAGACGTAGAGCCCGAGCATCTCGCGCTCGTGGGCCAGCAGCGTCTGCTTGTCCCACTCCTCGATGTCAGGCACCACGACGCTGACCCCGAAGGCGCCGAAGTCGTCGTCGTCGGCTCCGCCGCCGAGGTCGGCGAACAGCGAGTCCTGGCCGATCGCCTCGTTGCGCTTGATGTCGACGTACTGGTCGACGGCCTGCTCGTGCACGGCCAGCAGCGCGCGTCGTCGGTGCCCCATCTCGTCGTAGGCGCCGGCCTTGACCAGCGACTCCACCAGCCGCTTGTTGCACACCTGCGCGGGCACCTTGCCCATGAAGTCGGCGAAGTCGGTGAACCGACCCTGCTCGCGGCGCGTGGCGATGATCTGCTCGACGACGTTGCTGCCCACGTTGCGGATCGCGGTCAGGCCGAACCGGATGTCGGAGTCCACCGAGGTGAAGTTGGCCTGTGAGGAGTTGACGTCGGGCGGCAGGACCCGGATCTTCATCCGGCGACACTCGTTGAGGTAGATCGCCATCTTGTCCTTGTCGTCCTTGACCGAGGTCAAGAGCGCGGCCATGTACTCGGCCGGGTAGTTGGCCTTGAGGTAGGCCGTCCAGTAGGACACCAGGCCGTAGGCGGCCGAGTGCGCCTTGTTGAAGGCGTAGTCGGAGAACGGGAGCAGGGTGTCCCACAGCGCCGTGATCGCGCGGTCGGAGAAGCCCCGCTCGGTCATGCCGGCCGAGAAGGTGGCGAACTGCTTGTCCAGCTCCTCCTTCTTCTTCTTTCCCATCGCCCGCCGCAGGAGGTCCGCCTGGCCCAGCGTGTAGCCCGCGAGCTGCTGGGCGATGGCCATCACCTGCTCCTGGTAGACGATCAGGCCGTAGGTCTCCCCCAGGATGTCCTCGAGCGCCTCGGCGAGCTCGGGGTGCAGCGGCTCGACCGGCTCCCGGCCGGTCTTGCGGCGGGCGTACTTGTTGTGCGAGTCCGCGCCCATCGGCCCCGGGCGGTAGAGCGCGCCGACCGCGGAGATGTCCTCGAAGGTGTCGGGCTGCATGCTGCGCAGCAGCGCGCGCATCGGCCCGCCGTCGAGCTGGAAGACGCCGAGCGTGTCACCGCGCTGGAGCAGCTGGTAGGTCGCCTCGTCGGTGAGCTCGAGCTCCTCGAGGACCACCTTCTCACCGCGGTTGTCCTCGATGTTGACCAGCGCGTCGTCGAGGACGGTCAGGTTGCGCAGCCCGAGGAAGTCCATCTTGATCAGGCCGAGCTGCTCGCACGTCGGGTAGTCGAACTGCGTGATCACCGCGCCGTCGGCGGGGCGGCGCATCACCGGGATCACGTCGATCAGCGGCTCGCTGGACATGATCACGCCGGCCGCGTGCACACCCCACTGGCGCTTGAGGCCCTCGAGGCCGATCGCGGTGTCCACCACGGTGCGCACGTCCTGGTCGCCCTCGTAGAGGGTGCGGAACTCGCCACCCTCGTTGAACCGCTTGTGCTGGGGGTCGAAGACCTCCTTGAGCGGGACGTCCTTGCCCATCACCGCCGCGGGCATCGCCTTGGTGATCCGGTCGCCCATCGCGAAGGGATAGCCGAGGATGCGTGAGGAGTCCTTGACGGCCTGCTTGGCCTTGATGGTGCCGTAGGTGACGATCATCGAGACCCGGTCGTCGCCGTACTTGTCGGAGACGTACTTGATCACCTCGCCGCGCCGACGCTCGTCGAAGTCGATGTCGAAGTCGGGCATGGAGACGCGGTCGGGGTTCAAGAACCGCTCGAAGATCAGGCCGTGCTTGAGGGGGTCGAGGTCGGTGATGCGCATCGCGTAGGCGCACATCGAGCCGGCGCCACTGCCTCGGCCCGGACCGACACGGATGCCGTTGTCCTTGGCCCAGTTGATGAAGTCGGCCACGACGAGGAAGTAGCCCGGGAACCCCATCCGGGTGATCACCCCGACCTCGAAGTCGGCCTGGGTGCGCACCTCGTCGGGGATGCCGCCGGGGTAGCGGAACCGCAGCCCCTTCTCGACCTCCTTGACGAACCAGGAGTTCTCGTCCTCACCTTCTGGACAGTGGTAGCGGGGCATGTAGGTGCCGTTGCCCTCGCTGAACTCGACGTCGCAGCGCTCGGCGATCAACAAGGTGTTGTCGCACGCCTCCGGCAGTCCGTTGCGCACCCCCCAGAGCTCGCGCATCTCTGCCGGCGACTTGATGTAGTAGCCGTCGCCGTTGAACCGGAAGCGCTTGGGGTCGCTCATCACGCTGCCCGAGGAGACGCACAGCAGGTGCTCGTGGGAGGGCGCGTCCTTCTGGTGGACGTAGTGGGAGTCGTTGGTGGCCACCGGCGGGATGCCGAGGTCCTTGCTCAGTCGCAGCAGACCGTCGCGGACCCGGGTCTCGATGTCGAGGCCGTGGTCCATCAGCTCCAGGAAGTAGTTGTCCTTGCCCAGGATGTCCTGGAAGTCCGCGGCCGCCTGGCGGGCCTTGTCGTAGTCACCGATCCGCAGCCAGGTCTGGATCTCCCCAGAGGGGCACCCGGTGGTGGCGATCAGGCCCTCGGCGTACTCGCTGAGCAGCTCGCGGTCGGCTCGTGGCTGGTAGAAGAACCCCTCCATGGAGGCTCGCGAGGAGAGCCGGAAGAGGTTGTGCATCCCGGCCGTGCTCTCGGCCAGCAGCGTCATGTGGGTGTAGGCCCCCGAGCCCGAGACGTCGTCGCCACCCCCGTCGTTCCAGCGCACCCGCTTCTTGTCGAACCGGGAGGTGTTCGGGGTGAAGTAGGCCTCCATGCCGATGATCGGCTTGACCCCGGCGTCACGGCCCTTGGACCAGAACTCATAGGCACCGAAGACGTTGCCGTGGTCTGTCATCGCGATCGCGTCCATGCCGAGCTCGGCGGTCCGCTCGAACATGTCCCCGAGCCGGGCCGCACCGTCGAGCATGGAGTACTCGGTGTGGACGTGCAGGTGGACGAAGCCGTCCTTCGACGCGTTGCCCGACATGCGGCGTGATCAGCCCTTCCCGGAGCTTCTGGGTGGACACGGAGGTGCAGCGCAGGCGGAGCCTGGTCGTGCTGGGGAAGAAGGATCAGCCTACGTCAGGATGACCGGCGCCTCTGCCAGGACACGGCCCCGCGGCGGGGCCGCAGCGCCGGAGAGCCTCTGGCTCACGCGCGCTTCCCCGAGCGCGCCTCCCAGGCAGCCAGGCTCTCCTCGATCACCGTGTGCAGCACGTGTCCGATCCGGTCCGCACCCAGGCCGGGGACGTGCTCGGCCATCCGCTCCACGATCTCGCGCTCGCGCGCCGGGTCGCGACCCCGGACGCCGGCGTCGCCCCCCGAGGCCCACTTGTGGTCCTGCACCGCGGCCGTGAGCGCCATCCGACGCGCCAGCAGCACGGCCAGCTCGTCGTCGACCTGGTCGATCCGGCGCCGCAGGTAGGCCAGCGGGTCGTCGCCCAGCCACGCCATCTGGAGGTCGGGCTCGCGGTCTCGATAGCTGCTGCCGTCGGTGCGCTCGAGCTCGACGAGGCCGTGTCGGCCGTAGAAGCGGCGGGCGGTCACGTTGGCCTCGAAGACCCGCAGGCCGAAGCCGTCGGGGCGCAGCGCCTTGACCAGGTCGAGCAGCGCGGCCCCCACCCCGGCCCCCTGGCGGTCCGGGTGCACGAAGAGCTCGTGCAGCCAGGAGCCGTGCAGCAGCGCGAACCCCGAGAGCTCGTCGTCGAGCACCGCCAGCCACAGCTCCCCACCACCGCTGAGCAGCCCCTCGACCCAGGCGCCGACCTCCTCCGGCGACCGGGTCTCGGGTGGGTGACCCGCACCGGCACGGGCCGCGAGGTAGAGGTCGTGCACGCCGGAGAGGTCCTCGGGCAGAGCCACCCGCAGCTGCAGCTCGTCGCGGTCCGGCGCGGGCGAGCCGCCGTCCCTGCCCGGCCCCTCGTGACCCTCAGTCGGCGGCACGGATCACCTCCAGGGCCTGGGCCAGGTCCGCGGGGTAGGCCGACTCGTACTCGACGTGGTCCCCGGTCCCGGGGTGCTCGAAGCCGAGGCGCACGGCGTGCAGCCACTGCCGCTCCAACCCGACGCGCTGGGCAAGCGTGGGGTCGGCGCCGTAGGTGAGGTCCGCGACGCAGGGGTGCTTCAGGGCGGCCATGTGCACGCGGATCTGATGGGTGCGACCGGTCTCGAGGTGCACCTCGAGCAGGCTGGCGAAGCGGTGCGCCTCGAGGGTCGAGTAGTGGGTGACACTGTGCTTGCCGTCCTCGTGCACCGCGAACTTCCAGTCCGACCTGGTGTGCCGGCCGATCGGGGCGTCGATGGTGCCCTCGAGCGGGTCGGGGTGGCCCTGCACGAGGGCGTGGTAGGTCTTGTCGACCTCGCGTCGACGGAAGGCGTTCTTGAGCCGGGAGTAGGCGATCTCGCTCTTGGCGATCACCATCACCCCCGACGTGCCCACGTCGAGACGCTGCACGATGCCGCGGCGCTCCTGCGCCCCGCTGGTCGCGATCTGGTATCCCGCACCGCGCAGGTGCCCCACGACTGTGGGACCCGTCCACCCCATCGAGGGGTGCACGGCGACGCCGACCGGCTTGTCCACGACAAGCAGGTGGGCGTCGTCGTGGATCACGGTGAGCCCGTCGACCAGCTCCTCGCGCACCTCGAGCGGGTCGGGCTCAGGGGGGAAGGTGACATCTAGCTGGGCCCCGGGGACCAGCCGGTCGGACTTCGCGGCCGGACGTCCGTCGACGGTGACCAGCTCGGCGACGAGCAGCTCGGCGGCCTTGCTGCGCGAGATGCCGAACATCCTGGCCAGACCGACGTCGACGCGCTCCCCGCTCATGCCCTCGGGCACCTGCAGGGTGCGCTGCGTCCCGTTGCCGGCGCTCACGGCTCCTTCCGCTCCCCCTCGCCAGCGGCGACGTGCCGGCTGCCGTCGAGCCGCACGCCGCGCAGCAGGAACAGCACCAGCAGCGCCCCGGCGAGGTCGATGCAGATGTCGGCGACGTTGAACACCGGCCAGTGCGGCAACGCCAGGAAGTCCACCACGTGGCCTCGGAAGGGCGCCGGGTCGCGGAGGAGACGGTCGGAGAGGTTGCCCGCCACACCGGCCAGGAGCAGCCCGAGGGCCACTGCCCACCCGCGATGCCGCACCCGCAGGGCGAGGTAGGCCACGACGACGGCCGCGACGACCGCCACCGCCGAGATCAGCGGGGTCAGTCCCACGCCGGTGCTGAACGCGGCCCCGGGGTTGTGCACCAGGCGCAGCTGCAGCACGGTGCCGACCACCCGGACCGGCTCCCGACCGGTCAGCTCGTGCACGGCCACCTGCTTGCTCACCTGGTCCACCGCGAAGGCGAGAACCGCGACGAGGAAGGCCAGGCGGCGAGCAGAGCCCCGCGAGGGCAGGCCGGCACGCCCGGGCGACGCGCCGGTCCTGGGGTCCCCGGAGGTCTCGCTCGTGATCAGCGACGCTCCTCGCGCTGCTTGCAGCTCAGGCACAAGGTGGCCCGCGGGAACGCGATCAGCCGGTTCTTGCCGATCGCGTTGCCGCAGTTCTCGCACTGGCCGTAGGTGCCGTCGGCGATCCGCTCCAGGGCGTGCTGGGACTGCACCAGCATCTCCCGGGCGTTGTTGACGATGACGATCTCCTGGTCCCGCTCGAAGGAGGCCGAGCCCACGTCCGCCTGGTCGTTGCCCGCTCCCTCGCCCGAGTTCTCGATCATGCCGGCGAGGTCGCCCTCGACCTCCACCAGCTCACCGGTGAGACGCTCGACGTCGGCAACGAGCTGGTCCCGGACCGAGGAGAGCTCCGCGGCGGTCCAGGGATCCTCGACCTCGAGGACCAGGAGCTGACCGGGGGTGGCCATCTGCTTCGCGGCCGCCCGCGAGCCGGCGGCCCGCGCGGTCTTCTTGGCGGCGGTCTTCTTGGCCGGAGTCTTCTTGGCCGGAGTCTTCTTGGCCGGAGTCTTCTTGGCCGGAGTCTTCTTCGCCGCGGCCTTTGTCGCGACGGTCTTCTTCGCCGGAGCCTTCGTGGCCGCGGTCTTCTTCGCCGGGGCCTTCTTCGCCGGGGCCTTCTTCGCCGCGGTCTTCTTCGCCGCGGTCTTCTTCGCCGCGGTCTTCTTCGCCGCGGTCTTCTTCGCCGCGGTCTTCTTCGCCGCGGTCTTCTTCGCCGGACCCTTCGTGGCCGGAGCCTTCTTCGCGGCGGCCTTCTTCGCCACCGCCTTCGCCGTGGCTGCCTGCCGGCGCGAGCCGGCGGAGTTGCGGGTGACGACCTTGCGAGCCGCTGCTCCTGCACGGCTGGCCAAGGACTTGCGGCTCGCAGATGCCATGGTGATGGGGTCCTTATCGAAAGGAGAGTGCGCGACCTGAGTCATGCCCTGAGTCATGCCCTGAGTGATGCCCTGAGTGATGTGTGGTGGCGCGAGGATATGCGGCGGGTCGATCCCCTTCAACTCGCCGTACCGCAGCACTGTGCCACACATGGCTACACTGGCCCCACCGCACGGCGTGGAGGGGACGAGTACCCACCTGCACGGCCAGGAGCGAGCTGGGGACGGTGCGAGCCCGGTGGCACGGCAGGCGGAGAACATCAGCCCGGAGCCGCCGGAGGAACGCCCCGGGTGAGCCGACCCGCGGGTCAGTAGAACCGGCAGCGGTGGACCCGACCGGGTCACCCAAGAAGCGGGTCGGCGAGCAGGTGGCCGGCCAAGGAGGGTGGTACCGCGGGGGCACGGCGCGCTCGCCACCCTCGTCCCTTCGTCCGAGGACACGCTCGAGACCGAGCCGACTGACGAAGGACCACCGTGAGCCAGACCCGCCCCTCCTACCGCCCCGTGCCTCCGCAGGTCGATCTCCCCGAGCTCGAGCACGAGGTGCTCCGGTTCTGGCACGAGCGGGCGATCTTCGAGAAGTCGGTGGCGCGCAACGAGGACGCCCGCGAGGAGTCCGGCCTCGGCACGTGGACCTTCTACGAAGGCCCGCCCACGGCCAACGGACGCCCCGGCACACACCACATCGAGTCACGCACGTTCAAGGACGTGTTCCCACGCTTCCGCACGATGCAGGGCTACCAGGTCAACCGCAAGGGTGGCTGGGACTGCCACGGGCTGCCGGTCGAGCTGGCCGTGGAGAAGGAGCTCGGCTTCTCCGGGAAGGCCGACATCGAGGCCTTCGGCATCGCCGAGTTCAATGCGCGCTGCCGCGAGTCGGTGCAGCGCTACGTCGGCCTGTGGGAGCAGATGACCGACCGGATGGGGTGCTGGATCGACATGCGCACCCCCTACCGCACCATGGACGCCGAGTACGTCGAGTCCGTGTGGTGGGCCCTGAAGCAGATCCACGGCCAGGGACTCCTGGTCGAGGACTACCGGGTGGCGCCGTACTGCCCGCGCTGCGGCACCGGCCTCTCCGACCACGAGCTGGCCCAGGGCTACGAGACGGTGACTGACCCCTCGGTCTACGTCCGGCTCCCCCTCACCTCCGGTCCCTACGCCGGCACGCCGCAGGCCCCGGGTGCCAGCCTGCTCATCTGGACGACGACCCCGTGGACGCTGGTCTCCAACGCACTGGTCGCGGCCCATCCCGAGCTGACCTATGTCACCGCGAGCAACGGCGAGGAGACCGTCGTCGTGGCCGAGCAGCTGGTCGACCACGCTCTCGGCGAGGGCTGGACCGTCGGCGACCGGTTCAGCGGGACCGACATGGTCGGCTGGACCTACCAGCGTCCCTTCGAGCTGGTCGACTGGCCGGCCCGGACGACCGGGAGCCCGGCCGCGGCCTCCGACGCGCCGGACGCGCACTTCGTGGTCACCGAGGACTACGTCACCGCCGAGGACGGCACCGGCCTGGTGCACCAGTCCCCCGCGTTCGGCGAGGACGACTTCGCCTCGTGCCGCCGCAACGGCGTCGCGATGGTCAACCCGGTCGACCCACAGGGGCACTTCTTCGCCGACCTGGCGCTGGTGGGCGGACAGTTCTTCCGGCACGCCAACAGCGACCTGGTCGAGGACCTGACCCGCCGGGACCTGCTCTTCCGGCACGTGCCCTACGAGCACAGCTACCCGCACTGCTGGCGCTGCCACACCGCACTGCTCTACTACGCTCAACCGTCGTGGTACGTCCGGACCACCCAGGTCAAGGACGACCTGCTGCGCGAGAACGAGCAGACCACCTGGTTCCCGGACACGATCAAGCACGGCCGCTACGGGGACTGGCTGACCAACAACATCGACTGGGCGCTCTCGCGCAGCCGCTACTGGGGGACCCCGCTGCCGATCTGGCGATGCGGCGAGGACCACCAGACCTGTGTCGGCTCGCTCGCCGAGCTCACCGAGCTCACCGGGACCGACCAGTCCGAGCTGGACCCGCACCGGCCCTTCGTCGACGACGTCCGCTTTCCCTGCCCCGCCTGCGGGGAGGAGGCGCGCCGGGTGCCCGAGGTGATCGACGCGTGGTTCGACTCCGGGTCGATGCCGTTCGCCCAGTGGGGCTATCCCCACAAGCCGGGCTCGGCCGAGCTGCTGGAGCAGGCCTACCCGGCCGACTTCATCTGCGAGGCGATCGACCAGACCCGCGGCTGGTTCTACACCCTGATGGCGGTCGGGACGCTGGTCTTCGAGCAGTCCTCCTACCGCAACGTGCTCTGCCTGGGTCACATCCTGGCCGAGGACGGGCGCAAGATGTCCAAGCACCTGGGCAACATCCTCGAGCCGATCCCGCTGATGGACGAGCACGGAGCCGACGCGGTGCGCTGGTTCATGGCCGCCGGCGGGTCCCCCTGGGCCGCCCGCCGGGTCGGGCACAGCACCATCCAGGAGACGGTCCGCAAGGTGCTGCTGACCTACTGGAACACCGTGGCCTTCCACGTCCTGTACGCCAACCTCGCGGAATGGGACCCGACCCTCGGGGCACCGGCACCGGCCGAGCGCCCGGTGCTGGACCGCTGGGCCCTCTCCGAGGCACACCGGCTCGTGGAGGAGGTCACCACGGCGATGGAGGGCTTCGACACCCAGCGGGCCGGGAGCCTGCTCTCGGCGTACGTCGACGACCTGTCCAACTGGTACGTCCGGCGATCGCGCCGACGCTTCTGGGACGGCGACCCGGGCGCGTTCGCCACCTTGCACGAGTGCCTGCTGGTGGTGACCCAGCTGATGGCCCCGCTGGCGCCGTTCATCACCGAACGGGTGTGGCGCGACGTCTTCGCCGCCAGCACGCCGGACCTGCCGGAGTCGGTGCACCTGTCCTCGTGGCCACGGCAGGACCCCGGGCTCGTCGCGCCGGGTCTGGCCGACCAGGTGCGGCTCGCCCGGCGGCTCGTGGAGCTCGGTCGGGCCGCGCGCGCCGAGGCGAAGGTCCGCACCCGGCAGCCGTTGCGCCGAGCGCTGGTGGCCACCTCGGCCCACGCTCGACTCGAGGAGGAGCTGCGTCGCGAGGTGGCCGAGGAGCTGAACATCGGGGCGCTGGAGCCGTTGTCCTCGGCCGGCGCGGACCTGGTCGAGCACAGCGCCAAGGGGAACTTCCGTGCCCTGGGCAAGCGGTTCGCCAAGCAGACGCCGCGGGTGGCCGCGGCCATCGCGGCCTGTGACGCCGGCGCGCTGGCTGCCCGGCTCGCCGCGGACGGTCTGGCCACGGTCGACGTCGACGGCGAGACGGTCGAGGTCCACCCCGAGGAGGTCATCCTCTCCGAGCGCCCGCGGGAGGGGTGGTCGGTGGTCAACGAGCAGGGCGAGACCGTCGCGCTCGACCTCGAGCTCACCGCGGAGCTGCGCCGTGCCGGCCTGGCCCGCGAGGTGGTGCGCACGATCCAGGAGGCCCGCAAGTCCGGGGGCCTGGAGGTCTCCGACCGGATCGCGCTGAGCTGGGCGGTGCTGGACGGGGAGGGGGCCCAGGAGGTCCGCGCGGCCGTCGAGGAGCACCGCGACCTGATCGCCCGGGAGGTGCTGGCCACCACCGTGGCCGAGGCCGCGAGCCCGGAGACCCTCGAGCACACCGAGGACCAGCTGGGACTGGCCTTCACGCTCTCGCGGACCTGAGCCGGACGGCGTGCCGCCGGCTCGCCGGGGGCCGGTGGCTACTCCTGGTCGTTCTTCACGGCCTCGTCCTGTCCCGTCGGCGCGTGGCTCTCGTCCTGGCCGGTGCCGTCCCGGCCGGCGCCGTCCTGGCCGGTCCCTCCCGGCCACGGCGACTCGTCCTGGAGTCCCTCGGGCAGCTCACCGGCCTCGCCGTCGCCGTCGAGCGCCTGGAGCTGCTGGCTGAAGTAGCTCTTCAGGCGGCTGCGGTACTCGCGCTCGAAGGCGCGCAGGTTCTCGATCTCGCCACCGAGGCGCGTGCGTTCCTGCTCCATCTCCCCGAGCAGCTCGCGACGCTTCTCCTCGGTCTCCGTGTCGAGGTTCTGGGCTCGGGTTCGGGCCTCCTGCTCGAGCTGGTCGGTGCGGCTCTGGGTCTCTGACTCCAGCTGCTCGGCCTGGGAGCGGGCACTGCCGAGGATCTGCTCGGCCTCCTCGCGAGCCTCGGCGACGACCTCGTCGGCGTTGCGCGTGGCCAGCTCGAGCAACCGGGTCGCGGCCGAGGACGCCTCGGCGGCGGTGACCACCTTGATCTCCTGCCGCGGCGCTGCGGCCGGCGTCTGCTCGGCTTGGCCCGGCTCGGGCCGGCCCCGGGCGGGCTCCTCCTCGGTCCGGGCGCCCTCCTCGGGCGGCTCGGCCGTCGGCTGGTCGTCCCCGGTCTGCTCGGTGGCGCCCGGTGCGGCCGTAGGGGCCTCGACGCCGTGAGCGGTGAGCTTGGAGCGCAGGTCCTCGTTCTCGGCGAGCAGCCGCTCGAGCTCGGCCTCGACCTCGTCGAGGAACTGGTCGACCTCACCCATGTCATAGCCCTCGCGGAGCCGGACCGGAGTAAAGCGCTTGTTGCTCACGTCCTGCGGCGTCAGCGGCATGACCTCACCCATTCCCAGTCGTCGACGCAGTCGTCTGCGTGCTGTGCGCGAGAAACGATAACGGGTCACCCACCGGGGTGGTGACCGTGCCGCCTCGGCGCGGACCCGAGCTGCGGCCCGGCGGTGCGAGCACAGCCGCAGACGGGCTCAACCGAGCAGCAGCGACCGGTTCACCGAGAGCAGGATGTAGCAGATCAGCAACAGCGCGATGAAGCTCAGGTCGATGGCCACGCCGCCGAGCCGCAACGGCGGCAACACCCGGCGCAGCGCCCGCACCGGTGGGTCGGTTGCGGTGTAGACGGCCTCGAGCACCACGAGCACGGGGCCCCGGGGGGTCCACGACCGCGCGAAGATCTGGATCCAGTCCACGATGAGTCGCACGAACAGGAGCACGATGAAGGTGCCGAGGACCAGCTCGATGACCGATCCGATGATGTACACGAGCGTGAGCCTATGGGGTGCTGGCAACCGGCCGACGCAGGGTCAGCTCTGGTTGAAGAAGCCACCCTCGGCGATGCGCTGCTTGTCCTCGGCGGCCACCGAGACGTTGGGCGGGGAGAGCAGGAAGACCTTGTTCGTGACCCGCTCGATGGTGCCGCGCACCGAGAACACCAGCCCGGCGGCGAAGTCGACCAGCCGCTTGGCGTCGGTGTCGTCCATCTCGGAGAGGTTCATGATCACCGGGACGCCGTCGCGGAAGTTCTCACCGATCACGCGGGCCTCGTTGTAGGTGCGGGGGTGCAGCGTGGTGATCCGCGACATGGGCGCCACCGTGGTGGTCGGTCGCGCCGTCTCCCGTCCGGCAGGGCGCCGACGCTCGGCGAGGTTCGCCACGGGACGAGACGCCTCCTGCTCGGTGCGGGGCTGCGCACGACGAGCGGGCTCGTCGTACGCGGCCTCGTCCTCGACGTAGTCGCCCTCGGCGTCCTCGAGCAGGCCGAGGTAGACGCCCATCTTCCGCATCGCGCTCATGTCGTTGAATTCCTCTGCTCTCGTGGCGCTCGGGTGCCGGTTCGGTGCTCCTGGAACGGCGCTTCGGACACTACTTGACGACCGGCCTCGGACCGAGGACCGCGGAGCCGACGCGCAGGTGTGTCGCACCGTGTCGCACCGCCTGCTCGAGGTCCCCGCTCATCCCGGCCGAGACCCACCCCGCCCCCGGCTCCTGGGCGCGTACGGCGGCAGCGATCTCGGCCAGCCGGGCGAAGGCCCGGTCGGGGTCGCCCTCGAGCGGGGCCACCCCCATCACTCCGCGCAGGCACAGGCCCTCGGCCTGCTGGACGCGCTCGACGAGCGCGGCGACGTCCGAGGGCGCGCACCCGGACCGGCCCGTGGCGTCCGGCGGGTCCAGGCTCACCTGCACCAGACAGTCCAGGTCCCGGCCGCGCTCGCGGGCCCCGCGGCTGAGCCCCCCGACCAGCTTGGCCCGGTCCACCGAGTGCACCACGTCGGCGTAGCCCGCGACCGCCGCCGCCTTGTTGCTCTGCAGCCCGCCGATGAAGTGCCACCGGACATCGAGACCGACGCACTCCTGGGCCTTCGCCGCCGCCTCTTGGTGCCGGTTCTCCCCCACCTCGTGCACCCCCAGCTCGGTCAGCAGCCGCACGTCGGAGGCCGGGAAGAACTTGGTGACCACCACCAGGGTGATCTCGCCAGGACTGCGTCCCGCGTCGGCGCACGCCGTCTCGATGCGGTCCCGGACCCGGTCGAGCCCGGTCTGGATCTCGGTGCGGCGCCGGCTCATGCCCGCATCCTGATCACGCCCGCGAACCGGCCGGCATCCGCCCCGTCCCGGCGGTAGGAGTAGAGGTCCTGGGACTCCAGGGTGCACCGGGCCACGTCGTGGACGACCACCCCCGCCCGCGCCAGCTGCGCCCGCACACCGGCGCCGATGTCGAGACCTGCGGTGCCCCACGACGTGGTCGAGCGCGAGGCGGGCTCGCGGCCGGCCACCTCGCGCTGGAGCGTCTCGGGCACCTCGTAGCAGGAACCGCAGATGTGCGGCCCGACCCAGGCCTCGATCCGCTCGGCTCCCTGGACGCGCATCTGCTCCACGCAGGCCGGCACCACCGCTTGGAGCAGGCCCTGCCGACCGGCATGGGCAGCCCCGAGCACGCCGAGGGCAGGATCGGCGAGCAGCACCGGCACGCAGTCGGCCACGCGCACCATCAGCACCACGTCGGGCCGCGTCGTGACCAGCGCGTCCGCCCGCGGACGACCGGTCGCCGGGGGCACCGGCGATGCCGTGCCCACGAGCTCCACGTCATGCCCGTGCACCTGCTCCATGTCGGCCAGGGCAGCGCCGGGGGCGAAGTCGTCGCGCAGCAGGGTGAGGTTGCGCCGCACGTGTCCGGGGTCGTCCTTGCCGGTCAGGGCGAGGTTGAGGCTGTCGAAGGGGACAGCACTGACCCCGCCGTGCCTGTCGGTGAACGCCAGGTCGACGGGGCCGGTGCTGGTGCGATGGGAGTACACCTGCCTGGGACGTCCCTACTTCAAGAAGTCCGGCACGTCGAGCTCCTCGTCGCCGAAGCCCTGAGCGGGCATGCTGCGTTGCGGCGCCGAGGACCCCTGCGCCCCCTGCTGACCCCCGGCGGGGCGCTGGGCACCGACGGTGACCGGCTCCCGGCGGGGCTGCGCCTGGCTCGGCGCCTCCTGCTCGGGGGACTTGCGCTGCTCGGCCAGGGCCCTGGCCGCGGCCCGGGTCTCCTCCTGGCTCTGCGGCTTCTGGGCCTGCGCCGGCCGCGGCCGCAGGCCCTGTCCCTCGTCGCGGCGCTTGGGCCGGCCGCCCTCGAACCCGGCAGCGATGACGGTCACCCGCACCTCGTCACCGAGCGCGTCGTCGATGGTCGCGCCGAAGATGATGTTCGCCTCGGCGTGCACCGCCTCGGAGACCATCGCCGCAGCCTCGTTGATCTCGAACAGGCCGAGGTCGGAGCCACCGGCGATGGAGAGCAGGACGCCCTGTGCGCCGTCGATCGACTCCTCGAGCAGCGGGCTGGAGACGGCGAACTCGGCCGCCTCCACGGCACGGTTCTCCCCGCGGGCCGAGCCGATGCCCATCAGTGCGGAGCCGGCGTTGGACATCACCGACTTCACGTCGGCGAAGTCGAGGTTGATCAGGCCGGGAGTGGTGATCAGGTCGGTGATGCCCGAGACGCCCTGCAGCAGCACCTGGTCGGCCTGCTTGAAGGCGTCGAGCATGCTCACGTTTCGGTCCGAGATCGAGAGCAGCTTGTCGTTGGGGATCACGATGAGGGTGTCGACCTCCTCGCGCAACGTGGCGATCCCCTCCTCGGCCGAGGAGGCGCGCCGACGCCCCTCGAAGGAGAACGGGCGAGTCACCACGCCGATGGTCAGAGCGCCCAGGCTGCGGGCGATCTTGGCCACGACGGGCGCGCCGCCGGTGCCGGTGCCACCGCCTTCACCGGCGGTCACGAAGACCATGTCGGCGCCCTTGAGCACCTCCTCGATCTCCTCGGAGTGGTCGTCGGCCGCCTGCGCCCCCACGTCGGGGTTCGCCCCGGCACCGAGGCCACGGGTCAGCTCACGGCCGATGTCGAGCTTGACATCGGCGTCACTCATCAACAGTGCCTGCGCATCTGTGTTGATGGCGATGAACTCGACGCCCTTCAGCCCGACCTCGATCATCCGGTTGACGGCGTTGACTCCACCTCCACCAATACCTACGACCTTGATCACGGCCAGGTAGTTCTGGGGTGCTGCCACGGCGGTGCCTCTCATGTTGCGTGCCACCCGGCCCGGTTGCCGGACGAACTGTCGGATGTTCCTGGGGAAGCCCCCTCCGGCCGACGAAAACCCTAACCTTGAAGTAGAGGGTTAACGTTATGTCAACCTGAGGTGGTGAGATCAAGGTAGGTCTCCGCGCCCGGCGTCCTGGGGCAACACGCGGGCGCCGCGCAGAAAAAGAAGAAATCCCCGTGCTCGGGGGATCGCGCCGGCGGGTCAGCGGGTGGTGGGACGCCCCGGGACGGAGACGTCGATCTCCTGGCCGGGTCGGCGCAGGAGGACCGAGAGCACCTCGGCCTTCTGCCCGGAGTCCTCCGCGCTCCCCCACAGCACCCGGCGGCCGCCGGTCAGCACCAGCTCGATCTCGTCGACGCTGGAGACCTTGACCACGTCGAGACGCGCAGCGAGCCGGTGCGGCAACGAGGCGATCACCCGGCCCCCCTCCACCAGGGCCTCCTCGGCGGTCCCCGGGTCGGTGCGGACCAGGGGCAGGCGCCGGGGACGGGAGTCGTAGTGGCCGAACAGGACGCCGTCGGCGTCCAGTGCCTGCAGGCCGCTGCCGCGCTCGATCACGGCCACGGGCGTGCGCTCGGTGACCCCGATGTGCACGGCGTGCGGCCATCGGCGGGAGACCTCGACGCCGCGCACCGAGGCGATCGACTCCACCCGGGCCTGGATGGCGGCCAGGTCCACCCGCGCCAGCGGTGTGCCGATCGGCACGTCGGCGGCTCGTTCGATCCGGGCCTCGCCGAGGGTGCGCGCCCCGGTGACGTCCACCTGCTGCGCAGTGACGTAGCGGGAGAAGAACACCAGCCACACCGCGGCGCCGAGGATCACGGCCATCAGCACCGCAAGCAGCACCGTCCGCAGCCGTCGCCAGCGACCGGCGTTGCGACGACGGCGGAAGTCCTTGCGCGCGATCCGGACCGTCTCCTCGTCCGGCCCCGCGGATCCCGGAGGTGCGTGGTCGGCCAGGGACGGGCGGCGCCGCAGGCGCAGGCGCTCACGCATCGCCATCGCGGACCCCCCTCTCCTCGAGGCGCTCGAGCACCTCGGGGCCGAGCAGGGTCACGTCGCCGGCCCCCAGGGTGAGCACCAGGTCGCCAGGTCGGGCCCGCTCCACGAGGTGGTCGGCCACCGCGGACCAGGACGGCTCGAAGACGACGTGGGCGGGGGCGAGGGGCACCGCGTCGGCCACGAGGGCGCCGCTGACCCCCGGCTCGGGATCCTCGCGGGCCACGTAGACGTCCATCACCACCACGTCGTCGGCGGCTCCCAGCGCCACCCCCATGTCGTGGCCGAAGATCCGGGTGCGCGAGACCATGTGCGGCTGGAAGGCGACCACGACGCGGCCCGCACCGGCGATCGCCCTCGCCGCCTGGAGGTCACCGGCGATCTCCCGCGGGTGATGGGCATAGCTGTCGTAGACCCGGATCCCCGCGACCTGACCCTTGAGCTCCATCCGACGGCGGGTGCCGGTGAACGCGCCCAGCCCGCGGGCGAGCTCGGCGAAGCCGAAGCCGAGCCGCAGCCCGCAGGTCAGCGCCGCCAGGGCGTCCAGCACGTAGTGCCGCCCGGGGATCTGCAAGGTGACCTCCCCGAGCCGGCGCCCCCGGTCCACCACGACGAAGCTGGAGCCGGTCCCCCGGAAGCGCACGTCCTCGGCGCGCACGTCGGCGTCGTTGCGCTCCCCCACCCGGACCACGGTCCGGCCGCGCGCGCGGGCCGTGCTGCCCAGGGCGTCGGCACCGGGGTCGTCGGCGCACACGACGAGGAAGCCGTCGGTCGCGAGCCGGTCGAGGAAGGCGTCGAAGGCGGCGCGGTAGGCCTCCTCGGTGCCGTAGTTGTCGAGGTGGTCGGCCTCGACGTTGGTGACCAGCGCAACGTGCGGGGAGTAGACCAGGAAGGCGCCGTCGCTCTCGTCGGCCTCGGCCACGAACAGCTCACCGCTGCCGTCGTGGGCGTTGGACCCGGTCTCGTTCAGGTCACCACCGATGGCGAAGGAGGGGTCGGCGCCGCAGTGCTGCAGGGCGACGGTGAGCAGCGAGGTCGTGGTGGTCTTGCCGTGGGTGCCCGCCACGGCCACCACGGTGCGCCCCTGCATCACCGACTCGAGCGCGGCCGAGCGCGGCAGCAGCCGCAGGCCGCGCCGGGTGGCCTCGACGACCTCGGGGTTGCTCTCACGCACGGCGGTCGAGATCACCACGGTGTCGGCGTCACCGAGGTTCGCGGCGTCGTGACCCACGTGGCAGGTGGCCCCCAGGGCGCGCAACGCCTCCAGGGTGCGGGACTCCTTGGCGTCACTGCCCGAGACGGTGATGCCGCGGGCCAGCATGATCCTGGCGATGCCGGAGAGACCGGCACCGCCGATGCCGATGAAGTGGACGGCGCCGAGCCGGGCGGCCGGCGGCAACGACTCCGGGACCGGGACCCTCATCCTCCGCCCCGTCCGCGCCGGTGGGGCGGGCGCGCCGTGAGCACGATGTCGGCCAGCGCCTCGTCGGCGTCCAACGGGATCAGGTCGGCTGCTGCCGCGGACATGCGGGCGAGCCGGTCGGGGTCGGTGAGCAGGTCCGGCACCGTGGCCCCGACCCACTCGGGAGTCATCGCCGCGTCGGCCACCAGGAGCGCGCCGCCGGCGTCGACGACGGGGCGGGCGTTGTGCGCCTGCTCGCCGTTGCCGATGGGTAGCGGCACGAACACCGCGGGCAGGCCGATCCCGGAGACCTCGGTGACGGTGTTGCTCCCGGCCCGGCACACCACGGCGTCGGCGGCGGCGTAGGCGAGGTCCATCCGGCTCACGAACGGCACGACGACGTACGGCGGGCCTCCCGGCGTGGCCGAGACCGCGGCCTCGCCACGTGGTCCCACGATGTGCAGCACCTGCACGCCGGCCGCGGCGAGCCTGGGCGCCGCGGCGGCCACCGCCTCGTTGAGCCGCCGCGCCCCTTGCGACCCCCCGGTCACGAGCAACGTGGGGCGGTCCGGGTCGAGGCCGAACTCGGCCCGGGCCTCCTCGCGGAGGGCGGCCCGGTCCAGCATGCTGATCATCCGCCGGACCGGCAGCCCGACGTAGTGCGCGTGCGGCAGGTCGGTCTCAGGGAAGCTGGTGGCCACGTCGGTGGTCAACCGCGCGCCGAGCTTGTTGGCGAGGCCGGGCAGCGCGTTCCCCTCGTGCACCACCAGGGGAAGTCGCCGGCGCCGTGCCGCGAGGTAGGCGGGGACCGAGACGTAGCCGCCGAAGCCGACGACCACGTCGGGCCGGATGCGGTCGAGCACCTCCCCGGCGGCGCGTACCGCGCGGCCGAGGCGACCGGGTGTGCGCGCCAGCTCCAGCCCGGGCCGGCGCGGCAGCGGCACCGGCGGGATCAGCTCGAGCCGATAGCCCGCCTCCGGGATCACCCGCGTCTCCAACCCCCGGGGGGTGCCCAGGGCGACGACCTCGATGTGGGGGTCTCGGCGGCACAGCGCGTCGGCGGTGGCGAGCAGCGGGGAGGTGTGGCCGGCTGTTCCACCGCCGGCCAGCAGGACCCGCCGTGGCGCCGGGTGCTCGGCCATCAACCCCGCCTCGACCGTGTCGACCCCGCAGCGCGCGCCCGGGCGCGTGGACTGCCCGCCGAGATCGCCCCGGGCAGGGAGAGCCGCCTGGACCCGCGACGGCGCTCGCCACGCCGGTCGCGCAGGGCGGCCGCGGCCTCCGGCTCGGCGCGCGCGAACCCGACGAGCAGCCCGAGCCCCACCAGCGAGGGCACCAGCGCCGACCCGCCGTAGGAGACCAGCGGCAGCGGGATGCCGATCACCGGGAGCAGCGCCAGCACCATGCCGATGTTGATGATCATCTGGGACATCAACCAGATCGTGACACCTGCCGAGACGTAGCGCACGAACGGGTCGGCGGTGTTGATCGCCAGCCGGATGGCGCCGTAGGCCACCGCGCCGAACAGGGCCAGCACCAGCAGGGTGCCGACCAGGCCGAGCTCCTCGCCGAGCACCGCGAAGATGAAGTCGGTGTGCGCCTCGGGCAGGTTGCCCCACTTCTGCTGGCTGGCCGAGAGCCCCTTGCCGAAGATGCCGCCGCTGGACATCCCGAGCAGGCCGTGTCCGGCCTGCCAGCCCGCTCCCTGGAAGTCCTTGAAGGGGTCGATGAAGCTGGTCAGCCGGGTGCGCCGCTCGGCGTTGGCGGCCGCGAGGTAGAAGGCCACCACCCCGACGAGGGAGAGGGCGATCCCGAACAGCCGGGCCGGCACGCCGACGACCCAGAGCATGCCCAGCAGGATCGCGAACAGCACCAGGGCGGTGCCGAGGTCGTGCTGGAAGACCACCAGCAGCGAGATGGTCGCCACCACCGGGGCCACCGGCAGCAGCGCGTGCCAGGGGTTGCCGAGGTAGCGCTCCTTCTTGGCGTAGACGTCGGAGGCCCACAAGATGATCGAGAGCTTGGCGACCTCCGAGGGCTGCACGGTCAGCGGGCCCAGTGCCAGCCAGTTGCGGTTGCCGTTGACCGCGAAGCCCAGGCTGGTCTGGGTCAGCACCAGCAACACCACGGCGACGAGGACCCCGGGCCAGGCGAGCAGGCGCAGCAGCCGGCGCGGCATCCGGCTGGCCAGCCACGCCGCCGGAAGGCCGATCACCACCCAGGTCAGCTGCTTGAAGAAGACGTAGTAGCTGCTGTCGTGGACCCGGTAGGAGTAGACGCTGGAGGCGCTGAGCACCATCATCAGCCCGATCGCCAGCAGCATCGTCGAGCCACCCAGCAGCAGGTAGTACGACGTGAGCGGCCGCTGCATCGCGTGGCGCACCGCAGCGGTCCGGTAGGTGATCCAGCCGGAGATCCCGGGTTGCTGTCGCGTCTCGCTGGTGACGCTCACCGGTCCTCCTCAGCCGTCGTTCCCGCCGCCCGCCCGCATCCGGTGCACCGCCTCGGCGAAGGCGTCACCGCGGGCTCCGTAGTTGGCGAACATGTCCATGGACGCGCATCCCGGAGCCAGCAGCACGGTGTCGCCGGGGTGTGCCAGCGTCGCGGCCCCGGCCACGACACGATCCATGGGTCCTGCTCCTGCAGTCTCCCCGGCCCCCACTTCGATCACGGGCACATCGGGCGCGTGTCGCGAGAGCGAGTTGCGGATCACCGAGGCGTCCCGGCCCAGGAGCACCACCCCGCGCAGCCGCTCGCGCACGGCCACCACGAGGTCGTCGAACGCGGCGCCCTTGGCGAGCCCGCCGGCGACCCACACCACGGGGTCGTAGGCGCTCAGCGAGGCGAGGGCGGCGTGCGGGTTGGTCGCCTTGGAGTCGTCGACCCACGTCACCTCGTCGACGACGGCGACCTCGGCGATCCGGTGCCCGTCGGGACGGAAGGTCCGCAGGGCGTGCCGCACCGCCCCGGTCGAGACACCGTGGGAGCGCGCCAGGGCGGCCGCGGCCAGCGCGTTGGCGACGTAGTGCGGCGCCCGGCTGGCCAGGTCGCCGAGGGTGCACAGCTCGGCCGCGGAGGTCTGCCGGTCCTCGATGAACGCACGGTCGGCCAACACGTCGTCGACCACCCCCAGCATGCCCACGTCCGGGGTGCCGAGGGTGAAGCCGATCGCCCGCGCGCCCTCCTGCACCTCGGCCTCCCGGACGAGCCGCTCGGTGACCGGGTCGGCGAGGTTGTAGACGCAAGCCCGCTCCACCCCGGTGTAGATCCGGCCCTTGTCGGCGGCGTAGGCCTCCCGCCCGCCGGGCCCGGGGTACCAGTCGAGGTGGTCGTCGGCGAGGTTGAGCACGGCCGCGGACCGTGCGCGCATCGAGGAGGTGTAGTGCAGCTGGAAGCTGGAGAGCTCGACGGCGAGCACGTCGTAGGGCTCGGGGTCCATCACCGCCTCCACGATCGGCAGGCCGACGTTGCCGCACGCGACCGTGCGCAGCCCGGCGGCGCGCAGCATCGCCTCGAGCATCTGCACCGTCGTGGTCTTGCCGTTGGTGCCGGTCACCGCCAGCCACGGGGCCGGCCGCTCGGGGTCGCGCAGCCGCCAGGCGAGCTCGACCTCCCCCCAGACCGGGATGCCGCGCCGGGTCGCCTCGAGGAGCAGCGGTGCCGAGGGAGCCCAGCCGGGCGAGGTGACCACCAGGTCGGCGTCGGGCGGCAGCTCCGCGGTGGCACCGGCACCGAGCCGGACCCGGGCGCCCAGGCTCTCCAGCAGCGCCGCCCGCTCGGCACGGTCCCCCGCCTCGGACTCGTCCAGGGCGGAGACCCGGGCTCCCAGGAAGGTCAGGTTGTCCGCCGCGGCGTACCCGGAGACGCCGAAGCCGGCGACGACCACGTGGACGCCGCCCCAGTCGGCGGTGCGGCCCAGGGAGCCGAGGGGTGGGGTGCTCATACTCCGGCGACCCACTCGGCGTAGAAGACCCCCAGCCCGGCCGCCACGAAGATGCCGGCGATCAGCCAGAACCGGATGACCACGGTGATCTCCTCCCAGCCGAGCATCTCGAAGTGGTGGTGCAGCGGCGCCATCCGGAACAGACGCTTGCCCCTGGTCGCCTTGAAGTAGCCGACCTGGAGGATCACCGACAGGGTCTGGATCACGAACAGCCCGCCGAGGAGGGCGAGCAGGAACTCGGTGCGGGTCAGCACGGCGAACCCGGCGAGCGCGCCGCCGAGGGCCAGCGAGCCGGTGTCGCCCATGAAGATCTTGGCCGGCGAGGCGTTCCACCACAAGAAGCCGAAGCAGGCACCGGTGATCGCGGCCGCGACCACGGCGAGGTCCAGGGGGTCTCGCACCTCGTAGCACTTCGGTCCAGCGGCGCGTCCGCACCACTGGTTGTTCTGCCAGATGTTGACGATCGTGTAGGCGCCGAAGGTCATCACGGACGCTCCCGCGGCGAGCCCGTCGAGCCCGTCGGTGAGGTTCACCGCGTTGCTGGAGCCGGCGATCAGCACCCAGATGAAGACCACCAGCACGATCACCGGCAGCGTCAGGTCACGGGGGTCGCGGATGAAGGAGACCGCATGCCCCGCCGGGGTCTGCCCACGCTCGTCCTCCATCCACGGCGAGAGGGCGAGCCACCCGAACACGACGGCCACGAAGGTCTGCCCGACGAACTTCGCCCGGCTGCGCAGACCGAGGCTGCGCTGTCGGGAGATCTTGATGTAGTCATCGAGGAAGCCCACCGTCCCCAGGCCCACGAAGAGGAACAGCAGCAGCAGCGAGGAGGCGCTCGGTTCGTTGCCGGTGACCAGCGTCGCCAGGAAGTACGCCGCGACCGAGGCCAGCACGATCACCAGGCCGCCCATGGTGGGCGTGCCGCGCTTGGTGTGGTGGGTCGTCGGGCCGTCGTCGCGGATCAGCTGGCCGTAGCCCTGCCTGGCGAGGACCTTGATCGCGAACCGGGTGCCGATCAAGGTGAGCACCAGCGAGAGCCCGCCCGCCAGCAAGATGGCTCTCACCGGCCCGCCTCCTGTCCCAGATCGTCCGTGGGGTCCTCCGTGGGGTCCTCCCCCAGGAGCATGTCGGCGATCCGTTCGAGCCGCCCGGCCCGCGACGCCTTGACCAGGACGACGTCGGGACCCGAGACATTCTCGCGCAACCACGCACCGGCGCGCGCGACGGTCTCGGCGTGGCGAGTCGTGCCGTCCTCGCCGCGGTGCACGAGCAGCTGCTCGTGGATCGGTCGAGCCTCCTCCCCGACGGTGACGACCTGGTCGATGCCCAGCCGGTGCACGAGCGAGCCGACCGCGCGGTGCTCCTCGGCGGCACTGGCCCCGAGCTCGCGCATCTCGCCCAGCACCGCGACCGTGCGCCGGCCGGCACGCTCCCCCATCCGGGCGAGGGTCTCCATCGCGGAGGCCATCGAGTCGGGGTTGGCGTTGTAGGCGTCGTTGAGCACGACCAGCCCGTCGCCGCGCTCGTGCACCTCCATCCGCCACGGGGAGAGCCGTTCGATGGCGCGCAGGCTCGCCGCGACCTGGCTCAGCCGGTCCAGGCCCACGGCCCGCGCGGCGGCCGCGGTGGCGGCGGCGTTGATCGCCTGGTGCGCCCCCAACAGCTGCAGCTGCACCCGCTCGGTGTCCCCGCCCGAGGTCAGCTCGAAGGAGGGACGACCCAGCTCGTCGAGCAGCACCTCACCGAGACGAACGTCGGCATCCGCCCCGCGCCCGAACCGCACGGTCCGGGCCTCGGTTCGCCCGGACATGGCCGCGACGAGCGGATCGTCGGCGTTGAGGACCGCAGTCCCCCCGTCGGGCTCCAGGGCCTCGACGATCTCCCCCTTGGCGAGGGCGATCTGCTCCTGGCTGCCGAACTCGCCGATGTGCGCACGTCCGACGTTGAGCACGAGCGCGACGTCGGGGGGTGCGATCCGGCAGAGCTCGGCCAGATGACCCACGCCGCGGGCCCCCATCTCCAGGACGAGGTGGCGCGTCTCCTCGGTCAGGCGCAGGACCGTCAGGGGCAGCCCGAGCTCGTTGTTGAAGGACCCGGCGGTCGCGACTGTCGGGGCGTGGTCGGCGAGCACCCTGGCCAGCATGTCCTTGACGCTGGTCTTGCCCTGGGAGCCGGTGACGGCGATCACCTGGACCGGAGCACCCCGGTGGTCGTGGGCCATGTCGCGCCTGCGCTCGAGCACCACCCGGGCGAGCTGCTGGAGCGCGGCCTGGACGTCCCCCACGAGCACGCCGGCGACGCCGCACGCCCGGCTGCCCAGCACGGCCGCCGCACCGCCCTCGAGCGCGGCAGCGGCGTAGTCGTGCCCGTCGACGTGCTCGCCGGCGAGCGCGACGAAGAGGCCACCCGGCTCGGGTGTGCGGGTGTCGAGGAAGGCGGCGCCGGTGACCCGCAGGTCGCCCGGCGCGTCGACGACCCGTCCGTCCACGATCGTGGCGATCTCGGCCAGGGTCAGCGCGATCATCGCCGGGTCACCAGGTCCACCAGGGCCGCACGCAGCTCGTCCCGGTCGTCGAAGGGGTGCACGGTGCCCTGGATCTCCTGCCCGGTCTCGTGCCCCTTGCCCGCGACGACGACCGTGTCCCCCGGCTGTGCCCTCGCCACGGCCCACCGGATCGCGTCACGCCGGTCGGCCTCCTCGTGGACCTCGGCACCGCCGTCGACCCGCTCGGTGCCGCTGAGCACCGCGGCGCGGATCACCTCCGCGACCTCGGTGCGCGGGTTGTCGTCGGTGACGACCAGCACGTCGGCCAGCCGGGCGCCGATCTCCCCCATCACCGGGCGCTTGCCGGTGTCGCGGTCGCCGCCCGCCCCGATCACCAGCAGCAGTCGTCCGCGGGTGATCGGCCGCAGGGCGGCCAGCGCCGCCTCCACGGCGTCGGGCTTGTGCGCGTAGTCCACGATCGCGAGGAACCCCTGCCCCTCGTCGATCTGCTCCAGGCGTCCGGGCACGCCCCCGCCGGCCGCGAGACCGTCGGCGACCAGCTGCGGGTCGAGTCCGGCCTCCCCCGCGAGCGCGACCGCGCACAGCGCGTTGGCGACGTTGAAGTCCCCGGTGAGCGGCACCCGGGCGGGCACGCGCCGGTGGTCCGGGGTGACGACGGTGAAGCTGGAGCCCTGCGGCTCGAGGACCACGTCCTCGGCCCGCCAGTCGGCGTCCCCGCCCGAGGGCGAGAAGGTGACCATCGGCACCGAGGCCACCTCGAGCAGCCGGCGGCCGAACGGGTCGTCGAGGTTGGTCAGCCCGCGTCGGGTGCGCTCGGGGGTGAACAGCGAGGCCTTGGCGGCGAAGTAGTCCTCGAGGTCGCGGTGGAAGTCGAGATGGTCCCGACCGAGGTTGAGGAAGGCGGCCACGTCGAAGACCACCCCGTCGACCCTGCCCATCACCAGGGCGTGGCTGGAGACCTCCATGGCGCAGGCCGTGACGCCCTGCTCGACCATCACGGCGAACAGGGCGTGCAGGTCGGGCGCCTCGGGCGTGGTCAGGGCGGTTCGCACCTCATGCCCGGCGATGCGGGTGCCGACGGTGCCGACCACGGCGGCGCTCGTCCCGGCCGACGTCAGAGCACCCTCGAGGAGCCGGGTGGTGGTGGTCTTGCCCTGGGTGCCGGTGACCGCCATCAGCCGGAGCGCGCGCGCCGGCTCGGCGTACAGCCGCGCGGCGAGGCTGCCCAGCACCGAGCGGGGATCGGCGAGCACGAGCAGGGGCGTGTCCGTGCCATCGAGGAGCCGGGCTCCCTCCTCGTCGGTGAGGATGGCGACCGCCCCGGCGGCCACCGCGTCGGCGGCGTACGCCGCACCGTGGGCTCTGCGTCCGGGCAGGGCGGCGTAGACGTCCCCCGGACGGACCCGCTGGGAGCTGAGCGAGAGCCCAGTGATGTCTGGGGTGATCTCCGGGGTGATCTCCGGGGTGACCTCTGGGGTGTCCTCTGGGGTGTCCTGCCCGGGCGCCCGCAACCGGCCGCCGGTCCAGGCGACCACGTCGGCGAGGGAGGTCGCCGGCGGGTCGGTGGGCCGGGTCAGGTCGTCTCGGTCCGCGCTCACCGGGCGCGCGTCGTTCAGCTCGGGCACCACCTGAGGCTATCCGCGGTGTCGCGGACGCCACTTGGTGGGAATGTGGGAGGGCGTCGTGCCGGTCGGCGGGACGGCGTACTTCTGCAGCGCGTAGGCCAGGATCTTGCGGAACACCGGACCGGCGGTGCCGCCGCCGCTGGCGCCGGTCTTGGGGTGCTTGATCACCACGTAGACGGTGAAGCGCGGCTTGTCGGCCGGCGCGAAGCCGGCGAAGGAGACGGCCAGCCCGCCGTCGCGGTAGCAGTTGCAGGCGCCGCCGACCTCCTGGGCGGTGCCGGTCTTGCCGGCCACCCGGTAGCCCTGGATGCCGGCGCCTGGGGCGGTACCGACGTCCTGGGTCGTCACCAGCTCCATCATCTGGGCGGTCTGGCTGGCGGCGTCGGGGCTGACCACCTGGCGCCGGGTGGTGGTGCCGGTGCCGACCTCGTGGCCGGTGGCGGTCTCCTGCTGTCCCTCGACCAGGCTGGGGGCGACGAACTCACCGCCGTTGGCCAGGGTGTTCACCGCCGATGCCATCTGCAGCGCGTTGACCGAGACGCCCTGGCCGAAGGCGATCTGCGCACGGGTCAGGGTGGACCAGTCGTTCCGGGCCGGGAGCAGGCCGCGCGTCTCACCGGGCATGCCGATGGCGGTGCGCTCGCCCAGACCGAACCGGTGCAGGTAGTCCCACAGCTCGCCGGACTCCATCTGGGTGGCCGCCATCGCGGTGCCGATGTTGGAGGACCGGGCGATGACCCCGGCCATGGTGAGGTGGATCGTCCCGTGGTTGAACCAGTCCCCGATCTTGCGGTCGAGGACGGGCAGCTCGGGTGGCACGGTGAACCGGGTGCGCGGCGTGACCTTCCCGGCGTCGATCAGCGAGGAGGCGGTGAGGACCTTCTCCACCGAACCCGGCTCGTAGACGTCGCTGAGGCCCTTGCTCCCGAGCAGGCCCTTCTTGGACTTCGCCGGCTGGTTGGGGTCGAAGCTCGGGAAGTCGGCGAAGGCCAGCAGCTCACCGGTGCGCGAGTCGAGCACCACCGCGGTGCCCGCCGCCGCCTTGGTGGACTGCACGGCCTGGCGCAGCACCCGCTGGCTGTACCACTGGACGTCGCGGTCGATCGTGAGCCGCAGGTCCTTGCCGTTGACCGGCTTGACCTCGCTGTTGTCGCCGAGGGGGATCCGGTTGCCGCCGCCCAGCTCGTAGGTCTCGCTGCCGTCCTTGCCGGCCAGGAGCTTGTCGAAGTTCAGCTCCAGGCCGCCCCCTGCGTCGCCGTTGTCCTTCATGAACCCGATCAGGTTCGCCGCGACGTCACCCGCGGGGTAGGTGCGCAGCGGGTCGGCGCGGGTGTCGACCCCGACGTACTCCTTCGCCTTGAGCTCCTCGAGCACGTTCGTGGCCAGGGTGGAGGGCACCCGACGCGCGAGGTAGACGAATCGCGTGCCCTTCTTGGTCAGCTTGGCGAGCAGGTCGAAGTAGTCGAGGTCCAGGCGCTCGGCGAGGATCCGCGCGATGGCCTCCGCGTTGGGGGTCGTGCGGGTCGGGTCGGCGACGATCATCAGCCCGGAGACCGACTCGGCCAGGGGCACCCCGTTGCGGTCCAGGATCCGGCCGCGCTTGGCAGGCAGCGCCACGGAGACCAGCCCCGAGGCCTCGGCGCGCGAGGCGTAGGCCTTGGAGTCGACCCCCTGGAGCTGGACGAGCCTGGCCCCGAACAGGGAGAGCAGCATGGCGATCGCCAGCAGGCCGGCGCGCAGACGGACGTGGCTGGACCCTCGCGGGCCGACCGAGGTCCTGCGCTGGCTGGGTGTCAATGCGATGCTCCGGAGTCCGCCGTGCCCGAGGTGCTGGCCTTCTTCCTACCGCCTCCGTCCGTCCCGGCGGTGGAGGCGCCACGGGTGTCGGCACCCGAGCCGGCCTGGTTGCCCCGGACGCCGGGGGGAGGCACCCGCACGACCACGGTCCGTCGCTTGAGCGAGGCGGGCTTCTGCTTGGGCAGCGGGTTGATCCGCACGGCGTCGTCGGGCGTGGCCGGTGTGGGGTTGCCCAGCACCCGCCCGTCGCTGAGCCGGACGAAGGCCGGCTCGGCGGGGGCGACCATGCCGAGCTTCTTGGCCGCCACGGCGAGGTGCTGAGGGTCGCGCAGGCTGTCGAGCTCCATGGTCAGCGACTGCTCCTGGGCGGTGAGGGTGTCCACCTTCTCCTGGAGGGCCGTCACCTTGAACGACGCCTGCTGCATGTTGGTGTTGAACATGAGCAAGCCGACGACGCCGACCGCGAGCAGCGCGATCACCAGCACCGCGAACGGCGTGCGCGCGGCCTGGGTGCGACCGATGGGTCGTCGCGGTGGCACCACGGTGAGCCGGGCCCGCTCGACGGCCGCCTCGGCGAACCTGGGGACGCGCTGCCGCGCGCCGGACCTCACGGAGGCGATCAGGGTGCTCATCGGCCCTCCCCGGGGTGGCGGGAGCCGGGGGATGGCGTGGGGGTGTTCATGCGGCGGTCTCTCCCCTGGTCGGGCTCGGTCGGTTGTGGTTGAGGCGTTCGACGGCACGCAGCCGCACGGACGCGGCGCGCGGGTTCTGGGCGACCTCCTCGGGCGAGGCCTTCTCCGCCCCGCGGGTGAGCACCCGCAGCGGTGGTTCGTAGCCCGGCGGGACGACCGGCAGGTCGGGCGGCAGCGTGGAGGTCGTGGCCGCCACGAACGCCTGCTTGACCAGCCGGTCCTCCAGGGAGTGGTAGCTGAGCACCACGATCCGCCCGCCGACGCCGATCGAGGCGATCGCAGCCGGGATGGCCCGGCGCAGCGCACCGAGCTCGTCGTTGACCTCGATGCGCAGGGCCTGGAAGGTGCGCTTGGCGGGGTGCCCGCCGGTGCGCCGGGCCGGGGCGGGGATGGTCTCGCGCAGCAGCTCGACGAGCCGGGCGGAGCCGGTGAAGGGCTCGCTCTCCCGGGCCCGCACCACCGCCCGCGCGATCTGGCGGGCGAACCTCTCCTCACCGTAGGTCCGCAGGATCCGGGCGAGCTCGGCGGCGGGGTAGGTGTTCAGCACGTCGGCGGCGGTCGGCCCCTCGGTGTCGTTCATGCGCATGTCCAGCGGGGCGTCCTCGGCGTAGGCGAACCCCCGCTCGCGCACGTCGAGCTGCATCGAGGAGACCCCGAGGTCGAACAGGATGCCGTCGACGGAGTCGAGGCCGAGGCGGGCGAGGACCTCGGGGATCTCGTCGTACACGGCGTGCACGAGGGTGGTGCGCCCCTCGAAGGCGGCCAGGCTCGCGCCGGCGCGCTCCAGGGCGTGCGGGTCGCGGTCGATGCCGACGACCCGGGCCTGGGGACAGTGGCCGAGCACGGCCTCGGCGTGTCCCCCCAGCCCCAGCGTGGCGTCGACGAAGACCGCCCCCGGGTGCTCCAGCGCCGGGGCCACCAAGGCAACGACCCGGTCGAGGAGGACCGGGACGTGGGTGGGGGTGCTCATCGCTGCAGGACCGCCTAGTTCCTGACCAGGAAGGTCAGCAGGACCGCGACCGCGCTGGAGGAGAGGGCGGAGAAGATCATCACCGCGAGGGAGTCGCGGACCTCGTGACGGACCCGCCGTGTCGGGGTGATCGTGCTCTGGCTCATCGGTCTCGACCCCCTCGCGTGTGTGTTCGGAAAAGCTGGTGGTGATCGCAAGGCCAGGTTCTCCGTCCGCTCGACCCCCGGTTGGAGGGAAGCGACCCATCTGACACCGGGGAAGGTGCGTCAGAGGAGTCGAGGGAGGAGCGGACGCGAGCCTCGCCCTGCGATCACCGATGTGGAGTTGTGCTGCTGTTCGTGCCGGCCGGTCAGAAGCCCGGGAAGACCTCTTCCTGGAGGTTGGCGAAGGCCTGCTCCTGGTCGGCGGTGTAGGCGGCCCAGGAGCCGGGCTCCCAGATCTCGATGCGGTCGTAGATCCCGATGACCACGGCATCGCGGTCCAGTCCTGCGTAGCCGCGCAGCTCGGGGGTGATGGTGACCCGCCCCTGCTTGTCGGGGACCTGCTCGGAGGCCAGCGCGAACAGCATCCGACCGTAGGCCCGCAGTCGGGCGTCGGTCTGCGAGGCGTTCTTGAACTTCTCGGTGAACACGTCGAAGTCTGCCTGCGTGCGGATGTCGAGGGCACGTTCCTGGCCACGGGTGATCACCAGGCCCTCCTTCATCTCGTCGCGGAACTTCGCCGGGAGGAACAGTCGGCCCTTGTCGTCGAGCTTGGGGGTGTAGGTGCCGGAGAACATCTGCCGCTCCCCTCACCCAAGCCCAGCCTCGCCGAACATGCCTGGTTGCTCCACTGCGCACCACTTTACTCCACATCCCTCCACCGTCAACCACTTTGCCGCCTCGCCGCACCCCATTTCCCCCGCCAGGCGCCCCACCGACGCCCGCCCCCGCCCCCGACCGGCAGGTGACGCGTGTGGTGACCATGTGGTGGCATGGGCTTCACTGGGCGTAGGACAGGCTTCCGGCGGCGCGCGTGGGGCACCGGTGGAGCGACGTGGTGGAGAATTGGGGCCAACGGTGGTCGAAGCGGGAGACGCGGGACCTGACGTCGCCGCGACCGGGCACACCGGGTCGAGGTCGGGAGGTGCCGACGTCGACGAGGTGCGCGCGATCGCCGAGCGGATCCAGACCAACATCGCGGCGGTCATCGAGGGCAAGCCCGACATCGCCCGGTCCGCGCTGGTCGTGCTCCTCGCCGGCGGCCACCTGCTCATCGAGGACGTCCCGGGCGTCGGCAAGACGATGCTCAGCAAGGCACTGGCCCGGTCCATCGACTGCACCGTGCGCCGCATCCAGTTCACCCCGGACCTGCTGCCCTCCGACGTCACCGGGGTCTCGGTGTTCAACCAGGACACCCGCCAGTTCGAGTTCCGCCCCGGCGGCATCTTCGCCAACGTGGTGGTCGGGGACGAGATCAACCGCGCCAGCCCCAAGACGCAGTCGGCGATGCTGGAGTGCATGGAGGAGGCCCAGGTCACCGTCGACGGCACGACCTACGTCCTGGAGTCCCCGTTCATGGTGATCGCCACCCAGAACCCGATCGAGATGGAGGGCACCTACGCCCTGCCCGAGGCCCAGCGGGACCGGTTCATGGTGCGCCTGTCCATGGGCTACCCCGTCGAGTCCGCGGAGATCGCGATGATCTCCGCGCGCGACGTGGTCAGCCCGCTCGAGGAGCTGGAGCCGGTCACCGACGCCTCCGAGGTCCGCAAGCTGATCGAGGTGACCAACGCCGTCCACGTCTCCGAGCCGGTGCAGCGCTACGCCGTCGCGCTGGCCACGGCGACCCGGCGCTCGCCCGACCTGCGGCTGGGCGCCTCACCGCGGGCCACCTTGCACCTGGTGCGGGCCGCCAAGGCCTGGGCGGCGATGCAGGGACGCGACTACGTGCTGCCCGACGACGTCATCGCGCTGGCCCCGCTGGTCTTCCCGCACCGGCTGCTGCCCACCATGGAGGCCACCATGAGCGGGCGTCGTACCACCGAGGTGGTGCAGCAGGTGCTGGACCAGGTGCCCGTCCCCCAGGTGGGGTGAGGACGTGCGGGACCTGACCGTCCGGGGTCGCTCCTTCCTCGCCGCCGGTGCCGCCGCGATCATCTGCGGCGTGCAGATCGGGGAGCGCGACTTCGTGCGGATCGGGCTGCTCGCCGCACTCGTCCCCGTGCTGGCCTGGCTGGTGCTGCGCCGCACCGAGCGCACCGTGTGGATCCGGCGCAACGTCAGCGCCCTCCAGGTGGAGGCGGGCGAGACCGCCCACGTCGAGATGGAGATCGGCAACGCCGGCCGCCGCACCGGGACCCTGCTGGTCGAGGAGGAGCTGGCGCCGGCCCTGGGCTCGCCGGCCCGTTTCGTCATCGACCCCCTGGAACCCGGCGGGCAGATCACGCTGCGCTACCCGATCCGGACCGAGACCCGGGGACGCTACCCCGTCGGCCCGCTGCACGTGCGGGTCGGAGACCCGCTCGGGATGGTCGACCTCGACCAGACCCTCCCCTCGACGGAGTCCATCCTGGTCACTCCCCGCACCGAGCCACTGCCGCACGTCACCCTCACCGGCCGCTGGGCCGGAGCCGGTGACAACCGCACCCGGGAGCTGCTCGGTGGCGGCAGCCCCGACGTGACCATCCGGGAGTACCGCCTCGGCGACGACCTGCGCCGCATCCACTGGCCGAGCAGCGCCCGCGTGGACGAGCTGATGGTGCGCCGCGAGGAGCAGCAGTGGCAGTCCCGGTGCACCCTGCTCATCGACAACCGACGCATCAGCCACCGCGGCTACGGCCCGGGCTCCTCGATGGAGACCGCGGTGCGCACGACCGCCTCGATCATGCGCCACCTCGTCGAGCGCGACTTCGAGGTGCGGTTGGTCAGCGCGACCGGCCGGTCCTCCGCCCACGGCTGGCACCAGGGCTCACGCGGCGTGACCCTGCCCGAGCAGCTGGAGCGCCTCGCCCTGATGGGGATGACGCGGCACGAGCAGCTCGCGACCGGCTGGATCGACGACACCGAGCCCGGCGGCATGCTGCTGGCCGTGCTCGGGCACCTCGGCCAGCCCGACCGGGAGCTGCTCTCCGGGATGGCGGCAGCGGGTGACTCCGCCTACGCCGTGGTGCTCGACGTCAGCACGTGGGACCGCTCCGGCCGGGTGGAGACGCCGGCCACCGGCGCCCTGCACGGGCTCGGCTGGAAGGCCACCACGTTGCGCCGTGAGGGCAGCCTCGCCGCAGCCTGGATGGAGCTGGCCCGATGACCCGGCGGCACCCCCCGGACCCCTGGCGCCCCGGTCCGCCACAGCTGGGGCTGCTCACCGGGTGGATCGCGCTGTTCGCCTGGTCCGGCATGATCGCCGAGCCGTTGGCCTTCCTGGTGCCGACCGGGCTGGTCGGGCTGGCCATGGCCCTGGCCGGCAGTGGTCTGCGCGCCCTGCACTGGCCGCCGTACGTCGTCGCGCTGGCGCAGGCGCTGCTCGGGTTGCTGGGGATGAACCTCATCTTCGCCGCACGCCAGTCGGTGCTGGGGCTGGTCCCCACCTGGGGGTCGCTGCGCGAGCTGGGCTACATGATCAACAACGGCGCGGCCACGCTGAACCACTACGCGGCACCGGTCTCGGTCAACCCGACGCACACGCGCGCGATGCTGATGGCCTGCGGGCTGGCGGTGCTGTTCGCCATCGACGTGCTGGCCTTCGGCCTGCGCCGTCCTCCGCTGGCGGCACTGCCCCTGCTGGTGGCGCTCAGCGTGCCGGTGAGCATCCTCAAGGACGCCCTCGCGCTCCCGGTGTTCATCGGCACCGCACTGTTGTTCATGCGCCTGCTCGCGGTCGAGCACCTCGACCGGCTCGGCACCTGGGGCGCCTCCGGGCGCACCCGGCCGCCCCCGCGACTCACCGTGCTCTGGCAGGTCTCCGTCGGTGCGGTGGTGATCGCCCTGCTGGCCTCACCGGTGGTGCCGGTCACCGACCTGCTGCACCGAGACGAGGCCGCCGACGGGTCCACCGGCGGCGGGAGCGGCTTCCAGCTCACCACGGTCAACCCCTTCGTCCGCCTGCGGCGCGACCTGATCACGAAGACGCACACGCCGATGGTCTACGCCAAGACCGACTCCGACGAGACCGACTACCTGCGCACCACCGTGCTCGACCAGTTCCGCAGCGACCGGTGGCGTCCCTCTCCGCGCAACCTGCCCAGCGAGAACAGTGCCGACGGCGGCTTCCCCGCGGTTCCCGGGCTGGCACCCGGCGTCCCCGGTCGGACAAGCTCCTGGAGGCTGCGGCTGGCCCCGGACTTCGCCACCACCTGGCTGCCCCTCCCCTACCCGGTGCGCGAGGTGAAGGTGGAGGGCAACTGGCGCTTCGACTCCCGCACCCTCGACGTGGCGTTCGTGGGGGCCGGGGCGGTCACCGGGCTGGGCTACCAGGCGACCCAGTTCACCCCGGACATCACCGCGAAGCTCCTGGCGTCGGCCGGCCCCACCCCCACCCGAGTGCGGGTGTCGATGACCCACGTGCCCGACAACCTGCCGTCGATCGTCGAGCAGCGTGCCCGCGAGGTCACCCGCGGGGCCACCAGCAACTTCGAGAAGGCGGTGGCGCTGCAGGACTGGTTCCGCCGCGACGGGGACTTCACCTACTCCCTGGAGCAGCGCAGCGGCTCGGGGATGGACCTGCTCGCCCACTTCATCACCGACGACCGCGTGGGCTACTGCGAGCAGTTCGCCGCCGCGATGGCCGCCATGGGCCGCACCCTGGACATCCCCTCGCGCGTCGTCGTCGGCTTCCTCGAGGGGACCGCCCAGCCAGACGGCCGGATCCTCTACACCAGCGACGACCGGCACGCCTGGCCCGAGATGTACTTCGCAGGAGTGGGGTGGGTGCGCTTCGAGCCGACCCCGGGACAGCGGGCCGGCGCCACGCCCGACTGGACCCGGCAGGACCCCAACGCCGCCTCGCCGGGCGCCGCCCCCACCGCCGGGGCCACCGGGGGCCAGGCCGCCCGGCCCGACGCCGGTGCCGCGGACAAGCAGAGCGGTGACGGTGGCGGCCTCTCGATCCCCCGGTGGCCGCTGGCGGCCCTGCTGCTGGTGCTGACCCTCGGCGTGGGCCCCGGGCTGCTGCGCTCCCGGCAGCGCCGCCGCCGCCTGCGCCCCACCGACGCCGAACACCTCGCCGAGGGGGCCTGGGCCGAGCTGCGCGCCACCGCGCTCGACCTCGGCCTGTGCTGGCCCGACCAGCGCTCACCGCGCGAGCAGGCCCGCGCCGTGGTCGGCCAGGTGCACGCCGAGGAGGAGGACCAGGTCTGTCTCGAGGACCTACTGGTGCAGGTCGAACGGGGGCGCTACGGCCGCTCCACGGCGGGGGTGGCGACCCTGGACCCGGAGGCGCACACCCGCACGGTGCGGACCGTGCGCTCCTGGCGCAGGGTCATGCGGGGAAGCGTGGAGCGCGACCGCGGGTGGCGCAGCCGGGTGTGGCCGGTCTCGCTGGTGCGGGGCAGGCGGGCTCAGTAGCCCTGCTGGCGGCGGTGCTCCCAGCGCTGCTCCATGCGCTGCATGAAGGTGCCCTGCTTGGCCGGCTTGCCCGCGCCCCGGCCGGGACGGCGCCCTGGTCGCCGGCCCGACGGCTTGCGCAGCTTGCGGGGACGGGGGCGACCACCCTCGATCACCTCGAAGCGGTGCGGGTGGTCGTCGAAGTCGAAGAGCTTGTCCTCACTGCGCTGCGGCTGGGCGGCCGGGGCATGGCGACCACGCCAGGCGGCCAGCCCGATCGTCGCCGAGCCCAGCATCACCACGAACCCGAGGACCCCGAGCCAGATCTGTTGGGCGATCGCACCGCCCATGAGCATCGCGATCCCGACGACGAAGACGACCCCGGCAGCGATCGTGCGCATCCGGGCGACCCGCTCCAGCGAGCTGCCCCGCAGCGTCGAGACGAACTTGGGGTCCTCTTGGGCAAGCGCCTGCTCCATCTGCTCCAGCAGACGTAGTTCCTCTTCGGAGAGCGGCACGGCTTCCTCCCGCAGTGACTGGTCTCCTGATGAGTCTAGGCAGGCTCTGGGCAAGTCGGTAGACAGGACCGAGAAATCGTGGTCCCGATCTTGCGCACGGCTCCGGTGATCTAGGGCCGGTCGCCGAGGAGCAGAGTGGCTCGGCGCACGGCGCCGCCGCCGAAGCGCAGCGCCGCGGCGTCGGTGGCGCGGTCGGCCTCCTCCCAGCCGCGCTCGCGAGCACCGAGGACGAGCTGGCGCTGCACCTGCCCGCGTGGCAGCAGTCCCTCCACCCGCACTCCCACCAGCCGGACCCGGGCCCGCTGCAGCCCCAGGGCCTCGAACAGGGCGGCCGCGGTGGCGTAGACCTCACCGGTGGCCTCGGTGGCGTCACCCAGCGTCCGGGAGCGGGTGATCGTGGTGAAGTCGGCGAAGCGCACCTTCAGCGTGACGGTGCGCCCGGCCACCCCGGCCACCCGCATCCGCCTGGTCACCTTCGCCGAGAGCCGCAGCAGCTCACGCAGCACCGCCGCCGGGTCGTCGGTGTCCCGGCTGAAGGTCTCCTCAGAGCCCATGCTGCGCTCGGGCTCCTGGGTGCCGCGGCGCGGCGTGATGGTGCGCCGGTCGGTGCCCCAGGCGAGCCGGTGCAGGTGAGCGCCCGCCGCGACCCCGATCCCGCGCTGGAGAGTGGGCACCGGGGTGTGGGCGAGGTCGCCGACGGTTCTCAGGCCGAGACGGTGCAGCTGGTCACGGGTCTTCTCCCCCACCCCCCACAGCTCCCCGACGTCGAGGGGGTGCAGGAACCGGGTCACCTCACGCGGAGGGACGACCAGGACCCCGTCGGGCTTGGCGCGACGGCTGGCCAGCTTGGCCACCGACACCGTGCCGGCCACTCCCACCGAGCAGGTGATCCGCTGCTCGTCGGCAACCCGGGCACGGATGTGCTCGGCGATCCGCAGCGGGGAGCCCAGGCGCCGGGTGGCACCGGAGACGTCGAGGAACGCCTCGTCCAGCGAGATCGTCTCCACCAGCGGGGTGATCTCCCTGAAGACCTCCATCACCGAGGATGAGACGCCGTCGAAGTCGGTGTAGTCCGGGGAGAGCACCACCGCCTCCGGGCACATCCGGCGGGCCCGGGTCATCGGCAGCGCCGAGTGGACGCCGTACCTGCGGGCCGGGTAGTTGGCGGCGAGCACCACCCCGCGGTTGCCGCCACCCACGATCACCGGGACCTCGGCGAGCTCGGGTCGGTCCCGGATCGCCACCGAGGCGAAGAACGCGTCCATGTCGACGTGCAGGATCGGGCAGTCGTGCGAACGGTCAGACATCGCGCCACCTGGGGAGCCGTCTGGGGAGCCGTCTGGGAGCCGTCTGGGGAGGCACGCGGGGGCGGGCCTGGGGTCGGACCTGGGGTCGGACCTGGGGTCGGGGGGCCTAACGGGTGGCGACGACGTGCAGCTGGCTGGCCAGGGTGAGGTACTCCGGCCGCTCGGCCACGGCGCGCTCGAGGTCGAGCAGCGCGGCGCTGGCTCCCGGCTCCAGGTCGAGCAGGGTGGAGGGCACCAGGTCGGCGAAGACCCGGATGCCGTGCCGGGCGGTCGTGGTGAACCCCACGGAGTCGAGCAGGTCGCCGACCTCCTCGGCGGTGAACCGGTGCTCTGCGCCCCGGTCCCCGAGACGCTCCCCGTGCTCACCCTCGAGCAGTGCCCGGGCCTGGAGGAAGTGGCCGGCCATCGCCCGGGCCAGCACGGCCGCATGCCGCTGGTTGACCAGCAAGGAGAGCACCCCGCCGGGACGCAGCACCGAGGTGATCGTCGCCAGCGCGGCGGCCGGGTCCTCGACCAGGCCGAGCACGCCGTGGCACAGCACCAGGTCGACACCGTCTCGGGGGGCCAGCCCCGCCAGGTCGCCGAGGTCGCCCTGGAGCCCGGTGACCCGGTCGGCGACGTCCTCCTCGTCGGCCCGGCGCGCCAGTGCGGCAAGGGCGTCGGGGCTGGGGTCGATGACCGTGACCCGGTGCCCGAGACCGGCCAGCCGGACCGCGAAGCCGCCGGTCCCGCCGCCGATGTCGAGGACCGTCGCCGGACGCTCCTGGGAACCACCGGACTCGGCGAGCAGGGCACGCACCGCGTCCCAGAGGACCGCTGTGCGCGCTGCGGTGCGGCGTTCCATCGGGCGGTCCATGGCCGCCACCCTAGGACCTGCGGGATCATCCCGTGCTCCCCGGGCTGCGGTGCCACAACCGGCGAGCCACGCCCTCGGCGGCGACCGTGCCGGTCGCGGTGTGCTTGAGGTCGGGGCCGGCCGGCTTGATGTCGGCGTACGGCGACATCTGGAACCCACTGGTGTGCACCAGCACCCGGCTCGGCCCCGGCTCGCCGGCCGACCCGAACCCGCGGGGCACCCGGTCGATCTCGGCGTGCACGGCCTCCATCCCCTCGGTTCGCCACAGGTCGTGCAGCGCGCCGAGGTCCCAGGCACCGGTCGCGCGGAGCGAGACCCCGCGCCGACCGGTGCGGCGCAGCTCCCCCCGCACGACCAGCAGCCAGGAGCCGAAGACGGTGGCGGCGTAGGGACCCTGCACGTCTTCGAAGAAGGTGGCGTCCACAGGGCCGGTCGCATCGTCGAGGGTCAAGAAGATCACCCGGCGGCCCGACCGGATCGGCGGGGTCTGGGTGGCCACCTTCACCCCTGCCACCAGCAGCTCGCTGCGGCTGCGGGCCGAGAGCAGGTCGACCGACCGGGTGGTCCCCAGCCGGTCGAGGAAGGGGGCGTGGAAGTCGACGACGTGGCGGCTGGCGTCCAACCCGAGGATGTCCAGCTCGGCACGGACCCGGTCGGCGTCGCCCATCTCCGGCAGACCGCTCGTCCTGAGCCCAGCCGCCGGGCCCACCCGCTGGGCCTGGGAGCCCTCGAGATCCAGGGCGAGCTGCACCGAGGCGTCCCCGGAGTCCGCCGAGCCCGGTCGGGACCGGGACAGCCCACGCGCCCGGGTCGTTCCCGCCCGCGCCGCGGCCCGCTGGAACCGGTCGAGGTCGCCGACCTCCAGCAGCAGGTCCCGTCGGGTGACCCGGTGCCGGCGACCGCTGCCGGCACTGACCCCGATGCCGTGGACGGTGTCGAAGGCACCGGCCTGCACCAGCCGCTCGAGCACCGGCCGGGAGACCTGGGTGCGCTGCCAGAAGTCGGTCAGCGAGACGTAGGGGGCGCCGTCGCGGACGGTGACGATCCGGTGCACCTCGCCGTCGGTGATGCCGCGCACCTCCCCCAGGGCGATCCGGATGCCGTAGCCGTGGCCGCTCCAGGCCGGGGAGCCCCCCGGGGGTGTCCCCCCGGTCGTCAGCTTCTCCACGGCGTACTCCGCCTCGCTGGTGTTGACGTCGAGCCCGAGCACCTCGATGCCGAGCTGGCGGGCGTCGTCGAGGATCAGCCGCTTGGGGTACATCCCCGGGTCGTGGGTGAGCACTCCGGCGAGGAAGTGGGCCGGGTAGTGGGCCTTGAGCCAGGCCGACTGGTAGGTCGGCAGCGCGAACGCGGCGGCGTGGGCCTTGCAGAAGCCGAAGGAGGCGAAGGACTCGACCACCTTCCAGATCCGCTCCACCACCGGCAGTGGGTAGCCCCGGCCGAGCGCGCGGGGGAAGAACCAGGTCTTCGTCTCGGCCATCCCGTCGGTGTCGCCCAGGGCGCGCCGCCACTCGTCCGCCTCGGCGTAGGTGCAGCCGGTGAACTGGGCGATGATCTCGATCACCTGCTCGTGGAAGACCACCACCCCTCGAGTGCCGCCGAGGATCGGGCGCAGGTCGTCGTGGAGGTAGGCGGGCATCGCCCAGCCCTGCTTGGCCTCGAGATAGGGCGTGATCATGTCGCTCTTGACCGGGCCGGGCCGAAACAGCGAGATGTCGGTGATGATCTCGGAGAAGTCCTCGATCCCGGACTTGCCGACCAGCTCGCGCTGTCCCGGTGACTCGATCTGGAAGACGCCGAGGGTCTTGGCCGCCGAGATCATCGCGAAGGTCTGCGAGTCGTCGAAGGGCACCTGCACCTCGTCGTCGAGATCGAGGCGGCGACCCTCGACCCGTTCGACCTCCCGCACGGCGTGGGCCATCGAGGACTGCATCCGGATGCCCAGCACGTCGAGCTTGAGCAGGCCGAGGTCCTCGACGTCCTCCTTGTCGAACTGGCTCATCGGGTAGCCCAGCGCGCTCTGCTCCACCGGGGTGCGGTCGAGCAGGGTGGTGTCGGAGAGCAGCACCCCGCACGGGTGCATCGCGATGTGGCGGGGCAGGCCGTCGAGGCTCTCGACCAGCCTGAAGAACAGGTCGAGACTGACCGTGGGCGTCACGCCCCCGGCGGCCTCGCGGCCCAGGCCGGTGGCGCGCAGCTCGGGCAGGTCCCGCAGCGCCATCCGGGCGTCGCGGGCACGGATGTGCGGGAACGCCTTGGCGATGGCGTCGACCTCCCCGACCGGCATGCCGAGCGCGGCCCCGACGTCACGGACGGCATGGCGGACCTTGTAGGTGTCCATCATCGAGACCGTGGCGCAACGCTCGTGGCCGTAGCGCTCGAAGATCGCGTCGTAGACCTCGAGCCTGCGGGCAGACTCCACGTCGATGTCGATGTCGGGCAGCGAGCGTCGCAACGGGGAGAGGAAACGCTCCATCAGCAGGCCGTGGCGGATCGGGTCCACCCCGGAGATCCCGAGCAGGTAGTTCACGAGGCTGCCCGCCCCCGACCCGCGCGCGGCGCTGCGGATGCCGAGCTCGCGGATCATCCGGGTCACCTCACCGACGGTGAGGAAGTAGGAGGCGAAGCCGAGCACGCGGATCGTCTCCAGCTCGTCGTCGAGCCGCTTCCAGATCCGCTGCCGGGGAGCCTGGCCGTAGCGCCACCCGATGGCGGCCTCGCAGCGCCCTCGCAGCTCGACATCGGCCGGCCGCTGGTCCGAGCCGGGCCTGGTCGGCACCGGCCCTGGGGCCTGGCCCGGTCCCGGGCCGGTCGGCACGGAGAACTCCGGGAAGTGCACCTCGCCGATCCCGAGGTCGGCACGTGGGTCGAGGACGCACTGGTCGGCGACTGCGCGGGTGCGGGCGAGCAGCTCGGTGGCCGAGCGCCCGGAGTCCGCCAGCCCGGCGTGGCGGCAGATCTCCTCGGCCACCTCGTGCATCTGCTTGCCGGACTTCAAGAACCCCTCGGCGTTGCGCCGGTCGAGGTGGCGCAGGTCCATCGGGACCAGGCGCCGGCTGGCGTCGAGCACGTCGACCGTCGGCGCGTCGAGCCGGTCGGCGAACCGGACCGCGTTGGAGAGCACCACCGGGACCGGCACGCAGCGGGCCAGGCCCACCATCCGGGCGGCGTGCGGGGAGGAGCCGGGACCGGCCCCGGCCAGCCGGTGGGAGACCACCTCGACGACCAGCTGCCCCGGCCCGAGGAGGTCCAGCCAGCGGGCCAGCACCTCGCGCCCGAGGTCGTCACGACGCCGCGTGGTCGCCCGCCCCAGCGTGGAGGCGGGTCCGAGCAGCACCCGGACCTCACGACCGGCGACGTGCTCGGCCACCAGCTCAGGGGTGCACACCGGGGTGCCGCGCTCACCGGCGTGGTGGGTCGCCGAGACCAGGCGGCACACGGCCGCCCAGCCCGCCCTGCCGCTGGCCAGGAAGGTCACCCGGGGCAGCCGAGGGTCACGGGAGGTGCCGCCGCGCACGGGGGTACGGGCCGGCGCGGCCCCGGGGCGCCGCGTCGGGGCCGGACCGGCCTCCCCCGGCCCCGCCCCGGGGGTGGACGCCACGGCGAGGTCGACGCCGAGGATCGGGCGGAGGCCTGCCGCCATCGCCGCCTTGGCGAAGCGGACCGCGCCGTAGGTCCCGTCGCGGTCGGTCAGGGCGAGGGCGTCCATCTCCTGCTCGGCAGCCCGCTCGACCAGGACATGGGGGTGCGAGGCGCCGTACTGCAGGGAGTAGCCGGAGGCGACGTGGAGGTGGACGAAGGGGTCGGGCACGACACGGCCGCCTAGGCGACGCGGAACGGAAGGTGCTCGGTGAGGCCCAGCGAGGTCTCCACCAGCGCGAGGAACCGGTCGGCGTCTCGCACCAGGTCATCGGCCTCCCGCTCGGTGACCGCCCGGCGCGACCCCGCCTCGGCCGCGGCCCGCTTGTCGGCGCCGGCGGCGAAGAACGCCGCCCACTCGGCGAGCTCGGGCGCCACCTCGGCCAGCAGCACCCAGGCGTTCTTCTGCCGGCGACGCCGCGCCGGGGCCATCGGCTGGGCCCGGGCCGCCAGCAACGCGGCGGTCGCCCGCAGTGCCGAGACGTGGGCATGGGCGTAGCGTCCCGCGACATCGGGGCTGGTGATCGCCTCGCGCAGCGACTCGGCGGCCCGCTCGAGGTAGGAGTGGGTCGCTGCCGGCAGGAAGGCCGGAGCGGTCGGGCCCGCAGCTGTGGTCATGGCCGAGCCTCCTCAGTCCATCGCCCGGACGAGCTGCCAGCTGCCCTCGGACCAGCTGAAGACCAGGTCGAAGACCCCGTAGCCGGGGTCCTCGCCGGTGGACTGGGCCGCGGCCCGTCCCCTGGCGGCTGCCACCCGCCACACCTCGCGCTCTCGGAGCAGGTCGAGATCGACCGCCTCGGGGCCCTGGTCGGCGGTGCGCCGACCCCACCAGGCTCCGGTCTCCACCCAGTGCGCGACCACCTCGCGCACCTGCCACAACCGGCCCCGCCACAAGAACTGGTCGGGATCCTCGTCTGCGCCCTTGCGCACCTCCACCGGGTCGTCGTAGCGCCGCACCGTCCTGCTCCTTCACCGTCGTCCTGCAGCCGTCGACCCCTGTCGGTGCCCGGATGGAGGATGGGGGTCGAGGTCACCCCCCACCCGGGCGATGATCGAACATCTGTTCGAACACCTGCACGGTACACCTCGCCCACGACAACCCGTCAAGACCCTCTTCCGGAGTCGTGGACCGGCGCCGCAGCACCCGCCTGCCCGGGTAGGTTGCCGCCATGAGCGAGCACCCATCGATCACCCGCTTCCGGGCCGAGCTCGAGCAGCGTGGGGGGACCGGTCGGATCGTGGTCCTCCCCGACTCCGTGCACACCGCCCAGCTGGCCGCCGAGGCGCTCGGCTGCGAGGTCGGCGCGATCGCCAACAGCCTGCTGTTCTCGCTGCCCGCCGAGGGGGACGCCGACGAGAACACCGACGGGAGCACCGACGGCAGCACCGACGGGGAGCCGGTGCTGCTCCTCACCAGCGGCGCGCACCGCGTCGACACCGGCAAGGTCGCCGCCGCGCTCGGGGCCAGCGCGCTGCGACGAGCCACCCCGGGCTTCGTCCGCCGACACACCGGTCAGGTCATCGGCGGCGTCTCGCCGTTCGACCACCCCGTCCCGGTGCGCACCTACCTCGACCCGTGGCTACGCCGGCACGAGGAGATCTGGGCCGCGGCCGGCCACCCCGCGGCGGTCTTCAACAGCACCTTCGAGGAGTTGCAGCGACTCACCGGCGCCGAGGAGCTCGACGTCGCCTGAGGACGGCCCGTCCATCCGCGGGGCCCTGTCCTCCCCACCCCCTAGTCTGGCGCCCATGGCACGGGTGGTGGTGGTCGGCGGCGGGTACGGCGGGCTCGCCAGCGCCGCCCGGCTGGCCAAGCTCGGCCACGAGGTGACCCTGCTCGAGGCGGCCGCCCGGGTCGGCGGGGCGGTCGGCTACGTCGAGCAGGACGGATTCCGCTGGGACTCCGGCCCGACCTCGACGTTGCTGCCCGCGGTGCTGCGCGACCTGTTCCGCAAGTCCGGCCGCGCCCTGGACAAGGAGGTCGACCTGGTCCCGGTCGACCCGGTGCGCCGGCACCGCTTCGAGGACGGCACCGAGCTCGACCTGCCCGGCGGCAGCCGCGGCGCGCAGATCGCGGCGGTCGACGCAGCCCTCGGCTCCGGCGCGGGCACCCGCTGGGCGGCGTACGTCGAGACGTTCGCCGAGGACTGGGAGGCACTGCGCCGCGACTGGCTGGAACAGCCGTTCTCCGCCGAGCACGCCAGCAAGCACACCCGCTCGCTGCTCGACACCCGGATGACGCTGCACAAGCTGGTGCAGAAGGCCTTCAAGGACGAGCGGCTGCGCGCCGTCGCGGCCCACCAGATGGTGCTGGAGGGCCACGACCTGCGCAACGTGCCCGCCTGGGCGGGGATGTGGAGCTATGTCGAGCAGAACTTCGGCTCCTGGACCGTGCCCGGCGGGATGGGATCGCTGGCCGACACCCTCGCCGCCCGCCTGCGCACACGTGGTGTCGAGGTGCTGCTCTCCACCGAGGCCGTCGACCTCGAGATCACCGGCAGCCGGGCAGCCGGGGTGCGCACCCGCTCCGGGAGCGTCGAGGCCGACCACGTGGTCTGCGCCGTCGACCCGCGCCGGCTGCCCGTGCTCGCGCCCCACGTCGAGCGCACCATGCCCGCGATCCCGCCGGTCGTGTGCCACATCGGGCTGCTCGGCCCGGTGCCCGACCTGCCCCCGGAGGTGGTGCTGCACGGCGACCCGATGCTGGTGCTGCGCACGACCGGGAGCGCGCCCGAGGGGGCCCACGCCTGGACGGTCCTGGGTCGCGGGCGGCTGGCCGAGGACATCGTCACGGCCCTGCACCGCGCGGGCGTCCGCGTGCGCGACCAGGTCGAGGTGCGCGTGGACCGGTCCCCGCTGGAGCAGGTGCAGAGGTGGGGCGGCTCGCCGTACGGCGTGCTGTGGCAGGGGCGCAGCACCGTCACCCGCCGGCTGGGCCCGCGCACCCCGATCACCAACGTCTACGCAGCCGGGGCCCACGCCACCCCGGGCGCCGGGCTGCCCTCGGTCGGCCTCTCGGCAGCCCTGGTGGCCCAGGTGATCGGCCCGGCGTGAGCACCGGCAGGCGCCCTCCGCGCCTGGGACGCCCGGCGCCCGGTCAGGCGTGGACCTCCTGCAGCGCGGAGTAGATCTCGCGCGTGGCCTTCGACCTGTTCAACGTGTAGAAGTGCAGCCCCGGCGCTCCCCCGGCGAGCAGGGTGTCGCACAGCTCGGTGGCGATGGCGATCCCCTCGGCGCGCACTGCGGCCGGGTCGGCCCCGAGCGGGGTGATCCGCGCCAGCACCTCGTCGGGGATCTCCCGCCCCGACAGCTCGACCATCTTCGCCATCGAGGCGAGGTTCAGGATCGGCATGATGCCGGGGATGATCGGGAAGTCGACGCCGGCGTCGCGTGCCCGCTCGACCAGCGCGAAGTAGTCCGTGGCCCGCAGCACCATCTCGGTGATGGCGAACTCCGCGCCGGCGTCGTGCTTGGCCTTGAGCACCGCCACGTCGTGATCGAGCGACGCGGCGTCGCGATGGCCCTCCGGGAAGGCCGCCACCCCGACGCACAGGTCGGTGGTCGAGCAGATGAACCGCACCAGGTCGGAGGCGTAGTCGACCCCGCCCTCCGTGGCGACCCACGAGGTCCCCGGCCCGTCCGGCGGGTCACCACGCAGGGCCAGCACGTTGCGCACACCGGACTCGGTGAGCGAGTGCAGGATCCGGGCGAGCTCGCCGGTGGTGTGACCGACGCAGGTGAGGTGTGCCATCGGCAGCATCGAGGTCTCGCCGGCGATCCGCCCGGTGATCGCCACGGTGCGGTCGCGCGTCGTACCCCCGGCGCCGTAGGTGACCGAGACGAAGGTGGGCCGCAGCGGCTCGAGCTCGCGGATCGAGCGCCACAGCACCTCCTCGCCCGCCTCGTCCTTGGGCGGGAAGAACTCGAAGGAGAACGACCGGCCGCCACCGGCGAGCAGATCGCCGATGCGCACCGCACCGCCTCCCGAGGCCTCAGACATGGCGACGAGGATACGGGTCTAGGCTCGCCGGGTGACTCCGCAGCACACTGGGTGGGACGGCGCCCGCTTCCGGGCGCAGGTCGAGGAGACGCTGCAGGAATTCGTCACCACCCAGGCCGCCTGGGTCGACGCCCTGGGCCCGGACGCACGGGCGCTGGCCGAGCACGCCCGCAGCAGCGTCTCGGGGGGCAAGCGGTTCCGCGCCGCCTTCTGCTGGTGGGGGCACGAGGCCGTGGCTCCGGTCGGCGACCAGCCCGAGGAGGCCGCCTCCTTGCTGCGCGCGTGCGCCGCACTGGAGCTGCTGCACGCGAGCGCCCTGGTGCACGACGACTACATGGACGCCTCCGACGTGCGCCGGGGGCGTCCCGCGACGCACCGCTCCTTCGAGCAGCTGCACCGTGACCACGGCTGGTCCGCGAGTGCCGAGCAGTACGGCGCCGCGGCCGCGATCCTGCTCGGTGACCTGCTGCTGAGCTGGTCCGACGAGCTGCTGCGCACCTGCGGGCTGCCCGACCACCGGGTGCTGGAGGCGCTGGGCTACTTCGACCGCACCCGCAGCGAGGTGGTGACCGGGCAGTTCCTCGACGTCTCCGCCCAGGCCCGGGGAGCCGCGGACGTGGACACGGCGATGACGGTGCTGCGCTACAAGTCCGCGAAGTACTCCGTCGAGCGTCCGCTGCACATCGGGGCCGCCCTGGCCGGCGCGAGCCCGACCCAGATCGAGCAGCTGTCCCGGTTCGGACTGCCCCTCGGTGAGGCCTTCCAGCTGCGCGACGACCTGCTCGGGGTCTTCGGCGACCCGTCGGCCACCGGCAAGCCCGCCGGCGACGACCTCGTCGAGGGCAAGCGCACCGTGCTGGTCGCCCTGGCCCTCGACGCCCTCCCCGCCGCGGAGGCCAAGACGCTCGACTCCGGCCTGGGCACGCCGCTCTCGCCAGACGAGGTGGCCCACCTGCGCGGCCTCATCGACGGCTCCGGCGCCCGGCTGCAGGTCGAGACGGTGATCCGCGAGCTGACCGACCGGTCGCTGGCCGCACTCGCCGCGGCGGACCTCACCGAGCACGCTCGCGGCGTACTCACCGCGCTCGCCGGCGAGGCCACCCAGCGCACCGGCTGAGCCGGAACACCCCGCTCGACGGTGGCGCACCCCCGCCAGCCCGGCGTACCTGCCGAACCAGCGCTCACTCCCCGCTCGAAACTGCCACTCCCCGTGCATTGCACCGCACGGGAAGTGGCAGTTTCACTGGGGACCCAGTGAAACTGCCCACCCCTTACAGCGCCAGCGCCTGGGCCCGCCGCTTCACCTCCGAGCCGCGGTTCTCGCGGAGGGCGTCGATGGGGCGGCCGGGGAGGGAGTCGTCGCGGGTGAACAGCCAGGTGAGCATCTCCTGGTCGGTCCAGCCGCCGTCGGAGAGCAGGGTGAGCAGACCGGGGACCCCCTTGACGACCTGACCCTCGGCGAGGAGCTCGGCGGGGATCTGCTGACCGGCACCCGGGGCGGGCACCGCGGCGGCCAGCTGGTGCTCGCGGATGAGCTGCCGGACCTTGCTGACGCTGACGCCGAGCTCCTCCGCGGCTGCCTTCCAGTCCAGCCACCGGGTGACCAGCTCGCCCAGAGGAGGATCGGCGCGGGTGGCGCCGAGGGTGTCCGTGGTCTGCTCAGGGGCCCGTTCGGGGGCCTGTTCGGGGGTGTTCTCGCTCACGTCCCCATGCTGCCACCACGCTCAGCGCGGGGGTTCACCTGCCGGGTCTGACGCCGCGGAACCTCTAAAGTGGCTGGTCAGTCGGGTTCTCTTCCCCCGCCCGGCGTTGGAGGACACCGTGGACAGGACTGCCGACGCGCTCATCGGCCGCGTCCTCGACGGCAGGTACCGCGTGGGGCCGAAGATCGCCCGCGGCGGCATGGCGACCGTCTACGAGGCCACCGACCTGCGTCTGGAGCGCACCGTGGCCGTGAAGGTGATGCACGAGGGACTGGCCCACGACGACGAGTTCGTCCGCCGCTTCCAGCGCGAGGCGCGCTCGGCGGCCCGGCTGGCCCACCACAACGTGGTGGCCGTCTTCGACACCGGCGACGACGACGGCACCTTGTTCCTGGTGATGGAGTACGTCCCCGGGCTGACCCTGCGCGACCTGATCCGCAAGGAGGCCCCGATGTCGCCGGCCAAGGCGCTGGCCATGATCGAGCCGGTGCTCTCGGCCCTCGCCGCTGCCCACGACGCCGGCATCCTGCACCGCGACGTCAAGCCCGAGAACGTGCTGCTGGCCGACGACGGGCGGGTCAAGGTCGCCGACTTCGGCCTCGCCCGGGCGATCAACTCCGAGACCCAGCACACCGCCACCGGTGGCGTGCTGATCGGCACGGTGTCCTACCTCTCCCCCGAGCTCGTGGTCGACGGCAAGGCGGACGCGCGCGCCGACGTCTACGCCGCCGGGGTGCTGATCTATGAGCTGCTCACCGGTCACAAGCCGCACCAGGCCGACAGTGCGATCCAGGTCGCCTACAAGCACGTCCACGAGGACATCCCGGCACCGTCGGCGAGCACGCGCGGCATCCCGGCGTACGTCGACGCGCTGGTCGCCCGCGCCACGGCCCGCGACCCTGCGCTGCGCCCCGCCGACGCACGGGTGCTGCTCCACCAGGTGCGCCGGGTCCGGCATGCGCTGGACCACGGGGTCACCGATGACCCCGAGCTGCTCGACGACCTGACCCCGACCACCCCGCTCGGCGGTGGCCGGACCCCGACCGGCGAGCTGCCTGCCCAGATCATGGAGCCGCAGGAGCTGGCCGCGCTGGAGGACGAGGCGGACGGGTTCTACGACCAGGACCGCGACGTCCAGGTGCTGCCGCCACCGCCGCCGCAGCAGCGACGCCCCCCGGGCGGGGGCGCCGCTCGCCCACCCCGGCGGCACTCGCGCCGGGGACGGGTCTTGCTGGTCGCGGTGCTCCTGCTGGCACTGCTCGCCGGGCTCGGCGGCTGGTACTTCGGGGTCGCCCGCTACACCACCACCCCGGGGGTGCTCAACCTCAGCGAGGCCGCGGCCCGGGTCAAGCTGGACAAGCAGGGCCTGTCGATGAAGATCGACGGGCACCGCTACTCCGAGACCGTCACCAGGGGCTACGTCATCGCCACCGACCCGCGGCCCGGCGACCGGGTCCTCAAGGACGGCACGGTGGGTGCGGTGGTCTCGCTGGGTCCCGAGCGCCACCGGGTGCCAGACGTGCGCGGCAAGAGCCTCGACGAGGCCCAGCAGCAGCTCGACGACGCCAAGCTGGCCTACGGGGAGGCGGTGAACCGCTACTCCGAGAAGGTCCCGCAGGGCAAGGTGATCACCACCGATCCCGCGGCCGGGACGCCACTGCGCCGCAACAGCGCGGTGGACGTGGTGGTGAGCAAGGGGCCGCGGCCGATCAAGGTGCCCGACTACACCGGCAAGCCCGCCGACCGTGCCCAGGCGGCCCTGGAGAAGCTCGGCTTCGCGGTCGAGCGCACGCAGGTCAACAGCGACACGGTGCCCCAGGGCCGGGTGGTCTCGCAGAGCCCCGACTCCGGGACCGGCCAGAAGGGCGACGTCGTCTCCCTGGTCGTCTCCCAGGGCCCGGTGATGGTCGAGGTGCCCGACGTGGTGCGGATGGGTCTGGCCGAGGCGCAGAAGCGTCTCCGGGCGGCCGGCTTCCGGGTCACGGTGCGTCACGCGAGCCTCTACATCGGCGTCCAGTACGTCGTCGCGACCGATCCCGAGGGCGGCTCGAAGGCCCCGAAGGGCAGCACGGTGGTCGTCAGCGTGGTCTGACCCCGTCCCGCGCGAGTGTCACCTTCGTCACATTCAACCCTTCCGTCACTCCAGTCACACTGGTAACGTCGACGCCCGTGCCACGCTGCGGGGCCGTCCAGGGCCCCGATGGGGGACAGCACCACGGCCGTCCGCAGACGGAGGTTCGCGTGTCGCTTCCCCGCCGCACCCTCTCGCCCGCACGACCCCACGCTCCGGCCCGCACGCCCCACCACCGACCCACACCCCGCACGCGCCACCGCACCACCCACGGGCTCCGCCGACCCCTGGCCCGGCACCTGGCCGGACATCTCGCCGCCGCCGTCGGCCTGGCCGCGATCGTCACGCTGGTGCCCACCTCGGCCGAGGCCACCGGGTGGCCGGGGCACCCGGACCGGTCGCTCGTGCGGCACACCGTCCGCCCCGGCGAGACCGCCACCGGGCTCGCCGTGCGCTACCACGCCTGGACCGACGAGCTGATCCGGCTGAACCGGCTCGGCCCGAGCGGCGCCCTCGCCCGGGGCCAGGTCATCTCGATCCCCGTCGTGGTCTCCGCCGTACGCCGCGCCCGCGGGCACGCCACCCACCCGCACAAGAAGAAGGCGCACCGGACCCACCGGCACCAGACCCACCGGCACCGGACCCACCGGCACCGGACCCACCGGCACCGGACCCACCGGCACCGGGCCCGCCCGGTCCTGATCCACAGCATCACCCCGCACACCCGCCGCTGGCTGCACGCCGACCTGACCCGCACCGAGGTGCGCCACCTGGTCCGGCGGATGGCGCGCCACTACGGCGTCCCGCCCAAGCTCGCCCTCGCGGTGGCCTGGCAGGAGTCCGGCTGGCAGCAGCGCCGCGTCTCCAGCGCCGGGGCCCTGGGCGTGATGCAGGTGATGCCGGACACCGGCCGCTGGATGCGGTGGTACGCCGGGCGCCCGCTGCGCCTGCGCGACACCCACGACAACATCCGCGCCGGCGTACTGACCCTGAAGGTCCTGCGTGGCTGGACCAAGCGTGACAAGAACGCCGTCGCGGCCTACTACCAGGGCCTGGGCGCGCTGCGCCGGCACGGCTACTTCGAGGACACCAAGCGCTACGTGCGCGCGGTTCGCGCCCACGAGCGCAAGCTGGCCCGCACCGGCAGCCCGATCTAGACGGTCCTAGGCTGCCGACCATGGCCCCGCCCACCTCCGGGGTCGGGTCCCGGGTCACCCTGCTCGCCACGCTCGCGCTGCTGGCGATCACCGCGAGCTGGGGCTCGACCTTCTTCCTCATCCACGACCTGCTGGACCGGGTCCCGGTGCTGGACTTCCTCGCGGTGCGCTTCGCGATCGCCTCCGTGGCGATCCTGCTGCTCTCGCCCCGCGCCGTGGGCCGACTCACGCCGCAGCGACGGCGGCACGCGGTGGTCCTGGGAGCGCTCTACGGGGTCGCGCAGATCCTGCAGACGACGGGCCTCGCCCACACCGCGGCCAGCGTCTCGGGGTTCATCACCGGCATGTACGTCGTCGCCACTCCCCTCTTCGCGGCGCTGCTGCTGCGCACCCGGATCGGCGCCGCCACCTGGCTGGCGGTGCTGCTGGCCGTGGTGGGTCTCGGGGTGCTGACCCTGGGCGACGTCGCCTCCGGGCTGGGGCTGGGGTACGGCGAGGCGCTGACCCTGGTCTCGGCGATGCTCTACGCGCTGCACATCGTCGGGCTGGGCGCCTGGTCGGACCGGCGCGACGCCCTGGGGATGTCGATCCTGCAGTGCGTGGTGATCGCGCTGATCTGCACCGCGGCCGCGGCCCCGGGCGGGATCGTGCTCCCGCAGACCACCGGCGACTGGCTCTCGGTCGGCTACATGGCGCTGTTCGCGGGCGCGGCCGCCCTCCTGGGGCAGACCTGGGCGCAGGCACACCTGCCGCCCACCCGGACCGCGATCATCATGAGCATGGAGCCGGTGTTCGCGGCACTGTTCGCGGTGCTGCTCGGCGGGGAGTCGGCCACAGCGCGGATGCTGCTCGGCGGCGCACTGGTGCTCGCGGCGATGCTCATCGTCGAGCTGGTGCCGCGGCGTCACATCGAGGCGGAGGTGCCGCACCTCGCCGTCTGACCCGGGTCACCGCCTGCCGACCGCATCGTGGACGCGCGTCCCGCTATCCGGACCAGCGGGCCTACCCTCGGGACATGGTCGTTGTGATGGCTCCCGGTGCGACCGAGGAACAGATCGCCCACGTCACCGCGCGCGTGGAGGAGACCGGCGGCCAGGCCTTCGTGAGCCGAGGGGTGGTCCGCACCATCATCGGCCTCGTCGGCGACATCGAGTCCTTCCACGGCCTGAACCTGCGGGGCATGCCGGGCGTCCAGGAGGTCCACCGGATCTCCGACCCCTACAAGCTGGTCAGCCTCCAGCACCACCCCGAGCGCTCCACCGTGCACGTCGGCCCGGCGGGCCACCAGGTGCCGATCGGCCCCGAGACGTTCACCTTCATCGCCGGCCCGTGCGCCGTCGAGACCGCACAGCAGACCCTCGAGGCGGCCGAGATGGCCAAGGCGGCGGGCGCCACCTTGCTCCGTGGTGGCGCGTTCAAGCCGCGGACCTCGCCGTACGCCTTCCAGGGGCTCGGGGTCGCGGGCCTGGAGATCCTCGCCGACGTCCGCGAGGTGACCGGCCTGCCGGTGGTCACCGAGATCGTGGACGCCCGGGACGTGCAGGTCGTCGCCGAGCACGCCGACATGCTGCAGATCGGCACCCGCAACATGGCCAACTTCGGGCTGCTCCAGGCCGTCGGCGAGTGCGGCAAGCCGGTGCTGCTCAAGCGCGGGATGACCTCGACGATCGAGGAGTGGCTGATGGCCGCGGAGTACGTCGCCCAGCGCGGCAACCTCGACGTGGTCCTCTGCGAGCGCGGCATCCGCACCTTCGAGCCGAGCACCCGCAACACCCTGGACGTCTCGGCGATCCCGGTCGTCCAGGCGACCAGCCACCTGCCGATCATCGTGGACCCCTCCCACGCGGGCGGTCGCCGCGACCTGGTCGTGCCCCTGTCCCGGGCCGCGATCGCCGCCGGGGCGGACGGGGTCATCGTCGACGTGCACCCCGACCCGGAGAACGCCCTCTGCGACGGGCCGCAGGCCCTCTTCGGCGCCGACCTGCGCGCCCTCGCCCAGGCCGTCCGCCGGCTCCCGCCAGCCCTCGGCCGCCGCTAGCTCTGGATAGTCCGAGACGCTTGCGTCGTCAGAACCGCTGATTCACGACGGGAACGTCTCGGACTATCCGGGTTTGAGGATCTGGGAGAGGACCTTCGCGGCCTGCTCGACCGAGGAGCGGTCGGCGTCGAGGTGGGTGAGCAACCGGACCTTGGTGGGGCCGACGGCGCCCACGAGGACACCCTGCTCGCGGGCGGCAGCGACGACGGCCGGGGCATCGGGCACCTCGACCACCACGATGTTGGTCTCGGTGCCGGATGGGTCCAGACCACACGCCTCGGCGAGGAGGCGGGCATGCTCGTGGTCCTCGGCGAGCCGCTGGACGTGGTGGTCCAGCGCGTACAGCGCGGCCGCGGCCAGCACCCCGACCTGGCGCATGCCGCCGCCCATCCGCTTGCGGCGCACCCGGGCCTCGGCGACCTGGTCGGCCGAGCCCAGCATCGCCGACCCGACCGGCGCGCCCAGCCCCTTGGAGAAGCAGACCGCCATCGTGTCCGCGAGCCCGCCGTACGCCGCCAACGGCGTCCCCGTGGCCACGTGGGCGTTCCAGATCCGCGCCCCGTCCACCTGGACCGCGCAACCGAGCTCGTCGGCGAGCGACCGGAGCTCCTGGAGGTCCCGCAGCGGCAGCACCGTCCCACCGGCGAAGTTGTGGGTGTTCTCCACCGAGATCGCGGTCGTGCGCACGAAGAACGGGCCCATGTCCGGCGCGTGCATGCGCCGGATCGTGGCGAGGTCGACCTGCCCGCGCTCGTCGGCCCAGGTGCGGCTCGTCAGCCCCGTCAGGGCGCCGTGCGCCCCCAGCTCGGCACGCAGGATGTGGGCGCGCGACTCGCAGATCACCTCCTGGCCCGGGCCGACGAGCGCCGCCAGCGCGAGCACGTTGGCCATCGAGCCGGTCGGGGTGAACAGCGCCGCCTCGAAGCCGAACAGGTCGGCCACCCGTTCCTGGAGCTCGGTGACGGTCGGGTCCTCGCCGTAGACGTCGTCGCCCACCTCGGCGTGCGCCATCGCGTGGCGCATCGCCGTGGTCGGCTTGGTGACGGTGTCCGAGCGCAGGTCGATCATGACCTCACCCTAGGACTCGCCTCACTGGAGCAGGTCGGGCGTGTGCCAGTCCTTGCCGAGGACGTGGTGGTCGAGGAAGGCGAGCACGGTCTCGTACCAGAGCTTCGCGTGCTGCGGCGTCAGCACCCAGTGGTTCTCGTCGGGGAAGTAGAGGAACTTGTGCGGCATCTCGCCGTCCTCCGTCGCGGACCGGGCGGCGAGCTCGGCCCACAGCCGCAGCGCCTCCCCGACCGGCACCCGGTAGTCCTTGTCCCCGTGGATCACCAGCATCGGCGTGACGATGTCGTCCACGTGGTGGTGCGGCGAGTTGGCCTCGGACATCTCCGGGGTCATCTCCCGAGCCCAGTACCACGGGGCGTCGGTGGTCGGCCCGAACTGGTCCAGGGCCCACAGGCTGGCGTGGGTGACGATCGCGCGGAACCGATCGGTGTGCCCGGCCACCCAGTTGGCCATGTAGCCGCCGAAGGAGCCCCCCATGGCGGCGGTGCGGGTCTGGTCGACGTCGTCGCGCTCGACCGCGGCGTCGGTGGCCGCCATCAGGTCGGTGTACGGCGCCGCGCCCCACGCCCCCCAGCCGCGACGGATGAAGTCCAGGCCGTAGCCGGTCGACAGGGCGGGGTCCGGCAGCAGCACCGCGTAGCCCTGGGCGACCGCCAGCCACGGGTTCCAGCGCCACGACCACGCGTTCCAGGAGCCCAGCGGACCACCGTGGATCCACAGCAGCAGCGGGCACGGTTGCTCGGCGGAGGCGCCGGCGGGCAGGGCCAGCCAGGACCGCACCCGGGTGCCGTCCTCGGCGGTCGTCTCGACGTCCTCGAGCCGGCCGGGCAGGGCCGGGACGTCGGCGGGACCCCGCAGCGGCTCGGAGTGCTGGTCCGGCGTCGTCGCGTCGAGACGCACCGGGCGCGGCGGCTCGGCGTACGACGTGCGCATGGCGTAGACGGTGGCCCCGTCGGGCGAGACCTGGAGGTCGGAGTAGGCGAAGGCGTCGTCGGTCAGCCGGGTGAACCGGCCGCTGGCGACGTCGACCCGGAAGATCGGCGAGCGTCCGTCCTCGTCGGCGTTGAGCACCAGCGCCGCGCCGTCGGGGGTCCAGCGCACGCCGCCGGGCCAGTGGTCCCAGTCCCCGGAGAGGTCGCGCAGCTCGCCGGTGGCCACGTCCAGCACGGCCAGGCGCACGTCGCCCGGGTCGTCCGGGGTGGAGCGCACCCAGTGCGCGAGGGCGACCTGCCGCCCGTCGGGGCTGAACCGCGGAGAGGTGTACTCCGCCTCCGCGTCGTCCAGGACGACGCGGCGCGCCCCGGAGTCGACGTCGATGAGCACGAGCGCCTCGCGGAACCCGCTGCGCTCGGGGACGTCCCACGTGGCGGCGACCAGCGAGCCGTCGGGGCTGATGTCGAGGGAGCCCTCCCAGGTCGCGCCCTCCAAGGCCCGCCCGGCGTCGGGGGTGAGGTCGCGCAGCTCGAGGCCCGCGTCGGGGTCGGTGTCCTTCAGCGTTCCCACGAACAGGCGCGCCAGGGCCGGCCCGAGGTCGTGGTCCCAGTAGCGCACCGGCACGCTCTCGTGCAGGATCGCCGAGACCGACGTGTCCTTGCGCTCCTTGCGCTTGGCCGCCTCCGCCTCCGTGGTGGTGGAGGACGGGAACGTCTTCGCGGTCACCAGCACGGTGCCCGCGTCGGCGGCGACCTCGACGTGGTCGACCCCGCCCGGCCGGGTCGCGACCACGTGGGCCTCACCGCCGCCGGCGGGAAGCCGCCACAGCAGGGCGACCTGCTCGTCCTCCTCGGAGCCCGGGTCGGGTCGCGCGGAGGTGAACAGCAGCGAGCCGTCCGGCAGGAACGCCGCCCCGGCCTCACCCTTGGCGCTGCGGGTCAGTCGCCTGGCCGGCCGCGCACCGGTCGGGTCCACCTCCCACAGGGCGCTGACCCAGGTCGTCCTCTTGGGGTCGAGGGTCTGCACGGCGGTCACCAGGCGGCTGCCGTCCGGGGAGAGGACCAGCCCCGAGCCGCGGGGCAGGTCCACAAAGGAGTCGAGGTCGTGGAACGGCGTGGTCCCGCGGGTGGTCTCCTGGTCGGTCACGGATCCTGACTATCACGCGCCGCCGCACATCGGCGACCGGGCAGTAATGGTGGGCCTGAGCGTGCCGAGAGGGCAGTCCTGGTTGGCCAGAACTGCCCTCTCGGCGTACGACGGGCAACCAGAACTGCCCTCTCGGCGCACCACGGGCTCAGCGGGTCTTCCGGTGCGTCCCCGGGGCGGGCTAGCGTGCCGCGGGTGAGACGCGCACCCCACGAGAACGTGGCGACCGTGCTGGTCGACCCGGGCGTGCTGGCAGACCTCGAGCTGGCACTGATGCCGCTCGACCTGCGCCTGTGGCCGGTGCGCACCGCGCCGATCTGTCCGGACGGGCCGCGCAGGGAGTTCCAGATCCGGCGCCGGCTCCTGGACCAGCAGCGCGGCGCCTGGGACCTGGCCGCCGCGTGGACCCCGGTGTGGATCGGGTTCGGCGTCACCTGGCAGGACGGGGACGAGCCGCTGCCGTGGTCGGCGCACCGGGAGCTGTGGCGGGTGCTGGACACCTTCGCGGCCCACGTGCGCTTCCACCGCCGGCTGGGCGGCGTCGAGCGGCTCCCCTGGACCGAGGACGTCTCCCTGCGGTGAGCCTCGTGCCCGCCCGCGACCTGCTCGACCCCCGGGACGGCGCGTGGCGGCGCTGCCCCGGGGGTCGTGGCCGGTCAGTGACCGAGGAGCTCAGTGGTCGTGCTGGAAGGCGCGGACGTTGGCCATGTGCTGGCGCTCCGCGACCGAGTAGGTCGACCCGACGTCGCCCCCACGGTTGAGCCATTGGTTGAGCACGGTGGACACTCCTGCGATGCCGGTGAGCAAGAACAAGAACGTGAACATTGGGCGACCTCCTTCGGTTCGTCGGTGTGCCCTTATCCTAACCGGCGCGAGGAGCGCAACCTTCCGTCCGCGATGGTGATGTTGGTCCCACCGCCACGCCGGTTGCGGGGCTCAGAGGTTGCCGATGACGGCGTCGATGCTGATCCGCAGCGCCACGCGTCGGGGGTTCGCCCCGGGCCGGCGATAGCGCTCGGCGTAGCGGCGTACGGCCTCCGCGACCGAGTCGGGGTCGTCCAGGACCTCGGCGGTGCCCGCGATCGTGGACCAACGCCGGCCGTCGACCTGGCACACCGCGACGCGGGGATCGGCGCCGTTGCGCAGGTTGGCCACCTTCTGGGAGGTGGACGAGGTGATCCCCCAGGCGCACCCGTTCTCGACGTCCACCACGATGCCCATCGGGACCACGTGCGGGGAGCCGTCACGACGCAGGGTCGTCACCGTGCACAGGTGGCGCTCGCGCCAGAACTCGAGGTGCTCGCCCTCGAGGGCGTACACCCGGCTCACGCCTTGCGGAGCATCTCGGCGACGAGGAAGGCCAGCTCCAGGGACTGCACCCGGTTCAGGCGAGGGTCGCAGACCGACTCGTAGCGGTCGGACAGGTCGGCCTCCAGCAGGTCCTCGCCGCCGCCGACGCACTCGGTGACGTCGTCTCCGGTGAGCTCGACGTGCAGTCCGCCGGGCCAGGTGCCGACCGAGCGGTGCACGTCGAAGAACCCCTGCACCTCCTCGATCACGTCGTCGAAGCGGCGGGTCTTGTAGCCCGAGGACGCCTCGAAGGTGTTGCCGTGCATCGGGTCGCACACCCACGCCACCTCGATGCCGGCGGCGGTGACCTTCTCCAGCAGCGGCGGGAGGCTCTCGCGGATCCGGCCGGCACCCATGCGGGTGATGAACGTCAACCGTCCGGGCTCGTTGGTCGGGTTCAGCCGCCCCGCCAGCGCGATCGCGTCGTCGGCCGTGGTGCTGGGACCGAGCTTGACCCCGATCGGGTTCTGGATGTGACGCAGCAGCTCCACGTGCGCCCCGTCGAGCTGGCGGGTGCGCTCCCCGATCCACACGAAGTGGCTGGAGACGTCGTAGGGCAGCTGGGTCCGGCTGTCGATCCGCGTCAGCGCGTGCTCGTACTCCAGCACCAGCGCCTCGTGGCTGGAGTGGAAGTCGACCCGGTGGAACTCGTCGGGGTCGGCGCCGATCGCCTGCATGAACGTCAGCGCCCGGTCGATCTCGCCGGCGACCTTCTCATAGCGCCGGCCCACGGACGAGCTCAGCACGAAGTCGGTGTTCCAGGTGTGCACCTGACGCAGGTCGGCGTAGCCACCGGTCACGAAGGCGCGCACGAGGTTCAGCGTCGCCGCCGAGGCGTGGTAGACCTCCACGAGTCGCTGCGGGTCCGGCGTGCGGGCCTCCTCGGTGAAGGCGAAGCCGTTGACGGCGTCCCCGCGGTAGGCCGGCAGCGTGACCCCGTCGCGGGTCTCGAAGTCCGAGGACCGGGGCTTGGCGTACTGACCGGCCAGGCGGCCGAGCTTGACCACCGGGACCGACGCCGCGTAGGTCAGCACCACGGCCATCTGGAGCAGCACGCGCAGCTTGTTGCGGGTGTTGTCGGCGGTCACGCCCGCGAAGGTCTCGGCGCAGTCGCCGCCCTGGAGCAGGAAGGACTCTCCGCGGGCGACGGCACCGAGCTTGCTCTTCAGGTCGTCGCACTCCCCGGCGAAGACGAGGGGGGGCATGCCCCGCAGTCGGGCGACCGCGGCGTCGACGGCGGTGGCGTCGGCGTAGGCCGGCTGCTGGGCCGGGCCCATGGCGTGCAGCGAGGCCAGGTCGGGAACGAGGTCGGACACCAGACCATGCTACGACCGCGTCCCCGGCGCCCCGAATCGAGGACGCCGGGTGGACCCGGCACGGCCCGCTCAGTTCATCGAGGTCAGCACGAGCGCGCCGATGACCATGCCGAGCACGGTCGTCACGATGGCTCCGATCCCGACGTACATGCCGAGCGGCTTGTCGCCCTTGGAGTTCCCCACGAACCCGAGGATGGCGCCGATCGGGCCGAGGACGATCGGCAGGAACACCAGCGCGACCACGCCCAGGACCGCGCCGACGATGGTGAAGGTGCGGCCGGGCTTGCTGGTGCTCGTTGCGGACTCGTGGCTCATGAGCTCCCCCTGGGATCAGCTGCTGCCGGGTCGCAGCGTGGACCTGGCGCATACCCGGTCAGCCTTGCTTGAAACCGGTCCCGCCCGCGCGCCCCTGGTCCTCCAGCCGATCCACGTCCTCGAAGGCACTCGTGGTCCCCGTTGCCCGGTTGGCCAGGTAGGTGACCGCCCAGAGCACCACTCCGATGCCGAGCAGCCCGGCCGCGATCCGGTACTGGACCAGGTCGGCCTCCAGCCGGGCCCAGGGACCCAGGAGGTAGGCGCAGGCGAGCGCACCCGCCACCGGCACCAGTGTGGGGGCCCGGAACCCGTTCTCCGGGACGGGCTCGCGTCGCAGCACCAGGCAGGACACGTTGACCACGGTGAAGACCGCCAGCAGGAGCAGGGCCGTCGTCCCCGACAGCGCCCGGACGACGGTGCTCTGGGACTGGAGGCGGACCACCACGATCAGGGCCAGGGCCAGGCCAGTGGTGAACACGATGGCCGCCCACGGGGAGCGGCGCCGTGGGAGCACCGAGCCCAGACCCCGGGGCAGCACCCCCTGACGGGCCATCCCGTAGACCATCCGGCTGGCCATCAGCATGTTGATCAACCCGGTGTTGGCCACCGCGAAGACCGTCATGAACGGGAAGATGCGGTCGACCGGGAGGCCGGGCGCGCCGATGCGCACGACGTCGATCAGGATCCCGGCCTCGGGGTTCTCCGGGCGCGCGATGGCACCTGCGGGGATCACCGCCACCACCGAGACGGCGACGAGCATGTAGATCAGCACCGTGATGCCGAGGCCGGTCAGCATCATCCGCGGGAAGACGCGCTCGGGGTCCTTGGTCTCCTCGACCATGTTGACGGAGTCCTCGAAGCCGACCATGGAGAAGAACGCGATCGCCGTCGCGATCGTGACAGCGGCGAACAGGCCCTTGTGACCGGGACTCTCGAAGACCGTGATCCGGTCGAGGGCCGCCTCACCGGAGCCGACCGCGACCAGGCCGATCACGATGACGATGGCCAGCGCACTCATCTCGACCACGGTCAGCACCACGTTGAACTTGACGCTCTCGCCGACTCCACGCAGGTTGATCGCGGCGAGCACCAGCATGAAGACGAGGGCGACGACGAGCGTGGCCCCCGCACCGGTCGGGACGGCTCCGACTCCCTCGTGCAGCCCGATCAGCAGGTTGCTCGCCAGCAGCCCCGACGAGGTCGCCGCACTGGTGATCCCCGAGCAGACGACGGTGAAGGCGACCAGGAAGGTGACGAAGTGGACCCCGAACGCCTTCTGCGCGTAGAGCGCGGCGCCCGCGGCGCGCGGGTACTTGCCGACCAGCTCGAGGTAGGAGAAGGCGGTGAGGGTGGCCACGGCGAAGGCGGTCAGGAAGGGCAGCCAGGCGACCCCGCCGACCTGACCGGCCAGGGTGCCGGTGACGGCGTACACACCGGCGCCGAGGATGTCGCCGACGATGAACAGCAGCAGCAGCCCTGGACCCATCACCCTCTTGAGCGCGGGCTCGCCGGAGTTCGGTGGGACGGTGGACACGGGGCCTCCTGCTCAGCCGAAGAAGACCTCCGCCTCGGCGTACTCCCGCGGGTCGACGAGCTTGAGCTCGCCGGTGCCCTCGCGCAGCGGGACTCGGACGATGTCGGTGCCCCGCAGCGCCATCATCGTGCCGAAGTCGCCGTCGCGGACCGCGTCGATCGCGTGCAGCCCGAACCGTGTGGCCAGCCACCGGTCGAAGGCCGTCGGGGTGCCGCCACGCTGCACGTGGCCGAGCACCACGGCGCGCGCCTCCTTGCCGGTGCGCTGCTCGATCTCGTCGGCGAGCCGGTCGCCGATGCCGCCGAGCCGCACGTGGCCGAAGGCGTCCTTCTCCCCCGAGACCAGGGTCATGTTGCCACCCTCCACGGGCACGGCACCCTCGGAGACCACCAGGATCGGCGCGTAGTGGCTCTCGAAGCGCTGCTCGACCAGGGCGCAGACCTGGTCGATGTCGAAGGGCTGCTCGGGGATCAGCACCACGTTCGCGCCCCCGGCCAGCCCCGCGTGCAGCGCGATCCACCCGGCGTGGCGGCCCATCACCTCGACCACGAGGACCCGGTGGTGGGACTCGGCGGTCGTGTGCAGCCGGTCGATCGCCTCCATCGCGATGTTCACCGCCGTGTCGAAGCCGAAGGTGAAGTCGGTGGCGTTCAGGTCGTTGTCGATGGTCTTGGGCACGCCGATCACGTTGACCCCCAGCTCGTGCAGCTTGGTGGCCACCCCCAGCGTGTCCTCGCCGCCGATGGCGACCAGGGCGTCGACACCGAGGTCGAGCAGGTTCTTCTTGATCTGACCCACGCCGTCGACCTCCCCGGACCCCGACGCCGGGATCGTGAAGGGGTTGGTGCGCGAGGACCCCAGGATGGTCCCCCCACGCGGCAGGATGCCGCGGACCTCGGCGATGCCGAGCTCGGTGGTCAGACCCTCGAGCGGTCCCTTCCATCCGTCGCGGAAACCGACGAACTCGAAGTCGTACTCCTTGACGCCCTTGCGCACCACGGCCCGGATCACCGCGTTCAGTCCCGGGCAGTCTCCGCCACCGGTGAGCACTCCGACTCGCATCTGTTCTCCCTCTGAGTGGGCCTTGGATCGTTCACATCCAATCGCGAAGGCCGGACACGCGTCCAGCCCTCGGTGTCGCACCAGCACCGCGCGGCCTGACGCGGGCACCCTCAGGCCCTAGGGTCGGGGCCCATGAGCATCCTCGCCATCGACGCCGGCACCACGGGTGTGACCGCCCTCGTCGTCAGCCCCGAGGGCACCATCGCCGCGAAGGGCTACCAGGAGTTCCGCCAGCACTTCCCACGGCCGGGCTGGGTGGAGCACGCGCCCGAGGAGATCTGGCAGGCCACCCTCGAGGCCGTCCGCGGCTGCCTGGAGGCGTGGGACGGCGAGCCCACGGACCTCGCCGGGGTCGGGATCACCAACCAGCGCGAGACCGTGCTGCTGTGGGACCGCGAGACGCTCGGGTCCCCCCGCCGCGCGATCGTGTGGCAGGACCGTCGTACGGCCGAGGTGTGCAGCCGGATGAAGCAGGCGGGCCACGAGGAGCGCGTCACCGAGCTCACCGGCCTGCGTCTGGACCCCTACTTCTCCGGCACCAAGCTGGTCTGGCTGGCCGAGAACGAGCCCCGCACGTGGGCGCACGTCACGGAGGGCCGGTACGCCGTCGGCACGGTCGACTCCTACCTGGTGGCGCGGATGACGCGCGGCACCTGGCACCTCACCGACGTCTCGAACGCCTGCCGCACCCTGCTCTTCGACCTCGAGGCCGGCGAGTGGTCCCCGGAGCTGTGCGACCTGTTCGGCGTGCCGATGGACTCCCTCCCAGAGATCGTCCCCAACTGGGGCGACCTGGCCACCACCGACCCCCGGAGCTTCCTGGACCTCGAGCTGCCCGTGGCCGGCATCGCCGGTGACCAGCAGTCCGCGCTGTTCGGCCAGACCTGCTTCGACGTCGGCGACTCCAAGTGCACCTACGGCACCGGCTCGTTCATCCTCACCAACACCGGCACCGAGGTGGTGCGCTCCGACGCCGGGCTGCTCTCGACGGCAGCGTGGCGCTCGCCGGGCGGCGAGACGACCTATGCGCTGGAGGGAGCGATCTTCGTCACCGGTGCCGCCGTCCAGTGGCTGCGCGACGGCCTGCAGATCGTGGGCTCGGCCGCCGAGACCGCGGCGATCGCGGCGACCGTCGACAGCACCGACGGTGTCGTCTTCGTCCCCGCCCTGACCGGCCTCGGGGCCCCGCACTGGGACCCGCACGCGCGTGGCACCATCCTCGGGATCACGCGCGGCACGACCCGCGCGCACATCGTGCGGGCCACGCTCGAGGCGATCGCCTTCGAGGTGCGCGACGTCACCGACACCATGCCGACGGCGCCGACCTCGCTGATGGTCGACGGCGGCGCGGCCGCCAACGACCTGCTCTGCCAGTTCCAGGCCGACCTGCTGGGTGTGCCGGTGCTGCGCCCGCAGATGGTGGAGACCACCGCCCTGGGAGCGGCGTTCATGGCCGGCCTGGGCACCGGGCTGTGGGACTCCACCGACGACCTGCGGGAGACCTGGAGGCTCGACAGAGAGTTCGCCCCGGACCGGTCCGAGGAGGTCCGAGAGCGCACCGACGCCGCCTACGCCTGGTGGCGCAAGGGCGTCCAGCGCTCCCGGGAGTGGACCGCCTAGCGGTCCGGCCGACCGGGGGCGGGTGCCGCTCGCTCGCGCAGCCCGGCCAGCGCGTCCTCGGCGGTCTGCTGCGCACGCCGTGCCTCCGCCAGCACCGCCTGCGCGTCGTCCCGCGCGTCCGCCGCCTCCTCGAGCTCCTCGTCCACCTGGTCGACGTCGTCCTCGATCGCCGCGAGCCGTCGACGCAGCTCATCGGCCTCCCCCTGGAGCTGGAGACGCCGGGCGTGCAGGTCCGTGACCGCCTGCTCGGCCTCGCCGAGCTCCCGCTCGGCCGCCTGCGTCTGCCCGGACGTCTCCTCCACCGCGTCCTCGGCGGCCGCCCGTCTCGCGCCGTCGTCGGGCACGACGTGCAGCCCCAACGGCTCCGGCTCCTCGGTCGACCCCTCCTGCGGGGTGGCACGGGTCCCGAGCGCCTCGGGCACCGCGACCACGGAGTCCACGTCCAGCTCACCGACACCGGTCGAGCTGAAGGCGGTCAGCACCCGGCCGGTCTGCAGCACCTGGGCCGCGACGGGATCGAGCATCGCGGCGGTCAGGATGCCCTCGACCTGGTCCAGCACCGGGCCGGTCAGGCGCACCCCCGCATCCCGGGCCAGTGACCTCGCGGTAGTGGCCAGAGCACTGGTCAACTGGCGTCGCTGGCGGGTGAGCGCCCGCAGCTGGTCGCCGTCGAGCGCCTGAGCCGCCGCTCGAAGCTGCTCGGCCAGCTCGAGCACCGCGCCGATCTGGTCGCTCTCCCGGCGCACGAGCAGGTTCACCGTCCACGCCGCCACGGAGGGCTTGCGCAGCTTCTTGACCCGGCCCGAGAGCACCTTGTCATCGCACTCGCGTGCCGCCTGGTCCCGGGCCTGGGTGAACTCCTGCACCGGGACGGCGTACAACGAGTCCGCCACCACGGCGAGCTCATCCATCGACGGCCTCCGCGAGCCAGAGGTCGAGCGCCGAGGAGCACGCTGCCGCCCGGACCGTCGCGCGGTCCCCCGCCAGATCGAGGCGCCGGGTGCGCACCACGCCCGGGCCGGCCATCGCGACCCACACCGTCCCGGCGGGCTGGTCCTCCTGGCGCTCGGGCCCCGCGACCCCGGTGGTCGCGAGAGCCCACTCGACCCCCAGCAGCTCGCGCGCACCGGTTGCCATCTGGGCGGCGCACTCCTGGGAGACCACGTGCTTCGCGGTCACCCCGAGCAGCCGACGCTTGAGCTCGGTGGCATAGGTGACCACGCCACCGGCGTAGGTCCGGGAGGCTCCGGGCGGGGCGCTGAGCAGCGCGGCGAGCTCGCCCCCGGTCAGCGACTCCGCGGATCCGATCTGCTCCCCGCGCTCCCGCAGCGCCCGGTGCACCTGCGCGACCACCCGCACCACGTCTGACTCGGGCCCGGTGCTCATGGTCCGACGCTAGCGCCGTCCCACCCCCCTGTGCAGCCGGTGCCTCGCGGCTCGCCGGTCGCTAGCCTGCCTCCCATGTCGCGACGCATCGAGGACTATGCCGCCATCGGGGACGGCCACACAGCGGCGCTGATCAGCTCCGACGGATCCCTGGACTGGCTGTGTCTGCCGCAGTTCGACTCCCCGGCCTGCTTCGCAGCCCTGCTCGGTGAGGAGCAGCACGGGCACTGGCACCTCGGCCCTGCCGATGAGCACACGGCCACCCGGCGCTACGTCGACGACACCGCCGTGCTCGAGACCACCTACACCACCGACGGGGGCGAGGTCCGGGTGGTGGACCTGATGCCGACCGGAGACCGCCGGGCCGACGTGATCCGCCGGGTGGAGGGCGTGCGGGGCACGGTGCGGATGCGGCACAGCTGGGTGGTGCGCTTCGACTACGGCCGGATCCGACCCTGGGTGCACCGCGAGAAGGTGCACGGGCGACCCGCGATCATCGCCGTGGCGGGCCCGGACAAGCTGATCCTCACCGGGCCACGGCTGCCACCCGCGGTCGACGGGCACCACGAGGAGGTCCTCGAGGTGCGAGCCGGTGAGCGGCTGGACTTCACACTCACCTGGATCCCCTCCTACCGCCGCGTCCCCGAGTGGATCGACATCGACAGCCGGCTGGCGTTCACCCTCGAGGAGGGTCAGGAGTGGGCCGACGAGTGTGAGTACGACGGCCCCTGGCGCCGTCAGGTGGTGCGGAGCCTGGTCACGCTGCGCGGCCTGACCCACGTGGACACCGGCGGGATCGTCGCCGCGCCCACGACCTCCCTGCCGGAGACCCTCGGTGGGGAGCGGAACTGGGACTACCGCTACTGCTGGCTGCGCGACGCCGCGCTCACCCTGGAGTCGCTGCTCGCCGCCGGGCACGCGCGGCGCGCACACCACTGGCGTGACTGGCTCCTGCGCGCGATCGCGGGAGATCCCGGTGACATGCAGGTGATGTACACCGTGGAGGGCGGCCGCCACCTCCCAGAGCGCGAGCTGGACCACCTCCCCGGCTACGCGGGCTCGCGACCTGTACGGATCGGCAACGGCGCCGTGGCCCAGCGGCAGACCGACGTGCTGGGCGAGGTGCTCGGCGCCTTGTCGATGGCCCGCAACCACGGGGTCGGGGAGACCCGGGACAGCTGGAGCCTCCAGCGCACCCTGGTCAACGAGCTGGCGGCCCAGTGGCGGGTGCCCGACAACGGTCTGTGGGAGATCCGGGGCGCGCCGCGCCACTTCACCCACAGCCAGGTGATGGTGTGGTCCGCCTTCGACCGGGCCATCGAGGGGATCGAGCGGCACGGGCTGGACGGCCCTCTCGAGGACTGGCGCCGGATCCGCGCGGAGGTGCGCGCGGAGATCATGGAGCGCGGCTTCGACCACGAGCGCAACACCTTCACCCAGCACTACGAGACCGACGAGGTCGACGCCTCCCTGCTCGTCTTGCCGCTGGTGCGGTTCATCGACGGTGACGACCCCAAGATGGTCGGCACGATCGCTGCCGTCGAGGAGGACCTGATGCGCGACGGGCTGCTGCTGCGCTACCGCACCGCGTCCGGCATCGACGGACTCCCCGGCGACGAGCACCCGTTCCTGGCGTGCTCGTTCTGGCTGGTCTCGGCCTACGCCCTGTCCGGGCGCATGGCCGACGCCACCGCGCTGATGGACCGGCTCGTGGGACTGACCAACGACGTCGGGCTGCTCAGCGAGGAGTACGACGCGGCGGCGGGACGGATGGTCGGCAACTTCCCGCAGGCCTTCTCCCACCTGGCTCTCGTGGGGGCCGCGATGAACATCGAGCGCGCTCGCCGAACCTGACATCACCCGCAGGACCGGTCGACATCCGGTCTAGTCCGACAGAGCCGATTTATAGGGCATATCTCCACTTCTGACGCCGCGCGTTCCATGCTTGACCTACCGGCAACATCGCCGGAGCACGATCAAGAAGACGACGGGGGACAACGAAGGCATGCGGCACCGAGACGAGGGCACCCAGCCCAGCAGGACGGTCGTCAACGGGGTGACCGGAACCCTGGCGATGCTCACCGAGATGCTCGCCGAGGAGACGCCCACCTCCGGCAAGCACCGGCAGCACGGGGGCGACCAGCGGATCCCCGAGCAGAAGCAGCGAGACCTCCGCGACCACGAGGCTGCGGCAGAGGCAGCGGCAGAGGCCGCGGTGCAGGTCCCGGCAGAGGCTGCGGTGCAGGTCCCGGCGGAGGCTGCGGTGGAGGCCCCGCACGTCGAGGAGGTGGTGACTCGCGCCGAGGCAGCGGAGTCGCCCGCCCGGCTGCGGATCGTGACCCAGCCCACCGCGGACACCGTCGACCGCGCCGCCGAGCCCGCCGAGCCGACGCAGGAGCGCGCCGAGGAGGTGCTCGCGGATCCCTCGGTGGTGCACCTGGTCGAGCCGGTGGCGCCCACCGGCTCCTGGCGCGACACCGAGGTCACCCACGAGGTCGCCCCGGAGGTGATCGAGCAGTGGGCGCCGCACACGCTGCCCGGCACGCTGCCGGCGGCCTCGGTTCCCGCCCAGGCCCAGTGGAAGGCCAGCCACGGCCCGCGGATGTTCGCTGCCGCACTGCTCCTGCTCGCCGTCGCGGGCACCTCCGCGCTCGGGCTGCGCTACGCCGAGACCCGCGCCCCGGACGCACTGGTCTCGCTCGTCATCGGGGCGGCGGTCATCGTCGGACTGTGGGCGCTGCTGATCGCGAGCACGCCGCAGGTGATCACCCTGCGCGCATCGGTCCTGACCGTCCGCAACAGCAGCGGGACCGAGCGCTTCGACCTCGCCGACGGGCTGCAGCCCGTCGACGTGGTCGGTGAGCCCGGCAGCTCGCAGTGGGCGGTGCTGCTACACCGGTCCGACAACACCTCGGTCGTGCTCCGGCGTCGCGATGTCGACGCCTTCGCGCTGGACCCGATAGTCCGCCACTACCGGGCCATCGCCGAGCGGCGGTACGCCAACCGCAACCTGCGGTTCAACCGCTGAGGGGGAGTCCCGCCCGTCGACCCGGACCGGGCGGGGCTCCGCTGTCTCCCGTCGCACGGCCACCACGCCGGCGAGGATGAACACGCCGCCGACCAGCTGCACCGCGCGGGGCAGCTCGCCGAGCAGCACCCAGGCGAACAGCACCGCGAACAGGACCTCGGAGAGCCCCACGAACGAGGCCAGGCGCGCGCCGAGCACGCGTGCCGCCACGATGCCCGTCACGTAGGCGGTGGCCGCCGCGAAGACCGCCAGCTCGAGCACGGCGGCCCACCACGGCACCGCGGCCCCACCGAGCCGGGCCGCCGCGGTGTCGAAGGTCATCGGCAGCAGGCCGGTGGCGCCCAGCACCGCGAAGCCGAGGCCACCGACCACCAGCCCTCCGCCGGCCAGCGCCAGCGGCGGAAGCGGGTCCTCGACCAGGTGTCCCGAGAGCAGGAAGTACGACGCGAGGCCGAGCGCTGCCAGCAGCCCCCAGCCCACGCCCACGGCGTCGATGCGGACCCCCCGGCCGGCCAGCACCGAGGGCAGGTCGAGCACCAGGACCAGTCCGATGATCGCCAGCACGATGCCGGCCAGCGTCGGCAGCCGCGGCCACTGGCGCGCCGTGAGGCTCTGCCAGGCCACGACGAGCACGAGCCCGAGGTACTCCAGCAGCAGTGCCACTCCGACGGAGAGGTGCTGCACGGCGTAGAAGAAGGCCAGCTGGGGCACGGCGACGGCCGTCACCCCGTAGGCGAGCACCTGGGCCCAGCTGCGCCGCAGCAGGTCCCAGCGACCGCCCAGCGCCCGCAGCGCCGGCGCGAGCAGCAGCAGCGCCGCCCCCGCGATGCGCAAGAACACCACCGACCCGGGGGTCCAGCCGCTCTCCAGGAGCGACTTGGCGAAGGGACCGGAGGTGGCGAAGGTGGCTGCCGAGAGCAGCGCGATCATGATCCCGAGCGTCGACCTCGTGGACCCGGAGAGCATGCCGTACCGCCTGTCAGGAGCAAAATAGATGTACGCCAGTTACAATAGGAGCATGAGTCGTCAGGAGTCAACGTGACTTTTGCCCATGACACCCAGGTGGCCCTGGTCGCTGCCGCGGCGCTGGTGAACACCGCCCCGGGGACGGGGGCCGGGGACGACGAGGACGCCCTGTCCACCCCCGCGAGTCTCGACTGCTTCCTCGACGACCACGGGTGGAGCGGCTTCCGGGCCGGTGACGCGGCGGAGCTGGCGGCGGTCCGCGCGTTGCGACCCCGGCTGCGCGCGCTGTGGACCCTCGGGGAGGAGGACCTCGTCGCCGCCGTCAACGAGATCCTGGCGCAGGCCGAGGCCCTCCCCCAGCTCGTCGACCACGACGGCTTCGGCTGGCACATCCACGCGGTCCCCCAGGAGGCACCGCTGGCCACCCGGATGGCGGTGGAGGCAGCGATGGCCTTCGTCGACCTGGTCCGCGGCGGGGAGCTGGACCGCCTCAAGACCTGTGCTGGACCAGACTGCGAGGGCGTCCTGATCGACCTCTCCCGCAACCGGTCCAAGAGGTTCTGCGACGACGGCTGCGGCAACCGGGAGAACGTGCGCGCCTACCGCGACCGGCGGCGCGGAGCCTGACCGGGCCGGGACCCCGGCAGGGCTCAGCGTGGCGCCGTGGCCAGGCGCCGGCGGTGCCGCAGGACGTCGCGGGCGAACTCCACGCCCGAGGTGACCGTCAGCACCACCGCGACGGCCATGGCCAGGGCGGCCGCCCACCACACGAGGTCGCCGGGCACCTCCAGACCACCGGTGAGCAGCCCGAACGGCGCGATGAAGGCGCCCAGGGCAAGTGCCTGCATCATGGTCTTGACCTTGCCGCTCTGCTTGGCGGGCATCACCACGTCGCGCGCGATCGAGAGGCGCGCGACGGTGACCGCCCACTCCCGCACCAGCACCACCGCGGTGAGGGTCCACCACAGCCACGCAGGCCAGAAGTCGTGGATGACCGCCAGTGCGATGAAGGCCATGCCGGTCATCGCCTTGTCGGCGATCGGGTCGGCGATCTTGCCGAAGTCGGTGACCAGGTCGTGCTTGCGAGCCAGGTCACCGTCGATCTTGTCGGTCACCATGGCCAGCGCGAACACCGCCCAGGCGATCCAGCGCCACCCGAGGTGGTGGCCGCCGTCGTGCAGCAGGGTCCAGCCCAGGAACGGCACCATCACGATGCGCAGCGTGGTCAGCGCGTTGGGGATGTTCCAGTTGCTGACCCGTCCCTGCCGGGACTCCGACTGGCTCATCGACCCTCCTTCGCCGCGGTCTCGGCTCGCGCCACCAGGTCGACCCCGTCGGCGCCGACCACCCTCGCTCGAATCATGTCACCGACCGCCGCTGCGACTTCTAGACCCGTCACGGTCGTGGTCCCGTCGACCTCGGGCCCCTGGTGGGCGGCCCGCCCTTCCCCAGCCCGTACGCCGGAGCGCGGGTCGGCCTCGACCGACTCCAAGAGCACCTCGACCTGCTCGCCGATCCTCTCCTCGGCGCGCTGGGCGGTGAGCTCCTCGACCAGGGCGGTGACGTGGGACACGCGTTCGGCGATCTCGTCCTCCTCGAGCTTCTCGGCGAACCCCTGGGCGGCCGTGCCGTCCTCGTCGGAGTAGCCGAAGACCCCGATCGCGTCCAGCCTCGCCTCGACGAGGAAGTCGCAGAGCACCTCGAGGTCCTGTGCGGTCTCGCCGGGGAACCCCACGATGAAGTTGGAGCGGGCACCGGCCTCGGGGGCCAGGCGGCGCACCTGCTCGAGCAGCCCGAGGAAGGCCTCGGCGTCGCCGAAGCGCCGCATCCGGCGCAGCACCGGCTGCGAGGCGTGCTGGAAGGAGAGGTCGAAGTAGGGCGCGACACCGGGCGTGGTCGCGAGCGTGGTCACCAGCCCGGGCCGCATCTCGGCCGGTTGCAGGTAGGAGACGCGGACGCGTCGCACCCCGGGGACACCGGCCAGCTCGGGCAGCAGCGTCTCCAGCAGCCGCAGGTCACCGAAGTCCTTGCCGTAGGAGGTGGAGTTCTCCGAGACCAGGAACAGCTCGCGCACGTCCTCGGCGGCCAGCCATCGGGCCTCGGCCAGCACGTCCGCCGGCCGCCGCGAGACGAACGAGCCGCGAAAGCTCGGGATGGCGCAGAAGGTGCAGCGACGATCACAGCCGGAGGCCAGCTTGACCGGGGCCATCGGTCCGGTCTCGAGCCGCCGTCGCTCCCCGTGCCCGGGCTGGTAGGCCGGCGCGTCGGCACGCTCGGCGGGCGAGATCGGCAGCAGCCGGCGGCGGTCCTGCGGCGTGTGCGGGTGCTGGGCCTCCCCGGCCAGGATCGAGCGCAACCGGCCGGCGATGTCGGGATAGTCGTCGAAGCCGAGCACCGCGTCCGCCTCCGGGAGCTCGCTCGCCAGCTCCGCGCCGTACCGCTCGGCCAGGCAGCCCACCGCGACCACGGCCTGGGTGCCCTGCGACCCGTCGGACCCTTTCAGGTCGGCGGCCGCGAGCAGCGTGTCGACCGAGTCCTTCTTGGCCGCCTCGACGAAGCCGCAGGTGTTGACCACCACCGTCTGCGCGGCGGCGGGGTCGGCCACGAGCCGGAACCCCCCGGCCTCGAGGCGCCCGGCCAGCTCCTCGGAGTCCACCTCGTTGCGGGCGCAGCCGAGCGTCACCATGGCGACGGTGGTCGGCGCCGGACCGTGCTGGGTCGTCGGCGCGCCGGGAGCTGGGTTCTGGGTAGTCATGAGCCGTGTCGAGTATGACCGACGACCCCGCCCGGGGACGAAACGGGCGCCGTGGGTGGGCTCGCGGACTCAGCCGAAGTGCTTGCTGGCCGCGTCCGAGGAGTCGCCCACCGTCCCGCGGGGCTTGCCGAGGAACCTGACCTTGACCGCGCCGCCGTTGCTGGCGGTGACGTCGAACGGTGCCGAGCCGATCACCTGCTGGTGCTGGCCGGAGGCCAGCTTCCCGGCCCACAGGATCCGGCCGGCCTTGTCGCGCACGACCACCTGGGGGCTCTCGCCGACCGCGGCCACCTCGAGGGCGGCCAGCGTCGACTTCGGCGTGTCCGCGGGCTGGTCGTTGCCGGCGAGCCCGGCCGAGTCCACCACCCCGGGGGCCGGGCTGACCAGCTCCTGCGGGGTGTCGTTGAACACCCGGGCCACCCCCCACACGCTCGCGAGGGCGAGCACGCACGCGGCGAGCAGGCTCCACCGCGGGCCGCTGTGGGTGGCCCGCACCCCGCCTCCGATGCCAGTGGCCAGCTCGGCCTCGAAGACCTGTCGTGCCTCGATCTCCGCGCTGGCGTAATGGTCGTCGTAGAGGTCGAGCAGCTCCTGGGCGTCCAGACCGAAGACCCGGGCCAGGGTGCGCAGGTGCCCACGGGCATAGAAGTCGCCTCCGCAGACTGCGAAGTCGTCGACCTCGATGCACTCCAGGACGTGGGGCCTGATCCGGGTGCGCTCGCTGAGCGTGTCGATGCTCAGTCGGGCGCGGTGTCGTGCCGCGGCCACCAGGGGTCCGATCACGGCGTTCTCCGCCGACCGCGACCCACCGGTCGCACCGAGGTCGTCCCGACTGCCCGACCCCCCGGCCCCGACGTCGTCCAGGGTCGCCACCACGACGGGTCCCGCACCGCTGCGCTGGGCCGGGATGGGCGGGGAGGTGGGCAGCATCCGCACCGAGTCGCGCACCACCTCCGACCGGGCCGCGGGACGGCTCTCGCGGGCCGGCTCGACCGGGTCGAAGTCCGGCTCGGCCTCGCGGGGCACCGGCTGCTGCTCGGTGGCACCCTCGGCAGCGTGCTCCCGAGCCGTGCTCTGCGCCCGAGGCGCCTGCGGCTCCTCCTCCGGCTCCTGCTCCTCTTCCGGCTCCTCCTCCGGCTCCTGCGGTGCCGCGGCGGCCTCAGGCGCCGGGTCGGCGAGTGCGGCCCGCGCCCTCTCGGCGCGCGCCGTGGCCCGCTGTGCGGCCCGCTGGGCGGCGCGCTCGGCGCGCGAGGGCCGAGACGTCGTGCTCGCCTCCCCGGTCTCCCCGGTCGTGTCCGCGTCCGCGGCCCGGGTGGCCGACTCCGGCTCGACCCGGGTGAGCACCAGGACCGGCACGCGGCCGCTGGCCAGCGAGTCCAGGTCGGCGACCAGGTCGCCGGTCAGGCCGTCGACGTCCACCCGCGTGGTCACCGCCAGCGGGACCACGAAGCCCTCGGGCGGCACGACGTGCTGCACGCGCCGCTCCGGCTCGTCCCGATCCGGACCGGTCTCCTCGGTGCGGGGGCGGACGAGGATGCGGCCGTCGCGCAGCCACGAGGACGGCGAGGTCACCTCGACGTCCGCGATGTCCTGCCAGCGCAGTCCGCTCCAGGTGACCCCGCGGCGCACGCGCACGCCGTGCTCGTCGGCCACCATCAGGGGGGCCCTGCTGTCGCGCACCACGAGGAGCTGGAGCACCCCGACCACGGCGACCACCACGCACCAGAACCAGTCCGCCAGGGCCCCGGTCTGGAGCGCGCGGGCGAACCACGCCACCGTCAGGACCGCAGCGACCAGCGCCACGACCGCGGCGAGCTTGGAGTTGTGCCGCACGGATACACCCATCACTGGTCTCCCTGGATGTTCGCGATCACGTCATCGAGATCGTCGGGCTTGATCATCACGTCACGGGCCTTCGAGCCCTCGCTCGGACCCACCACGCCCCGGCTCTCGAGGATGTCCATCAGCCGGCCGGCCTTGGCGAACCCGACCCGCAGCTTGCGCTGGAGCATCGAGGTGGAGCCGAACTGGGTCGAGACCACCAGCTCGATGGCCTGCACCACGAGCTCCATGTCGTCGCCGATGTCGTCATCGAGCTCGCGCTTGGCCGACGCCGGGGCCGTGACGTCCTCGCGATAGGTCGGCTGGAGCTGGTCCTTGCACAGCTTGACCACCTGGGCGATCTCGGCCTCGGTGACCCAGGACCCCTGCACGCGCACCGACTTCGAGGCGCCCATCGGCAGGAACAGCCCGTCGCCCTGGCCGACCAGCTTCTCCGCGCCCGGCTGGTCCAAGATGACGCGGCTGTCGGCCAGCGAGCTGGTGGCGAAGGCCAGGCGCGAGGGCACGTTGGCCTTGATCAGGCCGGTGACCACGTCCACCGAGGGCCGCTGGGTGGCCAGGATCAGGTGGATGCCGGCGGCGCGGGCCAGCTGGGTGATCCGCACGATCGCGTCCTCGACGTCGCGTGGCGCGACCATCATCAGGTCCGCGAGCTCGTCGACGACCACGCACAGGTAGGGGTAGGGCGCGAGCACCCGCTCGCTGCCCGCCGGTGCCTGCACCTTGCCGGCCCGGACGGCCTTGTTGAAGTCGTCGACGTGCCGGAACCCGAAGTTGGCGAGATCGTCGTAGCGAAGGTCCATCTCGCGCACCACCCACTGCAGCGCCTCGGCGGCCTTCTTGGGGTTGGTGATGATCGGCGTGATCAGGTGCGGGATGCCCTCGTAGGCGTTCAGCTCGACCCGCTTGGGGTCGACCATGATCATCCGCACCTCGTCCGGGGTGGCTCGCATCAGCAGCGAGGTGATCATCGAGTTGATGAAGCTGGACTTGCCGGACCCGGTCGCACCGGCGACCAGGAGGTGCGGCATCTTGGCCATGTTGGCCACCACGAAGCCACCCTCGACGTCCTTGCCCAGGCCCACGATCATCGGGTGGTGGTCGTTGCGGGCGTTGGCCGAGCGCAGCACGTCGCCCAGCGAGACGACCTCCTTGTCGACGTTGGGGATCTCGATGCCGACCGCGGACTTCCCGGGGATCGGGCTGAGGATCCGGACGTCGGCCGAGGCGACCGCGTAGGAGATGTTCTTCTGGATGCCGGTGATCTTCTCGACCTTCACCGCGGGCCCGAGCTCGACGATGTAGCGGGTCACCGTCGGGCCACGGGTGTACCCGGTGACCTGGGCGTCGATGTCGAACTCCTCGAGCACCTGGGTCAGCCGCTCGACCACCTCGTCGGAGGCCTTGGAGCGGGCCTTGTGCACCGACCCGGGCTTGAGCACCTGGCTCTCGGGCAGCGAGTAGGTGATGTCCCCGGAGAGCGAGAGCTGCTCCACCCGGGCGGGCAGCGGCGTGTGCGGAGGCGGTTCCAGCGACTCCTTGCCGGCACCCGCGCCCTGGCCGGCGCCTTCCACCGGGCCGGTGGGCTCGGTGTCCGGATCGGTCCCGGCGGCCTTGCGGCGCCGGCCGCGCTTGCCGATCTCCCGGTCCTCCAGCACCGGGCTGTCGTAGGCCCGGTCCCCCATCTCGGGGTCGATGTCCTCGGCGCCCGGACGCGGACGGCGCCGCGTGGTCGGGGTGGTGTCCTCGGTGCCCGCCGCCGCCGGCTCGAGCTGGTGGCGCCCCATCAGCCGGTCACCGAGCTCTCGCAGGCGCGCCGGCACCTGGTAGACCGGCGTCGCGGTGACGACGAGCAGCCCGAACAGCGCGAGGAGCAGGAGCAGGGGGACCACCACGTAGGCGGTCTGCAACAGGTCCATCAACAGCTTGGAGACCACGAACCCGATCGCGCCACCGGCCTGCTGGAGCGGTGCGGTGTCACCCAGCTCAGGGGCCGGGGACCCGTTGGCGATGTGCACGATGCCGAGCACCCCGAACAGCAACGCGCCCCAGCCGATCACCTGCCGGCCCGCCGGGCCGTTGCGCTCGGGGTCGCGCAGGTTTCGCCAGGCCACGAAGCACAGGAGCAGGGGGACGAGCCAGGCGAGCAGCCCGACGGAGCCGGCGACGACCGTGCGGGTGACCTGGCCGAGCTGCCCCGGGAGCTGCCACCACACGGCGGCGGCGACGACCAGGGCGAGCCCCAGGAGCAGCAGGCCGGCACCGTCGCGGCGGTGCTCGGGGTCGAGGTCTCGTGCGGTGTGCCCGACGCGGCGTACCCCCCCGCCCACGGCGTGTGCCACGCCCAGCCAGGCGGTCACCAGCAGGCGCGCCAGCGCGGTGCCCCCCCGGGCGATCGGCCCCGGCCCGTTGCGCACCGCCCTCGGGGCCGGGCGCCGGGCGCCACCTCGCTTGCGTGCGGACGCGCCGGAGCGCTGGGCGGGCTTGCGCCCTGACTTGTTCGCCGTGCTCCGGGATCGCGAGGTCGAGCTCCCCTTGCCCGTGGTGCGGGCAGGGGTGCCCTTGCTGCGCGACGCCGGCGGGGAAGACGTACGGGTCGCCATGCTGGCGAATCTACCCCGAAGAGCACATCCGTCCCTTGCGTCACACGCCGCACGCGGGCCACGTCCTCCGGCGGCCCGTGACCGGCCCGTCAGCGGCCCGTGACCGGCTCGCCGCCGGTCCGGCGTGCGCGTACGGCGGGTCAGCCCGCGCGGTCGACGGGTCGGGCGGGCACCTCGTCGATCGACGGCGCCGGAGCCGCCACCTCGGCCGAGGAGCCGGCCGTGACCTCCGGCACGGCCTCCGGCGCACCTTCCGCGTGGTCGACGGGCGCGCCGTCGGGGCCCTCGGCGTCGCTTCCGCGCAACGGCAGCCGCAGCCGGAAGGTGCTGCCGACACCGAGCTCGGAGGCGACCACGATCTCGCCGCCGTGCATGTGCGCGATGCGCCGCGAGATCGCCAGCCCCAGACCGGTCCCGGGGATCGAGAGTGCCTCGGGGTTGCTCGAGCGGTGGAAGGCAGAGAACAGGTGCACCTGGTCCGCCGCGGAGATGCCCAGGCCCGTGTCGGCGCACAGCACGTAGGCGTGGGCCCCGTCGGTGCCCACCTCGAGGTGCACGGTCCCGTCGGGGCGGCTGTACTTGACCGCGTTGCTGGTCAGGTTGTCGATCACCGTGCCCAGCTCGTCGGGGACGGCGGTGACCATCACCGGCTCGTCGGGCAGCCGCATGGTCAGGGTCACCTGGCCCTGCTCGGCCTGCATCGCCATCAGGTCCAGGCTCTGCTCCCCCAGCTTGCGCAGGTCGACCGCCCGGCGCACCGACCCCCGCTTGTCCTGGATCTGGGAGTAGTTCAGCAGGTTCTGCACCAACCGGTTGAGCCGCTCGGCGTTGCGGGAGATCGCCTCCACGGAGCCGATGCCGGTGTCGAGGTCCTCGAGGAGCTCGATGTGACCGATGATCGAGGTCAACGGGGTCTTGAGCTCGTGGGAGATCGTGGCGATCAGCTCGCCCTTGTAGCGGTCGAGCTCCTGGAGCTCGGCGACGAGGTGCCGCTCACGCTCGTAGAGCCGGGCGTTGAGCACGACCCGGCCGAGCGTGCGGCCGACCTCCATGACCGCCTCCTGCTCCTCGGCGGTCCAGCGCGTCACGGCGGAGTCCCGCGCCAGCACCACGTAGCCCAGCAGCTCGCTCCCGACGGCGACCGGTGCGAACATCAAGCTGCCGTTGCCGTGGTCACCGGCCAGCTCGCGGACCAACGCGGTCTGCTCTCGGGTGAGACCCGGCTCGGTCTCCTCGACCTCGGAGTAGTGGATCACGACCGGCCGGCCGAGCTCCTGGGCCCGGCTGGCCAGCAGGCTCTTGACCAGCACCAGCTCGTGGCTGGGCTCACGGCCGTCGATCGGGTACGCCGCCGACTGCTCGACCCGCCCCACGTCGCCGGAGGGGTAGCAGCGGATCCACAGGTGCTCGGTCCGCAGGCCCTTGGCGATGGCCTGCGCGGCCTCGCGCAGGGACAGGTCCAGCTCGGCCAGCTGACCCGCCGAGCTCACCGCCCGCAGCATCTCGCCCATCCGCACCTGGTCCCCCAGGCGCTCGCGCTGCTGGGCGTTGTACATCGCCAGGCCCGCCTGGACGGCGAACATCTCCAGCAGCTCGCGATCCTCGCGGTTCGGGACGCGGTTGCCGGGCGGCAGGTCCACCGACATGTTGCCCAGCAGCTGGCCGGTCGCGGAGTACAGCGGCGCGTAGAGCGCGTCCAGCGGGTGCCACGAGTCGGGGGCGGCTCCCGGCTCGAAGTCGGGCACCCACGCGGACTCCTCCAGGGCGTCGGGCATCCGGTCGTGGGGGACGAAGCGCAGCACCCCCCACTCGTCGGCCTGGGCGAACTCGTTGAAGATCGAGGCGACCGGGGTGCGGCGCCCGATGATCTGCTCACGCACCTCCTCGGGACCGGCGACGGTCGTCATCACGAAGGTCTCGCCCTCGAGACGGGCGATCGCGGCGATGCCGTACCCCAGCACCTCGACCACGCCGCGAGCGATCTCGTCGAGGACCTCGGACAGGTCGGTCGAGGAGTTGACGCGCAGCATCAGCTCGTAGAGGCGGCGGATCCCCTCAGCGCGGGGGGACTCGGTCAGCTGCATCTGGGTGGCCCCCCGGAACCAGGCTCGTGGTTTCGGACCAGCCGTCTGGCCCAGGCACCGATTCTAGGTAGATTTGCCCGCTTCTGTCCGTGGTTTGGACCACTTCCTGGCCAGGGGACATCGGCCCCAGGAGTCCGCTCGTCGCCGACCAGGCCGTCCACCGTGCCAGCCTATGCCTCGAGGACGACCGGGATGATCATCGGGCGACGGCGATGGGTCCCGCTGACCCACCGGCCCACGACGCGCCGGATGGTCTGCTGGAGCTGGTAGGAGTCGTCGACGCCCTCGGAGACGGCCTTGTCCAGCGCCGCGATGATCGGGTCGACGATGTCCTCGAAGGTCGCGTCGTCCTCGGCGAACCCGCGAGCGTGGATCTCCGGTCCGCTGACCACCTTCCCGCTCTGGGAGTCCACCACGACGATGACGGAGATGAACCCCTCCTCGCCCAGGATGCGGCGGTCCTTGAGCGAGTCCTCGGTGATGTCCCCGATCGAGCTGCCGTCCACGAAGACGTAGCCGCAGTCGACCTTGCCGCTGACCCGGGCCGTCCCGTCGAGGAGATCCACGACGAGCCCGTCCTCGGCGATCACGATCCGCTCGGGATCCACGCCGGTCGCCCGGGCGAGCGCGGCGTTGGCCAGCATGTGCCGGATCTCGCCGTGCACCGGCACCACGTTGCGCGGCCTGACGATGTTGTAGCAGTAGAGCAGCTCACCGGCGCTCGCGTGCCCGCTGACGTGCACCAGCGCGTTGCCCTTGTGGACGACGTCGGCCCCGCACCGGGACAGGCCGTTGATCACCCGGTAGACGGCATTCTCGTTGCCCGGGATCAGCGAGGAGGCGAGCACGACGGTGTCGCCGTCCTCGACGTGCACGAAATGGTGGTTGCGCTGGGCGATCCGGCTCAGGGCGGACAGCGGCTCGCCCTGGGAGCCGGTGGAGAGCAGGACCACCTTCTCCGGCGGCATGTCCGCGGTCGCCTTGGCCTCGACCAGCAGCCCGGGTGGCACGTCGAGGTAGCCCAGGTCGCGGGCGATGCCCATGTTGCGCACCATCGAGCGGCCCACGTAGGCCACCTTGCGGCCGTGCTCGGCGGCGGCGTCCATCACCTGCTGGACCCGGTGCACGTGCGAGGCGAAGCAGGCCACGATGATCCGCCGCCTGCTGGTGTGGAAGACGCGGTCGAGAACCGGTGCGATGTCCTTCTCCGAGGTGGTGAACCCGGGCACCTCGGCGTTGGTGGAGTCGGTGAGGAACAGGTCGACGCCCTCCTCCCCCAGCCGGGCGAAGGCACGCAGGTCGGTGATCCGACCGTCCAGGGGAAGCTGGTCCATCTTGAAGTCGCCGGTGTGCAGCGTCAGGCCCGCCCCGGTGCGGATGGCCACCGCCAGCGCGTCCGGGATCGAGTGGTTGACCGCCACGAACTCGAGGTCGAAGGGCCCGAAGCTGATCCGGTCGCCCTCGGCCACGATCTCCTGCACGGTGTTCTTCAACCGGTGCTCGCGCAGCTTGGAGCCGACCAGGCCCAGGGTCAGCTGGGAGCCGACCATCGGGATGTCGGGCCGCTCGCGCAGGAGGTACGGCACCGCGCCGATGTGGTCCTCGTGGCCGTGGGTGAGCACCAGTGCCTCGACGTCGTCGAGCCGGTCCCGGATGGCCGAGAAGTCGGGCAGGATCAGGTCGACCCCGGGGTGGTTCTCCTCAGGGAAGAGCACGCCGCAGTCGACGATCAGCAACCGGCCCTCGTGCTCGAAGACGGTCATGTTGCGCCCGACCTCGCCCAACCCGCCCAAGGGGGTCACCCGCAACCCTCCAGGGGGCAGTGGCGGCGGCGCGGACAGCTCGGGGTGCGGGTGGCTCATCGCAGGAGTCCTGCCTCGGTCAGGGCGGTGCGGACCGTGTGGACCAGACCGTCGTCGGCCTCCACGAGCGGTAGCCGGACGACGCGGTTGTCGTGCAGGCCCAGCAGCTCCATCGCGGCCTTGGCCGTCATCACCCCCGGGGCGCGGCCCATGACGGCGTCCACGACCGGCACCAGGTCTGCGTAGATCTTCAGGGCGCCGTCGAGGTCGCCGGCGTCGACCCGGGCCACCATGTCGGCGTACTGCTCCCCAGCGACGTGACCCACGACCGAGACGACCCCGGCCGCCCCGTGGGTGAGCCAGCCGAGGTTGAGCACGTCGTCGCCGCTGTAGTAGCTCAGCCCGGTCTCCTGCATGATCCGCACGCCGCGGAACAGGTCACCGACGGCGTCCTTGACCGCCACGAACCTCTCGTCGGCCGCCACCCGCGCGAAGGTCTGCGGCGCGATGGTGACACCAGTGCGGCCGGGGATGTCGTAGAGCATGACCGGCAGGTCACCGGCAGCCGCCACCGCCTCGAAGTGGGCGGCGATCCCGTCCTGGGTCGGCTTGTTGTAGTAGGGCGAGACCAGGAGCAGGCCGTCCGCGCCGAGCTCCCGGGCCTGGCGGGCGAGCTCCACGGAGTGCTCGGTGTGGTTGGTCCCGACACCGGCGAGCACCGTGCACCGGTCCCCGACCGCGCCGAGCGCGGCCCGCAGGATCTCGCCGTCCTCGGCCACGGTCGTGGTGGGGGCCTCCCCGGTGGTGCCGCTGACCACGATCCCGTCGTTGCCGTGAGCGGCGAGGTGCTCGGCCACCCGGGCGACACCGTCGAGGTCCACCCTCCCGTCGGTGGTGAACGGGGTGACCATCGCGGTCAGCACCCGTCCGAACGGAGCGGCAGGGAGACTCATGCCCTCTAGGCTATCCGCCCGGTCTCCAGGGCGTGGGGTGGAGCCTTTCCCCGGGGAGTTGCGCCTATATTCCTGACCATGAGTGAGAGCCAGCAGCCCGACCCCGGCCAGCCCGACCCCGGCCAGCCCCAGTACGGCCAGCCCCAGTACGGCCAGCCCCAGCCCGGCCAGCCTGAGTACGGCCAGCAGTACGCACCGGTCCCCCAGGTCACCGGCGCCTTCATGCTGGCCCACCTGGGCCAGGAGTACGGCCCCTACGGCTTCGAGCAGCTGCGCCAGATGGCGCTCACCGGCCAGCTCAAGGGAGACGCCAGCCTGCGGGACCAGGCCGGCGGCGGCTGGTTCCCCGCCAAGCAGCTCCCCGGCCTGTTCTCCCCCCGGGAGTGGCTCACCACCGTGCTGCTCTCGGCCTTCCTCGGCGGCTTCGGCGTCGACCGTTTCTTCCTCGGCTACACCGGGCTGGGCGTGCTGAAGCTGGTCACGCTCGGGGGCTGCGGCGTCTGGACGCTGATCGACTTCATCTTGATCCTGCTGCGCAAGGTCCCCGACGCCGAGGGGCGCCCGCTGGGCTAGGGCGTTCGCACCTGCGGCAGCACCTCGCCGGCCACCAGCTCGAGGTGCTCGAGGTCCTCCAGGTCGAGGGTCTGGAGGTAGACGCGCTGGGAGCCGAGCTCGGCGAACCGGCCGATCCGGTCGACCACCTCTGCCGGGGTGCCGGCGAGACCGTGCTCGCGCAGCTCGTCGACGTCGCGGCCGATCGCCGCGGCGCGCCGGCGCACGTCGGCCTCGGTGGCCCCGCAGCACAGCACGAGCGCGTTGGAGTACACCAGCTCCTCGGGGTCACGGCCGATGTCCGCACACGCCGCGCGTACCCGAGCGAACTGCTCGCTGGTGACCTCGCGGGAGACGAACGGCAGGTTGAACTCGTCGGCGTACCGGGCGGCCAGCGCCGGGGTGCGACGCTTGCCGGTGCCGCCGACCAGGACCGGCGGACGCGGACGCTGCACCGGCTTGGGCAGGGCCGGGGAGTCGGTCACGGTGTAGTGCTCGCCGGCGTGCGTGAAGCGCTCGCCCTCGGGGGTCTCCCAGAGTCCGGTGATGACGGCGAGCTGCTCCTCGAGGACGTCGAAGCGGGTGCGGGTGTCGGGGAAGGGGATGCCGTAGGCGGCGTGCTCGGCCTCGTACCAGCCGGCGCCGAGGCCGAGCTCGACGCGACCTCCGCTCATCTGGTCGACCTGGGCGACCTGGATCGCCAGCGGGCCGGGGTGCCGGAAGGTCGCGGAGGTCATCAGCGTGCCCAGCCGGATCGTGCGCGTCTCCCGCGCGATCCCGGCCAGCGTGGTCCACGCGTCGGTGGGACCGGGCAGCCCGTCGGAGCCCATGGCGAGGTAGTGGTCGGAGCGGAAGAACGCCCCGAAGCCCAGGTCCTCGGCGGCTCGCGCGACACCCAGCAGCTGGTCGTAGGTCGCACCCTGCTGGGGCTCGGTGAACACACGCAGTTCCATGGGCCCACCGTAGGTGCAGTGCCGGGGCCGCCGGCGGCGAGGTCACCCGGCCCGCTGCAGCCAGCGGATCTCGTAGGCCGGGTCGTGGTCGAGATGCTGCTCGCGCCGGGTCTCGCGCCACTCGGCCGCCTCGAAGTCCGGGTAGTGGGTGTCCCCCGCCGGCTCGGTGTCGACCTCGGTGAGGATCTGGTCGGTGGCCAGCGGCATCGCGTCGCGGTAGACGTGCGCTCCCCCGCCCACCATCACGACCTCGTCGAGCCCGGCGCCGATCGCGACCGCCTCCGGGACCGAGCGGGCGACCAGGACCCCTTCCCAGGCCCAGTCCGGGTCCCGGGTCACCACGATGCTCTGCCGGCCGGGCAGCGGTGCCCCGATCCCCTCGAACGTCGTACGCCCCAGGACGAGCGGGTGTCCCACGGTGACGCGCTTGAAGTGCGCGAAGTCGGCCGGGATCCGCCAGGGGATCCCCCCGTGGAGGCCGATGACGCCGTTGCGTGCCCGGGCAGCGACCAGCACCACCTTGCGCGAGGCGGTCATACGGCGATGGGCGCCTTGATGCCCGGATGCGGGTCGTAGCCCTCCACGGCGATGTGCTCGAGGTCGAACCCGTCGAGGGTGCTCACCGACGGGTCCAGCCGCAGCGTGGGCAGCGGTCGAGGCTCTCGGGTCAGCTGCAGCCCGGCCTGCTCGAGGTGGTTGCGGTAGAGGTGCGCGTCCCCGAGGGTGTGCACGAAGTCGCCCACGCCGAGACCGGTGACCTGGGCGACCATGTGCGTGAGCAGCGCGTAGGAGGCGATGTTGAACGGGACGCCGAGGAACACGTCGGCCGAGCGCTGGTAGAGCTGGCAGCTCAGGCGCCCGCGCGAGCCGTGCTCCGGCCCGGGAGGGGCGACGTAGAACTGGAACATCGTGTGGCACGGAGCCAGCGCCATGTCCGGCACGTCGGCCACGTTCCACGCCGAGACGATGTGGCGGCGGGAGTCGGGGTTGGTCCGGATCTGCTCCACCACCTGGGCGAGCTGGTCGACGTGGCGGCCATCCGGGGTCGGCCAGGAGCGCCACTGGTAGCCGTAGACCGGCCCGAGGTCGCCGTTCTCGTCTGCCCACTCGTCCCAGATGGTGATGCCGCGCTCCTGGAGCCAGGCGACGTTGGTCTCGCCCCGCATGAACCAGAGCAGCTCGCCGAAGACCGAGCGGGTGTGCACCTTCTTGGTGGTGACCAGCGGAAACCCGGCTGTGAGGTCGAAGCGCATCTGGTGACCGAAGACGCTGCGAGTGCCGGTGCCGGTGCGGTCGGACTTCTCCACGCCTTCCTCGAGGATCCGCCGGACGAGGTCGAGATAGGCCTGCATGCGCTCAACCTACCGTCGGGCCCCCGGGGGCGGGGACCGCAGCGAACGGTCTCGTGGCGCCCCCGGTCGTGCGAAGGTGTCGACATGGCCATCGGACTCGCTGCGGCGCTCCTCGCCGCGGTGCTCTTCGGCTGCGCCGCGGTGCTCCAGGCCGTCGCGGCGCGGCGCTACGGGCTGGTCTCCTGGTTGATGGTGCTGGTGGGGGTCGTCTACCTCGCCGGTTGGGGGCTGCACCTGGTCGCGATCGCCCGGTTGCCGCTCTACCTCGCCCAGGTGGGCATCGCGGGCTCCCTGGTCGTCACCGCTCTCGTCGCTGCGAGCGTGGTCGGTGAGCCACTCGCCCCGCGGCACTGGGCCGCCATCGTCGCGATGACGTTCGGCCTGGTGGTGCTCGTGGTCTCCGCCGGTGGCGTCGGCACGCACCACTTCGACACCGGCCGCACGCTGGGGCTCTACGGCGTGTTCTTCCTGCTCCTGGTGCTCGGGTTGGCCGTGCTGCGGCTGCGCGACGGCCGTGGGGGCGTGCTGCTCGGCCTGCTCGCCGGGACGGCGTACGGCGGCTCGCCGGTGGCCACCCGGTCACTGGTCGACCCCCGATGGAACGGTGAGACCCTGGTGCCGGCGTTCACGATCTGCCTGTTCGGCGTGCTCGGCTTCTGGCTCTACACCCGGGCGCTGCAACGCACCTCCGTGACCGCGGCCACCGCCCCGCTGGTGCTGATGGAGACGATGGTCCCCGCCGTGCTCGGCGTGGCCGTCTTCGGCGACCAGGTGCGCGCCGGCTGGTGGCCCACGGCCCTGGCCGGGTTCTCGCTGAGCACGCTCGCCGCACTCGTGCTGTGCGGCGCCGAGACCAGGCTGGAGCACCTCGAGGAGCTCCAGCCCGAGGCGCCCGCGGAGCACCTGCCCCGCTGAGCCGGAGCCCCGGGCCCCGATGGTTGGATGGGGGCATGCCCTCCGCCGACGTCTCCGCCCGGGTCGCCTGGGGCGAGGACGCCCCGGCCATCGCCGCGGTCCAGGTCCGCGCGTGGCGCTCGTCCTACGCCGGGCTGCTGCCCGCCGAGGTGCTCGAGGCACTGGACCCCGACGACATCGCCGAGGGCTGGCGGGCGTCCCTGGGACGCCCGCCCGATGCCCGCAACCGGGTCCTGGTCGCCCTCGAGCGCAACCTGGTGACCGGTTTCGTGGTGACCGGCCCGGCGGCCGACCCCGACTGCGACCCGGTCGCGACCGGTGAGCTGACCGACCTCACCGTCGACCCGCACAAGCGCGGCGCCGGGCACGGCTCCCGCCTGCTGCAGGCCGGGGCCGACACCCTGGTCTCGGACCGCTTCACTCGTGCGGTCACCTGGCTGCCGGCCACCGACGACGGGCTGCGCACCTTCCTCACCGAGGCCGGCTGGGCTCCCGACGGAGCGCACCGCACCCTCGACCTCCTCGGTGACGGCACCACGACCGTCAAGCAGGTTCGCCTGCACACGGCGCTGGTCGACGCGGACTGATGGCGCCGGCCGAGACCACCGGCTCGATCGTGCGTGACGGCATCGCCGTGGGGGTCGCGACCGGTGCCTACGGAATCTCCTTCGGTGCGGTCTCGGTCGCCAGCGGGCTCGACGTCTGGCAGTCCTGCGCACTCTCCCTGCTCGTGTTCACCGGGGCCTCCCAGTTCGCCCTCGTCGGCGTCATCGGCGCCGGGGGCAGTCCGCTCCTCGGCGCCCTGTCCGGCCTGCTGCTGGGCACGCGCAACACCCTCTACGGGCTGAAGGTGGCCCCCATGGTGGCCTGGCGGGGTGCCCGCCGCGCGGCCGCGGCGCACCTGGTCATCGACGAGTCCTCGGCGATGACGCTCACCCGGACCCGGCGCGAGCACGCCCGGGCGGGGTTCTTGTCCACCGGCATCGCCGTGTTCGTGCTGTGGAACCTGGCCACGCTGGCCGGCGCCCTGGCCGGCGACGCGCTCGGAGACCCGCGCGCCTACGGGCTGGACGCGGCCGTGGGTGGGGCGTTCCTGGGCCTGCTGTGGCCGCGGTTGGACTCCCTGCGCAACCGGTTGGCGGCGCTCCTCGGTGCCGCCGTCGCCCTGTCGCTGGTCCCCTTGACCCCTGCCGGTGTCCCGGTGCTCGCGGCGGCCGTGGTCGCGCTCGGGATGGCCCTGCGCAGTCCTGCCGAGGAGCCGGTGACCGAGGAGGAGCGATGATCTGGGCGGCGGTACTGGTCTGCGCCGTGGGCTGCTACGCCCTGAAGCTGGCCGGGATGTCGGTGCCCGAGCGGTTGCTAACCCATCCCGTCCTGCGCCGCACCGCCGACCTGCTGCCGATCGTGCTCCTCGGGGCGCTCGTCGCCGTGCAGGTGCTCGCCGGCGGGAGTGAGGACGGCCCGACACTCACCCTCGACGCGCGGCTCGCCGGCCTGGTCGCGGCCTTCGTCGCGCTGCTGCTCCGGCTGCCGTTCCTCGTGGTGGTCTTCCTCGCAGCTCTCACGGCCGCCCTGGTCCGGCTCTGACCCGCCGCCCCGGTTGGGTGCCGCCGTCGCCGCACCGGACCACCCGCAGGGTCCACCGCAGGGTCCACCGCAGGGGCGCGGTGGGCGCCACGCACAGTCCGGGGCCGCAACGACCCGGCGTCACCGCCGGGCGCTCGGGGCCCCGGACTGCCCGTCATCTCCTCCGGGGCCCCCGAGAAGCCTCGGACGAAGCAGTGGGTGCAGAGATGGGCGAGGAGCCCGTGTGCCCAGCACGGGCTCCTCGCCTCGGGGACTCCTGACCTCCGGTGGGGGGAGGGAGGTCAGGACACGGATACCGCGCTCCATGCAACGGTGACCGTGACGTCGTGGGGGGCGACCATGGGGATCGAGTTCCTCCGTCAGGGGCGCGTCGGGCGATGGGCACGGAGGGATCTTCGATCCCCCGTGACCACTAGACTGCCCGCTCTCGCGCCGGTTGGCACCTTCACGTCGATGCTTTGCACGAACATGCAGTGCTGCAGGAACGCGCGACGGCTCGACCGCGGCGGCTCAGAGGTCGAGGAACTCCTCGAGGCCGACGGTCAACCCGGGACGCCGAGTGATCTCGCGCAGTCCGAGCAGCACTCCGGGAGTGAACGAGACCCGGTCCAAGGAGTCGTGGCGGATCGTGAGCGTCTCCCCCACGCCACCGAGCACCACCTCCTGGTGGGCGAGGAGTCCGCGCACCCGCAGACCGTGCACGTGGATCCCCTCCACCTGCGCCCCCCGGGCCCCCTCCAGCCCGCCGGAGGTCGCATCCGGCACGGGGCCGAGCCCGGCCTCCCTGCGGGCGTCCGCGACCAGCTCCGCCGTACGCCGCGAGGTCCCCGAGGGGGCGTCGGCCTTGTCCGGGTGGTGCATCTCGACGATCTCGACGGACTCGTAGAACCGGGCCGCCTCGGCAGCGAAGCGCATCATCAGCACCGCGCCGATGGAGAAGTTGGGCGCGACCAGGACACCGGTGCCCGTGGCGTCCGCCAGCCAACCGCGCAGCGTCTCCAGCCGCTCGGCGTCGAACCCGGTGGTGCCGACGACGGCATGGATGCCGTGACCCACGCAGAACTCGAGGTTGTCCATCACCACGTCGGGATGGGTGAAGTCGACCACCGCCTCGACACCGGAGTCGAGGAGCTCCTGCAGGTCGTCCTCGGCATCGATGCTCGCCACCAGCTCGAGGTCGCCCTCGGTCGCCGTGGCCTCCTCGACCGCGTCACACACCGCTGCGCCGACCTTGCCCAACGCGCCCAGCACGCCCACCTTGAGAGTCACCGCGTCAGGCTACCGGCGCCGGCGCCGGCGTGTGCGCTCACCGTGCAGGACCCACGGTCGCCAGGGTCTGCGGCCGGGTGAACAGCTCCCGCGCCAGCCCGTGCACCTGGTCGGGGGTGACCGCGTCGAGCTGCTCGAGCACCTCGTCCATCGAGCGCAGCCGAGGCTGGAAGAGCTCGGCCTCGCCCAGACGGCTCATCCGCGAGCCGCTGTCCTCGAGGCTGAGCACGAGACCCCCGCGAGCCTGGCCCTTGCCGCGCTCGACCTCCTCCTCGGTCAGTCCGGACTCGGCCACGCGGGCCAGCTCGGCACGCACCACCCGGAGCAGGTCGGCCGCCTTGCTGGGCAGCGAGCCGGCCGCGACGCCGACCATGCCGGCGTCGGAGTAGCCCAGCCCGAAGGAGTAGACCGAGTAGGCGAGCCCGCGGCGCTCGCGGACCTCCTGGAACAGCCGGGAGCTCGAGCTGCCTCCCAGGGCTGCGTTGAGCACGCTGAGGGCATAGCGACGCGGGTCGGAGCGAGTCAGCCCCTGCATCCCGAGCACCACGTTGACCTGTTCGAAGGGACGGGTCGTGGACACCTCGCCGGGGCGCATCGGTCTGGGTCGGGCGGCCACGCGGGGCCCGGCCGGCCCGGCGCCTGCCTCGAGGAAGCCGTTGCGGGAGAACGCGCGCCGGGCACGGCGTACGACGTCGGCGTGGTCGAGGTTTCCAGCGACCGCGAGCGTCATCACCTCGGGCCGGTAGCGACGCCGGTAGTAGCCCCGGATCTGGGCGCGGGTGAGCGCCTTGATGGACTCCGCCGACCCGGCGATCGGCCGGGCCAGCGAGGTGCCCGCCCACGCCGTCGCGGCGAACAGGTTGTGCACCACGTCGTCGGGGTCGTCGTCGTGCATCGCGATCTCGTCGAGGATCACCTCACGCTCGGCCTCGACGTCCTCGGCGCTGATCACCGAGGAGGTGACCATGTCGCCGAGCACGTCCACGGCCATCGGCAGGTCCTCGTCGAGGACCCGCGCGTGGTAGCAGGTGTACTCGCGCGCGGTGTAGGCGTTGAACTCCCCGCCGACCTCATCGAGGGCGGCGGAGAGATCCATCGCCGAGCGGGTCGGGGTGCCCTTGAACAGCAGGTGCTCCAAGAAGTGCGACGCGCCGTTGAGCTGCGCCGCCTCGTCCCGGGAGCCGACCTGCACGAACACCCCGACCGCTGCGGAACGGACACCGGGCATGTACTCGGTGACGACCCGCAGACCGCCCCGGAGGACGGTGCGGCGCACCCCGTCCGGGAGCGTGCTCAAACGCAGGTCACTCGGAGTCGTCGTCGGAGGACTGCTCGTCCTCGTCGACGACCGGCACCAGCGAGAGCTTGCCGCGGTCGTCGATCTCGCCGATCTGGACCTGGAGCTTCTGGCCCACCGAGACGACGTCCTCGACGTTGTCGACCCGCTTGCCGCCCGCGAGGGCGCGCAGCTTGCTGATGTGCAGCAGGCCGTCCTTGCCGGGGAGCAGCGAGACGAAGGCGCCGAAGTTGGTGGTCTTCACCACGGTGCCGAGGTAGCGCTCGCCCACCTCGGGCATCGTCGGGTTGGCGATCGCGTTCACCGCAGCCCGCGCCGCCTCAGCGGCCTCACCGTTCGTGGCGCCGATGTAGACCGTGCCGTCGTCCTCGATCGACAAGGTGGCACCGGTGTCGTCCTGGATCTGGTTGATCACCTTGCCCTTGGGGCCGATCACCTCGCCGATCTTGTCGACCGGGACCCGCACGCTGATGATGCGCGGCGCGTGGATCGACATCTCCTCGGGCTCGCTGATGGCCTCGGCCATCACGTCGAGGATGGCCAGCCGGGCGTCGCGGGCCTGGGTGAGCGCCGCGGCGAGCACCTCGGCGGGGATGCCGTCGAGCTTGGTGTCGAGCTGCAGCGCGGTCACGAACTCGCGGGTGCCGGCGACCTTGAAGTCCATGTCGCCGAAGGCATCCTCGGCGCCGAGGATGTCGGTCAGCGCGACGTACTCCTGCTTGCCGTCGACCTCGCCGGAGATCAGGCCCATCGCGATGCCGGCCACGGAGGCCCGCAGCGGGACACCGGCCTGCAGCAGCGAGAGCGTCGAGGCGCACACCGAGCCCATCGAGGTGGAGCCGTTGGAGCCCATGGCCTCGGAGAGCTGGCGGATCGCGTAGGGGAACTCCTCCCGCGTGGGGAGCACCGGCAGCAGCGCACGCCGCGCCAGGGCACCGTGGCCGACCTCGCGGCGCTTGGGGGACCCGACGCGGCCGGTCTCGCCGGTGGAGAAGGGCGGGAAGACGTACTTGTGCATGTAGCGCCGCGTCTTCTCCGGGGACAGCGTGTCCAGCTTCTGCTCGAGGGTGAGCATGTTCAGCGTGCTGACGCCCAGGATCTGGGTCTCGCCACGCTCGAACAGCGCCGAGCCGTGCACCCGCGGGATCACGCCGACCTCGGCGGACAGGGTGCGGATGTCGGTCAGACCACGGCCGTCGATGCGGATCTTGTCGCGCAGCACACGCTCTCGCACCAGCTGCTTGTTCAGCGCGCGGAACGCGGCGCCGACCTCCTTCTCGCGCCCCTCGAAGTCGACCGCGATCTTCTCCAGCAGGTTCGCCTTGATGTCGTCGAGGCGCTCCTCGCGCTCGTGCTTGCCGCCGATGGTCAGCGCCTGGGCGGTCTCGTCCTTGGCCGCGGCCTCGACGGCGGCGAAGACGTCGTCCTCGAAGTCGAGGAAGATCGGGAACTCCTGGACCGCCCCTGACAGTCCAGATTGTGCGGACTGCTTGGCCAGCTCGGCCTGCGCCTCGCACAGCTGCTTGATGAACGGCTTGGCGGCGTCCAGGCCGCTCGCGACGACCTCCTCGGTCGGCGCCTGGGCACCGGACTGCACGAGGTTCCAGGCGGTCTCGGTCGCCTCGGCCTCGACCATCATGATCGCGACGTCACCGGACTCGGTGACCCGACCCGCCACCACCATGTCGAAGACCGCGTCCTCGAGCTGGCTGTGGGTGGGGAAGGCGACCCACTGACCGTCGATGAGCGCCACCCGCGTGCCGCCGACCGGACCGGAGAACGGCAGGCCGGAGAGCTGCGTGGACAGCGAGGCCGCGTTGATCGCGAGCACGTCGTAGGGGTGGTCGGGGTCGAGCGCCATCACGGTGATGACGACCTGCACCTCGTTGCGCAGACCCTTCTTGAAGGTCGGGCGCAGCGGACGGTCGATGAGGCGGCAGGTGAGGATGGCGTCCTCGCCGGGCCGGCCCTCGCTGCGGAAGAACGAGCCGGGGATCTGGCCCGCGGCGTACATCCGCTCCTCGACGTCGATGGTGAGCGGGAAGAAGTCGAAGTGGTCCTTGGGCTGCTTGCCCGCGGTGGTGGCCGAGAGCAGCATGGTCTCGTCGTCGAGGTAGGCGGTGACCGAACCGGCCGCCTGGCGGGCCAGCAGGCCCGTCTCGAACTTGACCTTGCGCTGGCCGAACTTTCCGTTGTCGAGGACGGTCTCGACGGCGATGATCTCGTTGTCTGACAAGAGCTTGATCTCTCTGGTTCACGGAGCGAACCGCGATCCGCGTGAGAGTGGCCGGTCTTCGATCGAGGTCCGCGGAACCGTTGCTCCGAAGACCACTACCGAGGACCGGGCCGGAGGGCTCGCGGATCGCTCCTGGTTACTGGATGTGGTTGTTCAGTTGTCGTTTCTAGCAGAAACGCACCCACCGATCGGTGAGTGCGTTCCTCGGGTCAGCGGCGCAGGCCGAGACGGGACACGATCGAGCGGTAGCGCTCGATCTCGGTCTTCTCCAGGTAGTTCAGGAGACGACGGCGCTGGCCGACGAGCAGCAGCAGACCACGACGGCTGTGGTGGTCGTGCTTGTGCTCCTTCAGGTGCTCGGTGAGGTGGGAGATGCGGTGGCTCAGCAACGCGACCTGTACCTCGGGGGAGCCGGTGTCGCCCTCGGTGGTGGCGTACTCGGCGATGATCTTCTTCTTGGTCTCAGCGTCAGTACCGATCGACACGTGAGCTGCCTTTCTCGTCTCGTTGCGCGGCGCGCCGGGGCCTGTTCACCCGGGCACTCTGGATCCGCGGCCGATTGCACGGCGGACGTCACCCGATCGGGCAACTGCCCAAGGCTATCAGCGCACACCTCAGGGACACGAATCGACCGGCGGGCCCGCGGGCCGGGCTCACACCTCCGGTGGCGGGTCTGCCTCGGTGCGCCGCTCGGTCTGGGTCTGGGTGCCGTCGGAGTGCGTCGTGGTGCGCACCGCGGTCGCTCGCCGCCGGCTGTTGACCTGCACGGCGGTGAGGGCGATCACCACCACCCCGCCGAGGACCAGGATCCAACCCAGCATGTCGAGGTCGACGCCCGAGACCTGGGCGTGGACCGCCAGCGCGAAGATCAGACCGATGACCAGCAGTGCGATGCCGAGTCCGAAACCCATCAGCTGTGCCTCCCTCGTGGTCGTCCTTCCTCCCGGCCGGGAGGCGAACGCGGACGTCAGGCTAGCCCCGTCGCCACCACCGTCCCCGCATCTGCTCTCCCGGCGCGGGTCGCGGCCCGCCGTGCGAGGATCACGGCGTGGACACCCGAGAAGCGGGCCCGACGCGCCGCGCACTGGCGGCATGCAACCTGTGCGAGGCCATCTGCGGCCTGGAGCTGACCATCGAGGATCGTCTCGAGGGGCCGCAGGTCGTCTCGGTGCGCGGCAACCCCGACGACCCGCTCTCGCGCGGGCACATCTGCCCCAAGGGCGTAGCCCTGGCCGACGTCTACACCGACCCGGACCGGCTGCGGCGCCCGGTGCGACGGGTGCGCTCGACGGACGGGAGCGAGGAGTGGGTCGAGATCTCGTGGGACGAGGCACTCGACCGCACCGCCGCCGGCCTCGCCGGGGCGCTCAACGAGCACGGCCGCGACGCGCTGGGGATCTATCTCGGCAACCCCAACGCCCACTCGCTGGGGGCGCAGACGCACGGGGTCGCGATGACCAGGTCCCTGCGCACCCGCAACAAGTTCAGCGCCAGCTCCGTGGACCAGCTCCCGCACCAGTTCGTGGCGTGGCAGCTGTTCGGCCACCAGCTGATGATCCCGGTCGCGGACATCGACCGGACGTCGTACTTCCTGGTGTTCGGCGCCAACCCGATGGCCTCCAACGGCTCGCTGATGACGGTCCCGGACTTCCCGGGCCGGGTGCGCGCGCTGAAGAGGCGCGGCGGCCGGATGGTGGTCTTCGACCCGCGGCGCACGGAGACGGCCAAGGTGGCCGACGAGCACCACTTCGTGCGTCCCGGCACCGACGCCCTGGTGCTGCTGGCGATGGTGCACGTGCTCCTGGAGGAGGGACTCACCACTCCCCCGCCCTACGTCCGCGGCATCGAGTCGGTGCGCCTCGCGGTGGCCGACTTCACCCCCGAGCTGGCCGCGCAGCACTCGGGCGTGTCGGCCGAGGTGGTGCGGCGCACCGCCCGCGAGCTCGCCGCGGCCGACGGTGCGGCCGCCTACGGAAGGGTGGGAGTCTCGATCCAGGGCTTCGGCTCGATCTGCCAGTGGGCGATCCAGTGCCTGAACATCCTGACCGGCAACTTCGACCGCGAGGGCGGCGTGCTGTTCCCCGAGCCCGCCGTCGACATCGTCGGGCGGACCCTGGTGGGACGCGGCCACCACGACGTGTGGCGCAGCCGGGTGCGCGGTGTCCCGGAGTTCGGTGGCGAGCTGCCGGTCAGCACGATGCGCGAGGAGATCGAGACCCCCGGGGAGGGCCAGATCCGCGCCGTGTTGACGGTGGCCGGCAACCCGGTGCTCTCCACGCCCGACGGCAGCCGGCTCGGTGCGGCCCTCGAGGGCCTCGACTTCATGGCCGCGGTCGACATCTACCTCAACGAGACCACGCGTCACGCCGACGTGGTGCTGCCACCCACCACTGTCCTGGAGCGGGACCAGTACGACCTCGTCTTCCACACCCTGGCGGTCCACAACACCGCTCGCTTCACCCCGGCGGTCTTCGACAAGCCGGGCGGGGCGATGGAGGACTGGGAGATCTTCGCGGAGATCGCGCTGCGGACCGCGGCCCGGCTGCGGCACCGCACGCCGCTGCGCAGGGCACTGGCCCAGCGGGCACGCCTGCGCGTGAGCCCCACCCGCATCCTCGCCGGGCTGCTGCTCTCCGGCCGGCGTACGACGATGCGGGCGCTGCGCTCTCACCCCGAGGGGGTCGACCTCGGTCCGCTGCGCCCCACGATGCCGGCCCGGCTGCAGACCAAGGACCGGACGATCCACCTGGCCCCCGACCTGGTGCTGGCCGACCTGCCGCGCCTGCGCGCGAGCCTCGCCGACGTGCCGGATCCCGACGAGCTGCTCCTCGTCGGGCGCCGCCACCAGCGCGACAACAACTCCTGGATGCACAACAGCGCCCGGCTGACGCGGGGGAAGCCGCGCCACCAGCTGCTGATGCACCCCGACGACCTCGCCGCGCGGGGGCTGGACGACGGTGCGCTCGTGCGGGTCACCTCCCGCGTGGGAGAGGTGCGGACCGAGGTGCGCGCGACCGAGGACATGATGCCCGGGGTGGTCTCGCTCCCCCACGGCTACGGCCACCAGCGGACCGGCGTACAGATGACCAACGCCCGCGAGGTGCCAGGGGTCTCGATCAACGACCTCACCGACCCCGAGCGTCTCGACGTCTCCGGCAATGCGGCCCTCAACGGGGTGCCGGTCACCGTCGCGCCCGCGCCGGCCTAGCAGCGGAGGCCGGGCCTCACGCCGAGGCGTCCCGCGAGGACGGGCGCAGCTCCTCGAGCGCACCGGGCAGCTCGGCGACCAGGGGCGCCAGGTCCTCGACCAGGTCGGGACAGCCGAGGAAGGAGAAGTTCATCCGGTCGACATAGGACCAGGCGGTCACGTTCAGCCCGATCCCCTCCAGGATCGGCCCCACGCTGAACAGGTCGTGCAGGCGGGCGCCGGAGATCGAGACCGGGTCGGCGGGACCCCGCACGTTGGAGACCACCACGTTGAACGGTGCCGGGTGGTGCGCGGCGGCGCGCGAGCGCGAGTACAGCCGCATCACCGCGGTGAGCGGTGCCGGCGGCGCGAACTGGACCCAGTCCACCAGCATGCTCGCGCCGAGGGTCTGGTGAACGGCCTTGGACTCCCCGGTCACCCGGGAGATCGCCAGCAGCCGCTCGTGCGGGTCCTCCAGGTCCGTGGCCAGGGTGGTGAAGATGTTGGACACGCGGTTCCCGCCCAACCGAGGTCCCGCTCCGGGGACGTCCGTGGCGACCGGCACCCCCGCCACCAGTGAACGGGCCGGGAGCCGGCCCTCCGCGGCCAGCCAGCGCCGCAGCGCTCCCCCGACGACGGCGAGGACGACGTCGTTCATGCTCACCCCGTGGGCCCGCTGGACCTCCTTGATCCGGTCGATCGGCAGCACGGCGGTGGCGAAGTTGCGCCGTGCGCTCAACGGCCCGTTGAACGGGGTGTCGGGGACGTCGAGCACCGGGCGCGGCACGGTGACGCTGGAGGCGCGCTGGTGCCGGACCACCGCGGCGAGCGCCCGCAGGGTGCGCGAGACCAGTCCCGGCAGGCTGCCGATCTGCAGCACGGCGTCGACGAGCGCCAGCCGCAGCTGCGCGAACCAGGTCGGTGTGGGCTCCAGCTGCACCGCTCGGTCGGGCCGGGCCCGGGCCGGCCGCGGGTCGCCGCCCGCCCCGTCCACGATGTTGGCGAGCAGGGCGTTGGCGGCCACGCCGTCGGCCAGGGCGTGGTGCATCTTGGTGATCACCGCGATCCGACCGTCCCCGAAGGGGCGGCACACGTGCATCTCCCACAACGGCCGGGTGCGGTCCAGCGGCGTGCCGGCGACCTCGCCGATCAGCTCCTCGAGCCCCCGCATGCCGCCGGGGGCGGGGACCTCGTGGGCGAAGACGTGACGGGAGGGGTCGACGGTCCGGTCGGTGACCCACAGGGGGTGGTTGAGGTGGAAGGGTGCCGGCACCGCGCGCCGCCGCAGCGGGGGCAGCTCGGCCAGTCGCGCGACCATCTCCTCCTGGAGCCGGGAGAGCTCGAAGGGCTCGGCCGGCTCCATCAGGGCGACCTTGAGCGTGTGCATGTGCATGCTCGGCGTCTCCAGGTAGAGATAGCCGGCGTCCACGCCCTCCATGCGGTCCACGCCGCGAAGTCTGGGCGGTGAGGAGCCAGGACAGCAAGCGGGACCGGGATGTGGCGCAGTTCTCGTTCCACAAAACGAGAACACGTTCTAGTATTGGCGGATGCCCGAGATCGATCTGCCCGAGGACGAGGACCGCCAGCGGCTCGCCTACCGGGACGGCCGCTGGGTCTCCGGCCTGATCCCCCTGCTCCGGCTCGCGGTGCGCACCTGGTTCCGCTCCGAGGTCACCGGCATGGAGCGGGTCCCCGACGGCGGCGCCCTGCTGGTCTCGAACCACTCCGGCGGACTCATCGCCATGGACGTGCCACTCATCGCCGTCGCCTTCCACGACACCTTCGGCCCGGACCGCCCGCTCTACGTCCTGGCCCACGACCTGCTCTTCCTCGGCTCGAGCGGCCCGGTGATGCGCCGGGCGGGCTTCTTGCCGGCCACGCGCGAGAACGCCCACGCCGCGCTGGCCTCCGGTGGGGTCACCATCGTCTTCCCGGGGGGTGACTACGACGTCTTCCGACCCTCCTCGCGCGCCCACGTCATCGACTTCGCCGGGCGCACGGGCTACGTCCGCACCGCCCTGCGCGCCGGCGTACCGATCGTCCCGGTGGTCAGCAGCGGCGGCCACGAGGACCAGCTCCACCTCTTCCGGGGCGAGCTGATCGCCAAGCTGCTCGGGCTCGAGCAGCGGCTGCGCACGAAGTACGTGCCGGTGACCTTCGGGTTCCCCTTCGGCCTGACGCTCGCGTTCCCGCCGAACCTGCCGCTCCCGACCAAGATCCGCACCCGCGTGCTGGAGCCGATCGACGTGGAGGCGGAGTTCGGCGCGGACCCCGACGTCACCGCGGTCGATGCGCTGGTGCGTGAGCGGATGCAGACGGCACTGGACGACCTCAAGCGCCGGCGGCGCTTCCCGGTGCTGGGATGAGCGCGCCGCGATGAGGGGGCTCACCGGGGTGCTGCAGGCCCTGCAGCGGCTGCTCACCACCGTGCGGGTGCTGGTGAGCAGCGGGCTGGTGGCCCCGATGCGACCCGACAAGTATCTGCGCCAGGCGGCGACGCTTCGTCGCCACGGCGCCAACGCCATGAGCGGCATCGGCCTCTCCGCGGTGCGCGCGCCCCGTGCCACGGCGCTGGTCGACGAGCGCGGGTCCCTGACCTGGGCCGAGCTCGACCAGCGGGTGGACGCAGCCGGCACCGCGCTGAGCGAGCTCCTCGACGGCCCTGGAGGAACCCTCGGCATCCTGTGCCGCAACCACCGCGGCCTGGTGGAGTCGCTGGCCGCGGCGACGCGGATCGGCGCGGACGCCCTGCTGCTCAACACCGGCTTCTCCGGGCCCCAGCTGCGCGACGTGCTGGAGCGGGAGCAGGCGGACGTCGTGGTCTACGACGAGGAGTTCGCACCCCTGCTCGCCCAGGCCCGCCAGCAGCTGCCCGGCCTGACCGAGGTGCTCGCCTGGGTCGAGGACCCCGCGCACCGCCAGCCGGGCGTGCACACCCTCGACGAGCTCGTCGCGGAGCGGCTGGGACAGCGACCCCCGCGGCCACCGCGTCCGGGCCGCACGGTCCTGCTCACCTCCGGAACCACCGGCACACCCAAGGGTGCCCGACGCTCCGGCGGCGCCGCAGGATCCCTGGCGGCGATGGTGGAGCGGATCCCGTGGCGGGCCGGGGAGACCACGGTGGTGGCCGCACCGATGTTCCACGCGTGGGGGTTCGGCCAGCTCGCGATCTCCGCGACGATGTGCTGCACGGTCGTGATGCGCCGACGCTTCGACCCCGAGGCGACCCTGGAGCTGGTCGAACGCAGCCGGTCCACCGGGCTGGCCGTCGTGCCGGTGATGCTGGAGCGGATCATGGACCTGCCCTCCGAGACCCTGGACCGGCACCACCTGGACTCGCTGCGGTTCGTGACCGCCAGTGGCTCCCGGATGCGGCCCGACGCGGTGACCGCGTTCATGGACCGGTTCGGCGAGGTGGTGCACAACTCCTACAACGCCACCGAGGCCGGGCTGATCAGCACCGCGACGCCGGCCGACCTGAGGGTCGCGCCGGACACCGCCGGCCGACCGGTGCTGGGCACCGAGCTGCGCATCGTCGACGACGAGGGCTGCGAGGTGCCGCGGGGTGAGGTCGGTCGGATCACGGTGCGCAGCGAGTCGGCCTTCGAGGGCTACACCTCCGGTGAGACCAAGGCCTTCGACGGCGACTACATGGTCTCCGGCGACCTGGGCCGCTGCGACCGGGCCGGGCGGCTCTACGTGGTCGGGCGCGACGACGAGATGATCGTCTCCGGTGGCGAGAACGTCTATCCGCTCGAGGTGGAGCAGGCGCTCAACGAGCACGACGACGTGGTCGAGGCCGCGGTCGTCGGGGTCGAGGACCAGCAGTTCGGCCAGCGGCTCGAGGCCTACGTCGTGCTGCGCCCGGGCGCCGCGGCCACGACCGAGGACCTCCAGCAGCACGTGCGAGCGCAGCTCGCCGGCTACAAGGTCCCACGCCGGGTGGTCCTGCTCGAGGACCTGCCACGCAACGACACCGGGAAGGTGCTCAAGCGGGAGCTGGGCGACTAGCCCCTCCGACCCGGCAGGTCGGGCCCCTCCCCCGTCCCGAGCAGCTCGCGGGTGCGGAGGACGTCCTGGGCCATCGTGTCCACCAGCGCATCGACGTCCGCGAACGCGACCATGCCCCGGATCCGCGCGACGAAGGAGACCTCCACGGGCTCCTCGTAGAGCTCCAGGTCGGTGCGGTCGAGAACGTAGGCCTCCACGCGGCGCTCCCGCTCCCCGTCGAAGGTGGGGTTGGTCCCCACGCTGATCGCCGCCGGCAACGGTGCGCTGCCGGGCTGGTCCAGGAGGGTCAGCCACCCGGCGTACACCCCGTCCGCGGGGGTGGCCAGGCCGCCCGTGGGCACGTTCGCCGTCGGGTAGCCCAGGTCCCGGCCACGCCGCTCCCCGCGCTGCACGTGGCCCACGACGGAGTAGGGGCGCCCCAGCGCCTCCGCCGCGCCCTCGACGTCACCGGCGGCCAGGCAGGTGCGCACGTAGGTCGAGGACCACACCTGGGGACCGCCGTCGAGGGCGACCCCCTCGGCGACGAAGTCACGCTCGCGCCCGGCGTCGACCAGGGTGGCGACGTCGCCCGAGGCCCGGACACCGAAGCGGAAGTTCGCCCCGACCACCACCCGCGCGGCGTGCAGTCCCGCGACCAGCACGCGGTCGATGAACTCGGTCGGGGTCCAGGCCGCGATCTCGCGCGAGAACGGGATGGCGAACACGTCGTCGACGCCGGCCTGCGCGAGCAGGAGGCTGCGACGGTCGAGGTCGGTGAGGGCCAGCGGCGCGTGCTCCGGGCGCAGCACGGCCATCGGGTGCGGGGCGAAGGTGACGGCGACGACGCGCAGGCCGTCGATGTCGGCCAGCTCTCTGGCCCGGTGGATCACGTGCCGGTGCCCGAGGTGGACGCCGTCGAAGTTGCCGATGACGACCACCGTGCGCCCGAGGTCGGTGGGCACGTCGTCCAGGGAACGCCAGATACGCACGGCGAGAAGACTACTGGCGGGCCGCACGCCCCTCACCGGGCCGGGTCCGCTCACCCGAAGACCGCGACCGCCCGCGCCGGTGACTCGGCAGGACCGCCGGGCTGCTCGTAGAGCGCCAGGAACCGGCCGTCGGGTGCGTACAGCGCGACCGGACCCTCGTGCCCGAGGTCGAGGTCGAGCCGGCGACCGAAGCCGACGTCGGCAGCGTGCGCCTCGTCCAGGTCCAGGGACGGGAAGGCTCGCCGGGCGGCCGCACCGATCGCGAGCACGGAGCAGTCCTCGGCCAGCTCCTCGAGCGTGCGGGCGTCCCGGAGCGTGTAGGGGCCGACCGCGGTCCGCCGCAGCGCCGTCAGGTGACCGCCGACCCCGAGCCGCTCCCCCAGGTCGCGCGCGATCGCCCGGATGTAGGTGCCGCTGGAGCAGCGCACCGAGACGTCGAGGTCCACGACGTCTTCCCCGCGGCGCAGGTCGAGCACGTCGAGAGCCTCGATCCGCACCCGGCGGGGATCGAGCCGGACCTGCTCACCTGCACGGACGCGGGCGTAGGCGCGCTTGCCGTCCACCTTGACCGCCGAGACGGCGGAGGGCACCTGCTCGATCTCCCCGACGAAGCCGGCGATCGCCTCCAGCACGGTCTGCTTCTCGAGGCCCCCGGCCCCGGTGGTGGTGAGCACCTCACCCTCGGCGTCGTCGGTCGTCGTGGTCACGCCGAGGCGGATCGTGGCGGCGTACGCCTTCTCGGTGAGGACGAGGTGACCCAGCAGCCGGGTCGCCCGGTTCAGGCCGAGCACCAGCACGCCGGTCGCCATCGGGTCGAGTGTGCCGGCGTGCCCGACCTTGCGGGTGCCCGCGAACCGCCGTACCCGCGCGACCACGTCGTGGGAGGTCAGGCCGCCGGGCTTGTCGACCACGACCAGGCCGCTCGCGGCTGGTTCACTCACCGAGGCTCACTCGTCGTCGACCTCGAGATCCTGCGCCCGCGGCGACTTGTAGGGGTCGGGCTCTCCGGCGTACGCCGCACCGCTGGCCGACGACGCCACGGCGGCATCGGACTCCCGGACCCGCTCGAGCAGGTCGTCGATGTGGCGCGCAGCCTCCGGGAGCGCGTCGTGGACGAACTCCAGCGTCGGCACGTGCCGCATCCCCAGCTGCTTGCCCACCTCGGCGCGGATCAGGCCCTTCGCGGAGGACAGCGCCACCGCCGTCCCCTCGAGGTCCTTCTCGGCACCGAGAACGGTGTAGAACACCGTCGCCTGCTGGGTGTCCCCGGAGACACGCACGTCGGTGACGGTGATGAACCCCAGCCGCGGGTCCTTGACCCGTCGCTCGAGCATCTCCGCCACGATCACCTTGATCCGGTCGGCGATCTTGCGGACACGTGGACTGCTCATCTGCGATTCCTCTGACTCTCCCTGCAGCCGCGAACTCCCCGTCCGAAACTGCCACTTCCCGTGCGTCGCAACGGTGGGGAAGTGGCGGTTTCACTGGGGACCCAGTGAAACCGCCACCCAACCTCACGCCCGGGGGATCTCCTTCATCTCGAAGGCCTCGACGATGTCGCCCTCCTTGATGTCGTTGAACCCCTTGAGGACCAGGCCGCACTCGAAGCCCTCGCGGACCTCGGCGACGTCGTCCTTCTCGCGCCGCAGCGAGCCGAGGTCCAGGCTGTCCTGGACGACGGCGCCGTCGCGGATCAGCCGCACCTTGGCGTTGCGGCGGATGACACCGCCGGTGACCATGCAGCCCGCGATGTTGCCGATCTTGGAGCTGCGGAAGATCGCACGGATCTCCGCCTGGCCCAGGGTCTGCTCCTCGTACTCGGGCTTGAGCATGCCCTTCAGCGCCGCCTCGATCTCCTCGATGGCCTGGTAGATCACCGAGTAGTAGCGGATCTCCACGCCCTCGCGGTCGGCCAGCTCCGTCGCCTTGCCCTGCGGGCGGACGTTGAAGCCGATGATGACGGCGTCGGAGGCCGCGGCCAGGTCGACGTTGGTCTCGGTGATGGCACCGACGCCGCGGTCGATGACGCGCAGCGAGACCTCGTCGCCGACGTCGATCTTGGCCAGCGAGTCCTCCAGCGCCTCGACCGAGCCGGACACGTCGCCCTTGAGGATCAGGTTGAGCTCCTGGCTCTCGCCCTTCTCCATGGAGGCCATGAAGTCCTCCAGGCTCCGGCGGACCCGACGCTTGGCCTGCATGGCCGCACGCTCACGAGCCTCGCGCTTCTCCGCGATCTGGCGTGCCACCCGGTCGTCCTCGACGACGATGAAGTTCTGGCCCGCGCCGGGGACCCCGGACAGGCCCAGCACCATCGCCGGACGCGACGGGTCGGCGACCTCGATGTTGGCGCCGTGCTCGTCGAGCATCGCCCGCACCCGGCCGAACGCCGGGCCGGCCACGATCGAGTCGCCCACCCGCAGCGTGCCGCGCTGGACCAGGATCGTCGCCACCGGCCCGCGACCGCGGTCCAGGTGCGCCTCGACCACGAGGCCCTGGGCGTCCTGGTCGGGGTTGGCCCGCAGGTCGAGCGAAGCGTCCGCGGTGAGCACGATCGCCTCGAGCAGCTTGTCGAGGTTCAGCTCGGACTTGGCCGAGACGTCGACGAACATGATGTCGCCGCCGTACTCCTCGGGCACGAGGCCGTACTCGGTCAGCTGACCGCGGACCTTGCTCGGGTCGGCGTCGGGCTTGTCGATCTTGTTCACGGCCACCACGATCGGCACCTCGGCCGCCTTGGCGTGGTTGAGCGCCTCGACCGTCTGCGGCATCACACCGTCATCGGCGGCCACGACGAGCACCGCGATGTCGGTCGCCTGCGCACCACGGGCACGCATGGCGGTGAACGCCTCGTGACCGGGGGTGTCGATCAGGGTGATCCGTCGGTCCTCGCCGTCGACGTCGGTGTGCACCTGATAGGCACCGATGTGCTGGGTGATCCCACCGGCCTCCTTGTCCACCACGTTGGCGGTGCGGAGGGCGTCGAGCAGCTTGGTCTTGCCGTGGTCGACGTGACCCATCACGGTGACGACCGGCGGTCGCGCCTCGAGCGCGTCCTCGTCGCCCTCGTCGGAGCCGAACTCGAGGTCGAAGGACTCCAGCAGCTCACGGTCCTCGTCCTCGGGGGAGACGACCTCGACGACGTAGTTGAGCTCCTCACCGAGCAGCTGGAGGGTCGCGTCGTTGACCGACTCCGTGGCGGTCACCATCTCGCCGAGGTGGAAGAGCATCTGCACCAGCGAGGCGGGCTCGACGCCGATCTTCTCGGCGAAGTCGGTCAGCGAGGCGCCGCGGGCCAGGCGAACGGTCTCACCGTTGCCCTTGCGGACGCGGACGCCGCCGATCGTCGGGGCCTCCATCTGCTCGAACTCCTGGCGGCGGGCGCGCTTGGACTTGCGTCCCCGGCGCGAGGGGCCGCCGGGGCGCCCGAAGGCACCCTGGGTGCTGCCGCGACCGCCGGGGCGTCCGCGACCACCGGGACGGCCACCGGGACCCCCGGGACCACCGGGACCCCCTGGTCCGCCGCCGAAGCCGCCGCGACCGGGGGCACCGCCCCGCGTGGGGGCGCCGCCACGTCCACCGCCGGGACCTCCCCGGCCGCCGGGACCACCGGGAGCGGCACGTCCGCCTGGGCCGCCACCGAAGGCGGCCGGGGACTTGGGCATCATCGCCGGGTTGGGCCGCGGCAGGCCGTCGCGGCCAGCCGGCGGGCGCGGAGCCCGCTGGTCGCCACTGGACCCACCGGGGCGGGGCGCCGGGCGACTGCCCATGCCCTGGGTGGAGGAGAACGGGTTGTTCCCCGGTCGGGGCGCGCCTGGCCGGGCCGGGCGCGGGCCGGGCTTGAAGCCGGCACCGGTGCTGGCGGCAGGCGCAGCGTCGTCGCCGCCGTCACCCTCGCCGTCGCCCTCGGCGGCCGGGTGCGGGGCCTCGGGAGCCGCCTCGGCTGCTGGCTGGGCAGCCTCGGGCTCCGGCTCGGCCGGGGCCTCCGGGGCGGCCTTGGGCCCGGGACGGGGGCCGGGCTTGAACATCGGGGCCGCCGGCTCGGAGTCGGCGTCCGGCTGCTCGGCGGGCTGTTCCGTGGGCTGCTCGGTCGTCGCGGGCGCCTCGGCGGCCGGGGACTCGGCGGGAGCAGCAGGCTTGGCGGCCGCCTTCTTCGCCGGCGCCTTCTTGGCGGCCTTCTTCGCCGCCTTGGCCTCGGCCTTGGCGGCGAGGTCGGCACCGTAGGTGTCGTTGAAGCGCTTCTCGACCAGCGGGTTGATGCCCGACGAGGGCGCCTTGACGAACTCGCCGAGATCGCTGAGGAGGCCGATCACCTCCTTGCTGGGCACGCCGTACTGCTTGGCCAGATCACTGACTCTGGTGTTTGCCACGAATTCCTCCTGGTCCGAACTGACCCGGAGGCAGTGGACCGCTAGTTGATGTGCAGGCTCATCGCGAAGTTCTCATCGCAGGCTCATGAGCTGGTGCTCCCGCTTCTGGTTGGGATCTGTCTCATCTCGTTGCTGTCTGGTTCGGCGTGAGGTGCTCCCGCAACCGCTCCAGGCTCAGTGGCCCCCGCTTCCCGGCCTCGTGTCTGAGTGCCCGGGCGAAGGCACGTTTGCGCTCGGCGAGTGCGAGACATTCGGCCGTGGGATGCAGGTGCGCCCCGCGACCAGGTGCGGTGCCGTTCGGGTCGGGTACGACGAACCAGGACTCGTCCTGCCCGTCGGCGCCCGTCCCTGCGACCACTCGCAGCAACTCACGCTTGGTGGCTCGCTGCCGGCAACCGATGCAGGTCCGGACGGGGCCGTCGCCGCGGGTCGCGTTGTCGAGCTGTGAAACCACCGTAGATCACTCTACCGGGACGGGGCCCTGATTCCGAACCGGGCGCCCGCGCGGTGGCCGGAGTCTCAGCCGGACGGGGCCGCCGGAGGGGCCGCCGGAGGGGCCGCCGGAGGGGCCGCCGGAGGGGCTACGGGAGGGGCCACCGGCACCTCCGGCTCGGTGTCGGGCCGGATGTCGATGCGCCAGCCGGTCAGCCGGGCCGCCAGCCGGGCGTTCTGGCCCTCCTTGCCGATGGCCAGGGAGAGCTGGTAGTCGGGGACCACGACCCGCGCGGAGCGCGCGGCCTCGTCGACCACGGTGACGCTCGAGACCCGAGCCGGGCTCAACGCGTGGGCCACCAGCGTGGCCGGGTCCTCGGACCAGTCGACGATGTCGATCTTCTCGCCGTGCAGCTCGTTCATCACGTTGCGCACCCGCTGGCCCATCGGGCCGATGCACGACCCCTTCGGGTTCACGCCGGGCACGTTGGACTTCACCGCGATCTTGGTGCGGTGGCCGGCCTCGCGGGCGATGCCGGAGATCTCGACGGTGCCGTCGGCGATCTCGGGCACCTCCAGGGCGAAGAGCTTCTTGACCAGGTTGGGGTGGGTGCGCGAGAGCATCACCTGCGGCCCGCGCATCCCCTTGCGCACGCTGACCACCAGGCACTTGATGCGGGTGCCGTGGGAGTAGTCCTCACCGGGCACCCGCTCACCGGCCGGCAGCAGGGCCTCGAGCTTGCCCAGGTCGACCATCACGTCGTTGGGGTCGCGACCCTGCTGGATCAGCCCGGAGACGATGTCGCCCTCCTTGCCGGAGAACTCACCGAACTTCCGGTCGTCCTCGGCGTCGCGCAGGCGCTGGAGCATGATCTGCTTCGCGGTGGTCGCCGCGATCCGGCCGAACCCCTCCGGGGTGTCGTCGTACTCCCCGACGGCGTTGCCCTCCTCGTCGTGCTCCTGCGCCATCACCGTGACGTGACCGCTCTTGCGGTCGAGCTCGACGCGCGCGTGCTCCTGGGCGCCGCTGGTCTTGTGGTACGCCGTCAACAGGGCCTGCTCGATGGCCTCCACGAGCACCTCGAACGGGATCTCCTTCTCCCGTTCGAGCATGCGCAGCAGGCTCATGTCGATGTCCATCAGGGGTTCTCCTTCGTGAACTCGATCTGGACCTTGGCCTTCTTGACCGCCGCGAACGGCACGCGGCGCTCGGCTCCCTCGACGTCGAGCACGGCAGCGTCCTGGTCGCACGAGGTGATGCGGCCCGTCACGGGCTGGTCCTCGTGGCCCTCCACGAAGACGACCTTGACCAGACGTCCGGTGTTGCGGCGCCAGTGGCGCGGCAGCGTGAGCGGGCGGTCGACGCCCGGGGAGGAGACTTCGAGGGTGTAGGTCTGCTGTCCCATCAGGTCCGAGAGCGCCGGCTCGTCGAGCACCCGGGAGACCGCACGGGTGGCGTCGGCGATGTCGTCCATGGTGACGCCGCCGTCCTTGTCGATGGCGACCCGCAGGACGCGGCGCTTGCCGGCGTGGGTGAGGTCGACGGCCTCGACGTCGAGGCCCAGCTCACCGACGGGGCCGCTCAGCTCCTCAGCCAGGCGATCCCTGGTGGCGGGAGTGCTCATGGCCCAAGACCTCCTGCTGTGTGCTGTTGTGGTGACCACACCCTAGCGCCACCGCCAACCCGGATCGGACACCCCGGGCCCGGCCCGAGGGCGGTCTCCTAGGATTCCGACGTGGTCGACTTCGCTGCCCCTCGCGCCGCCGGTCGCGACGCCCCGGGAGGCCCCACCGGCCCCTCACGCAGGTGGGTCGTCACGGCTGTCGCGGGCGGGGCCGTGGGAGTGGGCCTCGGCGGCGCGCTGTCCGCGTGCAGCGCCGGCGGCGCGGGCTCCCCGGACGCCTCGGCGAGCGCTCCCGCCGAGCTCGCGCCGGACGTGGCCGGCGCGACGCGGGCCCTCGCGGAGATCCGTGCGGTGCGTGCGGCGGTCAGCGAGACCGTCGCCAGGTTCCCCGGCCGCCGCGCCCAGCTCGCGCCCGTGGTCGAGATGCACCGGACCCATGAGGCCTCGCTGGTCGACGCGGTGCCCGACCGCGCCGACACCTCGGGCAGCGCCGCGCCGTACGCCGTGCCCCGCCAACGGGCCGCAGCGCTGCGCAGGCTCGCCGCGCGGGAGCGGCGCCTGCACGACACGCTCGACGCGCTCGCCGCCCGCGCCGAGAGCGGCGAGTTCGCCCGACTCCTCGCCAGCATGGGCGCCGGGGTGCACCAACGGCTCGCGAGGTGGCCGGGATGAGCCGGGACGAGAAGGCGGCGCTGACCCCTCTCGAGGCACTCCAGAAGGCGCTGGCCGCCGAGCACGCCGCCGTGCACCTCTACGGCGTGCTCGGGGCGCGGTCCTCGAAGTCGCGGCAGCCGGCGCTGTTCCGGCGTCTGGACGCTGCCTACGAGCAGCACCGGGCCTTCCGGGACCGGCTGACCGAGCTGGTCGGCGCGAAGGGCGCCGAGCCGGTCGCGGCGAAGGTCGACTACGACGTGCCCGGCGCCACCACCACCCCGGCCCGGATCGAGGCGGTGGCGCGCACCATCGAGCGCCGGGTGACCCGCACCTACGGCGAGCTGGTCGGCCACACCTCCGGGACGGACCGCCGCTGGGCCATCACCGCCCTGGACGCGAGTGCCCTGCGCGAGCTGGACTTCGGGCTGGCTCCCGGCGACTTCCCCGGCCTGGCCTGACGGCGGAGCCGGCCCGCCCCGCGCCGCGGACTAGGGTCGGATGAATGAGCGAGTTCGACGCCGCGGAGGCGGCAGTCCAGGCGGCGCTCGACGCCGGCGCGCACTATGCCGACGCCCGCGTGATGCACCGCCGTCACGAGTCGATGTCCGCACGCAACGGCGAGGTGGAGTCGCTGTCCCAGGACGCCAGCTCCGGTGTCGGCGTCAGGGCCCTGGTGGGGTCGGGGTGGGGCTTCTTCGCCGTGCCCGACCTGGAGTTCGGTGCCTGTCGCGACGCTGGTCGCCGGGCGGTCGAGATCGCGGCCGCCAGCGCCCTGGTGTCCCGGGACGCCTCGACCCTGCTGCCGAGCGAGCCGGTGCAGGGGTCCTGGGCGAGCGGGTGCGAGAGGGACCCGTTCACGGTCTCGCTGGCCGACAAGGGCGACCTGCTGGTGCGGGCCACCTCGACCATGCGCGAGCACGGGGCCGACATCGCCGAGGGGCAGTACCAGCTCTGGGACACCGAGAAGTGGTTCGTCTCCAGCGAGGGGCACCGCATCGACCAGCGCATCCGGGAGAGCGGCGCCGGGATCATGTCCACGGCCATCGGAGAGGACGAGACCCAACGGCGCTCCTACCCCGCGGCCCGGGGACAGTACGGCACCCGTGGCTGGGAGCTCGTCGAGGAGCTGGACCTCGAGGCGCACGCGGCGCGCGTGGGGTCGGAGTCCCGCGAGCTGCTCAGCGCCCCGATGTGTCCGTCCGGGGAGACCACGCTCGTCCTGGGCGCCGAGCAGCTGGCGTTGCAGATCCACGAGTCGGTCGGGCACGCCATCGAGCTCGACCGGATCCTGGGCTGGGAGGCCGCCTACGCCGGCACCTCGTGGCTCGACCTGGCCCAGCTGGGCTCGTTGAAGTACGGCTCGCCGCTGATGAACATCACCATCGACCCCTCGATCCCCGGCGCCCTCGGCTCCTTCGGGTACGACGACGAGGGCACCCCGGCGACCAAGCGCGACGCCGTCCGCGAGGGCATCTGGGTCGGTGTCCTCGCGGGTCGCGACTCCGCCGCCGTCGCCGGGCTCGACTACGGCGGCAGCGTGCGTGCCGACGGCTGGGCTCGGCTCCCGATGGTCCGGATGACCAACGTCGGGCTCGAGCCCGGGCCGCACAGCTTCGAGGAGATCGTCGCAGAGACCGACGAGGGCCTCTACATGGAGACCAACCGGTCGTGGTCGATCGACGACCGCCGGCTGAACTTCCAGTTCGGCACGGAGGTCGGCTACGAGATCAGGAACGGGCAGCTCGGGCGACTGGTCCGCAACCCGACGTACACCGGCATCGGTCCGCAGTTCTGGGCCTCGATGGACATGCTCTCCGACGACGTCGCCGCGTGGGGCACCCCGAACTGCGGCAAGGGCCAACCGGGCCAGACCGGGCACACCGGCCATCCCGCCGCACCGGCCAGGTTCCGCAACGTGCGGGTGGGGGTGCACGCCTGATGGGCGACCAGCGACAGCTTCCCGACCAGACCGTCCAGCAGGCCCTCGAGCGCGTGCCGGGTGCCGAGGTCTCCGTGCAGGTCGACCGGCACCGCCTCGCGCTGACCCGCTTCGCCAACTCGGTGATCCACCAGAACGTCGCCGAGGACGCCACCACGATGCGCCTGGTCGTGCACCACGAGGGCCGGACCGCGACCGGCTCCACCACCGTGGTCTCCGGGGGCGACGTGGGGTCCCTGCTCGACCGCGTCTGCGGCGCCGTCCGGGTCGCCCCGCTAGACCCCACCTGGCCGGGGGTGGCACCGCCGGCTCGTCCCGGACCGGCCACCGGGGTCGACCTGGCCACCGCCGGAGCCACCCCGGCCGACCGGGCCGAGGTGGTGCGGGCCTTCGTCGAGGGAGCCGGGGGCCTGGAGACCGCCGGCTACTGCCGCACCAACCACTGGTCCGGCGCCCTCGCGGACTCCGCCGGGCAGTCGGTCTCGGGTGAGGCTGTCGAGTGCGGTGTCTCCGGGATCGCCCGCCAGCAGGGCGCTGACGGCCTGGCCCGGCACGCACCGCTGAGCATCGCCGAGGTGGACGGCGCCGCCCTGGGCGCCCGCGCGGCGGCCAAGGCGCGCGCCTGGGCAGACCCCGTGGAGCTGGCACCGGGCCGCTACGAGGTCGTGCTCGAGCCGACGGCCGTGGCCGACCTCCTGGGCAACCTCGCCGCCAACGCCTTCAACGGCAGGGCCGTCAACGAGCACACCTCGTTCCTACGCCCGGGTGCAGCCCAGCTCGACCCCGCACTCTCCCTGGTCGACGACCCACTCTCGCTCGGCCTGGGCTACGACGCCGAGGGCACCCCGCGCCGGGTGCTCCCCCTCGTGGAGTCAGGCACGACCATCGGCGTCACCCACGACCGGCGGACGGCTGCCGAGGCGGGCACCGAGAGCACGGGTCACCACGTCGCGGCCGGACTCGGCCCGGTGCCGCGTCACCTCGTGCTGCTGCCGACCCGGCCCGACGAGGCGGCCGTCGAGGCCGACGGCCCCTGCTGCGACTCCTCGGTCGCGGAGCTGGTCGCCGGCATGGAGCGCGGCATCCTCGTCTCGGACTTCTGGTACACCCGCGTCCTCGACCCTCGCAGCCTCGCGCTGACCGGCCTGACCCGCAACGGGGTGTGGCTGGTCGAGGACGGCGAGATCACCCGGCCGGTGCAGAACTTCCGGTTCACCCAGTCCTACGCCCAGGCCCTCGCCCCGGGGAACGTGCGCGCGGTCGGACGCACCGCTGCCCCCGTGCCCGGAGACACCTACACCACCACCTCGCCCCGCTGGACCTGCCCCGCGCTGCACCTCGCCTCGTGGAACTTCACCGGCGGCGCCTCCGGCTGAGCCGCCTCGCTGAGCCAGGACCGACCGGGCCGGTCACAGTCCCAGGAGGAGGGCGGGGATGTCGGCGAGCTCGTGGGCGACGGCGTCGGGATCCCCGACGCTGTGACCGTGCTGCTCTCGGGGGATGTCGCTGTGGGGGACGTGGATCGCCCGGAGGCCGGCGTTCTGGGCGCCCCAGACGTCGTCGTACAGCCGGTCGCCCACGTAGACGCACCGGGCCGGGTCCACGACGCCGACCGCCTGCATGGCCGCGCCGAACGCCTCGGGGGCAGGCTTGGTCCACGGCACCTCGCTGGTGTAGACGGCTCCGTCGATCAGGTCGAGCACGCCGTCGCGGGCGAAGAAGTCCTCGTGCCAGCCACGAGGCCAGATCGTGTTGGACAGCACGCCGACCTTGACGCCCTCCTCGCGCAGCCGGCGAAACAGCGGCCCCACCTGGGGGTCGGTGGAGGTGTGTGGCTCCCAGAACTCCCGGTAGCGGGTGAGCAGCTCCGGGTCGTGCGACAGGCCCGCCTCGGTGAACAGGTCCTCCACGCTCGCGCTGTGCTGGTGGTCCCGGCTGCGGCCCCAGATCACCTGGTTGGCACGGTGCAGCGCCTCCGCGTGCGCGTGCACCTGGCCCGTCGACCCGACCACGGCGTGGGCCAGGGCGAGCGACTCGGCGTGGAAGTCGACGTCGTGCCAGCGGGTCAGGGTGCCGCCCCAGTCGAAGATCACGGCGTCGGGCTGCATGGGGCGACCGTAGTCGGTGCCGTGCGAGCACCCTCGTAGGGTCGGGGCATGGACATGATCTACCGCCCCCTGGGCAGCTCCGGACTGATGGTCAGCGCGGTCGGGGTCGGCACCAACGCGTTCAGCCGTCGGGTCGACGCCGACGGTGTCGGGGAGATCCTCGATGCCGCGCAGGAGTCCGGGGTCACCCTGCTCGACACAGCCGACATCTACGGCGTACAGCCCGGTGCCAGCGAGGAGCTGCTCGGGCACGCGCTCCGGGGCCGCCGCGAACAGTTCGTCGTGGCCACCAAGTTCGGCATGGACATGCAGGGGGCCAACGGCGAGGACCACGGGGTCCGCGGTTCGCGTCGCTACATCCGCCGGGCCGTGGAGGGGAGCCTGCGTCGGCTGCAGACCGACCACCTCGACCTCTACCAGCTGCACCGCTTCGACGACGTGACCCCGCTCGAGGAGACGCTGGGGGCGCTGACCGAGCTGGTCCACGAGGGCAAGGTGCTCTACGTCGGGTGCTCGAACTTCGACGGCTGGCAGATCGCCGACGCCGACTGGACCTCACGGACCAGGGACCTCGAGCGCTTCGTCTCGGTGCAGAACCACTACTCCCTGCTCAGTCGCGAGCTGGAGAGGGAGGTCGCCCCCGCGGCCGCACGTTTCGGGCTGGGCGTGCTGCCGTTCTTCCCGCTGGAGTACGGCCTGCTCACCGGCAAGTACCGCCGCGGCGAGGCTGCGCCTGCCGGCTCCAGGGCCGCCGTCGACTCCAGCCGCGCCGGCTGGCTCGACCGGGCCGACTGGGACCGGATCGAGGCGTTGAGGGCGTACGCCGCAGAGCGCGGCCTGTCCCTCCTCGACGTGGCCGTCGCAGGGCTGGCCGCCCAGCCGGCCGTCTCCTCGGTCATCTCCGGCGCGACCCGCGCCGAGCAGGTCACGGCCAACGCCGCCGCACTGCGCTGGCGGCCCACCCACGCCGACCTGGCCGAGCTCGACGAGATCTCGCGGCCCCGCGACTGACCTGCGGAGCAGCGCTGGCCCGGGAGGTCGAGGAGAGCACGCGGAGGCCGAACCGGGACGAGGGGCTCAGCGACGCCTCTCGGAGCCCACCACGCCCACCAGGTGGTCGACCGCGTCGCCGACGGCGACATCCGTGCGCTCCCCGGAGCGGCGGTCCTTGACCTCGACGATGCCCTCGGCCAGCCCGCGTCCGACCGTCACGATGGTGGGGACGCCGATCAGCTCGGCGTCCTTGAACTTCACCCCGGGGCTCACCTTGCGCCGGTCGTCGAAGAGCACCTCGACCCCCGCCGCGGTCAGCCCCTCGGCCAGGGTCTCGGCGGCCTCGAACACGGCCGCGTCCTTGCCGGTGGCCACCAGGTGGATGTCGGCGGGCGCCACCTCGCGCGGCCAGATCAGGCCGAGCTCGTCGTGGTTGTCCTCGGCGATCACCGGCACCGCACGTGAGACGCCGATCCCGTAGGAGCCCATGGTGACCGTGACCAGCTTGCCGTTCTCGTCTAGCACCTTGAGGTCCAGCGCCTCGGCGTACTTGCGACCGAGCTGGAAGATGTGGCCCATCTCGATGCCACGCGCCGTCTCCAGCGCCCCGGCCTCACAGTTGGGGCACGGGTCTCCGGTGCGCACCTCGGCGGCCTCGATGGTGCCGTCGGGGGTGAAGTCGCGGCCGGCGACGAGGTCCAGCACGTGGCTGCCGTGCACGTTGGCGCCGGTCACCCAGCGGGTGCCCTCGACGATGCGCGGGTCGACGACGTAGCGGATGCCGGACTCGGACCCCTCCCCCAGCTCGCCGGGGCCGATGTAGCCCTTGGCCAGGGTGGGGTACCTAGCGAAGTCGGCCTCGTCCATCGCCTCGACCTCGGTCGGCTCCATCATCCCCTCGAGCCGCTTCTGGTCGACCTCGCGGTCGCCCGGCAGCCCGATGGCCAGGGGCTCGCGGGTGCCGTCGGCGTGCTTGAGCACGACCAGCACGTTCTTCAGCGTGTCACCGGCCTCCCAGGGCCGGTCCTCGCGGGGGTGCCTCTCGTTGAGGTGGTCCACCAGCGTCTGGATGGTCGGGGTGTCGGGGGTGTCCTCGGCGTGCGCGGCCGGCGCGTCGCCCCATCCATCAGAACCAGGCGGCACCGGCTCGGGTGGACGCACCTGCACCGCCTCCACGTTGGCCGCGTAGTCGCACGTCGTGCAACGCACGTAGGTGTCCTCGCCGACGGGGCTGCTGGCCAGGAACTCCTCGGACTTCGACCCGCCCATGGCACCGCTGGTCGCCTTGACGATGACGTAGTCGAAGCCGAAGCGGTCGAAGGTCTTGATGTAGGCCTCGCGGTGTGCGGCGTACGACGCGTCCAGGCCCGCGTCGGTGGTGTCGAAGGAGTAGCTGTCCTTCATCACGAACTCGCGGCCACGGATCAGCCCGGCACGGGGCCGCGCCTCGTCGCGGTACTTGGTCTGGATCTGGTAGAGCCACACCGGCAGGTCCTTGTAGGAGGAGTACAGGTCCTTGACCAGGAGGGTGAACATCTCCTCGTGCGTCGGTCCGAGCAGGTAGTCGTTGCCCTTGCGGTCCTGGAGCCGGAAGATCCCGTCGCCGTAGTCGGTCCACCGACCGGTGGCCTCGTAGGGCTCGCGCGGCAGCAGGGCCGGGAACTGCAGCTCCTGGGCGCCGATCGCGTCCATCTCCTCGCGCACGATCTGCTCGACCTTCCGGAGCACCCGCAGGCCCAGCGGCAGCCAGGAGTAGATGCCGGGGGCGGCCCGCCGGATGTAGCCAGCACGGACCAGCAGCCGGTGGCTGGGCACCTCGGCGTCGGCGGGGTCCTCGCGAAGGGTCCGCACGAACAGCTGCGACATGCGGAGCATCACCGGCGCCCCCGCCCGGTGGTCGAGGCGAGCGGCCGCGTGGAGTCGAAGATCATGGGCGCAAGGCTAGCCGCGGGGCTTCGGGCCGGACGAGGCGGTTTCGACCCACCCGGTCGACCTGCCTGGTCAGGACCGGCGGGCGGCACGCAGGGCCGCGCGGACCAGCGGGAGCTGGAGCGGCAGCCGGGCCAGGGCGAGGGCGGTGAACGCCGGGCTCCCCGACCGCACGGCGTCGGCGGCCATCTTCACGTTGCCCGGGAACACCCCGACGAGCAGTGCCGCGCCGGCCCAGCCGGCGAGCCTGCGGGTCCGCGGGTGCAGCAGCGCGGCCGCACAGGCCAGCTCGGCCACGCCACTGGCGTAGATGACCTCACGGTGCGCCGGGAGGCTCTCGGGCATCAGCGGCTCGAAGGTCTGGGGCCGCACGAGGTGCACGGTCCCGGAGGCGAGGAAGGCACCGATGACGACCTTGAGGTCGGTGGGCAGAGCCGGGGAGGTCATGGCAACGACCCTAGTGCTCGGCCGGTGCCCTCCCCTCGCCGGCGGGCGAGGGCGGACCGGCGCGCTCAGAACATGATCGTGGCGAAGGTGCCGGCCTGCTCGAACCCGGCGCGCCGGTAGGCGGCCCGGGCGGGCAGGTTGTGCGCGTTGACGTAGAGCGAGACCGCCGGGGCGATGTCGCGCAGGCAGGTCTGCACGACCGTCGCCATCCCCGCGGTGCACAGGCCCTGGCCACGCAGCTCCGGGTCGACGTACACCCCCTGGATCTGGCAGGCGTCCGGTGTCGCGCAGGCCACCTCGGCCTTGAACAGCACCCGGCCGTCCTCGATCCGGGAGAAGGACCAGCCGCGGCCGATCAGCTGGTTGACCCGAGCCCGGTAGAGGTCCCGGCCGCCGTCGACCTCCGGGGAGATGCCGACCTCCTCGGTGTACATCGCCACGCAGGCCGGGTAGAGCAGCTCCGCCTCGTCCTTGCGGGTACGGCGCACCAGCGGGTCGCAGGGAACCGTCGAGGCGTGCCGGGCCACCAGGTGCGGCTGGTCCCAGCGGAAGTCGCGCGGCCGCGGCCAGTGGTCCTCCAGGTCCGCCCAGAGAGCGGCCACCGCGTCGCGCGGACCCACGATGGTCGAGCTGCGCGGACCCCCGCGCACCGCCCGGTCGGCGAAGGCGCGGCACGCGGCGGCACCGGCGTTGACCGGCACCAGGTTGGCGCCCACGTGGCACAGGGACAGCAGGCGGTCGTGCTCGAAGTAGCCCCACATCTCCCCGCCGAGCCAGCGCGGGTCGAGCTGGGTGATCCGGGTGCGGTAGTCGGCGAACACGTTGACGACCGGGTCGGTCGCGATCACCTCGAGCGCGGCTGTGACGTCGGCTGGACCGAGCACGCGCAGACTCTGGCTCGTCCGGACCACGCCCGGGAGCCTACGGCAGAAGTTGCCCACGCGTTCCCCGGCCAGGACGGCCCCCGGGGTCTACGGTGACTCCCATGCAGCCGCCACGTGCCCGGGCCCGCTCGACCGCACTAGCCGCCAGCACCCTCGCCCTCGTGCTCGCCGGGTGTGGCAGCACCACCGAGGTGACCGAGAAGGAGGGGCCGAGCAAGGCCGCCCTGGCGTGTCGCGGCCACTGGAAGGACCTCGGCAACCAGATCGAGGGACGCAACGAGGAGACCCACCCCTCCGCGCTGCCCGAGCGGTGGACCACGGTGGTGGCGACGGTCGACTACTACGCCAGCTCCGCCGGCGGCAAGGACTGCCAGGCCGCGATCGAGACCCAGAAGAAGGCGATCAGCGCGCTGGAGGACTTCAGCGACAAGCTGGCGCCCTACGACATGGAGCTGCGGGTGGACCAGCTGCGCAACGACGCGCAGGACTACGCCTCCGGACCCCGGCCGCCGGCGCCCTCCCCCACCGCCACGAAGGGGAAGAAGGGCAAGAAGAAGTCCAAGAAGCCGCCTCGGCCGCCCAAGCCGGCAGACGTGGCGGCCGCGCTGAAGACCGCCACCACCCAGGCGTCGCTGGCCACCGAGCAGCAGGGGCCGGCGTGGCGGCAGGCGCGGGTCGTCGAGCTCAGCGACGCCGCCGCGGTGCGCAAGGCCGTCAAGGACCTGCGGTTCCTCTCCTCGCAGAGCGCCGCCTACACGAGGTGCACGAAGGCGCTGAGCACGATCCGCACCGCCCTCGCCGCGACCGGGTGAGCCGGGCTCAGGAGACGCTGACCTCCGCGGACGAGCCCTCCTCGGCGTCCATGTCCTCGGCGATGCGCATCGCCTCCTCGATGAGGGTCTCGACGATCTGCGCCTCCGGCACGGTCTTGATCACCTCGCCCTTGACGAAGATCTGGCCCTTGCCGTTGCCGGACGCGACGCCGAGGTCAGCCTCGCGGGCCTCGCCGGGGCCGTTCACGACACATCCCATCACCGCCACGCGCAGCGGCACCTCGAGGCCGTCGAGCCCCGCGGTCACCTCGTCGGCCAGCTTGTAGACGTCGACCTGGGCCCGCCCGCACGAGGGGCAGGACACGATCTCCAGCTTGCGTGGCCGCAGGTTGAGCGACTGCAGGATCTGGATCCCGACCTTGACCTCCTCCACCGGGGGCGCGGACAGCGAGACCCGGATCGTGTCGCCGATCCCACGGCTGAGCAGGGCGCCGAACGCGGTGGCGGACTTGATGGTCCCCTGGAAGGCGGGTCCGGCCTCGGTCACGCCGAGGTGCAGGGGCCAGTCACCCGCCTCGGCGAGCAGCTCGTAGGCACGGACCATCACCACGGGGTCGTTGTGCTTCACCGAGATCTTGAAGTCGTGGAACCCGTGCTCCTCGAACAGCGAGGCCTCCCAGACCGCCGACTCCACCAGGGCCTCGGGGCTCGCCTTGCCGTGCTTCTCCATCAGCCGCTTGTCCAGCGACCCGGCGTTCACGCCGATCCGGATGGAGGTCCCGTGCTCCTGGGCGGCCTGGGCGATCTCCTTGACCTGGTCGTCGAACTTCTTGATGTTGCCGGGGTTCACGCGCACAGCGGCACAGCCGGCCTCGATCGCGGCGAAGACGTACTTCGGCTGGAAGTGGATGTCCGCGATCACCGGGATCTGCGACTTCTGCGCGATCGCGGGAAGGGCAGCGGCGTCGTCGGCGGAGGGACAGGCGACCCGCACGATGTCACACCCTGCCGCGGTCAGCTCGGCGATCTGCTGCAACGTCGCGTTGACGTCGGCGGTCAGCGTCGTCGTCATCGACTGCACCGAGACCGGGTGCTCGCTGCCGACCCCGACCTTGCCCACCTGGATCTGGCGGGTCGGACGACGCGGGGCGAGCACCGGCGGCGGGGCCGCTGGCATGCCGAGGGAAACAGAGGTCATGGGCCCGATTCTAGGTTCGCTGCCTGAGCGCCGTCAGGCCGGTGGGTCACGCGGGCATCCGGTCAGCTGATCGAGACCGGAGCCACGATGTCGGCGAAGATCAGCACCACGCTGATCACCAGGATGACCGCCGCCATCGCGTAGGTGATCGGCAGCAGCTTGGCGCTGTCCACCCCGCCGGGGTCCGGACGGCGCAGCAGCCGGGCCATCCACCGGCGCACGGTCTCGTAGAGGGTCGCCGCGATGCCGCCCCCGTCGAAGGGCGGCAGCGGCACCAGGTTGATCAGGCCGAGGAACAGGTTCAGCCCCGCCAGCAGCAGCACCAGCGAGAAGAACCTGTCCGCGACCGAGACCTGGTGCTGCGAGGCCAGCTCGCCCGCGACCCGCCCGGCCCCGACGACGCTCATCGGGCCCTGCGGGTCGCGCTGCTCCAGCCCCAGCGACGCCCGCCCCACGTGGTAGACCTTCACCGGCAGCGCCCCGATGGTCTTCAACGTCTCCCACGTGCCCGTGGTCATGGTCGAGACCACGAACCCGACCCCCTGGCGCTCGCGCCGCTGCACCGGAGTGACGCCGAGGAAGCCCACCTTGGTGATCTGCTCGGGGTTCTGGGGATCCGGCCTCGCGGAGACGGTGGTGGTGGGGTGCAGGGTCACCCGGGTGCCGTCGCGCTCGACCACGACGGTCGCGGTCTTGCGGCCGTTGGACCGGATCTCACGCTGGACCTGGTCCCACGCCGTCACCGGGGTGCCGTTGAACGACACGAACCGGTCCCCCGGCTCGAAGCCGGCCGCCTTCGCCGGTGCGACCGGGTCGCCGGGCCGGCACTCGCGCGGCGGCCGGTCGAGGTTGTCCTTCGTCACCGCGATCACACAGTCCGAGACGCTCTCCACCCTCGAGGTGGGCTGCATGACGCCGTACCCCATGAACACGAGTGCGAAGAGGAAGAAGGCCAGCACCAGGTTGATCATCACGCCGGAAGCCATGATGACCACGCGCTTCCACCAGGGCTTGTTGTAGAACAGACGGTCGTGGTCGGCCTCCTCCACCTGCTCGTACTCGGCGGAGCGGGCGTCGCTGACCAGCTGCGCGAACATACCGGTCCGGGTGTCGCGGACCCGGTTGGGGTCCTCGTCGGGCTCCGGCGGGACCATGCCGACGAGCTTGCAGTAGCCACCGAGCGGGATCGCCTTGAGGCCGTACTCGGTCTCGCCTCGGCGCCGGGACCAGACCGTGCGGCCGAAGCCGACGAAGAACTGGGTGACCTTGACGTTGAACGCCTTGCCCGGGATCAGGTGGCCCAGCTCGTGCAGCCCGATCGAGGCAGCCACGCCGACGGCGAAGATCAGCACCCCGAGGGTGTAGGTCAGCACGGTCATCGGGCGTGATCCTTCAGGTGGTCCAGGGCGGTCGAGCGGGCCCAGGCATCGGCTGCCAGCACGTCATCGACGGTGAGGTCTGAGGCTGAGCCTACGTCGTGGCCGGTCAGCACCCGCGCGACCGTGTCGACGATGTCGACGAAGGCCAGGCGGCCGGCCCGGAACGCCTCGACGCACACCTCGTTGGCGGCGTTGTAGACCGCGGGGGCGGTACCGCCGCGCTCCCCCGCCGCGCGCGCCAGCCGTACGGCGGGGAAGGCCGCGTCGTCCAGCGGGAAGAACTCCCAGGCCTGCGGCCGGGTCCAGTCGACCGCCGGCGCGGTCCCGGGCAGCCGGTCGGGCCAGGCGAGACCGAGGGCGATCGGGATCAGCATCGTCGGCGGGCTCGCCTGGGCCAGCGTCGAGCCGTCGGTGAACTCGACCATCGAGTGCACCACGCTCGTCGGGTGCACCACGACCTCGATGCGGTCGAAGGGGATGTCGAAGAGCAGGTGGGCCTCGATCACCTCCAGGCCCTTGTTGACCAGGGTGGCGGAGTTGATCGTGACGACCGGGCCCATGTCCCAGGTCGGGTGGTCCAACGCCTCCGCGGGCGTGACGTTCGCCAGCTGCTCTCGGGTGCGACCGCGGAAGGGGCCACCGCTGGCGGTCAGCACGAGGCGGCGTACCTCCTCGGGCCGGCCGGCGCGCAGGCACTGCGCCAGCGCGCTGTGCTCGCTGTCGACCGGAACGACCTGCCCCGGCGCGGCGCGTGAGGTGACCACGGGTCCGCCGATGATCAACGACTCCTTGTTGGCCAGCGCGAGCGTGTTGCCGGACTCGAGGGCGGCGACGGTCGGCCGCAGCCCTACCGCGCCGGTGACGGCGTTGAGCACGAGGACGCCGTCCATGCCGGCGGCCTCGGTCGACGCGCCCTCGCCGAGCCCGGAGTAGGCCGGGGCGAACTCGGCGACCTGCGCCTCGAAGAGGCGCTCCTGCGACCCGCCCGCGGTGAGCCCCACCACGCGGAAGCGGTCCGGGTTGGCCCGCACCACCTCGAGGGCCTGGGTGCCGATCGACCCGGTCGAGCCCAGGATGACGATGTCGCGACGCTCACTCACCCCGGCATTGTGGCAGCGGCCGTTCCCGCAGCGTCGAGGCGCGGCCGGGACACTCGCCCCCTCCCCCCTTCGCGGCTCCGGCTGCTCCGCCGTCGTGACGGGAAGAGCGCCCTGGCGGCGTACTCCCCGTCGATTGCTGCCACTTCCCGTCCATCGCAACGCACGGGAAGTGGCGGTTTCACTGGGGACCCAGTGAAACCGCCCACCCCTCACACCCCCAGCAGCCGGCGCAGGGCGGCGGGGGCGTGGGGCGGGGTGGCGTGGGTGAGGAGGGCGAGCTGGTCGGCGACGCTGCGGCTCGGGGAGTACGCCGCGTCGGGGTCCAGCACCTCGCAGGGGGCGGGATCGCTGCGGCCGGCGCGGATCATCACCGACCAGGCCAGGTCGGGATCGGTGACCGCCGGGCCGCGGACGACGCGGACGCGGTCCGCGGCCGACACCGACGACGCGGAGGAGACCAGCGCCACCGGCGCGGCCGGGTCCTCCCGGGTGGTCACCACCCCGCCGATGCGGGCGGTGGCGAGGGCGGCGAGGACGGCGTCGACGTCGTCGTCGAGGTCGATCACGACCAGCACCCCGGGGACGACCCCCAGGTGCCGGAGCCCCCCGCCCAGCGCCGCAGCCTCCTCGAGCGCGCGCGCGTGGGTCAACGTGCCGACGACCACCTCGTCGGCCCGGCCCGCGACCACCTGGGCGTCGAGGACGGCGAAGCCGACGTTGGTGACCATGCCTCGCAGGCTAGCCACCGACCGCACGCCGCTCGGGCATGATCGCCCCATGATCGAGATCGAGACGCTCGCGGAGCTGGACCGGGTCGCGGCCCGGGCCCGCGCCTCGACGTCGTCCATGGCCGGCTGGCAGGTGCAGGACCTCGACCTCACCGACCGGGCGGACGTCCTCGCCGACCTGGACCCCCGCGGCGCCCTGTTCCTCGGCTGCACCCTGCCCCGCAAGACGGCCGACCGGCTCCGCGCCGGCGGTGCCCTGCTGTTCCCCACGGTGCCCGACGTGCCGTTCGACCCCTGGCGGGCGCGGCTCTACACGCCGGCAGAGCTCTACGACGGCCTCGAGGGGGGCTACCAGGCGACCCTCGACGCCCGGATCTACGCCTGGTCCCGGGTCGCCTCCTCCCGCCACGACCTGCGCCGCCTGCTGGCTGCGGCACTGCACGACAGCTCCGTCGACGACGCGCTCACCGAGCTCACCGCGGGCCGCCGGATCGTCGGGGTGATGGGCGGCCACGTGCTGACCCGCTCGGACCCGGCGTACGCCGAGGCCGCCCGGCTGGGCCACCGGCTCGCCGGGACCGGGCTGAGCGTGGCCACCGGTGGCGGGCCGGGCGCGATGGAGGCTGCCAACCTCGGCGCGCGACTCTCCGGCTGCGAGCCCGCCGTGCTCGACGAGGTGCTGGCCCGGCTCGCGGGAACCCCGACCTACGAGGCGGACGTCACCGCGTGGGCGCAGGCGGCGCTCGACGCGGTGGCGGGCCTCGAGGACTCGGGCCGTTCGCTGGGGATCCCGACGTGGCACTACGGGCACGAGCCGTCGAACCCGTTCAGCTCGGCGGTCGCGAAGTACTTTCGCAACGCGATCCGCGAGGACGTGCTGCTCGAGGTGTGCAGCGAGGGCATCGTGTTCCTGCCGGGCGCAGCCGGCACGGTGCAGGAGGTGTTCCAGTCCGCCTGCACCAACTACTACGCCACCGCCGAGCAGGTGGTGCCGCTGGTCTTCGTGGGCGAGGAGCACTGGACACGGGAGCTGCCCGCGTGGCCGCTAGTCGACGCCCTCGCCGCCGGACGGGCCTTCGGCGCCCGCGCCCGCCTCGTCGCCCGCACCACGGATGTCCTTGCTGCGCTCGTTGAGGAATGACGACGCCGGGCCGGGGAGGTCGCCGTCCTCGGTGATCTCCGGGTCCTCGTCGGCCGGCCGTCGCAGCGACCACGGCTCGAGCTTGCGGTACCCCCGGACCGACGTACGCCGCAGCCGGCGCAGCCGGAAGTGCTCGTGCTCCTCCAGCTGCTCGGCCAGCGAGCGGTCCACGAGCACGCGGCCGGGTCTGGAGGTCGAGGTCAGGCGCGAGGCGACGTTGACCACCGGGCCCAGGACGTCGCCGAGCCGGGCCAGTGCCCGTCCCCACGCGAGCCCGACCCGGAGCTCGGGGAAGTCATCCTCGCGGAGTCGCTCCTCGACCAGCTCCAGGCCGATGCGCGCCACCGCCTGGGGCTCGTCGGCCACGAAGAGGATCTCGTCGCCGATGGTCTTCACGATCCGGCCACCGTGGGCGGCGACGATCTCCAGGGCGCGCGCCTCGAACCCGTCGATGAGCCGGCTCAGCTCCTGGCGGCTCAGCGAGCGGCTCCGGCGGGTGTAGTTGACGATGTCGGCGAACCCCACGCCGATCAGCACGCCGTCGTCCTCCTCATCCCCCTGGCCGCCGGGCTCCTCCTGCTCGGCCGCGAGCAGCAGGCGGGAGGCGACGGCGAGCGTGTGCCGGCGCCACACGTAGCTCTGCAGCGACTCCACCGCCGGCACCACCTCGTCCATCAGCCGACGCAGCTCGTCCAGGTCCATCTCGTCGACGTCGATCATCCGGGCGAGCAGGCCCATCTGCCACTCCGCGAGACGCGCGAAGCTGCGTCCGAGGGTGCGCACCAGCGCCGACTCGTCGTCGGCGTCCACGAATCCCAGGTCGCTGAGCCGCTGGGTCAGCCGCAGGGCCTCGAGGTCGGCGTGGGTGAAGGCCGGCACGTCGGCGCCGACCGCGGTGAACCCGAGGCTGCGCCACCGCTGCCGCGCCGACTCGAAGCTGATGCCGACCTCCTCGGCCAGCTGGTTGCCGCTGAGGGCAGGCTCCTCACCGAGGAGATAGGCCTCCAGCAGGTCGATCAGGCGTCGGTGGTCGACGGGCTCGGCCACGGGCTCTAGTCCTGAGGGGTGCCCAGCCGGTCGGCGGTCGTCTCGCGGAGCGCCCCGCCGAAGGCGGGCACCTCCTCGAGGAGCTGCTCGAGGGCATCCTTGGTGAAGTGGATGACCTCGACCGGGGTCACGCTGACCACGCTGGCCGAGCGCAGCTTGTGCCCCACGATCGCCATCTCGCCGATGACGTCGCCGGGGCCGAGGCGGGCGACCTCCTCCTTGCCCTTGCGCACCGACACCTCGCCGTCGACGATCAGGTAGGCCTTGTCGGCCGGCGTCTTCTCCCAGATCAGCGACCAGTTGGCCGGCAGGTGCACGTGACGACCCTTGTCGATGACCGTCTTGAGGTCCTCGCTGCTCAGGTCCTCGAGCCGGTTGAGCTTCTCGAGCTTCGCCGGCTGCGGCTCTTCGGCCATCGATGCACTCCTTGACGTGGGCGGGTGTCTGCCTGCGCATGATCTCGTCATCCCCGCAGGCTGTCCACCGCCGCAGTCGGTTCTGGGACGTTGCCGGAGCGTGAGATGCGTCTCTCCCGGGGGCCGTCAGGACCGAGCCGGCCGCCCGTCGACAGGACGCCACCACGGTGTCGCGAGCACCCGTCTGCCCACGACGCAGCCCCGGCGCGTGACCACCATGACGGGTGCTCGTTGACCCGGCATGGAGCTCACCCGCCGCCACCTGCTGAGGTCCGCCCTCGTCGCCGGCGGGGCCGCCGTGGTCGGTCGCGAGATGGTCTTCGGCTCACTGAGCGAGCAGGCGGTCGCCGGTGGGCGAACCACGGCGGACGGCACGTTTGCGCCGGGCCCGCCCGACGCGCACGGCTATCGCAAGCTGGTCGACCGGCCGGCCGACCCGCGCGTGGTGCGCTCCGACCTCGGGGTGGCCGCCGGCGCGAGCCGTGCCCGCAAGCGACGCGGCCTGCTCGCCTTCGCCCAGCTCAGCGACGTGCACGTGGTCGACCACCAGTCCCCTGCCCGCGTCGAGTGGACCGACCGCTACGACGACCCCAACGCGACCGGGCAGACGCCCGGCATCTTCTCCTCGGCCTACCGCCCCCACGAGATGCTCTCCGCCCAGGTCGGGGACGCCATGGTGCGCGCGGTCAACGCGGTGCGGCACGGACCGGTGACCGGCGTGCCCCTGCGCTTCGCGATCGAGACCGGCGACAACTCCGACAACTGCCAGCACAACGAGGTGCGCTGGAACATCGACGTGCTCGACGGGGAGCGAGTCGTGCCCGACAGCGGCTCACGCCTGCGCTACGAGGGGGTCATGGACGAGGACCCGCTCTACTACGACACCCACTACTGGCACCCGCACGGCACCCCGCCCGGGAAGGCCGAGGACCGCTACCGCGCCGAGCACGGCTTCCCCACCGTCCCGCACCTGCTCGACGCCGCGCGCCGCCCGTTCACCGCCGCCGGGCTGGACATCGCGTGGTTCACCTGCTTCGGCAACCACGACGGTCTGTCCCAGGGCAACTTCCCGACCACCACGGTGCCGACGAACGCCCTGGCGACCGGCGGCGTGAAGGTCATCTCCCCTCCCCCCGGCGTGTCACCCGCAGACGTCCTGGACCCCGAGGGCAGCACCCTGGACCAGGTCCTCGGCGCGGTCACCGTCTCGCCGTACGCCAAGGCGGTGACGCCGGACCCGCAGCGCCGCCAGCTCTCCCGCGGCGAGGTCGTCGAGCAGCACTTCCACACCACCGGCGCGCCGCGCGGTCACGGCTTCACCCAGGCCAACCGCGACGCCGACACCGCCTACTACGCCCACGACCACGCGCAGTTCCGGTTCGTGGTGATGGACACCGTCAACCCCAACGGGTACGCCGACGGGTCGCTCGACGCGGCGCAGTTCGCCTGGCTCCAGCAGACCGTGGAGTCGGCCACGGGCCGTGCGGTGATCGTGTTCAGCCACCACACCAGCGAGACCATGACCAACCCGTTCGTGGGCACCGGGGGCGACCCGCAGCCTCGCGTCCTCGGGGAGCAGGTCACCGCCTACCTGCTCAGCCAGCCGCGCCTGATCGCGTGGGTGAACGGGCACACCCACCGCAACGTGATCACCCCGCACGCACGCACCGACGGCTCCGGCGGCTTCTGGGAGATCAACACCGCCGCACACATCGACTACCCGCAGCAGGCGCGGCTGGTCGAGGTCGCCGACAACCGCGACGAGACGCTGTCGATCTTCACCACGGTGCTCGACCACGCCGGTCCTGCCGACCACCAGGGGGACCTCGACTCCACGGTTGCCCTGGCCAGTCTCTCCCGCGAGCTCTCGGTCAACGACCCGCAGGCCCACCTCGACGCCGCGGGCACTGCCCTGGACCGCAACACCGAGCTGGTGGTGGGCAGGCCGGCCGACATGGCCTGACCGGGCCCTTCGGCCCCGAGGGCGGTCCGGTCAGCGGTCCGCGGCCAGCTGCCCGCAGGCGCCGTCGATCTCGCTGCCACGGGTGTCGCGCACCGTGGTGGGGATGCCCTTCGCCTCGAGCCGCCGCACGAACTCGCGCTCGTCCCGGGGATCGCTGGCGGTCCACTTCGATCCCGGGGTCGGGTTGAGCGGGATCAGGTTGACGTGCACCCAGCCGCCGCCCGAGGGCATGGTGCCGCGGGCGTTGAGCACGTCGGCCAGCAGGTCGGCGCGCCACGCCTGGTCGTTGATGCCGCGCATCATGGCGTACTCGATCGAGACCCGCCGCTTGGTGGCCCGGGCGTAGTTCCAGGCGGCGTCGACGGCCTCGTCCACCTTCCACCGGGTGTTCACCGGCACCAGCTCGTCACGCAGCTCGTCGTCGGGCGCGTGCAGGCTCAGGGCCAGGGTGACCGGGATGCCCTCGTCCGCGAGCTCGTTGATCCGCGGGACCAGCCCGACGGTGCTCACGGTGATGCCGCGCGCGGACATGCCCAGCCCGTCGGGGGTGCGGTCGGTCAGGCGACGTACGGCGCCGATCACCGCCCGGTAGTTGGCCATCGGCTCACCCATGCCCATGAACACCACGTTGGACACCCGGCCCGGTCCGCCGGGCACCTCGCCACGCGCCAGCGAACGGGCGCCGGCGACCACCTGCTCGACGATCTCGCCGGTCGACATGTTGCGCTGCAGCCCGCCCTGGCCGGTCGCGCAGAAGGGGCAGGCCATGCCGCACCCCGCCTGGCTCGAGACGCACATCGTGGTGCGGTCCGGGTAGCGCATCAGCACCGACTCCACCATGGCGTCGTCGAAGAGCCGCCACAGTGTCTTGCGCGTGGTGCCCCGGTCGGCCTCGAGGGTCCGCACCGGTGTCATCAGCGACGGAAGCAGGCCCTCGACGAGCTCGGCACGCTGACCGGCGGGCAGGTCGGTCATCTGGTCAGGGTCGTCCACGAGCCGCGAGAAGTAGTGCGTGGAGAGCTGGCGGGCCCGGAACCCCGGGAGACCGAGCTCCTCGAGGCGAGCGGTGCGCTCGGCCGGGGTGAGGTCGGCGAGGTGACGCGGCGGCTTGCCGCGCCGCCGGGGCTCCTCGAAGACCAGGGGAAGGGACTTGACTGGTTCACTCACAACCGGGCCAGTGTCTCATCGCTGGCCCGCGCCGGACGAATCGCGAGCGTGCGCTGCACGTCCGCTCCCACCCGCGCAGAGCCTCACGCGAGGGCCGTCGCGCAGCCACCGGACAAGATGGGCCCATGGCGCACTGGGTGCTGCACGTCGACATGGACCAGTTCATCGCGGCCGTGGAGGTCCTCCGCCGGCCAGAGCTGGCCGGCCGGCCGGTGATCGTCGGCGGACGCGGCGACCCGACCGAGCGCGCCGTGGTCTCGACGGCCAGCTACGAGGCGCGCGAGTCGGGGGTCCACTCGGGGATGCCGCTGCGGCTCGCCGCGCGCCGCTGCCCCCGGGCCGTGCTGCTGCCCGTCGACGCCCCGGCCTACGAGGCGGCCTCGGCCGTGGTGATGGACACGCTGCGGGCGCTGCCCGGAGCGGTCGTGCAGGTGCTCGGCTGGGACGAGGCGTTCGTCGGCGTCGAGTCCGACGACCCCGAACGGGTCGCCCGCCGCCTGCAGGCCGACGTGCTCGCCGCCACCGACCTGCACTGCTCGGTCGGGATCGGGGACACCCTGGTGCGCGCCAAGACCGCGACCGAGCTCGGCAAGCCGGGCGGGACCTTCCGCCTCACCGGCGAGACCTGGTTGGCAGTGATGGGCGAGCGTCCCACCCGCGACCTGTGGGGCATCGGCGGACGCCTCCAGCAGCGGCTGGCCGGCCTGGGGATCACCACGGTGCGACAGCTCGCCGAGAGCCCGGAGGAGCCGCTGGTGACCGAGTTCGGTCCCAGCACCGGGCCGCACCTGGGCCGGCTGGGGCGGGGTGGCGGCACGGCCACCGTGGACGACACACCCTGGGTTGCCCGCGCCCACGGCCGGGAGACCACCTACCAGCGAGACCTGACCGGAGTGCAGGAGGTCGCCGATGCGATCGGGGTCCTCGCAGGGGCGGTGGTGCACGACATCGAGGCGGAGGGCCGGGCCTGCGCTCGGGTGCACCTGAAGGTGCGCTTCGCTCCGTTCTTCACCGTCACCCGCTCCCGCACGCTGCCGCTGCCGACGTCCGACCCCGCGGTCCTCGCGGAGACGGCACTGGACCTGTTCGCTCGGCTCGCCGACGACCGCCCCGTGCGCCTGCTGGGCGTGCGCGCCGAGATGGTGCCTCCCGAGGGCGGCTACGACCCGCCCCGCGCCCGCGGGCGCCGGGGTGGTCCCTGACCCCGGGTCACAGGACGAGGTAGTGCAACAGCAGCCAGACCGGCGCGGCGGTGGAGAGCAGGGAGTCGAGGCGGTCCATCAGGCCTCCGTGACCAGGGACGATCTGGCTCATGTCCTTGATGCCGAGGTCGCGCTTCATCACCGACTCGCACAGGTCGCCGAGCGTGGCCATCACCACCGCGATCACCCCGAGGATCACCCCGACCCACCAGGCGCCGCCGAGCAGGTGCACGACGAGCAGGTAGCCCGCCACGACGCAGGCGACCGCCGAGCCGGCGAACCCCTCCCAGGACTTCTTCGGCGAGATCACCGGCGCCATCGGGTGCTTGCCGAAGAGCACACCCGCGGCGTACCCACCGATGTCGGAGGAGATCGTCACCACGATGAACGTCACCACCGCGCGCGCCCCCTCGTCCTCGGCGAGCAGCAGGGCGACGAAGGAGCCGAGGAAGGGGATGTAGACGAGCGTGAAGACCGACGCGGTGGCGTTCTGCACGTAGCCGGCCACCCCCCGGCGCAGCAGCCACAGCATCGTCGCGAGCGCCGAGACCGCCGTCGCCGTGACGAGGGCGGGTGCGCCGAACAGGTAGGCCACCACGACCATGACCACGCCGCCGAGCGTCAGCGGCACCTGGGGCAGGTCGATCTGCCGCACCCGCAGCCCCTGGCGCATCTCCCAGGTCGCCACCACGACGGCGGCGCCGACGATGACCATGAAGGCCGCCTTCCAGACGACCAGGGAGGCGATGATCGCGGCGCCGAGCACGAGTGCAGAGCCGATGGCGGCGGGCAGGTTGCGCCCGGCCCGGCCCCCCTTCTTCGTGGCCGGCGGGTCGTTCTCCGGCTGGCTGGGGACGGCTGAGGTCTCAGTCATGACGGTGCGGCGCGGAGGTGCTCAGACCTCGAGCAGCTCGGCCTCCTTGTGCTTGAGCAGCTCGTCGATCGTGTCGGTGTGCTTCTTGGTGGTGGAGTCGAGCTTCTTCTCGGCGCCGGTGACGTCGTCCTTGCCGACCTCACCGTCCTTCTCCAGCTTCTCCAGCGCCTGCTTGGCGTTGCGGCGGATGTTGCGCACGGAGACCCGGCCTTCCTCGGCCTTGGTCTTGGCGACCTTGATGTACTCCTTGCGGCGCTCCTCGGTCAGCTCGGGGAAGACGCAGCGGATGACCTTGCCGTCGTTGGAGGGGTTCACCCCGAGATCGGAGTCGCGGATCGACTTCTCGATCGCCGGCAGGGCGCTCATGTCGTAGGGGGCCACCAGGATGATCCGCGCCTCGGGCGCGGTGAACGAGGCCAGCTGCTGGACCGGCGTGGGGGTGCCGTAGTACTCCGCGGTCAGCTTGGCGAACATCGACGGGTTCGCCCGGCCGGCCCGGATCGCACCGAACTCCTCGCGGGTGACCTCGACCGCCTTGCCCATGCGCTTGTCGGCGTCGTTCAGGGTCTGGTTGATCGTCAAGGCTCTCTCCTACTCGGGGTGGTCGTCGATTGCTCCCGCCGTCGCGCCAGCGCTGACCAGCGTGCCGATCTTCTCACCCTGCACGACCCGCAGGATGTTGCCTGCCGGTGTCATGCCGAAGACGATCATCGGCAGTCCGTTCTCCATGCACAGCGCGAACGCGGTCGCGTCGGCCACCTTCAGGCCTTGCTGGAGCGCCTCGACGAAGGTGAGCTCGTCGTACTTCACGGCGTCGGGGTGGGTGCGCGGGTCGGCGTCGTACACGCCGTCGACGCCGTTCTTGCCCATCAGCACGACCTCGCACTTGGTCTCCAGCGCCCGCTGGGCCGCGACGGTGTCGGTGGAGAAGTACGGCAGCCCGGCGCCGGCGCCGAAGATGACCACGCGACCCTTCTCGAGGTGTCGGATGGCGCGCCGCGGGATGTAGGGCTCGGCGACCTGACCCATGGTGATCGCGGTCTGGACCCGGGTCTCGATGCCCTCCTTCTCGAGGAAGTCCTGGAGAGCCAGGCAGTTCATCACGATGCCGAGCATGCCCATGTAGTCGGCTCGCGCCCGGTCCATCCCGTGCTGCTGGAGCTCGGCGCCACGGAAGAAGTTGCCCCCTCCGGTGACGATCGCGACCTGGACGCCGGCGCGCTGCACCTGGGCGACCTCGCGGGCGATGCCGCGCACGACCTCGGGATCGACCCCGACCTTGCCGCCGCCGAACACCTCGCCGGAGAGCTTGAGCAGGACACGCTGGTAGCCGGTCATGCGGATCCTCTCGTCGGGTGGGTCTCGGTGAAACCTACTTGGTGGTCACCGCCGTGGCGAACCGGGCGTGCACCGAGGCCGACGCGACGTGGGTGTCGTGCCGGCCTCCGTGCGCGGATCCGTGCAGCCTGCGATCAGGCCCCCACCTCGAAGCGGGCGAACCGCTTCACCTGGACACCGGCACCGTCGAGGACCGCCTTGACGGACTTCTTGGTCTCCGAGACCGACGGCTGGTCGAGCAGCACGACCTCCTTGAAGAAGCCGTTGAGGCGACCCTCCACGATCTTGGGCAGCGCCTGCTCGGGCTTGCCCTCCTCCTTGGCCGTGGCCTCGGCGATCGAGCGCTCCTTCTCCACGAGGTCCGCGGGAACGTCGTCGCGGGAGAGGTACTGCGGCTTCATCGCGGCGATCTGCATGGCCACACCTCGTGCGGCCGTCTCGTCGGCGCCGTCGTACTCCACGAGCACACCGACCGCCGGCGGCAGGTCGGCCGCCCGCTGGTGCAGGTAGACCACGCAGGTGCCCTCGAAGTAGGCGACCTGACCGAGCTCGACCTTCTCACCGATGGTGATCGCGAGGTCCTCCACGACCTCCCCGACCGTCTTGCCCTCCAGCGGGACCGCCTTGAGCGCCTCGCGGTCCCCGGCCCGGGCCTGGTCGGCTGCCTCGGCGATCTTCTGGGCCGCGGCGACGAAGTCGTCGTTCTTGGCCACGAAGTCGGTCTCGCTCTTCAGCTCGACCAGGGCACCCCCGGCGGTGGCGACCAGGCCGGAGGACGCGGTGCGCTCGGCGCCGCGCTTGGCGGCCTTGGCCGCACCCTTGACCCGGAGCACCTCGACGGCGGCGTCGTGGTCGCCTCCGGCCTCCTCGAGCGCCTTCTTGCTGTCCATCATGCCCGCGCCCGTGAGGTCGCGGAGCCTCTTGACGTCGGCGGCGGTGATCGCCACGCTCAGTCCTCCTTCTTCTCAGCGTCCGCCACGGCCGCCTCAGGGGCGGGCGTGGCCTCGGCGGTGGTCTCGGCCGGGGTGTCGGCCGGGGTGTCGGCCGGGGTCTCGGCCGGGGTCTCGGCGGTGGTCTCGGCCGGGGCGGTGGTGCCGGCCGGGGCCCCCTGGGCCTCGGTCTCGGCCTGCTTGGCTGCGGCGGTCTCCGTGGAGGCACCGGTCGCCTCGCTGGCCGGCGTGTCCTCGCTGGAGGTGTCGCCACCGGTGGCGGCCACGGCGGCCTTGTCCACCTTCTCGCCCTCCTGGCCCTGGAGCAGGTCGCGCTCCCAGTCGGCCAGCGGCTCGTCGGCGCCGATGCCGGCGGCGTCCTCGTCCCCGGACTTGGCGCCCGAGCGCGCGATCAGCCCGTCGGCCACCGCGTCGGCCACGACCCGGGTCAGCAGGCTGACGGCGCGGATGGCGTCGTCGTTGCCGGGGATCGGGAAGTCGACCTCGTCGGGGTCGCAGTTGGTGTCCAGGATGCCGATGATCGGGATCCGCAGCTTGCGGGCCTCCTCGACGGCCAGGTGCTCCTTCTTGGTGTCCACGATCCACACCGCGCTCGGCGTACGGCTCATGTCGCGGATGCCGCCGAGGGTCTTGTCGAGCTTGTCGCGCTCCCGCTTCATGTGCAGGAGCTCCTTCTTGGTGCGGCCGGAGCCGGCGACGCTCTCGAAGTCGATGTCGTCGAGCTCCTTGAGGCGGTTGATCCGCTGGTGCACGGTCTGGAAGTTGGTGAGCATGCCGCCCAGCCAGCGCTGGTTGACGAACGGCATCCCGACGCGGGTCGCCTGCTCGGCGATCGCCTCCTGGGCCTGCTTCTTGGTGCCCACGAACATGATCGTGCCGCCCTTGGCCACGGTGTCCTTGATGAAGGCGTAGCTGGAGTCGATGTAGGACAGCGACTGCTGCAGGTCGATGATGTAGATGCCGTTGCGCTCGGTCATGATGAAGCGCTTCATCTTGGGGTTCCAGCGACGGGTCTGGTGCCCGAAGTGGACGCCGCTCTCGAGGAGCTGGCGCATGGTGACGACTGCCATGGTGCTTCTTCCTGTTGTGTCCGCGCACGCTGCCGCACACGAACCGTTTTCAGTTCGTTGCAGGTGCCCCACCACGGGGGTGGGGGTGTCCTGCCCTGGCGCCCGTGCGGGGCCCGACCCACCGGGGTGGGACTGCGGGGCCCTCGCCCGCGTGGTCCCGCCTCGTCAGGAGAGTCGAGGCGGCACGGAAACGAGCGCGCGAAGTCAGCCCAGATGGGCTGCTGACCTCAGCATATCGGGGCGCCGGTCGGGTGTCGAAACGCAAGGTCACCCATCGGGGGCCCCGCGCCGCCCCCGGTAGGTTGGGCCCCTGCCCGTCGACGACGTTCCGGAGGTGGTGTGGTGAGGTCGGCTCTCGCTGTCGTGTTCGCCCTGCTGCTCGCGGCCACCGGCTGCGGTGCGGCCGAGGACCCCGGCCCCACGCCGAGCTCGCCGACGCCGGCCCCACCCGAGCTCATGCTCGACTTCGAGACGGGGCTCGAGACGGGACAGCAGGCGGTGGCGCTGACCAATGCGGGGACGGGGTCGGTGCAGGTCTCGGTCCACAGCGCCGGCGACGCCCAGGTGACGGTGGTCGCAGGACCCAACGGGGGCCACGCCCTGCGCTTCCCGGCCTTCACCGGGGCCGCCGTGGCGCCTGCTGCGGTGGTGGTCGTCACCGCACCGGACAAGGGGGCCCTGGACCCGGAGGACGGCGACTTCAGCTTCGGCGCCTCCTTCCGGCTGGACCCCGAGTCCTCCGGCAGCGCCGCCGACAACGGCGACAACCTGGTGCAGCGCGGCACCTACAGCAGTCCGGGCCAGTACAAGCTGCAGGTCGACCACGACGTCCCCTCCTGCCGGATCGTGGGCACGGCCGGCGAGGCGTTCGTCGAGGCGGCTGCCCCGATCGACACCGAGCGCTGGTACAGCGCGACCTGCGAGCGCAACGGCTCGAAGGTGATCCTGACGGTCACGGCTGAGGACGGAGGGGCCGGCGGCGGCACCTGGGCCGCCTCGGCGCCCACCGGCACCATCTCGCTCGGGACACTGCCGCTCTCGGTGGGTGGCAAGACCGGCCCCGACGGGGTCCCCGTCGCCTCGGCCGACCAGTTCAACGGCGCCGTCGACGACGTGTTCCTCCGTCTGGGATGAGCAGCACGGCGGGCCACCTCACCCGCACAGCACGTCCCCGGGCCCGGTGATCCACAGCCCACCTCGAGCCCGGGGGCAGGCGCCCCTCCCGCCCGCACGCTGGGACCATGCGCCTCCTCGCCGCCACCCTCCTGACCGCGCTCGCCGCCAGCTGCCCGGGCCTGCTCCCGGCCGGTGAGTCGCCGGCGCGCGCCGACAGCGACCCCGCCCCCGCCCCCGCCCGGCACGGTCAGTGGCCCCTCTCCCCCCGCCCGGAGCTCGCGCGGGGCTTCACGGCACCGGCCTCCCGGTGGGGGCCCGGGCACCGCGGCGTCGACCTGGTGGGACGCGTCGGTGCCGAGGTCCGGGCGGCCTTGCCCGGCAGGGTCACCTTCGCCGCCCCCATCGCCGGGCGTGGGGTGGTCGTGGTGGACCACGGCGGGGTGCGCACGACCTACGAGCCGGTGCACGCACGTGTCGCGGTGGGTGCCACGATCGGCCGCGGCGCCGTCCTCGGCACGCTCCAGCACGGCGGGAGCCACTGCTACCCGCGAGCCTGCCTGCACTGGGGGCTGCTGCGCGGGCAGGACTACCTGAATCCGCTGACCCTCGTGGGAGCGGGGCCCCTGCGGCTGCTGGCGTGGCGCGACGAGTCGGCGCCCGTGCCCCTTCCCGGCCCCTCGGGGCCCACCAGGGCGGTCGCGGTCCCGCCCCCCGGCCCACGAGCGGCCCCGTCCACGGCCGGTGGGCGCTCACGCAGCGGCTGGCCCGGATCGGCCCGGTGGCAGTGACCGACCGGCGCCGGGACGGGCCGGGGATGCCGCGGGGGGTTGGACGGCTCGCGCTCCGCAGGGGGCGTCAGGCGCGCGGGTGGGCCAGGCCGTAGGCCTGGCGCAGGCGGTCCCGCGTCACGTGGGTGTAGACCTGCGTGGTCGACAACGAGGCGTGGCCGAGCAGCTCCTGCACGGTGCGCAGGTCGGCGCCGCCCTCGAGCAGGTGCGTGGCGGCGGTGTGGCGCAGGCCGTGCGGCCCCATGTCCGGGGCGTCGGGGACCTCGGCGATGCGGGCGTGCACGAGGGTGCGCACCGCGCGCTGGTCGATCCGGCGGCCCCGGGCGCCGAGGAACAGTGCGGCTCCGGCACCGGGAGTGAACAACACCCCGCGTCCGGCCTCCAGCCAGCGACCCAGCGCCTGGTCGGCCGGCACACCGTAGGGGACCGTGCGCTCCTTGCGTCCCTTGCCGAGGACGCGAACCACACGTCGGGCGCGGTCGACGTCGTCGACATCGAGGCCGCACAGCTCGCCCACGCGGATCCCGGTGGCGTAGAGCAGCTCCAGGACCGCCACGTCACGCAGCCCCAGGGCGCTGCCGTCGTCGGCGCGGGCGCCCGCTGCCTCGAGCAGACCACGCGCCTGCGCTGCGCTCAGCGCCGGCGGCAGCGCGTGGTGCGCCTTGGGGGAGCCGAGGGCGGCACCGGGATCGGTCTCGGCGCGGCCGGTGCGTTGCGCCCACGCAGTGAACACCCGGACCGCCGTGGCCCGGCGGGCCATCGTGGTGCGTGCCTTGCCGAGCGTCTGCTGGCGGGCCAGCCAGCTGCGCAGGGTGCGCAGGTCCAGCGACCCCAGGTCGGTGTGTCCCAGGGCCGCGGCGTGCTCCAGCATCCCGCGCACGTCGGCGACGTAGGCGCGCACCGTGTGCTGGGCGAGGTCGCGCTCGGAGGCGAGGTGGCGCTCGTAGGCCGCCAGCGCCCTCGCGAGCTCCTCGGGCAGGTCCATCCCGTCAGCCTACGGAGCCGGGGTCCCCGACCGGTGCAGGCGCGGCCCGGCTCGAGAGTGAGATCCGCGCCCTGGTCGGACGCTCAGGTCGGACGCTCAGGTGGGACGTTCGGGTCGGACGTTCGGGTCGCCGGGCTCGCTCGCCGCATGGCCGACGACGCGCCACCGTCCCAGGGAGTGCTCCACCAGGCCGGCGCGGTGCAGCACCAGCAGGGCCTCCCGGGTGCGGCCCTGCGCGAGCCCCGCGGTGCGGGCGATGGAGGCGGCATCGGCCGCCTGCACCAACGGCACGGCGTCGAGCACCTGTCTGTCCCGGCCGCTCAGGCGGTCGCGCGGGCCCTCCGGCTCGCGAGGGTCGGCAAGGGTGAACTCACCCACGGGTCCCACGGCCTCGAGCACCTCCTCACCGGAGGTCACCAGCAGGGCGTCGCGGGCCCGGACGAGCTGGTGCACCCCCGCGGAGGGCGCGCTCGTGACCGGCCCTGGCACCCCCATCACCATCCGTCCGAGCCCGGCCGCCCAGCTGGCCGTGTTCAGGGCACCGCTGCGCACCGCGGCCTCGACGACCACCGTGCCGCGCCCCATCCCCGCGATCAGCCGGTTGCGGGCCAGGAACCGGATCCGGGTGGGGGCGCATCCCGGCGCGGCCTCGGAGACGACGAGCCCCACGTCGGCCACGTAGTCGATCAGGCCGCGGTGTGCCGACGGGTAGGCCCGGTCGGCGCCGCACGCCAGCACCACCACCGTCGGCCCACGGGCCGCCAGCGCCCCACGGTGCGCGGCCTGGTCGATCCCGAAGGCGGCACCGGACACCACGGCCCAGCCGGCACCCGCCAGCGTGGCGGCGATGCCGCCGGCGACCTCCCCGCCGTAGGACGTCGCGGAGCGAGACCCCACCACGGCGACCGCCCGATCGGCCGCCTCGTCGAGCCGCAGCGGTCCCCGGCACCACAGCCCGATCGGCACGCCACCCCGCTCGTGCAGGTGCGGGGCGTGGGCGAGGTCGTCGAGTCCACGGGGCCACTCCGGGTCCCCGGGGACGACGAACCGGATCCCGCGCGCGGCGGCGCTCTCGAGCTCGCGCTCCGGGTCGGCCGCGGTGATCCGACCGGCCAGGTCCTCGCCGAGCTCCCGGCCCGCGGCCTGCCGACGCAGCCCCGAGAGCACCGTCTGCGCGCCCAGCTGCTCGACGAGATCGGTCAGCCGCGGATCTCCCGGCTCCCCGATCCGGGAGAGGGCGGCGCGCGCCAACCGTTCGGTCATGGGCACGGTCGCGTCACTCATGCTCCCGCCTCCACGGCGTCGCCGGTGTGGTCCGGGAGGCTGCGCAGCAGCAGCGGTGCGGCCGAGCGGAGCCGGAGCGCCACGTCCAGCTCCTCGGCCCCGGGGCGCTCCACCCCGGCGAGGTCGGCGACCGACCACGCCACGCGGTGCACGCGCACCGCACCTCGGCGAGTCAGCCGACCGGAGTGCACCTCCGCCTCGAGGCGAGTGGTCGCCGCGTCGCTCAGCGGCCACTCCGCGCGCAGGAGAGGGCCGGGCGCGTGCACGTTCAGCCGCCACGGCATGGCCGCGTAGCGCCGCCGCTGCCGCGCCCGGGCGGCGGTGACCCGGCTCCGCACGGCCGCGCTCGGCTCGGGGCGCTCGAAGGGCAGCTGCTCGGCCAGCCGCCGGTCGGAGGAGAGCGGCTCCACGAAGCGGGTGATGTCGATCCGGTCCGCGATCGGTCCGGAGATCTTGCGGCGGTACTCCCGGCGCTTCACCTCCGAGCAGGTGCACCCGTGGTCGCGCGAGTAGGGGTGGTACTCCCCGCAGCGGCACGGGTTGCAGGCGAAGACGAACATCGTCCGTGCGGGATAGGTCGCGTCCTCCTCCCCTCGCGAGATCGAGATCTCCCCCGCCTCCAGCGGCTCGCGCAGCGCCTCCACGACGTCGGTCGGGAAGAGCGGGAACTCGTCGAGGAACAGCACACCGAGGTGAGCCTTGCTCACCTCGCCCGGCCGGACCCGGCCGCTGCCACCACCGAGGATGCCCGTGCGTGAGGCGGAGTGGTGCGGTGCACGAAACGGTGGCCGGGTGAGCCGCGAGGCGCCGGCGGGCAGGGCTCCCGACAGGGAGTGCACCGCGGTCAGCTCGAGGGACTCGTCGTCGGTGAGGTCCGGCAGCAGGCCCGGGATGCGCTCGGCCAGCGTGGTCTTGCCCGACCCCTTGGGGCCGGTGAGCATCAGGTGGTGCCCCCCGGCCGCTGCCACCTCCACCGCGTAGCGGGCGTCGGCCATGCCCACCACGTCGGCCATGTCGAGGTCCTCGAGCCGCTCCTCTCCCCGCCACGCCAGCAGCGGCGACCCCGACAGGGGCTCCACCTCGGGTGCCTCGGGGATCTCCTCGTCGCCGCACAGCAGCGCGATCACCTGGCGCAGCGACCTGATCCCGAAGACACGCACGCCCGGCACCATGGCCGCCTCGTCCGTCTGGGGCTCGGGCACGTAGACCGTCTCGATGCCGCGCGCGGAGGCAGCCATCGTCATCGGCAGCACCCCGGGCACGCACCGCACCCGGCCGTCCAGGGTCAGCTCGCCGATCATCGCCGCGTGCCGCAGCTCGTCTCTCGGGAACTGCGGGTCCGCCGCGGCGAGGACGGCCACGGCGATGCCGAGGTCGAAGTGGGGACCGTGCTTGGGCAGGTCGGCCGGCGAGAGCAGGATCGTGATCCGGCGGGTGTTCGGCCAGGTGAACCGACTGTTGAGCACCGCCGAGCGACAGCGGTCGCGGGCCTCGGAGATGGAGGCGTCCGGCCGGCCGACGAGGGAGGTGGCGACCAGTCCGTCGGAGAGGTCGGCCTGGATGTCGACCACGTGCCCGACGGCACCTTGCAACGAGACCGTGTGCGTGGTGGCGACCATCAGCCCACGCCCCGCACGTGCTCGACCTCGGGGGCACCGCGCTCCGCGAGGAGCACGCCGACCAGGTCCACCCGGATCCCGCGTGGCGCCACGTCGTGCGCCTCCAGCCAGCGCACCGCCAGGCGCCGCAGCCGCGCCGCCTTGGCGGGACCGACCGCCTCCAGCGGGTGACCGTACGCCGCCGAGGTGCGGGTCTTGACCTCGCAGAAGACGACGACGTCACCGTCGCGGAACACCAGGTCCAGCTCACCGAGGTCGCATCGCCAGTTGCGGTCGACGAGCACCATCCCGTCGGCGACCAGCCGCCGGGCGGCGACCCGTTCGCCGAAGGCGCCGAGACTGTTGTTGTGGGGACTCCCGCTCATGGGTGCAGCACAACGCACCCGCCCCACACCACGGCGTTCTGGACGGCCGGCTTGTGGACGGCACCGGCGGGGGCGGGCCTGTGGACGTGAGACGGCCACGGCCGGCAGCGGGTGCGGGCCCTACTTGACCAGGCGCACCGGGTCGCCCTCGACGGTGGCGTCCCAGGTGGTCACATCGTGCACCGAACCCGTGCCGAAGGCCATCGTGACCTTGTACCAGCACCCCGAGGCGACATCGTAGGCGCAGGTGTAGTCGGCCGGGATCGGGATCGTGATCGTCTCGGTCTTGCCGTTGTTCTTCGAGGGCGAGCTGCTGCCCCACCCGGACTTCTCGAACGGCGCGGTGCAGTCGGTCAGTGTCTCGTCGACGTTCCCGGCCGACCCGCCGTGGGCCAGACACCCACCCGGGAACGGCGTCGAGGTGATGCTGCCGGTCGCGTCACCTGGGACCAGCACCTTCACCGACCCGCTGCTGCTGGCCGAGTCACCGGCGTCGAAGTAGCTGAACGAGATCTTCTGCCCGGCAGCGCCCGGCAGCACGCGAATCAGGTGGAAGGTGGCCGAGGCGGTGTCGGCGTTGATGTAGATCGGCATGTGGTTGTAGCCGGACACCGAGACGTACTTCTCATAGCCGCTCTGGGTCACCGCCCGGATCGCGAAGGAGTTGGTGCCCTCACCGGACGTCGTGTTGCCCGAGGTGGCGGCGGCGTTGCTGTTGCCCGTCTTGATGTAGCCGCTGCCGCCGCTGATCGTGCTGCCCCCTGGGCTCACGTTGGTGCGGACCTGCAGGTAGTAGTCGCCGGCGCGCGACGGCGTGAACGTGCACATGCTCGACCAGTTGTGGAAGGTCTGCGCGATGTCGCGGATGTAGCTCCAGCTGGAGCTCTTGAAGATGTCCGCGCTGATGTTCGCGAACGAGCTCCCGTACCACGAGTAGGAGCTGCTGGTGGTGTAGGAGCCGTACTGCCGGATGCACGCGGAGCCGTGGATGTCCTCCTGCACCGGCGCGGCCTGCGGGTTCTGGCTGTCGATCTGCTGGCGCAGCACGAACGAGGTCGTCATCGGGTGCGGCGGGTTGCTGCCCGAGCCGGCGCCGGCGTAGGAGTCGCCGGTGCAGTACTTGCCGGCGTTCGAGCTGCCGTCCGAGCCCCAGCCGGTGGACCCGTTGACGTACCTGTCCCGGGCCTCGCTGTTGGTCACGTAGGGGTTGGTGTTGCCCCACCACGGGAAGCTCGACCGCCCGGGGAGCAGCTCGCAGCTCTGGCCGGTGTTGACGAACATGGGGTCGTAGAGCTGCAGGTTGACGGCCTTGCCGACTGCCTCGTCGGCGACCTTGACGACGAACACGTAGCCGGACTTGTCGTACTCGTCGTTGGTGGTGCCCGAGCACCCGTCGACGCCGTAGTCCTCGCACTTCTTGGTCTGGTATCGATCACCCTGGACCTTGCCCGTCTCCGGCCCCTCCACCGTGGCCCACAGCTGGGGCGTGCGGGAGCAGTACGCCGCCACGGCCGCGCTCTGCGCACTGCCGATCGGCGTCGCGGAGCTCCCGGCGCTGCCCGGGTCTGGCTCGTTGCCGAAGGTGTTGCACGGACTGCCCATGGGTGCCGGCCCCTGGTAGTCCGCCGTGGCGCTCTGCGTGATGGTCGCGTGGGGCACCCCGATCATGGCGCCGAAGGTGTTGTCGATGACGCTCCTGATGGTCACCTTCAGCTGGGTGGCCTTCTCGCCCAGCTCGACCGTCACGGTGTTGTCCCCGGAGTTGTCGTAGCCGTTGCGGGCGGCGACCGCGAGAGCCCGGGCCCGGGCACTGGGCAGGTCCTGCGGAAGGTAGGGGACCCCGGCCAGCGCGGCCGCGTCCGCCGCCTTCTGCGTCATCTGCATCTCGACGTACCACGTGCCCGTGTCCACGGCGATCGCCGCGCAGCCGATCCCGATCGTGGGCACCACCACCGCGACGGTGATGGCGACGTATCCCGCCTCGGAGGCACGCCGCAGCCGCTCTCGCGACCACCAGCGATCCAGGAAACGGCCCAGGGAGTGGGCCAGGGAGTGGGCTGAAGAGCGGCGCCAGAGGTGCCGCAGGGCGGAGAGGAGTCGGTGCGTCATTGGTGTTGGTTCGCCCCACAGCTCTGGGTGGCCAGCGGCTCGAAGTCCATCACGGCCCGGTCGTGCAGGGTGATGGAGGTCCCGAACAGGCCGGTGATCATCGAGTGGGTGGCCTTCAGGTAGATCCCCACCCGGTCCATCGGGTGCGACGAGGAGCCCGGGAAGCAGGCGCTGATCGTCCGCGAGTCCCAGCTGCCGCTGGTGTAGCGGAAGGCGTCCAGGCTGTCGCGCCAGGTGAACTTCACGCAGTTCGAGGTCCCGGAGCAGTCGACCGGCATGGTCGTGTTGGATTCCGAGCCCGGGTAGCCATGCGTGTTCGCCTTGTAGACCAAGATGTAGTCGATCATGTCCGGAGGGGTGGCCGAGCCGGCCCGCTGGATCGCGTCCGCGGCCTCCTGGGCCAGTGCCGGCGAGGAGGTCGAGGTGCACGGCGGCGCCTCGGCGCCGGTCTCGCACGTCCCGGGGCCGTCGTCGGCCCCCGTGGAGGCGATCCGGGCCCCGGTGCGCACCAGCGCCGAGACACCGGCGTAGTCGCGCATCAGGAAGCCGAACTCGATGATGCCGAAGACCAGCAGCACCAAGAGGGGCATGACGAGGGCAGCCTCCAGCGCCACGGCACCGTCCTCACGGCGCCGAGACCTCCAGGCATGCATCATCTGAATCCCACCCTTTCTGCCCATAAGGTACGACAGCGGGTGGGTCCGTGTACGCGAAACGTCGCGGTCCGTCAGCCTTGGGCCGACCGGCGCGAGGCCAGGCGGGCTCAGGCCTCCGGCAGCTCGATCTCGCCGTGGCTGAGCTCCTCGACGTTGACGTCCTTGAAGGTCAGCACCTTGATGTTCTTGGCCAGTCGGCGCGCCGGGCGATACATGTCCCACACCCACGCGTCGGTGAGGGTCACCTCGAAGAACACGTCCCCGGCCTCGGTGCGGGCCTTGACGTCGACCTGGTTGCACAGGTAGAAGCGCCGGTCGGTCTCGACGACGTACTTGAAGATCCCGACGACGTCGCGGTACTCGCGGTAGAGGTTCAGCTCCATCTCGGTCTCGTACTTCTCGAGCTCCTCGGCGCTCACTGTGGCACCTCCTGCGGGTGGTGGTCGGGTGGTGGGGCCGCGTCGAAGAGCTCGAGCTGCGGCTCCAGACTGAGGGGTTCGGGGTCGTGGATCCCGGCGGCGCGCCGCACGTTGACGAAGCGCATCCGGTGCACCGGGCTCGGGCCGAGCGCGGCCAGCACGGCGGCGTGCTCCTCGGTGATGTAGCCCTTGTGCGTGGCGAAGTCGTAGGCCGGGAACTGCTCGTGCAGCTCGCACATCAACCGGTCCCGGGTCACCTTGGCGATCACCGAGGCCGCAGAGATGCAGGCCGCCACCCGGTCCCCCTTCCAGATCGCCAGACCCGGGACGTCGAGACCGTCCACCGGGAACCCGTCGGTGAGCACGTAGGCGGGCCGGCGCTCGAGGCGTGCGAGCGAGCGGCGCAGCGCCGCGACGTTGGCCACGTGCATGCCGAGCCGGTCGCACTCGTCGTGCGGCACGACCACCACCGACCAGGCCACGGCCCGGCGCAGCACCTGCTCGTAGCAACGCTCCCGCGCCCGCGCGGTGAGCAGCTTGGAGTCGGCCAGCCCCGGCACCTGACCGGCCCGCCCCTCGGGGAGGATCGCGGCCGCGGCGACGAGCGGCCCGGCGCAGGCTCCCCGGCCCGCCTCGTCCACCCCGGCCACCGGCGCCAGGCCGGCGCGGCGCAGCGCCCGCTCGTAGCCGTAGAGACCGGCGTCCCGGCGTACCGTCGAACCGCGGGGGAGGCTGCTCATCGGTGGATCACTTCCGGTCCGGGATGTCCTTGAAGGTGTCGGGACGGTGGATCAGCTCCGCTCGGCCCGCGGGCCAGATCAGCGCGAAGACCTTGCCCACCACGAGGTCGTCGGCGACGAAGCCGCCACCTGGTCCACCCATGTGGCCGCGGGAGTCGTAGGAGAAGCCGCGGTTGTCGCCCATCATCCACAGGTGCCCCTTGGGCACGGTGCGGTCGAACTTGATCTGTGAGGGGGCCGCACCCTTGGGCAGGTAGGACTTCTCGTTCAGCGCGTGCCCGTTGACCGTCACCCGCCCCTTGGCGTCGCAGCACGCGACCCGGTCGCCGCCGATGGCGATCACCCGCTTCACCAGGTGGCCCCCGGTCGGGTAGAGCCCGATCTTCTCCATCAGCTGGGTGAGCGGGTTGTGGGGTGTCGCCGACTGGTCGGCGTCGAGCCAGCCACCCGGGTCGCTGAAGACGACGATGTCTCCGCGCTTGGGCGACCCACCTCCCCAGTAGGAGACCTTCTGCACCAGGATCCGGTCGTTCTTGATGAACTGCGGTTCCATCGAGGGAGAGGGGATGTAGAAGGCCTGGAGGAACAGGCTCTTGATGACGATCGCCAGCACCAGCGCGAGCCCGAGCAGCAGGATGGTCTCCTGCCACAGCGGCATCGGCTTCTTGGTGGACTTGCGCCGGGAACGGTCTCCGGAGCCCCCGGGTGGATCAGCGGCCTCGTCCACGTTCGTCACGCACAGAGCCTAACCACCGTCGGTGAGCCGACGGCGCTCAGCCCTCGCGGCGCTCCTTGATCTTGGCGGCCTTGCCCCGCAGGCTGCGCAGGTAGTAGAGCTTGGCGCGACGCACGTCGCCGCGGGTGACCACCTCGACCTTGTCGAAGATCGGGGAGTGGATCGGGAAGGTGCGCTCGACACCGACCCCGAAGGAGACCTTGCGCACGGTGAAGGTGCGACCCACGCCGGAACCCTGGAGCTTGATCACCACTCCCTGGAAGACCTGGATCCGGGAGCGGTTGCCCTCGACCACCCTGACGTGCACCTTGACGGTGTCACCGGCGCGGAAGTGCGGGACGTCGTCGCGCTTGGTCTGGCTGGTCAGCTCGTCGATGACGTTCGACATGTCGTCTCCTCGTGACTGCCACAGGTCACCCACGGATGGTGGTTGTTCGCGGTGCGGCCCGCCGATGGCGCCGTCCGGTCCTCCCCCTGTGGCAGGCGACCGCGGCCGGCTGGGCCAAGGAGCGATTTTGCCACACGGCGTCGCCACCACGAAATCGTGGCGACCCTAGCGCCGCAGGGGCTTGGTGAGCCGCACCGTGCCCGGGACTCCCCCGGGGTCGACGGCCGGGCGGTAGCCGGCCCTGCGACACATCCGCAGGTTGCGCCTGCTGCCGGCACCGGTGAACATCACCAGGCCGGTGACGTCGTCAGGGGCAGCCTGCTCGATCGCGCCGAGCAGCAGCCGGCCCAGCCCGCGTCCCTGCAGGTCCGGGGCGACCATCAGCCGCCCGACATCCCAGAGGTCACCCTCGCGACGCCCGCGCACGGCCCCCACCAGGCGGCCTGCGACGCGCAGGACGAGCGTGGTCCACGCCCCGAGCCAGGCCTGCACCTCAGCCAGGTCCTCGTGCAGCGGCGGGAGCCGCACGCCGGGGTTGGCCTGCTGCTCCTGGACCCAGCAGGCCCGCTGCAGGGTGAGCACCTCCCCGGCGTCGGCCGGGGCTGCCAGGCCGACCTCGCCGGCCAGTCCGTCCAGGTCGACCGCCTGCGCGGCATGGGCGAGGTCGGGCCGCCGTTCGGCCGTACGTCGCAGGGACTGGTCGTGGCGCCACGCGGCGATCCGGGCATGGTCCCCCGAGAGCAGCACCGAGGGCACCTCCAGCCCGCGCCAGGTGGCCGGCTTGGTGTAGCCGGGGTACTCCAGGAGCCCCCCGACATGGGACTCCTCGGCCAGGGAGTCGGCGTTTCCCAGGAAGCCGGGGAGCAGCCGGACCACGGCCTCGATGATCGCCAGGGCAGCCACCTCACCGCCGTTGAGGACGTAGTCGCCGAGGGAGAGCTCACGGACCTCCAGGCGGGACGCGGCGTCGGTGACCACCCGCTGGTCGATGCCCTCGTAGCGCCCGCAGGCCAGGACGAGGTGCTCGCGGGTCGCGAGGTCGGCGGCCACCGCCTGGGTGAACGGCTCGCCGGACGGGGTCGGCACGACCAGGGTCGCGCCGGGAGGGGCCAGCTCGTCGAGGGCCTCGCCCCACGGCTCGGGCTTCATCACCATCCCGGCACCACCGCCGTAAGGGGTGTCGTCCACGGTGCGGTGCCGGTCGTGGGTCCAGTCACGCAGGTCGTGGACATGCACGTCGAGCAGGCCACCGGCCTGGGCCCTGCCGGGCAGGGAGAGCCCGAGCGGGGTCAGGTAGTCGGGGAAGATCGAGACCACGTCGACGCGCAGGGTCACAGCTCGGCTCCCAGCAGTCCCGGCCGGTCGTCGACCACGACCCGGCCGCCGGCGAGGTCGACCTCGGGCACGAGCGCGACGACGAACGGGAACAGGACCTCGCGCTCCCCGGTCGCGATGACCAACAGGTCCTGGGCGCCGTGGTGCTCGACGCGCACGAGGACGCCGATCTCGGCGCCTCCGGTGGTCTGCACGCGCAGCCCGACGAGCTGGTGGTCGTAGAACTCCTCAGGGTCCACCGGCGACTCCCCCGCCGCGACCGCGAGGGTGAGCTCGGTGCCCCGCACGGCCTCGGCGGCGGTGCGGTCCCCGATCTCCTCGAAACGGACCAGCAGGCGCCCCTGGTGGGTCCGGGTCGAGACCACGGTCAGTGTCTGTTCACCGGCACGAAGCGAGGCACCAGCAGCGAACCGGCGCTCGGGCTCGTCGGTGCGGGGCTCGACCGACACCTCGCCGATGAGGCCGTGCGCGCGACCGATGCGACCGACCACGACGTAGTCCTCCACGCTCACTCCTCGGGGCCCGTGCGGGCCCACCGGGATCGGAGACCAGGCAGGGTGAGGCCCCGATCCGGGGACCGGCCACCCGGAGGCCGCTTCAGCGACCGCGGTCCACGTCGACGAAGTCGATCCGCGCACCGCCGCGACCGGCAAGCGAGCTGATCACGGTGCGAAAGGCGGTGGCCGTGCGGCCGCCGCGTCCGATCACCTTGCCCAGGTCCGCGGGGTGCACGCGCACCTCGAGGATCGAGCCACGGCGCAGCTGCTTGTCGCGCACGGAGACGTCCTCGGGGTGCTCCACGATCCCGCGGACCAGGTGCTCGAGGGCATCGGCCAGCACCGGCTCAGGCCTCGGTCTTCTGGTCGGCTGCCGGCTCGGACGTCGTGGCCTCGGCGGGGGCCGCCGCCGACTCTGCCGGCTCCGGCGTCTCAGCCGTGTCGGCCTTGTCCGCCTTCTCGGCCTTGTCGGCCGTGTCGGCCTTCTCGGCCTTGTCGGCCGTGTCTGCCTTCTCGGCCTTGCCTGCCTTGTCGGGGGCCCCGGTCATCTTCTTGGCGGACTTCTTGGTCACGGCCTCGCCCTTGGGCTCGTTGGCGGCGTCCTTGAGGGCCTCGTTGAAGATCTCCTGCTTGTCCCGCTTGGACTCCTTGGTCCGCAGCGTCCCCTCGGTGCCCGGGAGACCCTTGAACTTCTGCCAGTCACCGGTCACCTTGAGGATCGCCTCGACGGCCTCGGAGGGCTGTGCCCCGACCCCGAGCCAGTACTGCGCCCGCTCGGAGACGACCTCGATGAACGAGGGCTCCTCCTTGGGGTGGTACTTGCCGATCTCCTCGATGACCTTGCCGTCCCGCTTCTTGCGGCCGTCGACGACGACGACGCGGTAGTACGGCTGACGGATCTTGCCCATGCGCTTCAGGCGAATCTTGACGGCCACGTCTGTGGTGTCTCCTTGCAATGTGTGTGGTGGTGGGTCCACGCGACACCCGGTGGGGCCAGGTGCGGTGCGATCCGGTGGGCGTGCGCCACCCAGATGAGAGGGGTCCGGACGGCGTACGGCTCAGCGTGACATTGTGCCAGACGACCCCGACCCGGCAGAAATCGCGTGCACCACCGTGCCCTCCTCCTCGGTCACCACCTCCGCGTCGAGACCGGCCGCGACGCAGGCCGCCGCCGTGCGGTCCGCCTGGTGCCCGGCGGTCTCGATCAGCAGGGACCCCCCGGGGCACAGCCAGTCCGGCGCCCCCGCGGCCACTCGCCGGTGGACGCCGAGACCGTCGGACCCACCGTCCAGGGCCACGGTGTGCTCGTGCAGCCGCGCCTCGGGCGGCATCAACCCGATCTCCTCGGTGGGGACGTAGGGCGCGTTCACAGCGAGCACGTCGACCCGGGCGTGCAGGTCGGCAGGCAGGGCGGCGTAGAGGTCGCCCTCGTGCACCTGGTCCGGCGCCAGGTTGCGCCGGGCACAGGCCACGGCCGCGGGGTCGAGGTCGGCGGCGTGCAGCTCCAGCCCGGGCACTGCCGCGGCGACGGCGGCACCGATGGCGCCGGTCCCGCAGCACAGGTCGACCACCACCGGACGCGGGCCGGCGGCCCGTGCTGCGGCGACCGCCAGCCGCACCAGCACCCGGGTCCGGCGCCGCGGCACGAAGACACCGGGCGCCACGGCGACGCGCAGGCCGCAGAAGTCCGCCCAGCCGACGATCTGCTCCAGCGGCTCCCCCCGCACGCGCCGGGCCAGCATCAGCTCGAGGTGCCCACGCGTCCGGGCCTCGCCCGCGATCAGCGCTGCCTCCTCCTCGGCGAAGACGCAGCCGGCCTTGCGGAGGGTTGCGACCACCGACGGGTCCGGGTCAGCCAACGACCTGCCCGCGCAGCACGATCCGGGCGGGCTCGGCCAACACCGACAGGTCCGCGGTCGGGTCGCGTCCGTAGACGACGAAGTCGGCCGTGGTCCCCTGGGAGAGGCGTCCGTCCAGGCCCAACCACTCGCGCGCGCGCCACGAGGCGGCACCGAGGGCATCGACAGGGGCGAAGCCGTAGTCGGCGAGCTCACGCACCTCCCCCGCGATGTTGCCGTGCGGCAGCACGCCGCCGGCGTCGGTGCCCGCGTAGATCGCGACACCCGCCTCGTGGGCGGCCATGATCGTGTCTCGGCGCCGCCGATGGAGGTCGTCCATGTGGGTGGCGTAGGCGGGGAACTTCTCGCTCGCCGCAGCCGCGTAGTCCGGGAAGCGGTTCAGCTGCAGCACCGTGGGGACCAGCGCCACGTCCCGGGAGACCATCTCCTCGACGAGGTCCTCGGAGAGCCCGGTGCCGTGCTCGATGCAGTCGATGCCGGCCGAGATCAGTCCGGGCAGCACCGCCTCGCCGAAGCAGTGGGCGGTCACCTTGGCGCCGTGCTCGTGGGCGACCGCGATCGCCTCCGCGAAGGTCTCCGCCGGGAACGACGGCGCGAGGTCGCCGCTCTCGCGGTCGATCCAGTCACCGACCAGCTTGACCCAGCCGTCTCCGCGCCGAGCCTCCTGGGCGACGTACGCCGCGAGCTCGGGCGGCTCCACCTCGTGGGCGAAGTTGCGGATGTAGCGCTTGGTCCGGGCCAGGTGACGACCGGCCCGGATCAGCCGGGGCAGGTCGGGGCGCTCGTGGATCCACGAGGTGTCCGCGGCCGACCCGCAGTCACGCAGGAGCAGCGCCCCGGCGTCCCGGTCGGTCAGCGCCTGCTGCTCGGAGGTCTCCTCGTCCACGGCACCGTTCTCGTCCAGGCCGACGTGGCAGTGGGCGTCGACCAGGCCGGGAACGATCCACCCCTCGGCCACGGTGTCGGCTCCCGGCTGTGCCTCGTAGGTGACCGCCCCGTCCACGACGTAGAGGTCGCGCACCTCGCCGTCGGGCAGGACCGGGCCCCGGAATCGCTGTGCAGCCATGGCCGGACGTTACCGCGACGGCGGCGGGGCGCCCGACCTACTTCAGGTACTTCGAGAGGTCGGGCAGCTGGTCGGGGTCGAAGTCGTCAGGCACCGACTCCTCACCGAGTCCGAACGCGCTGCCGCTGGCGGCAGGCTTCTCGGCCGCGGCGGCCTCCTCCTGGGCCCGCTTGGCCGGGTTTCCCGAACGCCGCTTGCCCTTGGCCTTCTTCTGCTGCGGCGCCTGGCGGCCCTTGGCCTTCTTGCCCAGTCCCATGCCGGGTGCGCCCGGCATGCCGGGCATCCCCGACGCGCCGCCACGGGCCATCTGCTGCATCATCTTGCGGGCCTCGAAGAACCGGTCGACCAGCTGGTTGACGTCGGAGACCTGGCGTCCCGACCCCTTGGCGATGCGGGCCCGGCGGGAGCCGTCGATGAGCTTCGGGTTGGCCCGCTCCGCGGGCGTCATCGACTGGATGACGGCCTGGATCCGATCGATCTCGCGCTCGTCGAAGTTCTCCAGCTGGTCGCGGAACTGTCCCATTCCCGGGAGCATCCCGAGCATCTTGGACAGCGAGCCCATCTTGCGGACCTGCTGCATCTGCTCGAGGAAGTCGTCGAGGGTGAACTCCCCGCCCTGGCCCTGGAGCTTCGCCGCCGCCTTGGCCGCCTGGTCGGCGTCGAAGGTCTTCTCCGCCTGCTCGATCAGGGTGAGCAGATCACCCATGTCCAGGATCCGCGAGGCCATCCGGTCGGGGTGGAAGAGGTCGAAGTCGGTGAGCTTCTCCCCCGCGGAGGCGAACATCACCGGCTTGCCGGTCATCTTCGCGATCGACAGGGCAGCGCCACCGCGCGCGTCACCGTCGAGCTTGGTGAGCACCACGCCGTCGTAGCCCACCCCGTCGAGGAAGGCCTGCGCGGTGTTGACCGCGTCCTGGCCGATCATGGCGTCGACGACGAAGAGGACCTCGTCGGGCGTGACCGCGTCGCGGATGTCCGAGGCCTGCTGCATCAGCTCCTGGTCGATGCCCAGCCGCCCTGCGGTGTCGACGATGACCACGTCGTGCAGGGTGCGCCGAGCCTCCTCGACGCCACCGCGTGCCACGGCCACCGGGTCGCCGACCCCGTTGCCGGGCTCCGGGGCGAACACGGTGACACCGGCACGCTCACCGTTGACCTGGAGCTGCTTGACGGCGTTGGGACGCTGCAGGTCGGCGGCCACCAGCATCGGGCTCTTGCCCTGGTCCTTGAGCCACAGCGCCAGCTTTGCCGCCAACGTCGTCTTGCCGGCGCCCTGCAGGCCCGCGAGCATGATCACGGTCGGCGGGGTCTTGGCGAACCGCAGCCGGCGGGTCTCGCCGCCGAGGATCGCCACCAGCTCCTCGTCGACGATCTTGACGACCTGCTGGGCGGGGTTGAGCGCCTGGCTCACCTCGGCGCCGCGCGCACGCTCCTTGATCGAGGCCACGAAGTCCTTCACCACGGGCAGCGCGACGTCCGCCTCGAGCAGAGCCAGGCGGATCTCCCGGGCGGTGGCGTCGACGTCGGCTTCGGAGAGCCTGCCCTTGCCGCGGAGGTTCTTGAAGGTGTCGGAGAGCCGATCAGAGAGCGTGGCGAACACGTGTGGGGTTCCTCGGGTGCCGGTGGTCAGGACCAGTGGTCAAGCCTAGGCCATCGTCCACAGGGCTCTTCGCACCGCGCACAAGGCTGCGGCTCGCAGGACCGGCCGCGGGGATGGGAGAGCCCCCGCGCACCTAGTCAGGAGCGAACGTGTCCACGAGCGCCTGGCGCACCGCGTGGGCCGCCGACGCGGCCCGCTCGTCGGACAGGGCGCCGGCGGCGGTCTCCTGCACATAGAACACGTCCACGGCCTGGGGGCCGAGGGTGGAGACGTGGGCCGAGCGCACCGAGACCTCCATCCGGGCCAGGGTCGAGCAGACCACGTGGATCAGCCCAGGTCGGTTGGCCGAGCGGACCTCGATGACCGTGGCGCGCGGCGAGGCGTCCGGGCGTACGGCGACCGTGGGCTCGAGCCGGAACGGGGTCACCCGGCTCAGCCGCTCGGTGGCGTCCAGGCGTCCGTCGATGATCGCCTCGAGGCGCTGGCGCAGCAGGATGTCGTCGAGCCCGGTCTCGGCCACGTCCCACACCGAGACCCCGAAGCCGTCCTGGGTCCAGGCTCGCGCGGCACGGACCGAGGCCCTCTGCAACGCGAGCATGGCGGCGGCGTCGGCCAGCAGGCCGACCCGGTCGCGGGAGACCACGGTGACCCGGGAGCCGTCCGGGAAGGGCGTCGCGACGACCGAGACCGCCGAGGAGTCCTGCAGCACCCGCGGGGGGATCTCGATGTCGGTGGTGTCGTCGTCCGGGACCGGCTCGTCGGCGAGCACCGCCCCGGCACGGCGTACGAGCGTGCGCACCAGCCCGGCACGCCAGGAGGTCCAGGCCTTCTCCGAGGTCGCGCGCGCGTCGGCCTCGGTCAGCGCCGCCAGCAGCTCGAGCTCCTCACGGTCGGCCACGCGCTCGGTCACCAGCGCGACCGTCGCCTGGTCCTCGATGTCGCGGGTGGTGGCCGTCTCGGGCAGGAGCAGGTGCCACCGCACGAGGTGACCGATGAGCCGGACCTCGTGCTCGTCGAAGCCGATGCGCTCGGCGATCTCGCGTGCGACCGGCTCGCCGGCGACACAGTGCTCGGTGAGCTGGCCCTTGCCGATGTCGTGCAGCAGCGCCGCGACCATCAGCACGTCGGGTCGCGCGACGCGGCGGATCATCGTGGCAGCCTCGATGCAGGTCTCCACCAGGTGCCGGTCCACGGTGAAGCGGTGCACCACCGAGGCGTGCGGGAGCAGCCGGACGCGCTCCCACTCGGGCAGGATCGCCTCGACGGCACCGGTCTCGTCGAGGGTCTCCCACACGCCCAGGAGTCCCCGGCCCGCGGCCAGCAGCCGGACGAAGAGGTCACGCGCCTCGACCGGCCACGGTCGGGGCAGCGGCGGTGCGTCGCGCACCAGCCGGGCGACGGTGGGGGGTGCCAGCACCAGGTCGCGCTCGGCCGCCTCCGTGGCCGCTCGCAGGAGCAGCAGTGGATCCTCGGTGACCCGCGCACCCCGGTCCAGGACCACCTCCTCGAAGGAGATGGCCACCCCGGGGGCGATGGTCTGCAGCCGCGGGCGCCGCCCACCGGTGGGGCTCGGACGACGTTGCACGGCCTCGGCCCGGCGCCACGCCAGCCGGGACAGATGGGTGAGGCGACGGGCCAGGCGCCGCGTGTGCACCTGCGCCGCGGTGCCGTCGGGCAGCCCGAGCACGGTGGCGATCTCGTCCCAGAACTCCGGGGCGACGCGGTCGGTCGCCCGACCCGCCACGGCGTGCAGGGCGTCGCGCACGTCCAGCAGGGACACCCGGCACCGCTCGAGGTCGCCGTGCGGCACGTCGACCAGCCAGCTGGCCACCAACGCCTTGAGGACCGTCGCGTCACGCAGCCCACCGGTGGACTCCTTGAGGTCCGGCACCGAGGCATGGGCCAGCTCCCCGGTCTTCCGGCCCCGCTCGCGGACCATCTCGCGCAGCTCGCCCAGGCGGGTGCGGGCGTCGCGGCGCCACTGGGTCAGCACCGCCGAACGGAGCCGCAGGGTGACGTTCGGGTCGCCGGCGAGGTGCCGTGCGTCCAGCATCCCGGTGGCCACTCGCAGGTCTGCGGCTGCCTGCTGGAGCACCTCCTCCACGGTGCGCACGGAGTGGTCCACCGTGGCGCCGGAGTCCCACAGCGGGTACCAGATCCGGCCCGCCCACTCGCCGACCTCGACGTCCGGCTCGTGCACCAGCACGAGGTCGAGGTCGCTGAACGGAGCCAGCTCCTGGCGGCCGTAGCCACCGACGGCGACGAGCGAGACCCCCGCGTCGGGGCACTGCGCGGCGGCGAACGCCTTGCCGCACAGCTCGTCGGCTGCTCGCGTCCGCTCGGCCCGCTCCGCTGCGGTCATGCCCGCTCCGTCCACCCGGGGCGAGAGGAGCACGGCACGCCGGACATCTACAGGGCCGAGGAGTCGCGATCGCCGGTGCGCACGCGCACCACGCTGTCGACCGGGGAGACCCACACCTTGCCGTCACCGATGCGACCGGTGGCCGCGGCGGTGACGATCGCCTCGGTGACCGCCTCCACGTCGGGGTCGTCGAGCACGATCTCCAGGCGCACCTTGGGGACCAGGGCGATGTCGTACTCCGCACCCCGGTAGACCTCGGTGTGACCCTTCTGCCGGCCGTAGCCGCTGACCTCGCTCACGGTCATGCCGGTCACCCCGACGCCCTCCAGCGCGGTGCGGACCTCTTCCCACTTGTGCGGCTTGATCACCGCGGTCACGATCTTCATGGCTCCACTCTCTCTCAGTCGCTGTCTCAGTCGCTGCCCGGTTCGGTGTCGCGGGCCGGGTGTCCCGAGGCGAAGGGCCCCGACGTGGCCCGAGGTGCGTGCAGCCCGCTGCCGGAGCGCGCTCCCGCGGTGGAGTGCAGGTCGTAGGCGGTCTCCGCGTGGATCACCAGGTCGATCCCGTTGACCTCGTGCTCCTCGTCGATCCGGAAGCCCATCACCCGATGCACCACCCACGCGATCGCACCGGAGACCAGGAAGGCGTAGGCGAGGACGACCCCGGAGCCAAGCACCTGCCGGCCGAGCTGGCCCGCGCCACCGCCGTAGAGCAGCCCGTCCACATTCGTCGGGGCAGCTGCCGTGGCCAGCAGCCCGATCCCGATCGTGCCGACCAGCCCGCCCACCAGGTGCACGCCGACGACGTCGAGGGAGTCGTCGTAGCCCCAGCGGTACTTCAGACCCACCGCGAGGGCACAGATGACACCCGCGGCGAGCCCCATCACCAGTGCACCCAGCGGGGTCAGCGAGCCGCCGCTGGGGGTGATCGCGACCAGGCCGGCCACCATGCCGGACGCGGCACCCAGCGTGGTGGCGTGCCCGTCGCGGTAGCGCTCGAGCCCCAGCCAGCCGATCGCCCCGGCGGCCCCAGCGCAGCTGGTGGTGGTGAAGACCACGGCGGCAGTGTGGTTGGCGCCGAGCGCCGACCCGGCGTTGAAGCCGTACCAGCCGAACCAGAGCAGCCCGGCACCGAGCATCACCAGGGTCAGGTTGTGCGGTCGCATGGCGTCCTTGCCGAAGCCCACCCGGGTGCCCACCACCACCGCCAGCGCCAGCGCGGACGCACCCGAGCAGATCTCCACCGCCATCCCTCCGGCGAAGTCGATCGTGCCCACCCGGTTGACCAGCCAGCCGCCCCGGTGCGCGCCGTGGTCGAGGTCGAAGACCCAGTGCGCGACCGGCGCGTAGACCACCAGGGTCCACACGGAGACGAACACGATCCACGCGCCGAAACGGGCTCGGTCGGCGATCGCCCCGGAGACCAGTGCACCGGTGATCACGCAGAACAGGCCTTGGAAGACAGCGAACAAGATGACCGGCACCGTCAGCCAGCTGCCGTCGTTCTCCGAGACGAGGTCCTGCAGCCCCAGGTGGTCCAGCGGGTTGCCCAGCAGGCCGAGTCCGAGGTCGTCGCCGAAGGCGAGCGAGTAGCCGACCACCACCCACAGGATCAGGATCGCGGCGAGGGCGCCGAAGGTCATCATCATCATGTTCAGCACGCTCTTGGAGCGCACCATGCCGCCGTAGAACAGCGCCAGGCCGGGGGCCATCAGCAGGACCAGGGCCGAGGCGGCGAGCAGCCACGCGGTGTCCCCCGTGTCGATCGTCTGCAGGATCTGGCCGGTCGCGAGGGTGAGTGACGCCATGCTGGCACCCTGTCGAAACCGGCACGCACCCGCGGGCGCATCCCACATGTCAGACATGAGGGAGGCGCCCGCGGGCAGGTGTCGAGAACCGGGGCTCCGGTGGTCACGAGCGGTCAGATGGCTGCCTCGTCCCTGTCCCCGGTGCGCACCCGCACCACGCTCTCGATCGGTGAGATCCACACCTTGCCGTCCCCGATGCGGCCCGTCTGCGCAGCCTTGACCACGATGTCGGCCACGTCGGAGACGTCCGCGTCGTCGACGATGATCTCCACGCGGATCTTCGGCACCAGGGCGATGTCGTACTCCGCACCCCGGTAGACCTCGGTGTGGCCCTTCTGTCGGCCGTAGCCGCTGACCTCGCTCACGGTCATGCCGGTCACCCCGAAGGCCTCCAGGGCGGCGCGGACCTCTTCCCACTTGTGCGGCTTGATCACCGCGGTCACGAGCTTCATGCGTTGACCCCTTCCGTTGCGGTGTTCTTGGCCAGCACCGAGCTGCCGCTCGGCACGCCGCCGCCCACACTGGTGTGCAGGTCGTAGGCGCTCTCACCGTGCTGGTCGGAGTCGATCCCGTCGACCTCGGCCTCCTCGGTCACCCGCCAGCCGATCGTGTACTTGATCGCCAGGGCGATGATCGCGGTGAACACGGCCGACCACACGATGGCGATCAGGGCGGCCATCGTCTGGTCACCGAGCGAGCCCAGCCCGCCGCCGTAGAACAGGCCGTCGATCCCGCCGGGAGCAGCGGCCGTGGAGAACAGGCCGATCAGGACGGTGCCGACGATGCCGCCGACCAGGTGCACGCCGACCACGTCCAGCGAGTCGTCGAGCCCGAACTTGAACTTCAGGCCGACGGCGTAGGCACAGGCAGCGCCGGCGATGGCCCCGATGGCGATGGCGCCGAACAGGTCGACCGCCCCGCACGAGGGCGTGATGGCGACCAGACCGGCCACGATGCCGGAGGCAGCACCCAGCGCGCTGGCCTTGCCGTGCAGCATCCGCTCCACGAGCAGCCAGGCCAACATGGCCGCGCAGGTGGCCATCGTGGTGTTCAGGAAGGTCACCCCGGTCTCGGAGACGAACTGGGCGATGTCCTTCTGCTCGCTCTCGCCCGCCAGCACGATCGAGCCGACGTTGAAGCCGTACCAGCCGAACCACAGCAGTCCGGCGCCGATCATGGTCAGGGGCAGGTTGTGCGGGCGCATCGGCTCCTTGCCGAAGCCGATCCGCCTGCCGATGATCAGGGCGAGCACGCCGCCGGCGACACCGGCGTTGATGTGCACGACCGTCCCACCGGCGTAGTCCTGGGCGGCGAAGTGCTCGGAGATGAAGCCGCCGCCCCAGACCATGTGGCCGATGGGGAAGTAGCTCAGGGTCACCCACAGGGGCAGGAAGACCACCCAGGCGGACATCTTGACCCGGTCGGCGATGGCGCCGGAGATCAGGGCTGCCGTGATCACCGCGAAGGTCATCTGGAACATGACCCCGATGTAGCCGTCCCACTCGACGCCGTTGAGGCCGAACAGCTCGAACGGGTTCCCGAACAACCCACCGAGGACGTTCTCGGTCGAGAAGGACATCGACCAGCCCCAGAGGACGTACACGATGCCGACGATCCCCAGTGCGACGTAGGACATCATCATCATGTTCAGCACCGACTTCGAGCGGCTCATGCCGCCGTAGAAGAGTGCCAGCGCCGGTGTGGTCATCATCAACACGAGCGCGGTTGCGACCAGCATCCACGCGTAGTAGCCGTCCATGGAACCTCCAGTGGTGAGTTGCGTCGAGCGGGCCGCACGTCAACGACGGCGTTGTCCAGCGTCGTGGCCCCCAGTGGGCAGAACTGTGCGTGCCGCACGTTTCAGGGGTCCGCGGGCGATGTTTCGGACGCGTCACACCTCAGGAAGTTGTGTTACCGCTGTGTGAAATTCGGATATTTCGGAAAACTCAAGTCAGGACACATCGGGCGAATCTATGCTCATCGGCGTGGAACCGAGCACCGGGGGGATGAGTGTGAGCACGGCACGTTCCTCCGAGAACGGCCCGACGCCCGCCACGTCGGCCGCCTCCTCGGCCACGCCCGCGGGCCGGCTGGACAGGCCGGCCCCGGCCGGCTCTCCCGGGGCCGGCTCGGCTGCCCCCGGCGTACGCCGCAAGCGCGGGCGCCCCCGCGACCCCGAGGCCGACGGCCGGATCCTGACCGCGGCCTCCTCGCTGATCCTGCGACTCGGCTTCGAGAGCATGACCGTCGACGAGGTCGCCAGCAGCGCCGGGGTGGGCAAGGCGACCGTCTACCGTCGCTGGTCGCGCAAGGAGGACCTGGCCGTCGCGGCGATGGAGCAGCTCTACCGCGACGAGATGCCCTCCCCCGACACCGGCTCCATCCGCGGCGACCTGTGCGCGATGTTCACCTCCGTGCTCTCCTTCGTGAGCTCCCCGACCGGGATCGACTACGTGCGCACGACCATCAAGGAGTCGATGCGCGACGACCGGATCGCCACGCTCTACCGCCAGGCGAGCCGGCGGGCCGAGACCAGCGCCGTGGAGGTCTTCGAGCGGGCGATCGAGCGTGGGGAGGTGCGACCCGACATCCCGATGCCCGCGGTGGTGCAGTTCCTCGGCAGCATCGTGGCCGTGCGCGCCGTCACCGGCGACCAGATGCCGACGCTGGAGGATCTCGATCCGCTGGTGGACTTCGTGCTGCACGGCATCAGCGGCTGACCCGCGCCGCGGCTCACCCCTGGTCGAGCAGCGCGTCGACGAAGGTCTCGGCGTCGAACGGCGCCAGGTCGTCGGCCCCCTCGCCCACGCCCACCAGCTTCACCGGGACCCCCAGCTCGTGCTGCACCGCCACCACGATGCCGCCCTTGGCCGAGCCGTCGAGCTTGGTGAGCACGATCCCGGTCACGTCCACCACCTCGCGGAAGACCCGCGCCTGGACCAGGCCGTTCTGGCCGGTGGTGGCGTCCAGCACCAGCAGCACCTCGGTGACCGGGGCCTGCTTCTCCACCACCCGCTTGACCTTGCCGAGCTCGTCCATCAGCCCGGCCTTGTTCTGCAGGCGCCCGGCGGTGTCGACGACCACGACGTCGACCCCCTGCTCGACGCCGGCGCGCACCGACTCGAAGGCCACGCTCGCGGGATCACTGCCCTCGGGACCGGTGACGACGTCGACGCCGACGCGCTCACCCCAGGTCCGCAGCTGCTCGGTCGCGGCCGCACGGAAGGTGTCCGCTGCACCGAGCACGACCGACTTGTCCTGGCCGACGAGGACGCGGGCGAGCTTGCCCACCGAGGTGGTCTTGCCCGACCCGTTGACGCCGACGACCAGCACGATGCCGGGCTTGCCGTCGGCACCGCTCACCGCGACGCGGCGGTCCATGGTCGGGTCGACCAGCGAGAGCAGCTCCTCGCGCAGCACCGTGGCCGCGCCGGCGGAGTCGGAGCCCTCCACCCGCATCCGGGTGCGCAGCTTCTCGACGAGCTCCTGGGTCGGGGCGACGCCGACGTCGGCGGTGATCAGGGTGTCCTCGATCTCCTCCCACGTGTCCTCGTCGAGACGCTCGCGCGAGAGCAGCATCAACAGCCCACGCCCCAGTCCGCCCTGTGAGCGCGCGAGTCGCTGGCGGAGGCGGACCAGGCGGCCCGCCGTGCCTTCGGGGCGCTCGAGGGTGGTGACCGGTGCCGACGGCTCCTCGACCTCGTCGGGCGCCTCGGGAGGCTCCTCGGTGATCGTGCCGGTCGGCGCCGAGGGCGGGACCTGAGCCGGAGGTTTCCTGCGTCCGCTGACGAGGGCGACCAGCCCGATGACCAGGCCGATCACCAGGAGGGCGACCGCGAGGATGACGAAGACCAGGACGGAGCTCATGACCCGATCCAATCAAACCGCCGGTGGTGGCCGTCGCCGTGCCCACAGGCGCCCGGGTTCGGCTGGTCTGCCACCGCGCGTCAGCCTCGCCGGCCGGGCCCCGGCTGGACCGGGCGGTGCGGCCGGGTGGCGTGCTGGTCCTCCAGCGCCAGCGTGGGCAGCGACTGCACGCCGCGACGCAGCGCGGCTCCGAGCAGCGGCGTCAGCGGGGTGTCCTGACCTCGGTAGGGGTAGGCGGCGTAGAGCATGACGGCTGCTGCCAGCACGAGAGCGAACAGCAGCACGACCACGATGGCTCCCATCAGGGCTCCTTCGTCGGGGAAGAGTCGGGGCTCCTCCTCCTACTACCCCGTGCGCCGCCCGCGAAACCGAACACGCGCCCACGGGCGGGCCCTCACTCGCGGAGCAGGGGCAGCACCGCCGCACGGACCGGCCCGGGGATCGGACTCACCGCTCGCCCCTCGCCCGGGTCCACGGTGCTGTCGACGTAGACGTGCACGAACCGTCCCTCGGCCGCTGCCTCGGCACCGACGCCCTCCGGGTCTCCCTGGAAGAGCCCGATGCGGTAGACCACCGAGGAGGTGCCCACCTTGTCCACGACCATGCCCAGGTCCACGGGCTCGGGGTAGCCGATCTCGCGGAAGTAGCGGCAGCCGACCTCGGCCACGACCCCGATGGCCGGCAGCGCGCGGATGTCCACGCCGGTCGCCTCGGCCAGGTGGGCGTTGACAGCGGTGTCGATCAGCTCGAAGTACCGGGCGTTGTTCATGTGGCCGTAGACGTCGTCGTCGGCCCAGCGTGTCGTGGCCTGTCGCCACACCACGTAGTCGCTGCGCCGGGGGACGGACCGCGCACGCGGCGGGGCTGGGTTCTCGGGCGTCACGCCCTCATTGTGCCGGGCCGGGCTCGGCCCCGGTCACCCACGGGGCTGGTTCGACCCTGTTCAGGCGGACTCGGCCTCGCGCAGCCGCTGGCTGATCACGGCGGAGACGCCGTCGCCGCGCATCGTCACGCCGTAGAGCGCGTCGCCGACCTCCATGGTGCGCTTCTGGTGGGTGATCACGAGGAGCTGGGAGTTCTCGCGCAGCTCCTCGTAGATCTCCAGCAGGCGACCGAGGTTGGTGTCGTCGAGGGCCGCCTCCACCTCGTCGAGAATGTAGAAGGGCGACGGACGCGCCTTGAACAGCGCCACCAGGAAGGCCACGGCCACCAGGGAGCGCTCGCCGCCGGAGAGCAGGGAGAGCCGCTTGACCTTCTTGCCCGGCGGGCGGGCCTCGACCTCGACGCCGCTGGCCAGCATGTCGTCGGGGTCGGTGAGGACCAGCCGCCCCTCGCCGCCGGGGAACAGCCGGGCGAAGGTGGCGTCGAACGCTGCGCTCACGTCCGCATAGGCCTCGGTGAAGACCTGGAGCACCCGCTCGTCGACCTCGTGGATGATGTCGAGGAGGTCCTTGCGCGTGCTCTTGAGGTCCTCGAGCTGCTCGGTGAGGAACCGGTGCCGCTCCTCGAGCGCGGAGAACTCCTCGAGGGCCAACGGGTTGATCCGCCCCAGCTGGGCAAGCGCCCGCTCCGCGGTCCGCAGTCGCTTGCTCTGCGTCTCACGGTCGTACGCCGTCGGCGCGGGCGCCTCCTCACCCTCGCTCAGCTCGCCGCTGTAGGGGACCGGCTGCTCGGGGCCGTAGTCGGCCACCAGGGCATCAGGGTCGAGACCGAGCTCCTCGAGCGCACGCTCCTCGAGCTGCTCGATCCGCATCCGCTGCTGGGTGCGCGCCATCTCGTCTCGGTGCACGCTGCTGACCAGCTCGTCGAGGTCGCGGCCGAGGTCACGCATCTGCTCACGCGCCTCCCGGAGCTCCTGCTCGCGGCCGGCCCGGCTCTGCTCGACGCGGGTGCGCTCGGCAGCGGCCGCGGCGACGGACTCCTCGAGCCGGGCCAGCACCACGGCCACGCCTCGCCCGACGGCGTCCCCCACGCGCCCCTCGCGCTGCAGCTGCTCTCGCCGGGCGAGGGCCGCGGCCCGGGCGTCGCGTTCGGCCTGGGCCGCCTTCATCAACGAGTCCGCACGCCCGTGCAGGGCCCGGGCCCGCTCCTCGGCCGTGCGCAGCGCGAGCCGCGCCTCCATCTCGGCGGCCCGCGCAGTCCGGGACTGCTCGGCCAGCTGCTCGCGCAGTGAGGTGTCGGGCTCCTCGTCGGGCGCGTCCTCCGCGCTCGCCAGCCGGGACTCGAGCTCGGCAAGACCTTCGAGGTCACGGTCACGAGCCTGCTCGGCGGCAGCGATCGCCTGGGCGAGGCGGTCGGCCTCGGCGCGGGCGTTGCGCGCCTGGGAGCCGTACTGGCCGAGCTCCTCGGAGACCGCCGCGAGCGTCGCGTCGGACTCGTGCAGCTTGGCCAGCGCGACGTCGACCCGGCGCCTGGCCTCGTCGCGCTCGCGCTCCAGGGTGGAGACGTCGAAGGTGAGCCGCTCGAGGGTGTGCGAGGCCGTGCTCAGCTGCTCGGTCACCTCCTCGACCGCCGCCTGCACCTCGATCAGGCTCGGCTGGCTCGAGGAGCCGCCGGCTGCGAAGTGCGCCCCGAGCAGGTCGCCGTCCCGCGTGACCGCGGTGAGGTCGGGCGTGTCCGCGACCAGGGACCTGGCGACGTCGAGGTCGTCGACCACGGCGACCTTGAACAGCAGCCGGGTCAACGCGGGCCGGAGCCGGTCGGGGCACTCCACGACGTCCATGGCGTACGCCGCGCCGGTGGGCAGACCCGGCCAGCCGGAGTCGTCGACCTGCGCCCCACCGAGCAGGATCCCCGCCCGGCCGAGGTCGTCGTCCTTGAGGTGCGCGATGGCGCCGATCGCAGCGTCGACGTCGTGCACCGCGACCGCGTCGGCCGCGCTGCCGAGGGCGGCGGCGACCGCGGCCTCGTAGCCCGTGCGGACGCTCAGCAACGCCGCCACCGAGCCGAGCAGCCCGCTCACCGAGCCGGTGGCGGCCAGCAGGGCGCCCGCGCCGTCCCTGCGGTTCAGGCCGACCTCGAGCCCCTCCTTGCGGGCGCCCAGCGAGGAACGCTCCCGCTCGGCGGTGGTGAGCTCCTCGCGGATCTTGGCGAGCCGGTCCTCGATGTCGGAGAGCAGCGAGCTGGCCGCCTCGTGCTCGGAGTCGAGGCCCTCCTCCCCCGCGTCGAGCCCGGCCACGCGTGACTCCAGGGAGGTGAAGTCGTGCTGGGCGCGCTCGGCCCGCGCCACGGCGTCGGTGCGGGCCTGGCTGAGCCGGCCCACCTCCTCCTCGGCGGCGGCCGCGCGGGTGCGCAGCCCGTTGACCTGGCCGTGCAGGCGAGCCAGTCCCTCGCGCCGGTCCGCGGCCGCGCGGTGCAACCCGGCGACCCGACGCTCCTCCTCGGCGTGTGCCTGCTCCGAGGTCTGGCGTGCGGCGAGCGCCTCCTCGAGGGCGGCGCGGTTGCCGTCCACCTCGGCGGTGATCCCGGCCTCCTGCTCGCGCACCCGAGAAGCCTCGGCCTCCAGCTGGTCGGGGTTGCTGCCCTCGGGCACCTCGGGCTGCGACGCGGCGTTGCGGACTCGCTCCGCGGCCAGCCCGGCGGTGCCCCGCAGGCGCTCGCGCAGTCCGGACAGCCCGAACCACGTCTCCTGCGCGCGCGCCAGCGCCGGCAGGTCCTCGCGCAGGGCGGCCTCCAGGGCCGACTCGGTCTCGCGCGCGCCGGCCAGCGCGGCCTCCACCTCGGTACGCCGCTCGAGCAGGACCGACTCGTCGGCGAGCTCCTGCTCCAGCGAGGCGCGTGCCGTGGCCAGGTCGTCGGCCATCAGGCGGGCGCGGGCGTCGCGGACGTCGGCCTGCACCACCTGGGCGCGCCGGGCCACCTCGGCCTGCCGTCCCAGGGGCTTGAGCTGACGACGGATCTCGCTGAGCAGGTCACCGAGGCGGGTCAGGTTGCCCTCGGTCGACTCCAGCTTGCGCAGCGCCTTCTCCTTGCGCTTGCGGTGCTTGAGGACCCCAGCGGCCTCCTCGATGAACCCGCGGCGGTCCTCGGGGGTGGCGTGCAGGATCGAGTCGAGCTGACCCTGCCCGACGATCACGTGCATCTCACGGCCGATGCCGGAGTCGCTGAGCAGCTCCTGCACGTCGAGCAGCCGGCACGCGCTGCCGTTGATGGCGTACTCCGAGCCGCCGTTGCGGAACATGGTGCGACTGATCGTCACCTCGGCGTACTCGATGGGCAGCGCGCCGTCGGTGTTGTCGATGGTCAGCTGCACCTCGGCGCGACCCAGCGGCGGGCGCCCAGAGGTCCCGGCGAAGATGACGTCCTCCATCTTGCCGCCGCGCAGCGACTTGGCACCCTGCTCACCCATCACCCACGCCAGCGCGTCGACGACGTTGGACTTGCCCGACCCGTTGGGTCCCACGATGCAGGTGATCCCCGGCTCGAGCTGGAGGGTCGTGGAGCTCGCGAAGGACTTGAAGCCCTTGAGCGTGAGGCTCTTGAGGTACACCGTCTGCTCTCCCTGCTCGACCGTCGTCGGACGTCCTGCACGCTGGACGCGGCATCCTCTCAGCCCGTCTCCGGCCATCTCGGAGCGGACCCGGGTGTTGCGACGGGGAAGGTCAGCGGGCCCGACCCTACCCAGCGGGCCCGCCGATCGCGTGGAGGCGTGCCGGGACCGCGGTGTCCCGGTCGGTCCTGCGCTCACGGCCTCGCGACCCGGCCGTCCTCCCCGAGCTCGGCGGCCACGATCGCCTCGTCGGCGTGCGCGACGTGGCTCAGCTCTCGCCACAGGAGCCCCAGGAACAGCGCCGAGCCGACGAAGGCGAACCAGAACGGACCGGTCACGCCCCAGCGACCGGCGACGACACCACCGGCCAGCGAGCCCACCACGATGCCGCCGACCGTGCCGATGCGGTTCACCGCGTTGACCCGCCCCTGCATGTGGCCCGGCACGGCGCGCTGCCGCACCGCCTGGGAGGTGGTGCCCCAGACGAAGGCGTGCACCCCGAAGACGAACATCACCACCAGGGCGACCCAGGGCAGGGTGTTCACCGCCAGCGCCAGGTGGGTGAGGGTCTCGATGACCAGCCCCCCGCGCATGATGTTGCCCAGGCTGACGTGTCGTTCGAGCCAGGTGTAGGAGAACGTGCCGATGATCCCGCCGCAGGCCATGGACGAGGTCAGCAGGCCGAACCCCACCTCCCCCATGCCGAGGCGGTCCAGGGAGTAGAGCACCAGCACCGCCCACGCCGCGCCGAAGGTGAGGTTGAACACGAAGATGGTCAGCACCAGCGTCCGCACCGCCGGATGGCGGCGCACCCAGCGCAGCCCCTCGCGGATGTCCGTGATCACCGTGGCGGGAGGGGACTGCGGGTCGCGACCGTGCCGCGGGAGCCGGATCCGCAGCACCAGGACCACCCCGAGCGCGACGGTCACCGTCTGGGTGAGGAACGGCCACGGCCGTCCGAGCGCGAACAGCACCGCCCCCACCGGTGGCCCGACCAGCTGGTTGGCCAGCACGAAGCCGCCCATGATCCGCGCGTTGGCGACGCCGAGGTCACGCTTGGGCACCAGCATCGGCAGCAGCGTGGAGGTGCCGGTGTCGGCGAAGGTCTCGGCGGTCCCCAGCAGGAACATCGCGGCGAGCACCACGACGATGTCGACGGCGTCGGTGACGAGCGTGCCCACCAGCACGACGAGGACCACGACCCGGGCCGCGTCGGCGAGCGCGACCAGTCGGCGCCGGTCCACCCGGTCCGCGACCACCCCCGCGTGCAGCCCGAAGAGCAGCGCCGGGAGGAACTGGAGGGTCCAGGAGAGCCCCACCAGGAAGGCGTCCCGCGTCTGCGAGGCGACCAGGAGCGGACCCGCGGCGAGCACGATGCCGTCGCCGACGTTGGTCACCCAGCTCGAGGCCACCAGCCAGCGGAACGAGGCACCCAGCCGGCGCGGGAGCACCACGTCGAGCGGTGACCGCCTCATCGTTCCCCCCGACGGGAGCATGATCCTGGTCGGGAGGCAGCGCTGCACACGAGCCCGGATGCTCGCAGAGCGCCGCGGTGACGGCAATCGGGTTTCGCGCCCCGCGCAGGGCGCGAGGGGTCAGCGGTGGCTCAGGTGCGGGCCAGCGAGTCGTCGCGGGCGACAGCCTCGTCGACCGACTCGGTCGCGAGGGCGGCGAGCGCGTCGTTCTCCCGCTGCAGCCGCAGCACCGCGGCCTCGAGGTCGGCCACGCGCTGCCGCAGGAGCCTGTTCTCCGTCGTGAGGCGATAGGCCACACGAGGGTCGCTGCCGATCGAGTAGCCGAGTAACGCCTTGGCCATTGAGGTGCCTTCCAGGGAGCGAGGGGTGGTCCCAGACGGGCCGCCTACCAGCGTCTCACGACGGTGTTCCCCACTTCAAGGCTTGCGTCGGGTGGCTACCGGGCGCGACGCGGGCGCGGGACAGGCTGGCACACCGGGCAGAAGAACGAGGACCGGTTCATGAAGCTGCTGCGACGGATCGGCGTCCCGCAGCGCGAGCAGGGCTCGGCCTCCCGGCCGTAGACCTCCAACGACCGGTCGAAGTATCCACTTTGCCCGTTGACGTTGACGTAGAGCGCGTCGAAGGAGGTGCCGCCCTGCCCGAGCGCGGCAAGCATCACCTCCCGGCAGGCGGCCAGCACCCGCTCGACGTCGGAGCGCCGCAACCGAGATCCCGGACGCTCGCCGTGCACCCGCGCGAGCCACAGCCCCTCGTCGGCGTAGATGTTGCCGACCCCCGAGGCGACGTCCTGGTTCAACAGCAGCCGCTTGATCCCGGACCGGCTGCGGCGGACCCGGCGCACGAAGGCGTCGTCGTCGAACTCGGGGTCCAGCGGGTCACGGGCGATGTGGGCGATCTCGGCGGGCAGCTCGGCACCGTCCGTGGACACCGCGAGGCCGCCGAACATGCGCTGGTCGACGAAGCGGAGCTCCAGCCCCGGCAGGTGGGGGCGGTCGGGGTCGGCCAGCAGGAACCGCACCCGCAGGTGGCGCTCGTCGGGAATGCCGCGCGCCTGGACCAGCAGCTGGCCGCTCATGCCGAGGTGCCCCAGGAGCGCGTCGCCGTCGTCCAGCGCGAGCCAGAGGTACTTGCCGCGCCGGTGCGCGGCGGTGAAGGTGCGACCGGTCAGCCGCGCGCCGAAGTCCTCCGCACCGCCGGGGTGCCTGCGCAACGGTCGCGGGTGCAGCACCTCGACGCCGAGGACGGTGCGGCCCACCACGTGGGCGGCGAGTCCGGTGCGGACGACCTCCACCTCGGGGAGCTCAGGCATCGCCCGCCGGTGGGCGCCACGTGTCGCGGGCGTCGCGGCCCTCCGTGGAGTCGCCGGCCAGGTCGGGGTCCCCCACCGGACCCGGCCCGGGGTCCGCGAGCACCTCGCCGTCGGGCAGCTCGTCGCTGAGAGTGCGGTAGGCGGTCTCCGCCGCCTGCTGCTCGGCCTCCTTCTTCGACCTGCCCACACCCCGCCCGTGCAGCCGGTCCGCGACGCGGACACGAGCGGTGAACGTCTTCATGTGGTCGGGGCCCTCGTCCTCGATGACGTACTCCGGCACACCGAGGTCGTGCACCGCGCTGAGCTCCTGCAGGCTGGTCTTCCAGTCCAGCCCGGCGCCCATCGCAGCCGCCGCCTCGAGCATCGGGTCGAAGAGCAGGTGGATGACGCGGGCGGCGTCCTCGAAGCCCCCACTGAGGTAGATCGCCCCGATCAGCGCCTCCACGGTGTCGGAGAGGATCGAGGCCTTCGCGCGGCCGCCGGTCGCCTCCTCGCCCTTGCCGAGGTGGATGTGCTCCCCCAGCCCGATCGCCCGGGCCACCTGGGCGAGGGCGCGGGCGTTGACGACCGCGGCCCGCAGCTTGGCCAGCCGTCCCTCCGAGAGCTGCGGGTGGGTCCGGTAGAGGGTCTCGGTGACGACCACACCGAGCACGGAGTCCCCGAGGAACTCCAGGCGCTCGTTGGTCGGCAGGTTGCCGTTCTCGTAGGCGTAGGACCGGTGCGTCAGCGCAAGCTGCAGCAGCTCGGGGTCCAGCGTGGGATCCCCGAGCGCGTCACGCAGCTCGTCGGTCTCGGCCGACTCCGCCCACGGCAACCCGTCGCCCGTGACTCAGAGGACCTGTCGACGGTCGGCCTTGGCGCCGTACTGCCCGCACTCGGGGCAGGCACGGTGCGGCAGGTGCTTGGCACCGCAGGCGGGGTTGGCACAGGTCACGAGCGAGGGCGCGACGGCCTTCCACGCAGAACGACGGTGCCGCGTGTTGCTGCGCGACATCTTCCGCTTCGGGACAGCCACGGTTGCTCCTAGGGATCGGGTGGTGCTCGGGTGGTTCGGTCAGTCTTCGGGTGTGACGGGCGCCGCGGCGAGATCGCCGAGTGCGGCCCACCGGGGGTCGATCGGTGCCTCGTGCCGATGCTCCGGGTCGTCTGCGAGCCTGGCGCCACACTCGGCGCACAGCCCCGGGCAGTCCTCCCGGCACAGCGGCTGGAACGGCAGTGCGAGCACCACCGCGTCCCGCAGCAGTGGCTCGAGGTCGATCAGGTCTCCCACGAGCCGGCTGACATCGTCGTCCTGGTCGTCGGGGCGGCTGCCCCGGTCACCGGGGTCGTCGTAGACGAACAGCTCCTGGAGGTCGACGTGGACGAGGTCCTCGATCGGCTCCAGGCACCGCGCGCACTCGCCCTCCAGGCCGGCCTCCGCCGTCCCGGTGACGAGCACCCCCTCCATGACCGCCTCGAGCCGCAGGTCCAACTCGACGCTGCTGCCCTCGGGAACGCCCAGGATCTCGATGCCGAGCTCTGCCGGCGCCTCCACGGTGAGCGAGACCTGACGCTGGGACCCGGGGCGGCGGCCGAGCTCGCGGGTGTCGAGCACGAGCGGCGCTCTCGGGTCGAGATTGCGCAAGACGTCACTTCCGTGGTGGTGCAGGCAGAACCTGCGGGAGTCTACCGGCCGACCCGGCCCGCCGCCAAAACACGGGCCCGGACCGCGCTCAGCCGTCCTGGTCTGCGCGGGCTCGTTCCGCGAGCCGCTCGGTGAGCTGGGTCAGCACGTCGGGGGGCAGCAGGCCGGCGACGTCGCCCCCGAACGTGGCCACCTCCTTGACCAGCGAGGAGGCCAGGAACGACCACTCGGGGCTGGTCGGGATGAACACCGTCTCCACGTCCACGAGCGAGGAGTTCATCTGGGCCATCTGGAGCTCGTAGTCGAAGTCGCTGACCGCGCGCAGGCCCTTGACGATGGCGCGGATGTCGTGCTCCTGGCAGAAGGTGGTGAGCAGTCCCTCGAAGCCGGCGACCGTGACGTTCGGGAACTCAGCGCACACCTTCTCCAGCATCGCGATCCGCTCCTCGGCGGTGAACAGCCGGGCACGGGACTTGGACTTGTTGACGCCGACGGCGACCACGACCTCGTCGAAGAGCTGCGCGGCCCGCTGGATGATGTCGATGTGGCCGTTGGTGACCGGGTCGAAGGATCCTGGGCAGACGACCCTGCGCACGACCCTGCGCACCTGTCCGCTGCTCGTCATGCCTCGTCCCTCGCCTCCGCGTCGGTGTCCCCCGCCGAACCCGCGCGAACGTACCAGAGCACCGTCTCGCCGTACTCCTTCGTGCGGTCGCAGACCAGCCCCCCGGGCCAGTCGGGCTCCACGCTACGCGCCGAGCGCTCGACGACGAGGACCGAACCTGTCGCCAGCCACTCGTGCGCGACCAGCAGGGCGAGCACCGCCTCGACCTCGCCGTTCTCCACGGAGTACGGCGGGTCGGCGAACACCACGTCGTAGGGAGCTCGTGGATGTTGCCCGAGCACCCGCGCCACCGGCTGGGTCATCACCTCCACCTTGCGCAGGCCCAGCGTGGCCGCGTTCTCCTGGACCATCCGGGCGGTGCGGCGGTCGGACTCGACCGAGGTGAGCACCCCCGCCCCGCGCGAGACCGCCTCCAGCCCGACGGCACCCGACCCGGCGTACAGGTCGAGGAAGCGCAGCCCGCTCAGGGAGCCGAGCTCGGACTCCAGCGTGGAGAACAGCGCCTCACGGACGCGGTCGGAGGTCGGGCGCGTGGCCACACCGGTCGGCGTCCGCAGACGCCTCCCGCCCGCGGTGCCGCCGATGATCCGCGTCACCGCGGGGCTCCCGAGAAGGTCGGGGTCATGTCATCTCCAGGTAGTCGGCCTCGTCGGACTCCTCCAGCCGGCGCGTCGCCGCCGCCAGTGCCGGGCTTGCGGTGAGCTCCGGGTCGGCCGCGAGGTGGGCCGTCGCGGCCGCCCGGGCCTGCTCGATCACGTCCTCGTCGCGCAGCACGGAGAGCAGCTTGAGCGACGAGCGGCCGCCGCTCTGCTCGATGCCCAGGACATTGCCCTCGCGGCGCTGCTCGAGGTCGAGGCGGGAGAGCTCGAACCCGTCGCGGGTACTGGCGACGGCCAGCAGCCGCTCCATCGAGACGCTCCCGGGGTCGGCCGCGCTGACCAGCAGGCAGAGGCCGGCGTGGCCGCCCCGGCCGATGCGACCACGCAGCTGGTGCAGCTGGGAGACGCCGAACCGTTCGGCGTCCAGGATCACCATCACCGTGGCGTTGGGGACGTCGACCCCGACCTCGATGACGGTCGTGGAGACCAGCACGTCCACCGCGCCCGACGCGAACGCCTGCATCACACGCTCCTTGTCCTCCGCCGCCAGCCGACCGTGCAGCATCTCCACACGCAGGCCGGACAGCGCACCCGAGGCGAGCAGTGGGGCCAGCTCCTCCACCGCGTGCAACGCGGGGGTGTCCTGGCCCTCCAGGGGATCCCCGGTCACCTCCACGGCGTCGATCCGCGAACAGACGACGTAGGCCTGGCGCCCTCGGCCGACCTCCTCGCGGATCCTGCTCCACGCACGGTCGAGCCACGACGGCTGCGCCCGGGTGGGCACGACGGTGGTCTGCACCTCGCCGCGCCCCGCGGGGAGCTCGGTGAGGGTGGAGGTGTCGAGGTCGCCGAACACGGTCATCGCCACGGTCCGCGGGATCGGCGTGGCGGTCATCACCAGCACGTGCGGCGGCGAGCCGGCCTTGCCGCTCAGCGCCGCACGCTGCTCCACCCCGAAGCGGTGCTGCTCGTCGACCACGACCAGCCCGAGGTCGGCGAACTGCACGTGCTCCTCGAGGAGGGCGTGAGTGCCGATGACGATCCCGGCCTCCCCACCGGCCGCCTCGGCGAGGGCGGTGCGCCGGGCCGCCGCGCTCAGCGACCCGGTGAGCAGCGCCACCCGGGTGGCGCCCTCGGCGCCGCCGAGCAGTCCACCCGCGGCAAGGTCGCCGAGCATGGCGACCACCGAGCGGTGGTGCTGCTGGGCGAGCACCTCGGTCGGTGCCAGCAGGGCCGCCTGACCCCCGGAGTCGACCACCTGGAGCATCGCGCGCAGGGCGACCACGGTCTTCCCGGAGCCCACCTCCCCCTGCAGCAGCCGGTGCATGGGATGGCCCCGGCCGAGCTCGTCGGTGATCTGCTGCCCGACGGCCCGCTGTCCCTGCGTCAGGTCGAACGGGAGCCGTTGGTCGAAGCGGTCGAGCAGGCCCCCGGGACGACCCGGGCGCGGGTTCGCCACGGTGGCCTCGATGGCGGCGCGACGGCGGGCCAGCAGGGTCTGGGTGACGAACGCCTCGTCGTACTTCAGCCGCGCCTCGGCGGCGACCTTCTGCGCCCAGCTGTCGGGGCGGTGGATCCAGCGCAGCGCCTGGGCGGCCGAGATCAGGTCCGCCGCTGCCCGCACCGGTGCCGGAAGCACCTCCGGAACGTCGGCGACCAGGTCGAGGGCCAGGGCGATGGTCTGCTCGAGGTGCCAGGGGTTGATCCCCGAGATCGAGGAGTAGATCGGGATCAGGTCCGGCATCGCGTCGTAGGCGTCCTCGGCGGCCGCGCCGTACATCCGCGACTCGGGGTTGGTCAGCTGCCACTGGCCGTTGAACAGCTTCAGCCGCCCCACGAACAGCCCCACGCGTCCCTTCGCCAGCTCCCGGGACCGCCAGTCCGCGGTGCCCTTCTGGCGGTCGAAGTAGGTCAGCGCCAGACTGCCGTCCTCGGCCCGGATGCGCACCTCGAGGCGGTACGCCGTGCGGTGGGTGCGCCGGTCCTGGTAGGTCTTCTGCTCACTGCTGACGACCTCGCCCACCAGGGTGAGCAGGTCTCCCTGGTGCAGGTCCTCCAGCTCGCTGAGCGAGCCCTTGCGCACGTAGCGACGCGGATAGATGCCGAGCAGGTCGCCCACGGTCGCGGCGCCCGTGGCCTTGGCGACCTTGCCGCCGTGCTTGCCGCCGACGGCCGCGACCGGTGAGTCCCAGTGCACCTGCACCCCGCTCGACGTCACGGCTACTCCACCGCCACCAGGAGCGGGTACTGGTCCTGGCCCCCCTCGTGGACGACCACGTCCACCCCCGGGTGCGCCCGGACGACCCACGCCTCGCAGGCCTCCGCCAGGTCCCCGGCCTCCGCTCCCGGGACGAGCGTGACCAGCTCACCGCCGCCACCGATCAACCGCTCCAGCACGCCGCAGGCAACCTCGTAGAGATCCTCGCCCACGATCGCGAAGTCACCGTGCACGACACCCAGGGCGTCACCGACCGAGCACGGCCCGGCAGTGGTCATGGCCTCTCGAACGGCCACCGTCACCGCGCCGTGCCGGGCTCCGCGGGCGGCGGCCGCCATGTGCACCACGTCGCTGTCCAGGGGACGTCCGGGCTCGTGCACCGCCAGGGCGGCGATGCCCTGCACCTGGGCCTGCGTCGGGATCACCACCACGTGGACACCCTTGTCCTCGGCCTCGTGGGCCGCCGCCTCCGCGGCGCCGATCGAGTCGGCGTCGTTGGGCAGCACCACGACCTCCTCCGCGGCGCTCGCCTCGATCGCCTCGAGCAGCTGCCCCGTGCTCGGCCGCCGCCCGGGCCCGCCGTCGATGACGACCGCCCCTGCCTCGCGGAAGAGCCGATGCAGACCGGGGCCGTCGGCGACGACCACTAGCGCACGGCCACGGCGCTCGGCTCGCCTCTCCCGGGCCCGAGCACGCTGCTCGGCGAAGTGGGTCACCTGGATGCGCCGCGGCGCACCCGCCCGGATCCCCGCCTCGACGGCCGCGCCGACGTCGTCGACGTGCACGTGGACGTTCCACAGCCCTTCCCCACCGACCACCACGAGCGAGTCACCGAGCGGGGCGAGCTCTGCGCGCAGCGACGGGATCGCGTCATCGTCGGCCGCGAGGAGGTACATCACCTCATAGGCCGGACCCTCCTCGGTCAGGTCGCCGGCCCGGTCAGCGGCCGGGACGTGGGCGACCGGGATCGCGGGAGTCCCCACCCGGGGCGTGGTCGTCGTGGCCCGCTTGCCGGTGATCGCCGACTCCGCGGCGTCGAGCACCACACAGAGTCCCCGACCACCGGCGTCGACCACTCCCGCCTCGCGGAGCACCGGCAGCTGGTCGGGGGTGCGGGCCAGCGCCGCCCGCGCCTCTGCCGCCGCGGCGCGGACGACGTCCCCGAGCCGGTGCTCGGGCGTGTGGGCCGCCTGGGCAGCCGCCTCGGAGGCCGCCCGCGCCACGGAGAGGATGGTGCCCTCGACCGGCGTCCCGACGGCGGCGTAGGCAGCGTCGGTGGCCAGCGCCATCCCCTCGGCGAACACGACCGCCGAGCGGTCGCCGGGCCCGGCCCGACCGATGCGGCGCAGCAGGGCGCCGACCAGCTGGCTCAAGATGACCCCCGAGTTGCCACGTGCCCCGAGCAGGGCCCCGCGCGCGTACGCGTGCAGCGCGGCGGGCAGGTCCTCGCCGTGCTCGACGCACGCCTCGGCCATGGCGTCTCGTGCCGACTCCACGGTCAAGAACATGTTGGTGCCGGTGTCGCCGTCGGGGACCGGGTAGACGTTCAGCGCGTCGATCTCCTCTCGGGCCGCCCCGAGCCCGTCCACGGCCGCCGTGGCGAAGCGGCGCACGACGTCGAGGTCGAAGGTGGCCACCTCGGTGGCTGCGTGCCTCATCGAACCCCCGCCCTGCGTGTGGAGGGCATCACCCTAGGTGGTCCGGCGTCGATTCGCGTCGGGGCACCGCCCTGAGTTATTCTCGTGCGGTTGCCCGGAGCGTCCGCGTCAGCGGCCTGGCCCGGGTCCCAGACTGAACCTGACTCGATCCCTAGTTCCAATCCCGAGGAGTGCACGGTGGCTGCCGTCTGCGACATCTGCGCCAAGAAGCCCGGCTTCGGCCACAACCGTCCGTGGTCGCGCAAGATCACGAAGCGTCGCTTCAACCCGAACATCCAGCGCGTCCGCGCCACCGTGAACGGCTCCCCCCGACGTCTCAACGTGTGCACCGGCTGCCTGAAGGCCGGCAAGGTCACCCGCTGACCCTGCCGGTGCCGACACGCACCCGAACCGCCCCCGGCCCGTCGGCCGGGGGCGGTTCGTCTTCTGCTCAGTAGTGCGTCCAGCCGGGGGCGCCGGCGTAGGCCTCGCCGTCGACGGTGACCCCGGCCCCCGACTCCCCCGGCCCGGCGACGACCCCGATCTCGACGAACCCGTCGGGCAGGGGCGTGCCGGCGGGGAAGGTGGCCACGATGGCGTGGTCGTCACCCCCGCCGAGGATGAACTGCATCGGGTCGACGCCGAGGGCCGAGCCCACGGCCCGCATGGGCTCGGCGAGGTCGAAGGCGTCTCGTCGGATGTCGATGACCACCCCGGAGGCGCTCGCGACGTGGCCCACGTCTGCGACCAGGCCGTCGGAGACGTCGATCATCCCCGTCGCCCCGGCGCGCGCCGCGACGAGCCCGGCGGCGTACGGCGGCGCGGGCCGCTGGTAGGCCTCGACCAGGGCCCGGGGCGAGCGGAACCCCCGGCCGAGCACTGCCAGCCCCGCGGCCGCCCATCCCTGCCGCCCCGCGAGCGCCACGACGTCGCCGGGCCGGGCTCCGCCCCGCCGGACGGGAGCGACCTCGCAGGTGCCCAGCACGGTGACGGCGACGACGACCTCCCCGGCGGTGGTGAGGTCTCCCCCGACGACGACGGCGTCCACGAGCGCCGCCTCCTCGGCGATCCCCTCGGCGAGGTCGAGCGCCCACTGGACCGGCAGGTCCGCGGGCGCCGCGAGCCCCACCGTGAGGGAGTGCGCCGTCCCGCCCATGGCGTTGACGTCGGAGAGGTTGGCCGCGGCCGCCTTGCGGCCCACGTCGCGGGCGGTGGCCCACTCCCGGCGGAAGTGCCGGCCCTCCACCAGCAGGTCGGTCGAGACCACCACGTGCCCCCGTGGCGTGCGCAGCACCGCGGCGTCGTCACCGGGCCCGACGTAGACGTGGGGGGCCCGACCGAACCGGGCCGTGAGAGCGGAGACCAGACCGAACTCGCCGGCGTCGGCCAGGGTGGCGCCTGGTGGGAAGGCGTCCGGCGAGGCAGGTGCGGTCATGGCGTCATCTCACCAGATCCACGGCGCAGACCGGCGCGCGCCGTCTTGTTCCACCGTGGCTGGGCGTCCGGTAGGTTTCGAGGCGGCCAGCGTTATCCGATCCACCGAGGGAGTCCCCATGGTCGTCCAGGCCTACATCCTGATCCAGACCGATGTCGGCAAGGCCGCAGAGGTCGCCCAGCAGATCACCGACATCAAGGGCGTCATCCTGGCCGAGGACGTCACCGGCCCCTACGACGTGATCGTGCGCGCGGAGGCACGCAACGTCGACGAGCTCGGCAAGCTCGTGGTGGCCAAGGTCCAGACGCTCGAGGGCATCACCCGCACGCTGACGTGCCCGGTCGTCCACATCTGAGCACCCGCACCTCTCGTCGCCCGCCATCCCCGCGGATGGCGGGCGCCGTCGCGCTGGTGACCCTGCTCGTGGCGTGCGCGGCCTGCGGGGCGGTGGACGTCCGCGCCAGCGACGTCTCCTCCGCGCAGCGACGCAGCTGCGCCGCCCTCGTCGCCGCGCTCCCCCCCACGGTGGCCGACCAGGAGCGACGCGAGACCCGCGGCAGCCCTCTCGGCGCCGCGTGGGGGGACCCGCCCATCGTGCTGCGCTGCGGCGTGGGGACCCCGGCCGACTACGACCCGACGGTGGGCTGCCAGCGGGTCAACGGGCTGGACTGGTTCGTGCCGGCCGCGGGGATGAACGACCAGCACGTCGACGTCGTGATGACCACCTACGGCCGGGTCCCGTCCGTCGAGGTGGTGCTCCCCGCGGAGTACCGCCCGCCGGCGGCCGCGATGGTCGACCTCGGCCCTGCGATCGAGCAGCACACCCACGTGCGCAAACGCTGCTCGTGAGCCCGGCCCCGGGAGGACTCAGCGAAGCCCGGTGTCGCGTTCCATGGCCAGCCGCACCAGCCGCTCCACCAGCTCGGGATAGCTCAGGCCGGACTCCTGCCACAGCAGCGGGAACATCGAGGTGGCGGTGAACCCGGGCATGGTCTCCACCTCGTTGAGGAGCACCCGGCCGTCGTCCATGACGAAGAAGTCGACGCGCGCCAGACCTTCGACGGCGAGGGTCTCGAAGGCGCGCACCGCGAGGTCGCGGACCTCGGCGCCGACGTCCTCGCTCACCGCCGCCGGGATGCAGTAGCTCTGTTCGAGGTACTTCGCCTCGAAGTCGTAGAACGCGTGCGCGGGAGCCACCGTGATCTCCGCGATCGCGCTGGTCTCGGGCTCGGCCCCGGCGAACCCCTGGAGCACGCCGACCTCGACCTCGCGCGCACCGGTCGCGGCCGCCTCGACCACCACCTTCGGGTCGAAGCGACGGGCCTCCTCGATCGCGGCGACGATCCCGTCAGCGTCCTCGACCCGGCTGATCCCGAAGCTGGAGCCGGCCCGGGCCGGCTTGACGAACACCGGGAAGCCGAGGGCCTGGACCGCCTCGCACACAGTGGCGCGGTCCTGCTCCCACTGGCGTGGACGCACCAGCACGTAGGGCAGCACCGGAAGCCCCGCGGCCAGGAAGAGCTGCTTCATGAAGTGCTTGTCGGTCCCGACCGCGCTGGAGAGCACACCGGCCCCGACGTAGCGCACGTCGGCCATCTCCAGCAACCCCTGCAAGGTCCCGTCCTGGCCCCACGGGCCGTGCATCACCGGGAACACGACGTCGACCTCGCCGAGCAACTCGGGAACCACGCCCGCGTCCGTGACGACCAGCCCCTGGCCCGGGGTCAGGGCGACCTCGCGCTCCCCGGTCACCGACGGCAGCTCGCCCTCGGGACCCAGCGCGAGGTGACCCGGGTCCGTGGGCTCCAGGACCCATCGACCGTCGCGGGCGATGCCCACCGGGACCACGTCGTACTTCTCGGGGTCGAGCGCCGCGATCACGCTTCCGGCGGAGATGCACGAGATCGAGTGCTCACTGGACCGGCCGCCGAAGACCACGGCGACACGGGGCCGGCGCGGCTGGCCGGCCCGCTCGGCACGGTCGTCCGGGCTCGTCACGCGCCCGACCCTACCGGCGGCCCCGGGCCGCGTCGCGGCGTACGCGCGGGGGTCCATACGCTGGCGACATGCGTCCCACGACCCGTGCCGTGCACCTCGGCCGCCCGCCGCACGAGCCCGACCAGCCGCTGAACACCCCGATCACGATGGCCTCGACCTACGTCGCCGGCGGGGAGCTGGAGTACGGCCGCTACGCCAACCCCACGTGGACGGCCTTCGAGGACGCGCTCGGCGACCTGGAAGGGGGGCGGTGCCTGGCCTTCGCCAGCGGACTGGCGGCCGTGGCCACCATCCTCGACCTGGTCGGCCAGGGCCAGAAGGTGGTGGCACCGCGGCACGCCTACACCGGCTCGGTGATGCAGCTGGCCGACCTGGAGGCCCGCGAACGGCTCACCGCCCACCTGGTGGACCTGGAGGACACCGCGGCGGTCGTCGCGGCCTGCCAGGACGCCTCCCTGGTCTGGCTGGAGTCGCCGACGAACCCGGCCATGGAGGTGGCCGACGTGGCCGCGATCACCCGGGCGGCCCACGACGCAGGTGCCTACGTGGTCCTCGACAACACCTTCGCCACCCCGATGCTCCAGCAGCCGCTGGACTGGGACGTCGACCTGGTCGTGCACTCGGCGACCAAGTTCATCTCCGGCCACTCCGACCTCCTGATGGGCGCGATCGTGACCAGGGACGAGGAGCTGCACCGGGTGTTGAAGGGGCGGCGCGACCTGGTGGGCGCCGTCCCCGGGGCGTTCGAGGCGTGGCTGGCGCTGCGCGGGCTGCGGACCCTGCCGTTGCGCGTCGAGCGTTCCGAGGCCAACGCGCGCGAGCTGGTGCGCCGCCTGCGAGAGCGCAACGACGTGGCCGAGGTCCGCTACCCGGGCTTCGGCGGCATGCTCGCGATCGTGCTTCCCTCCGGCGAGCTGGCCGACCTGGTGCAGCACTCCACGACGCTGTGGGTCTACGCGACCTCCCTGGGCGGTGTCGAGTCGACGCTGGAGCGGCGCCGGCGCTGGAAGAGCGAGGCCGCCACCATCCCCGAGGGCCTGATCAGGCTCTCAGTGGGCATCGAGGACGTCGAGGACCTGTGGGAGGACCTCAGCGCCGCGCTGGACGCGGCCGTCCGGACGGGCTGAGACCGGCCCCCGGCAGGCCGCTGCCGGTGGCGGAATCAGTCCCGCTCGTGCTTGGTGTCACGGGCGATGAAGGCATACATCATGTCGCGGGCGCTCATCTCCCCTCGGACGACGGCGTCCACGTGCTGGGCGACGGGGGCATCGACCCCGTTGCGGGTCGCCAGGTCGAGGATCGACGCGCACGACTTGGCACCCTCAGCGACCTGGCGGGTGGAGGCGACGATCTCCTCGGTGGTCATCCCCTTGCCGAGCTTCTCCCCGAAGGTGCGGTTGCGCGAGAGCGGTGAGGAGCAGGTGGCCACCAGGTCACCGAGACCGGCGAGGCCCATCAACGTCAGCGGGTCGGCGCCGAGCTTCATCGCCAGCCGGGCGGTCTCGGCCAGGCCGCGCGTGATCAGGGAGGCGGTGGTGTTGTCCCCGAACCCCAGCCCGATCGCCATGCCGACGCACAGCGCGACGACGTTCTTGTAGGCGCCGCCGAGCTCGCACCCCAGCACGTCGGTGCTGCGGTAGGGCCGGAACGCCTGGGAGTGGCACAGGTCCTGGAGCCGCCGCGCGACCGACTCGTCCTCGCAGGCCACCACGCTGGCCGCCGGCTCCCGCAGCGCGATCTCCCTGGCCAGGTTGGGCCCGCTGACCACGCTGATCCGTTCGGGGCCCGCGCCCGTGACCTCGGCGATCACCTCGCTCATCCGCTTGGTGGTCTCCAGCTCCACGCCCTTCATCACCGAGACGAAGACCGCGTCCGCCGGCATCAGGTCGCTCCAGCGAACAAGGTTCTCCCGCAGCTTCTGCGAGGGCACCGAGAGAACCACGAACTCGGCCCCGGCCGCCGCCGCTGCGGGATCGGTGGTGGCCCGCACGCCGGCGGGAAGCTCGATACCCGGGAAGTACTCGCTGTTCTCGTGGCGCTCGTTGATCGTGGCGCACACCTCGGGGCGCCGCCCCCAGATGGTCACCTCGTTGCCGGCGTCGGCGAGGACGAGGCTGAACGCCGTACCCCACGAGCCGGCGCCGAAGACCGCGACCTTGCTCATGACTGCCGACCCCGCTTCCGCTTGTTCGGGTTGCCGATCTCCCGGACCCCCGATGACTTCGGGTCGAAGCGTACGGGGGGCGCGGTCTCGCCGCGCAGGTCCTCGACCAGCGCGGTGATCGCCGCCATGATCCGGTCGGTGGCCTGGTGCAGCACCTGCGGCGTCAGCGGCTGCCCACGCAGGTCCTCGAGGTCGACAGGATCACCCACCTTGTAGGAGGTGGTCCTGCGCGGGACCACGTGCGGACGCACGGTGTAGGCCGGCAGCACCTCCTGGGCCCCCCACTGGCCCACCGGGATGACCGGGCAGCCGGTCGCCAGCGCGATCCGCGCGGCCCCGGTCTTGCCGCGCATCGGCCAGCCGTCGGGGTCCTTGGTGATGGTGCCCTCGGGATAGACCCCGATCAGCTCGCCCTCGCGCACGGCCTCGACGGCGGCGTCGAAGGCGCTGGCCGCACCTTGTGACATCCGGGCGACCGGGATCTGGCCGGCGTCCTCGACGATGTGTCCGATCACCGGTGTGCGGAACAGCGCGTCCTTGGCCAGGTAGCGCACGAGGCGACCGTGGTCGTAGAGGAAGTGACCGAGGGTCATCGGGTCGAGGTGCGAGATGTGGTTGACCGCCACCACACAGCCGCCCGTCTCCGGGATCTTCTCGCCGTCGACCCAGTTGCGCTTGGTCGTGAGGAGGAGCGTGGGCTTCACGATGGCCACCACCGTCGACCAGGCCCAGCCACGTCGCTGGTGCAGCCTCCGCGCCTTCGCCACCGAACTCTCCTGTCCCCTCTGCCTGGCTCCGCTGGCGAGCCTACTGCCCTGGGCGGGCACGCACGCGCCGCGTGCCGTGCCGACCGCGCGCCGTGGCAGCCGCGTGCCGGCTGCCCGCACTGGCCCACAACGCGCCCAGAACAGGCCCCAGAACTGGCCCGGCACAGGCCCAGCACAGGCCCGGCACGCGCCCTGGGAGAGGATCGGGGCGATGTCGCACTCGTTCGCCCTGCTCGTGCCCGTGAAGACGCTCAGCCTGGCCAAGTCGCGGCTCTCGGTCGAACCCGAGCAGTCCCGGGCGGCACTGATGCGCGCCTTCGCCCTCGACGCGATCTCCGCCGCGACCCGCAGTCCGGTCGTGGTCGAGGTGCACGTGGTGACCAACGAGGCAGGCTTCGAGCGCGGCTTCGAGGGAGGCTTCGTCCACCGGTTGGCCGACGAGGGTGCGGGTGACCTCAACCGCGCGCTCGTCAGCGCCGCCCGGCAGGTGCGGCTGCGCGACCCCCAGCTGGCCGTGGCGGCGCTCTGCGCCGACCTGCCCTGTCTGCGCCCGGAGGAGCTGACCGAGGCGCTGAGGGCCGGACTGACGTCTCGCTGGTTCGTCGCCGATGCGGCCGGCACGGGCACCACGCTGCTCGCGGCAGCCCCCCGGACGGACCTCGACCCGCACTTCGGCATCGGGTCGGCCCGACGTCACCAGGAGTCCGGCGCGGTCCCCGTCCGGGCGGCGGTTCCCACCGTGCGACGCGACGTCGACACCGGGGCCGACCTCGCCGCGGCCCGCGAGCTCGGCATCGGGAGGCACACCGCGCGGATGCTGCGCGGTCTGAGCGCACCCCACCCTGAGCCGGGCTCGTCCTGAGACGCCGAAGCGGCGGTGGTCCTGAGGACCACCGCCGCTTCGGCAGGTGCGGCGAGCCGGCGCCTACGACTTCTTCGCCGTGGACTTCTTCGCCGTCGACTTCTTCGCCGTCGACTTCTTCGCGGTCGACTTCTTGGCTGGCGACTTCTTCGCGGCCGTCTTCTTGGCCGGTGCCTTCTTCGCCGTCGACTTCTTCGCGGTCGACTTCTTGGCCGGTGCCTTCTTGGCCGTCGACTTCTTCGCGGTCGACTTCTTCGCGGGTGCCTTCTTGGCCGTCGACTTCTTCGCCGTCGAGCCGCCCGACGACTTCTTCGCCGGCGCCTTCTTCGCCGGCGCCTTCTTCGCCGTCGACTTCTTGGTGGTGGAACCACCGGCGGCCTTCTTGGCTGCGGCGGTCGTGCGCTTCACGGCCGGCTTCGCCGCGTTGGGCGTGGCCTTCTCCACCGCAGCCATCGTGAGCTTGGGCAGCTTCTTGGCGCCGGAGACGACGTCCTTGAGCTGCGCCCCCGGCTTGAAGTTGGGCACGGCCTTCTTCTTGGCCTTCATCCGCTGTCCGGTCGAAGGGTTGCGCACCCAACGCGCGTCGCGCACCTTCTTCTCGAAGGAGCCGAAACCGGTGATGGCGACCTTCTCGCCCTTGGCGACTTCGCGGGTGATGGTGTCGAGCACGGAGTCCAGCGCGTGCGCGGCCGCCTTGCGGTTGCCCTCATAGCGAGCCGCCAGGGTGTCGATCAACTGACTCTTGTTCACAAGCTTCCCTTTCGTGAACGTCGGCCGAGCGCCTTGCCCGACTATTTTCCTTATGCACGCTAGGGAAAAGTGACAGTGACCACAATGGAAACTGCGCGTGTCGTCGCAGATGTTGAACAGCGGTCAGGCTGCGTGGCGGGCCAGAACGCCCGTGAGATCAGTGGATCGTGGCCGGTTTCCACGACGGGCGGGCGCCCTCGTAGGCGAGGATGTCGGCTTCGTGGGACAACGTGATGCCGATGTCGTCGAGACCCTCGAGCAGCCGCCACCGGGTGTAGTCGTCGATGTCGAAGGGAGCTTCGAAGACCTGGTTTCCCTCACCAGCCTTGACGATTCTGCCCTCGAGGTCGACGGTCACCGTGCTTCCGGGATTCGCCTCGAGATGCTCCCAGAGCCGCTGCACGACCGACTCCTCGACCTGGGCGGCCACCAGACCCGCCTTGCCGGCGTTGCCCCGGAAGATGTCGGCGAACCGGGAGCTGATCACCGCCCGGAAGCCGTAGTTCTGCAGCGCCCACACGGCGTGCTCGCGCGAGGACCCCGTCCCGAAGTCGGGCCCGGCGACCAGGACCGAGCCCGAGGAGTACTCCGGCTGGTTGAGCACGAACGAGGGATCGCCCCGCCAGGCAGCGAAGAGTCCGTCCTCGAACCCGGTGCGGGTGACCCGCTTGAGGTAGACCGCCGGGATGATCTGGTCGGTGTCGACGTTGCTGCGGCGCAGCGGGACGCCGATCCCGGTGTGCGTGGTGAACGTGTCCATGTCTCAGGCCTCCACGGTGGTCGCGCTGGTCGGGACGGAGTCGAGGTCGGCGGGCGAGGACAAGGTCCCGCGCACGGCGGTGGCCGCCGCCACCGGGACCGAGACCAGGTGCGTGCGTCCCCCCTTGCCCTGCCGGCCCTCGAAGTTGCGGTTGGAGGTCGAGGCGCTGCGCTCTCCCGGGGTCAGCTGGTCGGGGTTCATCCCCAGGCACATCGAGCAGCCGGCGCCGCGCCACTCTCCGCCCGCCTCCTTGAAGACCACGTCCAGACCCTCGTCCTCGGCCTGCATCCGCACCCGGACCGAGCCCGGGACGACGAGCAACCGGGTGTCGGGGTCGACGGTGCGTCCCTGGAGGATGCCGGCAGCCAGGCGCAGGTCCTCGATGCGGCCGTTGGTGCACGACCCCACGAAGACGGTGTCCACCTTCACCTCACGCATCGGGGTCCCGGCCTCGAGGGCCATGTACTCCAACGCCTTCTGCGCGGCGACCCGGTCATCGGGGTCGTCGTACTGCGCGGGGTCGGGCACGGCGCCCGCGAGCGGGACGCCCTGCCCCGGGTTGGTCCCCCAGGTCACGAACGGCGTCAGCTCGCTCGCGTCGAGGACGATCTCGCGGTCGAACAGCGCGTCCTCGTCGGTGACCAGCGACTTCCAGTGCTCCACGGCGGCGTCCCACTCCGGACCGACCGGAGCCTCCGGCCGACCCCGGATGTAGTCGAACGTCGTCTCGTCGGGAGCCACCAGGCCGGCCTTGGCGCCCCACTCGATGCTCATGTTGCACACGGTCATCCGACCCTCCATCGAGAGCTCCTCGATGGCCTGCCCGCGGTACTCCACGATGTAGCCCTGTCCGCCGCCGGTGCCGGTCTGGGTGATCAGGGCGAGCACGAGGTCCTTGGCGGTCACCCCCGCGGGCAGCGAGCCGTTGACGGTCACGGCCATCGTCTTCGGACGCGCCTGCGTCAGGGTCTGCGTGGCGAGCACGTGCTCGACCTCGGAGGTGCCGATCCCGAACGCGATGGCACCGAAGGCTCCGTGCGTGGAGGTGTGCGAGTCGCCGCACACGATCGTCATGCCGGGCTGGGTCAGCCCGAGCTGCGGGCCGACGACGTGCACGATGCCCTGCTCCACGTCGCCGAGGGGGTGCAGGCGGACGCCGAACTCCTCGGCGTTGCGGCGCAACGTGTCGACCTGCGTCTTCGAGACCGGGTCGGCGATCGGCTTGTCCCAGTCGAGCGTGGGCACGTTGTGGTCCTCGGTTGCCAGGGTCAGGTCGGGACGGCGTACGGTGCGCCCGTTGAGCCGCAGGCCGTCGAAGGCCTGGGGAGAAGTGACCTCGTGGATCAGGTGGAGGTCGATGAAGAGGAGGTCGGGCTCACCCTCGGCAGTGCGGACCACGTGCTCGTCCCAGACCTTTTCCGACAGCGTTCTGCCCATATCCGATTCCCCTCTGGCTCGTTTCACATACTGAACGCCCCAAGAAGCGAGGCGTGCGACCACCCTAACCGTTGCATCCCATTCTACGAGACGGCAGTATTACGATATGGACAACTCATCAGGAGTAGGCGTACTCGACAAGGCCGCACTGGTCCTTGCCGCACTCGAGTCCGGGCCGGCAACCCTGGCCGGACTCGTCGCCGGAACCGGCCTCGCCCGGCCCACGGCACACCGCCTCGCCGTGGCACTGGAGCACCACCGACTGGTGGCGCGCGACATGCAGGGTCGCTTCGTCCTCGGTCCCCGACTCGCGGAGCTCTCCGCCGCGGCGGGCGAGGACCGCCTCCTCGCCACGGCCGGCCCGGTGCTCGCGCGGCTGCGCGACATCACCGGCGAGTCGGCGCAGCTGTGGCGGCGCCAGGGCGAGCACCGCGTCTGCGTGGCCGCCGCCGAGCGACCGAGCGGCCTGCGCGACACCATCCCGATCGGCTCACAGCTGACCATGCGGGCCGGCTCGGCCGCACAGGTCCTGCTCGCCTGGGAGGATCCCGACCGGATGCACCGGGGCCTGCAGAACGCGGCGTACTCCGCCACGGCACTGGCCGGCATCCGTCGCCGCGGGTGGGCCCAGTCCATCGGCGAGCGCGAGCAGGGGGTGGCCTCGGTCTCCGCCCCCGTGCGCTCCCCCAGCGGCAAGATCATCGCGGCCGTCTCCGTCTCGGGCCCCCTCGAGCGCCTGTCGCGCCAGCCCGGCCGGATGCACGCCCCCGCCGTGCTCGCGGCCGCGGAGCGTCTCTCCGAGTCGCTGCGCAGGGCAGCCGCCGAGTAGACCTGCGGCGCGAGACCCAGTCACCTGCGCGCGGCGTACGGCACGGCTGGGACGACCTCCCCGCTCGCCTCGCACTCCCCTCCAGAAACTGCCACTTCCCACCCGTTGCGACGCACGGGAAGTGGCAGTTTCACTGGGTCCCCAGTGAAACTGTCACCCCTGCTCCGCGGGATCGTCGGTGGGGTCCAGGAAGACGTGGCGGACCTCGGGGTGAGCGTCGCGGACGCGGCGCTCGACCTCCTCGGCCGAGCGCTCCAGCTCGTCGACGGTGGCGGTGTCGTCGAGGTCGACGCGGGCGGCGACGATGACCTGCTCGGGCGACAACTGCATCGTGAGCAGCTCGATGAGACTGTCGATGCCCGGCGACTCCTCGATGGTGCGTCGCACCGCCGCCTGCACCTCCGGCGGCAGTGCCTCGCCGATGAGGGCGCTCTTGTTCTGCTGGCCCAGCGCGTAGGCCACCGCGACGAGGAGCAGCCCGATGGCGACCGAGGCGGCGCCGTCCCAGAATCCCTGGCCGGTGTAGCGGTGCAGGGTGAGACCTCCGGCCGCGAGGACGATGCCGATCAGCGCGGCGCTGTCCTCGAAGGCGACCGTCTTCGCCGTCGGGTCGGGGGTGATCCGCAGGTGCTCGAAGAAGCCGCGCCCCTTGCTCTCCGCCTCACCACGCAGCTGGCGCACCGCCTTGAGCCAGGAGGCGCCCTCGAAGAGCAGAGCGAGCCCGAGCACGGCGTAGGACACGACCAGGCTGCCGAGCCTCTCCGGCTCCAGGATCGCCTTGATCCCTTCGAAGATCGAGTAGCCGGCGCCGAGCACGAAGATGCCCACGGCCGCGATCAGCGACCAGAAGTAGCGCTCCATCCCGTGGCCGAAGGGGTGCAGCATGTCGGCCGGCTTCTTGCTGCGTTTGAGCGCCGCCATCAAGAAGACCTGGTTCAAGGTGTCGGCGAAGGAGTGCGCCGACTCCGCCAGCATCGCGGTGGAGCCGGAGATCAGGCCACCGACGAGCTTGGCCACCGCGATCGCGAGGTTGGCCGTCCCGGCCAGCAGCACGGTGCGGATCGACTCACCCCCGGAGCCGGGGTCCTCGCGCGGCCCGGGGCGGTCGGCGCCCCCCGCCTCGCCGTGCGCCGGTCCACCGGTCTGGTCGGCTGTCATGCCCCCACCCAACCAGGCGCACGCCGGCAGGACTGCGCCAGGAGCGCGGTTGCTCAGAACAGCGCGTCCTGCTCGAGCCCCAGCAGCAGCTGCTTGCGCTCCAGTCCCCCGGCGTAGCCGGTCAGGGCTCCGCTCGCGCCGATCACGCGGTGGCACGGGATCACGATCGGGATCGGGTTGCGCCCGTTGGCCAGTCCGACGGCGCGCGACGCGGCGGCGGTCATCCCCACGCCGCGCGCGACCTCGCCGTACGACGCGGTCTCGCCGTAGCCGATCTCCTGCAGCCGCGCCCACACCCGCTGCTGGAAGGCGGTGCCCGCCGGGGCCAGCGGCAGGTCGAAGTCCCTGAGCTCGCGGGCGAAGTACGCCGCCAGCTGCTCCACGGCGCCGCGCAGCAACGGGTCGGCGTCCTCGCGCCGACCCAGCGGCGCACCCCCCGGCGGACGGAAGGGACTGAACTCGATCGCGGTGACGGCGCCCTCGCGCGCCACCACCCGCAGGTCACCGACCGGTGAGTCCGTCACCGTCCACATCGCCGTCTCCATCGTCCTCGTCGTGGTCACCCTATGTCTCCGTCTCTCCTCGTCGTCTGGTCGGCGAGCACCACCGACCACAGCCGCATGAGCGCGTAGGAACGCCACGGCCGCCACGACCGGCTGGCCCTGGCCACGTCGTCGATCCCGAGCCGGGTCGCCGCCCGGCGGACCGCGACGTCGGTGGGCAAGAAGGCGTCCGGGTCACCCAGCGCGCGCAGCGCGACGTAGTCGGCCGTCCACGGCCCGATGCCGGGCAGCGCGAGCAGGGCTGCCCGGGTCTCGCCGCGGTCCGCGCTGCGATCGAGGCTGATCTCCTCGCGGTCGAGCGCGGCGGCCAAGCCGACCAGGGCGCGTCCGCGCGCACGGGGCATCGGCAGGGACTCCGGGTCGAGGGCGGCCACGGCCGCTGCGGTGGGGAAGAGCCGGTCCACCGTGTGCGGGCCCTCGAGGTCGAGGGGTTCGCCGTGGCTCTCCACCAGCCGGCCCGCCGCCGTCCGCGCGGCGGCGAGGCTCACCTGCTGTCCCAGGACGGTCTGCAGCGCCACCTCCGCCCCGTCGAGCTGACCGGGGACCCGCAGGCCGGGGCGAGCCGACACCAGGGCGGCCAGGTCCCGGTCCTCCGCGAGGGCCTCGTCGACCGCGACGGGGTCGGCGTCGGCGTCGAGGAGCCGTCGGGTCCGTTCGGTCGCGGGGGCCAGGTCCCGGGCGTCGGCGAGGGTGAACGTGCACGGCACCAGGCCGGCGACCCGGCCCAGGAGGTCCACGTGGACCACCCCGGGCCCGTGCGGCAGTCGCACCGCCCGCTCGTACCACCCGGGCCCGGTGGCCTCGAGCCCGCGCACGGCGTGCAGGGTCAGGAAGTGATGCAGCTCCGCGGCCGCGAACGGCTCCCGCACGGCGATCCGGGTGCTGATGGTGCCGGAGGCTCCCCGGACACGCCGCGAGGCCGCTCCCGAGCGTAGGAGGGTCGGGGTGGCGGCGTACACCTCCTGCACGGTGGCGTTGAACTGCCGCACGCTGCTGAAGCCGGCCGCGAAGGCGATGTCGGTGAAGGACAGCTCGGTGGTCTCGACGAGCACCCGGGCGGTCTGCGCGCGACGTGAGCGCGCGATCGCGAGCGGGCCGGCGCCGTACTCCCGGGTGACCACGCGGTTCAGCTGCCGCGTGGAGTACCCCAGGGCCCGGGCGAGCCCGTCGACCCCGTCGCGCTCGACGGCCCCGTCCGCGACCAGCCGCATGGCCCGTGCGGCGACGTCCGCGGCGACGTCCCACTCCGGCGACCCCGGGGTGGCGTCGGGCAGGCACCTGCGACAGGCACGGTAGCCGGCGCTCTGGGCCCCCGCGGCGGTGCGGAAGAACGAGACGTTCCGGCGGTGCGGCGTGATGGCGGGGCAGGACGGCCGGCAGTAGATGCCGGTGGTGCGCACTGCGGTGTAGAAGACACCGTCGAAGCGCCGGTCACGACCTTTGACCGCGCGGTAGCACGCGTCCTGGTCGCGCACGTCGAGCTCCATGCGACCCAGTCTCGCGGGCCGCCGCGAGGATTCCTAGCGGGAATCGGCCACCACCGTGGACACGTGGTGTCCGACTGAGGGTGCCTGCCCGCGCCACGCCGCGCTCGGTGCCACTCGCTGCGGGCATGGCGTCGCAGGCTCTGAGGCACGACGCTGGAGGCGTGAGCGCGTACGCCGCCTCCGCGCGGTTCCAGACCTTCTCGGAGCAGCATTGGCTGCTCCTGGCGATCTTCGCCGCGGGCATGGTGCTCTTCCCGTTGTGGGGGCGTTCCCACCGCGGCACCCCGACGGAGCAGGTCGCCCGCCGCAGCTTCGCGATCACGCTCGGAGTCGCGGCCGTGACGATGCAGACCTACTACCTGTTGGAGCCGAACGAGTTCGACCTCGGGAGCTCGCTTCCGCTCGAGCTGTGCGACATCGCCGAGTATGCCGCGATCTTCGCCCTGTGGACCCGCAGCGAGCGGGCCACGGCCTTCACCTACTACGTGGCCCTGACCCTGTCCATCCAGGCGATTCTCACCCCGTCGCTGGGGCAGACGTTCCCGAGTCCGCGGTACTTCGGCTTCTGGACGCTGCACTTCCTCGTCGTCTGGTCCGCGGCCTACCTGACCTGGGGACTGGGGTTCCGACCGACCTGGCGGCTCTACCGGCTCACCTGCATGCTCACCGTCCTGTGGGGGGTGGCGGCGTTCCTGCTCAACCTCGCCCTCGGCACGAACTACGGCTACCTCAACCGCAAGCCGTCGTCCGCGTCGCTGTTCGACCTGCTCGGCCCGTGGCCCTGGTACGTTCTGGCCGCAGCCACGATCGTGGTCCTCGGTTGGGGACTTCTGCTCACCCTGCCGTGGCGGCCCGGCAGACGTGACCCCGGCCCTGGCCCCCTGAGCCGATCCCAGTGATGATGTGGACTGTGGATGGCACCGGTCTGACCACGGCGGAGGCCGCACAGCGTCTCGAGCAGGTGGGGCCGAACCAGATCAGGCAGCGGGGGCGCATCTCGGTGTGGTCGAGCATCGGCCTGCAGCTCCGGGACCCGCTCATCGTCGTCCTCCTCGCCGCCTTCGTGCTGACGGTGCTCACCGGAGACTTCACCGACGCCGCCGTGATCGCGTTCGTCGTCCTCGTCAACTCCGCGGTGGGAGTCACCCAGGAGGTCAAGGCGGACCGAGCCATCACCGCTCTCGCGCAGCTGAGCGCGCCGGTGGTACGCACCCGGCGAGACGGCCAGGAGACATCGTCGCCCGCCGCGGAGCTGGTGCCTGGTGACGTCGTTCTCCTCGGCGAGGGCGACGTCGTCCCGGCCGACTGTGACTTGCTCGAGACCTCGTCGGTGCTGGTCGACGAGTCGGCCCTGACCGGTGAGTCGATCGCGGTCGGAAAGGTGGCCCCCCGCGGCGAGGTGCCCGGGGACGTGTTGTCCTCGGGAACGGTCGTGGTCAAGGGACGTGCGGTCGCCGTGGTGACGGGCACCGGAGCGTCGAGCACCCTGGGCCAGATCGCGGCCCTCATGGACACGCGCGTGCAACCCACTCCGCTGCAGCATCGGCTGGCCGAGCTGGGACGGACGTTGGCCCTCGTGGCGGTCCTGCTGTGTGCGGTGGTGTTCGTGCTCGGTGTCGTTCGGGGCCAGCCGCTGGAGCTGATGCTGGTCACCGCGATCAGTCTGGCGGTTGCCGCTGTGCCGGAGTCGCTCCCTGCTGTCGTGACGTTCAGCCTGGCGCTGGGGGCACGGCGCATGGTGGCCCGCCACGCGGTGGTACGCCGGCTCCCGGCAGTGGAGACCCTCGGGTCGGTGACCGTCCTGGCCACCGACAAGACCGGCACCTTGACCCAGGCCCGGATGCTGGTCGAGGAGCTCTGGACCCCCGCACGCTCGGTCGAGGTCTCCGGGGAGGGCTACTCACCCGACGGCGTGCTGGTCTCCGACGGAGAAGTGCTCGAGCTCAGCGAGGCGCCCGACGTGCTCGAGCTCCTTCGGGCCTGCGTGCTCTGCAACGACGCGCACCTGGCGCCACCTGTCGGACCGGGTGAGCCGTGGTCGGGACTGGGCGACCCGACGGAGCTGGCTCTGCTCAGCGCCGCCGGGAAGGCTGGCCTGAGCCAAGACGGGCTCGAGCGGGAATGGGCGCGGATCGACGAGGTGCCCTTCGACAGCGCGACCCAGCGGATGACCACGGCCCACCAGGCCACGTTCTCCGCAGAGGGACGCGTCCTGGTCGTGACCAAGGGCTCGGTCGAGGCCCTCCACGCCCAGCACGGGTCGGCCCGGGCGACCGGGTGGGACGCGGCCCTGCCCCGCGCCAGCGAGCTCGCGGCCAAGGGGTTCCGGGTGCTGGCGCTGACGGCTGCAGAAGTGCCTGCGGGCGCCGACTGGGAGACTGTGGAGCAGCGGCTGCTGGGGCTGGTCGCCATGAACGACCCGGCCAAGCCGGCAGCGCGGAGGACCGTTGACCAGTGCCGGACGGCGGGCATCGTGCCGGTCCTGATCACCGGCGACCATCCCGCCACGGCTCGCGCCGTCGCCCTCCGCGTCGGTGTGCTCACGCCCGGCGAGGCCGAGCGCGAGGGCAGCGTCGTCACCGGCCCGCAGATCGCTGCCGGGGAGATCGCCGACCTGACCACACCCCGGGTCTTCGCCCGGACCGACCCCGGGCAGAAGCTGGACATCGTGCAGGCCTGGAAGGACCGGGGCGCGGTCGTCGCCATGACCGGCGACGGCGTGAACGACGGCCCGGCCCTGCACCGAGCGGACATCGGCGTCGCGATGGGCCACCGCGGGACCGAGGTCGCCCGGCAGGCTGCTGACCTCGTCCTTGCCGACGACGACCTGGCGACCGTGGTCGCGGCCGTCCAGGAGGGGCGTCGCGTCTACACCAACATCCGGCTCTTCCTGGTCTTCGGCCTCTCCGGGGGCGCAGCCGAGATCCTCGTCATGCTGCTCGGTCCGTTCCTCGGGCTCGTGGTCCCCTTGGTCGCTGCACAGATCCTCTGGATCAACCTGCTCACCCACGGCATCACCGGAGTCGCCATGGGGGCGGAGCCCGCCTCACCCGACGCGATGCACCGGCCACCGAGACCACCCACCCAGAGCGTCATGGGAGATGGCCTCTGGCAACGCGTCATCGTGGTCAGCCTGCTCCTCACAGCGGCGACGCTGGCCCTCGGCACCTGGGCACGCGACGACGGGCGGGCCTGGCAGACGATGATCTTCGTGGCCCTGACCTGCCTCCAGCTGGGCGTGGCAGTCGGGCTCCGACCCGTTCAGCTCACCAGGGCGAACCCGCTGCTGCCGATCGCGATCACCGGCTCGTTCCTCCTGGCGATCGCGGGAGCCTACGTTCCCGTGCTCCAGGGCCTGTTGGGCACCTCGGCCCTGCCGACGGCCGACCTCGCCCTTGCCGCCGGGACCGGTGTCCTCGGCTGGCTCGCCGCCCGAGCCACGCGTGCGTCGAGGACCAGTCTTGCCACCGCGCCGTAGGCGCTCCTCCGACTTGTAGTACCCCCGACGGGATTCGAACCCGCGCTACCGCCTTGAGAGGGCGGCGTGCTAGGCCACTACACAACGGGGGCCTGGTTGGTGCTGAACTGAGCCGACGCGACTCTATCGGCGGCGGAGTGAGAGAGCCAAATCGTCCTACTCGCTGGGGTACTAGGACTCGAACCTAGACTAACTGGACCAGAACCAGTCGGGCTGCCAATTACCCCATACCCCATGGGATCCGGTCGCCCCAGCGGGTCGTGACCTGCCGGGCGGACCGAGGGCCAAAGATACACAAACGCATCCGCGCCCACCAATCGGGGCGGTACCGGCCCCACCGCCTCACCCGGTGGGAAGCATGCCGCTCCCGGCGGGCGTCACGCCGACCGCGTCGGGAGCGGGCGGCGCCGTGGTGTTGCGCAGTCCCATCCGTCGCGCGACCCAGAGCACGAGCAGCAGGAACACCCCGTTCTGGACGATCGTCACGGGCAGCTGCCACCACGAGGCCGTGGACACCGTCAGGGTGCCGTCGAGCTGGTTGAAGGCGATCGCGATCCCGAACGCGAGGAGGTTGTTCAAGATGTGCAGCGCGATCCCTGCCTCGAGGCCGCCGACCAGGATGACCACCAGCCCGGCCATCAGACCGAAGGCGAAGCGGTCGAAGAACAGCGGGAAGTTCTGGGCACCGTGTGCGAGCGCGAACAGCCCCGAGGTGATCAGCAGGGCGGCGGCTCGGGAGCGGAACAGGGACCCGAAGGCCTGCATGAGGTAGCCGCGGAAGCCGTACTCCTCCCCCATCGCCTGCAACGGTGTGGTCAGCAGGATCACGACGGCCGTGGCCAGCAGCTCACCGGTGGGCACGCTCGGAGAGCCCGAGACACTGTTGGGGTCCTGGGGCAGCAGCACGCCGACGATCAGGGAGGCCACCAGGGCCACCACGGCGAGGCCCAGGCAGGCGAAGAAGAACTTCCACCGCATGCCGGGCAGCACCGAGGAGAGCCAGCGAGGGCGCAGCCGGTGCACGACCCGCAGCACCAACCAGGCCACCACGGTCAGGGAGGCGAGCCCCAGGTTGAGGTAGAGCATGCTCCAGGGGGTGACCTTGTCGAGGGTCGCCGCCTCGCCGATGCGTTGGCTCAGCGGCGCGGAGCCGCCCTCCAGCAGCGCCCCGATGACCAGCAGCACGGTCAGCGCCGTCTGGATCACCAGAAAGAGCACGGCACCACCGAGGAGGCCCACCACGGGCTTCCACCACTTGTAGTCCCACGTGCGCAGCATCAACGGGTAGCTGCGGGGTTCGGGGTGCGGGTGGAGGACCATCCGCGACGGCCACGCAGCCTGGCCCGGGACCTGTTGCGGCGGGACGGTCACAGCCCTACCCCACCAGCGCGCCGGCGGCCTCCGGCGCGGCGTCGAGACGGGCCAGCGACTTCTCGCGGCCGAGCAGCTCCAGGGACTCGAAGAGCGGGGGCGAGACCCGGCGTCCGGTCACGGCCACCCGCACCGGACCGAAGGCGTGGCGCGGCTTGAGACCGAGGCCGTCGACCAGCGCCTCGCGCAGCGCCTCCTCGATGGCAGCCGTGGTCCACTCGGCGAGACCGGCGAGGGCCGCACGCGCCGCGGCGACCACGCCGAGCCCGTCGGCGTCGAGGATCTTGACCAGGTCGGTCTCGTCGTAGGTGACCGTCTCGGCGAACAGGAATCCGAGCATCTCCACCGACTCGCCCAGGGTGGCGATGCGCTCGTGCACCAGCGGCACCGCCCGGGCGAGCAGGTCGAGCTGGGCACCGGTCGGCTCGATCGGCACCACCTCGGCACGCTGCAGGAACGGCAGCACCCGGCCGGTCATGTCCTCGACACTGAGCAGGCGCATGTGCGCGGCGTTGATGGCCTCGCACTTCTTGCGGTCGAACCGCGCCGGGGACGGGTTCACCCGGCGGATGTCGAAGGCCTCGGCCATCTCCTGCATCGAGAAGACGTCGCGGTCCTCGGCGATCCCCCAGCCCAGCAGGGCGAGGTAGTTCAACAGACCCTCGGGCAGGAAGCCACGCTCGACGTACTCGCCCAGTCCGGAGCCGGCGTCGCGCTTGGACAGCCGCTTGTTCCCCTCCCCCATCACGATCGGCAGGTGACCGAAGCGCGGAGGCCCGGAGCCGATGCCGATCGAGTGAAGGGCCTCGTAGAGCGCGATCTGGCGCGGGGTGCTGGAGAGCAGGTCCTCGCCGCGCAGCACGTGGGTGATCCCCATCAGGGCGTCGTCGACGGGGTTGACCAGGGTGTAGAGCGGGTCGCCGTTGGCCCGCACCAGGGCGAAGTCGGGCACGTGCTCGGGGCGGAAGCTGACCTCGCCACGGACGAGGTCCTCGAAGGTGATGGTGCGGTCGGGCATCCGCAGTCGCACGACCGGGGTCCGCCCCTCGCCCGCGAAGGCGGCCCGCTGCTCCGCGGTGAGCTCGCGACAGTAGCCGTCGTACCCCTGCACCTTCGACCCCGAGGCCTTGCGGCGTGCCTCGACCTCGTCGGTGGTGCAGAAGCAGTCGTACGCCGCGCCGGCCGCGCGCAGCCTCGCCACCACCTCGCGGTAGATCTCGAACCGCTCGGACTGCTGGTAGGGACCGAGCTCGCCGCCCACCTCGGGGCCCTCGTCGTAGTCGATGCCGAGCCACCGCAACGAGTCGATCACCGAGGCGTAGCCCTCGGGGGTGTTGCGGGCGAGGTCGGTGTCCTCGATGCGCAGCACCAGCGTGCCGCCGTAGTGACGCGCGAAGGCCCAGTTGAACAGGGCCGAGCGCACGTTGCCCACGTGCAGGTTGCCGGTCGGGCTCGGCGGGAACCGCACGCGGACCTGCGCGGGCGACAGTCCGCCCAGGACGGGATCCACTGCTGGGTCCACTACTGGGTCCACTACTGGGTCAGTCACGCGACACCACCTTGTTGGTCAGGCTGCCGATGCCCTGGATCGTGACCTCGACCTCGTCACCGGCCTGCATGGGGCCGACACCCTCGGGGGTGCCGGTGAGGATCACGTCGCCTGGCAGCAGCGTCATCACGCTGGTGACATGGGCGACCAGCGCGGGCACGTCGAAGATCAGGTCACTGGTGCGGCCGTCCTGCCGGACCTCGCCGTTGAGGAAGGTCTGCAGCCGGAGGTCGCTGACGTCGAGCTCGGTCTCCACCCAGGGACCCAAGGGGCAGAAGGAGTCGAAGCCCTTCGCCCGGGTGAACTGACCGTCCTTGCGCTGCAGGTCGCGCGCGGTCACGTCGTTGCCCACCGTGTAGCCGTGGATCACGTCGGCGGCCTTCTCCCGGGGCACGTCGCGGCAGATCCGGCCGATCACCACGGCAAGCTCCCCCTCGAAGTGCAGGTTCTCGGTCTGGCGCGGGTAGAAGACCGGGTCGCCGGGCCCGACGACGCTGGTGTTGGGCTTGAGGAACATCAGCGGCTCCTCGGGCACCTCGCCGCCCATCTCGGCGGCGTGGGCGGCGTAGTTCTTGCCGATGCCGACCACCTTGCTCCGCGGGAGGACGGGGCTGAGCAGCCGGGCGTCGGCCAGCCGGACCTGCTCGTCGGTGGGCTGCAGCCCGACGTAGAGCGGGTCGCCCGCCAGCACCGTGATCAGGGACTCGTCGTCGGGGATGCCGACGTCGTCGACGTCGCCGGTGACCACCCCGAACCGGGGGTCCTCTCCGGTCGTGAACCTCGCGATACGCACCCGCCGAGCCTAGCGACCAGGTGGACTCACCCACGAACTAGCGTGGGTCCCTGTGGAGATCCTCACCCCGGACGTCTGGCAGGCACGCGCGCAGGCGCACGCCGAGCGGGTGGACAGGTGGGTCGAGCCGCACCTCGCGCGACGACGCCACGGGGTGGCCCACCCGGTCCACGACTTCCTGTTCACCTACTACTCCCAGCGCCCGGCCGCCCTGCGTCGCTGGCACCCCGGGTTCGGCGTGGTGCTGCTGGATGCGCCCGCAGCCCACGAGGCGGTGAAGGGCTACACCCGGGTGGGCCCGGATGCAGGGAGCCTTCGGCGGGCCGAACCTGGGACCGGCCGCGCCCGGCTCTCCGTCTCCGTGGAGCACCTCCACTCACAGGTGCCGCTCGTGGAGTCGACCCGGCGGGTGCTGGTGGCGACGGCCGGGCGAGCACCTTCGCTGGGCTGCTTCGGGCTGCACGAGTGGGCGATGGTGCACGGTTCGTCCACGAGCCCTGCCGTCGTCCGACACGACCGGCCGCTACGCCTGGGTGCCGAGGGGACGGACCGGGTCGTGGAGTCCCACAAGATCGCCTGCTCGCACTTCGACGCCTTCCGGTTCTTCACCGCATCGGCCAGGCCCTTGAACACGCTGCAGCCTGGCCGCGACGACCGGGCGGCGTTCGAGCAGCCGGGATGCCTGCACGCCGGGATGGACCTCTACAAGCATGCTTTCCGGCTCACGCCGCTCGTCGCCTCGGAGCTGGTGGCCGACTGCTTCGAGCTCGCCTGGGACATCCGCGAGCTCGACATGAGGGCCTCGCCGTACGACCTCGCCGACCTGGGCTTCGAGCCGGTGCGGATCGAGACGCCCGGGGGCAAGCAGGAGTACGTCGCCGCGCAGCGCAGCTTCGCAGAGCGCGGCGTCCCCCTGCGCCGGCGGTTGATCGCCGCGTGTGACCGACTGCTGGCTGAGGCGAGGTCCTCCGCGGCCTAGCGTGGCCCGGGGTGGAGGTCACCCGCACCGACGATGTCGTGGGAGGGGCCGCGTCCACGGGCGGGCCGGTGGCACGGTCGCTGTCGGCGCGCTCACCAGCACGGCGGGGTCCGGTCCGTCCACGGCGCCATCCCCTCAACCTGGGCGGCGAGTGAGAGCAGCGTCGCCTCGTCCCCCGGTGCGGTCGCGATCATCACCCCGACCGGCAGGGCGTCGGCCGTCCAGTGCGTCGGCAGCGAGACGGCCGGGCTGCCGGTGACGTTCCACATCGAGGTGTAGGGCGTGAACCGCTTCTGCGCCTCGAAGTCGGCGGCGGGGTCGGCGTCGTCGCGGATCGCGCCGACCGGCAGGGGCGGGCTGGCCAGGGTCGGGGTCAGCACCGCGTCGTACGGCGCGAGCGCGGCCAGCGTCCGGGCCGCCACCCGGCGCAGCTCGCCGATGGCCAGGCCGAACTCCGGACCGCTCACGGCCATCCCGCGCTCGGAGAGCCACGTGGTCAACGGCCGAAGCCGAGCGCGGTCCTCGTCGGACAGGTTCACGAACGAGAGCGCGGTGAGCACCGCCCAGCAGGTCTCGAAGACGGGCACGGCCGCACGCGGCAGCGGCACCTCGATGTCGACGAGGTCGTGACCGAGCCCGGAGAGCAGCTCGCTCGCGGAGTCCCACGCCGCCAGGCACTCGGGGTCGACCGTGGCGTCGGCGATGACCGGCTCGCTGAACCGGGCGATCCGCAGGCGCCCGGGGTCGCGATCGCAGGCGGCCAGGAACGGCAGGGCCTCCTCGGGCGCCCAGAACGGATCCCCGACCGCACGACCGGCCATCACGTCGAGCAGTGCGGCGGCGTCACGGACCGTGCGCGCGAGGGAGCCGTTGACGCCCAGCCCGACCGGGTCGCCGTACACCGGTGCTCCGGAGATCCGCCCCCGCGACGGCTTCAGGCCGACGAGCCCGCAGCAGCTCGCCGGGATCCGGATCGAGCCGCCGCCGTCGGAGCCGTGCGCGACCGGCACCAGTCCGGCGGCCACCGCTGCCCCGGCTCCCCCGCTCGAGCCGCCTGCCATCCGCGAGGTGTCCCAGGGGGTCACGGCGGGAGGCGCCCCCTCGGGCTCGGTGTAGCAGGGCGACCCGAACTCCGGGGTGCTCGTCTTGCCCAGACTCACCATCCCGGCCCTCGCGATCCGTTGCACGACCTCGTCGTCGAAGTCCGGCACGAGGTCGGCGAACACCGGCGACCCGAAGCTGGTGCGCACCCCCGCCGTCGCGTTGAGGTCCTTGAGCGCGGTCGGCACCCCGGCCAGCGGTCCGTCGTCCGCGGACGGTCGGTGTCCCCGCGCAGCGAGGCGAGCCTCCTCGTCGGTGACGGTCACGAAGGAGCCGAGCTCCTCGCCCAGCGCGGCGATCCGCCCGAGGTACAGCTCGACCAGCTCCGCCGAGGTGGTCTCGCCCGCACGGACCGCGGCGCCCTGCTCGAGTGCGGTGAGGTCGTGGAGCTGGCTCATGAGGCGACGCTACTCGGCGCAGCGGGAGGCGCTGCCAGGCACGGCACCCACCCGCCTCAGGCGTCGTGGCGCCGCAGCCCGAAGGTGAGGCTGTCGAGCAGGGCCCGCCAGGAGGCCTCGATGACGTTGTGCCCGACTCCGACGGTCACCCAGGAGCTCGCTCCGTCGGAGGTCTCGATCAACACACGGGTGATCGCGTCGGTGCCGTGGCCCTGGTCGAGGATGCGCACCTTGTAGTCGATCAGCTCGAACTTCACGATCTCCGGGTAGAGCTGCTCGATCGCCTGCCGCAGGGCATGGTCCAGCGCGTTGACGGGCCCGTTGCCCTCACCGGTCGTGACGATCCGGGCTCCGCCCGCGCGCAGCTTCACGGTGGCCTCCGAGGTCGCCTCGTCGCCGGGCGTGGTCTCGGTGATCACCCGCCACGACTCGGTCTCGAAGTACGACGGTCGGGCGCCCTCGACGGCCTCGAGGAGCAGCAGCTCGAAGGAGGCGTCGGCGGCCTCGAAGGTGTAGCCGCGCGCCTCCAGCTCCTTGACCCGGGCGGTGACCTGCTGGACCAGCTCCGCGTCGAGGTCGAAGCCGAGCTCGCGACCCTTGAGCTCGATCGAGGCGCGGCCGGCCATGTCGGAGACCAGCAGTCGCATGTCGTTGCCGACGCCTTCGGGGTCCATGTGCTGGTAGAGCCCCGGGTCCACCTTGATCGCGCTGGCGTGCAGCCCGGCCTTGTGGGCGAAGGCCGAGGTCCCGACGTACGGCTGGCGCGAGGCGGGTGGGAAGTTGGTCACGTCCGCGACGGCGTGCGCCACCCGCGTCGCCTCCCGCAGCAAGCCGGCAGGCAGCACCTGGCGTCCGAGCTTGAGCTCGAGGTTGGCGACCACGTTCACCAGGTCGGCGTTGCCGGTGCGCTCGCCGTAGCCGTTCAGGGTGCCCTGCACGTGGGTCGCGCCGGCGTCGACCGCCGAGAGCGTGTTGGCGACCGCGCAGCCGGTGTCGTTGTGGCAGTGGATGCCGACGCGGACACCGGTCGACCCGACCACGTCGTGGACGACGTCGGCGACCCAGTCCGGCAGCATCCCGCCGTTGGTGTCGCACAGGGCGGCGACCTCGGCGCCCGCGTCGAAGGCGGCCCGCAGCACTTCCAGGGCGTAGTCGCGGTTGTCGCGGTAACCGTCGAAGAAGTGCTCGGCGTCGAGGAACACCCGCTGTCCCTCGGCGGTCAGGTGTGCCACGGTGTCGCGCACCATCGCCAGGTTCTCCGCGAGCGTGGTGCGCAGGGCCAGCTCCACGTGCCGGTCGTGCGACTTGGCCACGAGCGTGACCACCCCCGCCCCGGAGTCGCGCAGCGCGGCCACCAGCGGGTCGTCGGCCGCCGCCATCCCGGCCCGCCTCGTGGCGCCGAACGCGGCGAGGCTGGCGTGCTCGAGGTGCAGCTCCTCGCGGGCGCGACGGAAGAACTCGGTGTCCTTGGGGTTCGCGCCGGGCCAGCCGCCCTCGATGAACCCCACGCCCAGGCCGTCGATGTGCCGGGCGATCGACAGCTTGTCGGCGACGGAGAGGTTGAGGCCCTCCTGCTGGGCGCCGTCGCGCAGCGTGGTGTCGTAGACGTGGAACAGGTCGCTGGTCATCGGTGTCGTCACCTCGATGGTCGGGGGGGTCGGCTGGAACGTCGGCTGGAACGTCGGCTGGCAACAAAAAGACCTCCCGTGGGAACGAGAGGTCAGCGCGGCGGGCTCGGGGACGAGGCCGTCGCGCTACTGGATAATGATGCTGCGGTGGTACACGCCCACGAGTGTGCCACGGATGTCCCCACCGTGGCTCGCCGTCCCGGGATCCGGCACCGGGTCAGCGCCAGGGGGCGTGCAGCATCGGCGCCCAGTTGGGCCCGTCGCTGAGCAGCAGGCCGAGGAGCACCGCGCTCCCGAGCACGCTCATCACGACCACGAACCAGCCACCGAGCTCGGAGCGCGCCGTCCGGGTGACCGCACCCCGCGTGACCTCTCGCAGCCGTCCGGCCCCGGGCCCCCACCACAGCGCGACCGCGAAGCCGAGCCCCGCCAGGACCATGCCGACGACGACCGGCTGGGCCAGCAGGTAGGCCAGCGCGAACATCGCCACCGCCACCACGGCGGCGACGAGCACCAGGCAGACCGCACCGGCCAGCGCGAGGAGTGCGTAGACGGGGGTGGACAGCGTCGTCCGCGGCACGTCGTACCACCGGGCGCGGCCACGCCTCAGCTGACGCCGCCCGTGGCGCTGCCGGGTGACCGACGCCGTGCGCAGCAGCAGGACGATGATCCCCGCCAGCGCCGCACCGAGGTAGGGCGCGTAGGCGACGGTGGCACCGGCCAGCGCGCCGAGCCCCAGCAGCTGGAACACGCGTTGGGCGGTGCTGCTCGCACGGCGCGACGGTGCACCGAAGGGCTGGTCGGGGTGTGCCGGTGGCTCTTGGTAGGGCGCAGCTTCGCGCACCGGCACCTCGCCCCGGAACGCTGGCGGAGAATCGGGCAGGCCAGCGATGCCCACCAGGGGTGGCGACGCGGCCAGCGGGACCTCGCGGGTGCGGGCGCTCGGCGGCGCCGCGGCCGGCGCGAACGGCATCGTCCACGGCTCGGGCTGGACACGCGAGCCGTCCTCGGGTCCCGCCCGCTGGACGGGTGGCGCGGGCACGGACACCCGCTGCCGGAAGTCCTGGATCCACGCGCGCAGCTCACGCAGGGCCGGCCGCTCGAGCGGCTCGGGAGACAACGACTCGTGCAGCACCCTGCGCAGCGGCTCCTCGACGGCCGACAGGTCGTGCTCCCCGCGGCGGACCCGGTCCATGATCGCGATCGCCGGGCCGGTGCCGTACGGCGGACGTCCGGTCGCCGCGAACGCGACGGTGGCGGCCCAGGCGTGCACGTCAGCGGCCGGACTGGCGTCGTCGCCGTAGAGGATCTCCGGGGCGAGGTAGCCGGGCGTGCCCAGCAACCAGCCGGTCTGCGTGAGGCGCGGGTCCTCGGCGAGGCGGGCCAGGCCGAAGTCGATGAGGACCGGGGAGCGTCCCTCCATCAGCACGTTGGTCGGCTTGACGTCGCGGTGCAGCACCCCCACCTCGTGCACGGCCTGGAGGGCCTCGGCGAGGCAGTCGGCGAAGTGCAGCAGGTCGGCGCCACGGATCGTGCCCTCCTCGGCGACGTGGTGGTAGAGCGAGAGCCCCGGCACGTAGCGGGTCACCACGTAGGGCACCGCGCCGTGGGGGTCGGCGTCCAGGATGCCGGCAACACGCGGACTGTCGATGCGCTGGAGCGAGCTCACCTCGCGGGCGAGCCGGTCCCGCGCCTCGGTGTCGCCGACCACGTGCGGGCGCAGCACCTTCAGCGCCACCCGTTGCCCGTCCTCGCCCTGGGCCAGGTGCACCACCCCCATCCCGCCCTCGCCGATGGGGGCGAGCAGGCGGTAGGGACCGACGCGCGTCTCCGCCGGGCGGGAACTGGGCAGCGTGGTCACCGCACCACGGTAGTCGGAAGGACGCGACGAGCCGGCCACCCCGGCCCGTCCCGGCGAGGCCGCGTGTCGGGGGTCACCGACATCGTTGCCAGACGCAACCGGACCAGACCAGTCCCAGGGGATGGGCCGCATTCCTTGCCAGGGACTCGAACCACGGGCCTACCATCCACACGCTCGCCACATCGCCTGGGGGAAGGGCAAGACCGTGGGGGATCGCATCTGGGTGAAGACACACGCCCGCCTCGGCGCCTCGGCGCTGACACTGGTCCTGGTCGCGCTCTCCGCCCTGGTGGCGCTCGCGGCCCCGGCGTCGGCCGCCACGGTGGTGAGCCGGGCGTACTGGAACTCGCCGCAGTACTGCGTGGGGTACGACGGCTGGGTCGGCTACCCGGTAGCCCTGGAGAACACCGTCTCTGACACGAGCTACTCCGCTGGTGAGATCGTCCGGGTGACCATGACCATCGGCGACACTCCGGGAAAGAACGTCACCGTGAAGGGCGAGGGCAACTCCACCGTCTACTACTACGACGGGATCCGCACGGTCCAGGGGGGCTGGAGCGGGGCGCACAACCCGGCGATCACGCCGGCGAGCATCGTCGGCTTCGGTGGCGACGGCCACGGCACCCAGATCGGCACGTCGGTGAGGTTCGTCGCCCCGGACCCCAAGAACGACGGCAACAACACCCTCTTCGGCCCCGGCGACTCGTTCTGGATCGACTACCGCGCTCCGGCGCCCCTGGCACCCGACCACCCGTCCCAGATCTTCGACTACTGGGGCGGCGAGGTCGACGGAGTCACGTGGAACGGAGGCGTTGACGACCACCAGAACCACGGATCGTGTCAGTTGTACGACCCGAACGGGGACACGGGTCCCAACCATGCGCCCACCTCGTTGTGGTCTTACAAGGTCTCCGAGGACAACCCGCGCGAGGTGCGCTTCACCGACCTCTCCTCCGACCCTGACGACGACAACCTGGACTACCTGTGGAGCTTCGATGACGGCACCACCAGCGAGGACGCCTCCCCGACCCACGAGTTCGACGCGCTGAAGGACTACCGCGTCTCGCTGACCGTGACCGACCCCAAGGGCGAGCAGGCCACCTCCACCCAGACGGTGAGTCTCACCGGGGGCCTGGTGGTGAACTCCACGGGTGACGACCCCGCGACCGATGCGGCGACGAAGGGGTGCGACACGGGGGGCACGGTGGGGGATGCGACCGAGTGCACCCTGCGGGCGGCGGTGCAGGCGGCCGTTGCGCGGGGTGGTGGGGACATCAGCTTCGACATCGACGGTGGCGGGGTGCCCACGATCACGCTGGGCTCGGAGCTGCCCGAGCTGGGGGCCTCGATCTCGATCGACGGCACCACCCAGTCGGCGGGTCGGGTGCACCTCGACGGGGGCGGTGTGCAGCTCGGGCTGTTCCTGACCAAGGGCACCTCCACGATCACCGGCCTGGTCATCGACAACGTGGAGGCGGCCATCCTCATCGGGGGCGGCAAGGACCACACGATCGCGGACAACCACATGGGCATCAACGCTGCCGGGACAGCCACCCTGGTCGGCGTGGGGTACGCGGTCTTCTCCCAGGGGGTCTCCGGGGTGGTGGTCCGCGACAACCTGATGCGCTGCGCCTATGCCTGTGCGTACCTCACGGACAGTCCAGACGCCGTGGTCGCGGACAACCGGGTCAGCGTGGGCAGCGACGGCGCCGGTCTCGGGCTCTCCGTGAGCGGGCTGCAGGTCATCGGTGCGCCCGCCCAGGTCACCGGCAACGTGATCCGCAGCTACAAGAGCGGGATCCTGGTCAGCGGCCCGGGGGCCACCGGGACCAGCGTGGAGGGGAACCGGATCGGCGTGGGGCCCGGCGGCGCCGACCTGCGCAACCTCGGCGAGGGCATCCGGATCGACGCGGTGCCCGGGGTCTCGGTCAAGGACAACACCGTGGTCGCCGGCACGGCCGGCGGCATCCTGGTCTCCGGGTCCAGCCAGCTCGTGGACGGCCACGACCCGGCCGGTCACGAGGAGCTCAGCTTTCTGACGCCCGAGGTGGAGCAGCCCGGTGCGGTCACCGGGACCGACATCACCGTGAGCGGCAACACCGTCGGCCTGGTCGGTGACGGCACCAGAGCCAGCGCCGACCAGGCCCCCGGCGTGGTGGTGTGGGCCGGGGCCCGGCAGGTGAGCGTCAAGGACAACACCGTGGTCGACGCCTCCGGCCCCGGGATCGAGCTGCTGGGCGGGTCCGGCCACCGGGTCACCGGCAACCGGGTCGGCACCGCGACCAACGGCACCACGGTCCTGCCCACCAAGATCGGCATCCTGACCGGCGACACCGAGGACCCGGTGATCGGGCAGGAGGGTGCGGGCAACACCGTGCACGCGACCTCCTGGGGCATCCGACTCGACAACGGGACCGTGCGCCCGCAGGTGACCGGCAACGACGTGACAGCCGGGACCGCCATCGAGACCGCGCCCGCGACCGCGACCTCGAGGGACCGGGTCGTGACCGCCCCGAGGATCGAGGCCAACACCCTGCACCCGGCGCAGACCGGAGTCGAGATCAGCGGCGACGTCTCCAAGACCGTGGTGACCCGCAACGTGGTCCTGGGCGGCGAGACGGCCGGGATCAATCTCCACGGGGGCGCCGAGGGAGCGGAGGTCAGTGACAACATCGTCCTCGGCGCCCAGCGTGGGGTCCTCTCCGATGCCGACCAGGTCTCGATCACCGGAAACCGGGTCGGCATCGACGCCGGCGGCGCGACCACCCCGGGGACCCGCTACGGCATCGTCGTGGCCGCCCACTCCAATCACGTGAACCGCAACGTCGTGGTCGGCTCCAGCCAGAGCGCCATCTCGATCGGAAACTTCGCCGAGGCCGACCTGCGCGGAAACCAGATCAGCGGCACCGGCGGCCCCCCGATCCTGACCGAGCACGGCCCCCAGACACCGGTGCTCACCGGCGCCATCCAGCAGAGCACCGGCGATGACGACCGTGCCGTGCTCGTCATCGGGAACCTGCCCAAGGACGAGGCCGGACGCATCGAGGTCTTCGCCAACGACAGCTGCACCGACGCCGAGGCCGAGCAGGTCCTGGACCTGGTGGTGAACAAGAAGCCGGGCCACACCATCATTCTTGTCCCCGTGGTGGACCGCCCCGGACGCGACCACTTCACCGTGACCTACACCAGCCCGACCAACGGCACCTCCGCACTGTCGCCGTGCGCCGACCGTGGCGACTACCCCGACACCGACGGCGACGGCACCGTGGACCCCATCGAGGACCTCGCCGGGACCGCTGCCGACCCGAGCCAGGCGGTGCTGGTCACCGACGCCGGTGACGTCTTGGAGCTGAGGACCAACTTCGGCACCCTCACGGGGGTCTCCACCGTCGCGGACCCCGCCCCCGGCTCGCACCCCGCCGGCTTCTCGCTGCCCTACGGCGTCCTGGACTTCCAGATCACCGGGGTCTTCCCCGGCCAGCCGGTCACCGCGTCGGTGTACGTCCTCGACGGCGACGCCATCGCCGGCGACGCCTACTACAAGTACGGCCCGCCCACACCCGGCGCCGACCCGCAGTGGTACGCCTTCGCACACGACGAGGACACCGGCACCGGAGCCACCCGCGCCACCGCCGACCTCGGCACCGGCTTCGTCCAGGCCTGGCAGCTCACCATGATCGACGGAGGCCCCGGCGACGAGGACGGCACCCCCGACGGCATCATCTCCGACCCCGGCGGCCCCGCCGTTCTCGAGACCACCGCACCCAACCCCGGCGACACCGGCACCACGGCCACAAGCGCGAGCAGCACGGCCACCAGCACCGGCACCACTGTCCAGGGCGCCGCCGCCGTCACCACCGGGTCACTGCCCAGCACCGGGGCGCCCCCCGGCTTCGAGGAGATCGGCCTGCTCGGCCTCACCTTCCTCAGCCTCGGCCTCGGCCTGGTGCTCCTCGACCGTCGCGGACGCCACCGGACCACCTGAGCGCGCGGCACCGGACCGATCGGCGCTCACCCGAACCAACGAGATCAGCAGACCCCGGAGACCCGCCCGGAGATCAGCAGACCCGGTGCATCCACCCGAAGGGGTCCTCGGCGCGCCCGTACTGGATGTCGACCAGGGCCCGCCGGATCTCCATGGTCAAGGGTCCCGCCTCGGTCGAGCCCCGCACCTCACCGGCGCTGTCACCGCCGCTGATGGCGGGGTCCCACTTCAGGGTCCCGACCGGAGTGACGACGGCGGCCGTGCCGCAGGCGAAGACCTCGGTGATCTCACCGCTGGCCACCCCCTCGCGCCACTCGTCGATGGAGAACTTCCGCTCCTCGACCTTGTGCCCCAGCCGATCGGCGAGCTCGATGATCGCCGAGCGGGTGATGCCCTCGAGGATGGTCCCGGTCTCCGGGGTGACGATGTGCCCGTCGGCGTGGACGAAGTACATGTTCATCCCGCCGAGCTCCTCGACGTACTTCCCCTCGGCGACGTCGAGGAAGACCACCTGGTCGCAGCCGTGGCGCAGGGCCTCCTGCTGCGCGGCCAGCGAGCTGGCGTAGTTGCCGCCGGTCTTCGCCGCCCCCATGCCGCCGCGACCGGCCCGGGTGTACTCCTCGGTCAGCCAGAGCGTCAACGGGGTGATGCCACCCTTGAAGTAGGCGCCGGCAGGTGAGGCGATCACCATGAAGGTCACGTGCTGCGCCGGGCGGACACCGAGGAAGACCTCGGAGGCGATCATGAACGGCCGCACGTAGAGGCTCTTCTCCCCCGCTCCCTCGGGCACCCACCGGTGGTCGACCTCGACGAGGGCGTCCACGGCCTGCACGAAGTCCTCCGGGTCCAGGACCGGGAGGGCGAGCCGGTGGGAGGAGCGCGCCATCCGCTGCGCGTTCTGCTCAGGACGGAAGGTCCAGACGGAGCCGTCCTGGTGCCGGTAGGCCTTCATGCCCTCGAAGATCTCCTGCGCGTAGTGCAGCACGGCGCTCGCCGGGTCCATGCTCAGCGGCCCGTACGCCGTGATCCGCCCGTCGTGCCACCCCTGGTCCGGGGTCCACTCCAGGCTCAGCATGTGGTCGGTGAAGTGCGTGCCGAACCCCGGGTTGGCCAGGATCTCGGCGACCTCGGACTCGCTGCGCGGGCTGTCCGAGGCAGTGACGGTGATGTCGAGGGTCATGAGGGCACGCTATCTCTCGTGTCGGTGTGGCTGCCGAGGAGCGGGCACACTCGCCGGGTGACCCGGCCCTCGAGCCTGCCGGTCGGCCGGCGCGGCTCGGTGGGCGGTCAGCCCGCGAGGCGGGATGCGACGGAGTCGCCCACCTGTGCGGTCACCACCGGGGTGCCGGGCGCGCGTGCGGCCAGGTCGGCGACCACGGCGGCCTCCACGCTGGCCGCAGCCTCGTCGAGCCCGAGGTGCTCGAGCATCAGCGCGGTGGAGAGGATCGCGGCGGTGGGGTCGGCCTGCTGGGTCCCGGCGATGTCGGGGGCCGAGCCGTGCACCGGCTCGAACATGGAGGGCGCGGTGCGGTCGGGGTTGACGTTGCCGCTGGCGGCCAGTCCGATGCCACCGGTGATGGCGGCGGCGAGGTCGGTGACGATGTCGCCGAAGAGGTTGTCGGTGACGATCACGTCGAACCGGGCGGGGTCGGTGACCAGGTGGATCATGGTGGCGTCGACGTGCATGTAGTCGACCGTGACCTCGGGGAACTCCGGTGCCACCTCCTGCACCAGCCGCCACCACACCGCGCCGGCGTTGACGAGCACGTTGGTCTTGTGGACCAGTGTGAGCCGGCCGCGGCGCTTCTGGGCCCGACGGAAGGCGTCGCGGACGACCCGCTCGACCCCGAAGGCGGTGTTGACCGAGACCTCGGTGGCGATCTCGTGCGGCGTGCCGACCCGCAGGGCACCGCCGTTGCCGGTGTAGGGACCCTCGGTCCCCTCGCGCACGACGACGAAGTCGACCTCCCCGCGCCCGTCGAGCACGTGGGCGGCCAGGGGTGAGGAGGCCCCGGGGAAGATCCGGCTCGGCCTCAGGTTCACGTAGTGGTCGAGCTCGAAGCGCAGCCGCAGCAGCAGCCCCCGCTCGAGGATGCCGGGCGGCAGGTCGGGGTCACCGGGCCTGCCGCCCACGGCGCCGAGCAGGATCGCGTCGTGCCCACGGATCTCCTCGAGCACGGAGTCGGGCAGCACCTCACCGGTCGCGAGGTAGCGCTCGGCCCCGAGGTCGTAGCGGGTGGGCTCGAACTTCACCCCGACGGCGACCGACGAGGACACCTGGTCGAGGACCTTGAGGGCCTCGGCGGTGACCTCCGGACCGATCCCGTCACCGGGGATGACGGCGAGCTTCAGCGGGCCTGGGGTCGAGGGGGAATCCGGCATACGCCCGATGCTAGTTGTCGTCCGGGCGCTCGCCGCCATTGTCCCGCAGGTCGAGCGCCGCCTGGACGGCCTGGGCACTCATCGGGCTCTCGGGGTTGTGCTTGGCCGGTCCCCACTCGGGGTACATCTGGTACATCGGTCTATCTCCTGATGGGTCTGCGCCCTCGTCGAGGGCTGGGTGCTGGTCTGGAGCGGTCGAGCACTCCGCAGGAGATGGACCGGCTCGCTGGCCACGGATCGCATGGCCGGAGGGGGTCCGGAAGCAGCAGGTGGAACTTCGTCGTCTCGCTCGCGGAGGGGGTGATGGGCCTGGTGGCGGGGTGCGCCGAACTCCGCGGCGAGGTGGCCTATCGAGTCTCAGGCCCCGCCACGGCGGCAAATAAGTACGAAGTTCCTCCGCATGGTGACTCCAGACTACGTCCTACCTCGCCGGATCTGTCCGACCTTTGGTGGCATGTCCCACGATCCGAGACGCTGCGCCTCCCGCTGGTCTGGCCCGGCGGATTTGCCGAGACTCGGGGCATGAGCGCCCCGCCCGACGTACCCGCCATCGTGTCGCGGGCCTTCGACGTCTCCCGCCGGGCGGGCTACGTGTCCTTCTGCCGCAACGAGACCGGGCGGTTGCTGGCCACCCTGGCGGCCACACGTGGCGGCACCATGGCCGAGTTCGGGACCGGGTGCGGGGTCGGCACGGCGTGGCTGCGCTCCGGCGTACGCCCCGGCACCCAGATCCTCTCCGCCGAGCTCGACCCCCGGCTGGCCACCGCGGCGCAGGAGATCTTCACCGACGACCCGCAGGTCGAGGTGCTCGCGGCCGACTGGTCGACACTGCGCAACAAGGGTCCCTACTCGCTGCTGTTCCTGGACCCCTCGGTCCCCGAGGACGCCAGTGCCGAAGCCGTGGCCGACCTGGTGGAGCCGGGCGGCATCGTCGTGCTCGACGACTTCACCCCGTGCCAGCTCTGGCCCCCGATCACCGGGGGGCGCGTCGACATCCTCCGCGAAGGCTGGCTGAGCGACGAGCGGTTCACCGCCGTCGAGGTGATGGTCGCACCCGACGCCTCCGCGATCGTCGCGACCCGTCGCTGAGTCCCGGGCCCGCGAGGGGTCCGGGGAGCTCCACGATGAACCACGGCAGCATCAGCTGCACCAGTGGGCCGATGGCGAGGGCGTAGAGCACCGTGCCGATCCCGACCACGCCGCCGAGCAGCCAGCCGAGCGCGACCACGACGGCCTCGAGCCCGGTGCGCACCAGCCGGAGGGACACCCCGGTGCGGCGATGCAGCCCCGTCATCAGCCCGTCGCGGGGGCCGGGGCCGAGCTGGGAGCCGAGGTAGAGGGCCGTCGCCAGAGCGTTGAGCACCACTCCCCCGACCATCAGCAGGCTGCGCTGCCACAGCAGCTCGGGTGCGTGGAGCAGGCTCAGGGCGAGGTCGGCGCTCAGCCCGACCGCGAGCGAGTTCGCGATGGTGCCGAACCCGGGCAGCTCGCGCAGCGGGATCCAGAACAGCAGGACGACCATGCTCATCGCGATCACGGCGGTGCCGATGCTGATCGGCAGGTGGATCGCCAGCCCCTGGTGCAGCACGTCCCACGGCGCGTTGCCCAGGGTCGCCCGGATCATCATCCCCAGCGTCAGGCCGTAGAGCGCGAGCCCGAGCGTCAGCTGCACGAGCCGACGCGGGAGCCGCCCCGCGCGCAGCTGCGCGAGCGGACCGAGGTGGGCCAGCTCGCGCATCCGGGTGGGAGTCGCCGCACCCAGGGCCTCGAGGCCCACATCGCTGGTCATGTCGCCAGTCCACCATCAACTGGTCTGGTCGCACATAGCCAATCGTGCTTCACTGGCCTGCATGGCACGTGTCCTCGCCGCCTCCCGGGTCGCCGCCCTGCTCGGCGAGTACGACCGCACCCCGGCCTACAAGGGACTGGCCGAGGGGCTCCGGGTGCTCATCACCGACGGCCGCGTGCCGGTCGGCGCCCGGCTGCCCAGCGAGCGCGAGCTCACCGAGGCGCTCGCGGTCAGCCGCACCACGGTCACCCGCGCCTACGCCGAGCTGCGCGACCACGGCTTCCTGCTCTCCCGCCAGGGGTCGGGGAGCGTGGCCAGCCTGCCGACGGCACGGGGGCACCGCGGGGACCACCTGCTCCCGCCCGGCGACCTCCCCGCGGACCAGATCGACCTGACCTGTGCGGCCCCGGTGCCGGGCCCGGGCGTGCTGGCCGCCTACGAGAAGTCGATCCTCGAGCTGCCGGCCTACCTCGCGGGCACGGGCTACTACCCCTCGGGGTTGCCGGTGCTGCGCGAGGCGGTGGCCGCGGCGTACGGCGCACGCGGGCTGGCCACCAGTCCCGAGCAGGTGATGATCGTCCCCGGCGCGCTGGCCGGCGTCGCGGTCGCGGCCAGGGCGCTGCTCGCGACCGGGGACCGGGCCGTGGTGGAGAGCCCCACCTATCCCAACGCCATCGCGACCCTCACGCACTCCGGCGCCCGGCTCGTGGGCTCGGACCTCAGCCCGGACTTCAGCCCCGACGCCCACGCCACCGTTGGGGACGTGGAGAACCTCGTGGCGACGCTGCGCCAGGTCAGGCCCCGGATCGCCTACCTGATCCCCGACTTCCACAACCCGACGGGCGCACTGATGGGCGAGGCCGGGCGGGAGCAGGTCGGGCGGGTGCTCGCGGGCGCCGGCACGACGGCCGTGATCGATGAGTCGATGGCGGCCCTGGCGCTCGACGGGCAGCAGCTGCCCGCCCCGTTGGCGGCGTACTCCCCCGAGGCGGTCAGCGTCGGCAGCCTGAGCAAGCCCTACTGGGGCGGCCTGCGCGTCGGTTGGCTCCGGATCCCGTCAGGTCTGGTCGACACCTTCTTCCGCGCCCGCCTGAGCCTCGACCTCGGGGTGCCGCTGCTCGAGCAGCTGGTCGCGACCGAGCTGCTGAACTCCGGCAGCGAGTCGCTCGAGCACCGACGCGGGCAGCTGCGCTCCTCCCGCGAGGCCGCCCTCGCGGGCGTGGCCGAGCACCTGCCCGACTGGCAGGTGGGCCGCCCCGGCGGGGGTCTCAGCCTGTGGTGCCGACTGCCGGTGGCCCTCTCCTCGGCCCTGGTGCCCAAGGCGGCACGCCACGACGTGCTGCTCGCGGCCGGGCCGAGCTTCGCACCGGAGGGCGGGCTGGACCGCTTCGTCCGGCTGCCCTACACCCAGCCCGCCCACGTGCTCGCCGACGCGGTCGCGCGAATCGGCGAGGCTTGGCGAGAGACGCTGGAGGCCCCCGGGTTCATCGCCGGTGGCCCCCCGACGCTGGTGGCCTGACGGGGGTGTGCGCTCAGCCGGCGGACTGCTCCTTCTCGGTGAGGCTGACGCCACGGACGGACTCGGCGTCGATCGAGGCACGGATCTCCTCGAGCACCTCCGCCGGCACCGGGGAGTCCACCGACAGGGCCACCAGCGCCTGACCGCCACGCTCGTTGCGCGAGACCTGCATGCCCGCGATGTTCACCCCCGCCTCGCCCAGGATCCTGCCGACGGTGCCGACCATGCCGGGGCGGTCCTCGTAGGCGAAGAACGCCAGGTGCTCGCTCGGCTCGAGGTCGACCACGAAGTCGTTGACCTCGACGAGCCGCTCGCGCTGGTTGATGCCGATCAGGGTGCCGGACACCGAGACCCGCGAGCCGTCGGCGAGGGTGCCGCGGAGCGTGATCAGGTTGCGGTGGTCGGGGCTCTCGGGGTCGGTCAGGAGGCGGACCTCGGTCCCGCGCTCGGCAGCCAGCAGCGGGGCGTTCACGTAGGAGACCTGGTCCTCGACGATGTCGGCGAAGACCCCCTTGAGGGCGGCGAGCTCGAGCACCTTCACGTCGTGCTCGGTGATCTCGCCCCGGACCTCGACATCGATCTGCTGCGCGACCTCGCCCGCGAGGGCGGTGAAGATCCGCCCCAGCTTCTCCACGAGCGGTATGCCCGGACGCACGTCCTCGGCGATGACTCCGCCCTGCACGTTGACCGCGTCGGGGACGAGCTCGCCGGACAGCGCCAGCCGCACGGAACGCGCGACCGCGACGCCGGCCTTCTCCTGCGCCTCGTCGGTGGAGGCCCCCAGGTGCGGCGTGGCGACGACGTTCTCGAGGTCGAACAGCGGTGAGTCGGTGCAGGGCTCCTGGGCGAAGACGTCGAGACCGGCCGCGCCGATGCGTCCGGTCTTGAGGGCGTCGTAGAGCGCCTTCTCGTCGACGATCCCGCCGCGGGCGGCGTTGACGAGCACCAGCCCCGGGCGAGCCAGGGCGAACTCGTCGGCACCGATCAGACCGATCGTCTCGGGGGTCTTCGGGAGATGGACGCTGAGGAAGTCCGACTCGGCCATCAGCTCCTCCAGGCTCACCATCCGCACCCCCATCTGGGCCGCACGGCCCGCCTGGACGTAGGGGTCGTAGGCGATCACCGACATCCCGAAGGCGGCCAGCCGGTGCGCGACCAGGACGCCGATGCGTCCCAGTCCGACGATGCCGACGGTCTTCTCGAACAGCTCCACGCCGGTGTAGCGACTGCGCTTCCACTCCCCCCGGGTCAAGGCGGCGTGCGCCGGGCTGAGGTGCCGGGCGGCCGCGAGCATCAGCGCGACCGCGAGCTCGGCGGCGCTGGTGATGTTGGAGGTGGGCGCGTTGACGACCAGCACCCCACTCTGGGTCGCCGCCTTCACATCGACGTTGTCGAGCCCGACCCCGGCTCGCGCGACCACCTTGAGCCGCTTGGCGGCGCCCAGGGCCTCCTCGTCGACCTTGGTGGCCGAGCGGACCAGGATCGCGTCGGCCTCGGCGATGGCAGCCAGCAGCTCGGTGCGGTCGGCGCCGTGGCACCGTCGGATCTCGAAGTCCGGGCCCAGGGCCTCGACGGTCGCGGGGCTGAGCTCCTCGGCGATGAGTACGACCGGCCGGGAATCGGTGGGGGTCACGACGTTCCTGACGTTGGTGGTGAGTGTGCCCGCACGACGCTGTGCGCTGGTCAGCGTAACCGACCCGGCGCGGAGCGCGTCCCCGACGACGGGGCGTGCGCGCGGCGACCGGGGACAGGCGAAGGGCCCAGCAAGTATGAGTTGCTGGGCCCTTCTGGTTGATCGGAGAACGGTGACCTTCCGATCGATCGCTCGCTGCTCAGGACCCGGCGGCTGTCACCGTGCTCACCGCGACGAGTTGCCCCGCCGTCTGGACCATCTGCTTCGAGCGATCCCGCTCTCCCCGAAGGGAGGGCGTGAGAGATGTCTACGCCCACCCACGGGTGGCCGCAAGGGCCTTTCGGCTCCTGTCTCGGCGAATTCTGCGCTTCTCCGACCGTTGTCCACAGACCACGTGGGTCCATCCACAGCCGAGGCTCCCGCGTCCACAGATGGTTGACCGATCCTGTGGACGAGGTCGACCTCAGGTGACGCAGCCCTCCGGCCCGCAGCTGTCGCCGACCTCGGACCAGATCTCGACCTTCACCCAAGTGAGAACCACTCGGAGGTGCTGGACCACGCACGGCGCCCCCCACTGCGTGGGAGTCCCTGCCGGCACCCTCGCTCAGGGTGCCCCCGAGAAGAACCAGGGTCGGCTCAGGGGTTGGTCCAGCAGCCTCCCCGATGCGGGGACGCCCGAGCCCGGGCGAGGCTCTGCAGCATGATCACCATCAGCTCCCTGACCAAGAGGTACGGCGCCTTCACCGCCGTCGACGACGTCACCTTCACCGCCGAGGCGGGCCGGGTGACCGGCTTCCTCGGCCCCAACGGCGCCGGCAAGTCCACGACCATGCGCGTCATGGTCGGCCTGACGCCCCCGACGGCGGGCTCGGCCCGCATCCGCGGCCGGCTGTTCGCCGACCTGCCGAACCCGGGGCTCGAGGTGGGCGTGCTGCTCGACGCCTCCGCCCAGCACGCCGGCCGCACCGGTCGAGAGATCCTCACCGTCGCGGCACGCACCATGGGCCTGCCGCGGCTGCGCGTCGAGGAGCTGCTGGACCGGGTCAGCCTCAGCGAGAAGGAGGCCGACCGGCGGGTGCGCAACTACTCCCTCGGGATGCGCCAACGCCTCGGCATCGCCCACGCCCTCCTCGGCGACCCGTCGGTGCTGATCCTCGACGAGCCGGCCAACGGGCTGGACCCGGCGGGGATCCGGTGGATGCGCGACCTGCTGCGCTCCTACGCCGACCAGGGCGGCACGGTGCTGCTCTCCTCGCACCTGCTGCACGAGATCGAGGTCATCGCCGACGACATCGTCGTGATCGGCAACGGCCGCATCGTCGCGCAGGGGACCAAGCACGAGCTGCTCGCCGCGGCCGGGACCGTCGTACGCAGCGCCTCGCCGAGCACGCTGGCACACGCCCTCGAGCTGGCCGGCATCGCCAGCACGCTCGGGCCCGACGGCGTCGTACGCACCCAGGCCGACGCGGCGCGGGTGGGACAGGTCGCCCTGACCGCCGGCGTCGCCCTCACCGAGCTGCGGCCGGCCGACGGCGCGGGCCTGGAGGAGATGTTCCTCGAGCTCACCGCCGAGACCCAACGAGAAGGAGCATCGACATGAGCACCGCGACCGTGGAAACCGCCCGCACCACCAGCACCAGCGTGCAGCACCGGATCCCGGCCACCCGGGTGGCTGCGGTGGAGCTGCGCAAGATGTTCGACACCCGGTCGGGCTTCTGGCTGATGATGAGCGTCGCGATCTCCGCGACCCTCGCCACCGGCGCGGTGATCCTGTGGGCGCCGGACAGCGAGCTGACCTACGACACCTTCGCCGCGGCGATCGGGTTCCCGATGTCGGTGATCCTGCCGATGGTGGCGATCCTCTCCGTCACCAGCGAGTGGACCCAGCGCAGCGGGCTCTCGACGTTCACCCTCGTCCCGCACCGTGGCCGGGTGATCTGGGCCAAGGCCGTCGGTGCCGTGGTGATCGGCGTCGGCTCGATGGTCGTGGCGATGGCCATCGGCGCGCTCGGCAACATCGTCGGTACGGCGATCACCGGCACTCCGACGATCTGGGACGACTCGTGGGTGCACCTCTCCGAGATCGTCCTGGCCAACGTGCTGGGCATGCTGATCGGGTTCACCCTCGGGGTGGTCATCCGCAACTCGGCGGGCGCGATCGTGGGCTACTTCGTGTTCACCCTGGTGCTGCCCACCCTGTCCGGGCTGCTCGCCGCGAACGCGTCCTGGTGGCACGACGCCCAAGCCTGGGTGGACTTCAACTTCGCCCAGAGCGCACTGTTCAACGGCGACATGGCAGCAAGGGACTGGGCCCACATCGTGGTCGCGAGCCTGATCTGGCTGGCGCTCCCCCTGGCCCTCGGACTCCGGCTGATGTTCCGCTCGGAGGTGAAGTAGCGGCGCGCAGTTTCACTGGGTACCCAGTGAAACTGCCACTTCCCGTGCGTCGCAACGCACGGGAAGTGGCAGTTTCGAACGGGGTGTTGATCCCTCAGCGAGCCGAGCTGCCCTCGGTGTAGTCCGAGTCGTGGCTCTTGACCCAGGCCATCAGCTTGCGCAGCTCCCGGCCGGTCTTCTCGATCGGGTGCGACTCGCCCTGCTCGCGGAACTTCTTGAACTCCGGAGCACCGTTGTCCTGGTCGTTGATGAAGCGCTCGGCGAACGAGCCGTTCTTGATGTCCTCGAGGACGCCGAGCATGTTCTGCTTCACGTGCTCGTCGATGACCCGGGGGCCGGAGACGTAGTCGCCGTACTCCGCGGTGTCGGAGACCGACCACCGCTGCTTGGCGATCCCACCCTCGTACATCAGGTCGACGATCAGCTTCAGCTCGTGCAGGCACTCGAAGTAGGCCACCTCGGGCTGGTAGCCGGCCTCGGTCAGCACCTCGAAGCCGTACTGCACCAGCTGGCTGGCGCCGCCGCACAGCACTGCCTGCTCGCCGAACAGGTCGGTCTCGGTCTCCTCGGTGAACGTCGTCTTGATCCCGCCGGCGCGCAGCCCGCCGATCGCCTTGGCATAGGAGAGCGCGAGGTCCCAGGCCTTGCCCGAGGCGTCCGCCTCCACCGCGACCAGGACGGGTACGCCGCGGCCGTCGACGTACTCGCGGCGCACGAGGTGGCCGGGTCCCTTGGGCGCGACCATGAACACGTCCACTCCCTCGGGTGGGGTGATGTAGCCGAAGCGGATGTTGAAGCCGTGCCCGAACACGAGGGTGTCGCCAGGCGTGATGTTCGGCTCCACCGACTCGGTGTACAGCTTTCGCTGCACGTGGTCGGGTGCCAGGATCACGATGACGTCGGCCTCCTCGACGGCCTCCGCGGGAGTGAGCACCCGCAAGCCCTCGGCCTCGGCCTTGGCGCGGCTCTTGGACCCCTCCGGGAGTCCGATCCGTACGTCGACACCGGAGTCGCGCAGGGACAGCGAGTGCGCGTGACCCTGGCTGCCGTAGCCGAGCACGGCCACGTTCTTGCCCTGGATCAGGGACAGGTCGGCGTCGTCGTCGTAGAACATCTCAGCCACGGGGGCTCTCCTTCATGATTGGCGATCTGAACAAAACGATGGGGCTTGCCGGGTGATCCATGCACCTCTGGAGCGTCGCAACACGCCACAGGTGCATGGATCCCCGGTTAACCGGGGAAACCGTCACCCCGGCACCGACGTCGCGGCGGGGACCGGGACGGGGACGGGGCGCAGGGTGCGCTCGGTGATGGATCGGCTGCCGCGGCCGATGGCGACCATGCCGGACTGGACGAGCTCGCGGATCCCGAAGGGCTCGAGCACGGCCAGGAAGTCCCTGAGCTTGCCCGCGTTGCCGGTGACCTCGATGGTGATGGCGTCGGTGGCGACGTCGACGACCTTGGCGCGGAAGAGCCGGACCGCGTCGAGGATCTGGCCGCGGGTGCTGGCGTCGGCCTTGACCTTGACCAGCAGCAGCTCGCGCTCGATCGCCTCCCGCTCCTCGAGCTCGACGATCTTGATGACCTCGACGAGCTTGTTCAGCTGCTTGGTGACCTGCTCGAGGGGTGAGTCCTCGACCCCGACGACGATGGTCATCCGGGAGATCTCGGGGTGCTCGGTCGGTCCCACCGCGAGGGAGTCGATGTTGAAGCCCCGGCGGCTGAACAGGCCGGCGATGCGCGCGAGCACCCCCGGCTTGTTCTCCACCAGGACCGAGAGGGTGTGGGTCGACATCAGAGGTCGTCCTCCTCGAACTCGGGCGCCAGGTCGCGGGCGTACTTGATGTCGTCGTTGGAGGTGCCGGCCGCGACCATCGGCCACACCATCGCGTCGCGCTCCACGCGGAAGTCGACCACCACCGGCACGTCGTTGATCTCCATCGCCTTGGCGATCGTGGCGTCCACGTCGTCGGGGCTGTCGCAGGCCAGCCCGACCGCGCCGTAGGCCTCGGCCAGCTTGACGAAGTCCGGCACCCTGCCCCGGGTCCGGGCCACGGACTGCAGGTCGGTGTTGGAGTAGCGCCCCTCGTAGAACAGCGTCTGCCACTGGCGCACCATGCCCAGCGACTCGTTGTTGATGATCGCCACCTTGATCGGGATGCCCTCGATGGTGCAGGTGGCCAGCTCCTGGTTGGTCATCTGGAAGCAGCCGTCGCCGTCGATCGCCCACACCGTCGCGTCGGGGCGGCCCACCTTGGCGCCCATCGCGGCGGGCACGGCGAAGCCCATCGTGCCCAGGCCACCGGAGTTGATCCACGTGTTCGGGTGCTCGTACTGCACGAAGTGGGTGGCCCACATCTGGTGCTGCCCGACGCCCGCCACGTAGACGGCTTCGGGCCCGGCGATCTTGCTGAGCCGCTCGATGACGTACTGCGGGGCCATCCCCTCGGCCGGGGCGTCGTACCCGAGGGGGTACTTCAGCTTCACCCCGGCGAGGAACTTCACCCAGCCCTCGTAGTCGCCGGTGGTGCCCTGGTCCTGCTCGGCCCGCAACGCGACCACCAGGTCGGCGATCACCTCGCGGCAGTCGCCCACGATGGGCACGTCGGCGGCGCGGTTCTTGCCGATCTCGGCGGGGTCGATGTCGGCGTGGATCACCTGGGCGGCCGGCGCGAAGGAGTCCAGGTTGCCGGTCACCCGGTCATCGAAGCGGGCGCCGAGGCTGATGATCAGGTCGCTCTTCTGCAACGCGGCGACCGCGGCCACGGTGCCGTGCATCCCCGGCATGCCGAGGTGCTGGGGGTGGCTGTCGGGGAAGGCGCCACGAGCCATCAACGTGGTGACCACCGGGATGCCGGTCAGCTCGGCCAGGGTCCGCAGCTCCTGGGCCGCGCGGGCCCGGATCACGCCGCCGCCGACGTAGAGCACCGGCCGACGTGCCGCGAGCATCAGCCGGGTCGCCTCGCGGATCTGCTTGGAGTGCGGCCGGGTCACGGGGCGGTATCCGGGCAGGTTCAGCTCCTCGGGCCACGTGAAGGTGGTCTGGGCCTGCAGGGCCGACTTGGCGATGTCGACGAGGACGGGCCCGGGGCGGCCGGTGGAGGCGATGTAGAAGGCCTCCGCGACGACCCGCGGGATCTCGGCCGGGTCGGTGACCAGGAAGTTGTGCTTGGTGATCGGCATCGTGATGCCGCGGATGTCGGCCTCCTGGAAGGCGTCGGTGCCGATCATGCTCGCCCCGACCTGGCCGGTCACGGCGACCAGCGGGACCGAGTCCATGTGCGCATCGGCCAGGGGCGTGACCAGGTTGGTGGCGCCGGGGCCGCTGGTGGCCATGCACACGCCGACGCGGCCGGTGGCGGCGGCGTACCCCTGCGCCGCGTGGCCGGCCCCTTGCTCGTGGCGCACCAGGATGTGCCGGATGCTGCTGTCGAACAGCGGGTCGTAGGCCGGCAGGATGGCCCCGCCCGGGATGCCGAAGATCGTCTCGGCGCCCGCGCTCTCCAGGGACCTGACCAGGCTCTGCGCCCCGGTGACCGTGCCCCCTGCCTCGTGCGGGGTCATTGCCGGTCCCTTGACCGGGCCGTTGCCCGGTGTCTGCTGCGTCATCTGCTCATCTTCCCTGTGTCCACTGTCGTCCTCGCGTTGGTCAGCCCAACAAAAAACCCCTCGAGCCAGTCGGCTGACGAGGGGTCGACGCGCGTGCTGCGGCTGACGCCGCTAGCTCACGCGTCGCGTGCGTACGAGAATCTCGCAGTGCTGATTCCAAGCAAGCATGCGCACAGCATGCCCCTCGCGCGCGACGGCGCTCAACTCAGTGTGCCAGTCGTCCCGAATCCTGGGATCGCAGTCCCAGGATCTGTCAGTCGCGCGCCTGCCACGTGCACAGGCACGACCGGTTGCCGTCTGGGTCCTCGAGGACCCAGAACGCGGGCGCACGGCTCTCGTCGACGACCCGGCCACCCGCCTCGACTGCGGCGGCGATCCGCTCCTGCACCACGTCGTGCGGCACGCTGATGTCGAGGTGCCAGCGCTGCCGGTCGGGCGCCTCGGAGTCGCTCGCCTGGAACCACACGCTGGGGGTCCGGGCGGCCGGGTCGACCAGGTCGTCGCCCAGGTGCGGCTCGTGACCGAGCAGCGCCTGCCAGAAGGGCAGCACCCGCTCGTGGTCCGGGGTGTCCAGCGCCAGCTCGATGACGTCGGGAGCGCTGGGCGCGGCGCGCGCGCCCGCTGCCTCGGCCAGCTCGGTGATCCGTCTGGCCAGCCGGATGTCGCGCTGGGTGATCGCGTCGACGTCGTGGCTCTTCAACGACACGGTGAGGTGGGGATAGCGCAGGTCGACGTCGGGATGGTGGTTGGCCTCGTCGGCGGCCTCCGCGATCGCGACGACGAGCGCGGCACCGGCGCTGAACCCGCCGGTGTCGAACCGGACGACCAGCCGGTCGAGCACCTGGCGCCACCCGGTGAGCCCCTCGTCGTGCACCTGCTGACCGGTCAGCGCCTGCTTGTCGTCCATGCCGTCACCGTAACCGCGACCACCGACGCGGTCACGGGCCGTCGGGCGCGACCAGGCCGGCCAGGTCCTCGGCCTGCCGTTGGGTGCCGAAGACGATCAGCACGGCACCGGGGCGCAGCTCGTGACCGGGAGCCGGGGTCGGGGTGAACGCCTCGACCCCCGGATCCCGCAGGGCCAGCAGCACCGCACCGGTGCGTCCGTTGGGGTCCAGGTCGGCCAGTGTCCTCCCGGCGTACGGCGACCCCGCGGCGACCAGCACCTCCTGGATCTGGAAGTCCGGCTGCTCGTCGTGCACCGCCAGGTCGATGAACTCGGTGACGTGGGGCTGCAGCGCGAACGTGGCCAGCCGGCGCCCACCCATCAACTGGGGGTTCACCGCGCGCGTCGCCCCCGCGAGCAGCATCTTCTCCTTGGAGTCGGTCGTCCGGGCCCGGGCCACGATCGTCAGCTCCGGTGCCAGCGCCCGGGCGGAGAGCGTGAGGTAGACGGTGTCTGCGTCGGTCTCCAACGTGGCGATCAGCGCCCGCGCGTGCAGGATGCCGGCACGCAGCAGCACGTCGTCGCCGGTGACGTCGCCGACCAGGTGGCTGGTCGGCACCCCGGCCAGCAGCTCCTGCTCACGGTCGACCACCACCACGTCGGCACCGGTGGCCAGCAGCCGCTCGGCGGCCGCGCGCCCCACCCGGCCGTAGCCGCAGATGATCACGTGGCCGCGCATCCGGTCGATGTCCCTGTCCATGGCTCGCCTCTCCAGGTGGTCGCGCAGATGTCCCTCGGTGAACGCCTCGACCAGCAGGCCGAGGTTGTAGAGCACGGTGCCGGCACCCAGGATGATCAGCCCGATCGTGAACACCTCACCGACCGGCGTGAGCGGGTGCACCTCGCGGAAGCCGACCGTCGAGACGGTGGTCACGGTCTGGTAGACCGCCTCCAGCGGAGTGAAGCCGAGCAGCAGGTAGCCGAGCGTCCCGAGGGCGATCACCACCACCAGGCCGACCATTGCCACCCCCATCCGGCGCACGGCGGACAACGAGGGGTCCGCCGCGAGACGGCGCCGCCGAGCTTGCAGCCCCTCCAGCCCGACGAAGGTCCTCATCGGCTCCGCCCCGGGGCGAGCGTCGTGGGGCCGCGGGTCCCCCGGGCCGCCAGCGGTCGACGCTGGTGTCCCTCCCCGTCGAAGTTGGCCGGCTCCAGCCAGCGCTCCAGACCGGCGCGCACGTCCGGCCACTCCTGGTCGGTCATCGAGTACCACGCCGTGTCCCGGTTTCGGCCCTTGTAGACCGCGGCGTTGCGGAAGACCCCCTCGAAGGTGAAGCCGAGCCGGTCCGCCGCCCGGCGCGACGGCTCGTTCAGGGAGTCGCACTTCCACTCGTAGCGGCGCACCCGCGCGACCTCGAAGGCGTGCCGGGCCATCAGGTACATCGCCTCGGTCGCGGCCGTGGTGCGCTGCAGCCGGGCGGACAGGCTGATCGAGCCCACCTCGGCGGTCCCGTTGTCCCGGTCGATCCGCAAGAAGCAGGCGAGGCCGGCCGGCTCGCCCCCGGGCAGCAGGATCGTCAGCGGCACCGTCGCGGGGGTGGCCAGCAGGCGCTCGACGTACGCCGCGAAGCCGGCCCGGTCGGGGAACGGCCCGTCGGCGAGGTAGGTCCACAGCTGCGGCGGCGAGGCGAGGCACAGCTCGGCGTGCAGAGCGTCGAGGTGGGTCGGCGAGAGCGGCTCCAGCCGGCAGCCGCGGCCGATCAGCGTGACCGGGACCAACCCGGGACCCGGGGCCCAGTCGACGCGATCGCCCACCGGCTGGCCGTGGTCGTTGAGGCGGCTCACCGGTCGGCCCCGCCGGCCCGGCTCGCAGGAACCCCCACGCCCCCACCGAGCACGGCGCGCTCCAGCAGCTGCTCAACACCGCCGACGCGGTCTGAGGTCGACACAGGGCTACTCATCGCTCCACAGGCTAGACCGGCGTGGTGGGCGGCGCGGCCAGGGCGAGGACTCGGGACGTCACCCCACCACGGGGCTCCACGGCACCGGCCGCCGACGCGTAGCCTGGAGGAGAGGAGGAGCCGTGTCACCTGAGTCGCCCCTGGTGCGCCTGGTCCGGGAGTCCGTGATCGGCGAGGACCACGTCATGCGCACGCCGTACGGCGAACGCAGGGTGACCTACGCCGACTACACCGCGTCCGGGCGGGCGCTGTCCTTCATCGAGGACTTCATCCGCGACGAGGTGCTGCCGAGCTACGCCAACACCCACACCGAGTCGAGCGGGACCGGGCTGCAGACCACCCGGCTGCGCGAGGACGCCCGGCGGGTCATCCACCAGGCGGTCGGCGGGGACGACGACACCGTCGTCCTCTTCGCGGGTTCGGGCACCACCGGCGCCATCTCGAAGCTGATCGGGGTGATGGGCCTGCGGATCCCCTCCGCGATGGAGGACCGCTACCACCTGCTGCGACACATCGCGCCCGAGCAGCGCCCGGTGGTCTTCATCGGCCCCTACGAGCACCACTCCAACGAGATCCCGTGGCGGGAGTCCATCGCCGACGTGGTGACCATCCCCCAAGACGTCGACGGACACATCGACCTCGACCGGCTGCGTGCGGCGCTGGAGGAGTACGCCGACCGGCCGCTGCGGATCGGCTCGTTCTCGGCGGCCTCCAACGTCACCGGCATCGTCTCCGACACGGTGGCCGTCGCGACGATCCTGCACGAGCACGACGCACTGTCGTTCTGGGACTTCGCCGCGGCGGCGCCGTACATCGACATCGAGATGTACCCCTTCCGCGAGGAGCACCCGCTGGCCCGGAAGGACGCGGTGTTCCTCTCCCCGCACAAGTTCATCGGTGGACCGTCGACGCCCGGCGTGCTGGTCGCGCGCCGGGAGCTGTTCGGCAACCGGGTCCCCGACGTGCCCGGCGGGGGGACCGTGGCCTACGTCAACGACGCCGAGCACGCCTACCTCACCGACCCCGAGCACCGCGAGGAGGGAGGCACCCCCGCGATCATCGAGTCGGTGCGCGCCGGGCTGGTCTTCCAGCTCAAGCAGGCCGTCGGGGTCAAGACGATCCGGGCGGCCGAGGAGCGGTTCCTCACCAGGGCGGTGGCCGCCTGGGGCGAGGAGCCCGCGATCGAGATCCTCGGCAACCTCGACGCCGACCGGCTCTCGATCCTCTCCTTCGTGGTGCGCGCCCCCTCCGGCCGCTACCTGCACCACAACTTCGTCGTGGCTCTGCTCAACGACCTCTTCGGCATCCAGTCGCGGGGCGGCTGCTCGTGCGCCGGCCCCTACGGACACCGGCTGCTCGGCATCGACCTCGAACGCAGCCACGAGTTCGAGCGCGAGATCACCGGCGGGTGCGAGGGGATCAAGCCGGGCTGGGTCCGGGTGAACTTCAACTACTTCCTCTCCGAGGCCGTGGTCGGCTACCTCGTCGACGCCGTACGTCTCGTGGCCCGCGAGGGCTGGCGGCTGCTCGGCGACTACCGCTTCGACACCGCGACAGGCCGGTGGACCCATCGCGACGGGGTGGTCGAGCCGCCGCTGCGGCTCGGCGACATCACCTACGACGAGCAGGGGATGCACGCACCCACGTCGCGGCTGGCCGGCGACGAGTCCTTGCTGGCCCAACACCTCGCCGACGGGGCGAAGATCCTGGCCGAGGCCCCCGAGCCCGACCTCACTCCCCCCTCCAGCCTGGGTGCGGACTTCGAGCACCTGCGGTGGTTCGACCTCCCCGCCTCGGCGATCACCTGAGGTCGGCCGGGCTAACCTCGGTGGCATGTCAGTCGTGAAGATCAACGCCATCGCCGTACCCCCCCAGGCGCACGAGGAGCTCGAGAAGCGGTTCGCCAGCCGGGCCCACACCGTGGACGGCACGCCGGGCTTCCTGGGCTTCCAGCTGCTGCGGCCCGTCCAGGGCGAGGAGCGCTACTTCGTGGTCACCCAGTGGGAGGACGAGGAGTCCTTCGCCGCCTGGCGCGACGGCCCTGCCATCGAGGCGCACGCGGGCGAGCGCTCCAACCCGGTCTCCACCGGCGCCGACCTGCTCGAGTTCGAGGTGGTCATGGACGTGCGCGCCGGATCCTGAGACCGGCGGCAGGAGGCGACGGCCGGCTCAGGGCAGCACCAGCTGCCCGATCTCACCGGGGTTGACCGCGATCTCCCACCGGAAGCCGTCAGGATCGGCGAAGTAGCCGGTGTAGCCGCCCCAGTCGCGCCGCTCCGCCCGGCTCACCTCCGCACCGAGCGAGCCGGCGAGATCGAGGATCTCGTCGACCTCGGCCCGGGTGGCGACGTTGTGCGCGAGGGTGAACGGCACGAGTCCCGCACCGCGCCGGATCGGCCCCACCTCGGCCTCGAAGCCGGTCTCGGACCACAGCGAGAGCACGAGCGTCTCACCGGCCCGGATCATCAGCACCTCCCCGGGCACGAACAGCTCGGGGGTCCAGCCGAGCCCGTCGACGTAGAAGGCCCCGGTCCGGTCGAGGTCGGCGACGGCGAGGGTGACGAAGCTGATCCGCTGGTCCATGAGGGCAGCCAAGCACGCGGCACCGACGGGACGGGCGACGACGGGGGCGGGCCGCGGCGACGGGGGGCGGTGGCGCGGTGACGGGGGCGGGCCGCGCCGACGGGCGCGGTCGCCCGGGGGCGGGCGGTGGCCCGGGGGCCCGGCGACGGGGGGGCGGTGGCCCGATGGCCCGGGGGCGCCGTACTCCCCGTGCAGAACTGCCACTCCCCGGCCGTTGCAACGCACGGGGAGTGGCAGTTTCACTGGGTACCCAGTGAAACTGCCGACCCGTCAGCCACACACGGCGCCGTGAGCCGCCGACTGGACGACCTTGGCGTACTTGCCGAGGACGCCACGGGTGTACTTGGGGGCGTTGGGGGTCCAGCCGTCCCGGCGGGAGGCGAGCTCGGACTCCTCGATGGCGACGTCGAGGGTGCGGTTGGCGACGTCGAGGGTGATCTGGTCGCCGTCGCGCACGAAGGCGATCGGGCCGGCGTCGACCGCCTCGGGGGCGATGTGCCCGACGCACAGGCCCGTGGTGCCGCCCGAGAAGCGCCCGTCGGTGATCAGCAGCACGTCCTTTCCCAGGCCGGCCCCCTTGATCGCACCGGTGATGGCGAGCATCTCGCGCATCCCCGGTCCGCCCTTGGGGCCCTCGTAGCGGATCACCACGACGTCACCGGCGGTGATCCGGCCCTGCTCGAGGGCGTCCATGGCGGAGCGCTCCCCGTCGAAGACACGGGCGGTGCCGGTGAAGGTGGAGTCGTCGAAGCCGGCCGACTTCACCACCGCCCCGTCGGGGGCGAGGGAGCCGCGCAGGATGGTCAGGCCACCGGTGCGGTGGATGGGCTGGTCGAGGGAGCGGATCACCTCGCCGTCGATGCCGGCCGGCGCGAGCTCCTCGAGGTTCTCCCGCATCGTCTGGCCGGTCACGGTCAGGCAGTCGCCGTTCATCAGGCCGGCGTCGAGCAGCGCCTTCATCACGACCGGGATGCCGCCGATCTTGTCGACGTCGTTCATCACGAACCGGCCGAACGGCTTCAGGTCCCCCAGGTGCGGCACCTTCTCCCCGATGCGGTTGAAGTCCTCGATGGTCAGGTCCACCTCGGCCTCGCGGGCGATCGCCAGCAGGTGGAGCACCGCGTTGGTGGAGCCGCCCAGGGCCATCACCACCGCGATCGCGTTCTCGAAGGCCTCGAAGGTCAGCACCTGCCGTGCGGTGATGCCCCGGCGCAGCATCTCCACGACGGCCTCGCCGGAGCGGTGCGCGAACCCGTCACGACGACGGTCGACCGCGGGCGGGGCGGCCGAGCCCGGCAGGCTCATGCCCAGCGCCTCGGCCACGGCGGCCATGGTGTTGGCGGTGTACATGCCGCCGCAGGCACCCTCGCCGGGACAGATCGCCCGTTCGATCCGGTCCACCTCCTCGCGGCTGATCCGTCCGGCCAGGCAGGCGCCGACCGCCTCGAAGGCGTCGATGATCGTCACGTCGTTGCCGTCGACCTGGCCGGGCATGATCGACCCGGCGTAGAGGAAGACCGAGGCGAGGTCGAGCCGGGCCGCCGCCATCAACATGCCGGGCAGCGACTTGTCGCACCCGGCCAGCAGGACCGAGCCGTCGAGGCGCTCGGCCATCATCACCGTCTCCACGGAGTCGGCGATCACCTCGCGGGAGACCAGCGAGAAGTGCATGCCCTCGTGGCCCATCGAGATGCCGTCGGAGACCGAGATGGTGCCGAACTCGAGCGGGTACCCACCGCCCGCGTGCACGCCGTTCTTCACCGCCTTGGCCAGACGGTCGAGCGAGAGGTTGCACGGCGTGATCTCGTTCCAGCTGGAGGCCACGCCGATCTGCGGCTTGGCGAAGTCCTCGTCACCCATGCCCACGGCCCGCAGCATCCCGCGTGCGGCGGCCCGCTCGAGGCCGTCGGTCACGTCGCGCGAACGGGGCTTGATGTCGTGCTCGGTCATGCCCCGAGGGTAGACCGCCGCGTCGTACGCCGCCCCGGGCGGGCGTAGCGTCGGGCATCGACCACCCGGGTAGGGAGGAGCCCAGAGTCGTGCAGAGCGTCGTGGAGAGTGTCGTGGTGAGCGTCGTGGTGAGCGTCGTGGAGCCGGTGCACCGAGACCTCCGTCCGCGCGGCTGAGCGCCGTGCGTGCTCGCGCCTGGATCGGCGTCGACCTGGGCACCAGCTCGCTGAAGGTGCTCACGGTGGGTGTCGACGGCGTCCTCCTCGACCAGCGCGAGGCGGCGCTGCCGGTCGACCGCCAGGGGACTCACCGCGTCGAGGCGGACCCGCGCGTCTGGACCCGGGCCGTGGACGACGCCCTGCTGCCGCTGCGGGCGACGTACGACGTCCGCGCCGTGGGCGTGACCGGCCAGATGCACGGCACCGTGCTCGTCGACGAGCAGTGCGTGCCGGTCCGCCCCGCGGTGCTCTGGCCGGACTCGCGGAGCCGGTCCCTGCGTGGACGCTGGTCCGACCTGCCGCCACGGGTGCTCGCCCGACTGGGCAACCCCTGGTCGCCGGGGATGACCGGCCCGGTGCTGGCCTGGTTGGCCGAGCACGAGGCCGACTCGGTGGAGCGGGCGAGGCGGGTGATCCTGCCCAAGGACTTCGTGCGGGCGCACCTCGTGGCCGCGAGCACCCTCACCGACCCCAGCGACGCGTCCGGCACCCTGCTGTGGGACGTGGTCGGCGGCGCGTGGGCGACGGAGACCGAGGACCTGGTGCCGGCCAGGCTGCTGCCCGAGGTGGCGCCCTCCGCGGCGCTGGCCGGGACCTGGGGCGCCGCCGACGTGCACGTCGGCGGTGGCGACACCCCGGTCTCACTGGTCGCCCTCGAGCGTGCGATCGGCTCGTGGGAGGCCGGGGACCTGGTGGTCAACCTCGGCACCGGCGCCCAGGTCATCGAGCCACTCGCGGAGCCGCCCTCGGGCGCCGGCTGGCCCGGCGTGCACACCTACGCCGGCGCTCTGGGCGGGCACTACGCCATGGTGGCTGCCCAGAACGCCGGGCTCGCCCTGTCCTGGGCGCAGGAGCGCCTCGGGGTCGACTGGGAGCGGCTGGTCGCCCTGGCCGGCTCGGTGCCCGCCGGAGCCGGTGGCGTCGTGTTCAGCCCCTTCGTGGCCCCCGAGCGCGGCGCGCTGCACTCAGCGGCTCCGCCCGGGTGGACACCGGAGCGTCCGGACCCGGCCCCGGCCGCACGCGCTGCCGCCGAGGCACAGGCGTTCCTGGTGCGGCGCTCCTGGGACCTGCTCGGCGCCGAGGGGCGGCGGGTGTTCCTCGTGGGCGGCGGCGCCCGGGAGCCGTGGGTGCGCCAGCTGCTGGCCGACGTGCTGGACCGGCCGGTGCAGCACGTCCCCCTGCGCAGCGCCGCGGCCGCGGGTGCCGTGCTGCTCGCGAACGGCCCGCTGCCCGAGGAGCTGAGCGGGCCGGGGACCACGACGCGACCCCGCTCGGAGGAGGCGCTGGAGGAGGGCTACCGACGCTGGCTGGCGCACTGCTACCCGCCCGAGGGCCTCCCGGACGCCGACGCTGCGGCCACCCGGCACTGACCTCAGGTCGCCGCCGCGCGCACACAGAGCACGTCGGGGAGGTTGGCGGCCACCAGACGCCAGGTGTCACCGGAGTCGGCCGAGCCCCACACGGTGCCGTTGCGCCCGCCGAAGTAGAGGCCGGCCTCCTCGTGGTCGTCGGCGCTCATGGCATCGCGCATCACCGCGGAGTAGAACTCCTCGGGCAGGCCCTCCGACAACGCCTCCCAGGACTCCCCCGCGTCGCGCGAGCGCCACACGCGCGGGCGACCCCCCGGAGGGAAGCGCGAGTCGCCGGCACCGTTGGGAAAGACATAGATCGTCTCCGGCTCGTGGGGGTGCACCACGATGGGGAAGCCGAAGTCCGAGGGCAGCCCGTCGGCGATCGAGACCCAGCTCTCGCCCTCGTCGTCGGAACGGTAGACCCCGCCGTGGTTCTGGGCGTAGAGCCGACGCGGGTTGGCAGGGTGCCGGGCGACCTTGTGCACGCACTGGCCGAACTCGGGGTACTGCTGTCCCTCGGGCAGGAACTCCGCGCGGATGCCCTGGTTGCGCGGGCTCCACGCAGCGCCGCCGTCCCGCGTCTGGTAGACACCGCCGGTGGAGAGCGCCACGGTCACCGAGGCGGGGTCCTCCGGGTGCGGCAGCACGGTGTGGAAGGCCTGTCCCCCGAACCCCGCGCCCCACTGCTCGCGGTGCGGGTGGTCCCACAACGCGCGCTCCAAGGTGAAGGTCGCCCCGCGGTCGGCGGACCGGAAGACCGCAGCGGGCTCGGTGCCGGCGTACACCACGTCGGGGTCGGGACCGACGACCAGCTGCCACACCCTCTCGACGGAGGCGTCCACCCCGTCGGGAAAACCGATCGAGTGCTCCTGCCAGGTCTCCCCGAGGTCGTCGGAGCTGAACACCTGCGGCCCGGTCCAGCTCAGCGAGGCGCCGACCAGCAGGCGCGGCCGCCCGACCCGGGTGTCGACCAGGCAGGAGTAGATCTCCATCATCGGGAAGTGGGGCCCCTCGATCCTCCACTCGGCCCGGGCCGCGTCGGAGCGGCCGATCCACAGGCCCTTGCGGGTCCCGACCAGGAGCAGGGTCTCGTCCACCACGGCGTCCTCCTCGCGTCTTGTCTCGCAGGATAGACCCGCTCCCGGGCACCGACTCATCGCTCGGGACCGGATCTGTTCACCCAGCCGTCACACCGGCGTGACCCCCCGGACCCGACCGCTGACTAACGTGGCACCACTGCGGGGGACGGGCCGCTCGGGGCCCACCCGCTGAGCACCAGGGAGACACCATGAACCACCTCGTCGGACCCCTCGTCCAGCCGCTGATGCGATGGGCCCAGCAGAGCCAGCGCACAGCGTGCCGCAACGCCATGGTCGCCTCCACGGCGCTGGCCGCGGGCCGACGGGAACGAGACGAGACCCAGGAGTTCATCGACTCCGTCCTCGCCCGCCGAGCTCGCCGAGCCGGTGCCGCACCTCCCACGCTCCCTGCGGCCCGGCTCGGCTGAGGTACCCGCCGCCGCCCCCAGGAAAGCGCCCGGGGCCGGTGACATCAGCCACGAAACGTCACCTCGGCGGCCCGGTTGGGGCACAATCCGGGCATGTCCTCTGCTGCCCAGTCGCTGCCGGACGAGCGCGCGGCCGACGACGGGTTGCCCCCCGGCCTGGCCCTGCGCCACTACACGGTGACCAGCGGCGACGGGACCGTGCTGCGGGCCTGGACCAACGACGTCAGCGGCCCCACCGTGCTGCTCTGCAACGGCCTGGGCACCAACCCCTACAGCTGGCCGGCCCTGCTCGACCCGGACTGCGGGGTGCGCGTCATCTCCTGGAACCACCGCGGCACCGGAGGGTCGGACCGACCGGCGGACCCCGAGCACGTCGGGATCGACGCCTTCGCGGAGGACGCCGTCGCGGTGATGGACGACGCCGGCATCGACGCCTGCGTGCTGATGGGCTGGTCCATGGGCGTCAACACCATGTTCGAGGTGGCCGTGACGCACCCGCACCGGGTCACCGGGCTCTTCGCCGTCGGCGGCGTCCCCGGTGACACCTTCGCCTCGATGCTGGCACCCGTGCTCGTCCCGCGACCGCTGCGCAAGCCGCTGACGGTCACCGCCGCGCGGGTGCTGCGGCTGGCCGGCAGGCCGCTGGCAGCGATCGCCTCCCGGCTCCCGGTGGGACCGATCTCCATCCAGGTGCTGATGCACTCCGGGTTCATGCTGCCGATGCCCGACCCGGTGCTCGCCCGGCGGGCGATCAAGGAGTTCCTGGGCACCCCCACCGACTGGTACATGCACCTCGCGCTGCACTCCTCCCTGCACCGCCGGGTCTCCTTGCGCTCGATCTCGGTGCCGACCAGCTTCCTCGCCGGCAAGCTGGACATCCTCGCCTCGTCGTACGACATGAGGACCGCCGCCGACCGCATCCCCGGTGCGGTCCACCAGGAGCTGGTCGCCACCCACTTCATCGCCATGGAGAAGCCGGACGAGGTGCACGAGGCCCTGCTGGACCTCCTCGACCGGGTCCCGGAGCAGCCGCTCCCCGGCTGAGCGACGACACCGCCCGGCTGGGCCCCTGACTAGGCTCGCCGACATGCTGCGGCCGGCCCTGCCCCTGATCGTCGCCTCGCTCCTGCTCGCCGCGTGCGGCGGGACCGACACCGACACCCGGGGCCGGGGTGCGTCCGCAGGCCAGCCCACGGCCAGTGTCCCGTCCCCGACCGAGCAGAGCCCCTCGGCCGCGTCGACACCGTCGCAGGACCCCACGAGCCGCTCGGCCCGGCCGAAGGTGGTCGGGACGGTCGCCGACCACCTCGAGGTGCCCTGGGGCATCGCCTTCCTGCCCGACGGCTCGGCGTTGGTGACCGAACGGGACAGCGGGCGCGTGCTGCGCGTCGCGGACCGCTCGGTGCGCGAGGTGGGCCGGATCGAGCAGGTCCGCAGCGACGGCGAGGCCGGCCTGCTCGGCGTGGCCGTGTCCCCGTCCTTCCGGCGCGATGGCCGGGTGTTCCTCTACGCCACCTACGACTCCGACAACCGGGTGCTGCGCACCACCTTCCGCGACGGGCACCTGGGGCGGCTCCGCCCGATCCTCACCGGCATCCCCCGGGCGGGCAACCACGACGGCGGCCGGATGATCTTCGGTCCCGACCAGATGCTCTACGTCTCCACCGGGGAGGCCGGCCAGCCCGGGCTCGCGCAGGACCGTGGCTCCCTGGGCGGCAAGATCCTGCGGATCACCCAGGACGGGGACCCGGCACCAGGCAACCCCGACCCCAGCTCCCCGATCTGGACCTGGGGGCATCGCAACGTGCAGGGCCTGGCCTTCGATGACGCGGGAGACCTGTGGGCCTCCGAGTTCGGGCAGGACACCTGGGACGAGCTCAACCTGATCCGCAAGGGCCACAACTACGGCTGGCCGGCGGTCGAGGGCAAGGGCGGCGGCTCGGACTACACCGATCCGCAGGTCCAGTGGGCCACCGACGACGCCTCCCCGTCGGGCCTGGCGTTCGTGGACGGCCGGCTCTACCTCGGCGCGCTGCGTGGACAGCGGCTGTGGCGTGTCGACGTCGACGGGAGGCGCGCGCGCGACCCCAAGGGGTTCTTCGTCGGGGAGTACGGCCGGATGCGCACCGTGGTCGTGGCCCCCGACGGGAACCTCTGGGTCACCACCTCGAACCGGGACGGTCGCGGCTCACCGGCCGGCTCCGACGACCGGATCCTCCTGGTCCGACCCTGAGCCGCCCCCCGTGGCCCGCGACGGGCTGAGCACCGTGGCGCGACGTACGGCACGCCGCAAGGTGGTGAGCACGGCCGGGCCGAGGACGACCAGGGCGACGGTGTTGGTGATCGCCCGGCCGGTGTCCCAGCTGCCCGTCGAGGTCAGGAGCGTGTAGATGCCGAAGCGGTGCAGGTTCTCCACCAGCGGCGCCCCCGGGACGAACGAGAGCCCACCGGTGTGCCCGGGCACCTCGATGCCGAGGGTGAACGGCCAGCTCGACAGGTTCATCAAGATCCCGAAGGCGTACGCCGCGAGGACGCCGTAGCCGATCAGGAGGACGATCTCCGCCCGGCCCCTGACCCGGCGGGGCAGCAGACCGGCGCCCATGCCGACCCAGGCCGAGGCGAGCATCTGGAAGGGCAGCCACGGACCCACGCCACCGGTGAGCAGCGCCGAGGCGAACAGCGAGGTGCAGCCGAGCACGAACCCGAACCCGGCGCCGAAGACCCGGCCACCCACGATGAGCAGGAAGAAGACCAGCTCGATGCCGGCCATGCCGGCGCTGAGGCCGCGCATCACGGCGTTGATCGCGGTGAGCACGCCCAGCATGGCGAGCACCTTGGAGTCCATCCCGCCCTCGGTGAACTCCGCGAGGCAGACCGCGATCACCACCGGAAGCAGCAACAAGAACACGAACGGGGGCGCCACCGTCTGCCCCTCCGCAGGGATCCGGAGCAGCAGCGGCCAGACGAACATCACCAGCCCGGCCAGCGAGGCCAGCCCCAGCACGGCCGCCGACCGAGGCCGCAGTGGCACGGCCGCGGCGCGGGGGCTCGAGTCGGCCGGATGCGAGGTGGTGCTCATCCCAGCGCTCCGGCGGCCTTGACCTGGTCGACCGTGAGCCACCCCTCGCCGAGGATCTTGTGCACCTGCGGCGCGAACGCCGGGGACTCGGCCACCACCCGGGCGGTGGGACCGGCGGAGACCACCTCTCCCTCGGCGAGCACGACGACCCGGTCGGCGGCCTGGGCCACGAACTCCACGTCGTGGGTGGCCACCAGCACCGCTCGCCCCTCCCGCGCCAGAGCGGCGAGGATCCCGGCGAGCACCTGCTTCCCCGGGTAGTCCAGCCCCCGGGTCGGCTCGTCGAGGCAGATCACGGGCGGCCGCGCGGTGAGCACGACGGCGAGCGCGAGGGCCAGTCGCTGCCCCTCCGAGAGGTCTCGCGGGTGCCGGTCCTCCGCGACGCCGGGGGCCAGTCGGCGCAGCAGTGCCCTGGCGGTGCCGGCACCGGCTCCGGCCTCGCGGTCGGCGGCGGCGCACTCCTGGGCCACGGTCTCGAGGTAGAGCAGGTCGGCCGCTGTCTGCGGCACCAGGCCGACCAGCCCGCGGCGCTCCCCGGCTCCCATCGCGGCCGGGTCGCGGCCGGCGTCGTCGCCGGCCGCGGTGACCCCGACGGTGACCCGGACCGTGCCCCGGGCCCGCCTCCGGGCTCCCTGCAGGGCCCAGATCAGGGTGGACTTGCCCGAGCCGTTGCGCCCCATCAGCGCGGTCACCTCGCCGCCGGACAGGGTCAGGTCGACGCCCCGGAGGGCCGCGTGCCTGCCGTAGGCCACGGTCAGGCCCCGGGCCGCCAGCTCCACCGCGCCCGCCGATGCTCCCGCCGTCTCCGTGCCCGCCCCGTTCGCCGGCCCGTTCGCCGGCCCGTTCGCCGGCCCGTTCGCCGGCCCGTTCGCCGGCCCGGTGTGCGGGACCGTCCCCGCCGCCTTCGCCCCGACCGGCACCGGCCGGGAAGCACGGCGGCGGGCGTCGCGCACGCTGAGCGGGAGCGGCCTCCAGCCGGCCCACCGTCCGAGCTCCACGATCGGCGGGGCCACCGGCGTGTGCTCCAGCATCGCGGCCGGCTCCCCGTCGCTGACCGCGCCACCACCCTCGACGAGCACCAGCCGGTCGGCGAACGGCACGACCCGCTCGAGCCGGTGCTCGGCCACCACCACGGTCACACCCAGGTCATGCACCAGCCGGGTGAGGGTGGCGAGCACCTCCTCGGCCGCGGTCGGGTCCAGCGCGGACGTCGGCTCGTCCAGCACGAGCACGCGCGGGTGCATGGTGAGGACCGCGCCGATCGCGACCCGCTGCTGCTCCCCGCCGGAGAGGGTGCGCAGGTCTCGGCCGCGCAGCTCGGCGATGCCGAGCAGGTCCAACGTCTCCTCGACCCTGCGGCGCATGGTGGGCGCGTCGAGCCCGAGCTGCTCCATCCCGTAGGCGAGCTCCTCCTCGACCGTGTCGGTGACGAACCCGGCGGTCGGGTCCTGACCCACGTAGGCCACGACATGGGCGCGCTCGCGCGGCGGCAGGTGCACCATGCTCACCCCGTCGAGGAGGACGTCACCCTCCAGCCGGCCGCCCGTGAACGAGGGGACCAGACCGTTGAAGACACCGAGCAGGGTCGACTTGCCGGCCCCGGTGCGTCCGGCGACCAGGACCAGCTCTCCCTCCCCGAGGTGCAGCTGCACGTGCTCCAGCACGGCCGGCCCGCCCTCGACGTAGCGGTAGCTCAGGTCACGCAGCTCCAGCACCGGCCACCTCCCGGTTTCGGTCGACGGACTGTGCGAGCACCGGCGCAGGTGCGGCGAGGACGGCGGCCGCTCCGAGCAGGACCACGAGCAGCGTGGACGCGGTCACGCTCGGCATCGTGTCCAGCGCGGGGTGCAGGGACGGCTCGGCGCGGAGCACGACCAGGAGGCCGGCCCCCACGGCGAGCCCGCTGGCGGCGACCACCAGCTCCGCCGTGCCCCAGTGGTCGGGCCGGTAGCGGCTGCGCTGCACCCGCCGTCCCGCGGACCAGAACCCGCAGCCCGCCAGCACGACGCCACCGACCAGGCCGGTGGCCACCAGCCAGCGCGGCGAGGTCTGGTCCAGCAGCGCGTAGGTGCCGGCACAGATGCCGGCCAGGCCGGTCAGCAAGAAGGCACCCGTGGTCCGGCGCTGCGCTTCGCGCAGCTGACCGGCGCGACCGTAGCCCCGGGCATCCATTCCGGCGGCCAGGGACATGGAGCGCTCCAGCGCGTCCTCCATCACCGGGACCACGAGGCCGCGCAGCCGGGCGGTGCGGCCACCGGGCACGCCCCGCAGTGCCCGGGCGGCTCGCACCCGGCGCAGGCTGTCGGCGAGCTGCGGCAGCAACGCGACCGCCACCACGACCGCCGTGCCGATCTCGTAGAGGGCCGGCGGCATCGACTTCAACAGCCGTTTGGGGTTGGCCAGGGCGTTGGCGGCCCCCACGCAGATCACGATGGTGGCCAGCCGGAGACCGTCGTAGAGGCCGGCGAGCACCGACTCCAGCGTGACCGGCCCGAGCAGACGGATGCCGGCCACCCAGTCGGGCAGGGGCACCGCCGGCAGGTCCAGGAGTACGACGCTCCCGTAGCCGCCGCCGAGCAGGACCCGGAAGACGACCCGGATGAGGACGATCACGACCCCGAAGGCGAGGTAGAGCCGGAACGACCTCGACCACGGGTGGTCCGAGCGGCGCAGGGACACCGTGACGGCGGCGATGCCGAGGATCATCAGCAGCAGCAGCGGGTTCGTGGTCGCGGTCGCGCCCGCGGCGAGACCCATCGCCCACAGCCACCAGGCTCCGGGGTGCAGGTCCCGCGCCAGCCGCTCGGACACCTCAGACCGCCCCGGTCCTCCGGCGCCACCACAGCGCACCGCCCACGGCGGCCGCCAGGCCCGCCAGGACACCGATCGGCACCCAGGCAGGCAGGCCGTTCTCATCCTGCTCGGGCGCGAGCCGGCCGCTGACCTGCTCGCGGGAGGTCGCGCCGGGTGCGGTGTCGGTGGGTTCCAGCGTCTCCGGAGCCGCCGGGGACTCGCTGGCCGCGGTGGAGCTGTTGCTCACCGACGGGGTCCGGGTCGCCGAGCGCTGTGGCCGCGGGGCACCCGAGGTGCCGGCCGTGGAGGTGGGGGCGGTCGGCGCGGTCGCGGCCGTGCCGCCAGCGCCGGCCGAGCCGCCCGTGGAGCTGCCGCCCCCCGTGCCACCGGAGCCCGTGCCCGCCTTCTTCGTCGGCGCCTTCGTCTGGGTCTTCGCCGGGGTCTTCGTCGGGGCCGGTGCTCCGGTGACGACCGGGGGCGCCACCCCAGGCTGTCGGCGACCCGAGGCACCCTGCCAGGCCCACGCCACCGAGCCGTTCCTCGGCACCGTCAAGGTGTCGGCTCCCCGCTGGGAGTAGGTCCAGCTGCCGTCGGTGCCGTCGGACCACCACAGGCCCCAGTACTGGCTGCCCAGGCCCCGGCAGGTCGCGGCCTTCGGCTCGCCGTTGACCTGGCAGACCGACCCGTCGGGGTTGTGACTTCATCTGCACGCCGACAGCCTCGAAGACCGACCGCGCCTTCCTCGGCCCCGCGGTCGCGGCACAGGCGCTCTGCGTCCCGCCCCCGGCCCCGTCGTTGTAGTCGACGACCGCGGTCAGGCCCTGGCCGTGGCACACCGCGGCCGAGGCCGGCACGGTGGAGACACCGACCAGGCCGGCCCCCGCGACCAGCGCCGCGGCGGCCAGCCCGGCCAACCGTCCGGGCTCGAGGCTCACCGCACCACCTTGACGGTGGTCGCGCCCTTGCGGATGTCGGGGAACCGGCCGTAGGCGCGGATGCGCTTCCAGCCCAGCGACCGGCCGGAGTCGAAGCGGGCCACGAGGTTGCCCGACGAGCTGGCCTGACCGGACCGCACCAGCGAGCGCCCGTAGAAGATCCGGGCGTACTCGTGCGGTGCCAGCCCACGTGCGGCGACCGTGACCTGGTGCGAGCGACCGACCCGGCCGGGGGTCCGCGTGACGGTCAGCTTCCTGCGGCCGAGCACCTCGACCGAGGTGATCGCCACGTGCCCGTCGGCGTCGCGCACGCCGTAGCCGCGCGTGCGGGTGCCGGCGGGCAGGGTCACCGCTGTGCGCCAGGTGCTCCCCGTGGCCGTTCCCTGGGCCAGTGCCCCGACCCCGTTGAGACACAGCCGGTCGCCGGCGTGGACCCCGGTCACCGTCAGGTAGGGGTGTGCGCCGGCCTTGAGGTAGACGTCGGGCCCGGAGAGCTCGGGGTCCGCCGGCGTGGCGTCCTGCGGCAGGTAGGCCAGCCCGGGAACGGCCTGCGCCGAGGCGCGGCGCCACTGGTCCTGCGCCCCGGTGGAGATGCCGTCGGCACGTCCGTCGCTCAGTGCCGAGTCGTCGTAGGCGACGGCTCCGCGCTCGCCGTGCAGGCGGTCGCAGACGTCGAAGTAGCTGACCTGGTGCGCACGCAGCCACTGGGCCGCTCGCTGGGCCTGCGGGCCGTCACCCAGGGCCCAGGCCGCGAGGCCGGTGCTGTTGGCGTTGGGGGCCTCGGTGGTGGTGCCGCCGCCGAAGGAACCGTCGTCCTGCTGCTGGTCCACCAGCCACGCGCGGGCCTTGCTGATCGCCGCCGCCACGGCACCGTCGGCCGACTGCGGCGCGAGCTCGAGCACGGCGATGGCGGTGGCGTCGGTGTCCGGGTCGTCCGCGCCGTCGGTGCAGGACTGGTCCGGGTCTGTCTTGTCGGCGGTGAAGCCGAGCCGGAAGTATCCGCTGCTGCACTGCTGCTCGAGCAGGAAGTCGAGCGCGTCCGAGGCCTGGGACGCGCCAGCGGCCGCGAGCCCGCGCGCAGCGTAGGCCTGGCCGATGGTGTTGGCGTCGCCGAAGTCGTCGTTCTCGTTCTCGATCCGGCCGGTGATGGGCGCGGCGGTGGCGACGCGCTCCCCGAGCAGCGTGACCAGGTCCTGGCCGCCGAAGGACGTGGGGTCCACACCGGCGACCTGGGCCAGGACCAGCATCTTGGCCAGAGAGCCGGCGTAGGTGGTGGTCACGTCGTGGAAGGTGCTGGTGTACCACTCGTCGTGGGCGCGCGGCTCCAGGGCGTCGACGACGTCGCCGACCTCCTGCTCGTGACCGCCCACCGCGTCCAGCGCCAAGGCGATGTCGGCGGTGAGCCCCAGGTCGTCGAAGTCGTACCGGTCGTTGTGCACGACCCCGCCGTCGAGCTGAGCGCTCAACCACCCGGCGCCCTGGTCGACCCCGGTCGGGTCGTGGGCCAGGACCGCGTCGGCCGGGCCGGCGGCGAGCACGGCGCCGGAGAGGGAGCCGGAGAGGGTCAGGACCGCGGAGGCGACGTACGCCCCGATCCTCCGGCCGCGAGGTGCGCTGGAACGCATCGTGATTCCTTCCCGCTGCACAGCGGGAGGTGTGGTGACACCAACCCGCCGCTTTCCACGACAGCGTGTTGTGAGGACGTCGCGCGACGGGTGCTCCGGCTCGTCGACCCCGGTGGGGTCGGCCTACGGTTGCGGGTCAGCGCCGGACTTGGACCGGCTTCCCCCGACGACGGACGTGATCTGGGTGTGGAGTTGGACCCCGGTGGGGCTCGCCGCAGACTAGCATCGCCTCGACGGTCCGGGCGCACCGACGGAGGCGTGGACGCAGCGGCTACTGCAGCCGCTCGAGGACCAGCTCACGAACCCGGGCGGCGTCCGCCTGGCCGCGCATCTCCTTCATCACCGCGCCGATGAGGGCACCGGCGGCGGCCACCTTGCCGTCGCGGATCTTCGCCGCCACATCCGGGTTGGCCTCGATCGCACGGTCGACCGCCTCCCCGAGCGCACCGTCGTCGGAGACGATCGCCAGACCACGAGTCGCGACGACCTCGTCGGGGGTCCCCTCGCCGGCGAGGACACCGTCGAAGACCTGGCGGGCCAGCTTGTCGTTGATCGAGCCCTCCTCGACGAGGGCCTGGATTCGGGCGACGTCGGCCGGGGCGATCGGCAGTGCCGACAGCTCGGTGCCCCCCTCGTTGGCACGACGGGCCAGCTCGGAGAGCCACCACTTGCGTGCCGCCTGCGGCGTCGCACCCGCAGCGATGGTCTCCTCCACCAGGCCGAGGGCCCCGGCGCCCACGGTGTCGCGCATCTCCAGCTCGGAGAAGCCCCACTCCGCCTGCAGCCGGCTGCGGCGCTCGCGCGGCGGCTCGGGCAACGCGGACCGCAGCTGCTCGACCCACTCCCGGCTCGGCGCGACCGGGACCAGGTCGGGCTCGGGGAAGTAGCGGTAGTCCTCGGCGTCGGACTTCTCCCTCCCCGAGGTGGTGATGCCGGTGTCCTCGTGCCAGTGCCGCGTCTCCTGGGTCACCACGGCGCCGGAGGCGAGGACCGCGGCCTGGCGGCCGACCTCGTAGCGCGCGGCTCGCTCGACCGAGCGCAGCGAGTTGACGTTCTTGGTCTCGGTGCGGGTGCCGAGCCCGCCGGCGCCGGCCGGGGCCAGCGACAGGTTGACGTCGCAGCGCAGCGACCCCTGGTCCATCCGCACGTCGGAGACGCCGAGACCGAGCAGGAGGTCGCGCAGGTGGGCCACGTAGGCCCGCGCCACGGCGGGTGCCTTCTGCCCGGCACCGGTGATCGGCTTGGTGACGATCTCGATGAGCGGGATGCCGGCGCGGTTGTAGTCGACGAGGGAGTAGTCGGCGCCGTGGATCCGGCCGGTGGTGCCGACGTGGGTGGACTTGCCGGTGTCCTCCTCCATGTGGGCGCGCTCGATCTCGACGCGGAAGGTCTCCACCCCGTCGCTGTCTGCCACCTCGACCTCGGTCCAGCCCTCGAAGGCGATCGGCTCGTCGTACTGCGAGGTCTGGAAGTTCTTCGGCATGTCCGGGTAGAAGTAGTTCTTCCGCGCGAACCGGCACCACTCGGCGATCTCGCAGTTCAGCGCCAGCCCGATCCGGATCGCAGACTCCACGGCGGTCCGGTTGACCACGGGCAGGGAGCCCGGGAGGCCCAGGCAGGTGGGGCAGGTGTGCGTGTTGGGCTCGCCACCGAACGTCGCCGGGCAGCCGCAGAACATCTTGGTCGCGGTGTTCAGCTCGACGTGGACCTCCAGGCCCATGGCCGGGTCGTAGGACGCGAGGGCGTCCTCGAACGACCAGTTCTCGACGGGCTCGACCGGGTTCGTCATGCGCGCACCGCCTTGTCCAGCTTGTCGGGATGCAGCAGGGAACCGCCCCACTGGCGCTCGAGCAGCCCCTCGAGGGCGGCTCCCACCAGGTAGAGCCGGTCGTCGGCCATCACCGGGGCGAGGACCTGGAAGCCCACCGGCAGGTCGTCCTCCGGCGCCAGCCCGGCCGGCACCGAGATCCCGGGCAGACCGGCGAGGTTGGCGGGGATGGTGGCCACGTCGTTGAGGTACATCGCCAGCGGGTCGTCGAGCTTCTCCCCGAGCGGGAAGGCGGTCGTGGGCGCGGTCGGCGAGACCAGCACGTCCGCGCGCTCGAAGGCCCGTTCGAAGTCCCGGCTGATCAGGGTGCGCACCTTCTGCGCCTGCCCGTAGTAGGCGTCGTAGTAGCCGCTGGAGAGTGCGTAGGTGCCCAGGATGATGCGGCGCTTGACCTCCTCGCCGAAGCCCTGGTCGCGGGTGGCCCGCATCACCTCCTCGGCGCTCGGGGCCTCGACTCCCTCGGGCAGCACCCGCAGGCCGTAGCGCATGGCGTCGAAGCGCGCGAGGTTGGAGGACGCCTCGCTCGGCATGATCAGGTAGTACGCCGCGAGCGCGTGCACGAAGGCTGGGCAGGAGACCTGGACGACCTCGGCGCCCGCCTGCACCAGCAGCTCCACCGCCTCGTCGAAGCGCTGCTGGACACCGGGCTGGTAGCCCTGGCCGCCCAGCTCGGCCACCACGCCGATCCGGAGGCCGCTCAGCTCGCCGGTCGCGCCGGCGTGCGCCGACTCCGCGACCAGAGGCACCGGCTGGTCGATGCTCGTGGAGTCGAGCGGGTCGTGGCCGCCGACGACCTCGTGCAGCATGGCGGCGTCCACCACCGTGCGGGCCACCGGTCCGGCCTGGTCCAACGAGTTGGCCATCGCCACGAGCCCGTAGCGAGAGACCCCGCCGTAGGTCGGCTTGGCACCCACGGTCCCGGTGACGGCGCCGGGCTGGCGGATCGAGCCGCCGGTGTCGGTGCCGATCGCCAGCGGTGCCATGAAGGCGGCCACCGCCGCGGCCGAGCCACCGCCGGACCCGCCGGGGATCCGCCCGAGGTCCCACGGGTTGCGGGTGGGCCCGTAGGCCGAGTGCTCGGTGGAGGAGCCCATCGCGAACTCGTCCATGTTGGTCTTGCCGAGGATCGGCAGTCCGGCCTCCTTCAGGCGGCGGACCACCGTGGCGTCGTACGGCGGGAGCCAGCCCTCGAGGACCCGGGAGCCGCACGTGGTCGGCAGACCCTCGGTGACCAGCACGTCCTTGACCGCAACCGGCACACCGTCGAGGAAGGAGCGGGGGTCTCCCTGGGCCCGGCGCTCGTCGGAGGCGCGGGCCGCGGCCAGGGCCCCCTCCGCGTCGACGTGTAAGAAGGCGTGCACCTCGCCGTCGACCGCTGCGATCCGGTCCAGGAAGGCCTGGGTGACCTCGACGCTGGTCGTCTCCCCCGCAGACAGCGCCCGCGCGAGGTCGGCGGCACTGCGCTCGACCAGCGGCAGCTCGCGGCGGGTCACTGCTCGTCCCCGAGGATCCGTGGCACCGCGAAGCGCTGCTCCTCCACCGCCGGGGCCCCGGACAGCGCCTGCTCCGCGGTCAGGCAGGGCACCACCTGGTCCTCGCGGAAGACGTTCGTGACCGGGATCGGGTGGGACGTGGGCGCGATGTCGTCGGCAGCGGCCTCGCGGATCGAGGCGATCGACTCCAAGATCACCGAGAGCTGCGGTGCGAGGTGGTCGAGCTCCGCGTCGTCGAGGTCGATGCGGGCGAGGTCGGCGAGGTGGCGGACCTCCTCCCTGCTGATCTCGACCTTGGCCGATCCGGGGTTCTCAGGCATGGCGGCAATCCTAGTCAGCAGCCCGGGCAGGAGGGCCGGGCCCTCCGTGGTCCCGGCACGGCCGCGGCGTTGTGGCGCCGGGCTACGGTCGGTTCAGCAGTCAGGAGGCAGATGCACCCGCAGGGACGAGCACCCCGACCCGGTCGACGTCGTCGGCCGGCGGTCCTCGCCTGCCTGGTCGCCGCCCTGCTGCTGGTGAGCGCCTGCTCGACCTCGAAGGAGGACCAGGTGCGGGCCACGGGCTCGGGCGTGGCCGCAGGGGCGCCAGGTGCCGCGGGATCGCCACGGCACTACGTCGCCCTCGGCGACTCCTACACCGCGGCTCCCCTGGTGCCGGTCACCGACGTGGCCGGGGGCTGCTTCCGCTCCACGGGCAACTACCCCACCTTGGTCGCGCACGCGCTCGGCACCACGCTGGACGACCGCAGCTGTGGAGCCGCGGAGACCCGGGACTTCCAGCACAGCCAGCACCCGGGCGTTCCCCCACAGCTCAGCGCGCTGCACCCCGGCGTCGACCTGGTGACCATCGGGGTGGGTGGCAACGACGGCCGGCTCTTCGGGCGCCTCGTCGAGAGCTGTCCCAGGCTGGCCCCCCGCGACCCCGACGGTGCACCGTGCCGGACGTTCATGCGCGCCCACGCGCCGGCGCACCACAAGGACGCGCTGCTGGCCACGCTCGCGCACACCTCGCGCCGGGTCACCGCGCTGCTCCGCGAGGTCCGCGACCGGGTCCCGCAGGCGCAGGTGCTCGTGGTCGGCTACCCCCAGATCGTCTCGGCCGACAACGTCTGCGCGGCGCTACCCCTGGCCCGTGGTGACTACGCCTACGCCCAGCAGGTGAGCCGCGCGCTGACCCAGGTGCTTCGCCGGGCCGCGGCGACCACCGGTGCGACGTACGTCGACGTGTGGTCGGCCAGCAAGGGGCACGACATCTGCTCCGACGACCCCTGGGTCAACGGGGCCGTGGACGACCAGCAGCGGGCAGCGCGCTACCACCCGTTCGCCGAGGAGCAGCAGGCCGTCGCGGCCCTGGTCGTCAAGAAGGTCCGGGCCTCGGGCTGACCCGTGCCGGGCGTCGCACACCCGGCACGCCTTCGCGGGTCAAGACGGCCCGTTCTCCAGGAGCCGTCTGAAGCCGGCCTCGTCGAGGACGGGCACACCCAGCTGCTCGGCCTTGTCCGCCTTCGAGCCGGCGTTCTCCCCGACGACCACGTAGTCGGTCTTCTTCGACACCGACCCGGCGGCCTTCCCGCCGTGGGAGACGATCGCCTCCTTGACCGAGTCGCGGGTGAAGTCCTGCAGGGAGCCGGTGGCGACGATGGTGAGCCCCTCGAGGGTCCGGGGCACCGACGCGTCGCGCTCGTCCTCCATCCGGACGCCGGCCGCTGCCCACTTCTCCACGATCGCGACGTGCCAGGCGGCGTCCGGCTCCTCGTCGAACCAGCGGCGCACGGAGGCAGCGATGGTCGGGCCGACCCCGTCGATGTCCGCGAGCCGCTCCTCGGGGGCCTCGCGCACGGCCTGCAGCGACCCCAGCTCGCTGGCCAGCGCCCGGGCGGCCGTGGGACCGACGTGTCGGATGGACAGGGCGACGACCACCCGCCACAGCGGCACTCCCTTGGCCCGATCGAGGTTCTCCAGCAGCTTGTGCCCGTTGGCGGTCAGCGCCCGGGAGCCGTCGGCACTGAGGTGGGGGCCGTCCTCCCCCTTGCGCGGCGCGCGGGTGAACAGGTCGGTGCGCAGCAGCGCGTCCACGTCGAGGTCGAAGACGTCACCCTCGTCCTCGATCACCCCGGCGTGGAGCAGGTCGTGGGCAGCCTCGGCACCGAGCCCCTCGATGTCGAAGGCACCCCGGCCGGCGACGTGGAAGACCCGGTCGAGCAGCTGGGCGGGACAGGTGCGGTGCTGGGGGCAGCGCAGGTCCTTGTCCCCCTCCTTCTCCTGGACCAGCTCGGTGCCGCAGGACTCGCAGTGCGTCGGCATCACCCAGGGCGCCAGCCCCTCGGGCCGCAGCCCGAGCACGGGGCCGAGGATCTCGGGGATCACGTCGCCGGCCTTGCGCAGGATCACCGTGTCTCCGGGGCGCACATCCTTGCGCCGGACCTCGTGGGCGTTGTGCAGCGTCGCCCGCTCGACGTGGGACCCGGCCACGAGGGTCTTCTCCATCACGCCGTAGGGAGTCACGCGGCCGGTGCGGCCGGTGTTGGTGCGGATCTCCAACAGCTTGGCGTTGACCTCCTCGGGAGGGTACTTGTAGGCGATCGCCCAGCGGGGCGCGCGGCTCGTCGAGCCCAGGCGGCGCTGCAGGCTGACGTCGTCGACCTTCACCACGACGCCGTCGATCTCGTGCTGCACGTCGTGACGGTGCTCGCCGTAGTGCTCGACGTAGTCGCGGACCCCGGCCAGCCCCTCGACGACGCGGACGCGGTCACTGACCGGCAGCCCCCAGGCAGCCAGGGCGGCATAGGCCTCGGACTGGGTCCTGGCCTCGAACCCCTCGCGAGCACCGATGCCGTGGCAGACCATCCCCAGCGCCCGGGTGGCCGTCACCCGCGGGTCCTTCTGGCGCAGCGAGCCGGCCGCGGCGTTGCGCGGGTTGGCGAACATGGGCTTGCCCGCGTCGGCCATCGCAGCGTTGAGGCGCTCGAAGGCCTCGATGGGCAAGAACACCTCGCCGCGCACCTCGATGCGCGCCGGCGTGGGGAACTGTCGGCTCGCCGCCAGTCGGTGCGGGACCGCCTCGATGGTGCGCACGTTGGGGGTGACGTCCTCGCCGGTGCGGCCGTCGCCCCGGGTGAGCGCCCGCACGAGTCGGCCCTGCTCGTAGAGCAGGTTGATGGCGAGACCGTCGACCTTGAGCTCGCACAGGTAGGCCGGGTCGTCGACACCCTCACGCCGCAGCCGGGCGGCCCAGCTCTCCAGCTCCTCGTGGGAGAAGGCGTTGTCCAGGCTCTCCATCCGCTCGAGGTGGTCCACGGGGGTGAACTCGGTGGAGACCGCGCCACCGACCTTCTGGGTGGGCGAGTCGGGGGTGCGCAGGTCCGGGACGTGCTCCTCCAGCTCCTCGAGACGGCGCATCCGCTGGTCGAAGTCGGCGTCGGAGAGCGTGGGGTCGTCCAAGACGTAGTAGCGCCAGCGGGCCTCCTCCACCTCCTCGGCCAGGGCACGGTGCTGCTGGCGAAGCTCGGCCTGCGGATCGGTCTCCGGGGTGGCGTCGCCGGCCTCGGGACGCTCGATCTCGGTCTCGCTCACGAGGCCATCTTGCCGTGCCGCACCGACACCCGGCCCGGGGTCCGGGGGTGCGCACCCATCCACCGGTTGGGCCGCTCCGAAACACTGGAGCGACAACGAGGGGAGACAGGCATGCCCGAGCCCGGACTCACGCGCAGGGAGCCGAGCGGACCGGCCCGCGCCGTCGTGCTGATGCTGCACGGCGGGGCGAAGACCGGGCTGGACCCGGTCGGCCGCCGCAGCGCGTCCTACCGACGTGCCGCCGCCATGCGCAACGCCCTGGCGCGCGACGTGCTCGGCGCGGGCGTGTCGCTGTGGTTGCTGCGCTTCGCGGTCCGGGGGTGGAACGGCGGCAGCGGCCCCGAGCCGGCGCCCCTCGCCGACGCGCGCTGGGCCCTCGACCAGGCGACCACCGCCCATCCGGGCCTGCCCGTCGTGCTGCTGGGCCACTCCATGGGCGCCCGCACCGCCGTGCACGTCGCCGACCATCCCGGCGTCGTCGGCGTCGTCGGGCTCGCCCCCTGGCTCGAGCCCGGTGACCCGGTGCGCTCCCTGCGCGGGCGTCATCTGGTCGCCGGGCACGGCAGCCGGGACCGGATCACCTCGGCGCGGATGACCCGGTCCTACGTCGACCGAGCCGGAGAGGTGGCCGCCTCGGCACGGTTCACCGACCTGGGCCGGCTCGGGCACTACATGCTGCACCGGCCGCGCACCTGGAACCGGTTCGCCCTGGAGAGCGCGCTCGGGGTGGTCGACCTCGCCACGGACCGGCGCGTGGACCGGCGCGACCCGCAGGAATGCGTGGAGGGCCGAGATGGTTGAGCACGGCAATGGCTTCCGCGTCCTCCTCCCCTGCCCCGACCCCGCTCGCGGCTGGGTCCACCCAGAGTGCAGCTGAGGCCGCCACCACCCGCGCCGACGTGCGGGTGCCGGTGCTCGTCGGCCTCCTGTTCGGCCTGACCGGCCTGGGCAGCTCCTCGGCCGCGATCGCCCTGCCCGTCGTCGCCACCGACCTCGGCGTCAGCACCGGCGTGAGCGCCTGGGCGATCAGCCTCTACGCCCTCATGCTCGCCGTGGCGACCGCGGTCTACGGCCGGGTCTCCGACCTGGTCGGGCTGCGGCTCCCCCTGGCCATCGGCGTCGCGATGATGACGGTGGGCGCGATGGCCGGAGCCCTGGCCCCCGACTTCGGGGTGCTCCTGGCCGCCCGGGTCGTGCAGGGCGCAGGCGCCGCCGCCGTGCCGACGTTGGGCGTCGCCATCGTGTCCGCGCGCTTCACCGGCGCCGCCCGCGGTGTCGCGCTGGGCCGGGTGGCCGGCCTCGCGGCGGCCGTGAGCTGCCTGGGCCCGCTCGCCGGCGGCGCCGTCGAGGGGTTGCTGGGCTGGCGCACGGTCATCGCCCTGCCGATGCTCGGCGCACTGCTGCTGCCGCTGCTCTGGCGGGCCGTCCCCACCGAGGGCAGCGGGGCGCGGCTGGACGTGGTCGGCGCGATCCTGGTGGCCGGGACCGCGACCGGCGTGGTGCTGCTGGTGCAGTCGCCCTCCACCGGCGTCGTCGTGGCCGGCGTCGGCGCAGCGCTGATGGTGCTCGGCGTGCCGGCGGTGGCCGGCTGGGTGCGCCGCCACCCGCGCGGGTTCCTCCCGGCCGCGGTGATCCGCAACGCCGTCGTCGTCCGCAGCGCCCTGGCCGCCGGCGCGGTGCCGGCCGCCTGGTTCGCGCTGCTGATCGCGGTCCCGGCGGTGCTGGTCGGTGCCGGCTGGGAGCCCTGGCAGGTCGGAGTGGCACTGCTGCCCAGTGCGGTCGTCGGGTTGCTCGCCCCGCGCATCGCCAGCCCGCTGCTCAACCGGATCGGCCCCACTCCCGGGCTGGCCGTGGCCGCGCTCGTGGCGGCGGTAGCTCTGGTCGTCGCCGCTCTGGGCGCCCAGACCGGCTCGGCGGTGCTGCTGGTCGCGGCGGTCGTGGGGGTCACCTTCGCCTTCGGCCTCGGACAGCCCGCGCTGATGGAGGCCGTGGGCGACGCGGTCGACCACGACGTGCGCGGCGTGGCCCTCGGCATCGCCACGTTGTTCTTCCTGGTCGGCGGCGGTCTCGGCTCGGCGGTGGTCGGGGGGCTCGGCGGGGTCGTGGGCATGCCCGCAGCGCTGCTGCTCCTCGTCGCCCTGCCGCTGATCGGCCTGGTCGCGCTGGTCCGTCCGCTGCGCCTCTCGCTGCGCACGCACCGGAGGCGGCGGGCGGCGCCTCCGGGGTGACCCGGGTGACCCGGGTGACTCGGGTGACTCGGGGACCGGCCGGCCCGGTGGCAGCCGGCGAGGTGTCGCACGTCACGCCGCCCGAGGAAACCAGCCCGGCCCCCGGCACGTCCTACCTCCGGACACCCGCACACCCACACTTCCCAGGGATCATGACCAGGCACCAGCAGCCACGCAGGCTCGAGCTCTCCCCCGCCCAGATCGCCGGCAGCGCGCTGGCGGCGATGTCGGGCGCCTTCTTCGCCTCCTGGGCGGGTACGACGGGAACGCTGGTCGGCGCGGCCCTGGGCAGCATGATCGCCACGGTCGGCGCGGCGACGTACACGTGGTCGCTGCGCCGCACGAGCGACGCCGTGCGGCGCACCGCCGGCCAGGTGCGCCAGGGGTACCCCTCCGGGGCCCGGCGGGACCTGCCCTGGACACGCCTGGCCCTGGCCAGCCTGGCGGTGATGGTGGCCGCCATGACCGGGATCACCGCGCTGGAGGCTCTCACCGGCCACTCGGTCTCCTCCTACACCGGCGGGTCGCAGCGGCATGGCACCACCATCGGCCACCTGCTGGAGACCCACCCCGCCGATCGCAAGGACCGGGCGACCCGGCGGCCCGGCACCCCGGAGACCGGCGCCACGACGTCGCGCAGCGGCTCCACGACCCCGCCGCCCGCCGGCCCGCAGCCGACCGCACCGGTCACCCCGAACCCGGCGACCGGGCCCACCCCGTCCCCCGGGGACGCGACGATCCCGCCCCAGACCGTGCCCGCGACGCCGGGCCCGTCGACGGCACCGGGCGACCCGGCCCAGCACTAGCCGGCCCAGCACTGGCCGGCCCAGCACTGGCCGGCCGGGAATGGCCGGGCGGGAATGGCTGGCCGGGAATGGATTTTCCCGGGCATGGGTTAGGCACTAGAGTCTGGATGAAACGAAACGGTTTCGTTTCATCCACGGACCCGCTCGTACTGCCCAGCCACCGCCCAGGGACCGGAGGACCGCGTGCACCAGCCGACACCCCCCGGCACCCGACCCCGGGTCGCGGGCGACCGCGAGGACGAGATCCTCGATGCGACCCTCGCGCTGCTGCTCGAGGTCGGCTACGACCGGCTCACCATGGACTCCGTGGCGCGTCGCGCGCACGCCAGCAAGGCCACGCTCTACCGGCGCTGGGAGGACAAGCCCAGCCTCGTCGTCGACGCCATGGTCCGGACCAAGCAGGCACCGGGCGTCGCCTCGCCCGACACCGGCTCCCTGCGCGGCGACCTGGTGCAGACCTTCTGCGGGAACCACCGGAGCGGCCACGGCGCCGCCACCGGGGTGCTGGGCTCGGTGGTCACCGCGCTCGCCAACGATCCCGACTTCGCCCGGCGGTTCCGCGAGGTGTTCATCGACCCGAAGGTGCGAGCCTCCCACGAGATCTACGCCCGGGCGATCGAACGCGGCGAGATCCCCGCGGACGTCGACGTCGACGTGATCGCCCCCGCCCTGGCCGGCATCCTGCTGCACCGCTCCTTCGTGCTGGGCCTGCCCCCCGACGACGAGATGGTCCACCGCGTCATCGACCACGTCATCCTCCCGGCCGTGGGCCAGCCCCCGGCCGCAGCCTCCCACCGGCGGACCGGCGATCCCGGCCGCACCACCACCTCGGACCAGAAGAGAGCCAGGAACACATGAGCGAGACCACCTCGGCCCCGGCAGCTCGCGCAGCGAGCACCAGCGGCCACCGCCACCTCGGATGGGCCCTGGTGCTCATCTGCGTCGCGCAGCTGATGGTGGTGCTCGACAGCACCATCGCCAACATCGCGCTCCCCTACATCCAGCACGACCTGGGGATCTCCGAGGCCAACCTCCAGTGGGTGGTCACGGGCTACGCCCTGGCCTTCGGTGGCCTGTTGCTGCTGGGCGGTCGCCTCGGCGACCTCTACGGCCGCCGCCGCGTCTTCATGATCGGCGTGACCGTCTTCGCCCTGGCCTCCGGGCTGGGCGGCCTGGCCCAGAACGAGCTGATGCTCCTGGGCTCCCGGGGCCTGCAGGGCCTCGGCGCCGCGATCGCCTCCCCCACGGCACTCGCGCTGATCACCACGACCTTCCCCTCCGGCCCCCAGCGCAACCGCGCGTTCTCGGTGTACGCCGCCATGTCCGGCGCCGGGGCGGCCGTCGGGCTGATCCTCGGTGGCTGGCTCACCGGCCTGCACCCGGACCTCCTCGGTCTCGGTGTGGACGGCTGGCGGCTCACGTTCCTGATCAACGTCCCGATCGGCCTGGCGGCCGCGTTCTTCGCCCCGCGCTGGCTGGCGGAGTCCGAGTCACACCCCGGCGAGCTCGACCTGCCCGGAGCCGTCACCGGCACGCTCGGCCTGGTCGGCATCGTCTACGGCCTCTCCCGAGCCGGCAACCAGACCTATGGCTGGGGCGACACCTGGACCATCTCCTCGTTGGTCGCCGGCCTGCTGCTGATCGCCCTGTTCGTGACGATCGAGCGGCGTGTGGCGCACCCGTTGCTGCCCTTCCGGATCCTGCTCAACCGGACCCGCGCCACCGCGTTCACGGCGATGATGATCGTGCCCGCCGCGATGTTCGCGATGTTCTTCTTCCTCTCGCTGTTCGTGCAGAACGTCATGGGCTACAGCCCGCTGCACACCGGCTTCGCGTTCTTGCCGTTCAGCTTCGGCATCGTGATCGGCGCCACCGTCTCCTCGAAGCTGATGGCCCGGGTGGACCCCCGCTTCATCGCCGGCGTCGGCACGATCCTGGCCGGCACCGCGCTGTTCATGTTCTCGCGCATCACCGTGGACGACTCCCCCGCGAACCTGGCCAAGGTGGTCGGCCAGGGGGGTGTCCACCTCGGGACCTCCGTGGGCTACTGGGGCGAGCTGTTCCCGTTCATCGTGCTGATGTCGATCGGCATGGGGCTGACCTTCGTGCCGATGACCCTCGCGGCCGTGCACGGTGTGGGCCAGCGCGACAGCGGGATCGGCTCCGGGGTGCTGAACACGATGCAGCAGGTCGGCGGTGCACTCGGCCTCGCGACCCTCGCCACGGTGGCGGTGCACTTCACCCAGGCCAAGGCCGACGCGATCGTGGCGGCGGTCAAGGCCGCGACCCCGGCCGGCGCCCCCGCCCCCACCGGTCAGGCCGCCCAGGCCTTCCAGGACGTCGTCGGCCAAGCGGCCTTCACCGACGGCGCCACGCATGCCTTCGTCACCGGCGCCTTCATGATGTGGGCCGCCTCCGTGATCGTCTGGATCTTCCTCAACGTCCCCCACGAGGAGATGGCCACCGACGGCCCCCCGGAGGCAGCGGCCGGGTGAGAGTTTCACTGGGTACCCAGTGAAACGGCCACTTCCCGTGCGTTGCAACGCACGGGAAGTGGCCGTTTCGCACGGGGAGTACGTCGCGAGGCCGGCGACGCCGCCGGATCAGCTCGCCAGGGCCTCGGTGATCGCCTCGACGAACGCGGGCAGGTCGCCGGGGTTGCGGCTGGTGATCAGCCGGCCGTCCACCACGACCTCCTCGTCCCGCCAGGTGGCACCGGCGTTCTCGAGGTCGACCGAGAGGCTCGGGTAGCTGGTCAGCGTCCGACCCTTCGCCACCCCGGCCGAGACGAGCAGCCACGGGCCGTGGCAGATCACCGCCAGCACCTTGTCGGTCTCCAGCGTCTCCCGGACGATGTCCTGGGCGTCCTCGTCGGTGCGGAGGTGGTCGGCGTTGACGGTCCCGCCGGGGACCACCACCGCGTCCACGGTGGAGACGTCGAGGTCGCCGAAGGTGCCGTCCACGTCGACCTTCTGGGTCGGTTTGGTGTCGCCTTCGACGGCCTGGATCGGGTCGGTGCCGGTGGAGTAGACCTTCACCTCGGCACCGGCCTTGGCCAGCTCGTCACGAGGGGTGGTGAGCTCGGCCTCCTCGAAGTGGTCGGTGGCGATGATCGCGATCTTCTTGCCGGACAGGTGGCTCATGGAACTCCTTCGGGTCGACTACCGGATCCGTACCCGATGCGTCCCCCGGCAAGCGGGGTCAGCCGATCTCGCGCGCCGCCTCGCGCAGCGCCCGCAGCGCACCCACGGCGTACGACGGTGCCGCGCCGGCGAGCCCACAGGCGGGGGTGAGCACCAGCCGGTCGGCGACCTCGGCCGGATCGAGGCCCAGCATGTCCAGCAGCCGGCGCACCCGCGCCACCGCCCCGCCGGTCGCCGGCGCGTCGGTGCCGGTGGACGGCACCACCCCCAGCAGGAGCCGCCCCCCGGCGTCGAGGCAGGTGGCCAGGTCTTCGTAGGCGCCAGCGGCGAGCACGTCGAGATCCACCGAGACCCCGTCGGCGCCGGCACCGCGCAGCAGCCCGATCGGCGGCTCGGCCGCGCAGCAGTGCACGGTCGTCTCGGCGGGGTGCGCGGCGCCGAGCACCCACGTCAGTGCCTCCGAGGCGAGCGGCTGCGTCACCGAACGGTGCCGGTGGAACCCCGAGGCGGTGGGCACCTGGCCGGCGAGCACGGCGGGCAGCGCCGGCTCGTCGAGCTGCAGGAGCGGCTCGGCGCCCGGCACCCGGCGGCGGAGGTCGGCGAGGTGGTCGCGCACCCCTTCGGCCAGCGCCTGCGCGAGGTCGCGCCTGGCGCCGAGATCGGAGAGGATCTTGTCGCCGCGCGGCTTCTCCACGGTGCTCGCGAGCGTCCAGGGCCCGGCCAGCTGGAGCTTCAGCGGCCCGGCGTAGCCCTGCGCCTGCTCCTCCAGCACGTCGAGGTCCTGCGCCAGCAGGGACCGTGCCCGCCGCTGGTCCACCCCGGGCGCATCGGTGAGCCGCCAGCCCGCCGGCTGCAGGTCGAAGCCCAGTCCGTCGATCACCGCCAGGGTTCGTCCGGTCATACCGGCGACGGCGCCGCGCTGCGGCAGCTCGGGCAGGTGCGGCAGGTCCGGCAGCTCGCCCAGCACGGTCCGTACGGCGTCGCCGATGTCCGCACCGGGCATCGACCCGATCCCGCTGGCCAGGGCGCTCGTGCCGGCCACGCGAGCCTCAGCAGCCGGCATGGGCGTGGGGGTGCTCGGAGCGCCGGGTGGTGCGGATCGTGGCCGACCCCACGACGCGCGACCCGTCGTAGACGACGACTGCCTGGCCGGGCGCGATGCCCTCTGCGGGGTCGAGCAGGTCGACGGTGACCACGCTGTCGTCGTCCGCGCCGACCTCCAGCACGGCCCGGTGCTCCGCGCCGTGCGCCCGCAGCTGCACCGCGCATTCCAGGGGTGCCCTCGGCGGCGCGCCGCACCACCGGGGCTCGACCGCGGTCAGCCCCTCGACGGCCAGCTCGGCCCGCGACCCGACCGTGACCGTCCCGGAGACCGGCTCGATGTCCAGCACGTAGCGCGGCCGGCCGTCCGGTGCGGGGGTGCCGACCCGCAAGCCGCGACGCTGTCCGATCGTGTAGCGCCAGGACCCCTCGTGCGTGCCGATCTCCGCACCGTCGGAGGAGACGATGGCCCCACCGCGGTTGACGTCGGCGAGCTTCTCCGAGAGCCAGCCACCGGTGTCGCCGTCGCTGATGAAGCAGATGTCGTGACTGTCGGGCTTGTCCGCGACGGCCAGTCCACGTCGGGCGGCCTCGGTGCGGATCTCCGTCTTCGGGGTGTCGCCGAGTGGGAACAGCGAGTGGGCCAGCTGCTCCTGGGTGAGCACGCCGAGCACGTAGGACTGGTCCTTGGCCGGGTCCGCGGCACGGTGCAGCTCGGCGGCTCCGTGCTCGTCGCGCCGCAGGCGGGCGTAGTGACCGGTGACGACCGCGTCGAAGCCGAGCGCGATCGCCCGGTCCAGCACGGCGGCGAACTTGATCTTCTCGTTGCACCGCAGGCAGGGGTTCGGCGTGCGCCCCTGGGCGTACTCGTGCAGGAAGTCCTCCACGACGTCCTCGTGGAAGCGCTCGCTCATGTCCCAGACGTAGAACGGGATCCCGATCACGTCGGCCGCCCGGCGCGCGTCGTTGGCGTCCTCGACCGTGCAGCACCCGCGGGCGCCGCTGCGGTAGGACTTCGGGTTGCGCGAGAGCGCGAGGTGGATGCCGGTGACGTCGTAGCCCTGCTCGACCGCCCGTGCCGCGGCCACCGCCGAGTCCACGCCCCCCGACATGGCGGCGAGCACCTTGCCACGTGGGGGGACGTCCCCCGCCGCGCCGACACCCATCAGCCGGCCGTCCTCGTCGACAGCGCGGCGTTGCGGGCCCGTGCCACGACGGGGCCGATCGCCGCGACGAGCGCGTCGACGTCCTCGCGGGTGGAGGTGTGTCCGAGCGAGAAGCGCAGCGAGGAGCGCGCGAACTCCTCCGAGGACCCCATGGCCAGCAGCACGTGGGAGGGCTGCGGCACGCCGGCGTCACAGGCCGACCCGGTCGAGCACTCGATGCCGCGGGCATCCAGCAGCATCAGCAGCGAGTCGCCCTCGCAACCGGGGAACTCCAGGTGCGCGTTGCCCGGCAGCCGGCGCGCGGGCCCCACCTCCGGGTCACCGTTGTAGATCGCGTCCGGCACCTCCCGGCGTACGCCGGCGACCAGCTCGTCGCGCAGCGCCACCAGCCGGGAGGCCAGCTCCGGCTGCCGGTCCACCGCGATCTCACAGGCCACCGCGAACCCGGCGATCGCCGGGGGGTCGATGGTGCCCGACCGGATGTCGCGCTCCTGGCCGCCGCCGTGCAGCAGCGCGGTGGGCTGCAGCTCGCGGCGCACCACGAGGGCGCCGACCCCGTAGGGTCCGCCGATCTTGTGTCCCGTCACCGTCATCGCGTCGACCCCGGAGCCGGCGAAGTCGAGCGAGAGCTGGCCCAGCGCCTGCACCGCGTCGGTGTGCACCGGGATGCCGTGGGCGTGCGCGAGCTCGACGACCTCGGCGACGGGCTGCACGGTGCCGACCTCGTTGTTGGCCCACATCACGGTCACCAGGGCGACGCTGTCGGGGTCGGACTCGAGGGCCGCCCGGAACGCCTCGAGGTCCAGCCGTCCCCGGCGGTCCACGTCGACCAGCTCGACCTTGGCCCCCTCGGTGCGCAACCACTCCAGCGGGTCGAGCACGGCATGGTGCTCGATCGGCGTGCTCAGCACCCGCACCCGGCGGGGGTCCTCCGCGCGCCGCGACCAGAACAGGCCCTTGATCGCCAGGTTGTCCGACTCGGTGCCACCGGAGGTGAACACGACCTCGCCCGGCCGGCAGCCCAGGGCCCGGGCGATCCTCTCGCGCGACTCCTCCACGACCCGCCGGGCCGCCCGGCCGGAGCCGTGCAGCGACGAGGCGTTCCCGACACGACCGAGCTGCTCGGTCATCGCCGCAGCGGCCTCGGGCAGCATCGGCGTGGTGGCCGCGTGGTCGAGGTAGACGCTCATCCCCGGCCCCCGGCGAGTGGGGCACGCAGCGAGTGGTGGGGTGGGGTGGTCATCGCCCGCCAAGCCTACGCGGTGCCCTCCGGCCACCCGACCCTGCTCACGACCCGGCTCACGACCCCGCTCACGACCCCGCTCTGCCACGCTGGGGGCATGCTGCAGATCACCGTCGACGACGACTCGCCCGTCGCGCCGTACGAGCAGGTGCGCGAGCAGATCCGGGCGCTGGCCGACGCGGGCGACCTGGCTCCCGGGACCCGGCTGCCCACCGTGCGTGGCCTGGCCACGGACCTCGGGCTGGCGGCCAACACGGTCGCCCGTGCCTACCGCGAGCTCGAGGTGCTCGGCGTGATCGAGACCCGCGGACGGGCGGGCAGCGTGGTCACCGGCGGCGGCGTGGAGCGGGCGGCGCGTGAGGCGGCACACGAGTACGCCGGCCGGCTGCGCGCGCTCGGGCTGGGCGAGGCGGAGGGCCTTCGCCTCGTCACGGCCGCGTTCCGGCGAACCTGAGCCGGCGTGCCAGGACCACCAGGAAGGTCGCGAGGAGGAGCACGGCGAGATCCACGAACATCATCGCGAGGCTGATCGAGGCTTCGGTCATCGGGACTCCCACTCGTGGACCGGCGACCAGCCCCCCGAGCAGCCGGCTCGTCGGCGCTGCCACCTGCGCCCGCCCGCCGGTGGCCGAGGGACCGGGGCTCCCGCCGACGTCACCGATCGGGCTCAGCACGTCGGAGTAGCCGGTGTTGGACTCCGCCGTCAGGCGCACCCCGAAGGACACCTCGTCGGACATCGTGTCGTTGGTCGCCGCGAGGGGCAGCGCCACCGTGATCCGCAGCGGCCACGTCGCGCCGGCCGGCAGGGCATCGGTGAGCTCGACCCCGGCGGCCAGGTCGCCGAAGTCACCACTCCACAGGGTCTCCGCGGTCGCGTCGTCGCGCGCGACCGTCACGTCCAGCCAGTCGGCGAGCTCCCCACCGTCCGCGTCGCACTCCTCGCCCGGAACGCGGGTCTCCGGTGCCAGGCAGCCGTTCTCCGCGTCGGTCAGGTCGAACACGCGCAGCCCCAAGGAGGCGGCCCCGCTGAAGGTGTTGCGCACGGCGAAGGTCCCCGATCGGGAGACCCCGGGAGCCAGCCTCTCCGCTTTCACGAGAGGCGCGCCCGGGTCGTGGGTGAAGCCGACGGAGTCCCCGGGCACGTCGACCAGGAGCGACCCGTCGTCGGCTGCGGCGGACGGCATCGAAAGGGGAAGGGCAGCCAGCACCATCAAGACGAGTGCCAGGCGTCGTCGCATCGTCATCCCCCTCTGGCTGCACTGAGGTCAATGTGCCAGTCCGTGGCCCCTCGCGGAATCCCCAAGTTTGTGGATCGGTCGCCCACCCCTGACTGATCGCGTTTCCTCAATCTTGGTGATGCCGGACCACAGCAGAAAGGACGAAGGTCAGGCATTCGCACGACAGCGCCGCGCCAGTGGCAGCTGCAAGGAGGGGACGAGGATGAACGACGCCACCATCGGCGTACGCGGCATCACACGTCGCGTCGGCACTGTCCTGGCCGGCGCCCTGGTCGGCGCCCTGGCGGCCCTCGTGGTCCTCCTCGTCTTCGCCGCGGTGTTCGCCAAGACCGACGAACACGGGGTCACTCGGGTGGCCGGGCACCCGGTCATGACAGTGCTCAGTGACTCGATGACGCCGACGTTCCGCGCCGGCGATCTCCTGGTCGAGCAGCCGGTCGGCGACAGGGCCGATCGGCTCGCCAAGGGCAACGTGATCACGTTCCGGGCACACGAGGGCGTTGACGAACTCGTCACGCACCGCATCATTCGCGTCAAGACAACCCCCGATGGCATCGCATATCGCACCCAGGGCGACGCGAACAACGCCGCCGACCTCACGCCGGTGGCACCCGATCAGGTAGTCGGTGTCTACAGCTGGCGAATCCCCTACGGGGGTTACGTGCTCCGGGCAGTGCAGTCGCAGTACGGCATGTTCTTGCTGATCTTCTTGCCGGCCCTGCTGCTCCTCTTCCCCGTGCTCCTGAAGTGGTGGCGAGCAACGGGAGAGCCCAAGGGCGACACCGACCCCGGCGCCACCGACGGTCAAGAACACCCGGCGCTGGTGCCGGCCGGCGGGCGAAAGGGGGACTCGGATCAGTTCGAGACATAGAGGTCAGGCCGGACCGCACTACTGAAGTCGGCTGGCCTGACATCGGTCGCACAGCTCAACCCGGCAACACCAACCAACAAACCAGCAATACCAATCAAGGAGAAGTCATGAAGATCAACAAGCGACGCGCAGGCGTCCTCGTCGGCGGCGTCGCCGCCGTCGGCGCCCTGGCAGCACTCAGCCTCGGCGGCACGTCGGCCCTGTTCACCTCGGAGGCGGGAAGCCAGAGCAACAACATCACGGCTGGCACCATCACGCTGACCAACGACGTGGCAAAGTCCCTCACTCTGACGGAGACGGGCTTCATGCCGGGTGACACGAGCCCCAAGAGCAAGTACTGGCTCGACTACGCGGGCGAGGACGCCTTCGTCGGCGTCGACATGACGGTCACCTCGGTCGCGGACCAGCCGTGTGCCGCCGTGGCCGGCATCACCAACCTCAACAAGTCGGCCCTCCTGGCCAACTGCACAGGCCCCGGCACGGTCCCGATGTTCAACGGTGACGCGTCGTCCGGATCACTGGACTTGACGATCCTGCCGGAGAACGGTGCCACTGCGCACCAGCTCCTCAACCCAGGAGACCTCGAGCCGGCCACGACCTGCGACGCGGACGGCGCCGGCCTCGTCACCTGCACGGTGGAGAAGAAGAACATCCTCGTTCCTCCGACCTACATGTCCACGCCCATCACTGCTGACGAGCTCGCGTGGAAGGCCCCGAAGTCTGACTGGATCACTGTCAAGGCCAGTTTGCCGCTGTCTGCCCCCAACCAGTACCAGGGCAGCACGGTCAAGGTCGACCTGGTGGGTCACGCCGTTCAGTACGCCAACAACCACGACGTGATCGGCAACACCGGTTCGGCGGGCACGACGCTGCCGAACGGCGTCAGCGGCACCGGCTCCCAGGCCGCGGTCCACTTCCCGATCTCCTGGAGCTGACCGAACCACAACCCTGAAGGGCACCAGCCATGCAGATGCCTCGAAACGCCGAGCACGGCGTGGTGGGCCCGACCAGCGACAGCTGGCCGGGCCCTCCGGGGCGTCCCGCCCGTCGCCTGGTCGCAGCGGGCATGCTTATCGCACTCACCTTCGCCCTGGCCTCTCTAGGAGAGCCCAGCGGTACCCAGGCGCTCTTCACCTCCACGGCCCCGACGCAGACCAGCCACATCTATGGGGCCATCTGGGCCCCAGATCCCCCGGAGGCCTGCGGGCCAGTCTCGAGCTACCACGGGATCGTCTGGGGTACGACGGGCGACGACGTGCTCTCCGGCGGCAACCACCCGCAGATCATCATGGGCCTTGGCGGCGACGACGTCATCCACGGCGGCAACAGCGGTGACTGCCTGGTCGGTGGCCCTGGCGCCGACCAGCTCATCGGTGGGAACGGCAAGGACACCCTGCTCGGCGGCCCCGGGGACGACCACCTCTGGGGCGGCAACGGCAAGGACGTTCTCGACGGTGGCGAGGACGACGACGCCTGCGACGGCGGCAACGGCAAGGACATCCTGGTCGACTGTGAGCACGACGTGTCCGCCGCGCCGCAGCACCTGCCCCTGGTTCCCCCGGGCACCGACAGCTCGACCCGCTCCGGCGGCAAGTCCGGCACGAGCGCCGGCAGCCAGGAGACCGGCGGCCTCACCCCACCTCCGGGCCCCCAGCACAAGGACCCGACCAAGCACCCCGCCACGAACCCGACCAACAACCCGGCCAAGAACCCGGCCACGAACCCGGCCACGAACCCGGCCAACAACCCGGCCAAGACCCCCAGCGACACTCCGGGGGCGGCCCCATCGACAGGCTCCCCGGCCACCCCCGGGGACTCGAAGGGGTCGGCGCCACCGACGCAAACCGATGCCCCTGCAGCGGGTGATGCGGGCTAGACCATGACCAATCGCTCCATCTCATCCTGAGAGACAGAAAAGCCGCATCCCACGCCTGTCCACGCCTGAGATAGCCCGTTGGCACTACGCGACTAGTCAGGTCGGGACTCGCATTCTCGGCCTCGACGTCGCATCCTCTCCGCATGGGGGGAACTATCCGGGACCAGGCACGGCTCAAGACCGTCGTGTCCACGTCGGTCGCCGTCGTCGCCTACGGGGGCCTGGCCGCGATGCTGGCCTTCGCCCTCGTGCACTTCCTGCTCGAGGGTTCGGCAACCGGGCTCGCCCGCTGGACGCTGCTCCTGCTCGCGGCGGCCTCGGGTCTGTTCGTCGCCGCGGGGGTGCTGCGGTTGGCGAGGTGGCGGCTGGTGCACGACGCACACAGCGCGCTGGTCGGCTCGGCACTCCTGGTGATGGGCGGGTTGTGCCTGCCACTCGTCGGGGTCGCCCGGTTGTTCGGGTCCTCACCGCAGAGCGCCGCCTTCATCGGCGCCAGCACCAGGTGCGTGGGCTCCTTCGTGGCGATGGCGTTGATCCTGCGGGCCCTGCGGTCCCCCGAGACGACGCGCAGCCCGAGCCCGGCTCGGCTCCTGCGCCGACTCTTCCTGGTGGTGACGTCCTTCTTCCTGGTCGTGCTCACCGTGGCCAGCCTCAGTCCCGGGGTCAGCAACAGCATCTTCGTGCAGCCCAGGATCCTCGCCGCCCTGCTCACCACGGGCTGGCTCTGGGTCGCCTTTCGGGTCGGCATGCGCAGCGGCGAGGTTGCCTGGGCGGGCCGAGCGGCTCCGCTCTACGTCGGCATGGCCGTGGCCGAGACGCTGTGCGGTCTGGGCCTCGGCCCCATCGACAGCGACACCTTCGCAGGCGTCCTGGTGGGCGCCTCCGTCGCAGCGCTGTCCGCGCGGGCCGCCCTGATGGACCTCGACCGCGCCGTCATGGAGGACGAGGCCGAGCTCAGCTCCCTCTCCGCGGCACTGGACCAGAAGAGCGGCGAGGCCGAGACGCTCGCCGTCTGGCGCGAGCAGCTCACCCACGACGCTCGCAACGCCGTGGCCGGACTGCGCGCCGCCATGTCGATCCTCTCCGACACACGCACCGACCCCGGTGCCGCCGACCGACTCCGTTCGGCTGCGGCACAGGAGATCACCCACCTCGAGCACCTCCTGACAAGAAGCTCCGCCCAACGGTGCTCCTCCTTCGACGCCGGCGAGGTCGTTCGGCAGGTCGGCGACTGCGCCCGCGCTCTCGGCGGGCCCGTGCGGGTGCACGCCCCGGCAGCGCTCGCGACCGGCCGCGCGGAGGACCTCGCCGCGGTCGTGAAGCACCTGCTGATCAACGCAGCGACTCACGCGCCGGGCAGCAACGTGGAGATCCGGGTCACCACCGGGGCCGACCGGGTCACCGTCACCTACCGCGACGACGGCCCCGGGCTGCGCCAGGTCGACCCCGCCCGGGTCTTCGATCGCGGCTGCCGCGGGGCCGCCAGCGCCGGTTCCGGCCTGGGGCTCTACGCCGCCCGCGAGCTGATGCGCGAGCAGGGGGGCGACCTCGTGCTGGGTGAGGGTGGCCCCGGCGCGAGCTTCGTGCTCACCCTGCCCTCCGCCGTGAAGGCGCCGGCCGGACAGGTCCAGCCCATCCGGCTCCCAGTTCGGGTGCCGGTACGGGTCCCGGCCCAGCGCTCCACCGACGTCGACGCGGACCCGCGTCCCACCCCGATCCCCCTGTCCGTCCACTGAGCCCAGGAGGTGCTCCGATGACCATCACAGCCGACCCGACGTCACCTGCGGCTGCCGGGCCCAGACCCTCGGGCCCCCTGCGCGCCGTCATCGTCGATGACCACCAGCTGCTCGCGGAGTCGCTCTCGATGGCCCTGCACCTGGAAGGAGTCGTCTGCACCGTGGCGTCGCTCCAGGACCCGGAGGCGCTGGTGCGTCAGGTCCGCCAGGACCAGCCCGACCTGGTCCTGCTCGATCTCGACCTCGGCGGCAACATCGGTGACGGTGCCGACCTGGTGGTGCCGTTCGTGGAAGCGGGCTGCCGCGTGCTGGTCTGCTCCGCCTCGGTCGACCCGGAGCGGACCGCCCTCGCCCTCGAGCTCGGAGCCGTAGGTCTCGTGCACAAGTCCGTGCCCTTCGAGCGCCTCCTGGCCACGGCCGTCGCGGCCGCTCGCGGCGAGGCCGTGATGGACGCCGCCGAACGCCGCCGCCTGCTCGACGAGGCGCGAGCCCGGCGACGCGCCCGTGGGACCTCGCTGGCGCCCTTCGAACGGCTCTCCGTCCGGGAGTCCCACGTGCTGCGTGGCCTCGCCGCCGGCCAGTCGGTCGCAGCCATCTCCGCCACGTCCTACGTCTCCGAGGCCACCGTGCGCAGCCAGGTCCGCGCGGTGCTCACCAAGCTCGGGGTCGGCTCCCAGCTCGAGGCCGTCGCCGCGGCACACCGCACCGGCTGGCTCTGAGCGCGATCCGGCGACTCACCGCCCGGAGAGACGGGCCACCACCGCGAGGTGGTCGGTGTCGGCGACCTTGCGGGTCCCGGTGGAGATGGCCGAGAATCCGGGGCTGAGCAGCACGTGGTCGATGGAGACGAGCCCGAACGGCGGCCGCACCCACAGCACGCGCATCCAGCGTGGGGCGGGCCAGGTGGGCTCAGGGCCCGAGTTCGCCTCCTGGGCCGCGTCGTGCAGCCCGGTGCCCAGGACCCGCCGCAGGCGGCTGTGGTCGAGGGTCGCGTTGAAGTCGCCGACCACCATCCGGGGGCCCTCGAGGCCCTGCTGGCTGCGGGCCAGCCTCGCCAGGTCGTCGCGCCACCGACCCACGTCCACCAGAGGCTGGTCGGCGTGGAAGGCGGTGAGCCAGAACGGCCGCGGTGCGTGCACCCGCATCAGGTAGGCCCCGGTGGGCACCGCCAGCCGCGTCTGGCGGGACAGGGCGTAGCGGGAGAGCACCACGGTCCCCGCCTTGCCCGGCAGCGCTCGTCCACCCCTGTGCGGCAGCGGGCTGCCCGGGCCGACGGCTCCCGTGGCCTCCAGGTCGGCCAGGGCGTCAGGGGTGGTCTCGGCGAGGACCACCAGGTCGGGGCCCTCCTCCTCCACCAGCGCAGCCAGCTGCCCCGCGTCGGCCTGGCCCAGCCGCAGGTTCAGCTCCAGCACGGTGAGGTCCGCCCGGCCGTGCGCGTGCGGTCCGAGGTACGCCGGAGCCAGCCACGCCACGTGGGCACCGAACCCGAGCAGACTCACCGACGCGAGCACGAGCACCGCCGTGCGGGCCGGCCCCCACGGCAGCCGCCACAGGAGCAGGCCGAGGAGCAGCAGCGAGGCCAGGTAGCCGAGCGTCGCCCACGGGACGAGGGCGGCGAGGAGCACCCACCAGAACCCGTCGGAGCCGAGCACCCGGGCCAGGGTGAGGGCGGCGGAGCCGGCCAGGAGGACCAGGACGACCGACGTCCCGACGTACCTGGCCGGCCGCCTCACGGCACCGGCTCCTCGCGGAACCGGCTCAGCCCTTGCGCTTGGTGATCTCCTCGGTGGCGGCCGGCAGGACCGTGTGCAGGTCCCCGACCACCCCGAAGTCGACGAGCTCGAAGATCGGCGCCTCCTCGTCCTTGTTCACCGCGACGATCGTCTTCGAGGTCTGCATGCCGGCCCGGTGCTGGATCGCACCGGAGATGCCGTTGGCGACGTAGAGCTGCGGGGAGACCGTCTTGCCGGTCTGGCCGATCTGGAAGGCGTGCGGCTTCCAGCCCGAGTCCACTGCGGCGCGGGAAGCACCCACCGCCGCACCCAGGGAGTCGGCGAGCCCCTCGACCTCCTCGAAGTTGCCGCCGGTGCCACGACCACCGGAGACCACGATGGCGGCCTCGGTCAGCTCGGGACGGCCGGAGGCCTTGCGCGGCTGGGAGGCCACGATCTTCGCCTTCTTCGCCGAGTCGGAGACCGACGCGGCGAACTCCTCCTTCGCGCCGGCACCCGCGGACTCCTCCGGGGCCGCCGAGTTGGGCTTCACCGTGATGATCGGGGTGCCGTGGGTGACCTTGGCCCGCACCGTGAAGTTGCCGGCGAACACCGACTGGGTGGTGACCGGGCCCTCCTCCACGTCGACCGCGTCGGTGATCAGGCCCGAGCCGAGCTTGATCGCCAGCCGGGCACCGATCTCCTTGCCCTCGCCGGTGGAGGGGATCAGCACCGCGGCAGGGGAGGTCTTGCCCGCCAGCTGCTCGAGCGCCTCCGCCTTCGGTGCCACCAGGTAGCCCTTGATCTCGGTGTCGTCGACGACGTAGACCTTCTCGGCGCCGTACTTCTTCACCGCCTCGACCACGTCGTCGGCCGCGTCGGCGCTGCCGATGAAGACCGCCGAGGGCTCGCCCAGGCGCTTGGCGAGGGTGAGCAGCTCGTAGGTGGGCTTGCGGACCTTGCCGTCGACGTGGTCGACGAGTACCAGAACTTCAGACATGTGTGCTCAGACTCCTGTGCCGCTCAGATGAACTTCTTGGACGCGAGGAACTCGACCAGCGCGGTGGCGCCCGAGCCGTCCTCGTCGGTGACGACCTCACCCTGCGTGCGCGGCGGACGCTCCTCGGCGCCCTCGACCTGCGTCCACGCTGCGTCCAGGCCGACCGCACCGGCGTCGACGCCCAGGTCGCCGAGCGACCAGGTGTCCAGCGGCTTCTTCTTCGCGGCCATGATGCCCTTGAACGAGGGGTAGCGCGCCTCACCGGACTGGTCGGTCACCGAGAGCACCAGCGGTGCGGTCGCACCGATCACCTCGGTCGCGGTGTCGCCGTCGCGCTTGATCCGGAACTCCCAAGAGTCTCCCGAACCCTGGCTCTCGATCACCGACCCGAGGGTGACCTGCGGCAGGTCGAGGCGCTCGGCCAGCATCGCCGGCACCACCGCCATGCTGCCGTCGGTCGAGGACATGCCGCACATGACCACGTCGACCGGGGACTCCTCACCGATCTTGGTCACGGCCGCGGCCAGCACCTGCGAGGTGGCCAGCGCGTCCGACCCGGCGACCGCCTCATCGGTGACGTGGATCCCCTTGTCGGCACCCATCTGCAGCGCCTTCTTCAGGGCCTCGGCGGCGTCCTCGGGGCCGATGGTCAACGCGGTCACCTGGACCTCGTCGCTCCCATCGCCCGCGGCGGCCTTCTCCTTGAGCTGCAGGGCCTGCTCCACGGCGTACTCGTCGAGCTCGGAGAGCAGGCCGGGCACGCCGACGCGGTCCACGGTGTTGTCGGACTCGAACTGCCGGTCGGCAGTCGCGTCCGGTACGTACTTCACACAGACGACAATGTTCATGAATGATTTCGGCCCTGGGTGGGCCCCTCCTGAACTCAAGAGACGAATGGGTTGACCCCGAGGTGAGGTTACCGCCGAGTCACTTGCTCAGAAACACCGGCGGCGGGTGTGCTCAGTCACAGCATGAACGACCGCCTCGGCGCGGTCTCGCGTGCCCCTCAGCGCACGCTCTTGGGCGCCAGGGCGTTGGCCAGGAAGCGGCCGATCACCAGGTAGACGATCGCTGCGATCCCCCAGTTGAGCAGAGCGTTCTTGGACTCGGCGTTCTTCCCGGTGAAGTCGAAGATGCCGTCGCCGCGACTGAACGGCCCGGAGATGGCGTCGGCCACGTCCGTGATCAGCTTGACGATCGCGTTGTCCTCGTTGATGTTGTCGCGCAGCACCACGAGCAGGGCCCCCAGGGCGAGGACGGCAGCGAGCACCCCGAAGACGATCCGGACGGCGCGGGCCAGCCCGGCGCGGATCCCGTTGACCTTCATCTCGTGGCGGCGCCTGCTCTCGTCGTTGCTCTCGTCGGTGCGCACTCTGGGCGACATCTGGGCTCCTCGGGCCTGGTGGTGGGCGGTGCGGTCCTGCGGGTCAGCGCCCCTCGAACCTGGCCTTTCCCGGGCCGTGCTGGACGAAGGAGTCCATCCCGATGCTGCGGTCCCGGGTGGCGAACAGCGCGGCGAACTGCTGGCGCTCGATCTCCAAGCCGGTCTCGAGGTCCACCTCGAGCCCGCGGTCGATCGCCTCCTTCGCCGCGCGCACAGCGTACGTCGCAGCCCCGGTGAACTGGGAGGCCCATCTCACCGCCTCGTCGTAGACCTCCCCCGCGGGCACGACCCGGTCGACCAGCCCGATCGCGAGCGCCTCGCCGGCCTCCACGAAGCGCCCGGTGAAGATCAGGTCCTTGGCTCGGCTCGGCCCGACCAGTCGGCTGAGCCGCTGGGTGCCGCCCGCCCCGGGGATGATGCCGAGCTGGATCTCCGGCTGGCCCAGGGTGGCGTCCTCCGCCGCGATCCGCAGGTCCGCACACAGCGCCAGCTCGCAGCCCCCGCCCAGCGCGTAGCCGTTGACCGCCGCCACGACCGGCTTGGGGATCCGGGCCACCGAGCCGAAGGCGGTGGTGAGCCCTGAGGAGCGCTTGACCATGTCGGTGTAGGACATGTCGGCCATCTCCTTGACGTCCGCGCCCGCGGCGAAGACCCTCTCGCCGCCGTAGATCACCACGGAGGAGACGTCGTCGCGAGCGGTGGCCTGCGCCGCGGCCGCCCGGATCTCCTCCTGCATCTGCGCGTTGAGGGCGTTCATCTTGGGGCGGTCCAGGCGGATCGTCCCCACGCCGTCGGCGACCTCCAGGCGGACGAACTCCCCGGCTGCTGCGGGATCGGGATCCGGCATCACTGAGCTCCTCTCACTCCGGGCCGTGCACCACGGGCCCGGTGGCGGCTGGCACGCGGACCGGACGCCCGCATGACCAGTGTGTCGCCCCATTCATACCGTGCGGGGTTTCAGGAACGGCACCGATGCCCGAGACGCCCAATTCGTCGTACCCCGACGCGCCTGCCTGCGCTGCGGCCATAATCGGGCGCGTGACTCCAGGAGAGTGGTCGAGCGCCGACGAGCGGATGCCGGTCTGGCCGGGCAGCCACGGGCCGCTCGGCGCGACGTGGAGCGTGGAGTCGACCAACTTCGCCGTGCACGCGCCCGAGGCCAGTGCGGTGTGGGTCTGTCTCTTCGACGAGGACGACCACGAGACGCGCCACCCCCTGACCGAGCAGAGCCTCGGGATCTGGCACGGGGCGCTGCCCGGACTCCAGCCAGGGCAGCGCTACGGGTTCCGTGCCGACGGGCCGTGGCGCCCCGAGCAGGGGCTGCGCTTCAACCCGCACAAGCTGCTGCTCGACCCCTACGCCCGCGCCGTCAGCGGGGAGTTCGTCACCCACCCCGCGATCTTCGGCTTCGCCGCCGACGAGGACCTCGTGGCGACCGTGCACCCGCACGTGCGCGACGAACGCGACTCCGCGCCCTACGTCGGGCGCAGCGTGGTGGTCCACGACGAGGACTTCGACTGGGGCGCGGACCGCAGGATCGGGACCCGCTGGCACGACACCGCGATCTATGAGCTGCACGTCCGGGGCTTCACCCAGCTGCACGACCGGATCCCCGCAGAGCTGCGCGGGACCTATGCGGGCCTGGGTCACCACGTGGTGACCGACTACCTGCGCGACCTCGGCGTGAGCGCCGTCGAGCTGCTCCCGGTGCACCAGTTCGTCTCCGAGCCGGCGCTCGCCGGACTGGGACTGAGCAACTACTGGGGCTACAACTCGATCGGGTTCTTCGCCCCGCACGGGGCCTACTCCTCCTCCGGGGACCGCGGCCAGCAGGTCCGCGAGTTCAAGCAGATGGTGAAGGACTTCCACGCTGCCGGCATCGAGGTCTACCTCGACGTGGTCTACAACCACACCGCCGAGGCGGGGGTGGACGGCCCCACCCTGAGCTTCCGGGGGCTGGACGACCTCGGGTGCTACAAGCGCGTCTCGCCCGCCCCCGGCGATGCGCGGGAGCCCGACACCTACTGGGACGTCACCGGCTGCGGCAACACCGTCAACGCCGAGAACCCGATGGTGCTGCGGCTGATCCTCGACTCGTTGCGCTACTGGGTCACCGAGATGCACGTCGACGGGTTCCGCTTCGACCTGATGTCGGCGCTCACCCGCACGGGCCACGACGTCGACATGGCCGGCCACCTGCTCACCACGATCGGTCAGGACCCGGTGCTGCGGCACGTCAAGCTGATCGCCGAGCCGTGGGACCTCTCGATGGAGGGCTATCGCGTCGGCGAGTTCCCGCCACCGTGGGTGGAGTGGAACGACCAGTACCGCGACACGATGCGGGACTTCTGGCGCTCGGAGTCCGACGGCGTGCGCAACGTGGCGACCCGGCTCGCGGGCTCCTCCGACCTCTACCTCGACGACGGCCGGTCGCCGTACGCCTCGATCAACTTCGTCACCGCCCACGACGGCTTCACCCTGCGCGACCTGGTCTCCTACGAGACCAAGCACAACGAGGACAACGGTGAGGGCAACCGGGACGGCACCGAGGACAACCGGTCCTGGAACTGCGGTGTCGAGGGCGAGACGCACGACCCGGAGGTGCTCGCGCTGCGGCACCGGCAGGCGGCCAACCTGGTCGCCACGCTGTGTCTCTCGGCCGGGGTCCCGATGATCACCGCAGGCGACGAGCGGGGCCGCACCCAGCGCGGCAACAACAACCCCTACTCCCAGGACAACGAGCTCTCCTGGGTCGACTGGCGGGCCGACGACGCCTGGCTGGACGTCTTCGAGATCACCCGGGCGGCGCTGCGGATCCGTCGCGAGCACCCGGCCCTGCGTCAGCGCCACTGGTTCGAGGGTCGCCCCGCGATCGCCGGCGGGCCCAAGGACCTCGCGTGGATCCACCCCGAGGGGCGCGAGATGACCGGCGACGACTGGCAGGACCCGACCCTGCGGGTGATCGGCATGTTCGTCTCCGGCGCCCCGCTGCGCTCCCCCGGCCCCCGCGGTGAGCAGCAGCGCGACGCCAGCTTCAAGCTGTGGCTGAACGCCTCCCCCCACGACGCCAAGGCGACGCTGCCGTTGAACCAGTGGGTCCAGGAGGGCGTGGTCGTGCTCTCCACCGATCCGGAGAACCCGACTGGCCGGTCGGTCCTGGCCGGCCAGACGTTGACGATCTCGGCCCGGTCCCTGGTGCTGCTGCAGGAGACCTGAGGCCGAGTCGCGGGCCCCTACGCCAGCGCCACCAACCCCAGCTCCGCGGGTGAGGCGAGGTGGGGGTTGAGAGGGAGGACGCGGACGGTGTAGCCGAAGGAGCCGGCCCGGGAGAGCTGGAGGTGGCCGTCGAAACGGTGCCGACCGCCCTCGTAGGTCTCGGCGAGCCTCAGCGGCATGGCGGTCGTGTCGACGAGGTGGTCCTCGCCCTTGACCCGACCGTGCACCACCTGGACCTCGACGTCGCCGGGGTCCAGGGACCCGAGGGAGACGAACACGCGCAGGTCCATCCCACCCCCGAGCTCGGGGGCGTCGGAGAGCCCCTCGGTCTCGACGTGGTCGACGCGCACCCCGGACCAGCCCCCGAGGACACGCGCCTTCCAGGCGGCGAGCTCGGCGGCGCCCTGGTAGGAGCTGTTCATCGATCGAGACGCCACCGCGGCGGGGGTGTAGAGCCGGTCGACGTACTCGCGCACCATCCGGGTGGAGAGCACCTTGGGGCCCAGCGACTTCAACGTGTGCCGGACCATCTCGATCCAGCGGGTGGGCACGCCCTCCGCGTCGAGGTCGTAGAACCGCGGCGCGACGTCCTTCTCGAGCAGGTCGTAGAGGGCGTTGGCCTCGAGGTCGTCCCGCTTGTCGGGGTCCTCGATCCCGTCGGCCGACGGGATCGCCCAGCCGTTGTCGCCGTCGTACCACTCGTCCCACCAGCCGTCGAGGATGGAGAGGTTCAGGCCGCCGTTCAGCGCGGCCTTCATCCCGGAGGTGCCGCAGGCCTCGTAGGGCCGCAGCGGGTTGTTCAGCCACACGTCGCAGCCGGGGTAGAGCGGCTGGGCCATCGCGATGTCGTAGTTGGGCAGGTAGGCGATGCGGTGCCGCACCTCGGGGTCGTCGGCCAGCTGCACGATGGCCTGGATCAGCTTCTTGCCGCCGTCGTCGGCGGGGTGGGCCTTGCCGGCCATCACCAGCTGCACGGGGCGCTCGGGGTGCAGCAGCAGCCGCTTGAGGCGCTCGGGGTCCCGCAGCATCAAGGTGAGCCGCTTGTACGACGCCGCCCGGCGGGCGAACCCGATGGTGAGCACGTCCGGGTCGAGCGCCGTCTCGGTCCAGCCGAGCTCGGCCGGTGCGGCACCTCGCTTGAGGCAGGACTTGCGCAGCCGTCCGCGCGCGTCCTCGACCAGTCGCTGGCGCAGCTCCCGCTTGGTCGTCCACAGGTCCGCGGACGGCACCTTGTCCACCGCGTCCCACACGTCGGCGGCGTCGGAGTCGGTGTCGGCGCCCTGCTTGCTCGCCAGCTCGAAGACCTCGCGAGCCACCCAGGTCGGGGCGTGCACGCCGTTGGTGATCGAGGTGATCGGCACCTCGGCCTCGTCGAAGGCCGGCCAGAGTCCGTGGAACATCCCGCGACTGACCTGCCCGTGCAGCAGCGAGACGCCGTTGGCGCGCTGGGACAGGCGGAAGCCCATGACGGCCATGTTGAACACGCCGAGGTCCCCACCGGCGTAGTTCTCCGCACCGAGGCGCAGGATCCGGTCTGTGGGCACACCGGCCACGGCGCTGTGGGGGCCGAAGTACTGCTCGACGAGCTCGCGCGGGAACCGGTCGATGCCGGCCGGCACGGGGGTGTGCGTGGTGAACACCGTGCCGGCCCGGGTCACCTCCAGGGCGGTGTCGAAGTCGAGGCCGGGACCGCCCTCGCCGACGGTGAGCTCGCGGATCCGCTCCAGCCCCAGGAACCCGGCGTGACCCTCGTTGGTGTGGAAGACCTCGGGCTCGGCGTGACCGGTGAGCCGGGTGAACGCGCGCACGGCGCGGACGCCGCCGACGCCCAGCAGCAGCTCCTGCAGCAGGCGGTGCTCCGAGGTGCCGCCGTAGAGCCGGTCGGTGACCTCGCGCAGCGGGAGCGGGTTGTCCTCCACGTCGGTGTCGAGCAGCAGCAACGGCACCCGCCCGACCTGCGCGACGAAGACGCGGGCGGCCAGCTCCTCGTCGCCGGGCACCGTGAGCCGGACCTCCGTGGGGGTTCCGTCGTGCTCGCGCAGGAGCGTGATCGGCAGTCCGTCGGGGTCCAGCACCGGGTAGGTCTCCTGCTGCCACCCTTCCCCCGAGAACTGCTGACGGAAGTAGCCGTGCTGGTAGAGCAGTCCCACCCCGATCAGCGGGACGCCGAGGTCGCTGGCCGTCTTGAGGTGGTCGCCGGCGAGGATGCCCAGCCCCCCGGAGTACTGCGGCAGCACCGAGGTGATGCCGTACTCCGGGGAGAAGTAGGCGATCGCCCGCGGCGCGTCCGTGCCGGCCTTGCGCTGGAACCAGCGCTCGCCGGTGAGGTACTGCTCGAGGTCGGCGTGGGCCAGCTCGAGCCTGCGCAGGAACCGCCGGTCGGTGGCGAGCTCCTCGAGGCGCTCGGTCGAGACGGCCCCGAGGGTCTTGACCGGGTCCAGGCCGCTCGCCTGCCACAGTGCGGGGTCGATGGCCGCGAAGACGTCCTGGGTCTCGGGGTGCCACGACCAGCGCAGGTTCGTCGCCAGGTGCCCCAGGAGGCGCAGCGGCTCGGGCAGGACGGGGCGGACGGTGAATCGTCGGATGGCTCGCACGGGAGCACGCTAGCCCAGAAGCGTTGGATCGATCCAACCTACCCCGGATGCGCGGTCGGTCGTTTGCGTGAACGCCCGGACTTCGCAAGTGTGTGGAGCATGGTCGGACGCATTCCCGTGATGGACGTGACGCCTGTCGTCGACCTCGCACGACACCCGGCCAAGGCCGTCGTCGGGGAGTTCTTCGACGTCACCGCACTGGTGTTCCGGGAGGGTCACGACCAGCTCGGCGCCGAGGTGGTGCTGACCGACCCCGAGGGCGTGCCCCGGTCACCGGTGCGGATGCACGAGGTGGCGGGCCAGGTCTCCCGCATGGCCGCCACCGTGTGCCCGGACCGGGAGGGTGCCTGGTCCTTCGAGGTCCAGTCGTGGAGCGACCCGATCGCCACCTGGTTGCACGACGCGGGCATCAAGATCCGTGCCGGCGTGGACGTCGAGCTGATGTTCACCGAGGGCGTCCGGCTGCTCGACCGGGTCGCGAGCAGCCAGGACCACCGGGGCCGGGGACTGGAGAAGCCGCAGCAGGATGCCGTGAAGGACGCCACCACGGCGCTGGCCGACACCGGGCGGCCGGTGGAGGCGCGCCTGGCTGCTGCCGAGTCCGCCGAGCTCGCCGCGGTGTTCGCGGCCTTCCCGTTGCGCGACCTGCTCACCGTCGAGGGGCCCTACCGGTTCTTCGTGGACCGGCAGCGGGCGCTGTTCTCCAGCTGGTATGAGTTCTTCCCCCGGTCCGAGGGGGCGCATCTGGACACGAAGTCCGGCGCGGCGGTCAGCGGCACCCTGCGGAGTGCCGCCAAGCGTCTCGAGGCAGTGGCCGACATGGGCTTCGACGTGATCTACCTGCCCCCGATCCACCCCATCGGCGAGGTCAACCGCAAGGGTGCGAACAACACGCTCAGCCCGGCGCCGGACGACGTCGGATCCCCCTGGGCCATCGGCAGCAGGCACGGCGGGCACGACGCGATCCACCCCGACCTCGGCACCTTCGAGGACTTCGACGCCTTCGTCGCGGAGGCACACCGCGTCGGGCTGGAGGTGGCGCTCGACTTCGCACTCCAGGCTGCTCCGGACCATCCCTGGGCCACCGAGCACCCGGAGTGGTTCACCACCCGTGCCGACGGCAGCATCGCCTACGCCGAGAACCCGCCGAAGAAGTACCAGGACATCTACCCGATCAACTTCGACAACGACCCGGCCGGGATCTACGCCGAGACCGAGCGGATCCTGCGGCTGTGGATGTCGCACGGGGTGCGGATCTTCCGCGTCGACAACCCGCACACCAAGCCGGTCGCCTACTGGGAGTGGCTGCTCGGCCGTGTCCGCGCCACCGACCCGGACGTGCTGTTCCTCTCCGAGGCCTTCACCAAGCCCCCGATGATGCAGGCGCTGGCGACGGTGGGCTTCCACCAGAGCTACACCTACTTCACCTGGCGCAACACCCGCACCGAGCTGGAGACCTACCTCCACGAGGTCTCCCGGGAGACCGGGCACGTGCTGCGGCCCAACTTCTTCGTCAACACCCCCGACATCCTGCACGCCTTCTTGCAGTACGGCGGCCCGCCGGCCTTCAAGATCAGGGCGGTCGCGGCCGCCACGGGATCCCCGAGCTGGGGCGTCTATGCCGGGTTCGAGCTCTTCGAGCACCTCGCGGTCAAGCCGGGCAGCGAGGAGTATCTCGACTCGGAGAAGTACCAGCTCAAGCTGCGCGACTGGGACGGGGCTGCGCGCAGCGGCCAGACGCTGGCGCCGTACCTGACCCGGCTCAACGAGATCCGTCGGGCCCACCCCGCGCTCCAGCAGCTGCGCAACGTCACCATCCACTCCAGCGACGACGACGCGGTGCTGGTCTTCACCAAGCACCTGCCACCCTCGCAGCGCCCCGGCGGTGGACCCGGCGACACCGTCATCGTGGTGCTCAACGTCGACCCGCACGCACCGCGCACCACGACGGTCCACCTGGACCTGCCCGCCATCGGACTCGACTGGGAGGACACCTTCGCCGTGCACGACGAGATCACCGGAGCGGACTGGCAGTGGGGGGCGCACAACTACGTGCACCTCGACCCCTACCACGAGCCGGCGCACGTGCTCGGCGTGAGGAGGCTCGGGTGAGCGCGACGACGCCGGCCGGCGACGAGACCGAGGTCGAGCACCACCACGGTGACAGCGGCGCCTTCCCCAGCACCTCCGGCGACCGGACCGCGGCGCACTTCGACCAGCCGGACTGGTTCAAGACCGCGGTCTTCTACGAGGTCCTGGTGCGCTCCTTCAAGGACTCCAACGGCGACGGGGTCGGCGACTTCCGCGGGCTGACCGAGAAGCTGGACTACCTGCACTGGCTGGGCGTGGACTGCCTGTGGGTGCCGCCGTTCTTCTCCTCCCCCCTGCGTGACGGTGGCTACGACGTCGCGGACTACACCAACATCCTGCCCGAGGCGGGCACGGTGGAGGACTTCCACCACTTCCTCGACGAGGCCCACAAGCGCGACATCCGCGTGATCATCGACTTCGTCATGAACCACACCAGCGACCAGCACCCGTGGTTCCAGTCCAGCCGCGAGGACCCCGACGGTCCCTACGGCGACTTCTACGTGTGGTCCGACACCGACGAGCTCTACTCCGAGGCGCGGATCATCTTCGTCGACACCGAGCCCTCCAACTGGACCTGGGACCCGGTGCGCCAGCAGTACTACTGGCACCGCTTCTTCTCCCACCAGCCCGACCTCAACTTCGACAACCCCAAGGTGCTGGAGGCGATGCTGGAGGCGATGGCGTTCTGGCTCGACATGGGCCTGGACGGCTTCCGTCTCGACGCCGTGCCCTACCTCTACGAGCGGCCGGGAACCGACGGTGAGAACCTGCCCGAGACCCACGAGGCGCTGCGCCGGGTGCGCCGCTACGTCGACGAGAACTACCCCGGGCGGGTGCTGCTCGCCGAGGCGAACCAGTGGCCGGCCGACGTCGTGGACTACTTCGGCGGCAAGCGCGACCCCGAGTCCGGGGAGTACCTCTCCCCGGGCGACGAGTGCCACATGTGCTTCCACTTCCCGGTGATGCCACGCATCTTCATGGCCGTGCGCCGGGAGAACCGCTTCCCGATCTCCGAGATCCTCGAGCAGACCCCCCGCATCCCCGACGGGTGCCAGTGGGGCATCTTCTTGCGCAACCACGACGAGCTGACCCTCGAGATGGTGACCCACGAGGACCGCGACTACATGTGGGACGAGTACGCCAAGGACCCCCGCATGAAGGCCAACATCGGCATCCGGCGCCGGCTGGCACCGTTGCTGGACAACGACACGAACCAGATGGAGCTGTTCACCGCCCTGCTGCTCTCCCTGCCCGGCTCCCCGGTGCTCTACTACGGCGACGAGATCGGCATGGGCGACAACATCTGGCTCGGTGACCGTGACGGCGTGCGCACCCCGATGCACTGGACACCGGACCGCAACGCCGGCTTCTCCATCGCCACCCCGGGGAAGCTGCACCTGCCCCCGGTCCAGGACCCGGTTTTCGGGTACCAGCGAGTCAATGTCGAGACCGAGCTGGACAACTCCTCCTCCCTGCTGCACTGGACGCGGCGGATGATCCAGGCCCGCAAGCAGCACTCCTCCTTCGGGCTCGGCGAGTTCTACGACCTCGGTGGGTCCAACCCCTCGGTCCTCTCCTACGTCCGGGAGCACACCGACGAGGACGGGCGCACCGACACGGTGCTGTGCGTGAACAACCTGAGCCGGTTCCCCCAGCCGGTGGAGCTGGACCTGCGGCGCTGGGAGGGCGTGCGGCCGGTCGAGCTGATCGGCGGGGTGCGCTTCCCCCAGATCGGAGAGCTCCCCTACCTGCTCACCCTGGGCGGTCACGGCTTCTACTGGATCCGGCTGCCCGCCCCGCCGGTCGAGGAACCGGAGGCCGAGGAATGAGCCAGCACCCGCAGATGACGGCCTACCTCGCGGAGGCCCGCTGGTTCGCCGGCAAGGGCCGGGAGCACGACGTCGTGGACGTGACGCGGGTCGGCACCCTGCCAGGCCCCCCGACCGTCACCATCGACCTCGTCACCGTGGTCTACGGCGGCGAGACCGGGGAGGCGGCGCAGGCAGGATCACTGTCGCTGGAGCCGGTCACCGAGCGCTACCAGATGCCGCTCTCGCACTACCCCGAGGAGCAGCACCGCATCGCCCACGCCTACCTGGGCCCCCATCAGGACGACGACCTCGGCCTCGTGCACACCTACGACGCCGTGCACGACCGCGAGGCGATGGCGGTCTACCTGCACACCTTCGCCCAGACCTCACCGGACGCGCCCCAGCCCTACGGCGGGGTGACCTTCCACCGCCTGACGGGTCATGAGCTCGACACCGACGCGCACTCGACGCTGTTCCGGGGCGAGCAGAGCAACTCCTCGGTGGCCTTCGGCGACGACAGCCTGATGAAGGTGTTCCGCAAGGTGACCCCGGGACGCAACCCCGACATCGAGATCCACCGCGCCCTCACCCAGGCCGACAACCCCCACGTCGCCCATCTCTACGGCTGGGTCGAGGCCGGCGAGGACGACCTGGCCATGCTCCAGCAGTTCCTCCGGACCGCGAGCGACGGGTGGGAGCTCGCCCTGGCGAGTGCGCGCAACCTCTTCGGCGAGGCAGACCTGCGGGCCGACGAGGTCGGCGGCGACTTCGCCGGCGAGGCCCACCGGCTCGGTGTCGCGGTCAGCGAGGTGCACGAGCTGCTGCGCGAGCAGTTCGGCACCGAGCCGCTCGACGGTGCGGCCACGGCCGAGGCGATGCGCCAGCGGCTCGCCGCGACCGCGACCGCCGTGCCCGCCCTGGCGCCGCTCGCCGACCCCCTCGCCAGGGTGTTCGCGCGCATCGGCGCAGCCACCGGCGAGGCCCAGCGCGTGCACGGCGACCTGCATCTCGGGCAGACGCTGCGGACCTCGCGCGGCTGGAAGCTGGTCGACTTCGAGGGCGAGCCGGCCAAGCCGCTCCAGGTCCGCCGGCTGCCCGACTCCCCGTGGCGCGACGTCGCCGGGATGCTGCGCTCCTTCGACTACGCCGCCCAGTCGGTCGTCAAGGACCTGTGCTCCGACGACGAGCCGGGACCCCAGATCACCTACCGGGCCACCGAGTGGGTGGCGCGCAACCGCGCCGCCTTCCTCGACGGCTACCTCGAGAGGCGCGTCGAGGATGGCGGCGAGCCGCTGACCCCGGACGAGCACGCCCTGGTCGCGGCCTACGAGGCCGACAAGGCGGTCTACGAAGTGCTCTACGAGGCCCGCAACCGCCCCACCTGGCTGGACATCCCGCTGGGTGCCATCGAACGAATCGGAGCTGACCGATGAACACCACGGAGAAGAACGAGCCGACGATCGGCGAGATCGACCTGCACCTGATCAACGAGGGTCGCCACGAGCAGCTCTGGCAGGTGCTGGGCGCCCACGTGGTCCCCGGCGGGACCAGCTTCCGCGTGTGGGCCCCCGACGCCCAGGAGGTGCAGGTCCGCGGCGACTTCAACGGCTGGGACGGCAGCCGCAACCCGCTGGCTGCCGTCGCCAGCTCCGGGGTCTGGGAAGGGTTCGTCCCCGGCGTCGGGAGCGGCGAGAGCTACAAGTTCCACATCCGCGGGGCCGACGGGCAGTGGCGCGACAAGGCGGACCCGATGGCCTTCTACGCCGAGATCCCGCCGGCCACCGCCTCCCGGGTCTTCGAGAGCACCCACACCTGGACCGACGAGGAGTGGATGTCGCGTCGTGCCGAGGGCCAGCCGCACCAGGAGCCGATGTCGATCTACGAGGTGCACCTCGGCTCGTGGCGCAAGCACCCGGGTGCCGGGCCCTACAGCTACGACGAGCTCGCCGAGCACCTCACGGCGTACGTCGTCGAGGCCGGCTTCACCCACGTGGAGCTGCTGCCGGTGATGGAGCATCCGTTCGGAGGCTCGTGGGGCTACCAGGTCACCTCCTACTACGCGCCCACATCGCGCTTCGGCGACCCCGACGGGTTCCGCCGCCTGGTGGAGGCCCTGCACAACGCCGGTGTCGGCGTCCTCGTCGACTGGGTGCCGGCCCACTTCCCGAAGGACGAGTTCGCGCTCGCACGCTTCGACGGCACCGCGCTCTACGAGGACCCCAACCCCAGCCGCGGCGAGCACCCCGACTGGGGCACCTACGTCTTCAACTTCGGCCGCAAGGAGGTGCGCAACTTCCTGGTGGCCAACGCGCTGTACTGGCTCGAGGAGTTCCACGTCGACGGCATCCGGGTCGACGCGGTCGCCTCGATGCTCTACCTGGACTACTCGCGCGAGGAGGGCGAGTGGCAGCCCAACGTGCACGGCGGCCGGGAGAACCTCGAGGCGGTGGCGTTCCTCCAGGAGCTCAACGCCACGGTCTACCGGCGCGTCCCCGGTGCCATCACCATCGCCGAGGAGTCCACCTCGTGGCCCGGTGTCACCCGCCCCACCGACGCCGACGGGCTCGGCTTCGGGTTCAAGTGGAACATGGGCTGGATGCACGACAGCCTCACCTACGCGGCCAAGGATCCGGTGCACCGCGGCTACCACCACCACCAGCTCACCTTCTCGATGGTCTACGCCTTCTCGGAGAACTACGTCCTGCCGATCAGCCACGACGAGGTGGTGCACGGCAAGGGCTCGCTGCTGCGCAAGATGCCCGGGGACCGGTGGCAGCAGCTGGCCAACGTCCGCGCCTTCTTGTCCTGGCAGTGGGCCCACCCGGGCAAGCAGCTGCTGTTCATGGGTCAGGAGTTCGCCCAGGACAACGAGTGGGCCGAGCAGCGCGAGCTCGACTGGAGTCTGCTGGAGGACCCCGGCCACCGGGGCGTGAGCCGGCTGGTCACCGACCTCAACTCCGTCTACCTCGACACCGCGGCGCTGTGGTCGCAGGACACCTCGCCCGAGGGGTTCCAGTGGCTCAGCGCCGACGACGCCTCGCGCAACACGGTCGCCTTCCTCCGCTGGGCCGCGGACCCGTCCTCCGGCTCGGGGCGGGGCACCCCGCTGGTGTGCGTCGCCAACTTCGCCGCCGTGCCGCACGAGGGCTACCGGCTCGGACTCCCGTTCACCGGCGAGTGGACCGAGGTGATCAACTCCGACGCCGAGGTCTACGGCGGCTCGGGGGTGGGGAACCTGGGCACCGTCACGGCGCACTCCACGCCGTACGGCGGTCAGCCGGCCTCCGCGACACTTCGGGTCCCCCCGCTCGGCACCCTCTGGCTCACCCGCCAGGGCCGCTAGCGGCCCTCGCCGCCTCGCTAGGGTGAGGACGTGCCTGCCGAGCTGACTCCCCTCGCCCCGGGGGTGATGCGCGTGTCATGGTCCGCCTCGCTGCAGGAGGAGGGGCTGCGTGCCTGCGCCGACGAGGTGCGCCGGGTCGTGGAGACGGCCTTCAAGGGCGGGTCGACCCGGGTGGAGACCCACGTCGACCCCGACGACGAGGCGGCGCAGCGCATCGCCACCTTCTCCGGCCTGCGCCGCGAAGGGGTGGCACGGGGGGTGGTGGAGAAGTCCGACCGCATCGTCTACGCCCGGCTCGCGCACGACACCCCGCTGGAGGACCCCGAGGGCTTCCGGTCCCTGCTGAACTCCTTCCTGCCCCGCAAGCGGGCGATCAGCCAGATGCTGATCCGCTCCACCGACGACCGGGTGCTGCTGTGCCAGCTGACCTACAAGCGCGACTTCGACCTGCCCGGCGGGGTCGTCGAGGTCAGCGAGTCGCCCCAGGTCGCCGTGGCCCGCGAGGTCACCGAGGAGCTCGGCCTCACGGTCCAGGCGGGTCCGCTGGTCCTCACCGACTGGCTGCCGCCCTGGGGTGGTTGGGACGACGCCGTCTGCCTGGTCTTCGACGGTGGCGTGCACGAGCCGCAGGTGGTCGAGGGCATCGTGCGCCAGGAGCGGGAGATCCGCTCCGCGTCGTTCTGCACGATGGCCGAGGTGCAGGAGCGCTGCGCCGACTTCACCGCCCGCCGCATCGAGGCCGCCCTGCGCAACCTCTCCGCCGAGCCCGGCCCGGCCTACACCGAGAGCGGTCGGGGGCTCCCGGCCTGGGACTGAGCCGCGGCCTCAGTCCTCGAGATCCTCCTCGAAGCGGCGCGCCGGGACCGCTCGCCAGCCGACGCGGCGCACCTTCTGGGCGACCTGCGCGTTGAGCCAGGCGGTCGTCGTCCAGACCGCCACCCAGACGACCACGACCGGCCAGGAGAGCTCGCCGGTGTGCGCACCGGTGGCCAGGCCCACCGCCAGCCCGCTGTAGTAGCCCACCCACAGGGCCAGCAGGCTCAGCGGCAGCGCCAGCACGATCAGCGCGAGGTGCCACGCCTCGGACTCGGCGACCAGGGAGAGGAAGGCCACGGCGCCCACGGTCGTGACATAGAGCTGCCCGAGGCCGGAGAGCCGGCCGACCGGGGGCGACGCCGAGGGGCGGTCCATCTCTCCATGGTCCCACCACTGTGGCGGGCCCGAGCGTGGGCGCACCGGCGCGTGCAGTGGGTGCCACCTCGTGCTAGCCGCGTGGGGGCACCACGACCGTCCAGGCGACGGCCTTGTCCGAGGAGACCGAGGAGACGGCGGTGACCACCGGAACGGTCCCGGCGGGGACGTCGGTGACGTCGGCACTGACCGCGGAGAGACGGCCGCCACCACTGCCCGAGGTGGAGGTACGACGGGTCAGCCCATCCGGCGTGGTCCAGCTGCGCGCGGTGCTGCTCTTGTCGGCCCAGTAGCGCAGCACCGCCGAGGATTCCTGGGGCACGGCCACGGCGGGCGCCGGGTGCACCGTCACCGACGCCGAGCCCTGCACCGTCGAGGCCAGCGTGCTGACCGGGCCGGCGTCGGCGTAGGCCACCAGCGACAGACTCGTCTTGGAGAAGGCACCCAGCGCCACCCGCACCGTCGAACCGGCCAGCCCGGCGGTCACGGTGCGCGTGTAGACCGAGGACCGCAGCTGGTTGCCGTCCACCACCGAGCCGAGCAGGGTCCAGCCGGACGGCGTGGCATGGGTGGCCACCGTGTTCGTGGTCGCCACCAGCACCAGCTGGTCACCGAGCACCACCGAGGCGGGCACCGTCACCGACGCCGAGGTGGTGTTGGCGTCGCTGGAGGCACCACCCCGGAAGCTCGGAGCCTGCCCGGCCGCCGGCTCCTGGACCGTGACCGAGGTGGTGTCGGTGTCGCTCACCCCCTGATCGTCGGTGACCGTGAGCGACACCGGGTAGCTTCCGGAGCCGGGGAAGCTGTGCGTCACGGCCTGCCCGGACCCGCCGGCCGCACCGGGCCCGAAGTCCCAGTCGTAGCCGGTGATGGTCCCGTCGTCGGTCGAGGTGCTCGCGCTGAACGAGCACGTCAGCGCACTGCAGGCCCCACCCGTGATCCGAGCGACGGGTGCCTGGTTCGACGGGGGCGGCGGGGGTGGTGGTGGCGGCGGCGGTGGTGGCGACGTCGCCGGGGACGGCGGGACCACGACCGTCCAGGCGACGGCCTTGTCCGAGGAGACCGAGGAGACGGCGGTGACCACCGGAACGGTCCCGGCGGGGACGTCGGTGACGTCGGCACTGACCGCGGAGAGACGGCCGCCACCACTGCCCGAGGTGGAGGTACGACGGGTCAGCCCATCCGGCGTGGTCCAGCTGCGCGCGGTGCTGCTCTTGTCGGCCCAGTAGCGCAGCACCGCCGAGGATTCCTGGGGCACGGACACGGCGGGCGCCGGGTGCACCGTCACCGACGCCGAGCCCTGCACCGTCGAGGCCAGCGTGCTGACCGGGCCGGCGTCGGCGTAGGCCACCAGCGACAGACTCGTCTTGGAGAAGGCACCCAGCGCCACCCGCACCGTCGAACCGGCCAGCCCGGCGGTCACGGTGCGCGTGTAGACCGAGGACCGCAGCTGGTTGCCGTCCACCACCGAGCCGAGCAGGGTCCAGCCGGACGGCGTGGCATGGGTGGCCACCGTGTTCGTGGTCGCCACCAGCACCAGCTGATCACCGAGCACCACCGAGGCGGGCACCGTCACCGACGCCGAGGTGGTGTTGGCGTCGCTGGAGGCACCACCCCGGAAGCTCGGAGCCTGCCCGGCCGCCGGCTCCTGGACCGTGACCTGGATGGTCGCCGTGCCGGTGGCACCCTCGTCGTCGGTGACCGTGAGCCGGACCGGGTAGCTGGCGGCGGCGGCGTAGGTGTGACCGGGTGCAGGCCCGGTGGCGGTGGTCCCGTCACCGAAGTCCCAGGCATAGCCGAGGATCGAGCCGTCCGGGTCGCTCGAGGTGGCGCCGCTCAACGGGCATGCCAGGTCGGCACAGCTGCCCGTGATCCGAGCCACCGGCGCCTGGTTCGACGTGGGCGGCGGGGGCGGTGGCGGGGGTGGCGTGGGTGCGTCGCCGACCAGCACGACGGAGTACTCCGAGCCACCACCTGCGGACTTCACCGCGTTGCTCACCCCCGGCACGAGCACCGCAGAGGTGCGGTCGGTGGTGGTGCCGTCGCCGAGCTGCCCGGAGAGGTTGTGCCCCCAGGCCTGCACCCTGCCGTCGGTCAGCGTCACCACACCGGTGTCTCGTCCCGCTCCGAGCGTGGCCGCCTGGCTCACCCCGAGCACCTCCACCGGCCGCGTCCGGTTGGTCTTCGTCCCGTCGCCGAGCTCGGAGCGGTAGTTGCGCCCCCAGGAGGACACGGTGCCGTCGGAGCGCAGAGCCAGCGAGTGGTGGGCCCCGGCCGCCACGTCCGTGACGCCGGAGGAGAGCACCCGCACCGGCGAGGTGCGGTCGATGACCGTCCCGTCCCCCACCTGGCCGAAGTCGTTCTCCCCCCACGCCCACGCGCTGCCGTCGGCGAGCACCGCCAACCCATGGTCGCGCCCGCCGGCGACCGCCTGCACGTTGGTCAGCGTCCCCACGCGGACCGGGGCCAGCCGCCGGGTGGTGGTCCCGTCGCCGAGCTGACCCTCGTCGTTGCGCCCCCAGCCCCACAGCTGCCCGTTGGCCCGGATCGCGTAGGACATGTCGCGCCCTCCGGCGATGGCGACGGCGTCGGTGATCCCCTGCACCCGCACGGGGCTGCGCCGCAGGGTGGTGGTGCCGTCGCCGAGCTGGCCGTCGCTGTTCAGGCCGCTGGCCCACACGGTCCCGTCGGACTTCAGCGCGAGGGTGTAGTTGTGGCCGGTCTCCACGGCCACCACACCGCTGAGGCTGGAGACCTGGGTCGGCGCCAGGGCGTTGTCGGAGGTCCCGAGGCCGAGCTGACCGGACTGGTTGCTGCCCCAGACCCAGACGGTCCCGTCCGACCTGAGCGCCACCACGTGCTCGCGCCCCCCGTGCAGGTCGACGACCCCGCTGAGCCCCGTGACCGCCCCGGCCGAGAGCCGGTTCGTGGTGGTGCCGCTACCCAGTTGGCCATACCCGTTGTGGCCCCACGTCCAGGGCGTTCCTGGCGTCGCGGCGGCCGCGGCAGGTGGGGATCCCACGATGCCGACGACCGCCAGCGACGCCGCAGCGAGGCCCGCGACGCAGAGGAGCCGGACCACGTGGGTGAGCCGGCTTCCTGCCACGAACGCTCCCCCTCGACCTCGTCGCCTGAGCCGAAGGTAGGCCGCGGCACCCGCCCAGGTGAAGAGCCGGTGCGTCGTGCACTAGACCGCTCCCCCGTTCAGGTGGGTCAGAACAGGGCGGAGGCGAGGTCGCGCCTGGCGCGCTGCACCCGCGGGTCCTCGTTGCCGACGGCGCCGAAGAGGCCGATCAGGTGGGTGCGCGCGGCGTCACGGTCCGCGTCGGTCGTGCGGCGCACCAGCTCGACCAGCCGGCGGAAGGCGTCGTCGACGTGTCCGCCGAGCAGGTCGAGGTCCGCCACGAGGGTCTGGGCCGCGACGTCGTCGGGACTCTCCGCGGCCGCAGCGCGCGCCTGGTTGAGGTCCACGCCCTCGGTGCGCTTGAGCAGACGGGCCATGGCCAGCCCCGCGGCAGCCTCGCTGTCGGCAGGGTTGGCCGCGACCAGCTTCTCGTACTCCGCGACGGCGGCGTCGACGTCCCCGCGCTCCAGCGCATCCTGGGCCGGCGCGTAGCGCGGGTCGAGCTGCTCCTCACCGGTCTCCTCGTCGACCTCGCCGGCACCCGAACGGGGCTGATGCCGGCCGGTGAAGCCGCTGGCGGTCAGCTGCTGGAGCACCTGGGTGATCGCCTGGCGCAGCTCCTCGAGGGAGACCGCGTCCTGGATCAGGGGCATCGGGCGGCCCTGCGCCACCAGCACCACCAGGGGCACCGAGGGGATCTGCATCGCCTGCGCGATCTGCGGCACGGCGTCGATGTCGACCCGGCCCACCAGGAACCGGCCCTCGAAGTCGTTGGAGAGCGACTGCAGGTCCGCGGCGAGCCGCACGCTGTCCGGCGAGCGCCCAGGGCTCTCGAAGGCGAGCAGCACCGGCGCGTTGCGCGAGCTCTCGAGCACGTCTTGGAAGTTCTGCTCGGTCACCTGGACGGCGTACGCCGAGCTGGCGGCGGCGGCCCCGGCGGAACCAGCAGGGGCAGATCCCTGCAATCCGGACAGATCGACCGCACCGGGTCGGGAGAAAGGCTGCTGAGTCATGGCTCCATTGTTTCCGGCCGTTGGATTTGCTGCGCAATGGCCCCCCTGCCGAGGATACTGGCGGCCGTGGGGTGGGGAGGTTCGCGACCCGGGGGTGTGCCCGCCCTGCCCCGGACCTCCCTGCCCAGGACCTCCCTGTGGCTCGCTGCCTACGTGGTGGCCTGCCTGGTCGGTCGCGAGACGATCCTGCGCCCCGGCAACGTCGGCCTGGTGTGGCCGGCCGCCGGCGTCGCCCTGGTCTGGCTGGCCAGCAGCACCGGCAGGACCCAGCGCCTCGACGCGATCCTGCTCACGGTCTCCACGCTGACCGTGGTCGCCCTCACCGACGGCGGGGTGACCCGCACGCTGCTCTCGCTCTCGGTGGTGCTCCAGACACTGGTCGCCGTCTGGCTGATCCGCCGGCTGGTGCCCGGCATCTGGGGCACCGGTGGCCGGGTGTCGTTCACCCGGCTCCCCCAGTTCGGCTGGCTGCTGGCCAGCGTCATCGGCACTGCTGCCTTCATCGCCGTCCTGCGCACCCTCGTGGGGGCGGCGGTCGACCCCGCCGACCAGCTGGGGTTCCTGGTCGCCCGCTTCGGACGCCAGGCCTCCGCGATGGCCACGATCGGGCTCTTCGGACTGCTTCTCGGCGGTTGGCTGGCCGAGCGCCGCGAGCGGGGGCAGCCCCGGGTCTCCCGCCCGACGGCGTCCGACCTGGCCCACGTGCTCGGCATCGCCGGCGTGACCGCCATCATCTTCGTGGGCTTCTGGCGCAACCCCGAGATCCCCGCCACCTACATCTTGACCCTGACGGTCGTGTGGACGGCCCTGCGGTTCAACCCGCTGATCACCGCCGCGCACTGCCTGCTCACCGGGACCATCACGGTGGTGCTGACCATCATCGGGCACGGTCCCATCGCCAACGTGGCGACTCCCGACACCCGCGCCCTGCTGGCCCAGATCTTCGTCGTGGTGATCATGGTCACCGGGCTGACGATCTCGATGATCCGCCTCCAGATCGTCGAGACGATCAGCCGCCTGGAGGCCTCCGAGGCGGGCCTCGTGATGCGGGCCAACGAGCTGGACACCGTGATGGCGCACCTCGACGACGGGGTCGCGATCATCGAGGCCGGTGGCCGGGTCGTGCACGCCAACATGGCGCTGCGCACCGCCTTCGGAACCCGCGCTCCGAGCGAGGACATGCAGGTGCGCGACGACTCCGAGATCCCAGACGAGGAGCGGCTGCGGCGCCCCGACGGGCAGCCGCTCACCGACGAGAACTCACCGCTGACCCGTGCTCTCGCCGGCGAGGTCGTGGAGACCGAGGAGTGGCGCACCCCGGAGACCGAGGACAAGATCCGCGTGGTGGAGATGTCCGCCCTCCCCCTCCCGCACGCCCCCGGGGCCCCGCGCCGGGCGATGATCGTCATCCGCGACGTGACGGCCGCGAGCAGTCACCGCGAGTCGCTGGTCAGCTTCGCCGGCACGGTGGCCCACGACCTGAGCAACCCGCTGAGCGTGATCGACGGGTGGGCCGAGGCGCTCGAGGAGCGGCTCGCCGGCAGCGACCAGTCGGACGCTGCCGCGGCCGCGCCGATGGTCGAGCACATCCGGGTGGGGGTGGACCAGATGCGCGCGTTCGTCGACGACCTGCTCGCCCACGCCGTGGCCCGCGACCAGTCCCTGCGTTGCGAGCGGGTCTCGCTGACCAACATGGTCAAGCACATCGTCGCCACCCGGGACCGTCCGCACGGTGGCGGTGACATCGTCGCCGGCGACCTGCTCGACGTGTGGGCCGACCGGGTCCTGATCCGTCAGGTGCTCGACAACCTGGTCGGCAACGCCTTCAAGTACGTCGCTCCGGGCACGGTGCCCCGGGTCTTCGTGGAGGCACACGCCACCGAGGAGGGCTGGGCACTCGTCCAGGTGCGCGACAACGGCATCGGCGTGCCCGTCGACCACCGCGAGCAGGTCTTCGAGGACTTCCACCGCGCCAGCGAGGGCGAGTACCAGGGCACCGGCCTCGGGCTGGCGATCTGCCGTCGGATCATCGCCCGCCACGGCGGGACGATCCGGGTGACCGACAACCCCGACGGGACGGGAAGCTGCTTCGAGTTCACGCTGCCCACCACCCCCGACGCGTTCGCCGCCCACAGCACCTGAGACGGCCACACCCGGCAGCAGACTCAGAAGCGCGCCGGCTCCCGGTACTCTCCCCACTCCTCGCGCAGCGCGTCGCAGATCTCGCCGAGCGTCGCCTCGGCACGACAGGCCTCCAGCATCGCCGGCACCATGTTGCGGTCCGCCCGAGCAGCGGCGAGCATCTCCGCGAGGGCGCGGGCGATCTCGGCCTCGTCCCGGCCGGCCCGCCGCTCCTCCAGGATCTTGACCTGCTCGGTCTCGACCTCGTGGGAGACCCGCAGGATCTCCAGCTCGCTGGTCACCGAGTCGTGGTGGCAGTTGACGCCGACGACCTTCTTCTCGCCCTTCTCCAGGGCGACCTGGTAGGCGAAGGCCGCGTCGGCGATCTCGGCCATGAACCAGCCGTCCTCGATCCCGCGGAGCAGCCCCTGGGTGACCAGATCCTGGCCGTTGCGCGCGGCCTCGGCGAGCGCCTCGGTCTGGTCGTGGCGCAGCGACGAACCCCCCATCTCGAGGATCTTGTCGAAGATCGCGTTCGCCTCGGCCTCGATCTTGTCGGTCAGCGCCTCGACGTACCACGACCCACCCAGCGGGTCGGCGACGTTGACCACGCCGGTCTCCTCCATGATCACCTGCTGGGTGCGCAGGGCGATCTCGGCGGCCTGTTCGCTCGGGAGGGCCAGCGTCTCGTCGAGCGCGTTGGTGTGCAGTGAGTTGGTGCCGCCCAGCACGGCCGCGAGCGCCTCGACGCCGGTGCGGACCACGTTGTTGTAGGGCTGCTGGGCGGTCAGCGAGACCCCGGCGGTCTGGGTGTGGAACCGCATCCACTGCGCCTTCTCGGACTTCGCGCCGTAGACGTCGCGGATCCAGCGCGCCCAGATGCGTCGGGCGGCGCGGAACTTCGCGATCTCCTCGAAGAAGTCCAGGTGGCTGTCGAAGAAGAAGCTCAGGCCGGGAGCGAACCGGTCGATGTCAAGGCCACGGGAGAGTCCGAGCTCGACGTAGCCGAACCCGTCGGCCAGGGTGAACGCCAGCTCCTGTGCGGCCGTGGAGCCGGCCTCCCGGATGTGGTAGCCGGACACGCTGAGCGGCTTGTACGCCGGGATCTCCTCGGCGCAGTACTCCATCAGGTCGCCGATCAGCTTCAGGTGCGGCTCGGGTCCGAAGAGCCACTCCTTCTGCGCGATGTACTCCTTGAAGATGTCGGTCTGCAGGGTGCCGTTGAGCTGGGAGATGTCGGCGCCCTGGCGCTCGGCGGCGACGAGGTACATGCAGAAGACCGGCACGGCCGGACCGCTGATCGTCATCGAGGTGGTCACCTCGTCGAGCGGGATCTGGTCGAAGAGGATGTCCATGTCGGCGGCGGAGTCGATCGCGACGCCGCAGTGACCCACCTCGCCGAGGCTGCGCGGGTCGTCGGAGTCGCGCCCCATCAGCGTGGGCATGTCGAAGGCGACCGAGAGTCCCCCGCCCCCGCGACCGAGGATCATCTGGTAGCGCTCGTTGGTCTGCCGGGCGTTGCCGAAACCGGCGAACTGGCGGATGGTCCACGCCCGGCCGCGGTAGCCGGTCGCGTAGAGGCCGCGGGTGTAGGGGAACTCGCCGGGCCACTCGGAGGCCTCGGTGCCGTAGGCGGGCTCCACCTCCATCTGCGAGAGCGTGGTGAAGTCGGCGTCGCGCACCCGCGACCTGTCATAGCGGTCCTGCCAGCGCTGACGTGCGTCCATGGGCCGATACTAGGACGTGGCACGGCTTCGGCCGACGCTCCGCCTCCAGAGCTCGAGCCGGCCCCCTCCTGCCCGGCGCAGGCGGTGTGACGTGCGGCAGGGTGGCCTCACCCCTGTCCCACCTCCGGGGACGGGTCGGAGCCCGGAGCGGGGCCGCAGTAGTCTCCCGGGGGAACCGCCGGACCCATCGAGGAGTGTCGTGCCCGCACAGAACGTCGAAGTCAAGCCGCTGCAGAAGGTCCTCATCGCCAACCGCGGCGAGATCGCCGTGCGGGTGATCCGGGCGTGCCGGGACGCCGGCATCGAGAGCGTGGCCGTCTACGCCGACCCCGACCGTGACGCGCTGTTCGTCCGCCTCGCCGACGAGGCGCACTCGCTCGGAGGCGCGACACCGGCCGACTCCTACCTCGACATCGACAAGATCGTCGCCGCGGCGAAGGAGTCCGGCGCCGACTCGGTGCACCCCGGCTACGGCTTCCTCGCGGAGAACGCCGACTTCGCCCAGGCCGTCCTCGACGCGGGGTTGGTCTGGATCGGCCCGCCTCCGGCGGCGATCGGCGCGCTCGGCGACAAGGCGAAGGCCAAGCACATCGCGGAGCGGGCCAACGCTCCCCTGGCCGCCGGCACCAAGGACCCGGTCGAGGACGCCGACGAGATCGTCGCGTTCGCCGAGGAGCACGGCCTGCCGGTCGCCATCAAGGCGGTCTTCGGAGGCGGGGGCCGCGGTCTCAAGGTCGCCCGCACGATCGAGGAGATCCCGGACGCCTTCGACTCCGCCGTGCGTGAGGCGGTCAGCGCCTTCGGCCGCGGCGAGTGCCTGGTCGAGAAGTTCCTCGACAAGCCGCGCCACGTCGAGACCCAGTGCCTGGCCGACCAGCACGGCAACGTGGTCGTGGTCTCCACCCGCGACTGCTCGCTACAGCGCCGCAACCAGAAGCTCGTCGAGGAGGCGCCGGCACCGTTCCTCACCGACGACCAGGTCAGCCGGCTCTACGAGAGCTCCAAGGCGATCCTGCGCGAGGCGGAGTACGTCGGCGCCGGCACCTGCGAGTTCCTGGTCGCCCAGGACGGCACCATCTCCTTCCTCGAGGTGAACACCCGCCTCCAGGTCGAGCACTGCGTCTCCGAGGAGGTCACGGGCCTCGACCTGGTCCGCGAGATGTTCCGCATCGCCGCCGGCGAGGAGCTCGGGTACGACGACCCGACGATCTCCGGGCACTCCATCGAGTTCCGCATCAACGCCGAGGACGGCGGCGCGAACTTCATGCCCGCCCCGGGCACGCTGACGACGTGGGCCCCGCCGAGCGGCCCCGGCGTGCGCCTCGACGGCGGCTACGAGGAGGGCGAGACCATCCCCGGCGCCTTCGACTCGCTGATCGCCAAGCTGATCGTCTCCGGTCGCGACCGCACCCAGGTGCTCGAGCGCTCTCGCCGTGCCCTCGCGGAGTTCCGCGTCGACGGGATGCCCACGGTGATCCCCTTCCACGCCTCGGTGGTCGAGGACCCGGCTTTCGTGGGCAGCCCGGCCGAGCACCCCGAGTCCTTCGACGTCTACACCCAGTGGATCGAGACCGACTACGACAACCAGCTCACGCCTTACGCCGGCGACCGTCCCGACGCCCCGGAGCCGCAGGAGCGCACCAAGGTCACGGTCGAGGTCGGTGGCCGGCGCCTCGAGGTGGTGCTGCCGGCCGGCCTCGCCGCGGTGGGCGGGGCCGCGACGGGCGGCGCCCGCAGGCCACGGCGCTCGGGCGGCAAGAAGGCCGGGGCCGCGGCGTCCGGCGACTCCGTCGCCTCCCCCATGCAGGGCACCATCGTCAAGGTCGCGGTCGCCGAGGGGGACTCGGTGGAGGAGGGCGAGACCATCGTGGTGCTCGAGGCGATGAAGATGGAGCAGCCGCTGAAGGCCCACAAGTCCGGGACCGTCTCCGGGCTCAAGGCCGAGGTCGGCTCCGGAGTCACCAACGGTGAGGTCATCTGCGAGATCAAGGACTGACCGGCCCGGAGCCTGGTCGATCGCGACCGACGGGTCTAGCCTGAGTCCGCCCGCCCGTGCGGCGGGTCCGAGGAGGTCGGCCCATGCGCGCTACCACTCTGCTCCTGGCCGCACCCGGCCACCGCAGACCCCACGGGCGCGCCGGCCTGATGGTCGCCTGCCTCGCCGTAGCCCTGATCGTGGCCGCTCTCGGCACGCTGCCCTCGCCCGCGGCCGCCGCGACAGCGCCCACGATCACCGGGATCGCGCCTCGCTCGGGCCCGATCGACGGTGGCCAGCTGCTGACCATCCGGGGCTTCCACCTGACCGGGACCAGGTCTGTGCTCTTCGGCAGCGTCCGCAGCACCGACGTCCGGGTGACCTCCGAGACCAGCCTGACCGTCCGCACGCCCGCCCACGGGCAGGGCCGGGTCTACGTCCGCGTCGTGCGTGCCGACGCGACCTCGCCGTTCTCCTCGGTGGGGACGTACTTCTTCCTGCCGCGGCCCCGGACCCTCGCGCTCGGCCACACCGCAGCGCACACCGCGCTGGACTTCCCGGACGTCTCGTGCGCCTCGGCGAGCTTCTGCGGTGCTGGCGGGATGTACTTCGTCGACTCCGCGGGCTACCCCGTGGGAGCGGTGTGGAACGGACATGCGTGGGGGGCGCAGCACCAGCTCGGAGAGCTCGGCTTCGGCATCGACCGGGTCAGCGTCTCCTGCGCCGCCTCCCCGACCCGGCTGTGCCTGTTCGGCACGTTCGACGGCATCGTGTGGCGCACCGACGGCAGCACGTGGACCGCGAGCGACCTGGGGATGCAGGCCGCTCTGGGCCACACCGCGGTCCCGGCTCTCTCCTGCGCCACCTCCCGCTTCTGCCAGGCCGTCGCCGGGAACCGGGTCTGGACCTGGGACGGCACCTCGTGGAGCGACCCCCAGCAGGTGCTGGGCGCCGACGGGCGCCCCGACGGCGCCTTCGCCGACGTCTCCTGCCCCACCACGGCGTTCTGCTACGCCGTGGTCGGGGGTACGCCGGCGACAGCGATCCGCTGGCAGCACGGGGCGTGGGAGCCCTCGCGCACGATCATGGCGAACGCGTCGTTCACCGGGATCACGTGCAGCTCCGCGGCGTACTGCCTGGCCTCCGGAGCCTTCGGCAACGGGCTGTCCTACCTCGTCTACACGGGGCTGGCCTGGAGCCCCCCGCAACCGGGCATCGTGCGCACGGAGACCGCCCGCCCACTGCTGGAGTGCCTGAGCCCGACCTCCTGCGTGCGCAGCGGCACCTCCTACCAGACCTACAACGGCGTGGCACGAGCGCTGAACCACCCCGAGCCGTACGACGGCGTCTCCTGCTGGGCGGCCTACTCCTGCCTGGTGGTCGAGCGCGCCACCTCCTCCACCACGACCCGGGGCACCCGACCCTGACCCGTCGCGTCAGCGAAGTCCGGGGTGGTTGCGGGCCACGACCGAGGCCAGCAACCGCTTCGGAGCCACCGTCGCGAGCGCCGCACTCACCTTGTTGGCCGAGCCCGGGATGACGACGGTGCGTCCGGCGGCCACGCCGTCCACCGCTGCACGGGCCACCTGCGCAGCGGGGACCCACATGATCGAGGGCAGGGACTCCTTCTCCTCCGCGGCGGTGAAGCCCGCGGTGCTGCCGAAGTCGGTCCGCACCGGTCCCGGGCAGAGCGCGGTCGCGCTCACGCCGGTGCCGGCGAGCTCGGCGGCGAGGCTGCGGGTGTAGGAGAGGACGAACGCCTTGGCCGCGCCGTACCCCGCCTGTCCGGGCAGCGGCTGGAAGGCCGCGGTCGAGGCGACGTTGAGCACCGCGCCGCTGCCGCGCTGCACCATGCCGGGGAGGAACCGGGCACACAGGTCGGCCAGGGCCACGACATCGAGCTCGAGCATGCTCTGCTCGGCCTCCGGGTCGCTGCGGTGCACCGGCCCCATCGTGGAGAAGCCCGCGTTGTTGACCAGGGTCTGGGGCGTCAGCCCGCGCGACTCGATCTCGGCGAGCAGCCCCGCCCGGGCGTCCCGGTCGGAGAGGTCAGCGGGTAGGACGTGCGCGGTGGTCGGCAGCTCCTCGGCCAGGGACTCCAGCTGGTCGGCCGAACGGGCGACCAGCACCAGCTCGTGGCCCCTGCTCGCGAGCTCCCTCGCGATCTCGGCGCCGATGCCCTTGGAGGCGCCGGTGACGACGGCGACGCGGCCGGGTGCTGGTGCGGGAAGAGCCATGCCCCCAGGCTACGGGGGAGGCTACTCGCGGGTGTACCACCGGGTAGCCGAAGACGTGACGAAGACCTCGCGAAAAATGCGAGGAGGATTTCAGGTTCGCACGGAGAACATGATGTACTCCTCATATGACTCAGGCACCCCCGAGCAGCACGTCCACCCACTCGCCGACCCCCTCCCACGGGCAGTCCCTGGCCGACCGGCTGAACCACCACCGGGGCGCCGGCGAGGAGTTCGCCGTCACCTTCGGCGGGCAGGGCACCGACTGGTTCGCGACCCTGCGCGACCTGGTCGGAGAGGACCAGCGCACCGACCGGATCGGTGCGCTCGTCGAGGAGTCGGCCCGGCTGGTCGGCCCCGTCGGCCAGCAGCTCGCCGCCGCGCTCCCCCGCCCCTTCGAGCCGCACCACTGGCTCGAGGACGCCACCGTCCCCGCGAGCGGTGACCTCCAGACCGGCAGCCTGTCGCTGCCCGGCGTGCTGCTCACCCAGCTCGCCACCCTGGACCAGCTGCGCGACGAGGGGCTCGACCTGGCCGCGACCGGTCCGGTCGCCGCCGTCGGCCACAGCCAGGGCATCCTCGGCGTCGCTGCCTTCGCCGGTCGCCGCGAGGCCGACAGCGCCCACCGCAGCGACGTCGAACTGATGGCCATCGCCCGCCTGATCGGCGCCGCCGCCACCATCGCCGGACGTCGCGCCGGCCTGGTCCCCCACGGCCAGCAGCACGACGAGACACCCATGCTCGCCGTCACCGGCGCCACCCCCGCCGAGCTCGAGGACCTCCTCCTCGCGGCCACCGCGGGTCAGGACGCTCCCGCCATCGCCGCGGTCAACGGCCCGCGCCGCGTCGTCGTGAGCGGCTCGCCGGCCGCCCTGCGTCGCTTCCGGGCCGCGATCGACAAGCGCGCCGACGCCGACGCCGCCGAGCTCGAGGCCAAGACCCGCGGCGGTCGCGCCTTCCGCCCTGTCCTCGAGCCGCTCCCGGTCGCCCTCGGCTTCCACCACCCTGCCCTCGCGCCGGCCGTCGACCTGGTCCGCGAGTGGGCCGAGGCCTGTGGCCTGGACGCCGGTCTCGCCGAGAACCTCGCCCACGCCATCTGCGTGGACACCGTCGACTGGCCGCGCCAGCTCACCGACGCCGTGCACCCCGGACACCGACAGGGGGGCACCCGCTGGGTCGTCGACCTCGGCCCGTCCACCCTCTCGGCCAACCTGACCGGTCGTGCCCTGCGCGGCCGCGGCGTCACGGTGATCCCTGCCGCCACCGAGGAGGGCCGCGACGCCCTGTTCACCCCCGGCGCCGAGATCGCGCTGGCCGCCGACTGGTCGACGCACGCCCCCGGGCTGGTCGACCGCGGTGACGGCAGGCCCGTCGTCGACACCGCCTTCACCCGCCTCACCGGCAAGTCGCCGATCCTGCTCGCCGGGATGACGCCGACCACCGTCGACCCCGAGATCGTCGCCGCGGCCGCCAACGCGGGCCACTGGGCCGAGCTCGCCGGCGGCGGCCAGGTCAGCGAGGAGATCTTCGAGACCAACGTCGCCAAGCTGACCGAGCTGCTCGACGAGGGCCGCACCGCGCAGTTCAACACCCTCTTCCTCGACCCCTACCTGTGGAAGATGCAGGTCGGCGGCCAGCGCCTGCTGCAGAAGGCGCGCCAGGCCGGAGCGCCCTTCGACGGCCTCGTGATCAGCGCCGGCATCCCCGACCTCGAGGACGCCGTCGCGATCATCGAGGACCTGCACGAGGCGGGCATCGCCCACGTCGTCTTCAAGCCCGGCACGGTGAAGCAGATCCGCCAGGTCGTGGCCATCGCCAAGGAGGTCGAGACCCCGGTGATCGCCCACATCGAGGGTGGCGTCGCGGGGGGACACCACTCGTGGGAGGACCTCGACGAGCTGCTGCTGGCGACGTACGCCGAGCTGCGCAACGTCGAGAACCTGGTGGTCTGCGTCGGCGGCGGCATCGGTACGCCGGAGCGCGCGGTCGACTACCTCACCGGCCAGTGGGCCACCGCCCACGGAGAGGCGGCCATGCCCGTCGACGGCGTGCTGGTCGGCACCGCCGCGATGGCGACCAAGGAGGCCACCACGTCGGCGGCGGTCAAGGACCTGCTCGTCGCCACGCCCGGCATCGCCCGCGAGGAGAACGGCGGCTGGGTCGGGGCCGGGCGCAGCGCCGGCGACGTGACCTCCGGTCGCAGCCAGCTCGGCGCCGACATCCACGAGATCGACAACGCGGCCTCGCGCTGCGGTGCCCTGCTCGACCAGGTCGCCGGCGACGCCGAGGCGGCCGCCCAGCGCAAGGACGAGCTGGTCGCCGCGATGGCCGCGACCAGCAAGCCCTACTTCGGCGACGTCGCCGAGATGACCTACGAGCAGTGGCTGCGCCGCTACCTCGACCTGGCGGGTCCGCGGGCGATCGACCCCGACCTGGTGCCCACCAGCAGCCACGGCCACGGCTGGCTCGACACCGCGCTGGAGCGCTTCGAGCTGATGCTCGACCGCGCGGTCGCCCGCGTGCACCCCGCCGCGTCCGGCCCGATCGAGCGGCTCGACCTCGACCAGGCCGACCCCTCTGCGACGGTCGACCGGCTGGTCGCGGCGTACCCCGAGGCCGCCACCTGCGTCCTGCACCCCGCCGACGTGCCGTTCTTCACCGAGGTCTGCCGCCGCCCGGGCAAGCCGGTCAACTTCGTGCCGGTCATCGACGCCGACGTGCGCCGCTGGTGGCGCTCGGACTCGTTGTGGCAGGCCCACGACGAGGCGTACGCCGCCGACCAGGTCATCGTGATCCCCGGCCCGGTCGCCGTCGCCGGCATCACCACCAAGGACGAGCCGGTCGCCGACCTGCTCGACCGCTTCGAGGCCGCGATCATCGCCGACCTCGAGGACCACGACGTCTCGCCGCAGGTCGCCACCAGCCGCACCACGGTCGGCGAGGGCACCACCCTGCTGGAGGCCGCCGCCGACTCCCGCGACGTGGTGTGGGCCGGGCGGGTCGTCCCCAACCCGCTGCACCGCCTCGAGGGCGTCCCGCACTCCTTCGAGCTCGACGACAGCGCCCCTGGTAGCACCACCGCCACCCTCCGGGTCCCGCTCACCCACGGCGACCTCGACCTGGCCGTCGACCTCTCCGGCATCCCCGAGGGCCGGCTGCCGGTGATCGGCGAGTCCGCCGCCAGCGCGGCGATGGGCGAGCTGCTCGCCCTGACCGCGGGCGGCCACCTGCCCGAGGTCACCGAGGGCGCAGAAGGCGGCACAGCGCGCACCACGGCGCCGTGGACCCCGGAGCTCGTCGCCGACCACGTCGGCGTCACCGACCCGGCCCGCACCCGCACGGACGACGGGGTCGAGGACCCCGCGGCCGAGGCCGTGCCCGACATCCTCGTCGGGCTGGCCTGGCCGGCCGTCTTCGCCTGCATCGGTGCGGTCGAGGGCCTGCTCGACCTGGTCCACCTCGACCACCGCATCACCGTGGGCACGGGTTTCGACCAGCTCAAGGACCGCGAGGTCGAGCTGCAGATCTCGGCCACCCGCGCCGGTGTCGCGGACACCACGACCGGGCAGGTGATCAGCGTCGAGGTCCGCATCTGGACCACGACCGACGGCGAGGACGTCCTGGTCGCCCGCCTGCTCGAGCGGTTCATGGTGCGCGGACGCACCGGCTCGGCCGAGCTGGCCGCCCCGGCCCCGCTGGCCAAGGCGGCCAAGGAGGCCACCCGCGCCCGGCTCGACCGGTTCACCGTGACCGCGCCCACCCACATGGGCGCCTTCGCCGCGGTCAGCGGCGACCACAACCCGCTGCACACCGACCACGCCGCGGCACGGCTCGCGGGCTTCGACGCCCCGATCGCCCACGGCATGTGGCTCTCCGCCGTCGCCCAGCGCGCGGCCGCCTCGGTGCGCGCCACCCAGCACCCGCGCGCCCTGCGCAGCTGGCTGGCCCGCTGGGTCGCGCCGCTGCACCCCGGTGCGGACGTGGAGATCTCCGTCGAGCGCACCGGCGTGCTGGCCGGCGACACGATCGTCGAGGTCAGCTGCCGCAGCAACGGCGAGCTGGTGATGGTCGCCGAGGCGGTCGTCGCCGCACCCCGCACGGCGTACGCCTTCCCGGGCCAGGGCATCCAGGCGCAGGGCATGGGCCTCGAGGCCCGCTCGCGCTCGGCCGCCGCCCGCGAGGTGTGGGACCGCGCCGACGCACACACCCGGGACGCCCTCGGCTTCTCGATCCTGGCCGTGGTGCGCGACAACCCGACCGAGCTCTGGGCGGCCACTGATTCTGGCGGCGAGCTGCACCGCCACCCCGACGGCGTGCTCTTCCTGACCCAGTTCACCCAGGTCGCCATGGCCACCCTCGCGGTGGCGCAGGTGGCCGAGATGCGCGAGGCCGGCGTCTTCGTCGAGGGCGCCATCACCTGTGGCCACTCGGTGGGCGAGTACAACGCCCTCGCCGCGGTCACCGGCATCCTGCCCCTCGAGGCGCTGCTGGAGATCGTCTTCCGCCGGGGCATGGCGATGCACCACCTGGTGCCGCGCGACGCCCACGGGCGCAGCGACTACCGGCTCGCGGCGATCCGGCCCTCGCAGCTCGGCCTGGCCGACGACGACGTCGCTTCGTTTGTCGCCGATGTGGCGGAGCAGGCCGGCGAGTTCATCCAGATCGTCAACTACAACCTGCGTGGCTCGCAGTACGCCATCGCCGGCACCGTCGCCGGTCTCGAGGCCCTCGAGGAGGCGGTCGAGGAGCAGCGCCTGCGTCACGGCGGCAAGCCGGCCTTCATCCTGGTGCCGGGCATCGACGTGCCGTTCCACTCCTCGGAGCTGCACGCGGGTGTCGCCGACTTCCGCGCGACGCTCGACGGTCTGCTGCCCGAGCGGATCGACCCCTCGGTGCTGGTCGGTCGCTACATCCCCAACCTGGTGCCGCGGCTGTTCACCCTCGACAAGGAGTTCGTCGAGGAGGTGGCCTCCTACGTCCACTCGCCGCTCCTCGAGCCGGCGCTGGAGGACTGGGACACCTGGTCGGCCGACCCGGCCCGCCTCGGTCGCACCCTGCTGATCGAGCTGCTCGCGTGGCAGTTCGCCAGCCCGGTGCGCTGGATCGAGACCCAGGACCTGATGTTCGGCACGCTGCCGGACGGTCTCGCCATCGAGCAGTTCGTCGAGGTCGGCGTGGCCAACGCACCGACCCTGGCCAACCTGGCGGCCAACACCGTCAAGCTCCCGTCGTACGACGGGATCGCGCCCTCGATCCTCAACTCCTCCCGTGACGCCGGTGTCGTCTTCGCCACCGACGCCCCGGCCGTGGACGACGACGACGAGGAAGAGATGGTCGAGGAGGGCGAGGAACGAGCCCCCGAGACCACCACCCCCGAGCCGACGGCCGCCGCTCCCGCGGCCGCACCCGTGGCCACGAGCGCCGACCGCCCGGCGGATCTCACCTACACCGCAGCCGACGCGACCACGACCCTGGCCGCGCTGCGGACCAAGGTGCGCCCCGACCAGATCGGCCAGGCCGACACGATCGAGGCGCTGTGCGACGGCGTCTCCTCGCGCCGCAACCAGCTGCTGGTCGACCTCGGCGCCGAGCTCGGTCTCGGGGCCATCGACGGTGCCGCCGAGGCGGACTGGAAGGCGCTGTCCGCGACGGTGACCAAGCTGGCCCGCACCTACTCCGCGTTCGGCCCGGTGCTCACCGAGGCCGTGCAGGAGACGCTGCGCAAGTTCGCCGGCGCGGCCGGGTCAAAGCCCGCCGCGATCGCCGACCGCGTGCAGGACACCTGGCAGCTCGGCCCCGGCTGGGTCACCCACGTGCAGGCCGAGCTCGCCGCCGGTCTCCGCGACGGGTCCTCGACCCGTGGTGGTTCGCTCGGCTACGCCCCCTCCGATGTGCAGGGTGACCTCAAGGACCTCCCCGCCGTCGTCGACCACGCCGTCCAGGCGGTCGGCCAGGCGCAGGGCGTCCAGGTCACGATGCCGGCCACCGGTGGCGGCGAGGGCGCGACGGTCGACTCCGCCGCGCTCGACGAGCTGGCCTCGTCCATGACCGAGTCGCTCGCCTCGACCGCGCGTCACCTGCTCGGCAAGCTCGGGCTGGCCGACGCCGGGGTCGACACCGACGACTCATCCGACCTGGACGCCGAGCTGGTGCAGCTGGTCGAGTCCGAGCTGGGCTCGGACTGGGCCCGCAAGGTGGCGCCGTCCTTCGACGCGCGTCGCGCCGTGCTGCTCGACGACCGCTGGGCCAGCGTCCGCGAGGACTTCGCCCGCGTCTGGGTCGGCGACGAGGAGGCACAGACGCACTCGTTCGCCAATGCGGACGCCGCCGCGAAGCGACAGGCGGAGTGGTGGCTGTCACGAGCGCGCGCCGAGCGGCCCGACCTCGTGGGCTTCTACGAAGGAGCGGCCTCCGACGACTCCGACCTGGAGTGGAAGGACGACGTGGCCGTGGTCACCGGTGCGGCCCCGGGCTCCATCGCCGGCGCCGTCGTCGCCGACCTCCTCCGCGGTGGCGCGACCGTCGTCGCGACCACCTCGCGGCTGGACCAGGCACGGCTCGCGTTCTTCCGCGAGCTCTACCGCGACCACGCCTCGACCGGCGCCGCCCTGTGGGTGCTGCCGGCCAACCTGGCCTCGTTCGCCGACGTCGACGCGCTCGTCGAGTGGATCTCGAACCCCGTGGTGGAGACGGCCGGCGGGCAGAGGACCGAGCTGCGTCCGGCGCTCGCGCCGACGCTGGTCTTCCCGTTCGCCGCTCCCGGCGTCCAGGGCACGGCCGCCGACGCCGGCTCCCGGGCCGAGGTGGAGTTCCGGATCCTCGTCTGGGGGGTCGAGCGCCTCGTCACCGGCCTCGCGGCCCAGGGCGCCGACCACCGGATCGGCCGACGGGTGCACGTCGTCCTTCCCGGCTCGCCCAACCGCGGCATGTTCGGCGGTGACGGTGCCTACGGCGAGGCCAAGGCCGCGTTCGACGCCTTCGTCACCCGCTGGCAGGCCGAGAAGGACTGGGCGCAGCGGGTCTCCCTGGCCCACGCGCACATCGGCTGGGTCCGCGGCACCGGCCTGATGGGTCACAACGACCCGCTGGTCGACGCGGTCACCGCGGCCGGCGTACGCACCTGGTCACCGGCCGAGATGGCCACCGAGCTGCTCGCGCTCTGCACCCCGGAGTCGCGCGCGGAGGCTGCCGAGGCCCCGGTCGTCACCGACCTGACCGGCGGCCTGGGCGACGCGAAGCTCGACATGGCGGCGCTCGCCAAGGAAGCGCAGACGTCATCCTCGGTGGTTGAGGAGGGCCGCCAGGCCCGTCTCGAAACCACGGAGACCCTCCTCGCCATGACCCACCCAGCCGGCTGGGGCACCGAGCAGCCGACCATGGACTGGCCGTCGATCAAGGCCAAGCCGGAGGACCTCGTGGTCGTCGTCGGCGCGGGCGAGCTGGGGCCGGTCGGCTCCATGCGTACCCGCTTCGAGATGGAGGTCGAGGACCACCTGTCCCCGGCCGGCGTGCTCGAGCTGGCGTGGACGACCGGGCTGATCGTCTGGGAGCAGCAGCCGCAGGCCGGCTGGCACGACGTCGCGTCGGGCGAGCCGCTGACCGAGGCCGAGGTGGTGGAGAAGTACGCCGAGCAGATCGAGGCGTCGGTCGGCATCCGCCGCTACCGCGACGACGGGTCGATGGTGGACAACACCGCGCCGCTCGTCGTGCCGGTCTTCCTCGAGGAGGACACCTCGTTCGTCGTACGCACTCGTGACGAGGCCGACGCCTTCGCCGAGGCCGACCCCTCGAAGACCCGCATCACCCCGACCGAGGACGGCGACTGGCTGGTCACCCGGCTGGCCGGCAGCCAGATCCGGGTGCCGCGCCGGTTCAAGCTCTCGCGCTTCGTCGGCGCGCAGGTGCCCGACGGGTTCGACCCGAAGGTGTGGGGCCTGGGCTCGATGACCGAGTCGGTCGACCGCCTGGCCGCGTGGAACCTCGTCGCCACGGTCGACGCGTTCATCTCGAGCGGCGTCACACCGGCCGAGCTGCTGCGCTGGATCCACCCGACGAAGTTCGCCAACACCCAGGGCACCGGCATCGGCGGCATGCAGTCCACCCGGAAGATGTACGTCGACGCGCTGCTCGGTGAGCAGCCGCCGAACGACGTCCTCCAGGAGGCGCTGCCGAACGTGATCGCGGCGCACACCGTGCAGGCCTACCTCGGTGGGTACGGCGCGATGGTGCACCCGGTCGCCGCGTGCGCCACGGCTGCTGTCTCGGTCGAGGAGGGCGTGGACAAGATCCGGCTCGACAAGGCCAGCGTGGTCGTGGCCGGCGGCTTCGACGACCTCGGCATCGAGGGCATCCTCGGCTTCGGCAACATGAGCGCGACCGCCGACACCGCCGAGATGCTCGCCAAGGGCATCGACCAGCGTCACGTCTGCCGGCCCAACGACCGCCGTCGTGGCGGGTTCGTCGAGGGCCAGGGCGGCGGCACCGTCGTACTCGCCCGCGGCGACGTCGCCCTCGAGATGGGCCTGCCCGTCCTCGGGGTGATCGCCTACGCGGGCTCGTTCGCCGACGGCATCCACACCTCCATCCCCGCCCCGGGGATGGGTGCGCTGGGCGCCGGCATCGGGGGGTCTTCCTCCCCGCTGGCTCGCGGGCTTGCCTCGGTGGGTCTGGGTGCCGACGACCTGGCTGTGGTGTCGAAGCACGACACCTCGACCGCGGCCAACGACCCCAACGAGTCGACGCTGCACGAGAAGCTCGCTGCTTCCTTGGGCCGTACGGCGGGCAACCCGCTGTACGTCGTCAGCCAGAAGTCGCTGACCGGTCACGCCAAGGGCGGCGCCGCCGCCTTCCAGCTGAACGGCCTGTGCCAGATGCTGGCGACCGGGACGCTGCCACCCAACCGCGGCCTGGACTGCGTGGACGAGGAGCTCGCCGAGCACGAGCACCTGGTCTGGCTGCGGCGGTCGCTGGAGACGGGGCCGTTCAAGGCGGGTGTGCTCACCAGCCTCGGCTTCGGCCACGTCAGCGCCATGGTCGCGGTCGCCCACCCGGGTGCCTTCGTGGCGTCGCTGTCTCGTTCGCAACGAGACCGTTGGCTGGCAGCGGCCACGGCCCGTCTTGTCGCGGGTCAGGCCCGCCGCCTCGACGCCATGACCGGCGGCGCCCCGCTGTTCGAGAAGGCCGAGAAGCGCCGCTTCGCCTCCGCCGACATGGCCGACACCAAGGCCGACGAGACCGCGATGCTCATCGACCCGGCAGCGCGCCTGGGCGACAACGGCGTCTACGCGAGGACCCAGCAGTGACCGAAAGGTGGTCGAGCAGCCTTGCGTCGAGCAGCGAGCGCCAGCGAGCGGACAGTCGAGACGAGCGATCAGTCGAGACCCCCCTCGACTTGTCGGGAGCCGTCGGCGTCGGCGTCGACGTCGTCGGCATCACCGCCTTCGCCGAGCAGCTCGACGAGCCGGGCACCCGGTTCGCGCAGGCGTTCACCCCCGGTGAGCGCCGCGCGGCCCGGTCCGGCGCCGGCAGCACCACCATTCGGGAGGCCGAGTCCCTGGCGGCTCGCTGGGCCGCCAAGGAGGCCGTCGTCAAGGCCTGGTCGAGCACCTGCTTCGGCCACCCCGAGGTCATCGACCCCGAGCACGTGGACCTCCGCGAGATCGAGGTCCGCACCGACGCCTGGGGTCGGCCGGCCATCCGACTCCACGGCGAGATCGCCGAGTCCATGGCCGACTACTCCGTCCTCGTCTCTCTCACGCACGATTCCGCTGCGGGCGTCGCGGCGGCGTTCGTCGTGTTGCAGGAGCGCCGCTCGGCCTGAGCCGGCCCCGGTCCCGGCATTCTGTCCACAGATCTCCCGGGCACCTTGACGCCTCCCCTCTCTCCGGTAGACTCGAACACATGTTCGACTTGGCTTCTCCACTCTCCCTCGAGGAGCTGGAGTGCGTGCTCGAACGACTCACGGCCCTCGACGGCGCTGGTGCCACGGAGGCGGAGCAGATCGGCTACGTCGCCGTGTTGGAGAGGCTGAAGGGCGCTGCTGCCGGCGCCCAGGCCCGGGTCACCGACCACCTGGCGGCGGCCCGCACCGCCCGCGAGGCCGAGCGCGGCGTACCGCCCGCAAAGCGCCGCCAGGGCCTCGCCGCGGAGGTCGCGCTGGCGCGGCGGTGCAGTCCTCATCGTGGTGCTCAGAGCCTGGGTCTGGCCCGTGCACTCGTCCGCGAGATGCCGCACACCCACGAGCTGCTGAGCCGCGGGGAGATCAGCGAGTGGCGCGCCACCCTGGTGGTGCGCGAGACGGCCGTCCTGTCGGCCGAGCACCGTGCCCGGGTCGACGCCGAGCTCGCCCACGAGCTGGCCCACCTCGGTGACCGCGAGGCCGCGGCGAAGGCGCGCGGGATCGGCTACCGCCTCGACCCCGGCTCCGCGATCCGCCGCACCCGAGGGGCACGGTCCGATCGCCACGTCAGCCTGCGGCCCGCACCCGACACGATGAGCTACCTCACCGGCTTCCTGCCCGTCGAGCAGGGCGTCGCCTGTCTCGCCGCCCTCCGGAACGCCGCCGACACCGCGCGATCTGACGGCGATGCCCGCTCCCGCGGCCAGGTCATGGCCGACACCCTGGTCGAGCGGATCACCGGACGAGCCAACGCCGCCGACGTCGACGTCGAGGTGCAGGTCGTCATGACCGACAGCACACTGCTCACCGACGACCACACCCCCGCCCAGGTCGTCGGCTACGGACCCGTCCACGCCGCGCTGGCCCGCCAGATCGTCCGCGAGGCACCGCGCGCCTGGCTCCGCCGCCTCTACACCCACCCCGACGCGAACACCCTGGTCGCGATGGACTCCCGCCGTCGCGCCTTCGACGGCGAGCTGCGCGAGTTCTTGGTGGTTCGCGACCAGGTCTGCCGCACACCGTGGTGCGACGCCCCCATCCGCCACGCCGACCACGTCACCCGCGCCGGCGACGGCGGCGGCACATCGGCTGAGAACGGCCAGGGCCTCTGCGAAGCGTGCAACTACGCCAAGGAGGCCGCCGGCTGGCAGGCGATGCCGCTCCCCAGCGACCGCCACGAGGTCCTGATCAGCACCCCCACGGGGCACACCTACGTCTCCACCGCACCAGATCCACCCCGGCCGCACGACCCTCCCCCCGACGATGCCGGCGACGTCGTGCACTTCCACTCCCGGTCCCGCACTCTCGAAGAAGAGCTTCAGCTGCTCTTGGCCCGAGAGTGATCAAGACGGCAGGTAGCAAGTCTGGTTCAGCGGGCGCATCGTTTCGCCCAGTGGGCCACGGCGTCTGCCCCGGCTTCGCAGGCAAGTCTTGGGAAGCCTCGCGTTCGCTTCGGTCCTGTCGGGCTGGCAGGAGTCGGACAGCCTTCGCAACGACGGTGAGATCGGGACGAGCGGGGCTCAGGTCAGGTGGCTGTTGCCGTACTTCTTGTAGTAGTCGCGCCAGATCAGCCGGTGCACCGGGATCCAGTTCGGGATCCTCTTCAGTCCTGGGATCACCGGGAAGAAGATGATGCACACCCCGAGGAAACCGACGATCAGGAAGACCCACTCGTCGGCGTTGTCCTGCAGGGACGTCGTACTCGTGGCGTTCTCGGCCGGATTGAAGGTCGGGATCTGATACCACACCGACGCCCACCACAACCACGGCTGACCCGGGTACTGGTGGATGCCGTTCATCATGCCCCAGGTGTTGCCCTGGAGGTTCATGGTGGTGGCCGCGTCATCAAGATACGATCCGTCGCCCAGAAACAAGATCTGCTTGGTGCTGTCGTCCTGATAGAACTTGCCCTGCCCCAACATCGCTGCGTCGAGCGCACCGGACTGCGCCATGGCGAGCAGCCCCTTGGCCATCGCGGGCACCGGTCCGTAGTCGGCTACTGCGACCTTGCTCGGGTGCACGGCGCCGTCGGCGTCGGCGGTCGCCTGGATGGCGGTGTCGTAGCCGGTCGCCCACGTGGCCTGCTGGTCAGGGGTTGCCGACTCCCACTGCTTGAGGGCCGTCGCCACCGCAGGTGAAGTGTCGTTCCTGAGCGGCTTGACCACGAAGTCGCTCGGCGGGTCCACCGGGATCTGGACACCACTCCACTTCTGAGGCCGCAGCGGTCCCACGTTGAGCCCATCGCCCGCGTTGTACGGCGGACCGTAGCCGGCAGCCTCACTCGTGCCGGCGAGCTCCTGGACGGCGTCGGCGTAGAAGTTGTCCGGAGCGGTCTTCCCCCACCCCTGGAAGGTCAGCGCGGGTTCATCCGGAGAACTGAACCCCACCGCCAGCCCCAGTGCGAGCAGTGACATGACGGCCATCGCGATGGCGAATTCCTTGACGATGTCGTAGCGGCGGTTGGGACCGGCCCATGGCTTGGCGGCGGCATCCGTAGCACGGCGGGTGGCTGCGGCACTCATGATGTCACCGCTTCCTTGTCTTCCTGATCACCAGCCGTAAGGGGAGAATCGCGCAACGGGATGGGAGGGACGACGCCGCGGTGGCGCACCAACAGAACGTGCCAGACGATCAAGCCCGCCACGACCACCGGCAACAGCGCCACGTGGATGAGCAGCATTTGGCCGGTGTCAGCGACGTTGAACCACGCTCCGATCCCGACGGCGTTGAGTCCGTCCTTGGCCTCGAACGCGATCCATTGGGACTCGAAGTTCGTTTCCACCAGGAAGCCGGTGAAGGCCGTGCCGATCGAGGAGAAGAAGGCCAGGGCTCCGGTGACCCAGGTCAACAGCCGCTTGCCCCGCCAGGCCGCCATCCAGAACTTGCCGAACAGGTGGACGGTCAGCACCAGCATGAACAACTGGACAGTCCAGAAGTGAAGGCTGTTGACGAAGTGGCCGACGCCGGAGGTGTGATACCACGCCGGCCCTTCGAAAGTGAGGACCAGTCCGGTGACGACCAGGATGATGAAGGCCGCGATAGAGGCCACCCCGAACACGTAGATCCACGAGGCCACGTAGGCAGGCTGGCTGTCCGGGAGCAGCTTCTCCGGCGGAAGAGTGCCGAAGATCTTGTTGCGCAGCCGGGCTGTCCACATGCGGGAAGTGGCAACAGAGGTCGCGGCCGGGGCGCTGGACTCCATCAGTCGTCATCCTCGTCATGTGGGAACGGCAGGACCAGTGCCAGGACGAAGACTGCGATGGTGAGCAGCATGACGACCAGGTTGGGAACCGAGATCTGGGCCCATCCCCAATGCAGATAGGTGGCGGGGTCGCCGATCGGCCCCGACGCGGCTAGGACTGACATCCTGAACCTCCTGAAAGGACCAACGGCCACTGCGGTCGCCCGGCCAGTGCCGTGGAGGAGAGGGAGCCGGGACCTCTTTCGACGATGGCGAGGCGCGGAATCGGCGTCAACCCCCTGCGCCTGAGGTTTCACTGTGAAACGTCGGCCGTCCGGCCCGGTCACTGAGCGCGGACGTCGCTCCCTCATCGGCGCTGAGGTCGAGATCATCCAGGCAATCAGACCAATGAGGCCAGACCCACCCCAGCGCTACATTCCGCCGGGCGTGCCGTGCCTCTCGATCGCCTCGATGATCTCCGGCCGCAACCGCGCGGCCGGGATGACCGCGTCCACCGAGCCGACCTCCACCGCCCGGTGGATGTCGTGGATGCCGTCGAACTCGGCGGCGACCTCGCTGATCTTCTCCGCCCGTGTAGCCGCGCGAAGCGTGGCCTGCTCCGCCCTCAACCCGATGCGGTCCCCGTTGCGTGCCGCAGCGATCCGTGAATCCAGCTCCTGCATCGCCGACGATGCCGCCGTGCGCTTGTCGACCTCGCCGGTGAACACCACGGCTGCTGCGGGCGCGCCGCCGATGACGGAGGCGTAGGAGCCCTCGACCGCGAGCACGGTCATGTTGGAGTTCAGCGCCTTGGAGAACACCACGAACGCTCCCCCGTGGTAGCGGGAGATGACAGTGAACACGATCGGGCCGCGGAAGTTGACGATCGCGCGGCCGATCTCGGCGCCGTACTCCAGCTGCAGGTTGCGCATCGACTCCGGTGAGCCGTCGAAGCCCGACAGGTTGGCGAGCACGACGAGGGGCCGGTTGCCGCTGGCGGAGTTGATCGCGCGGGCCGCCTTCTTCGAGGACTTCGGGAACAGCGTGCCGGCAGTGTAGGTGTCCGGGCCGTCGGTGGGCGGGAAGCCGCTGCGGCGTACGGACTGGCTCTCGATGCCCAGCAGGCACACGGGATGGCCGCCGACGTGGGCGTCCTGGACGACCGCGGTGTCGGCCTCGGCCATGCCGGCCCAACGCTCGAGCACCGCGTGGTCCTGGTCGGCGAGGGCGCGCATCACCGTGCGGATGTCGAAGGCCTTCTTGCGGTCCGGGTTGTGCTCGGCCGAGAAGATCTCGCCCACCGTCGTGAAGTCGCTTCCCTCGACCGAGTGCGGGAACGAAGAGATGTCACGAGAAGCAGGGTCGGTGGTCGCAGCGCGACGCGGACCGCTCTCCCCCGGCACGACGTAGGTGTGCTCGTAGTGCGACATGAGTACGCCGATCGCGCCGGCGAGGTCGGGCGCCCAGTACTGCGCCTGCCCGTTGGGGCCCATCACCCGGTCGTAGCCGCCGATGCCGTAGTTGTCCTCGGCCGAGACGCCGCCGGAGAAGTCGAGCGACTGCTTGCCGGTGAGCACCATCGCGCTCTCCGGGGTCATCACCAGGATGCCCTTGGTGTGCATCAGCATGGTGGCCTCGGCGTTCCAGTACGGCTGCGCGCCGACGTTGATGCCCGCGACCACGACGTTGATCTCGCCGCCGTCCTGGGTGAACTCCACGATCCGGCGCAGCGCCTTGGCCACCCAGTCCATGTTCTCGGTGCCGGAGTCCATCGAGATGCGCGCGCCGGCGGAGAGCGCGAACCACTCCACGGGTACGCCGAGACGCTCGGCCAGGTCGAGCGCCGCGATGACGCGCAGGCACTCCTGCTCGGCGACCGAGCCCAGCGACTTGGTCGGGTCGCCGCAGAGCACCACCCGCTGCACGCCCTCGGGGTGCAGCGGCGTGGGCGTGGTCACGACGGCGGTCAGAATGCCGGCCGTGTTGAGGCCGTAGGGCCGGTCGACCGGCACCAGCCGACCCGAGTCGTCGAGGTCGTGCTCGACGAGCGTGCCGCCAGGACCGGCGAGCACGCCGCTCAGCTCGTAGGGGTAGACGAGACCGCGACGGCGCGAGCGCACCACCTTGAAGGCGTAGTCGTCCAGCGGGGCCAGCAGATCCTTCGGCGGCTCCTCGACCGTGGAGACCACGCCGGATCCAGGCTGGGCGCTGAACCGCACGGCCATCGGCACCGGCTCGCCGCCGGGGTTGGCCAGCCGGCCCTGGGCCACGACCTCCTCGACGCCGGCGCCGTCGGTCAGCGGGCTGATCTTGGTGCCGAGTGCGCCGAGCGCGTCCAGGTCGAGGTCGACGACCGGCCAGACGGTGACCCAGACGTGGTTCATGTCGAGCTTGGCGCCGGCCGCGCCACGGGCCACCCGCTCGCGGCGGATCGCCTCCAGGCAGTTCTCCACCGCGCGCTCGGCGTGCGGCAGCCCGGTGATGGTGCCGTCCTCGTCGCGTACGACGGACATCTGACGCACCTGCGCGAGGGCCACCAGCCGCCGGTCGGCGGGGTTCTCGCGAGCTACGCAGTCGTAGAGGAGCACGTCGCCGGGTGCCTCGACGCGGGTGACGTCGAAGTTGCGCAGCCGCCACAGGTCGAGACGACGGCCGACCATCGGGTGCACACCGCGGGTCAGGTCGTCCTCGACGACGGCGCCATGAGCGGCGGGACGGAAGACGAAGTAGCCGACGCTGCTGTCGCCGCCACCCGAGCAGACCGCCACGCACAAGCGGCGTACGTCGTGAGCCAGGGGCAGCGCGGCCAGGCGTGCACCGAGCTCGGCACTCATCTCCTCAGCAGACGAGGGGGCGTCAGGCCAGGAGAGGTAGAGATCGACGACCGCGTCCTCGCGGGCAGCGCGGTCGGCGACGTACGCCGACACCGAGGTGACCAGCTCGGAGCCCTCGACGAGCTCGTCCACCGAGCCGATCGAGGAGACCAGCCGGGTGGGCCGCTCGTCGAGGGAGTAGCTCGCCAGCACGGCGGGCCGCGGAGCATCGGGGCCACGGTCGAGCGAGCGCACGTCGTGCAGGGAGTACTCGCGGTAGTGACGGCGCGCCAGCACCTCCAGCATCGGCTCCCGGTCGGGGACGCCCTGCTCCAGGCGCTCGCACAGGAACCCGACCGTCTGCTCGGGGATCGCCGCCAGCGCCTCGATGCGTCGTGCCCGGTCGGGGGTGTCAAGCTCACCCGACGCAGGCTCGGCGGCGAGCGCCGCGATCTCGTCGCGCACGCCGAGCAGGACCTCGGACCGCTCGGCGTCCACGGCCGGCTGGTCGAACCAGCGGAAGCGGACGCTGCGGGCCAGGTCGCCGACGCCGGGGTAGCGCGACTGCGGGACGCGACCGATGCGCTCCAGCACCGCGCGCGCCTGCCCGGCCAGCTCACCGACCGGCGGGGCCTCGCGGCTCCACGAGCCGAGCAGCGCGGAGACGAGCGCGACCTCGGGGGTCGTGCGCTGCTGGGCCAGGAAGATGCGGAAGACCGCGGCCTCCAGCTCGGGCGTGCGGTCCAGGGAGTCGACGCCGTAGTGCCGCAGCACCCGACCCAGCCGCTCGCGGAACTGCTCCGGGAGCCCGCCGCGGTCGGCGTCGAGGCTCTGCAGGTAGGTGTGGAAGTGCTCGCGCGAGCTGTGCACCCGGATCTCGCTCTGCCGGTCCTCGTCGACCGGGCGGTTGCGGGTCAGCTCGGCGAGGTCGGCGAAGACCTCGAGCAGCGCCACCTCGTCGGCCGGCACGGCCTCGGCGTCGGCGTCGGCGGGCGTGCGGACGGCGAGGTACTCCGAGAGCGCGGCGTCCTCGTCCTCGGGGGGTACGTCGTAGCCGAGCACGACCGCGCTCAGGGCGGACCGGGCCCGCGCGCGACGGGTCTCGTCGTCGAGCAGGTCGTCGGCGGGCAGGTCGAGCGCGGAGTCGGTGGACACCGCCTCCTCGGCGGCCTCGCCCACCTGCTCGAGCTTGATCAGCGCGGCGCCGGTCTCGACCTGGCTGCCGGTGATCACCGACAGCTCCTTGACGCGTGCGGCGAAGGGCGCGCGGATCGCGGTCTCCATCTTCATCGACTCCAGCACCACCACCGCGGTGCCGGGCTCGACCTCGTCGCCGACGGCGACCGGGGTGGCCACGACCAGCGCCGGCGCGGGCGCGCGCAGCACGCCGCCCTCGTCGCGGCTGACCCGGTGGGCGACGCCGTCGACCTCGACGAGCGTCGTCGGTCCGTGCGTGGCGGTGACGACGCTGTAGCGACGGCCACCGGCGACCAGGCGGCGGCGTACGTCGTCGACGTGCTCGACCGACACGTCCACGGTCTGCGCGGTGTCGCCCGAGGCGACACTGACCCGGAAGCGGCCGGGACCGGTGTTGATCGTGGAGGCCTGGTAGGGCACGCCGCGCAGCTTGAGCTCGACCGGCTTGCCCCCCTGGTGCGACGCAGAGGGACGGCCGCCGTGGGCGGTCTCGATCAGCCGCGCGGTCTCGATGCGGACGCCGTCGAGGTAGGCCTCGACGGCCGCGGCCACCACGGCGATGCCCGCGTGCGCGTGCGCGACCAGCCGGCCCTCGGCGCGGACGCGGTCGATCCAGCCGGTGTCGGCCCAGACGGGGTCTCCAGACGTGACCTCCGGCTGGGCCAGCAGGTCGAGCACGAAGCTCTTGTTGCAGGCGCCGCCCTCGATGACCACCGTGGTCGAGGTCATCGCACGGCGCAGCCGGGCCAGCGCCTCGTCGCGGGTGCGGCCGTGGACGATGATCTTGGCGATCATCGAGTCGAAGTCGGGCGGGATGGTGTCGCCCTCGGCGACGCCGGTGTCGACGCGGATCCCGGGGCCGGCAGGCAGGGCGAGGTGCTCGATCCGGCCGGGCGCGGGAGCGAAGTCACGGTCGGGGTCCTCGGCGTTGAGCCGGGCCTCGATCGCGTGGCCGGTCTCGGCCGGCTTCGCGCCCTCGAGGCGGCCGCCCTGCGCGACGTGGATCTGGGCCTTGACCAGGTCCATGCCGGTGGTGGCCTCGGTGATGGAGTGCTCGACCTGGAGGCGGGTGTTGACCTCGAGGAAGGCGAAGGTCTGCTCGCCGGGGTGGTAGAGGAACTCGACGGTGCCGGCGCCGACGTACCCCACGGCCAGCGCGAGGCGTTCGGCCGCCGCCTTCAGCTCGTCGGCCTGCGCGTCGCTGAGCAGAGCCGAGCTCGACTCCTCGATGACCTTCTGGTTGCGGCGCTGGATGGAGCAGTCGCGCACGCCGAGCGCCCACGCGGTGCCGTGGCCGTCGGCGATCAGCTGCACCTCGACGTGGCGGGCGCCGGTGACCAGCCGCTCGAGGAAGACGGTGCCGTTGCCGAAGGACCTCAGCGCCTCGTCGCTCGTGCGCTGGAAGGCGTCCTCGAGGTCCGCGGGCGAGGCGACCATGCGGATCCCGCGGCCACCGCCGCCGGCGCTCGCCTTGAGCATGAGTGGGTAGCCGATCTCCCCGGCGGCGGCCAGCGCCTCCTCCAGGGTGTCGACGGCGCCGCGGCTCCACGGCGCGACGGGCACGCCGACCTCCTCGGCGATCAGCTTCGAGCCGATCTTGTCGCCGAGGCGGCGCATGGCCTCGGCGCTCGGGCCGATGAAGGTGACGCCGTGCTTGTCGCAGAGGTCGACGAACGCGGGGTCCTCGGCCACGAAGCCCCAGCCGGGCCACACCGCGTCGGCCTCCGTCTCGAGCAGGGCCCGCTCGAGTGCGGCCTGGTCGACGTACGGCCTCGCCGAGGCGGGGCCGAGGTCGTAGGAGAGGTCGGCCTCGCGCACGAACATCGCGCTGGCCTCGCCCGTGGTGTGCAGGGCGATCGTCTGGACGTGCTCGCCCCCGGCGGCCCCGGCGGCCCCGGCGGCCCCGGCGGCATTGAGCTCGCGGACGGCGTGCAGCAGCCGCATGGCGGACTCGCCGCGGTTGACGATCGCAATGCGACGGAAGGACACGAAATTCCCCTCATGTTGGACGCGTGAAATGCGAGGCGGGTCTCGCATTGCGTCCACGGTGACACGGACAGGGGGTTACGCGCGAGTCACATAGCGGGTTCGGGCGTGGCGCTCGTCTCAGCCGGGCTCAGGCGTCGGCGCGGTTCTTGGCCGCCTCGGCCTCGGCCGCCACCAGATAGCCGGTCAGCATCGTCTTGAGCTGGACCACGGCGTCTGGGTGTGACTGCCCGTCGCGGATCGAGAAGTTCAGCATCGAGTAGGTCACGTGCACCAGCACCTCGGCGAGGGTCTGCCGGTCGCTGATCTTGGAGCCCGGCGTCAGGGGGGCGAGCAGCCGGGTGACCTGGGCCGCGAGGTCGCGCTCGTGCTCCGCGGCGATCGCGCGGGTCGGCGGCGTGGCCTGCATCGCCAGCCAGACCGCACGGCGCGAGGGGTCGGTGCGCCACAGCGCCGCCAGGTGGTCGAGCAGCTTGTCCAGCAGCTGGGCCCAGTCGAGGGAGGGGATCTCCGCCGCGAACTTCTCCAGCTCGGCCTGCACGTTGACGGTGTCGAGGCGGTCGAGCTCGCAGATGATGGCGTACTTGTTGCCGAAGAACTGGTAGAGCGAGCCGATCGGCACCCCGGCCCGCAGCGCCACCTGCTCGGAGGTGAAGGCCTCGAAGCCCACCTCCACCAGGAGCGCACGTGCCGCACGCAAGATGTCGTCGAAGCGGCGACGGCTGCGCTCCTGCGACGGCCGTCGCCGCGGCAGGAACTCCGCGGGGTCGCTCGCCTGGGTGGTCATGTGCTCAGGTTACTTCGCAGTAGGCCCCGGGGTGACCCATCAGCACTAGCCTCGACCCATGTTCTCCAAGATCCTGGTGGCCAACAGAGGCGAGATCGCGATCCGTGCCTTCCGCGCATCCACCGAGATGGGTGCCCGCACGGTGGCGGTCTTCCCCTACGAGGACCGGTGGTCCGAGCACCGGATGAAGGCAGACGAGGCCTACGAGATCGGGGAGCGGGGCCACCCGGTCCGCGCCTACCTCGACCCGGAGGCGATCGTCGAGGTCGCGGTGCGCGCCGGAGCCGACGCGGTCTACCCGGGCTACGGGTTCCTCAGCGAGAACCCGCACCTGGCCGAGGCGTGCACCAACGCCGGGATCACCTTCATCGGCCCGACCGCCGAGGTCCTCGAGCTCACCGGCAACAAGGCCCGGGCGATCGCAGCGGCCACGGAGGCCGGCGTACCGACGCTGAGCTCGGTGCCCCCCGACGACGACCTCGACGCATTGATGCAGGCCGCGCAGGAGCTGTCCTACCCGCTGTTCGTCAAGGCCGTCGCCGGTGGTGGTGGCCGCGGAATGAGGAAGGTCGCGGAGGAGAAGGACCTCAAGGACGCGATCGACACCTGCATGCGCGAGGCCGAGGGCGCCTTCGGCGACCCGACGGTCTTCATCGAGGAGGCCGTCGTCGACCCGCGGCACATCGAGGTGCAGATCCTCGCCGACGGCGAGGGCCACGTGATCCACCTCTTCGAGCGCGACTGCTCGGTGCAGCGTCGCCACCAGAAGGTGGTCGAGATCGCCCCGGCGCCGAACCTCGACCCCGACCTGCGCGAGCGCATCTGCGCGGACGCGGTCCGCCTCGCCCAGCACATCGGCTACCGCAACGCCGGCACCGTGGAGTTCCTGCTCGATCCCGAGGGCAACTACGTCTTCATCGAGATGAACCCCCGCATCCAGGTCGAGCACACCGTGACCGAGGAGGTCACCGACGTCGACCTGGTGCAGTCGCAGATGCGCATCGCCTCCGGTGAGACCCTCGCGGACCTCGGCCTGGGCCAGGACTCGGTCCGGCTCCGCGGTGCCGCGCTGCAGTGCCGGATCACCACCGAGGACCCCGCCAACGGGTTTCGCCCCGACACCGGCCGGATCACGACGTACCGCTCCCCCGGCGGTGGCGGCGTCCGCCTCGACGGCGGTACGACGTACACCGGTGCCGAGATCTCCGCGCACTTCGACTCGATGCTCGCCAAGCTCACCTGCCGCGGACGCACCTTCGAGGACGCCGTCCGCAAGGCGCGCCGGGCCGTCACCGAGTTCCGCATCCGCGGTGTCGCGACCAACATCCCGTTCCTGATCGCCCTCCTCGACGAGCCCGACTTCCGCGCCGGCAGGCTCGACACCAGCTTCATCGAGGATCACCCCGACCTGCTCCGGGCCCGTCCCAACGCGGACCGCGGCACCAAGCTGCTCACCTGGCTGGCCGAGGTGACGGTCAACAAGCCGCACGGCGAGGCCCCGGTGAGCGTCGACCCGGTCACCAAGCTGCCCGACCTCGACCTCGGCGTCCCCGCCCCCGACGGGTCGCGTCAGGCGCTGCTCCGGCTCGGCCCCGAGCGGTTCGCCGCCGAGCTGCGCCAGCAGCAGCGGGTGGGCGTCACCGACACCACCTTCCGAGACGCGCACCAGTCGCTGCTCGCGACCCGGGTCCGCACCCGCGACCTGCTCTCGGTGGCCGGGCACGTGTCGCGGATGACGCCGCAGCTGCTCAGCCTCGAGGCGTGGGGCGGTGCGACCTACGACGTCGCGCTGCGCTTCCTGACCGAGGACCCCTGGGAGCGCCTGGCCCAGCTGCGCCAGGCGGTGCCGAACATCTGCCTGCAGATGCTGCTGCGCGGCCGCAACACGGTCGGCTACACGCCCTATCCCACCGCCGTCACCCACGCCTTCGTCGCCGAGGCCGCGGAGACCGGGATCGACGTCTTCCGGATCTTCGACGCGCTCAACGACGTCGAGCAGATGCGGCCCGCGATCGAGGCGGTCCGCGAGACGGGCACGTCGGTCGCGGAGGTCGCCCTCTGCTACACCGGCGACCTGTCCAGCCCCCAGGAGAAGCTCTACACCCTCGACTACTACCTCGGCCTGGCCGAGCGGATCGTCGAGGCCGGCGCGCACGTGCTCGCGATCAAGGACATGGCCGGCCTGCTGCGCGCCCCGGCCGCACGCACGCTGGTGACCGCGCTGCGCGAGCGCTTCGACCTGCCGGTGCACCTGCACACCCACGACACCCCGGGCGGCCAGCTCGGCACCCTGCTCGCCGCCATCGACGCCGGGGTGGACGCCGTCGACGCGGCCACCGCCTCGATGGCCGGCACCACCTCCCAGCCCGCGCTCTCCTCGCTGGTGGCCTCGACCGACCACTCGGAGCGCGAGACCGGACTCGACCTCGAGGCGGTCTGCGCGCTGGAGCCGTACTGGGAGGCCACCCGCCGCGTCTACGCCCCGTTCGAGTCCGGCCTCGCCTCCCCCACCGGTCGCGTCTACACCCACGAGATCCCGGGTGGCCAGCTCTCCAACCTGCGCCAGCAGGCCGTCGCGCTCGGACTGGGCGAGAAGTTCGAGCAGATCGAGGACATGTACGCCGCCGCCAACGACATCCTGGGCAACATCGTCAAGGTGACGCCGTCCTCCAAGGTGGTCGGTGACCTCGCCCTGCACCTGGTGGCGGTCGGCGCCGATCCGAAGGAGTTCGAGGAGAACCCCTCGAAGTTCGACATCCCCGACTCGGTCGTCGGGTTCCTCTCCGGCGACCTCGGCGAGCCTCCCGGGGGTTGGCCCGAGCCGTTCCGCGAGAAGGCGCTCGCCGGGCGCACCCACAAGGCACCGGCGGGCCAGCTGAGCGAGGAGGAGAGTGCAGGGCTGGAGGGGAGGACCCGCCGGCACACGCTGAGCCGGCTGCTCTTTCCAGCGCCGACGAAGAGCTACGACGACTCGATCGCCACCTACGGAGACGTCTCGGTGCTGCGGACCACCGACTATCTCTACGGGCTGCGCACCGGCGAGGAGCACGTGGTCGACATCGAGGAGGGCAAGCGCCTCATCCTCGGGCTGCAGGCGATCAGCGAGGCCGACGAGCGCGGGTACCGCACCGTGATGGCGACCCTCAACGGACAGATGCGGCCCATCAACGTCCGCGACGAGTCGGTCGAGTCCACCGTCGCGGCCCAGGAGAAGGCGGACCCGAAGGACGACGACCAGGTGCCGGCACCCTTCGACGGCGTGGTCACCCTGCAGGTCGGGGAGGGCGACTCGGTGGAGCAGGGCCAGGTGGTCGCGACCATCGAGGCGATGAAGATGGAGGCCTCGATCACCGCACCACGCTCGGCCACCGTCGAGCGCCTCGCCTTCTCCGGCACCCAGCAGGTCGAGGGCGGCGACCTCGTCCTGGTGCTGGCCTAATTCCGGATAGTCCGTGACGTTCCAGTAGTCCTCGAGGGCTTTTGAGGACAGGAGCGTCTCGGACTATCCGTCCTGGTCGATCAACCCCAGCTCTCCGCCCGGGTCAGGCAGAAGGGGTGGCCGGAGGGGTCCAGCAGCACCCGCCAGGTCTCGCCGGGCTGGGGGTCGGCCACCGTCGCGCCCAGTGCGACGGCCGCCTGCTCCGCCTCGTCGAGGTCGGCGACAGCGAGGTCGAAGTGGAACTGCTTGCTGCCGTGGTCGTTGGGCCAGGCCGGGGGCTCGTAGTCGGGGACCCGACCGAAGCCCAGCGCGTGGTCGGGCCCGGTGAGCATCGCGTAGTCGGGCTCGGCGTGTGCCACCTCCCAGCCCAGCAGGGCGGACCAGAACCGGGCGCTGGCCTCGGGGTCCGCACAGTCGAGGGTGACCATCGCCAGCCGTGCCGCCGGGGTGCTCATCTGCTGTCTCCTTCTGCTCGGGAACCTCCCCCCACCCTCCTAGGATCTGGGGGTGGCCGATAGGAGAAACGCGTCACGGCCCACCTCCACCGGTGCCGGGGTGCTCCGTCCCGACCAGCTGGCCCGGCACGTCGAGCTGGAGCGGTCGGCGTGCGCGGAGCCGCTGGCTCCCTGGGTGGAGAACTACTGGAGCCTGCGGTGGCGCCTCCCGCCCGACACGTCGTACCTCAGCTCGACACTGCCGCACCCGGCCTGCACCCTGAGCGTCGAGCGCGGTCACCGGCGTGCCGGGGTGGGGCCGGACCCGGTCGTGGTCACCGGTGTCGTGACCCGGCGCTTCGACGTCGACGTGCGCGCCGCGGGCTGGGTCTTCGGGGTCAAGTTCCGGCCCGGCGGCCTGGCGAGCCTCACCGGGGTGAACGCCCGCGAGCTGCGCGACGCCACCGTCCCGGCCGCCGAGGTCCTCGACCCGGGCACCGTCGCGTCGCTGCGCCGTGTGGGCCCGGAGCTGTCGGTCGCGGAGTGCCGGGAGGCGGTCGACGACACCCTGGCCGCCCTGGTCACCGAGCCCGAGCCTGACTACGAGACCCTGCTCGACGTCGTGGCGACGATGCTGGAGGACCGCTCCCTCGTGCGGGTCGCCCAGCTCGAGGAGCGGTCCGGGATCGGTGCCCGCACCCTGCAGCGGCTCTTCGGACGCTACGTCGGCGTCAGCCCGAAGTGGGTGCTCTCGCGCTACCGGATGCACGACGTGGTGAGCGAGCTCGACACCGGGTACGCCGGCCCCCTGGCCGACCTTGCCGCGAGATACGGGTGGTTCGACCAGGCCCACTTCACCCGCGAGTTCACCGACCTCGTCGGCGTGCCCCCGCGCGGTTACCTGCGCCGCTGAGCCGGCCGCCCGACGGCTCAGCGGTAGTAGGTGACCTTGACCCGACCGTGCTTGAAGACGAACAGCACCCCGTGCTCGAAGCGTGCGTAGACGCCACGTCGGTGCCGGACCGGCCGGGTGCGCGGGAAGCCGAGCCTGCTCTTGGCGGCGTGCCGGTGCAGGTAGGCCCGGAGCACGCGACCGTAGAGCTCGTGCGCCCCGGAGCCGTACTTGGAGTACATCCGGCCCTTGGCGAAGCGGCGGGCGTGGCCACCGGCGATGGCGTACTCCCGGCTGCGGGGTCGTCCCACCACCGACCGGGTCGCGCCGATCGCCCGCCAGCGCAGGGTGATCGGCGTCGGCGTGACGGTGGTCGTCGTCGTGGTGGGCACCGGGGCCGGGCTGCTGCTCGGGGAGCCGATGGTGAACCACTGCGAGCGCAGCCCGAACCTCGAACGGAAGGTGGACCCGCTGAGCGTCACGTTCGACTTCGACCCGTCGAGCACCATCTGCTCGATCCGGCCGTACCACGCGCCGTGCCCGTCGCGGCGGGTGACCAGCACCCGCTTGAGGCTGCCGAGCTTGGGATAGGCCCGCTGCACCGCGGCCTTGGTGACCGTCGCGGTCCAGGTGTGCATCGCGTTGCCGCTGAAGCCGTCGTAGGGGTCGGCCTTCGCGACCAGGTAGGGCTTGCTCCCCGCGGCGAGCCAGCCGCCGCTGCTGGAGCCGAACTGCGTGAACGCCGGCTCGCCCTGATAGGTGAGCACCTGGCCCGCGGTCGCGGCCACGGCGGCGTTGCTCCGGGAGTCCTCGTCGCCGAGCCCCCCGTAGACCTGGCAGGAGGTGGTGTCGCAGGTGTCGTAGCTGCGGGTCCGGTGCGCGGCCCGGTCGAAGGCGGCGTAGGTGCGCGCTGCCACCGCCTGGGCCTGGACCGCCGCCGGAAGCCAGGAGGCCGGCATCTCGCGCGGGACGACACCCTGGACGTAGTCGTCGATGTCGAGCACGTTGACGGTGTGGCCGTAGGTCAGGCGCAGGGCGCCGCGGTAGTTGCGCGTCGTGCCGCCCACCCGCAGGGCCAGGGCGCCGTAGCGGTAGAACTCCGCGTCACCGTTCAGGGCGTGGCCACCGGGTCGGTAGGCGTGCCAGGAGCCGTCGTCGTACTCCAGGGTGGTCCTGCCGCCGACCGTGCGCAGTCGCCAGCTCGCGATCCGGCTGTTGGTGGACAGCGCGGAGGACCAGCCACCGCCGACCTCGCGCACCCGCAGCCCCGGGGTGGGCGCGACGCGCACGTCGTGGTCGGTGTCGGCGCTGATCAGCACCCGGATCTTCCCGGTGGTGCGCCCGAGCGTGGTCCCGGGGTAGTAGAACGCGACGATCTGGGACGCGGAGAGGCCCTGCTTCGCCGCGCCCTGGGCGCCGTACTGCGACATCCCGTGACCGTGGCCGTAGCCGTGGCCGGTCAGCCGCAGCTTGCCGTCGGAGGGCACGGCGTAGCTCTGCGAGACCGTGCGGGAGGCGTGCGCGACCGGGGCGGTGACCAGGAGCGTGGCGAGCACCGCCAGCCCGGTCGTGGTGACCGCAAGGCGCCGGGTGGAGCGTGACATGTGGGACCCCAGTGACCTGTGGGAAGCAAGCGAACTCGGCCCAGTATGCCGCGCCTAATACGCGGTTTGCCCGGCTTTAGAAATATCTCGGGAAAGGGGACTAAATCACATTGTTGTGATTTAGCGAAAGCCGCCCGCGGCCCGCATTCCTCAGACCGGGGTGTGGTGCAGCCGGCGCGCCGCCTCGGCGATGGACCCGCTCATCGAGGGGTAGACGGTGAAGGCGTGCGCGAGCTGGTCGACGGTGAGCGACTCGGCCACGGCGATCGACATGGCGTGCACCATCTCGCTGGCACGCGGGCCGACCACCACCCCGCCGATGACGATCCCGGTGCCGGGCCGGCAGAACAGCTTCACGAACCCGTCGTGCACCCCCTGCATCTTCGCCCGCGGGTTCCCGGCGAGGTTCAGGCGCACCGTCTCCGCGGGGATCTCGCCGTCGTCGATCGCCCGCTGCTGCCAGCCGACGGTGGCGATCTCGGGTGCGGTGAACACGTTGGAGGCCACCTGCTTGAGGTCCAGGGGCGTCACGGCGTCACCCAGGTAGTGCCACATCGCGATCCGGCCCTGCATCGCCGCCACGCTGGCCAGCATCAGCACACCGGTGCAGTCCCCGGCGGCGTACACCCCACGGGCGCTGGTGCGCGAGACCCCGTCGACGCGCACGAACCCGGCGTCGTCCACGGCGACGCCGGCCTTCTCCAGACCGAGGTCGCCGGTCCTGGGGACCGACCCCAGGGCAAGCAGGCAGTGGGACCCGGTGACGGTGCGGCCGTCGGTGAGGGTGACCACGACGTGGTCGCCCTCGCGCTCGACCGACTCCATCCGGGACCTGGCCAGGACCTGCATGCCGCGGCGGGTGAGCACGTCCTCCAGGACGCTCGCCGCGTCGGCGTCCTCGCTGGGCAGCACCCGGTCGCGCGAGGAGACCAGCACCACCTCGATGCCCAGGGCCATGTAGGCGCTGGCGAACTCCGCGCCGGTGACCCCCGACCCCACCACGACCAGCTTCGTCGGCGCCTCGGTGAGGTCGTAGACCTGCTCCCAGGTCAAGATCCGCTCACCATCCGGCTCGGCGGTCGGCAGCGTCCGCGGCGCCGCCCCGGTCGCGAGCAGCACGGCGTCGGCCTCGATCGTCTCGTGGCCACCGCCGGCCAGCTCCACGACCACCCGGTCGTTGCCCTCGAGCCGCCCGAAGCCCTCGACCACGCGCACACCCTCCCGCTCCAGGCGCCGACCGATGTCGGCGGACTGGTCGGCCGCCAGCCGCTTGACCCGCCGGTTGACCCGGTCGAGGTCCACGGCGACGTGGTGGGCCGCGTCGCCCACGTGGTCCTCGAACCCCACCCCCAGCTCCGGAGCGCCGGCCAGGTCGGTCATCAGCTCGGCGGTGGCGATCAGTGTCTTGCTCGGCACGCAGTCGGTGACCACCGCGGAGCCGCCCAGCCCCTCGGAGTCGACGACGGTCACCTGCGCGCCCAGCTGGGCGGCGACCAGGGCGGCCTCGTAGCCGCCCGGCCCCCCGCCGAGGATCACGACGCGGTTGGCCTGTTCGAAGTTCACTGCGCTCACCGCGTCATTGTGTCGCATTGCCCTGGGCCCGACCCGGCCCCTTAGTCTTGCGCGGTGACGCTGTTTGGTCTTGCGCGGTGACGCTGTACGCCGCCTACGGCACCAACCTCGACCCTGCGAGGATGGGTGAGCGCTGCCCGCACTCGCCGCTGCGGGAGACCGGGTGGCTCGAGGGCTGGCGCCTGACCTTCGGGGGCGAGGAGCACGGCTGGGACGGCGCGCTGGCCACGATCGTCCAGGACCCCTTCGAGCAGGTCTTCGTCGCGGTCTACGACGTCACCGACGAGGACGTGGTCGCCCTCGACGGCTGGGAGTCGGCCGACACCGGCCTGTTCCGCAAGACCAAGGTGCGCGTCTCGACCCTGGACGCGGAGGTGGTGGCGTGGATCTACGTGCTCGACGCGTTCGAGGGCGGGCTGCCCTCGGCCAGCTATCTCGGTGTGCTCGCCGACGCCGCGGAGGCCGCCGACGCCCCGGCGGACTACGTCGCCGCCCTCCGCTCCCGGCCGTGTCGCTCCAACTTCGGCGGTTGACCCAGGTCTCACCGACTGACCGAGCAGAGCCACGCCCCCACTAGGCTCCTCGCGTGACCCAGACCTACACCGAGGCAGCAGCCCAGGCAGCGCAGGTGCTGGCCGAGAGGACCGGCGTACGGCAGCACGACATCGCGCTGGTGATGGGATCGGGATGGCTGCCGGCGGTCGACGCCCTGGGCGAGGCGACGGCCGAGATCAGCACCACCGAGCTGCCGGGGTTCGCCGCACCGGCCGTGGCCGGTCACGCCGGCAGGGTCCGCTCGGTCCGGGCCGGTGAGCACCACCTGCTGGTGTTCTTGGGCCGGACCCACTTCTACGAAGGGCGCGGCGTGCGGTCGGTGGTCCACGGGGTGCGCACCGCCGCGGCGGCCGGCTGCTCCACCGTGGTCCTCACCAACGGTTGCGGGGGCCTCGAGGAGCGTTGGTCCCCCGGCACGCCGGTGCTGATCAGCGACCACATCAACCTCACCGCCACCTCACCGATCGAGGGGGCGAACTTCGTCGATCTCACCGACCTCTACAGCCCGCGACTGCGCGCCCTGTGCCGGGAGGTCGACCCCACCCTCGAGGAGGGTGTCTACGTCCAGCTCCCCGGGCCCCACTACGAGACCCCGGCCGAGATCGAGATGGTGCGAGCCATCGGCGGCACCCTCGTCGGGATGAGCACCACCCTGGAGGCCATCGCCGCCCGTGAGGCCGGCATGGAGGTGCTGGGGATCAGCCTGGTCACCAACCTGGCCGCCGGCATCACCGGCCGGCCGCTCGACCACGCCGAGGTCCTGGAGGCGGGCAGGTCGGCGGCCAGCCGGATGGGCGCGCTGCTGAGCCGCGTCGTGCCGGGGGTCTGAGACGGCGCCGCCCGCCTGGTCTGTCCGGCGGACGGCGGCGTTGACACCGTCGCGACGACACCGATATCGATGAGGCCTACAGACCTCGGGGAGGGGCCCAGATGAGTGACGCGCAGGACCAGGACGTCGAGGACGACGCCGGCAGCAACGAGGACACCGGGGAGAGCAGCATCCTCGCGGACGGCGGCATCGACACCGACGCCCGTGCCGGACGCAGCCAGGGGATCGAGCCCGGCGAGGAGCCCGACGAGGAGACCAAGCAGGACATCGAGGAGGAGCGCGAGCGCCGGCTGGACCCCGACAACCGCCCGGAGGGCGCCGAGGTCGACAACACCCAGCGCGACTTCGACGTCGAGCGCGGCCGGTTCACCGACTCCGAGGACTACAACCCCAGCGAGCCGGCGCCGTACCGCGACCCCGAGGACCCCAACAACGCCGACAACGACGCCGACGAGGGCGACGACGACTCGGCGAGGGAGACCGGCGACGCCGAGGAGTCCGAGGAGGAGGACCCGAGCTGAGCGTCCTGCTCACCGGCAGCGCCGGGTCGATCGGGTCGGTCCTGACCACCGGCCTCACGGCCCGCGGCCACGAGGTGGTCGGCGTGGACCTCCCCGGGCGGGGCGCCGACCTCGCCGTGGACTGCACGGACCCGGAGGCGGTGGAGGTGGCCGTGGCACGGGTCCGGCCCGCCGCCGTCGTCCACCTCGCCGGCATCCCCACCGAGTCCTCGCTGCCGGACGCCCTCACCTCGCACGTGGTCTCCACCGGCGCCCTGCTGGAGGCGATGGTGCGCCACCGCGTCCCGCGCATCGTCTACGCCTCCAGCAACCACGCCGTGGGACGCACGCCGCGGACCGACCTGCTCAGCGCCGAGGTGCACGCCCGGCCGGACACGTTCTACGGCGTGGCCAAGGTGGCGGCCGAGGCACTGCTCCACCTGTACGCCGACCGGCACGGTCTCGACGCCGTGAGCACCCGCATCGGCTCGTTCCTGCCGCGGCCCACGACCCGGCGCCAGCTGTCCACCTGGCTCTCCCCCGACGACGCCGTCCGGATGTTCGACGCCGCCCTGCGCGCGCCACGTCCCGGCTTCGCGGTGGTCCACGGCATCTCGCGCAACACCCGCGGCTGGTGGGACCTCGGTCCCGGGCGGGCGCTGGGCTATGAGCCCCAGGACGACGCCGAGGACTTCGCCACCGACGTCCTCGAGACCCCCGAGCGCGAGACCGACCGGGAGGAGGCCGCCCACGTGGGCGGCCCCTACGCCACCGGCCAGTTCGAGCGAGCGGCCTTCGACCGCCCCTGAGGCCCGTGGGTCGGCGGGCCGACCCCGGCGCCGGCGCGCGACGAGGACAGGTCCCACATCGACGCCTGATCCCGGACACGGCCCCGGTAACGTCCGGTCCATGAGCCGCCTGGTCACCCACACCGTCACCGACGAGATCGCCCACGTCCGCCTGGAGCGACCCGAGAAGCTGAACGCGCTGACGCTCCAGACCCTCGAGGAGCTCGTCGCCACCGCACGGACGCTGCGCCGCGACCGCGACCTGCGCGCGGTCGTGATCAGCGGCGCCGGCCCCTCGTTCTGCGCCGGGCTCGACTTCGGCTCGGTGCTGCGCCGGCCCGCAGGCATCGTGGAGGCGTTCGTGCCGCGTCCCTGGCGCGGCACGAACACCTTCCAGGAGGCCTGTTGGGCCTGGCGCCGGCTGCCGGTGCCGGTGATCGCGGCCGTGCACGGCCACTGCTACGGCGGCGGCCTGCAGCTCGCGCTCGCGGCCGACTTCCGGATCGCGACCCCGGACTCGGAGTGGTCGGTCCTGGAGGGGCGCTGGGGCATCATCCCGGACATGACCGGGGTGCGGACACTGGCCGAGCTGGTGGGGATCGACACCGCCAAGCGGCTGACGATGACCGCCCAGATGCTCTCGGGCAAGGAGGCGCACAGCCTCGGCCTGGTGACCGAGCTGGCCGCGGAGCCGGAGGTGGCCGCCGTGGGGCTGGCCCGGGAGCTGGCGACCCGCTCCCCCGACCAGCTGGCCGCCGCCAAGCGGCTCTTCGACCAGACCTGGACCGCCTCACCACGGCGCACGTTCGCCCGGGAGCGCCTCGAGCAGCTGCAGCTGTTGTTCAACGCCAACACCCGCGCCGCCCGGGAGGCGGCGCTGCGCAAGGTTGCTCCGAGGTTCGGGCCCCGGGCGAGGCGTTGAGAGGCCCGGTTACATTGGCGCCATGGCTACCACTGCACTCGGAGACGACCCCGCCCACACCGTCGGCGACCTGCCGGCCGTCGGCGACAAGGCACCGGACTTCACCCTGGTCGACACCGACCTCCAGGAGTTCGGCCTCGCCGACCTGCCCGGCACGAAGGTGCTGAGCATCTTCCCCAGCATCGGCACCGGTGTGTGCCAGGCAGCGCTGCGCAGGTTCAACGAGCTCGCCGGCGACCTCGACGACACCACGGTTCTCAACATCTCGGCCGACCTGCCGTTCGCGGTCGCCGGGTTCTGCGCCGCCGAGGGCCTGGAGAACGTCAAGGTCGGCTCGGCCTTCCGATCCTCCTTCGGCGACGACTACGGAGTGCGCCTGCTGGACACCAAGTTCGAGGGACTGCTCGCCCGCGCGATCGTGGTGGTCGACGAGAGCGGCACGGTCACCTACACCGAGCTGGTCCCGCAGATCGGGCAGGAGCCGGACTACGACGCGGCGATCGCCGCGCTCGGCTGAAGCCGCTCCCGCAACCCCTGCTCGGCCCCGGCGACCATCCGCTGGTGGTTCCACACCAGCAGGGGCCGGGCCAGGCAGGACGCCACCACGAACAGCGGAGCCTCGGCCCGCACCTGCTGCTCGAAGTGCAGCCGGGTCACGCCGGGACCAGCCTCGGTGAGGTGGTAGCGCGCCCAGCCGCGGATCGGGCCCTGGATCCCCACCTCCAGGCAGTCGAGGTCACGGCGCACCGCGGTGAGCTCCAGCTCCAGGTCGTAGGGCAGCGAGGAGCGGCACACCACCAGGGCGCGGTCGTCGTCGAGCCGGGCCACGGCCCGCACCTGCGGCCACCAGTCCGGGTAGAACTCGAGGTCGACGAGCGCGTCGTGCACTCGTTCACGGGGTGCGCCTAGGGTGAAGGTGCTGGAGAACCGGTAGGTCCGCCAGCGCAGCGACTCAGCCATCTGTCCAGTATGACCAACCCACGGAGGCCTCGATGAAGCTGGCCGTCCACTGCGCCAACCTCAGCTGGCCCGGGGGCCCCGCGGCGCTCGGGCGCACCCTCGCCGAGGTGGCCCGCACCGCCGACGAGGGCGGAGTGAGCACCGTGACGATGATGGACCACTGGTTCCAGATGGAGATGCTCGGCGGGCCCCCTGAGCCGATGCTGGAGGGCTACACCTCGCTGGGGTTCCTGGCGGGCCAGACCCGCTCGGTCGACCTCGGCCTCCTGGTGACCGGCGTGACCTATCGCCATCCCGGCCTGCTCGCCAAGATCGTGACCACCCTGGACGTGCTCAGCGGCGGGCGGGCGATGCTCGGCATCGGAGCGGCGTGGTACGAGCGCGAGCACGCCGCCCTCGGCGTGCCGTTCCCCCCGGTCTCCGAGCGCTTCGAACGTCTCGAGGAGGCCCTGCAGATCTGTCGGCAGATGTGGAGCGCGGACGACGGTCCCTTCGAGGGCCGGCACTACCACCTCGCCGAGACCGTCTGCGTGCCGCCACCGGTGCGCTCCGGCGGCCCACGCGTGCTGGTCGGCGGCAGCGGCGAGCGCAAGACGCTGCGCCTGGTGGCGACCTACGCCGACGCGTGCAACCTGTTCGCCTTCGAGCCCGAGGAGATGCAGCGCAAGCTCGAGGTGCTGGACCGGCACTGTGCCGACGTCGGCCGCGACCCGGGCGAGGTCCAGCGCACCGCCCTGGCCGGCGGCGACCCGTTCGCGGACACCGATGCCTTCCTGCGCCGGATGGAGGAGTACGCCGCCCTCGGGATCGACCAGGTCTGGGTGATGCCGCCGGCCGAGGACCCGGTGGGTCACGTGCACCGCCTGTGCACCGAGCTGCTCCCCCGGCTGCAGCAGATCGGGTGAGCGTGCGTCCCCTCGACCAGCAGACCGTGCTCGTCACCGGAGCCACCGGGGGGCTGGGTCGTGCCCTCGTCCTGCGGCTGGCCGGCGCGGGTGCCCGGGTGCTGGCGCACGGCCGGGACGACGCGCGCCTGGAGGACCTCCGGGCCGACGTGCAGCGTGAGACCGGGCGCGAGGTGGTCCCCGTGCGCGCCGACCTGGCCAGCCTGAGCGAGGTCGACGCCCTCGCCGACCGGGTGCTCGAGGGCTACGACGCCCTGCACGTGCTGGTCAACAACGCCGGGGTGGGGTTCGGACCGCCCGACGGTGCCCGCGAGGAGAGCGCCGACGGGATCGAGCTGCGCTTCGCGGTCAACCACCTCGCCTCCTACCACCTGGCCCGTCGCCTCGCCCCGCTGCTGCGACGCAGCGCCCCCGCGCGGATCGTGCAGGTCGCCTCGGCCGGCCAGCTCGCCCTGGACCCCGAGGACCCGCTGACCACGGTGCACTACGACGGCGTGACCGCCTACCGGCGCTCCAAGCTCGCGCAGGTGATGGCCTCCTACGACCTCGCCGGCGACCTGGTCGGCTCGGGGGTCACCGTCACGGCGCTGCACCCCGCCACGTTCATGGACACCGCGATGGTGCGCGAGCACGGCGTGCGGCCGGTGAGCACCCTCGAGGAGGGGCTGGAGGCGACCTGGCGGCTGGTGGCGGACGCGGACCTCGAGGGCGTGAGCGGTCGCTACTTCGACGGGCTGCACGAGGGCCGCACCGACCCGCAGGCCGACGACCCCGCTGCCCGGTCGTGGGTGCGCTCGCTCTCCGACTCCCTGGTCGGGCAGGCGCTCGGCCGGGGCCGCACCGGCATCGCCTAGCCTGCTCGCCATGACCACCTCGCCCGACGCAGACCTCCTCGAGCGCGCCCGCGCCTGGGCCGCGCAGGACCCCGACCCAACCACCCGGGCCGAGCTCGAGGCGCTCCTGGAGGCCGGTGACACCGCCGAGATCGCCGACCGGTTCAGCGGCACCCTGGAGTTCGGCACCGCCGGGCTGCGCGGGGCGCTGGGGGCGGGACCCAACCGGATGAACCGGGTGGTCGTGCTGCGCGCGGCGGCCGGCCTGGCGACCTACCTCCGCGAGCACGGGGCCGGCCCGGGCGACTCCGTCGTCATCGGGTACGACGCCCGGCACGGCAGCGAGGCCTTCGCCCGCGACACCGCCGAGGTGATGGCGGGAGCCGGGCTGACCGCCCACGTCCTGCCCCGCCCGCTGCCGACGCCGGTCCTCGCCTTCGCCATCGGTGACCTCGGCTGTGTCGCCGGGGTGATGGTGACCGCGAGCCACAACCCGCCGCAGGACAACGGCTACAAGGTCTACCTCGGTGACGGCAGCCAGATCGTGCCGCCCGCCGACACCGAGATCGCCGCCCTGATCGACGCGGTCGGCCCGGTGGCCGCGATCCCCCGCGGCGGTGCGGGCTCCGGGGCGACCGGAGCGCCCATCGAGGTCCTCGGCGAGGACCTCCTCGACCGCTACCTCGACTCCGTCGTGGCCCTGGTCGGCGACGGTCCGCGCGACCTCGAGGTCGTCTACACGCCGCTGCACGGCGTGGGCGCCACCACGGTGGTGGCCGCTCTCGAGCGGTCCGGGTTCCGCGCGCCCCACGTGGTCTCGGCCCAGGCCGAGCCCGACCCTGCTTTTCCGACCGTGGCCTTCCCCAACCCCGAGGAGCCCGGTGCCATGGACCTGGCGACGGCGCTGGCGGTGGAGGTCGGCGCCGACCTCGTGGTGGCCAACGACCCCGACGCCGACCGCTGCGCGGTGGCCGTCCCCGGTCCGCACGGCTGGCAGATGCTGCGTGGCGACGAGGTGGGCGCGCTGCTCGCCCAGCACCTGTTGGACCAGGGACGCGACGGGGTCTACGCGGCCTCGATCGTCTCCTCCTCGCTGCTGGGCGAGATGGCGGCTGCCGCCGGAACGGGGTACGCCGAGACGCTCACCGGGTTCAAGTGGATCGGGCGCGTCGAGAACCTCGCCTTCGGCTACGAGGAGGCCCTCGGCTACTGCGTCGACCCGGCGCACGTGCGCGACAAGGACGGCGTGTCCGCGCTGCTGATGGTCTGCGACCTCGCCGCGCGGGCGAAGTCGGCCGGACGCACGCTGCGTGACCTGCTCGACGACCTGGCCCGCCGGCACGGCCTGCACGCGACCGACCAGCTCGCGGTGCGGATGGACGACCTGGCCGCGATCCCGGCCGTGGTCGACCGGTTGCGCGAGCACCCACCCACCGCGCTGGGCGGCTTCGCCGTCGAGCAGGTCGAGGACCTCTCGCTCGGCTCGGCCGAGCTGCCGCCCACGGTCGGGCTGCGGCTCCGGCTGGCCGAGGGGGGCCGGGTCGTCGTACGCCCGTCGGGCACCGAGCCCAAGATCAAGTGCTACCTCGAGGTGGTCGTGCCGGTCCAGGAGAGCGCCGAGGGCGCGGACGGGACCGAGGCCGTCGACGCGGCCCGGATCTCGGCCGCGGGCCGTCTCGACGCGATCCGGGGCGACCTGCAGGCCGCCGCGGGGCTGTGAGCCCGAGCGCCTAGTTGACCATCTTCGGGCCGCGCAGCCCCGATCGCTGGACCACCCGCTGGATGACGAGGTCGCGCTCGTCGGGCTGACCCACGAAGCGGATCTCCCGCAGGCCCTGGGCCTGGGCCGCGGACTCGAAGGTGAAGTGGCCGTAGCCGAGCAGCCGGCCGCTGAGCGGCTTGACCACCGTGATGTCCAGGATGCGGCGCAACGGCATCGTGGCCAGGGAACGGGCGAAGACGCCACGGACGCGGAAGACGCGCATGTTGGTGATCACGAAGCAGTCCATCGAGGCGTCCAGGCCCTTGTAGCCACCCCACGCGAGCAGCGCCAGCCCCGACGCGAGCGGGAACCAGGCCAGGTCGAGGTCGGCGAAGACGAAGGACGTCAGGCAGACCCCGCCGAGCAGCCCGATCAGCATCGGGACGACGTGCACCACCCAGTGCTTGCGCACGATGTCGACGATCACCTCCCCCTCCTCGCGCAGCAGGTGCCGCCCGATGTCGGGGTCGGTGAGGGTACGCCGCAAGGACCGCACGGTCAGCACCTCAGGAGGTGATCGACTTGACGAAGCTGATGATCGAGTCGAACAGGCGGACGAGCAGGTCCCAGAGCGAGCTCGTGGTGTTCTGGGCGCTGGTGGCGAAGCCGGTGGGGTCCTGCACCAGCCAGAAGCCGAGGAAGACGATGACGAGAAGGACCACACCCTTCTTCAGTGCGCCGTCCATCTGGTGCTCCTTGCGTCGGGGGGAAGGGTCGTGCGCCGGGGCTCACGCACGTCGGCTCCTTTCTACCAAGTCCGGCGGCCGATGAGGAGCAGGCGCGCTCGGGGACCTCAGGCCGTGACGTCGCGGGCGGCGCCGGCCTCCAGGCTCTCCAGGAGCAGGTCGGCGGCCGCGTAGGGGTCGCTCTCGCCGGCGACCACCTCGGCGGCGAGCTCGTCGAGGGCGGCGTTCTCGTGCACGCCGCGCCACTGCTCGCGCAGCGTGGTGACCGCGATCGCCTCGATCTCGTCGCGGGCCCGCCGCAGCCGACGCCGGTCGAGCTCGCCGGTGGCCACGAGGTGTGCGCGGTGCTTCTCGATGGCCGCGGCCACGTCCTCGACCCCCTCACCCTTGCTGGCCACGGTCTTGACGATCTCCGGGCGCCACGCCCCCTCGGGCCGCTCGGCCAGTGCCAGCATGGAGCGCAGCTCGCGGCGCACCGTGTCGGCGCCGTCACGGTCGGCCTTGTTGATCACGTAGATGTCACCGATCTCGAGGATCCCTGCCTTCGCGGCCTGGATGCCGTCGCCCATGCCCGGCGCGATCAGCACCAGTGTGGTGTCGGCCATGGCGGCGATCTCCACCTCGCTCTGCCCGACGCCCACGGTCTCCACGATGATCACCTCGCAGCCGGCCGCCTCGAGCACGCGCAGCGCCTGCGGCGTGGCCCAGGAGAGCCCGCCGAGATGCCCGCGCGAGGCCATCGAGCGGATGTAGACCTCCTGGTCGAGGGCATGGTCCTGCATCCGCACGCGGTCCCCCAGCAGTGCCCCGCCGGAGAACGGCGAGGAGGGGTCGACCGCGAGCACGCCGACGCGCTTGCCCTGCTGGCGCAGGGCCGTGACCAGTGCCGAGGTCGAGGTGGACTTGCCGACGCCCGGGGAGCCGGTGACGCCGACGATGTGGGCCCCGGACCCGCGCGCCGCCCCGGCGTACGGCGCCAGCCCGGCCATCACCTCGCGCAGCAGCGGCGAGGCGTCCTCGACCAGCGAGATCAGCCGGGCCACCGATCGTGCGTCCCCCGTGCGGGCCTTCTCGACCAGCGCGGGCACGTCACCCGTCGACCGCCTGCCCATCTCGCCACCAGCCTCAGGGGGCAGGCACCTTCACGACCAGGGCGTCGCCCTGCCCGCCGCCACCGCAGAGGGCGGCGACGCCGGTGCCGCCGCCACGTCGCTGGAGCTCCAGGGCGAGGTGGAGCACGATCCGGGCGCCGGACATGCCCACCGGGTGGCCCATGGCGATCGCGCCGCCGTTGACGTTGACCTTCTCCTCGGGGATGCCGAGCTGGCGGGCCGACTCGATGCCGACCGCGGCGAAGGCCTCGTTGAACTCCACCAGGTCGACGTCGTCGACGGAGAGGCCCTCCTTCTCCAGCGCGTTCGCCGTGGCGTTGGCCGGCTGGAGCTGCAGCGTGGAGTCGGGCCCGGCCACCTGGCCCGAGGCGCCGATCTCGCAGAGCCACTCCAGGCCGAGCTCCTCGGCCTTGGCCTTGCTCATCACCACCACCGCGCAGGCGCCGTCGGAGATCTGGGAGGCGGAGCCGGCGGTGATGGTGCCGTCCTTGCTGAAGGCGGGGCGCAGCTTGCCCAGCGACTCGACGGTGGTGTCGCCCCGGACCCCCTCGTCGCTGTTCACCACGACCGGGTCGCCCTTGCGCTGCGGGATCTCGACCGGGACGACCTCGTCGTCGAAGACGCCGTTCTTCCAGGCGGTGGCGGCACGCTGGTGGGAGCGGGCCGCGAACTCGTCCTGCTCCTCGCGGCTCAGCTCGGTGCCCTCGGCGTTGCAGCGCTCGGTCAGGCCGCCCATGGCCTGCTGGGTGGTCTGGTCGTAGAGCGCGTCGTAGGCCATCGAGTCGACGAGCGTGGTGTCGCCGTACTTGAAGCCCTCGCGCGACTTCGGCAGCAGGTGCGGGGCGTTGGTCATCGACTCCATGCCGCCGGCCACGACGACGTCGTGCACCCCCGCCCGGATCAGAGCGTCGGCGGTCGCGATCGCGTTGACGCCGGAGAGGCACACCTTGTTGATGGTGATCGAGGGCAGCGACATCGGCAGACCGGCCGCGATCCCCGCGGTGCGGGCGGGGTTCTGTCCGGCGCCGGCCTGGATGACCTGGCCCATGATCAGGTAGTCGACCTGGTCGCCGGACACACCGGCCTTCTCCAGCGCGCCCTTGATGGCGACGCCGCCGAGCTCGGCGGCGGAGAGGCTCTTCAGGCCCCCCAGCAGGCGGCCGATCGGGGTGCGGGCGCCTGCGACGATGACGGAACCGGACATGGGGGTGCCTCCTGAGGAACAAATCTGGGTCCTGCTGAGACTACCCAGCAGAACCCGATCGCAGCAGGGGGGTCCGCCGCGATGCGGTGTCGCCCCGGTCACACCCCGTTGAGGGTCGCACGCCGCTGGGCCAGGATGCCCCCATGACCTCCTCTCCCGCCGCCCCGCTGGACCTGCCCGACCACCTGTTCACCTGCATCGACCACGTCGGCATCGCCGTGCGCGACCTCGACGAGGCGATCGCGTTCTACCGCGATGCCTTCGGCATGGTGGTCCAGCACCAGGAGACCAACGAGGAGCAGGGCGTGCGCGAGGCGATGATCGCGGTCGGGGACTCCGGCTCGTGCCTGCAGCTGCTCGCGCCGCTGGACGAGAGCTCCACGATCGCGAAGTTCCTGGATCGCTCCGGGCCGGGCCTGCAGCAGCTCGCCTACCGGGTCACCGACGTCGACCGGGTCTGCGCGGTCCTGCGCGAGCGCGGCCTGCGCCTGCTCTACGACGCCCCGCGGCGCGGCACGGCCGACTCGCGGATCAACTTCATCCATCCCAAGGACGCCGGCGGCGTGCTCGTCGAGCTGGTGGAGCCCTTCGAGACGCGCGCTGCGCGCGCTCCTCAGGAACCACCCGCGGCCGGCGGCGCACACTGAGAGACGCCCCACACCCCGCACACCCACGCGTTACCGACCGGTAATCTCATCGGGTCTCGCCCTCGACCAAGGAGCAACACGTGCAGCAGATCCTCGACGCCATCCTCGCCGGCGACACCAGCGGTGCGGACTTCGCGAACCTCGATCTCCCGGAGTCCTACCGGGCCGCGACCGTCCACAAGGACGAGGTCGACATGTTCGAGGGCGTGGCGAGCCGCGAGAAGGACCCCCGCAAGTCGCTGCACGTCGAGGACGTGGCGCTGCCGGAGCTCGGGCCGGGCGAGGCGCTCGTCGCGGTGATGGCCAGCGCGATCAACTACAACACCGTGTGGACCTCGATCTTCGAGCCGGTCTCCACGTTCGGGTTCCTCGAGCGCTACGGCCGGATCTCGCCGCTCGCCAAGCGGCACGACCTGCCCTACCACGTGGTGGGCTCCGACCTGTCCGGCGTGGTGCTCAAGACCGGCCTCGGGGTGCACTCCTGGAACCCCGGCGACGAGGTGGTCGCCCACTGCCTCTCGGTGGAGCTGGAGAGTCCCGACGGGCACAACGACACGATGCTCGACCCCGAGCAGCGCATCTGGGGCTTCGAGACCAACTTCGGCGGCCTGGCCCACATCGCACTGGTGAAGTCCAACCAGCTGATGCCCAAGCCCGACCACCTGACCTGGGAGGAGGCCGCCTCCCCCGGCCTGGTCAACTGCACGGCCTACCGCCAGCTGGTCAGCAAGAACGGCGCCGGGATGAAGCAGGGCGACAACGTGCTGATCTGGGGTGCCAGCGGCGGCCTCGGCGGCTTCGCGACGCAGTACGCCCTCAACGGCGGCGCCGTCCCGGTGTGCGTGGTCTCCAGCGAGGAGAAGGCCGCGATCGCCCGCACGATGGGTGCGGAGCTGATCATCAACCGCTCCGAGGAGGGCTACAAGTTCTGGAAGGACGAGCGCACCCAGGATCCCAAGGAGTGGAAGCGCTTCGGCTCCAAGATCCGTGAGCTCACCGGCGGCGAGGACATCGACATCGTCTTCGAGCACCCCGGACGCGAGACGTTCGGCGCGAGCGTCTACGTCACCCGCAAGGGCGGCACCATCACCACGTGTGCGTCGACCTCGGGCTACATGCACGAGTACGACAACCGCTACCTGTGGATGAACCTCAAGCGCATCATCAGCTCCCACTTCGCCAACTACCGCGAGTCCTGGGAGGCCAACCGGCTGATCTCCAAGGGCATGATCCACCCGACGCTCTCGAAGACCTACCAGCTCGACGAGGTCGGCCAGGCTGCTCTCGATGTCCACCAGAACGCCCACCAGGGCAAGGTCGGCGTGCTCTGCCTGGCTCCCGAGGAGGGTATGGGCGTCCGCAACGAGGAGCTCCGGGCCCAGCACCTCGACAAGATCAACGCCTTCCGCGGGGTCTGACCCCGGACGCACCACCCGTCCCGCAGGCCCCTCCACGCCCGGCGGCACCATCTCCCGGTGCCGCCGGGCGTGACATTTTGCGCGCCCTCCGGCGCGTCGCACGGGTCTCGATGGGAATCGCCGCGGCCATGGGTGACACTGGGCGGCGTACGTCGGACTTGCGACCACGGGATAGAGGATTGAAACCATGAGCAACCAGGGCCTGTCCATCTTCGACCACGAGCCCGACGACTCGAGCAACTCCGGCGACGAGCCGACCCAGGTGATCCCGCAGATGAGTGCGAGCGAGGACCGCGCCGAGGAGCCCGCGGGCACCAGGACCGCGCAGAAGCTGGCCGAGAAGCCGACGGCCGCGCCGGCGCAGGACCAGCGGCCCTCCGCCTCCGCGCAGGCACCCCAGCAGCGCCAGCAGGAGCGACCCCAGGGCAGTGCCCAGCCCGCCGCGTCCGCCAAGGGCGGCTCCGGGGTCCCCTCGCTGCCGACCGTGCGGCGCGGTGGCTACGACACCGGCGCCGTCGACCGGCACCTGCGCACCGTGGCGGCCGAGAAGGCCGGGCTGACCGCGAGCCTGACCGAGGCCCAGGCCCGGCTGAAGTCGCTGCAGGCCGAGGTCGAGGGGCTGCGCCAGGAGGTCGACGAGAACGAGCACCCCACCTACGCCGGTCTCGGGGGCAAGGCCAGCGAGATGCTGCGCCTGGCCGAGGAGCAGTCCGCCGAGGTCATCGAGGAGGCCAACGCCCAGGCCGCGCAGATCCGGCAGCAGGCCCAGCGGGACGCGAGCGCGGTGAAGGCCGAGGCCGAGGCCGACGCCGAGGACATGCGGATGGTCCAGCTGCGCGAGCTCGACGAGAGCCGCAGCCGGACGATGGCCGACATCGAGGCGCACCGCGCGCGGTCGATGGCCGAGGCCGACGACCACCTCGCCTCGGCGAAGCGGGAGGCAGAGCAGCACCGCCTGGCCGCCGAGCAGGAGACCAACGCCTTGCGCACCAGCACCGCGCGCGAGGCCGAGCAGGCCCGGGCCGAGGCAGAGCGCGAGGTCCAGGAGGCTCGTCGCGCCCTCGCGGTCGAGAAGGAGCAGCTGACCCGCGAGGCGGCCGAGAACCACGACTCGGCCGTGGCCGAGACCCGGCGTCTCGTGGCCGAGGCCGAGGAGCGCGCCAACGCCGCCGAGCAGCGGGCGCACGAGGCCACCGAGGCCGCGAACGCCGCCCGCGAGCAGGCCACCCAGGAGGCCGAGCAGCTGGTCAGCCGGTCGCGTCGCGAGGCCGAGCAGATCGTCAGCGCGGCCAAGAAGCAGGCCGACTCCCTGCGCAACAGCGGCCACGCCGACTCCGAGCGTGAGCTGCAGGCTCTCAAGGCCGAGGTGTCGCGCCTGACCCGTCGCCGCGACTCGATCACCGCCCAGCTCTCCGCGCTGCGCGACGTGGTCGCCGGCTTCGGCGCGGACGACGACGAGAGCTGAGCATGGTCCCCGGGCCCGGCGAGGGGCCGCCGCACGGCGACGCCTCGACCGGGCACCGGGAAGCGGACCACGCGCCCGCCGCCCCCTCCGGCGCCGGCGCACCGCCCGCGCTGATCGCCGAGCCGGGACCACCTGCCCACGGCACCAGGATCCGCGCCCCCTTCCGGACCGGGTTCCTGCTGGCGGCTGGTGCCCTCCTCGCCTGGTGGCTCGGCGGCCTGATCCTGCAGGCCGGCTCGGTGATCATCTTGATCGTGGTCTCGCTGTTCGTCGCCTTCGGCCTGAACCCCGTCGTCGTGTGGCTCTACCACCGCGGCGTGCGTCGCTCGGTCGCGGTGCTCGTGGTGGCCCTGGCCTTCCTCGCCGCACTCGCCCTGTTCGTGCTGGCGATCGCGCCGGTGGTCGCCGACCAGATCGGGGCGCTGAGCCGCAACGCCCCCGGCTGGTTCGACCAGCTGCAGCACAACCGGCAGATCCAGCGCTTGGACGACAAGTACGACCTGGTCACCAAGGCCAAGGACTACATCCTCAGCGGCGACCTGACCAAGCGGCTCTTCGGTGGCGTGCTCGGGGTGGGACTCGCGATCCTCTCCGCCCTGGCCAACACGTTCATCGTGGTCGTGCTCACCCTCTACTTCCTGGCCTCGCTCGACTCGGTCAAGCACGGCCTCTACCGCCTGGCCCCGGCGAGCAGCCGCGACCGGGTCGAGCACCTCGGGGACCGGATCCTGGAGGGCATCGGCGGCTACGTCTCCGGGGCGTTCGTGGTCGCGCTGTGCGCCGGTCTCTCGACCCTGGTCTTCTTGTTCGTGGTGGGTCTGGGCCAGTACGCCGTGGCGCTGGCCGTCGTGGTGGCGCTGCTCGACGTCATCCCGATGATCGGCGCGACCCTGGGGGCGGTGATAGTCAGCGCGATCGGGCTGGCTACCGACGTCAGGGTCGGCATCGCCTGCGTGATCTTCTACATCGTCTACCAGCAGGTGGAGAACTACCTGATCTACCCGCGCGTGATGTCCAGGTCGGTGGACATCCCGGGTGCGATGACCGTCATCGCGGCCCTCGTGGGGGCCAGCCTCCTCGGCGTGGTCGGGGCGCTGCTGGCCATCCCCACCGCCGCCGCCCTCCTGCTGCTGGTCCGCGAGGTGTTCGTGCGCCGACAGGACACCAGCTAGGGGCGATCCGGCCGCGGCACCGGCTTGTCCTGGTAGGCGGCCGGGTTGTGCGCGTTGTAGGCGCTGGTGTCGGCGGTCTCCATCGGGCCGTCCCACTCGCGCGGCAGCGGGGTCCCCACCTGCGGGGCCACCCGGCGTACCACCTCGTCGAGGACCTTCTCGGCATCGCCGACCCACAGGTGCTTGGAGCCTTCCATGTCGACCACCTCGGCCTGGGTCAGCGGCACGAACCGCTGGCGTGCCTCCTGCGGCTGCAAGAAGTCGTCGTGCTCGGGCACCAGCGCGGTCACCGGCTTGCCCGACTCGGCCCAGCGCTCGAGGTCGGCGTCGTCGCTGTAGCGCAGCGGCGGGGAGAGCAGGATGACGCCCTGCACCGCGGGATCCAGGCCGTGTCGCAGCGCGAGGTCGGTGCCGAAGGACCAGCCGAGCAGCCAGATGTTCGGCAGGTCGGCGAACTCGGCGTACTCGATGGCCGAGGCGACGTCGTACTGCTCCCCCGCCCCGTTGTCGAACTCACCCTCGCTGGTGCCCTGCTCGCTCCAGGTGCCGCGCGTGTTGAACCGCAGGACCGCGATGCCGGCCAGTGCCGGCAGCCGGAACGCCGCCTTGCGGAAGACGTGGCTGTCCATCATCCCGCCGTGGGTGGGCAGCGGGTGCAGGCAGACCAGCGTCGCGACGGGTTCGCGGTCCTCGGGCAGGGCCAGCTCGCCGACCAGGTCGAGCCCGTCGGCCGTGTGCAGGGTCAGCGGCTCGCGGCGGGCGGGCAGCACGGAGTTGGCGCGGATCGCGGACGACATGGGGCCATTGTGCCCACCGGAGGGCCGGTGGTGCCGCGCGCCTCCGGGTCAGCGGTTGCTGTAGTCGCGGAACCCGCGCTTGGTCTTGCGGCCGAGGTAGCCGGCGGTGACCAGGTGCTCGAGCAACGGCGCCGGCGCGAAGCCGGGCTCGCGGAACTCCAGGTAGAGCTCGCGCTCGATGGCCAGGGAGACGTCGTTGCCGACCACGTCGAGGAGCTCGAAGGGCCCCATGGGCAGCGCGCAGCCCTGCTTCATCGCGGTGTCGATGTCGTCGGCGGTCGCATAGTGCGCCTCGAGCATCTTGATCGCGTCGTTGAGGTAGGGGAACAGCAGCGCGTTGACGATGAACCCCGCGCGGTCACCGCAGGAGACCGCGACCTTGCCGAGCGTGCCGCACAGGGCCTGCGTGGTCTCGGTGACCTCCTCGGAGGTGGAGACCGTGGAGACCACCTCGACCAGCTTCATGATCGGGGCGGGGTTGAAGAAGTGCATCCCGACGACGTCCTGGGGCCGGCTGGTGGCCTGGGCGCACTCGATGATGGGCAGGGAGGAGGTCGTGGTCGCCAGGATCGCGCCTCGCCCGCCGTTTCCGTGCCGGCAGATCTCGTCGAGGTTCTCGAACAGCGTGGTCTTGATCTTCAGGTCCTCGGCGATCGCCTCCACCGCGATGTCGACCTGGGCCAGGTCGTCCAGCGAGGTGGAGCCGGTGAGCCGCCCGAGCACCTCGGCCTTGGCCGACTCGTCGAGCTTGCCCCGCTGGATCGCCTTGTCCAGGGAGCGCTCGATCACCGCGGCGACCTTGGCCACCTTCTCCTCGGACCGGCCGACGTAGACGACGTCGTACCCGGCCTTGGCGAAGACCTCGACGATGCCGGTGGCCATCGTCCCGGTGCCGACCACACCCACCTGTCGGATGTCGCGGCGCAGCTTGGGCTTCTCGTCCTCCGAGGGGGTCTTGTCGTCGGGCACGACGACGGGGCTGTCGGCCTGCTCATAGGTGTAGAAGCCGCGGCCGGTCTTGCGGCCCAGCAGCCCGGCGGTGACCATCTGCTTGAGGATCGGCGCAGGGGCGTGCAGCCGGTCCCGGCCCTGGCGGTACATCGTCTCGAGGATCTCGTACGCCGTGTCCAGGCCGATCAGGTCGAGCAGGGCCAGGGGCCCCATCGGGTAGCCGCAGCCGAACCGCATTGCGGCGTCGATGTCCTCGCGGGAGGCATAGCGCTGCTCGTACATCGACACGGCATGGTTGAGGTAGCCGAAGAGCAGCGTGTTGGCGATGAAGCCGGCCTTGTCGCCGCACACCACGGGGTTCTTGCCCAGCGCCTGCACCAGGGCGGAGATGTCCTCGAGCACGCTCGGCTCGGTGACCACGGTCTGCACGATCTCCACGAACCCCTGCACCGGCGCCGGGTTGAAGAAGTGCACCCCGACGACCCGCCCGGGGTGGGAGTTGGCGGTGGAGATCTCGGTCACCGAGAGCGAGGAGGTGTTGGTGGCCAGGATGGCGTCCTCGGCGACGACGCCCTCGAGCTGGTCGAAGACCTGCTTCTTGACCTCCAGCGACTCCACGACGGCCTCGACCACCAGGTCGGCGTCCTTGAGCTCCTCCAGCGACGTGGCGAAGCTGATCCGGTCGTGCAGGGCCGCGGCGTCCTCCTCGCTGAGCTTGCCGCGCGAGACCGCCCGCGCGGTGGAGTGCTCGAGGTACTGGCGTCCGCGGGCCACGCCGTCGTCGTCGATCTCCACCCCCACCACGGTGTAGCCGTGCCGGGCGAACACCTCCGCGATACCGGCACCCATGGTGCCCAGTCCGACAACGCCGATCGTCTTGAAGTCACGTGCCATGCGGCGCATCATCGCACGGGCCGCGGTGGGCGCCGAGTGTGTGTCCGCTCACGTCGGGAGGACCACCCCTGCACCTACCCGGTCGCGAGGATCTGGTCGACCAGCCGGGTCACCTCCTCGGCACACCCCCAGCTCACCGTGACACCGGCGCCGCCCTGGCCGTAGCAGTGCACCACCCGCCCCTCGGCCTCCAGCCGCACGCTGGGACGGACCGGGCGCAGGCCCACGCGGTGGGCGACCACCCGCGCACCCGCGAGCGCGGGCACCAGCCGGGTGGCGCGCTCGAGGATCGCGCGGGCCGTCTGCGGGGAGGGGGTCCGGCTCCAGTCACCGGGCTCGTCGGTGCCTCCGACGACGACGGTGTCGCTGCGGGGCACCACGTAGGTCGGCCCGTCCGCGTCGAGCCACCAACGCTCGAGCCCGACCCCGGCCAGGTGCACCACCTGGCCGCGCACCGGCTGCACGTCGAGGTCGCCGGCCAGCCGGCGCGAGCCGAGACCGGCGCAGTTGACGACCACGTCCTCGGTCACCGGCAGGCCGGCCAGGCTCATCCGGGTCACCGTGGCACCGAGCTCGTCCAGCCGCGTGCGCAGCCAGCCCAGGTAGACCGGCATGTCCACGATCGGCGCGGTGAAGCTCCAGCCGTCGACGTGCCCGGGCGACGGGCCGGTGCGCACCAGGTCGGGGACGGCGCCGGCCCACCACGGGTCCGGCGTCGTCCGGTGCAGCACCTCGGTGCCCGGCAGCATCGAGACGCCGGTGCCCGCGCCGGCCAGGTCAGCGAAGGCGGCGTACGACGCGGCCGACCAGGCGGTGACCCGTTCCTGCGGCAGCGCCTTGTAGGGGTACCACAGCGCCGCCGCGACCACCGAGGTCGTCTCCAGCGGCAGGTCGCGCGCGAGCACGTCGACCCGGTGGCCGGCCTCGGCCAGCCGGACGGCACAGCTCAGGCCGGTGACCCCGGCGCCGACGACGACGACTCTCTGCGGCCCACGTCCCACGCGACCAGCATGGCAGGTACATTCGTCGCTCGTGAGACTCGTGGTGGCCCGGTGCCAGGTCGACTACGCCGGGCGGCTGAGCGCGCACCTGCCGATGGCCACCCGGGTGCTGATGCTCAAGTCCGACGGCTCGGTGCTGGTGCACTCCGACGGCGGCTCCTACAAGCCGCTGAACTGGATGAGCCCTCCGTGCACGGTCGTCGAGGGCACCTCCGAGGACGGCCGGGTGGAGTGGCTGGTGGAGTCGCGGACCGGCGACAGCCTGCGCATCCTGATCGAGGAGGTCCACCACGACTCCCGCCACGAGCTCGGCGTGGACCCGGGCCTGCAGAAGGACGGCGTCGAGAGGCACCTCCAGGAGCTGCTCGCCGAGCACCCCTCGACCCTGGCCGACGGCCTCTCGCTCGTACGCCGGGAGTACCCCACCGCGATCGGCCCGGTGGACCTGATGTGTCGCGACGCCGACGGAGGCTCGGTCGCCGTGGAGATCAAGCGACGCGGCGAGATCGACGGCGTCGAACAGCTCACCCGCTACCTCGAGCTGCTCAACCGCGACCCGCTGCTCTCCCCCGTCCGCGGGATCTTCGCCGCGCAGGAGATCAAGCCACAGGCCCGGGTGCTCGCCACCGACCGGGGGATCAGCTGCGCGACGGTCGACTACGACGCCCTGCGTGGCATGGACGACCCGAGCCAGCGGTTGTTCTGAGGCCCGCCCACCCACCTGGGGCCGGTCGGGCACGGCGCTGGGTCCGTCAGGCGGGCCGGCCCGGTGAGCGCAGCGGGAAGGTCATCCGGAACGTGGTGCCGCCCTGGCCGCTGTTGACCACCTCGATCACACCCGCGTGCGCCTCCACGATCGCCAGTGCGATGGTCAGGCCCAGGCCCGCACCGGGCGTCTGCTGGGCCACCGCGGAGGGGGTGCGGAACAGCCGTTCGAAGAGCTGGTCGGGGTTCTCCTCGCCGATGCCGACCCCGGTGTCGATGACGTCGATCTCGGCGTTGGTCCCCTGCTGACGCAAGATCACGCGCACGCGCCCGTCCTGCGGGGTGAACTTGATCGCGTTGGAGAGCAGGTTGTCCATCGCCTGCCCGAGCCGGTCCCGGTCGCCGAACATCGGGACCGCCGTCCCCGGGGTCTCCAGGGAGAGGGTCAGCCGGGCCTCCTCGGCACGGGGGCGGGCGGCCTCCACCGCCTCGCCGACCACCCGCTCCAGGTCGATCTCGGCGGAACGGATCGCCAGGCCGGTCTCCTCGATCGCCACCAGCGTGAGCAGGTCGTCGACCAGGCGCAGCTCCCGCTCGGCGCTGCGCATGATCACCGAGAGAAACCGCTGCCCCTGCGGGCTCAGCTCCTCCAGGTCGGTCATCAGCTCGCCGTAGCCGATCATCGAGGTCAGCGGTGTGCGCAGCTCGTGGGAGACGGTGGCGAAGAACTCGTCCTTGACGCGGTCGGTCTCCTCCTGCATCCGCCGGCGCTCGGAGATGTCGCGCACCGCGGCGGAGACCAGGAGGCCCTCGTCGGTCTCCAGCGGGGAGAGGGTCACCTCCACGGGGAACTCGGTGCCGTCCTTGCGGCGGGCGTGCAGGTCGCCGGCCAGGCCCATCGGTCGGGTGCGCGGCTCACTGACGTAGCCGGACCGGAAGGCCATGTGCATCCCGGAGAAGCGGTCCGGGACCAGGATCTCGACGGGCTCACCGACCAGCTCGGCCCGCTCGTAGCCGAAGAGCCGCTCGACCTGGGCGTTGACCAGCACGATGACGCCGTCACGGTTGACGATCACCATGCCGTCCGGGGCGGCCTCGAGCAGCCCACGGAAGAGCTTGGTCTGGCGGTACTTGTCGTGCGGCTCGCGCAACCCGATGGCCACGAGCGGCCCCCGGTCGGTGCGCGTCGGGCTCAAGGTGAGGTCCACCGGGGCCGAGGCTCCGTCGGCGTGCCGCAGCTGCGCCTGGCGCACGGTGATCTCGATGTTGTTCTCGACCACGGCACCCACGGCCACCTTCTGGAAGGCGTGCATGGACTCGCGGCCGAAGCTCTCCACCGTGGAGCCGACCATCGCCTCGTGCGGCACGCCGACGATCTCCCCGGCGGGCTTGTTGGCGAGCACGATGACACCCTCTGCGTCGGCGAGCACGATGGCGTCGTCGGAGGTGAGCACCATCTCCGAGAGCGCGTCGTAGTGCCACTGCTCCTCGTCGTGCAGCATCTCCATGTGTCGATCCGCCTTGATCGTCGAACCCGAGGCAGCCAAGTCTCCCGGCCACACGTGACGTCTCGACGCACATTACGACGCCACCGGCCCGCTGATGGCGATACGAGAGGGCAAGTCCGGATTGACCGGACCAGTTTCTAGACCAGTTCGTGCGCGGCCCGGATGGCGTGGACGATGCCCGCCATCGCCTGCGTCAGGCTGAAGTCCTTCGGGGTGAACACCTCGGCCACGCCGATGGCCTTGAGCCGCTCGGCGTCTCGCGTGGGGATGATCCCCCCGACGATGACAGGGATGTCCTCGAGCCCGGCGGCACGCATCTGCTCCAGCACGTCGGGAACCAGCTCCATGTGCGACCCGGAGAGGATCGAGAGGCCCACGCAGTGCACGTCCTCGGCGACCGCCGCGGCCACGATCTGCTCCGGAGTCAGCCGGATCCCCTGGTAGACGACCTCGAAACCGGCGTCGCGGGCCCGCACCGCGACCTGCTCGGCGCCGTTGGAGTGGCCGTCCAGGCCCGGCTTGCCCACCAACAGGCGCAGCCGGCCACCGAGCTCCTCGCCCGTGGTGCGCACCAGCTCGCGGACCTCGCTGAGCTCCTTGCCCGCCTCGGCGGCACCGACCGCTCCGGAGACGCCGGTCGGCGCTCGGAACTCCCCGAACACCTCCCGCAGGGTGCCGGCCCACTCGCCGGTCGTCGCGCCGGCGCGGGCCGCGGCCAAGGTGGCCTCCATCAGGTTGGCCTCGGTCTTCGCTGCCGCGGCCAGCCCCTCCAGGGCGCGGTCGACCCGCGCCTGGTCGCGCTGCGCGCGCCACTGCTCGAGCCCGGCGACCGCGGACCGCTCCGCCTCGGGGTCGGCCGCCTGGATCGCGGTGTCCAGGTCGGCGGTCAACGGCGACGGCTCGGTGGTCTCGAAGCGGTTCACCCCGACCACCACGTCCACGCCACTCTCGATGGCGGCCCGTCGGGCGGCGTGGGAGCTGACCAGCCGCTGCTTCATGTAGCCCGACTCCACGGCCGCGATCGCACCGCCCATCGCCTGCACCCGGTCGATCTCCTCCCGGGCGTCCTCGACGAGCTGGCCGACCTTGGCCTCGATGACCTTCGAGCCCTCGAAGATGTCGTCGTACTCCAGCAGGTCGGACTCGAAGGCGAGCACCTGCTGCATCCGTAGCGACCACTGCTGGTCCCACGGACGCGGCAGGCCGAGCGCCTCGTTCCAGGCCGGCAGCTGTACGGCGCGGGCGCGGGCGTCCTTGGACAGCGTCACCCCGAGCATCTCCAGCACGATCCGCTGCACGTTGTTCTCCGGCTGCGCCTCGGTCAGCCCGAGCGAGTTCACCTGCACCCCGTAGCGGAACCGACGCATCTTGGCGTCGGTGACGCCGTAGCGCTCCCGGGTGATCTCGTCCCACAGCTGCACGAAGGCGCGCATCTTGCAGGTCTCCTCGACGAACCGGACGCCGGCGTTGACGAAGAAGGAGATGCGCCCCACCACGCGGGCGAAGTCCTCCTCCGAGACCTGCCGGGAGTCCTTGACCGCGTCGAGCACCGCGATCGCCGTGCACAGGGCGTAGGCGAGCTCCTGGGTCGGGGTGGCCCCGGCCTCCTGCAGGTGGTAGCTGCAGATGTTGATCGGGTTCCACTTCGGGATCTCGTTGACGGTGTAGGAGATGACGTCGGCGATCAACCGCATCGAGTGCTCGGGCGGGAAGGCGTAGGTCCCGCGGGAGAGGTACTCCTTGATGATGTCGTTCTGCGTGGTCCCCGCCAGCTGGTGGGCGACGGCGTGCTGCTCCTCCCGTGAGGACTCCTCGGTGACGCCGTTCTGCTCCTCGGCGACCACCTGGTAGAGCGCCAGCAGCCACATCGCCGTGGCGTTGATGGTCATCGAGGTGTTCATCTGGGTCAGCGGGATGTCCTCGAAGAGGCGCCGCATCTCCCCCAGGTGCGGGATCGGCACGCCCACCTTGCCGACCTCGCCGCGAGCGAGCGGCGAGTCGGGGTCGTAGCCGGTCTGCGTCGGCAGGTCGAAGGCGACCGAGAGGCCGGTCTGACCCTTGGCGAGGTTGGTGCGGTAGAGCCGGTTGGACTCGGCGGCCGAGGAGTGTCCGGCGTAGGTCCGCATCACCCAGGGGCGGTCCTTCTCGGGCCTGGCGGTGGGCTTGTCGTTCATGTGGCTGAGGGTAGGCCCCATCGATACCGGCCGGTAAGTCCTCCCGGGCGGCTCACACTGCGTGATCGGTCACACGGTCGCGGCGAGGTCCTCAGGACCGGGGCGGCCGGCGGGCCTCGGCCGGCTCCAGCGGCTCCACGTGGATCATCCAGCGCAGGTGGGAGAGGTGCAGCAGCCGGCGTACGCCGGGCGAGGCGCCCCGCAGCACCACCCGGCGGCCCTCGCGCTCGGCGACCCGGTTGGCCACCGCCAGCATCTTCAAGGTGGTCATGTCGATGGACTCGACCCGGCTCATGTCGACCCGCAGGTCGCCGGTGGTGCACTGCAACGTCGCGTAGACCTGGGCGCGGACCTGCGCGATGCGGCGCACGTCGAGCGCCCCGGTCAGCTCCAGCGTGTCGCCGGTGCCCTCACTCGTCTGCTCCATGCAAGCGCCTCCCCCTGCCGTGGCCACTATCGGCGCAGGAAGCACCGAATCGGGGACAGGACGCGCGGGCCGGTGCCGAAAATACTCCTACGGCCCGACGTCTCGCCTGGTGAGACGCCCGGCTCAGTCCGGGAGCCGGTCGACCTCGGCCCCCACCGCCGCCAGCGACTCGGCGAACCACGGGTAGCCGCGGTCGATGTGCTGGGACTCCGCCACCACCGTGGTGCCCTGGGCGGCCAGCCCGGCCAGCACCAGCGCCGCCCCCGCGCGGATGTCATGGGCGAGCACCGGCGCTCCGGAGAGCATCGGCACCCCGCGGACCACCGCGTGGTGGCCGTCGGTGCGCAGGTCCGCCCCGAGCCGGGCCAGCTCCTGGGCGAACATGAACCTGGCCTCGAAGACGTTCTCGGTGATCATCGCCGTGCCCGAGGAGACCGACGCCAGGGCCATCGCGAAGGGCTGCAGGTCCGTGGGGAAACCGGGGTAGGGCAGCGTCGCCACGTCGAAGCTGGTCAGCCGCCTGTGCGTGCGCACCGTGAAACCGCTCTCCTCCGAGTCGATCTCGGCACCCGAGGCGACCAGCTTGTCCAGCACGATGTCGAGGTGGCCGGTCACGCCGCCGCTGATGTGCAGGTCACCCCCGGCGATGGCGCTGGCGAAGACCCAGGTGCCGGCCACGATCCGGTCGGTCACCGTGTGGTGCTCCACCGGCTGGAGCCGGTCCACACCCTCCACCACCAGTGTGGAGGTGGCGACCCCGTCGATGCGCGCCCCCATCCCCACGAGCATCTGGCACAGGTCGGTGATCTCCGGCTCCCGGGCGACGTTGTCGATCACCGTCGTCCCGCTCGCCAGCACCGCCGCCATCAACAGGTTCTCGGTCGCCCCCACCGAGGGGAAGTCGAGCCACAGGTTGGCCCCACGCAGCCCGTCGGGCACCTCCGCGACGACCTGCCCGTGCTCGATGCGTACGACGGCCCCGAGCTCCTGCAGACCCAGGATGTGCATGTCCAGCCCGCGGGACCCGATCGCGTCCCCACCCGGCAGGGCGACGCTGGCACGGCGACAACGCGCCACCAGGGGGCCCAGCACGGCGATCGAGGCCCGCAGGCGGCGTACGAGCTCATAGGGGGCCTCGGGCTCCAGCTCCTCGGGCACCTCGATCATGGCCCGTCCCGACGTCGAGGCGCTGGTCGGGTCGGCGTCGCCGGGGTAGGCGATCTCGACGGTGCACCCGAGCCGGCGCAGCAGCTGGCCCATCACGGCGACGTCGAGGATGTTGGGCACGTTGTGGATCACCGACCGACCCGGCGCCAGCAGCGAGGCGGCCATCAGCTTCAGCGCGGAGTTCTTCGCCCCGCCGACGTGCACCGTTCCCGAGAGCGGCCGCGTCAGCGGCCCCTCGGAGACGACACGGAAGCTGCCCACGGCGGTCACTCTAGTGAGGGGGCTGCTTCTAGGGTGGGCGGCATGGTCAACCTGACGCGGATCTACACACGCACCGGCGACGCCGGCACCACCCGGCTCGGCGACATGAGCGAGACCAGCAAGACCGACCTCCGGCTGCAGGCCTACGCCGACGTCGACGAGACCAATGCCCACCTCGGCGTGGTGCTGGCCACCGGCGGGCTCGACGACGACGTCGCCGCGGTGCTCACCCACGTCCAGAACGACCTCTTCGACGTGGGCGCCGACTTCTGCACCCCGGTCGTGCCGGACCCGGAGTACCCCCCGCTGCGCATCGAGGCCGACTACGTCGAGCGGCTCGAGGAGTGGTGCGACCACTACAACGAGCAGCTGCCCGCGCTGCGCTCGTTCATCCTCAACGGCGGCACTGGCGCGGCGGCGCACCTGCACGTGGCCCGCACCGTGTGCCGTCGCGCCGAGCGCTCGGCCTGGGCCGCGCACGGCGAGCACGCCGAGACGATGAACGTCCTCGCGATCACCTATCTCAACCGGCTCTCCGACCTGCTGTTCATCCTGGCCCGGCACGCCAACCGGGAGAACGGCGACGTGCTCTGGGTCCCGGGGGGTGAGCGTGGCGAGGCCGGTGGCCCGCCGCCCCGGCGTCGCCGTACCAAGAAGGGGGCCGGCTCCCAGCCGCGCGCGCGACCTACCGAGTGATCCAGGTGGCTGCGGAGTGTCGCAACACTCGCCCGGTGCCGGTTTCGCCGGTCAACCGGTGAAACCGCAGTCCCCCTACCGCAACGGGCGAGACCCCGGAGGCCCCGCCTCGAGCCAGGACTGCAGACCGGTCAGGGAGCTGGGGCTCAGGGCGAGCTCGGCCTCGCCCCGCGGGGTGCGGCAGACGATGACGACGTGGCCGGCGTAGAGCGCGAACTCCTCGGCCCCTTCGGGGACCCGCTGGGAGAGCAGGGAGAGGTCGTTGCGCCGCCAGGCGCGTCGGGGGCCGGGCATCGGGGAGAAGATGCGGAACCACTCCAAGGAGTCCTCGCGGTAGCGGCCCAGCCCCAGCACCCACCCGCGACCCCCGCTCTCGCCCCGCTCACGGACGCTGAGCTCGAAGGTCCCCCCGTGGCGGGAGAGCAGCCGCCGCCGCACCACCAGCAGCAGCCCGAAGAGCAGGATCAGGAGCAGCACGACACCAGCTGAGTCCAGCAGTGCCTGCCACACCGGCATCCAAGCCTCGTTCCGGCCAAGGGTCGATAGGTGAGATCACAGACTAGGAGATGCCCGGCGCAGACCGAAGGGCCGCCCCCGCGAGCGGGGACGGCCCTGGATGGACCGGGGACGGCCCGGGGGTGGTGCCGGGGGTGGTGCCGGGGGTGGCGCCGGGGTCAGGAAGCCTTCTCGGCGGCCTGCACCCGCGCCTCGAGCCGTCGGATCTCGTCCTCGGAGTACTCCTCGGCCTCGCCGCGGGCCTGCTCCAGCTCCGAGCGCGCCGCACCGGCATCGATGTCCGCAGCCAGGTCCGCCCGCCCGGCGAGGATCGAGACCCGGTTGGCGGCCACGGAGATGAACCCGAAGCCCACCGCGGCGACCCAGGTCTCGCCGTCCGCGGTCTCCACCTCGACGACGCCGGCCTCGAGCAGGGACAGGATCGGCATGTGGTGGGGCAGGATGCCGATCTCGCCACCGGCCGTCCGGGCGTTGACCACCTTCGCCTCCCCGGACCAGACGAGCCGGTCGGCGGCGACCAGCTCGACGTGCAGGGTGTCGTCGCTCACGACTCGTCGCCGCCCTGACCGGTCTGCTTCTGGATCTCGCTCCACTTCTTCTCGACGTCGTCGAGGCCACCGCACATGAAGAAGGCCTGCTCCGCCACGTGGTCGTACTCGCCGTCCGCGATCTTGTTGAACGCCTCGATCGTGTCGCTGATCGGGACGGTGGAGCCCTCGAGACCCGTGAACTGCTTGGCCACGTAGGTGTTCTGCGAGAGGAACCGCTGGATCCGGCGGGCCCGCGAGACGATGACCTTGTCCTCCTCGGAGAGCTCGTCGACACCGAGGATGGCGATGATGTCCTGCAGCTCCTTGTTGCGTTGCAGGATCTGCTTGATCCGGACGGCGCAGTCGTAGTGGTCCTTGCCGATGTACTGCGGGTCGAGGATCCGCGAGGTCGACGTCAACGGGTCCACCGCCGGGTAGATGCCCAGCGAGGCGATCTCACGGGAGAGCTCGGTGGTCGCGTCCAGGTGCGCGAACGTGGCCGCCGGAGCCGGGTCGGTGTAGTCGTCGGCCGGCACGTAGATCGCCTGCATCGAGGTGATCGAGTGACCGCGCGTGGAGGTGATCCGCTCCTGGAGCGTGCCCATCTCGTCGGCGAGGTTGGGCTGGTAGCCCACGGCGGACGGCATCCGGCCGAGCAGCGTGGAGACCTCGGATCCCGCCTGGGTGAACCGGAAGATGTTGTCGATGAACAGCAGCACGTCCTGGCTCTGCACGTCGCGGAAGTACTCCGCCATCGTCAGCGCGGATAGCGCCACGCGCAGCCGCGTGCCCGGGGGCTCGTCCATCTGGCCGAAGACCAGCGCGGTCTGGCCGATGACGCCGGCCTCCTCCATCTCCACGATCAGGTCGTTGCCCTCACGGGTGCGCTCGCCGACTCCGGCGAACACCGACACACCGCCGTGGTCCTTCGCGACGCGGGCGATCATCTCCTGGATCAGCACGGTCTTGCCCACGCCGGCGCCGCCGAAGAGGCCGATCTTGCCGCCCTGGACGTACGGCGCGAGCAGGTCGATGACCTTGATGCCGGTCTCGAACATCTCGGTCTTGGACTCGAGCTGGTCGAAGGCGGGCGCCTTGCGGTGGATCCCCCACCGCTCCTGGACGTCGAGCTCCTCGCCCTCCTCGAGGTTGAGGCACTCACCGAGCGCGTTGAACACGTGGCCCTTGGTCACATCACCGACGGGCACCGAGATCGGCGCTCCGGTGTCGCGCACCTCGGCACCGCGGACCAGGCCGTCGGTCGGCTGGAGCGAGATGGCGCGGACCATGCCGTCACCGATGTGCTGGGCCACCTCGAGGGAGAGCAGCCGCTTCTCGCCGAGGAGGTCGAGGTCGACCTCGAGCTTGTTGTACATCTCGGGCATGTTGTCGACGGGGAACTCCACGTCGACGACGGGGCCGATCACGCGTGCGATCCGACCGACACCGCCCTGGCCCTCGTCGGTCTTGGTCTCTTCAGCAGTCGCAGTCATTTCTCTCACTCACTCCCGGCGTTCGCGTCGGCGAGCGCGTTGACGCCACCGACGATCTCGCTGATTTCCTGGGTAATGCCGGCCTGGCGGGCCTGGTTGGCCGTGCGGGTGTACTTCTTGATCAGCTCGTCGGCATTGTCCGTGGCCGACTTCATCGCCTTCTGGCGGGCGGCGAGCTCGGAGGCGGCAGCCTGGAGCAGCGCGAAGAAGATGCGGCTCTGGACGTACCTCGGCAACAGCCCGTCGAGCACCTCCTCCGGCGAGGGCTCGAACTCGTAGAGCGGGAGCACCTCGTCGCTCGGCGGCGGCTCCTCGCCCTCGACGACCTCCAGCGGCAGCAGCCGCACGTCGCGCGGCTCCTGGACCAGCATCGAGCGGAACTGGGTGAAGACCACGTGCACCTCGTCCACGCCCGGGTGCACCCGCCGCTCCTCGCCGTCCGCATCGATCGTCTTGGCCTCGTCGTCCTCGTTGAGGAAGGCACCGATCAAGGCGTTGCCGATGGACTCGGCCACGTCGTAGTTCGGCTGGTCGCTGTGTCCGGTCCACGCCTCGATGATCTTGCGGTTGCGGAACCGGTAGTAGGCCTCGCCCTTGCGTCCGGAGATGTAGGTGTCGACCTGCTTGCCCTCCTCCTCGAGTCGGGTGCGCAGTCGCTCCGCCTCCTTCAAGACGCTGGAGGAGTAGGCGCCGGCCAGGCCGCGGTCACTGGTGACCACGAGGATGGCCGCCCGCTTGGGGTCCTCGGGCTCGGTGGTCAGCGGGTGCTCGACGTTGGAGTACGTCGCCACCGCCGAGACCGCCCGGGTCAGCTCACGCGCGTACGGCGCGGCCGACTGGGCCCGCTGCTGGGCCTTGATGATCCGCGAGGCGGCGATGAGCTCCATCGCGCGCGTGATCTTCTTCATCGACTCCGTCGACTTGATCCGCGCGCGGTACTCGCGCAGGGACACCGCCATCAGCGATCACCCCCGAGGTTTCCGTCGTTGGTCACTGGCTCAGGCCTTCTTCTGCTTGACGATCTGCTCCTGGTCGATGTCCTCGTCCTCGAGCGCCTCGTGCTCCTCGTGGCCGGCCTTGATCGAGCCGCCCTCGCTGGTCTCGAACTGGTCCAGGAAGTCGTCGTAGGCCTTCTCGAGCCCGCTCTCGGTCTCCTCCTCGAACTTCTGGCTCTCCGCGATCGCCTCGAGCAGGTCCTTGTGCGAACGGCGGACGAAGTCGATGAACTCCTGCTCGAAGCGCAGCACGTCCTCGGTCGGGACCTTGTCCAGGCGGCCCGAGGTGCCCAGCCACAGCGAGACGGTCATGTCCTCGAGCGGGTAGGGCGAGTACTGCGGCTGCTTGAGCAGCGCCATCAGCCGCTGACCGCGGTCCAGCTGCTGACGCGACGCGGCATCGAGGTCGGAGGCGAACATCGCGAACGCCTCCATCGCCCGGAACTGCGCCAGGTCGACCTTGAGGGACCCGGTGACGCTCTTCATCGCCTTCGTCATCGCGGCGCTGCCGACGCGCGAGACCGAGACACCGACGTCGATGGCCGGTCGCTGGTTGGAGGCGAACAGGTCGGACTGCAAGAAGATCTGGCCGTCGGTGATCGAGATGACGTTGGTCGGGATGAACGCCGAGACGTCGTTGGCCTTGGTCTCGATGATCGGCAGGCCGGTCATCGAGCCGTGACCCAGCTCGTCGGAGAGCTTCGCGCAGCGCTCGAGCAACCGGCTGTGCAGGTAGAACACGTCGCCGGGGAACGCCTCTCGGCCCGGAGGACGGCGCAGCAGCAGGGACACGGCTCGGTAGGCCTCGGCCTGCTTGGACAGGTCGTCGAAGACGATCAGCACGTGCTTGCCGTCGTACATCCAGTGCTGGCCGATGGCCGAGCCGGTGTAGGGCGCGAGGTACTTGAACCCGGCCGAGTCCGAGGCCGGGGAGGCCACGATCGTGGTGTACTCCAGCGCGCCGGCCTCCTCGAGGGCACTGCGCACCGCCGCGATCGTGGAGCCCTTCTGGCCGATCGCGACGTAGATGCACCGGACCTGCTTGTCCTCGTCGCCGCTCTCCCAGTTCTGCTTCTGGTTGATGATCGTGTCGATCGCGATCGTGGTCTTGCCGGTCGAGCGGTCGCCGATGATCAGCTGGCGCTGGCCGCGGCCGATCGGGGTCATCGAGTCGATCGCCTTGATGCCGGTCGCCAGCGGCTCGTGCACCGACTTGCGAGCCATCACGCCGGGCGCCTGGAGCTCCAGGGCGCGGCGCTCGTCGCTCTCGATGTCGCCGAGACCGTCGATGGGCGTGCCGAGCGGGTCGATCACGCGGCCGAGGAAGTTCTCGCCCACGGGGACCGAGAGGATCTCACCGGTACGACGGACCGTCTGGCCCTCCTCGATCCCGGCGAAGTCACCGAGCACCACCACACCGATCTCGCGGGTGTCGAGGTTCAGGGCGATGCCCTGGGTGCCGTCCTCGAACTCCAGCAGCTCGTTGGCCATGCAGGACGGGAGGCCGTGGATGCGGGCGATGCCGTCGGCCGTCTCGGCGACCGTGCCGACCTCCTCCTTGCTCGCCGCCGAGGGCTGGTAGTCCTCGACGTACTTCTGGAGCGCGTCGCGGATCTCCTCCGGACGAATCGAAAGCTCCGTCATGTTCTGTGCCTCTTCCCTGATCTTGGGTGAACTGAAGTTGTCTGGTGCCGGTCAGCCGGCGAGCTTGCGTTGGGCGTCGTCGAGCTTGCTGGCCACGGTGCCGTCGATCACGTCGTCACCGATCTCGACGCGGAGCCCCCCGACGACGCCGGGGTCCACCACGACCTGCAGGTGCACGGTGGTGGCGTACTGCGCGCAGAGTGACTCCGTGAGGCGGTCCAGCTCTTCGCCGGTGAGCTCGCGGGCGGTGTGCACCGTCGCGATCTGCTCGTTCCTGGCCTCGGCGGCGATGTGCTGGAACTCCTCGAGCCCGCGGTCGATGCCACCGTGGCTCCCGCTGGCCGCCTGCCCGATCAGCATGAGGGTGGCCTGCTGGACCTTGCCGTCGAAGATCTGGCGCAGCAGGCCGCGCTTGTCCTCCACCGTGCGTGCCGGGTCCGACAGCGCCGAGCGCAGACCCTCCTGGCCGTCGACCGTCCGGCGGACCTGGAACAGCTCGTCGCTGATCCGACCACCGGTCTCCCCGGCAGAGCGGACCGTGGCCAGGACGCCGAGGTACTCGATCACGTCGGCGAGGTCTCGGGGAGAGGTCCAGCGGCGCCTGACCGCGTCCTTGACCAGGTCGAGCGCGTCGCCGTCGAGGGCCTTGCCGAAGACGTTGCCCATCAGGCCGGCCTTGGCAGCACCGTCGATCGAGGCGTCCGTGGCGATCCGCCGCACCGCAGCCTCCCTGCGGAGGACGGCCGCCACCGCGAAGAACTGCTCACCGGCCGTGGCTGCGTCGGCAGCCGAGCCCTCGAGACGAGAGCTCAGCTCCTCCTTCGCCTCGGCGGAGGCGCCACGCAACATCAGCGGTCCCCGTCCTGCACGGCGGCCTGTGCGGTCTCCATCGACTCCAGATCGGCGAGGAACCGGTCGACGACGCGCGTGCTGCGGTCGTCGTCCTCGAGGCTCTCCCCGACGATACGGCCGGCAAGGTCGATGGCCAGGGTCCCGACCTCGGCGCGCAGCGAGGCCACCGCCTGCTGGCGCTCGGCACGGACCTGCGCGTGGCCGTGCTCGACGATGCGCGCCGCCTCGGACTGGGCCTGCTCGCGTGCCTCCGAGACGATCTGGGCACCCTGCTCGCGCGCGTCCTCGCGGATCTTGGCGGCCTCGTGGCGCGCGTCCGCGATCTGGGCCTTGAACTCTTCCTCGGCCTGGTTCGCCTTGCCCTTGGCCTCGTCGAGCTCGGCGAACTGCTGGCGGATCGCGTCCTGTCGCGCCGTCATCGCGCGGTTGATCGGCGGGATGACGAACTTCGCGAGCAGGTAGACGATGATCGCGAACGCGATCAGCTCCACGACGAAGGTGCCGTTGGGCACCAGGAAGTTGCTCGCTAGCGGGATCAGTCCCGCGGCCACGTGCACCATCAATCGGGTCCTTTGCTTCTGACTTCGTTAGTGGGAGGTCCCTGCGTCGTGCAGGGTCACTTGCCCAGCACGAAGACGAACAACGCCATGAACGCCAGGTTGATGAAGAACATCGCCTCCACCAGACCGACGGTCAGGAAGAAGATCGTCTGCAGGCGGCCCTGGGCCTCCGGCTGACGCGCCACACCCTCGATGTAGGACGAACCGGCCAGACCGTCGCCGATACCGGCACCGATCGCGCCGCCTGCGAGGGCGAGTCCACCGCCGACGAACGCTCCAGCAGCCTTGACGGCCGCATCGCTTACTGCCATGTCAGTTTCTCTCCTTGGTTGGGCGTCGGTTGCCCGACGCTCTGGTTACCACTCGTGCGCCTGAGCCTGTCAGGTTCAGTGCGCTGGTTCGGGCTCGGCCGGCGCCTGGTCGCGCTCGGCCGGTTCGTGCTCGTCGTGCTCACCGTGGTCCCCGCCGGCCATGCCGAAGTACAAGACGGTCAGCAGCGCGAAGATGAAGGCCTGCAGGCCCCCGAGGAACATGGTGTCGAACAGCTTCCAGATGACGTTGAACACGATCGTCAGGAAGCTCCCGATCGGGATGTTTGCCGGGGCCAGGCTGACCATGCCCGCGATCAGCGCGATCATGATGCCGCCGGCGAAGATGTTGCCGAAGAGTCGCAGCGCCAGCGTGATCGGCTTGACCAGCTCCTCGAGGACGTTCAGCGGCAGCAGGACGGGGTAGGGCTCCAGGAAGTGCTTGAGGTAGCCCTTGAGGCCCTTCTGCCGGATGCCGAAGGTCCACACGCCCACGATGACCATCGCCGCCATCGCGTAGGTGAGGTTGGTGTCGGCCGTCGGTGACGGCAGCAGGTGCACGTCGCCGTTCAGCTCGGTGGGGATGACCTCGATCCAGTTGGCGATCAGGATGAAGAAGAACAGCGCGGTCGCCAGCGGCACCACGAAGGGGTTCACCTTGCCGAGGTTGGCCTCCACCTGGGTGGTGACCTGGTCGACGATCGTCTCCCAGAGCATCTGGATCTTGGTGGGAACGTGGTCCTGGGTCTCCGTCGTGAGCCTGGCCTTGGCCCAGAAGCCGAGCGCGACCACGATCGCGCCGGCGACCACCGTGACCCAGATCGTGTCCAGGTTGAAGGTCATCCCGAAGAGGTGTCCCTCGGGGTGCTCGCCCGGGTGGATCTCGATCTCGAGCGGCGCGAGCACGGCTGGCAGCACTGATCCCATCACTGGGCCTTCAACTCCTTGAGCAGCGGGATGGTGGTCATCACCAGGGCGATGAGCCGGAACACGGCCAGGCCGAGCAGCAGGCCGATGCCGGAGGGCCAGAAGGCCACGGCAGCGCCGACGGCGACGACGGAGAGCACGGCGAGACGGGCGAAGGTCGACATCGCGAGCTTCTTGCGGGTGGGCTGCTCGCCGGAGGCGAGCAGCCGGAGCAGCCACAGCTCGGTGAACAGGTGGTTGGCCAGCCCCAGCACGATGCCCCCGGCGATGCAGCCGGCGAGGGTCCACTCACCGAGCTGGATCATCACCCAGTAGTCGGCGACGACCAGCACCGCGGCGACGGCCAGCACCTTGCTCTGGTCGCGCAGCACGCGCCCGAGCGAGGCGTTCTCTCCCGAGGCCAGGGGCGAGGTGGTGGCACCGTCCGCGGGTACGGCGGGGTGCTGGAGCGGCTCTTGGGTCATCGCTGCTCCTCAGTCCCGCAGCGCGCCACGGACGCGCAGCGCGAACGCGACGACCCCGAGGACGACGCCGATCGCGATGCCCACGAGGGTCCACAGCGGCGAGCTGTCCGCGGCGCTGTCTGCGAGGAGGCCGAGGACCATGCCACCGACGACGGCCGCGACGAGGGTGCCGCCCAGGCCCACGAGGTCGCGCCCCCGAAGACCGTTCTGGGTGCGCTCTTCGCCCATCTCACAAGACTGCTTCCTTGGCGGCGTCGACTGGCAGGGTCGGGACTGGCGTGGGCACTGACTCGGCCCCACTGCGCTTCGGCGCCCGACCGCGCGAAACTACCACAGCGCGCGAGGCCCCGGACTCCCGTCCCGATGGGCGTCCCGGAGCCCTGATCACGGGGCATCGAGGTGGCGGTCGTCGTCATTGGCGGCCTCTGGTGGAGTCTCGGATCGTCGTCGTGCGGCGGTCTTGTGAAAAGTAGCACAAAGTCTGGTCCGGCAGGAAACCGGGCCCGGGAAGGGGCCCGTACCCACCTTCGGGCCCGGCGCACACCGACACCGGTCACCGGTCACGTCACCGTCTAGTGCACCAGGTGGTGGTGCTCGGCGCTGCGCGCCTCCCCCGGCCGCTGGAGACGCGGCACCAGGAAGGTGAGCACCACGGTCCCGGTCAGCAGCACCACCAGCAGCGTCCAGGTCAGCGGGCCGGAGTAGAGGCTGACCAGGACGGCACCGAACGCGATCAGCCCCGCCCACAGCCACATGATCAGGACGGCCCGGCGCTGGCTGTGCCCGATCTCGAGCAACCGGTGGTGCAGGTGCTCCTTGTCCGGCTGGTAGAACGCCTGGCCGCGGCGGGTGCGGCGTACGACCGCCAGCACCAGGTCGGCGAGCGGCACCACCAGGATGGAGATCGGCAGCAGGATCGGCAGCAGCATCACCAGGATCGAGCCGTCCGCGCCACCGCCGCCCCGCTGCACCGAGACGTCCGCGAACTGCCCGGTGAGGGTGAGCGCCGAACCGGAGAGCACCAGTCCGAGCAGCATCGACCCGGAGTCGCCCATGAAGATGCGCGCCGGGAAGAAGTTGTGCGGCAAGAAGCCGGCACAGGCACCTCCCATCGCGGCGCACAGCATCGCGGCGGTGATCGCGAGGGTGTAGCCGTTGGCGTCGGCGAGCTTGTAGGAGAACAGGAAGAACGCGACCGAGCCGATCAGCACGACCCCACCGGCCAGGCCGTCGAGACCGTCGACGAAGTTCACCGCGTTCATCGTGCTCACCACCAGCAGCATGGTCAGCAGCACCGCCTGGGTGGGGTCGAGCACGAACTGGCCCACCCCCGGCAGCTTCAGCGACCACAGCTGGACGTCGTTGAGCACCATGAACCCGGCCGCGACGACCTGCCCGCCCAGCTTGGTCAGGGCATCGAGCTCGATCAGGTCGTCCACGACGCCCACGGCACAGATCATCGCGGCAGCGACCAGCACGACGCCCGAGTCGTGGAAGACGAACGGCTGCGAGGTGCTCAGGAACGGGAGGTGCCGCGCGACCAGCAGCCCGGCCCCGAGCCCACCGAGCATCGCGACCCCGCCGAAGTACGGGATCGGGGTGGCGTGCACGTCACGGTCCCGGACCCGGGCCACGGCGCCGGACCGGATGGCCAGCTCGCGCGCGAAGACGCACAGCAGGTAGCTGACGACGCCGGCCACCAGGAAGACCAGGAGGTACTCACGCACGGTCGGGCCCCGGATCGGGAGGGGGGTCCGGCGGAGCGGTCTCGGGCAGGTCCACCAGCGCGGTGCCGAGCCGGTCGAGGACGGCGACCAGCTCGGCGCGGGTCACCGCGCCCTCGCGCAGGATGCGTGGCCGGCTGCCCGTGCAGTCCACGATGGTGGAGGCGGCCGAGCCGGTGCTGGGCCCGCCGTCGAGGATGACCTCCACGGCATGGCCGAGCATCTGCTCCGCGGCGTCGGCGTCGGTGGCGGCCGGCTCACCGGTGAGGTTCGCAGAGGAGACCGCGAGCGGGCCGGTCCGGCCCAGCAGGTCGAGCGCGGTCGGGTCCTGCGGCATCCGGACCGCCACGGTGCCCCGGGTCTCACCCAGGTCCCAGCGCAGCGAGGGCTGCTGGCGGCACACCAGCGTGAGCGGGCCCGGCCAGTACTCCTCCACCAGGCCGGTCGCCCACGCAGGAAGCTCGGTCGCCAGCGCCTCGAGGGTGGTGTTGGAGGAGATCAGCACCGGCGGCGGCATCTCCCGGCCGCGCCCCTTCGCATCGAGCAGCCGCTGCACCCCGTCGGCGTCGAAGGCGTCCACCCCCACGCCGTAGACGGTGTCGGTCGGCAGCACGACCAGCCGGCCCCGGCGTACGGCGGCCACGGCGGCGGCGATCCCGGACTCGCGCGCCTGGGGGTCGGCGAGGTCGTAGCGGGTGCTCACCCGGGAACCCCCGGGCGGCGCAGTCGGACGCAGGTCGCAGGGCTGGTCATGGGGTCATGGTGCCAGCCGCGCCACCACGTAGCGCGGACGACCTGCCAGGTCGGTGTGGTCCCTGACCCCGCTCCAGCGGCCGGAGTCGAGGAAGACCGCGGCCGCGGACTCGCCCTGCACGTCGGCGTGCTCGCTGCCCACCCAGCCACCCGGCCTCAGCAGACGACCGGCCGTCTCCTCGAGGACCCGGATCGCGTCCAGCCCGTCGTCCCCGGACCACAGCGCCAGCGCCGGGTCGTGGTCGCGCGCCTCGGGGGCCACGCTCGCCCACGCCTCCAGCGGGATGTACGGCGGGTTGCACACCACCACGTCGACCGAGCCGGCCAGGTCGGCAGCGGCACCGGCCATGTCGCCGAGCCGGAGGTCGACCCCGCTGCCGGCCAGGTTGCGCTCGGCCCACACGTGCGCACCGGGGTCGAGCTCCACCGCATGCACCCGTGCCCCCGGCACCTCGTGGGCGATGCTCAGCGCGATCGCGCCGGAGCCGGTGCACAGGTCGACCACCACCGGGGCGTCCCCGGCCGCGCGGGCCCGGTCGACCGCCCAACCCGCCAGCAGCTCGGTCTCGGGACGCGGGACGAAGACCCCAGGCCCCACGCGCACCTCGAGGTACCGGAAGGCAGCCGTCCCGAGCAGGTGCTGGAGCGGCTCGCGTGCCGCCCGCCGGCTCACCAGCTCCGCGAAGGCCGTGCGCTGCGCAGCGCGCACGTCCTCCACGAGGGGCACCAGCGCACGCGTGCTGCCGAGCACGTGGGCGAGCAGCTCGGCCGCGTCGTGCTCGGGGCTCGGGACTCCCCCGGCCGCCAGCCGACGGGTCGCCGCCCGCACCAGCTCCCGGCCCGTGGTCGGCCCGGGCGCCTGCTCAGTCACCGATCGCTTCGAGCCGGGCGGCCGTGTCGGCCTCGACGCAGGAGCCGATCACGGCCTCCAAGTCCCCGTCGAGCACCCGGTCGAGGTCGTAGGACTTGTAGCCGGTGCGGTGGTCGGAGATCCGGTTCTCCGGGAAGTTGTAGGTGCGGATCCGCTCGGAGCGGTCCACGGTGCGCACCTGGGAGCGCCGCGCGTCGCTGGCCTCGGCGTCGGCCTCCTCCTCGGCCAGGGCCAGCAGGCGCGCGCGCAGGATGCGCAGCGCCTGCTCGCGGTTCTGCAGCTGGGACTTCTCGTTCTGGCAGCTGACCACGATCCCCGTGGGCAGGTGGGTGATCCGCACCGCCGAGTCGGTGGTGTTGACGCTCTGACCACCGGGCCCGCTGGACCGGAAGACGTCGACGCGCAGGTCGTTGTCACTGACCTGGACGTCGACCGGCTCGGCCTCCGGCAAGACGAGCACGCCGGCAGCGCTGGTGTGCACCCGGCCCTGGCTCTCGGTGACCGGCACCCGCTGGACCCGGTGCACGCCACCCTCGAACTTCAACAGCGCGAACGGCGCCTCCCCCGGCTCGGGCGTCCCCTTGGCCTTCACCGCGACGGTCACCGACTTGTAGCCGCCGAGGTCGGACTCGGTCGCGTCGAGGACCTCGGTGGACCAGCCACGCCGCTCGGCGTACCTGGTGTACATGCGGAGCAGATCGGCGGCGAAGAGCGCCGACTCCTCCCCGCCCTCCCCGGACTTCACCTCGAGCAGGACGTCCTTGCCGTCGGAGGGCTCCCGCGGCACCAGCAGGTGACGCAACCGCTCCTCGGCCTGGCTGCGCGACCGCTCCAGCTGATCGGCCTCGGCGGCGAAGCCGCCCGCGTCGGAGTCCTCGCCGGCCAGCTCGCGCGCCGCCTCGAGGTCCTCGCCCACCCGGGTCCACTCCGCGTGGGCGCGCAGGATCGCGCTCAGCTCGGCGTACCGCTGCCCGAGCCGACGGGCGAGCGACTGGTCCGCGTGCACCGAAGGGTCAGCCAGCCGCGTCTCCAGCTCCGCATGCTCCTCCGCAAGCTGCGACACCGCATCGAACAAGGGGAACTCCTCGGGGGTGACGGTTTCACCGGTTAACCGGTGAAACAGGTACTCATCGAGTGTTCTTTCACCCGACAAGTACAGGTCTCCCCGGTTGACCGGGGAAACCTGCAGAGCCCGACCGAGCTACTTCTCGGCCTTCTTCTTGGCGTAGCGGGCCTCGAAGCGGGCCACGCGGCCGCCGGTGTCGAGGATCTTCTGCTTGCCGGTGTAGAAGGGGTGGCAGTTGGAGCAGACCTCGGAGCGGATCGAGCCGCCCGTGGCGGTGCTGCGGGTGGTGAACGTGTTGCCGCAGGTGCAGGTCACCTCGGTGGTCACGTACTCGGGGTGGATGTCCTTCTTCATGGTTTCCTCTCGGGTTGCAGCTCCGGGTCGCACCTGTGCGGCACGTGAACCGGAGCCAGCGACCAAGTGTGCCATCGACGACGATCGGCGTCGAAATCGGCCGTCCTCGCCGGGCACGTGCTCAACAACGCGGAGGGGTCTCGTGTTCCCCCGGCGGGCGGTACTGGCGGGCAGGACGGGCGGGCAGGACGGGCGGTCGGTGGGACTAGCGGCTGCGAGCCAGCACCGCGGAGACCCGGGACGCGAGCTCGCGGGGGCTGAACGGCTTGACGATGTAGTCGTCCGCGCCGGCCTCGAAGCCCTGCTCGATGTCGGACTCCTGGGCGCGGGCGGTGAGCATGATGATGGGCAGGCCGTCCATGTTGGAGTCCTGGCGCAGCGCGCGGGCGGCGTCGAGGCCGCTCATGCCGGGCATCATCACGTCGAGAATGACCAGGTCGGGCTTCTCGGCCGTGCACGCCTCCACGGCGGCGGCCCCGTCACCCACGGGTACGACGTCGTGCCCGCCGTGACGGAGCTTGAACACGACGAGCTCGCGGATGTCCGCGTCGTCATCTGCAATCACGATGCGAGCCATGTGGTTCCCCTCGATTGTTGTGTCCTCGCCCAGGATGAGCATATCCACACCACTGGGCGGGGCGCGGGCATATCGGACTCAGTCGTCTTGCCCACCGGCGGTGGGTGTGGTCTTTTGCACCTGCATCAGGAACTCCAGGTTGTTCTGCGACTTCTTCAGCCGCTCGAGCAGCAGCTCCAGCGCCTGCTGCCCGTCGAGCCCGGAGAGAACCCGGCGCAGCTTCCAGATGATGGAGAGCTCCTCCTTGCTCATCAGCAGCTCCTCGCGGCGGGTGCCGGACTGGACGGCGTCGATCGCCGGGAAGATCCGCTTGTCCGCGAAGTCGCGGCGCAGCCGGATCTCCATGTTGCCGGTCCCCTTGAACTCCTCGAAGATCACCTCGTCCATCTTCGAGCCGCTCTCGATCAGGGCGGTGGCGAGGATGGTCAGCGAGCCGCCGTCCTCGATGTTGCGCGCGGCGCCGAAGAACCGCTTCGGCGGGTAGAGCGCGGCCGAGTCGACCCCCCCGGAGAGGATCCGACCGCTCGCCGGCGCAGCGAGGTTGTAGGCGCGGCCGAGCCGGGTGATGCCGTCGAGGAGTACGACGACGTCGTGGCCGAGCTCCACGAGCCGCTTGGCCCGCTCGATGGCGAGCTCGGCGACGATGGTGTGGTCGGCGGCCGGGCGGTCGAAGGTCGAGCTGACCACCTCGCCCTTGACCGAGCGCTCGAAGTCGGTGACCTCCTCGGGGCGCTCGTCGACGAGGACCACCATCAGGTGGCACTCGGGGTTGTTGGTGGTGATCGAGTTGGCGATCGACTGCATGATCATCGTCTTGCCCGCCTTGGACGGGGAGACGATCAGCCCGCGCTGGCCCTTGCCGATCGGGGCGGCGATGTCGATCACGCGGCCGATCAGGTTGGTCGACGTGGTCTCCAGGCGCAGCCGCTCGGAGGGGTAGAGCGGGGTGAGCTTGTTGAACTCCACCCGGGTCTTCGAGGTCTCGGGGTCGGCACCGTTGACGGTGTCGAGCTTGACCAGCGGGTTGAACTTCTCCTTGCGCTCGCCCTCCCGCGGCTGGCGCACCTGGCCGGTGACCGCGTCGCCGCGACGCAGCCCGAACTTGCGCACCATCGACATCGCCACGTAGACGTCGTCGCTTCCCGGCAGGTAGCCGCTGGTGCGCACGAAGGCGTAGTTGTCCATCAGGTCGAGGATCCCCGCGCACGGCGCGAGCACGTCGTCGTCGAGGATCTGCATGTCCGGCTCGTTGCGGTTGCCGCGGCCGCCACCGCCGCCGCTACCGCCCTGGTTGCCGCCGCCCTGGGTGCCGCGGTCGCGTCCACGACGCCGCCGGTTGCGGCGGCTGCCGCCCCCGCCGTCGTCGTCGTTGCGGTTGCCGCCGCGGTTGTCCTGGTTCTGCTGGCGGTTGCCGCCCTGGTTCTGGTTGCCGCCGCGGTTGTCCTCGCGGTCGCCGCCCTCGCGGTTGCGGCCCCGATCGTTGCTCCGGTCGTTGCTCCGGTCGTTGTTGTCCCGGTCGTTGTTGCGCTTGTCGTCCCGGTTGTCGTTGCGGCTGTCGTCCCGGTTGTCGTTGCGTTTGTCGTTGCGGTTGTCGTTGCGGTCGGTGTTCTGCTCGTGCTGCTGGTTGTTGCTCCGCTCCTCCGCACCGCCCTGGGTGCGGCGGTCCGCGCGCTCCTCTCGGGGATCGCGACCGGGCTGCTCCGCACGGTCCCCGCGACGGTGGCCCTCATCACCCTGCTCGCGTCCGGACGCCTGCTCCCCGCGGTCGGACCCGGCCACGCGCGCCTCGCCCGCGCCGTTGTGCTGCCCGTGGCCCCGCTCGGCGGGGGCATCGTTCCTCGCCGCGCTCTTCGCGCCGCCCCCCTGGGCCGCCTTGATGGCCTCGACGAGGTCCCCCTTGCGCATCCCGGTGGTCTTGATGCCAAGGCCGCCGGCGAGCTGCTTGAGCTCGGGGAGCAGCATCGCGTTCAGCCCGCCCTTGCGGCGGCCGCCGGTCGCCGCCGCGTCCGCAGCAGCGCTCTCGGTGGTTTCGGTCATGTGGGGTCCCTTCCCCCTCGGCTGTGCGGCGATGCCGCCAGCGGCAGTCGTGGTGCGTTCTTACCGACCCCTGCGCGGGGGTCCGGACAGAGACGTGTCAGTTCCCTGTGGGAGGTGGTCGGCTTGGCGTCTGACGTCGTCGGCTCCGATGGGGCTCACCGAGAGACCGGGCGGGACGCTCCGCTCAGGCTAGCATGCGGGCTCCGGCCCCACCGACGTCCTGGTGCCAGGACCGCCACCCGGTCGGGGCGGCGTCCACGACCACCTGGACCCCCGGGGTGGAGCCGTCTGCGACGAAGGCCAGCACGGTCGGGCCGGCACCGGAGACCACGGCCGGCACACCCCGGGCCCGCAGGTTCTCGACCAGCCCGATGGTCTCGGGCAGCGCCGGCCGACGCTGCTGCTGGTGCAAGAAGTCCTCGGTCGCCCGCAGCAGCGCACTCGGCTCGCCGCCCAGCGCCGCCACCAGCAGGGCGGCCCGTCCCGCGTTCGCGGCCGCGGCGGCGTGCGAGACGACGTCCGGCAGCAGCCCGCGGGCCACCTCGGTGCGCACACCGTACGGCGGGACCAGCACCACCGCGGAGATCGACGGGTCCACCGGCGCCCGGTGCGCCCACACCGTCTCACCGGCCTGGCCGGAGATCACGAAGCCGCCGAGCAGCGCCGGGGCGACGTTGTCGGGATGACCCTCCAGCCGGGTGGCCAACGACAGGGCAGCGTCGTCGTCGAGCTGCTGCGTCCCGCCGACCACCAGCCCCCGCGCCAGCACGATCCCCCCGACGATGGCGGCCGAGGATGAGCCCATCCCTCGGCTGTGCGGCACCCGGTTGGTGCACCTCAGCCGCAGGCCCGGGGGCTGCCCGCCCAAGGCGTCGAAGGTCGCCCGCATCGCGCGCACCACCAGGTGCGACTCGTCGACGGCGAGGTCCTCGCCCTCCCCGGTGATCCCCACCTCGAGCCCGTCGGCCACGACCTCGCCCACCAGGGTGTCGCGCAGCTCCAGGGCCAGGCCGAGGCTGTCGTACCCGGGCCCGAGGTTGGCGCTGGTGGCCGGCACCTCGACGGTGACCGGGCCGGCGACGAAGGCCACCTCAGCCCAGCCCGGCGGCCGCGGCGGCCGCGGCGACGTCGGCGTCGCAGACCGTGTCCACCAGATCGGTGAAGCCGGACAGCGCGGTGTCGATGTCCTTCAGGCCGTGCCCGGTCACGGTGACCACCACCTGCTGGCCGTCGTAGCGCACACCCTCGGCGGTCTCCAGCAGCAGGCCCGCGACCCCGGCGGCCGAGGCCGGCTCCACGAAGACGCCGTCCCGGCTGGCGAGCTCGCGCTGCGCGGCCAGGATCTCGGTGTCGGTCACCTGCCGGAACTTCCCGCCCGAGGAGTCGGCGGCCTCCACCGCGAGGTCCCACGAGGCGGGGTTGCCGATCCGGATCGCCGAGGCCACCGTCTCCGGGTCCGGCACCGGGGCGCCGGCCACGAGCGGCGCGGCACCGGCGGCCTGCCAGCCGCGCATGACGGGCAGCCGAGTCGACTCACCGGCCCGGTGCGCCTCCCGGTAGCCCAGCCAGTACGCCGAGATGTTGCCGGCGTTGCCGGTCGGGAGCACGTGCACGTCGGGGGCGTCGCCGAGGAACTCGACGATCTCGAACGACGCGGTCTTCTGGCCCTGCAGCCGCATCGGGTTCACCGAGTTCACCAGGGCCACCGGGTAGTGCTCGGCCAGCTCGCGGGAGATCCGCAGGCAGTCGTCGAAGTTGCCGCGCACCATGATCACCTGGGCGCCGTGCAGGATCGCCTGGGCCAGCTTGCCGGCGGAGATCTTCCCCTGGGGGACCAGCACCAGCGGCCGCACCCCCGCCCGCGCGGCGTAGGCCGCCATCGACGCCGAGGTGTTGCCGGTCGAGGCGCACACGACCGCCTCGGCCCCCTGGCCGACCGCGACCGAGAGGGCCACGGTCATGCCGCGGTCCTTGAACGAGCCGGTGGGGTTGTTCCCCTCCACCTTCAGCCACACCTCGGCCCCGGTCAGCCGGGAGAGCCAAGTCGAGTCCACCATCGGGGTGCCGCCCTCGCGCAGGGTGATCGTCGGAGTCCCGGCGGGGATGTCCAGGCGGTCGCCGTACTCCTCGAGCACGCCGCGCCACTGCCGGCTCACCACGACTGCACCGTGGAGCTCATTCGGTCAGTCCCTCCACACGCATCACCGAGGACACCTCGCGCACGTTGGCCATGCCGCGCAGCGTCTCCACGGTGGCGGCGAGGTCGGCGTCGCTGGCCTGGTGGGAGACGACGACCAGCTGCGCGTCGTCGCCGCGCCCCTCCTGGCGCACGGTCTGGATCGAGACCTCGTGCTCGGCGAAGGCCTGGGCCACGGCGGCCAGCACGCCCGCCTTGTCGTCGACGTCGATCTGGATGTGGTAGCGCGTCTGGGTCTCTCCCATCGGCAGCACCGGCAGGTCGGCGTAGGAGGACTCGCCCGCGCCGCGGATCCCCTCGAGCCGGTTGCGGGCGACCGTGACGAGGTCGCCCATCACCGCGCTCGCGGTCGGCGACCCGCCCGCCCCGGGGCCGTAGAACATCAGCTGCCCGGCCGCCTCGCTCTCCACGAAGACGGCGTTGTAGGCCTCGCGGACGCTCGCCAGCGGGTGGCTGCGCGGGATCATCGCCGGGTGCACGCGCGCGGAGACCGCCGCCCCGTCCGGGCCGTGCTCGAGCGCGCAGATCGCCAGGAGCTTGACCACGCAGCCCATGTCGGCCGCCGAGGCGACGTCGCTGGCGGTGACCTCGGCGATGCCCTCGCGGTGGACGTCGGCGGCCTGCACCCGGCTGTGGAAGGCGAGGCTGGCCAGGATCGCGGCCTTGGCCGCGGCGTCGAAGCCCTCCACGTCGGCCGTGGGGTCGGCCTCGGCGTAGCCGAGCTCCTGCGCCTCCTCCAGGGCCTCGTTGAACCCGGCGCCCGAGCTGTCCATCCGGTCCAGGATGAAGTTGGTGGTGCCGTTGACGATGCCGAGCACCCGGGTCACCTGGTCACCGGCCAGGGACTCGCGCAACGGTCGCAGGATCGGGATCGCCCCCGCGACCGAGGCCTCGTAGTAGAGGTCCCGGCCGGCCCTCTCCGCCGCGGCGAACAGGGTGCTGCCGTCCTCGGCCAACAGCGCCTTGTTGGCCGAGACCACGCTGGCGCCGTGCTCGAGCGCGGTCAGGATCAGCGACCGGGCCGGCTCGATGCCGCCGATGACCTCGACGACCACGTCGACGTCCTCGCGCCGCACCAGCTCCTCGGCGTCGGTGGTGAAGAGGTCCTCGGGCAGCTCGACGTCGCGCGGGATGCCGAGGCGGCGTACGGCGACCCCGGCGAGCTCGACCGGTGCGCCGACCCGGGCGGCGAGGTCGTCGGCCTGCTCGTGCAGCAGCCGGGCCACCTGGGAGCCGACCACACCGCAGCCGAGGAGAGCCACCCGGACCGGGCGGGCAGGGGCAGAAGAGTGCTGTTCCATCGCGGACCATCCTCGCACCGGCGTGCGGCGGGCGTGACACCTATCCGTCGTACGTGCCTTCGCCCGCCCGCACGACCCGGACCGGAGCCCTCAGCCGAGGTCGGTGGCGAGCAGGTCCTCCAGCGTCTCGCGGCGTACGACGACCCGGGCCGAGCCGTCGGCCACAGCGACCACCGGTGGGCGCAGCACGTGGTTGTAGTTGCTGGCCATCGACCGGCAGTAGGCGCCGGTGCCGGGCACCGCGACCAGGTCCCCGGGGTGCACGTCGCCAGGCAGGAACTCGTCCTTCACCACGATGTCGCCGGCCTCGCAGTGCCGGCCCACGAGTCGGACGAGCAGCGGCGGGGCGTCGGAGCGGCGGCTGGCCAGCGTGCAGGAGTAGTCGGCGTCGTAGAGCGCGGTGCGGATGTTGTCGCTCATCCCGCCGTCGACCGAGACGTAGGTGCGCACCGCGCCGCCGTCGAGCTCGACGGCCTTGACGGTGCCGACCTCGTAGACGGTGCACACGGCCGGCCCGGCGATCGCACGACCCGGCTCGATCGAGAGCCGCGGAACCTGCAGGTCGCGGGCCCGGCACTCGTCCCGGACGATCTTGGTCATCTCGGTGGCCAGCTGGGCGGCGTCGGAGGGGTCGTCCTTCGTGGTGTAGGCGATCCCGAAGCCGCCCCCGAGGTCGAGGTCGGGCAGCGCGAGGCCGACCTCGGCCGAGATCTGCGCGTGCAGCTCGAGCACCCGCCGGGCCGCCACCTCGAAGCCGGAGGAGTCGAAGATCTGGGAGCCGATGTGCGAGTGCAGGCCCCGCAGCTCCAGGCCCGGTGCGGCGAGGATCTGGCGGACCGCCTCCAGCGCGTCGCCGCCGCTGATCGAGAAGCCGAACTTCTGGTCCTCGTGGGCGGTGGCGATGTACTCGTGCGTGTGCGCCTCGACCCCGGCCGTCACGCGCACCATCACCCGGGTGGTCCGCCCGAGCTCCCGGGTGATGCCGGCCAGGCGGGCGATCTCGTGGAAGGAGTCGACGATGATGCGCCCCACGCCGAGCTCGACGGCCCGCTCCAGCTCGGCGGCGGTCTTGTTGTTGCCGTGGAAGCCGACGCGCTCCATCGGGAACCCGGCGCGCTCGGCGACCGCGAGCTCACCGCCGGTGCACACGTCGAGGCTGAGCCCCTCCTCGGCGATCCACCGGGCCACCGTGGTGCACAAGAACGCCTTGCCGGCGTAGTAGACCTCGCACCCGGCGAAGCCGTCGCGGAAGGCGCGGGCCCGGGCGCGGAAGTCGGCCTCGTCCAGGACGTAGGCCGGTGAGCCGTGCTCGGCCACCAGGTCGGTCAGCGCGACGCCGCCCACCTCCAGGCCGGCCTCGACCTTGCGGGCGGTGCGGGACCACAGCCGGGGCACCAGCTCGTTGACGTCGCCCGGCTCGCGCAGCCACGGCGGTCCCGGGACGGAGACCGCGGCGTGGGCCCAGCCGGCCTCGTGCGCCCTCACCGGCCGCTCACATCCGCTCCGGCGCGGAGACCCCGAGCAGCGCGAGGCCGTTGGCGAGCACCGTGCGGGTGGCGTCGACGAGGAGCAGCCGCGCCGCGTGCAGGTCGCCGGGTTGCTCATCGCCCATCGGCAGCACCCGGCACGAGTCGTAGAACTTGTGGAAGCTGGCGGCGGTCTCCTCGAGGTAGCGGGCGACCCGGTGCGGCTCGCGCAGCTGCGCGGCCGAGGCCACCATCCGCGGGAACTCGGCCAGGGCGCGCAGCAGGTCACCCTCCATCTCGTGGGTGAGCAGCTCGGGGTGCGAGGCCGGAGCGAGGCCGAGGTCTGCGGCGTTGCGCAAGATCGAGGCGAGCCGGGCGTGGGCGTACTGCACGTAGAACACCGGGTTGTCGCTCGCCTGCCGCGTCATCTCCGCGACGTCGAGGGTCAGCGGCGAGTCGACGGGGTAGCGGGCCAGCGTGTAGCGCAGTGCGTCGACGCCGATCAGCTCGACCAGCTCGTGGAGCGTGACGATCGTGCCCGCTCGCTTGGACAGCTTCAGCTCCTCGCCGTCTTGCAGGATCTTGACCAGCTGACCGATCAGCACCTCGAGGTTGCGTGCGGGGTCGTCCCCCGCGCACGCGGCCATGGCCCTGAGCCGGCCGACGTAGCCGTGATGGTCGGCGCCGAGCAGGTAGATGCACACGTCGAAGCCGCGGGCGCGCTTGTCGAGGTAGTAGGCAGTGTCGGAGGCGAAGTAGGTGAGCTCGCCGTTGGAACGGATCAGCACCCGGTCCTTGTCGTCGCCCGCGTCCGTCGTACGCATCCAGAGGGCGCCGTCCTGATCGAACAGGTGCCCCTCCCCGCGCAGCTTCTCGATGTTCTCCGCGACGGCGGCGTTCTCGTGCAGGGAGCGCTCGGAGAACCACACGTCGAAGTGGGTGCGGAAGTGGTCGAGCTGTTCCTGCTGCTCGGCGAGCTGCACCGCGTACGCCGCCTCGCGGAAGGCGACCACCCGTTCGCCCTCGGGCAGATCGGTGATGCCGGGGTGCTCGGCGACCACCCGGTCGGCGAGCTGCTGGACGTAGGCGCCGTGGTAGCCGTCCTCGGGCACCGGCTCGCCCAGCGCCACGGCCGCCACCGAGGCGCCGAACAGGTCCATCTGGTTGCCGCGGTCGTTGATGTAGAACTCGCGGGTGACCTCCGCGCCGGCCGCCTCCAGCACCCGGGCGATCGCGTCGCCCACCGCAGCCCAGCGGGTGTGGCCGAGGTGGAGCGGGCCGGTCGGGTTGGCCGAGATGAACTCGACGTCGATCCGCGAGCCGGCCAGCGTCTCGGTGTGGCCGTAGGACGGCCCGGCCGCCACCACGTCGGCCGCGACCTGACCCTGCGCACCGGTGGCCACGGTGATGTTCAAGAAGCCGGGGCCGGCGATGTCCACCGCGGCGATCCCCTCGGCCGCGGCCAGCTCCTCGGCCAGCAGGTGCGCAAGCTCGCGCGGGTTGGCGAAGCCTGCCTTCTTGCCCAGCTGGAGCGCCACGTTGGTGGCGTAGTCGCCGTGCTCCTTGCTCCGCGGACGCTCCACGGTCACGCTCGCGGGCACGCCCTCGGGCAGGGCGACCCGCCCGCTCTCGCACAGCGAGGTCAGGGCGTCGACGATGGAGTCGGAGAGCTGATCGGGGGTCACCGCCCAAGCGTATCGACGGTCCCCCACCTGTCCGCCCGCCCGTCCGGATATCCGGTTACCGGGGCGAGATGGCGCTGGGGTAACCTCGACGCCGCAGCACCGGCCACCAGTTGGCCCCTGTAGCTCAGGGGATAGAGCACCGCCCTCCGGAGGCGGGAGCGAAGGTTCGAATCCTTCCAGGGGCGCGCGTCCTCGTCGGCCTCAGCGGGCATGGGACCGGCCGACCCGGGTACTCGCCAGCCACCCGGAGAGGTGAGACCGGCCACACCGTGGCCCGCCTGACCGCCTGCGCTGCGGTTCTGCCAGCGGGGGGTCTAGCCTTGATGGAGTTGTCACACTCACGCGCGTTGGAAGAGGCGAGACTGGCCGTGCCCGAGTCAACCGAAGACAGCTCGATGTCAGGGTTCGGAGCCAACGAATGGCTCGTTGACGAGATGTACGAGCGCTACCAGAACGACCCCAACAGCGTGGACAAGGCCTGGTGGGACTTCTTCGACAAGGACCAGCACCACGGCGACGAGTCCGTCACCGGCAGCACCGACTCGGGCTCCAACGGCTCGGGGTCCCAGAAGACATCGCAGAAAACGTCGCAGAGAACATCGCAGAAGACGTCCCAGAAGGGCTCCGACTCCGGCTCCGGCTCCGGCTCCGGCAAGGTCACCGAGTCCACCGGCGCCCCCAAGCCCAAGCCCAAGCCCTCGAGCGGCACCACCAAGAGCTCGGACGCGGGCCAGGACAAGGCCCGGCCCAAGACCAAGGACAAGGCGAAGACCGCGACCGGCGCCGAGAGCAACGACAAGCCCACGCCCAAGGAGCCCGAGCGCAAGTCCGAGGCGGAGGCCACCGACGAGCCCACCTACACCGTGCTCAAGGGTGCGCCGGCGCGCACGGTGCAGAACATGGACGCCAGCCTCACCGTCCCCACCGCGACCAGCGTGCGAGCGGTCCCGGTCAAGCTGCTGTGGGACAACCGCATCGTGATCAACAACCACCTCGCCCGCGCCCGCGGCGGCAAGGTGTCCTTCACCCACATCATCGGCTACGCGCTGGTCAAGGCGCTGAACTCGATGCCCGCGATGAACGTGGGGTACGACGTCGTCGACGGCAAGCCCACCTTGATCACGCCCGCCCACATCAACCTCGGTCTGGCCATCGACCTGCCCAAGCCCGACGGCACCCGCCAGCTGCTGGTGCCGAGCATCAAGGCAGCGGAGGCGATGGACTTCGCGCACTTCTGGACCGCCTACGAGGACCTGGTCCGCAAGGCCCGCAACGGCAAGCTCGCGGTCGCGGACTTCCAGGGCACGACGATCAGCCTGACCAACCCGGGCACGATCGGCACCAACCACTCGGTCCCGCGGCTGATGAAGGGCCAGGGCGCGATCATCGGGGTCGGCTCGATGGAGTACCCGCCGGCCTTCCAGGGTGCCTCCGAGGAGACGATCACCCGCAACGCGATCAGCAAGATCATGACGCTGACCTCGACCTACGACCACCGGGTCATCCAGGGCGCGCTCAGCGGGGAGTTCCTCAAGCGGGTGCACGCGCTGCTCCTCGGCGAGGACCACTTCTACGACGAGATCTTCCGCAGCCTGCGGATCCCCTACGAGCCGATCCGCTGGTCCTCGGACATCTCCACCAACCACGACGACGAGATCAGCAAGCAGGCGCGCATCCTCGAGCTGATCCACGCCTACCGGGTGCGTGGCCACATGATGGCCGACACCGACCCGCTGGAGTACAAGCAGCGCAGCCACCCCGACCTCGAGGTCGAGTCACACGGCCTGACCCTGTGGGACCTCGACCGCGAGTTCGCCACCGGGTCCTTCGGTGGCGAGCGCAGGTTCATGAAGATGCGCTCGATCCTGGGCATCCTGCGCGACTCCTACTGCCGCACGGTCGGCATCGAGTACATGCACATCCAGGACCCCGAGCAGCGACGGTGGATCCAGCAGCGGGTCGAGCAGCCGCACCAGAAGCCCCCCCGTGAGGAGCAGCTGCGGATCCTGCTCAAGCTCAACCAGGCAGAGGCGTTCGAGACCTTCCTGCAGACCAAGTTCGTCGGCCAGAAGCGGTTCAGCCTCGAGGGTGGCGAGACCACCGTGCCGCTGATCGACGAGATCTGCGAGGCCGCCGCCGAGGGCGGGCTCGACGAGGTCACGATCGGGATGGCCCACCGCGGCCGCCTCAACGTCCTGGCCAACATCGTGGGCAAGAGCTACAGCCAGATCTTCCGCGAGTTCGAGGGCAACATCGACCCGCGCACCGTCCAGGGGTCCGGCGACGTGAAGTACCACCTCGGCGCCGAGGGCGAGTTCGTGGCCGACTCCGGTGACCAGATCAAGGTCTCGGTCGCGGCCAACCCCTCGCACCTCGAGGCGGTGGACCCGGTGCTCGAGGGGATCGCCCGCGCCAAGCAGGACGTGCTCAACCAGGGCGAGGTCTTCCCGGTGCTGCCCCTGCTGGTGCACGGCGACGCCGCCTTCGCCGGCCAGGGCGTGGTGGCCGAGACCCTCAACCTCTCCCAGCTGCGCGGCTACCGCACCGGCGGCACCATCCACGTGGTGGTCAACAACCAGGTGGGGTTCACCACGTCTCCGGCCGCCTCCCGCTCCTCGCTGTACTGCACCGACGTGGCGCGGATGGTCCAGGCGCCGATCTTCCACGTCAACGGCGACGACCCCGAGGCGTGCATCCGTGTGGCCCGGCTGGCCTTCGAGTACCGCCAGGCCTTCAACAAGGACGTCGTGATCGACCTCGTGTGCTACCGCCGCCGCGGCCACAACGAGGGCGACGACCCGTCCTACACCCAGCCGCTGATGTATGACCTGATCGAGCAGAAGCGCTCGGTGCGCAAGCTCTACACCGAGTCGCTGATCGGTCGTGGTGACATCACCCTCGAGGAGGCCGAGCAGGTCCTCAAGGACTACCAGCAACAGCTGGAGCGGGTCTTCACCGAGGTGCGCGAGGCCACCACCGTCCCCGAGTCGTGGACGACCGTCCCGGACTACCCGGAGAAGAGCCACGAGGACTACACCACGGCGATCCCGCGGGAGACCCTCAAACGCATCTCCGACGCCTACGTGAGCGCCCCGGAGGGCTTCACCGTGCACCCGAAGGTGCTGCCGCAGCTGCAGCGCCGGGCCGCGGCCATGACCGACGGACCGATCGACTGGGGTGCCGCCGAGATGCTCGCCTTCGGCTCGCTGCTGATGGACGGTCGCCCGGTGCGCCTGGCCGGCCAGGACACGCGCCGGGGCACGTTCGTGAGCCGCTTCGCCACCATCATCGACCGGACCAACGCCAACGAGTGGACGCCGCTGGCCAACCTCACCGAGGACCAGGGCAGCTTCTACGTCTACGACTCGCTGCTCTCGGAGTACGCCGCCCTCGGGTTCGAGTACGGCTACTCGGTGGCCCGCCCCGACGCCCTCGTCGCGTGGGAGGCGCAGTTCGGCGACTTCGTCAACGGCGCCCAGACCGTCATCGACGAGTTCATCAGCTCCAGTGAGACCAAGTGGGGACAGCAGTCCGGCGTGGTCATGCTGCTCCCGCACGGCTACGAGGGCCAGGGCCCGGACCACTCCTCGGCACGGATCGAGCGGTTCTTGACGATGGCCGCCGACGAGGCGTTCCTGGTGGCCCAGCCCTCGACCCCGGCCAGCTACTTCCACCTGCTGCGTCGCCACACCCTGGGCGACGAGCACCGGCCGCTGATCGTGTTCACGCCCAAGTCGATGCTGCGCCGCAAGGAGGCGGCCTCGGGGCCCGATGACTTCACCGAGGGCGGCTACCTGCCGGTGATCGGCGACTCGGTCGTCGACCCGGAGAAGGTCGACACCGTGCTGCTGTGCAGCGGCCGGATCACGTGGGACCTCGCCGTCCAGCGCGAGAAGGAGCAGGGCGACTCGCCGACCACCGCCATCGTCCGTCTCGAGCAGCTCTACCCGCGCCCCACCTCGGAGCTGGCCAGGGAGCTCGAGCGCTACCCCCAGCTCCAGGACGTGCGGTGGGTGCAGGACGAGCCGGCCAACATGGGTCCGGCCCCGCACCTGCAGCTGAACCTGTTCCCGCAGCTGGACCGCGAGGTCAAGACCATCTCCCGACCAGCCTCGAGCTCGCCGTCGGTCGGTCAGCACTCACGCCACGTCGAGGAGCTGAAGTCGATCATGAGCGAGGCCTTCGCCGCCGTCGGGCGACGGGTCGAGGACGAGTACTGAGCGCGTGTACTTCACTGACCGCGGCATCGAGGAGCTGCTGCAGCGACGTGGTGAGGACGAGGTGACCCTGGCGTGGGTGGCCGACCGCCTGCAGGAGTTCACCGACGTCCACCCGGAGTTCGAGACCCCCGTGGAGCGGTTCGCGACCTGGCTCGCGCGCCTCGACGACCCCGACGACGACTAGCGTGCCGACTGGTCTGCCTGAGCACGCCCGGCTGGCAGTCTCGCCGTTGGCAGAAACGTGCGGCACGCAGAGTTTCTGCCATACTCGAGGCCATGGCACTCTCCCGCGTCGCCGTGGTGGTCCCCCACCACCCTTCGTTCTTCGAGCTCGGCGTGGTGCACGAGGTCTTCGGCGTCGACCGCACCGACCAGGGTGTCCCCGCCTGCGACCTGCGTTCGTGCTCGCAGCGACCGGGCGAGCCGATCCAGATGTCCAACGGGGTCTCGATGACCACGCCCTTCGGACTCGAGGGCGCCGTGGACGCGGATCTCGTCGTGGCGCCTGCCTTCGACTACGACCACCCACCCTCCGAGGCGGTGCTGGAGGTGTTCCGCCGGGCTCACGCCCGTGGCGCGTGGGTGCTCTCGGTGTGCTCGGGCGCCTTCCTGCTCGGGGAGGCGGGCCTGCTCGACGGGCGCTCGTGCACCACGCACTGGCGCCACGCCGCTGAGCTGGGCAGGCGCTTCCCGGATGCCTCGGTCGACCCCGACGTGCTGTTCGTGGAGGACGAGCGGGTGATCACCAGCGCGGGCACGGCCGCGGGCATCGACGCCTGCCTGCACCTGGTCCGCAGCGAGCTCGGCGCCACGGTGGCCAACCGGATCGCCCGAGGCATGGTCGTGCCGCCACAGCGCGACGGCGGCCAGCGACAGTTCGTCGACCTCCCCGTCCCGACCTGCCAGGCCGAGAGCCTGGGGCCGCTGCTGACCTGGATGCGTGAGCACCTGGCCGAGGAGCAGCCGGTGCGGCTGCTGGCGGCACGCGCCTCGATGTCGGAGCGCACCTTCGCCCGGCGCTTCACCGCCGAGACCGGGACCACTCCGGGCAAGTGGCTGCTCGCCCAGCGCCTCCACCATGCCCGGCAGCTGCTGGAGAGCACCGACCTGCCGGTCGAGACGGTCGCCGCGCGGGCCGGGTTCGGGTCCGCTGCCCTGCTGCGGCACCACTTCGGCGCCCACGTGGGCGTCCCGCCCGCGGAGTACCGCCGCACGTTCCGAGCACCGGACGCACGCGCCGGCTGACCCCGGGACTCCCCTAGGGTCGGCCGCATGTACCCCTCTGCGCCCTGGACGATGCACGGCCAGCTCTGGTTGTCCCTGTTCCGGGTGCGAGACGGCGACCACCCGGACCGCCCGCCGGGGGTCTACGGCGCGGCGCTGGTCGACTACCAGTCACCGAGCCCGCTGACCTACTCCGAGCTCCTCGTCGCGCGGCCGGTGCACCGCAAGGTCACCATCTGCGACATCTGGGTGGACTCGGCCGACTCCCGCGACGGGGGCCGCGAGCTGTGGGCCATCCCCAAGGACCTGTGCGACTTCCGGCGCGTCACCACCGGCCGCCTGCTGCAGCGCACCTCCTGGACCGCCAGCCTCGAGGGGCGTCCGATCGCACGCGCGCGCTTCGCCGACGTCTCGAACGCCACCTTGCGCACGCCGTTCCGGGGCGCGACGTGGCAGCGTCGCGAGGACACCCACGCCCGGCCCGGCGAGGAGGTGGAGGCGGCCCTGACCGGCAGCGCCAAGGTGCTCCCGTGCCGGGGCACCTGGGAGTTCAACGACGCGGGGCCGCTGGCCTGGCTGGCAGGCAAGCGACCCCTCGCGTCGTTCCGGATGGCCGACTTTCAGATGTCGTTCGGCTGATCGGCGGCGTCGGCCACCGGCCCCACGGGGCCTTCGTGGAGGTGGTCGCGCCCGGCTCGGCGCACCGAGTCGCGGATCTCGAAGAGCTCCGTGGCGAACCCGCCGAGGGCCCGGCCGATGTCACCGACGGCGCCGGTGACGATCGTGGCCACCGTGCCCACGGTGTGGGTCGCCGCGGTGAAGCCCTCCTGGACGGCGTCCTTGCGGATCTCGGCCTTGCTCAGCCGCTCGGTCATGACAGGTTCTCCATGGTCGTCAGTCTCCCCGATACCGTGACGCTCAGGCAGCCAGGGTGACAGAGCTCTCCAGATCGGGCTCGGGCTGCGAAGGACGCTTGCCCGGCAGCGCGAGCCGGACGATCTTCCGGGCGACGCTGCCGAGCTGCTTGCGCAGCGGGCCGGTGTTGTACGCCAACCCGTAGCGCTGGCAGATCTCGCGGATCTCGGAGGCGATCTCGGGGTAGCGACGCGCCGGGAGGTCCGGGAACAGGTGGTGCTCGATCTGGTGCGAGAGGTTGCCGGTCATCAGGTGGAAGAGCCTGCCGCCGGTGATGTTGGCCGACCCCAGGACCTGCCGGTAGTACCAGTGGCCGCGCGACTCGTCCTCGCACTCCTCCTCGGTGAAGCTCTCCACCCCGGCGGGGAAGTGCCCGCAGAAGATGATGTTGAAGGCCCAGATGTTGCGGATCAGGTTGGCCGTGGCGTTGCCGGCCAGGGTCAGCGGGAACAGCGGGCCGGTCAGCGCCGGGAACAGCACGTAGTCCTTGAGCGCCTGGCGACGAACCTTGCGCATGATGCCCGCGTGCAGGCTCGCGTTCTCGGAGATGCTCCGCTTGCCCGCGACGATGTTCTCCACCTCGAGGTCGTGCATGGCCACGCCCCACTCGAAGAAGACCATCAGCAAGAAGGCGTAGACCGGGTTGCCCAGGTAGTAGGGGTGCCACTTCTGGCCCTCGTCCATCCGCAGGATGCCGTAGCCGATGTCCCGGTCCTTGCCCAGGATGTTGGTGAAGGTGTGGTGGATGTAGTTGTGGGAGTACTTCCACTGCTCGCTCGGGCAGACGTTGTCCCACTCATACATCCGCGAGTTCAGGCCGGGGTCGCCCATCCAGTCGTACTGACCGTGCATGACGTTGTGGCCGATCTCCATGTTGTCGAGGATCTTGGAGACGCCCAGCGACGCCACGGCCAACGGCCAGGCCGGGGGCAGGTACATCAGGGCTCGTCCGGCGACCTCGAGCTGACGCTGCTTCTTCACCACGCCGCGGATGTAGGCGGCGTCCTCCTCGCCGAGCTCGCCGATGAGCCGCTGGCGGATGGCGTCGAGCTCGGCGCCGAACGCCTCGAGCTGCTCCGGGGTCAGCCTGGCGCCGGGCTCGAGAGGCGTGGTGGGGGTGGCCGGGTGGGCCGTGGGGGTTGCTGTGGGGGTGGGGGTTGCGGTGGTGTCGCTCATGTCGTGGTTCCCTTCGGATCGGTCGATCGTGGGTGTGCTCACAGGTCGACGGCGCAGTCGCCGGCCGGCGTGGAGACGCAGATGCGGATGTCCTCGTCGGGCAGCGCGGACTCCTCACCGGTGAGGACGTTGCGCACCTGCCCCTCGGTCTTGCGGGACACGCAGGAGAAGCAGATGCCCATGCGGCAGCCGTACGCCGGCGACAGCCCGGCCGCCTCGGCCTGCTCGAGGATCGAGCCGCCGGTGTTGGCGCCCCTGATCCCGCTGCGGGTGAAGGCGACCTCGCCCTCGGCGACCTCGGTGGCGTCGGTCGAGGCGAGGCCGGTGGAGAGCTTGAAGAACTCCGAGCGCAGGCGCGGGGAGTCGCCGTAGGCCTCGTGGATGAGCGCCATCATCGGCGCCGGCCCGCAGGCCCAGGTGTCGGTGTCGCGGAAGTCCGGCACGAGGCGGGCCAGCGACTCGGCGCTGAAGACCTCCTCGCCGAACCTCAGGTGGACCTCGACGTGGTTGTCCTCGAACTGCAGGCGGCGCAGCTCCTCGGCGAAGACCAGGTCCTCCTCCGAGCGGGCGTAGTGCAAGAAGGTCACCTTCCGGTTGGCCCGGCCGTCGTACCCGTCGCGCAGCAGGGTGCGGACCTGGGACATCACCGGGGTGATGCCGGACCCGCCCGAGATCATCAGCAGGTGGTTGTTGGTCGGTGTCGCGGGGCTCTCGGTGAGCGTGAAGTCGCCCTCGGCCTGGCTCAGGTGCAGCACCTGGCCGGGGCTCGCCTCGTGCACGAGGAACCGGCTCACCCGCTGCTGCCCGGGGCGGGCCTCCTCGTGGGCGCGCACGGTGATGGTGAACCGCTCGCCGGGGCCGGACTCGGCCGAGGAGATCGAGAAGCACCGGGTGGTGCGGCGGGCGCCGTTGATCTCCACCCCGACCTGGACGTACTGCCCGGCCCGGTGCCCCCGCCAGGTGCGGGTCGGCTGCAGGGTCAAGGTGGCCACCTCGGCTCCCGGGGTGGACGTCTCGCGGCTGATGTCGACCACGCGGGCACGCACCTCGGTGGCGGCCCACATCGGGTTCACCTGCTCCAGGTAGCGGTCCACGCCGTGCGGCGAGGTCAGCGCTGCCAGGGCCCGGGAACCCAGGATCCGCTCCGTGATCGTCATGCCGCCTCCTTCCATGCGTTGAGTGAACATGTGTTCACTGAAAAATGGTGGTGGAGTCGCGGGACATGGTCAAGCCGATCCGCGCGTGATGCCGGACACCCACGCCGCGGGTGCGGTTAGGGTCACACGGTGACTCGGACTGTGTTCAGCGGCGGCGTGGTGTACGACGGGACGACCGGTCGGCCCAGCGAGGGGGAGGTGCTCGTCGAGGACGGGCGGATCCTCGAGGTGGGGACCGACCTGGACGCCGACGAGGTGGTGGACTGCTCGGGCGGGTTCGTCTCCCCCGGCTTCTTCGACTGCCACGTGCACGTCACCCTGGACACGCCCAGCCAGATGCGGATCATCGAGACGCCGTTCAGCCTGCAGTTCTTCAGCGCCGCGGCGAACCTGAGGAAGACCCTGGAGATCGGCATCACCAGCGTGCGAGACGCCGGCGGCGCCGACCTGGGCGTCAAGGAGGCCGTGGACCGCGGCATGATCCCCGGGCCGCGGATGCAGATCTCGGTCATCATGCTCAGCCAGACCGGCGGCCACGGCGACGACTGGGGCGTGTGCGGAGGCGACGTACCGTTCTTCCTTCCCCACCCGGGCCGCCCGAGCGGGGTCGTCGACGGCCCCGACGCCGTCCGCACCCGGGTGCGCGAGATCATCCGCGCCGGGGCCGACGTCATCAAGGTGGCCACCACCGGCGGCGTCCTCTCCCCTCGCGACGACCCCCGCCACGGGCACTTCCGAGACGCCGAGATCGCGGTCATGACCGAGGAGGCCGCCGCGGCCGGACTGCACGTGATGGCTCACGCCCAGGGCGCCGGCGGCATCAAGGCAGCGCTGCGCAACGGCGTGCGCTCCATCGAGCACGGCATCTTCCTCGACGAGGAGGCGATCGAGATGATGCTGCACGCCGGCGCCTGGCTGGTGCCCACCCTGCACGCCCCCCGCGCGGTGATCGCCTCGGCCGAGGCCGGCCTGCCGATCCCCCAGTCCGCGGTGGACAAGGCACGTCTGGTCGCCGACGCGCACGCCGACAGCGTCCGGCGCGCGCACGCCGCCGGTGTGCGGATCGCGATGGGCACCGACTGCGGCGTCGGGCCGCACGGAACCAACCTCGAGGAGCTGGAGCTGATGACCCGGGCCGGGCTCTCACCGCTGGAGGCGCTGCACGCGGCCACCGGCTCGGCCGCGGACCTGCTCGACGTCGCCGCCGACCGAGGCACGCTGCGCCCGGGCCAGCGGGCCGACCTGGTCGTGGTCGACGGCAGTCCCCACGACGTCTCCGGGCTCGGCGAGCGTGTGCGCGCGGTCTACCTCGACGGCACCGAGGTGGCGGGCCGCGCCTGAGCGGGCCGCGGGTGCACGAGCGTCCACCGGAGCCGGGGCGCACAGGTACCCTCGTGGACATGGTGCAGTCGGCGAGGCGATCGGCGGACCTCATCCCCGGGGTCCCCGGGGTCCCCGGCGAGTCGCGCGGGGAGCGCAAGGAGCGGACCCGGCGCCTGATCCTCGACGCCACGCTCGACCTGTGCGAGGACAGCAGCCTGGTGGCGCTGTCCCTGCGCCAGGTGGCCAAGGAGGTCGGCATCGTGCCGACCGCCTTCTACCGGCACTTCGACTCCATCGAGGACCTGGGGCTGGCCCTGGTGGAGGAGTCGTTCGTCTCGCTGCGCGCGATGCTGCGCGACGTACGCCGCCGGGACCCCACCTATCGCACCATCATCGACAGCTCCATCGCCGTGCTCTCCGAGCACACGACCGCCCAGCACTCGCACTTCGCCTTCATCGCCCGGGAACGGGTGGCCGGGCCGCCGGCGGTGCGCGGCGCCATCCGGCACCAGATCGAGCTGGTCGAGCGCGAGCTGGCCACGGACCTGGCCCGGCTCACCGACCCCGACCACTGGAGCACCGAGGACCTCCGGGTGCTCGCCAACATGATGGTGACCTTGATGGTGGGAGCCACCGAGGCGATCGTCAGCGCCCGCCCCGAGACGCGGCCGGCGATCATGGAGACGGCCCGCACCCAGCTGCGGATGCTGCTGGTCGGTGCGCTGCGCTGGACCTCGCAGGAGGAGCGCCCCGCAGCCCGAGGCTGACTGCACCGGTCTCAGGCGCGCCAGGTCAGGGCCCGGGACTCACCGTCAGGTCGGGGATGGTGGCGTCGCGCGAGAGGTCGAGCACGTGCCGGATCGCCTCGGCGACGGTCTCGGGACGGATCCACTCGCCCTCGTCGTACTCCTTGCCCTCCTGGGCGTGCACGAGCTCCTGCATCGGGGTGGCGGTGCGGCCCGGGTAGACGCTGCTCACCCGCACGCCGTGCGCGAGCTCCTCCCCGCGCAACGAGTCGGCCAGGGCGCGCAGGCCGTGCTTGGAGGCGGCGTACGCCGCCCACTGCGGGTTGGCGTGCAGGCCGGCTCCGGAGTTCACGAAGACCACGGTTCCGCGGGCCCGGCGCAGGGCCGGCAGCGCGATCCGGGTCAGCTCGGCCGGGGCGAGCAGGTTCACGTCGAGGTGGTCGCGCCACTGGCTCGCGGTCAGCTCGGCCACCGGGCCGAGGTCGACGACACCGGCGGCGTGCACGACGGAGTCCAGCTCGGCCGGCAGCTCGACGCCGGCGAGCGCCCCCGGGTCGGCGAGGTCGGCGACCAGGCCGCGGGCGCCGGGGAACTGCGCGGTCAGCTCCTCGGCGCGCTCCCGGGAGCGCGCGAGCAGCAGCAGGTCGTCGCCGCGGGCGTGCAGCAGACCGGCGAGCGCCGACCCGATGCCGGAGCCGGCGCCGGTGATCAGGTGGGTGGGCATGTCCCTCCTCAGCGGGTGAAGACGATCTTGCCGAACAGGTCTCCGTCGGCCATCGCGACGAACCCGTCGCGAGCCCGGTCCATCGGCATGGTCTGGTCGATCAGCGGTCGCGCACCGCTGGCGTCGAGCAGGTTGACCAGCCCGGCCAGCTCCGTGCGGGTGCCCATGGTGGATCCGATGACGCGCAGCTGCAGGAAGAAGATGCGGGTCAGCTCGGCCTCGTCGGGGTTCGGCCCGGAGGTGGCGCCGGAGATGACGATCGCACCACCGGGCCGCAGCGAGCGGATGGAGTGCGACCAGGTCGCCCGGCCGACCGTCTCCATCACCGCGTCGACCTTGACCGGCAGCCGGGCACCGGACTCCAGCACCTCGTGGGCGCCGATCTCCAGCGCGCGCCGACGCTTGCCCTCGTCGCGGCTGGTGGCGAACACCCGCAGCCCGCCGGCGCGGGCCAGGGTGATCAGCGCCGTGGCGACACCGCCCCCGGCCCCCTGGACCAGCACGCTGTCACCGGGCTTGAGGTCCCCCTGCCCGAACAGCATCCGGTAGGCGGTCAGCCAGGCCGTGGGCAGGCAGGCGGCCTCCGCGAAGGACAGCGAGTCGGGCTTGGGGACCACGTTCCTGCGCGGAACCGCGACTCTCTCCGCGAAGGTGCCCTGGTGGCGCTCGCTGAGCAGCGACCGCTTCGGGTCGAAGGTCTCGTCACCCTGCCACGAGGGGTCGCTGATCACGGCGTGCACCACGACCTCGTTGCCCTCCTCGTCGAGGCCGGCCGCGTCGCAGCCGAGGATCATCGGCAGCGCCTCCTCGCGCAGGCCGACCCCCTTCAGCGACCACAGGTCGTGATGGTTCAGCGAGGCCGCCTTCACGGTCACGGTGGTCCACCCCTCGGGGACGTCCGGCTCGGGTCGGTCACCGACCACGAGACCGCTCAGCGGGTCCTCGGAGGAGAAGCTCTCGGCGTACACAGCGAACATGGCTCGACCCTAGCGGCCGGCCTCGCACCCGAGCTGGGCCCTGCAACCGAGGGCCTAGCGCCGCGCCACCCCGTCGCGCCGGGCGGCGGTGGCCACGGCCTCCGAGACGGCGGGGGCCACGCGGGGGTCGAAGGGCGAGGGGATGATCAGGGTCTCGGTGACCACGTCGGCCACGATCGCGGCGAGCGCGTCGGCGGCGGCCAGCTTCATCCCCTCGGTGATGGCGGTGGCCCGGGAGTCGAAGGCACCGCGGAAGATGCCGGGGAAGGCGAGCACGTTGTTGATCTGGTTGGGGAAGTCGGACCGACCGGTGGCCACGACCCGGGCGTGGCGGTGGGCCACGTCGGGGTGGACCTCCGGGTGCGGGTTGGCCAGGCCGAAGATGATCGCCTCCGGCGCCATCGTCGCGACGAGCTCCTCGGGCACCGTGCCGCCGGAGACACCGATGAAGACGTCGGCACCCTCGAGGACGTCGGCGAGACTGCCGCTGCGGCCGGTGACGTCGGCGGTGACCTCGGCCAGGGCGCGCTTGCTGTCGTTCAGGCCGCCGCGGCTGGAGGCGAGCACACCGGTGCGGTCCACGACCGCGATGTCGCGCAGCCCGGCGGCCAGCAGGATCCGGGTCACCGCGACCCCGGCGGCGCCCGCGCCGGAGATGACCACCCGGGTGGTCTCCATCAACCGGCCGGTGAGCCTGAGTGCGTTCTCGAGGGCGGCGAGCACCACCACCGCGGTGCCGTGCTGGTCGTCGTGGAAGACCGGGATGTCCAGACGCTGCTTGAGCCGGTCCTCGATCTCGAAGCAGCGCGGCGCCGAGATGTCCTCCAGGTTGATCCCGCCGAAGCTCGGCGCCAGCCGGACCACCGTCTCGACGATCTCGTCCACGTCCACCGTGTCCAGGCAGATGGGTACGGCGTCGACGCCGCCGAACTGCTTGAACAGCACGGCCTTGCCCTCCATCACCGGCATCGCGGCCTTCGGGCCGATGTCGCCCAGGCCGAGCACCGCGGTGCCGTCGGTGACCACGGCCACCGTGTTGGAGACCCAGGTGTAGTCGTCGGCGAGCTCCGGCTCCTCCGCGATCGCCTCGCACACCCGGGCCACGCCCGGGGTGTAGGCCATCGAGAGCTCCTCGGGGCCGTTGAGGGCGACGCGGGAGGCGACCTCCATCTTCCCGCCGGCGTGCAGCGCGAAGACGGGGTCCTGGGAGCGGTGGTTCTCCAGATCTGGCATGTGCTCCGATGCAACCATGAGAGTGGTCCTTGGGCGTGGGCGGGTCGACGTTTCGGTGCGGGAGCGATGCGACGCCAGGCCGGTGTGGGGCTACGGGAACGCGCATACGGTGCGGGTGGTGACCCGGCGTCATCGTCGCACAGGACCTCGTCGGCCCCCACGGCAGGCGGGGCGGAATGTGAGGTATCACTCACCAGGGGGCGGCGGTGCGCCGAGCGCCGGGTGGGGCCACACGCGGGCCAGCACCACCGCCAGCACCCCGTCCTCGGCGATCGCTCCCCCAGACCAGGAGTCGCGCCCCTCGAACGCGTTGTCCCGCACCACCCACCAGCCGTCGCGGGCCAGGTGGTCCAGCCGCTTGACCGCGACCACGCCGTCGGCGAAGCGCACGATGGCCAGGCAGCCCGGACGCGGACGCGCGCCGTACCGGACGAGCAGGCGGTCGCCGTCGTGGAGCGTCGGAGTCATCGACCTGCCGCGGACCACGGCCAGCCCGAGGCGCGGGAGCGCTGCTCGCACTCGCCTGGGAAGCACGCCTACCCTCCTGTGGACGCCGGTGCGGAACTCCACTTGAAGTCCCCGTCTGGGTCGGGAGTAGTGTCGCAGGTGAGCCATGGCGCTGGAGTCGACGGCGCCGTCACCGCAACTTCTCGCGAGAGGACAACCGTATGCTCAAGCACCTGTTCGCCCCGACGATCGAGGCCTCCGCGCACTGCGACCTGCCGTGCGGGGTGTACGACCCGGCCCAGGCCCGCATCGAGGCCGAGTCGATCAAGGGGATCATCAACAAGGTCAAGGACAACGACGACCCTGACTTCCGCACCCGCGCGATCGTGATCAAGGAGCAGCGCTCCGAGCTGGTCAAGCACCACCTGTGGGTGCTCTGGACCGACTACTTCAAGCCACCGCACTTCGAGAAGTACCCCCAGCTCCACCAGCTGGTCAACGAGGCCACCAAGCTGGCCGGCGCCAGTGGCACCAAGGGCGAGCTCGACGAGGACAAGGCCGACGAGCTGCTCGCCAAGATCGACGAGATCGCCGAGATCTTCTGGGAGACCAAGAAGGGCTGAGCGCCCCCGGTCCCAGCCGGACCCCCGTGCCACCAGGCACGGGGGTCCGTTGCGTTCCGCGCACCGGACCGCCTCCCTGCAGGCGGACCGGGCCGGGTCCAGGTCTAGGTCCCCTCACGAGCGGGGCGTTTGCCAACGCGTCATCGGGTACCTCATCCACACGACCGTTCGGGCGCCGCGGCACCCGCGCGGTCGAGGTCCCCGAGGTCGAACCAGTGGCGTCGGGGACCGCCTGTGTGGCGTCCCAGCCGAGCCGGCCGGGTCCCCGGACGCGGCCGCTCTGGGGCGACCTCGCGGAACCCGCCCACACCGGGAGGTCTCGCACTACCCTGGACCTCAGCGACCACACCCTTCCCAAGGACACCACCGTGAGCCACCGACCCGACGTCGAGCTGCGCCTGCCGGCCGAGAGTGCCTACGTCGCCGTGCTGCGGATGACCACGGCCGGCCTGGCGGCGCGGCTGGACTTCACCCTCGACGACATCGAAGACCTGCGCATGGCCGTGGGCGAGGCCTGTGCGCTGGTGCTCGAGAACGCCGATCCGGCGGGCGGCCTGCACGCCGCGTTCGACCTCAGCGACGGCTCCATCCGGGTCTCGATCTCCGCGGACGCCCGCGACGACGCCGAGCCCGACGCGGACAGCTTCGGCTGGCAGGTGCTCACCGCCCTGACCAGCGAGGTCGCCTCGAGCCGAGAAGGACGTCTGCGGTGGGTCTCGTTCACCGTGCGCTCCAGCATTGCGGCGTGAAGCCGTGCCACCGGAGGGATCCGCGCCCGACGCCGGGTCGCGCTGGAGCGAGCCGGGTGCGGGGTCCCGGCCGGCCACCCGCGAGCTGAGCCACGGGCTCTTCGAGGAGCTCACCGAGGAAGGCACCTCCCCGGCACGCCGTACGGCCTGCCGCGAGGAGCTCGTCCGGCTGCACCTGCCCCTCGTCGAGCACTGTGCGCGCCGGTTCACGAACCGCGGCGAGCCGCTGGACGACCTCGTCCAGGTGGGCACCATCGGCCTGATCAAGTCGGTGGACCGCTTCGACACCGCCCGTGGGGTGGAGTTCTCCACCTATGCCACCCCGACCATCATCGGGGAGGTCAAGCGCTACTTCCGCGACAAGGGCTGGGCCATCCGGGTGCCCCGCCGGCTCCAGGAGCTGCGCATGTCGATCGCCTCGGTCACCGGGGACATGTCCCAGGAGCTGGGCCGCTCCCCCACGCCTCGTGAGATCGCCACCAGGCTCGGGACCTCGGTGGAGGAGGTGATGGAGGGCATCGAGTCCGCCAACGCCTACTCCACGCTCTCCCTGGACGCCGAGGACAGCCACGAGGACCACCCGGGCGCCAGCATGCTCGAGAGCCTCGGGTCCGACGACGTGGCACTGGCGCACGTGGAGATCCGGGAGTCGATCAAGCCGCTCATCGAGCAGCTCCCCGCCCGGGAGAAGCGGATCCTGCTGCTGCGCTTCTTCCAGGGGATGACGCAGTCGCAGATCGCCGAGGAGATCGGGGTCTCGCAGATGCACGTCTCCCGGCTGCTCAACCGCACCCTGGCACGGCTGCGCGACTCGCTCAGCGAGGTCGGCTGACCGGTCCCGTTCAGCCGCGCCCGCCGGCGTGCTCGAGGGCGTCGATCGAACGCGGGTGCAACAGCCCGGCGAGCACCAGCAGCGCCGCCACCGCCAGGCCGACGGCCACCGGGAGGGTGGCGCCACCCTTGAAGTTCCACGCCAGGCCCAGCCAGATCAGCTGGGTCAGCAGCACCGGCCCGCGCGCCCACGGCCGGACCGTGTGCATCCCCCAGGCACACACCACCAGGGCCCCGCCGAGAGCGATGAAGAACGCGGCCGTGGTCAGCCCCATCACCAACCGGTCGCCCTCCAGGCTGAAGACCTCGGCCACGCCGAAGAGCACCGTGAGCAGCCCCTCGACGAAGGTCATTCCCGCGGCCACCGCCAGGGGCGCCGGGGTGCCGTGCCGCGAGTACGGCGAGCGTGTCGTCGGGTCCGGCTCGGCTTCGGGTCCGGAGGGGTCGGAGAAGGCGTCATCCACGGCGCCGACTCTATTCCTTGTGCGGCTGTGACCAACGCGACGATTTCGGGGGTTGTCATCGGGGTCCGGAGTTGCAACGATCAAATCCGCGCGTCCCAGCACGTCCTGAGGACAGCATCACCCATACAACGCCCGGCAGACACCACAGCGATGCTGGGCCCCTGATCGTGAATGCGTTCACACATGAGTTCGGAGGGTTGCCCCACCCATGGATTGGCGTCACCGTTCCGCGTGCCTAGACGAGGACCCGGAACTGTTCTTCCCGATCGGCAACACCGGTCCCGCGATCTTGCAGATCGAGGAGGCCAAGCAGGTGTGCCGGCGCTGCGACGTGCGCGAACAGTGCCTCGCATGGGCCCTCGAGGCCGGACAGGACCACGGCGTCTGGGGCGGCCTCAGCGAGGACGAGCGCCGGGCACTGAAGCGCCGCAACGCGCGAGCACGGGTGCGCACCGCCTGAGCCACCGCCCGGCTCCTCGGGTCACCGGGGGCGGGCTCCCACGTTCGGGACGCTGAGCTCCACCCGGGTCCCCCCCTGCGCACCCCCGCGGTCCAGGCTGATCTCCCCGCCGAGCTCGCCCACCAGCGTGCTCACGATGGACAGCCCCAGGCTGGCGCTGTTCTCCAGGTCGAAGTCGGGCGGCAGTCCCCGTCCGTCGTCCTCGACGCGCAGGCGCAGCCCGTCACCCTCTCGCGCGCAGGTGATCTCGATGCTCCCGCCCAGGTCGGGGTCGAAGGCGTGCTCCACGGCGTTTTGGATCAGCTCGGTGAACACCATCGCCAGCGGGGTCGCCGCGTCGGAGCTGATCGCCCCGAAGGAACCCGTCCGACGCGTGCGCACCGGGGCGGCCAGGGGACCCACCGGCGAGCCCACGTCGGTGACCAGCCGGGTCAGCCGGTCGGTGACGGCGTCGAAGTCCACCGTCTCGTCGAAGGCCTGGCTCAGCGTCTCGTGGACGACCGCGATCGCCCCGACCCGGCGTACCGCCTCCTCCAGGGCGACCCTGCCCTCCGGCACGTCGAGCCGCCGTGCCTGCAGCCGCAGCAGGGCGGCGACGGTCTGGAGGTTGTTCTTCACCCGGTGGTGGATCTCCCGGATCGTCGCGTCCTTGGTGACCAGCTCGCGGTCGCGGCGGCGCAGCTCGGTCACGTCGCGCAGCAGCACCAGGCCCCCGGTGTGCTCGCCCTCGGGCCGCAGCGGGATCGAGCGCAGGATCAGCGTGGCCTGGGTGTTGCCCAGCTCGGTGTCCCGGGCAACCCGGCCCCCCAGGACCGCGCTGACGGTCTCCTCGTCCGGACGCATCCCCGCCGGCACCAGCGCGCGGGTCACGCCGGCCAGCGACTGGCCGCTGAGGTCGCCGGTCAGGCCGAGCTTGCGATAGACCGAGAGCGCGTTGGGGCTGGCGTAGGTGACCTGGCCCGCCTCGTCGACCCGGATGAAGCCGTCACCCACGCGCGGGGTGTCGGTGTGGTCCGAGCGCTGGCCCGGGAAGGGGAAGGAGCCGTGGGCGATCATCTGGGACAGCTCGCTGGCCGTCTGCAGGTAGGAGAGCTCGAGCCGGCTCGGCGTACGCACGCCCTGGAGGTTGGTGTTGCGTCCCACCACCGCGATCAGCCGCTCCCCGCGACGCACCGGGATGGCCTCCACCCGCACCGGCACGTCGTCACGCCACTCCGGGTCTCCCTCGCGGGCGATCCGGCCCTCGCGCAGGGCCGCGTCGAGGAGCGGCCGCCGCCCGGCCTCGAGGAAGGAGCCCACGATGTCGTCGACGAAGGCGGTCGGCCCGGTGGTCGGCCGCATCTGCGCGCCCGCCCAGTAGCCCGACCCGTCGCGGGCAGGCAGCCACAGCACCAGGTCGGCGAAGCTCAGGTCGGCGATGATCTGCCAGTCCGCCAGCAGTCGGGAGAGCCAGCCGACGTCCTCGCTGGACAGATCGGTGTGGGCCCGGGCGAGCGCCTTCAACGACGGCACCTGCCCAGCCTAGGAGACGCCGGCAGCGGGCTGCGGCAGCGGGCTGCGGCTAACCTCGCCTCCATGACGCAGGCACCCGACCAGCCGACCGACCCCTCCGGGGCCGGCACCATCCAGCCCGAGACCAGCGCCGACCGCGGCGGACCGACCCCCGCCCCCGAGGCGGGATCCGTGGAGGGGCACTCGGGACAGCACGCGGTGGCCGTGGCCCGGGCCCACGGGGTGGAGGTGATGTTCACCCTCTCCGGCGCCCACGTCTTCCCGATGTACGACGGGGCGGTGACCGCCGACCCGCCCATGCGCATCGTGGACGTCCGGCACGAGCAGACCGCGGCCTTCGCCGCCGAGGCGATGGGCAAGCTCACCCGGTCGCCGGGTCTCGCGGTGCTCACCGCCGGGCCCGGGGTCACCAACGGGGTCAGCGCGGTGGCGCAGGCCCAGTTCAGCGGCTCGCCGCTGGTCGTGGTCGGTGGACGTGCCCCGCAGAACAGGTGGGGCAGCGGGTCGCTGCAGGAGCTGGACCAGCCGCCGATCCTGGCCCCGGTCTCCAAGCTGGCCCGCACCATCCACACCGCGGGCGAGGTGGCCGAGGGGATGCACGAGGCCTTCACGGTGGCCGGCTCCTCGCACCGCGGCCCGGTCTTCGTCGACGTGCCGATGGATGAGTTCTTCAACGCCTCCGCCTCGGTGCGTCCCGAGGTCGGCCCGAAGACCCGCACCGAGCCCGACGGGGAGGCGATCGCCGACATCGCCGAGCTCCTGGGCAGGGCCGAGCGCCCGGTGCTCGTGCTCGGCACCGACGTGTGGGCCGACGGTGCGGAGGAGGCGGCCCTGCGCCTGGTGGAGGAGGCGGGCCTGCCGACGATCACCAACGGCATGGGGCGCGGCGTGGTTCCCGGTGGGCACCCGCTGCTGGTGACCAAGGCGCGCAGCGCCGCGTTCGGCGGGGCGGACCTGGTCGTGGTCGTCGGCACCCCGCTGGACTTCCGGCTCGGCTACGGCGTGTTCGGGGGCCCGGAGAAGAACGGGGAGGGCGCCACGCCGGCCCGCGTCGTGCACCTCGCCGACACCCCCGGGCAGGTCGCCCAGCACGCCGAGCTGGCCGGGGAGGCCTCCGGCGACCTCACCCTCGTGCTCGACGGCCTGCGCGAGGCCGTGGGAGGGCTGGTCCGCCGGCCGGACTGGTCGACGTGGGTCTCCGGCCTGCAGGACACCGTCGCGAAGGCGGTGGCGCGCGACGCCGAGCTCCTCGCGGCCACCGCGGACCCGATCCACCCCGCCCGCATCTACGGCGAGCTGGTGCCCCGTTTGGAGGACGACGCGATCGTGATCGGTGACGGCGGCGACTTCGTCTCCTTCGCCGGCAAGTTCGTGGAGCCCAAGCGCCCCGGCGGTTGGCTCGACCCGGGCCCCTACGGCTGCCTGGGCGCGGGGCTGGGCGCGGCCATCGCCGCGCGGCTCGCGCGCCCCTCTGCCCAGGTGGTGCTGCTCTACGGGGACGGAGCCGCGGGCATGTCCCTGATGGACGTCGACACCCTGGTCCGGCACGGCCTGCCCGTGGTCATGGTGTGCGGCAACAACGGCGCCTGGGGCCTGGAGAAGCAGCCGATGCAGATGCTCTACGGCTACGACGTGGCCGCGGACCTGGCCCCGCGGACCCGCTACGACCAGGTGGTCACGGCCCTGGGCGGGGCCGGCGAGACCGTCACCGACCCACGCCAGATCGGGCCGGCGCTCGACCGTGCCTTCGCCTCCGGGGTCCCCTACCTGGTCAACGTGATCACCGATGTCGATGCGGCCTACCCCCGCAGCACCTTCGGCATCTGAGCCGGTGGAGGACATCGAGGTCCGTCCCGTCCGTGCCGACGAGCTGGCCGAGGTGGGCCGGCTCACCGCACAGGTCTACGTGGGCGAGGGGTTCCTGGGCACCGAGGACGACTACGTCGGGCAGCTCGCGGACGCTGCCCGACGGGGCCGCGAGGCCGAGGTGTGGGTGGCCGTGGCGGGCGGGCGCCTGCTCGGCTCGGTGACCTTCTGCCCGGTCGGCTCGACGTTCCGCGAGATCGCACGCCCCGACGAGGGCGAGTTCCGGATGCTGGTGGTCAGTCCCTCCGCGCGCGGCCGTGGCGTGGGCCAGGAGCTGGTCGAGACCTGCCTGCGACGCGCGCGCGAGCTCGGGTACGCCGGGATCCGGATGTCCAGCATGGACCAGATGACCTCCGCGCACCGGATCTATGAACGGCTCGGCTTCACCCGGGCCCCCGACGACGACTGGTCACCGGTCCCCGGGGTCACCCTCCTGGCCTTCGCGGCCCGGCTCGAGTGAGGCTCCGCCGGACGGCGGCACCCGCGCGGAGAACTTCTCCGCGTCGACGACCACGCGGGTCACCTCACCGGAGCCGACGAGCCGGTCGTCCTGCCGGGCTGCGACGCTGAGCCGCACCAGCCGTCCGTCCACGTGGGTCGTGGTCGCGGTGACCTGCAGCACCGCCCCCACGGCGGACGGAGCGAGGTGCTCGAGGCTCACCCGGGTCCCCACGCTCGTCTGCCCGTCCGCGAGGCACGGGACGAGGGCCGCGCAGGTCGCGGCTTCGCACCAGGCGAGCAGCACCGGTGTGCCGAGCACGGCCAGGGTGCCCGACCCCACGGCGCTCGCGGTGTCCTGGTCGCTCACGGTGCGCTCGAGGCTCGCCGCGAGACCCGCGACGAGTGGCTCCGCGCCTGCCCCGGCGGTCATGCCCCGGTTGCCTCGAAGGTCGACACGCGCCCGCCGGACTCCTCGAGGGTGACCTCGCCGAAGGCGATGTAGGTCGCCAGCCGCCCGTCGTAGGGGTGGTAGAGCCCGGTGCACCGGCCCACCCGGAAGGCCACCGCGACCAGGTCGCGCACCTGCGGCTCGTCGAGGTCGAGGGGGGAGGCGGTCAACGCGCCCACGCCGTGCTCGGCACCGAACGCCCGCACCGCCTCGGCGGTGGCGCGCAGCGCGGGCGCGACCGTCTCGTTGTCCCACGCCCACACGAAGCTGTGCACGGTGCCGTTCCACGACCCGAGGATCTGGGCCGGCGCGGAGGCGACGTGGTCGGCGAAGGACCACAAGATGCGCCCCTCGGACTGGTCGAGCACCCACCGTTGCGCCGTACCCAGTCCCCAGCGCGCGGTGTGCTCCGCGGTCGTCCGTGCGATCAGGTCGCGGCCCTCGGTCACCAGCGTCTCGAGCTCCATGGCCCCATCCAAACACCCCGCGGAGCGCACGACGGCCCCGGACCGGTCGGCCCGGGGCCCAAAGAATGTCCCACAGGACGGCCCAGAGGCTCGTCCTGCCTGCGCTGCTCGCTCAGGCGTTGGGGCGCTTGCCGTGGTTGGCGCTCTTCTTCTTGCGAGCGCGGCGCTTGCGGCCGGTCTTGCCCATGTGGTCCTCCTACGTCGCTGGCTCCGGTCGTCCCCGCCGGAGACGGCGCCCATTGTCTCAGGTGCGCGGCGACAACACGAATCGAGCCACCGGGAACCGGGGCGGGTCGGGTCAGTCCTGCTGGGTGATCTCGACCTGCACCTGGCGGATCGAGAGCATCACCCGCTGCCGCAGGCCCTCGGGCGCCACCTCGGAGCACGAGCGCGCGACCAGGGTCTTCACGGTGCGCTCGAGGTCGTAGCGGGCCAGGCACGGGCCACACTCGTCGAGGTGGTGCTGGATCTCGGCACAGTCGGCCTGGTCGAGCTCGTTGTCGAGGAAGAAGAACACCCGACCCAGGACCTCCGAGCAGTCCTTGGCCGAGAAGTGGGCGGAGGAGTCCCCGGAGGGCATCTCCGGCTCGAACGCGGGCATCACGAGGCTCCCTTCGTGGCCCCGCTGGAGAGCAGGTCGTTGTCGCGGACGTAGTCGGCGAGCATCTCGCGCAGCTGGCGCCGTCCGCGGTGCAGCCGCGACATCACCGTGCCGATGGGTGTCTCCATGATCTCCGCGATCTCCTTGTAGGGAAATCCCTCGACATCGGCGAGGTAGACCGCCAGCCGGAACTCCTCGGGGAGTCGCTGGAGCGCGTCCTTCACGTCGGAGCCGGGCAGGTGCTCCAGAGCCTCCATCTCCGCGGACTTCAGGCCCGCGGAGGAGTGGGACTCCGCACGCGCGAGCTGCCAGTCCTCGACGTCCTCGGCCATCGACTGCTGCGGCTCGCGCTGCTTCTTGCGGTAGGTGTTGATGAAGGTGTTGGTCAAGATGCGGTACAGCCAGGCCTTGAGGTTGGTGCCCGGCTTGAACTGGTGGAAGGACCCGTAGGCCTTGGCGAAGGTCTCCTGGACGAGGTCCTCTGCGTCGGCGGGGTTGCGCGTCATCCGCATGGCCGCCGAGTAGAGCTGGTCCAGGAAGGGCATCGCATCGCGTTCGAAGCGCAGCTGGCGCTGCGCCTCGGTCTCGGTGGCGGGATCGATCTCGGTCGGGTCGAGCGAGGTCTCGTCGACGGGCTCGAGGGTCCCTGGGTCGGTGTCACTCATCACGTCCCAGACTAGCGGTGCGGTCGCAGCCGACGACCGGGCGAGCGTAGCGAGCACGGACTGGCCTCCTCTGCGTCTCGGGCATGCACCAGGGGGAACGCCCCCTCACCCGATTCGATTCCCGGCGATCTCGCGCACCACCCACTCCAGGGTCGCCTCCAGCACGACGGCGAGGGCGTCGGCCTGGCTCAGGTCAGCGGACCGGGGGACCTTCATCGAGTGGTCGGCACCGGGGACGACCGCCAGGTCGAGGCTGTCGGGGAACTCCTCGGGGGCGCCGAACGGGTCGCGCTCCCCCTGGATCACCAGGGTCGGCACCCGCGTCGCCAGCAGCTCCTCGAGGCGGGACTTCTCCGGCCGGCCGGGCGGGTGCAGCGGGAACGACAGGGCGAGCACGCCGCGGGCCCCCACCCCGCGGGCGATCCGGCACGCCGAGCGAGCACCGGCACTGCGCCCCCCGAGCACGAGGGGGCTGCGCGTGCGCATCCGGTCCAGGACCGCCCGGTAGCACTCGTCGATGACGGCGGGGCCCGGGGCGATCTTCTTGCCGGCGATCCGCCAGGGCATCTCCACCAGCGTCACGGAGATGTCCTGCTGGGGCAGCGTGCGCGCCAGGCGCACCAGATCGGGAGCGTCGATGCCGCCACCGGCCCCGTGGGTCAGCACCAGCATCGCCAGCGGCCGCTTGGCGCGCCGGACGACCAGCCGCGCCTCGCCCCGGGGGGTGGAGACCATCCGTTCCTGGGGCATCAGCCGGCCTCCTCCGTGCGACCGCCCCCGAGAGGCAGCGGGGCCACGAGGTCGGGCCCGTTGTTCTGCACGCGGGAGACCAGGGTGGAGACCGGATAGGCCTCCAGCCGGCCCGGCGAGGCGGGTTCGAGCAGGTCGAGCAGGTCGCTGCCCGGGTGGGGCCGGGGGTCCAGCCACGCCGCGTAGCGCTCCCGCGGCAACATCAGCGGCATCCGGTCGTGGATCTGCCCGAGGGAGTCCTCGGCCCGGGTGGTGAGCACCGTGCAGGTCCAGCGGAACCGCTCCGGGTCGTCCTCGGCCCGGTCCGGGTCGCGCCAGATCTCGTAGAGCCCGGCCATGGCCAGCACGCCGCCGTCCGCGGGACGGATGAAGTAGGGCTGCTTGCGGGGCTTGCCCGACCTGGCCCGCTCCTGGGTGGGGTACCACTCGTAGTAGCCGTCCGCGGGAAGGATCGCCCGCCGCCGCTCGAAGGCCCGCCGGTAGGCCGGCTTCTGTGCCACCGTCTCCACCCTGGCGTTGATCATCCGGCTGCCGACCGAGGGGTCCTTGGCCCAGAACGGCACCAGGCCCCAGGTGAGCACCCGCAGCTGGCGCTCGGGGGCCTCGGCCTCCCCCGCCTCCCCGGGCGACCGGCTCTCCCCGTGCGCGGGTCGCTCCACCACCGCGTAGACCTCCTTGGTGGGCGCCACGTTGTAGTCGGGCTCGAGATGGGGAAGCTCGGGGTTGCGGATCTCGAACTCCTCGACGAGGTCCTCGGGCTGACGGCTCGAGGCATAGCGTCCGCACATGGCGCCCAGGCTAGTGCCCGTGCCGGGCACCCGCCCAGCCTCGAGCGCGGCGGCAGCGGCCGGTCAGCCGCGCGCGATCTCGTCGAGGAGCCGGCCGGCGCCGTCGTCCGACGGCGGTAGGCCCTCGATCCACACCCGCGCCCGCTCCCCACGCGGGCCGGTCTCCTCGACGAGATCACGCAACAGCCCCGTCCGGCTGGAGAGCAGGTCGTCCCGCTCGGTCACCACCACCAGCCTGGACGGGCCGGCCTGACCGATCGTCTCCCCTCCAGGAAACGCCAGCCGGGCGCTCTGCGCCAGCCGGGCGAGCCGCAGTGCCGACTCGAACCCGACCGACCCCAGCGTCCCCTCCCAGGACGGCCGGGCGAGCAGGGGGAGGTCGACGACCACCAGCGCATGACTGGTGCTGGTCGCGCCCTCCCCCTGCTCGGCTCCGCGATAGACCTCCGAGAGCCTGGCCCGCACGTGCGCAAGGCTGGCCAGTCCCGTCAGCGGGTCCTCGCACGAGAGCTGGTGGAGGTATCCCAAGGTCTCCTCGCTCCAGGCGACGCACAACGATCGCAGAGCCCGGAAGTCGGGCTCCCCTCCCTGGACGCGTGCATAGGTGGTCCGGAGCCCGTCGAGTGCCTCACCCAGGTCGGCACCGTCACGGGCCGTCTCCCGGCCCACCTCCGCGCACGCGCTGCTCGCGTCGTGTCCGGCTGCGAGACGCTCCCCCACCGCCTCGAACCGTGCGGGCAGCAGAGGCCGCCGCACGTCCGGGGCAGTGACGGCCGGCGCCCCTGCCTGCGCGCCCCTGCGAACCAGCGTCGCAAAGATGCCCATGCCTGCTCCATCTCTCCTCGTCAGGTCACCCCCCACGTCGTGACCTCGCCCAGGTAACGGGGCTCCCCGGCTTCCATGACGGGAAATTCGGAATAAACTCGTGCAGTTCCCTTCCCCACCCGCGAAGGCCGCCATCGAGCACATGAGCGCCACCGACGACACCGCCCACGAGCTGACGGACCCCGAGCTGATCTCCCGGGTCCGTGAGGGCGACATCGCGGCCTACGGCACGCTCTTCTCCCGCCACGTGGAGGCGGCGACCCGGCTGGCGCGGCTCCTCGTGGCCGGTCCGGACGCCGACGACCTGGTCTCCGAGGCCTTCGTGAAGGTGCTCAACGTGCTGCTCGGCGGCGGCGGGCCGGACGTCGCCTTCCGGGCCTACCTGCTCACCGCGGTGCGCCGGCTGCACGTGGACAAGATCCGCGGCAGCCAGCGGCTGACCACGACCGGCGACATGGCGATCTACGACCCGGGAGTGCCGTTCACCGACCCCTCGGTCGCAGGGTTCGAGAGCGCAGCGGCGGCCAAGGCGTTCGCCTCGCTGCCCGAACGCTGGCAGATGGTGCTGTGGCACCTCGAGGTGGAGAACCAGAAGCCCGCCGACATCGCACCGCTGCTCGGGATGAGCGCCAACTCGGTCTCGGCGCTGGCCTACCGCGCTCGGGAGGGCCTGCGCCAGGCGTTCTTGAACATGCACAGCGGCGACCTGGTCAGCGACGCGTGCCGGGAGACCAACCACCTGATGGGCGGCTACGTCCGCCAGGCACTGTCCCGCCGGGACCACGCACGGGTCGAGGACCACCTCGACCACTGCCGCCGGTGCACCGCGGTCTACCTCGAGCTCGCGGAGGTGAACTCCTCGCTCTCCGGCGTCCTGGGACCGGCCCTGCTCGGCGCGGCCGCGGCCGCCTACCTCGGTGGCGGCGCGGCCGCGGGCACCGGCGCGGGAGCAGCCGCCGCGGCCCTGCTCGGCCGGGCGCGCGACCTGGCGATGGCGCACGTGCCGGTCACCACCGCCGCCACCGTCACCGCCGTCGGGATCGCCGGCGTCACCACCTTCGCGGTGGTGCACCGCGGCCCCGAGCAGCGACCCACCGCGGGTCGGGCTCCTGCCCTCGGGCTGCTGGGGCCGCTGAGACCCGGCACCTCCCCCGCCTCGACGACCCCGAGCCCCTCGGGCACCGAGTCCCCCACCACCTCCGAGGTGCAGCCCGGGAGGTCGGCCACGTCGCCGGCGGCGGTCGCGCCCACCTCCGGCGCACCGACGGACACCGGCCCCTCCGACGGCGGGCAGGTGGACCAGACACCGGCGAACCAGGCACCGGCCAACCAGACACCGGCCGACCAGACACCGGCCGACCAGACACCGGCCGACCAGACACCGGCCCACGGCGGCGGGACAGCGGGCCACGGAGGCGGGACAGCGGGCCACGGAGGCAACGGAGGGAACGGAGGGAACGGAGGGAACGGAGGGAACGGAGGGAACGGAGGCAACGGGGGGACTACGCCGTCGACCTCGCCGCCACCGCCGCCGACCTCGCCGCCACCGCCGCCGACCTCGCCGCCACCCCCACCGACCTCGCCGCCACCCCCGCGGCAGGCGGACATCGGGGTGCACGCCGCCGCCGGCTACGACCGGCACGGTCATCTCAAGATCGCCGTCCGCGTGACCGGGGTGCCTCCCGGCGAGGAGGCCCGCCTGCGCGCGACCACGAGCAGCGGCGACCTGCACTCCGCCGCCGGCTGCGACCACGCGGGCACCTCCTGGACGTGCACCGCCACCAGCCGGCACGACCGGTTCTTCTTCGCGGCCAACACCCAGTCGCGCCCCACCCTCACCTTCACCGTCTCCCCGCCGCAGGGGTGGACCGACCCGGCGACGGGGAACAACACCTCGACCATCCACGTCACGGGGGACCACCACGCTGGTTGAGGGCGGATCGATCGGGTATTGATGGAGGCATGACAGCCACCCGACTGATCGCACGTCCCCTGCTCGCGTCCACGTTCCTGGTCGGGGGCGTGAACGCCCTCAAGAACGCTCCGGCACTGGCGACCAAGGCCAAGCCGGTCACCGACCGGATCCGGCCGGCAGTGGAGAAGGCGGCCCCGCAGGTCCCCATCCCCGAGGACACCGTGACCCTGGTGCGGATGAACGCGGCGGCGCAGATCGTCGCGGCCGCGGCGCTGGCCCGCGGTCGCGCGCCGCGACTCTCGAGCACCGTGCTGGCGGCCTCCCTGCTGCCCACGACCATCGCCGGTCATCAGTTCTGGACCGAGTCCGACCCGGCCACCAAGTCCAACCAGCGGCTGCACTTCTTCAAGAACCTCTCCATGCTCGGCGGGCTGATCCTGGCCGCCGTCGACACCGAGGGCCGGCCGGGGGTGGCCTGGCGGGCGAGACACGTGGCCACGGGAGCCCGCCGCGGGGCCCGGCACCGCGCCCGCGAGGCCAGGCTCGAGGCCAGGCTCGCCGCGAAGTCGCTGGGCCAATAGCCTCGGGGCGTGCAGTCACGCCCCGAGGGTGAAGCAGGCGCGCAGGTCGACCTGTGGCCCGCGCCGGTCGCCCGTGCCCCCGTGGAGGCACACGTGGAGCTGCCCGGGTCGAAGTCGCTGACGAACCGGGCACTGGTGCTCGCCGGGCTGGCCGACGGGCCCTCCGTCGTACGCCGGGCGCTGCGCTCGCGTGACACCGAGCTGATGGCCTCCGCGCTCAGCGCCCTCGGCTCGCGCGTGGACACCGCCGACGGCGCCTGGGGAGTGGTGCCCGGGCGCCTGCACGCGGCGAGGGTCGAGTGCGGCCTCGCCGGCACGGTGATGCGCTTCGTCCCACCGGTGGCGGCCCTGGCGCACGGCCCGGTCCACTTCGACGGCGACCCGCACGCCCGCACCCGGCCGATGACCGGGGTGCTCCAGGGGCTGCGCGACCTGGGCGCGGTCATCGACGACGGGGGCCGCGACGGCCTGCCGTTCACCGTGCACGGCGCCGGTGGTCTGCGGGGCGGGACGGTCGTGGTGGACGCCTCGGCGTCCAGCCAGTTCATCTCCGCGTTGCTCCTCGCCGGGGCGCGCTACGAGCGCGGTGTCGACGTGCGCCACGAGGGCGGCCCGCTGCCCTCGCTGCCCCACATCGAGATGACGGTGGCGTGCCTGCGCGAGCACGGCGTGGAGGTCGAGGACGAGGAGGCCGAGCGCTGGCGCGTGCGGCCGCAGACCATCCGCGCCACCGACGTCACCATCGAGCCCGACCTGTCGAACGCGGCCCCGTTCTTGATGCTCGCGATGACCAGCGGTGGGCGCGTGCACGTGCCGAGATGGCCGACGCGGACCACCCAGGCCGGGGACGCGCTGCGGGACCTGCTCGCTCGCATGGGCGCACAGGTGGAGCTCACCGCCGAGGGCCTCACGGTGACCGGCACCGGGGCCGTCGAGGGTATCGACGCCGACCTCCACGACGTCGGTGAGCTCGCACCGGCAGTCGCGGCGCTGTGCGCACTGGCGCGGTCCCCCTCGCGGCTCCGCGGGGTCGCGCACATCCGGGGCCACGAGACCGACCGCCTCGCCGCCCTCACCACCGAGCTGCGCGGCCTCGGCTCCCGCGTCACCGAGCACGAGGACGGCCTGAGCATCGAGCCGGCGCGCTTGCACGGCGGCACCTTCCACACCTACGCCGACCACCGGATGGCGCACGCCGCCGTGGTCGTCGGCTCCGCGGTCGAGGAAGTGCTGGTGGAGAACGTGGCCACCACCTCCAAGACCTTCCCGGGCTTCGCCGAGACCTGGTCGGGGATGCTCCGGTGACTGCTCCGGTAGCTGCTCCGGCGGCCGGGGGCGCCCGGTGAGCGGCCGCTACGACGAGCACGACCCGGAGAGCTACGAGCGGCCACGGCGGCGGACCCGGCCGCGGACCAAGGACCGCCCCTCCTACGACGACGCCGTCCCGGCCGTGGTGGTCACCGTCGACCGAGGCCGCTACACCTGCCGTCTGGGGCCCGGCGAGCCGGTCGTGATCGCGATGAAGTCACGCCCGCTCGGCCGCAAGGGGGTCGTGGTGGGCGACCGGGTGCGCCTCGTCGGGGACACCACCGGCGCCGACGGAACGCTGGCGCGCATCGTGACCGTCGACGAACGGGTCACGGTGCTGCGTCGCACCGCCGACGACGACGACCCCGTCGAGCGAGTCGTGGTCGCCAATGCCGACCAGCTGGTGATCGTCACCGCGCTGGCCGACCCCGAGCCGCGTCAGGGACTGGTCGACCGGGCGCTGGTGGCTGCCTACGACGCGGGCATGGACCCGCTGCTGTGCCTGACCAAGGCCGATCTCGCGGACCCCGGACCTCTCCTGCGCAGCTATCGCCCGCTCGGGGTGCCGCATGTGGTGACCCAGCGCGGTGCCGACCTCGGCGAGATCCGGGACCGGCTCGCCGGGCGGACCAGCGTGCTGCTCGGGCACAGCGGCGTCGGCAAGTCCACCCTGGTCAACGCCCTGGTGCCCGACGCAGCGCGCGAGGTCGGAGTGGTCAACGCGGTGACCGGCCGTGGGCGGCACACCTCGACCAGCGCCTGGATGCTGGCCCTGCCCGGTGGGGGCTGGATCGTGGACACGCCGGGGATCCGCTCCTTCGGGCTGGCCCACGTCGACCCCGACCGGCTGATCGGTGCCTTCCCGGACCTCGACGAGCTCACCGATGCCTGCCCGCGCGGGTGCACCCACGGGGAGGGTGCGCCCGAGTGCGGACTCGACGAGGCGGCCGGGCAGCAGCTGGACCGGGTGCGCTCCTTCCGGCGCCTGCTCGCCAGCCGAGAGGCCGCCGCGCAGTACTGAGGCCCGGGAGGCTGCGACCACCAGCACTGTGAGCCCGGCGAGAAGGACGGTGAGGAGGGCGGCGAGAAGGACCGCGAGAAGGACCCACGAGACGGACCGCGTGCACCGCCGGCAGGTGGCGCGGACCCGGACTGATCCCACGGCGGACCGGTAGTGCCGCAACCTGAGAGCTTCCGGGGAATACCCTGTGCCCCATGCCGTCCGACTACACCGACGATCTCCGGCTCGCCCACGTGCTGGCCGATGACGCCGACTCCACGGCGCAGGCCCGGTTCAAGGCCCTGGACCTGCACGTGATGACCAAGCCCGACCTGACGCCGGTCACCGACGCCGATCACTCGGTCGAGGACGGCATCCGCCGGGTGCTCTCCCGCGCCCGACCGAGGGACGCGGTGGTCGGCGAGGAGAGCGGCTCGACCGGGCACAGCCAACGGCGGTGGGTGGTCGACCCGATCGACGGCACCAAGAACTTCGTGCGGGGGGTGCCCGTCTGGGCGAGCCTGATCTCGTTGATGGTCGACGACGAGGTCGTGGTCGGCGTTGTCTCCGCACCGATGCTGAACCGACGCTGGTGGGCGATGAAGGACGGCGGCGCGTGGACGGGCAAGTCGCTGCTGCGGGCCGCACCGTGCCAGGTCTCCGACGTCTCCCGCGTCGAGGACGCCTCGCTGTCCTACAGCTCGTTGTCGGGGTGGGACGAGCGCGGGCGGCTCGAGGACTTCCTCTCGCTCTCGCGGCGGTGCTGGCGCACCCGGGCCTACGGCGACTTCTGGTCCTACATGCTGGTCGCGGAGGGGTCGGTCGACATCGCCACCGAGCCCTCCCTGGAGCTGCACGACCTGGCGGCGCTGGATGTGATCGTGCGCGAGGCCGGCGGCGTGCTCACCTCCCTGGACGGCGAGCCCGGGCCGGCCGGCGGCAGCGCGCTGGCCACCAACGGCAAGCTGCACGACCAGGCCCTCGCCTTCCTCGGCACCCACGCCGACCACGGCGACCCGCACCCGGGAGGGACCGTGCACGACCTCACCGCCCGGCGCGGGGAGGCGGCCACCGAGCCCGAGTGAGGCCGTCCTCCCGCGGCGGGAGGCGACCGCTGCGAACCCCTGTGCACACGGCTCCGGGAGCACTAGATTCAGGGGACCAGACCTCGACGTCACCGCTCACGAAGGGGCCAGCCCATGAAGATCAACGACGTGATCCACGGCAAGTCCAGCCAGGACGTGGTCACCATCAGCCCGGACGCCACGGTGCGTGACCTGCTCGCGCTGCTCGCCGAGCACAACATCGGGGCGGTGATCGTGAGCCGGGGCCATGGCGTCGACGGCATCGTGAGCGAGCGCGACGTCGTTCGCCGGCTGAACGGCGACGACGCGGTGCTCGGCGCGCCGATCGAGCAGATCATGACCTCCGTCGTGCAGACCTGCGAGCCGGGTCACGACGTCGACGCGGTGATGGCCCAGATGACCGAGCACCGCATCCGGCACGTCCCGGTCATGCAGGAGGGCCAGCTCGTGGGGGTGGTCAGCATCGGCGACGTCGTCAAGAGCCGGATCACCCAGCTGGAGTTCGAGCGCGACCAGCTCGACTCCTACGTGCACCAGACCTGAGCGCCGCGGCGTACGCCGTCGGGCAGCCCTCGTCCACCACCGGGAAGGGATGGGCGGCAGACGTGGCAGGGTGGGCGCCATGACTGCACACAAGCCCGAGATCGACTTCCCCGACGGCCCTCCGCCCAGCGACCTCGAGGTCACCGAGCTCACCGAGGGCGAGGGTGCGCAGGCCACCGCCGGCAGCACCGTCTCGGTGCACTACGTCGGGGTCGCGCACTCCACCGGAGAGGAGTTCGACGCGTCGTACAACCGGGGCGCGCCACTCGACTTCCGCCTCGGCGCCGGACAGGTGATCTCGGGCTGGGACCGGGGCGTGGAGGGAATGAGGGTCGGCGGCCGCCGCCGCCTCGTCATCCCACCCCACCTGGCCTACGGCGACCGCGGTGCCGGCGGTGTCATCTCGCCCGGCGAGACCTTGATCTTCGTCGTCGACCTCGTCGGGGTCGGCTGAGGCCGGTTTCGCCTGGACCGGCTCGTGCCCACCGGGTGCCAGCTAGGAGGAGACGACCCGCGCCTCGTGACCGGCGAGCCAGACCACGTCACCGGGGACCAGCTGGCGGCCGCGCCGGGTCTCGACCTCGCCGTTGACGCTCACCAGGCCCTGGACCATCAGCTCCTTGGCGTCGGAGCCGCTGTCGATCAGGTTGGCCAGCTTGAGGAACTGACCGAGCCGGATCGACCGGTCGCGGATCGGGACCTCGTCCATCAAGACCTCCTCGGTCCGGTGTCGCACGGGTGGCAGGGGTGTCCCGGAGGGTCTCACAGTGCCAGCGAGACGGCGTGGATGAGCACCCCGACGAGCCCACCGACGATGGTGCCGTTGATCCGGATGAACTGCAGGTCCCGGCCCACGTGCAGCTCGATCTTGCGGGCCGCCTCCTCGCCGTCCCACCGCTCGATGGTGTGGGTGATCACCGCGGTGAGCTCGTCGCCGTAGCGGCCGACCGCCCACACCGCGAAGTCCGCGCTCCATCCGTCCAGCCGGGTCCGGAGCGCATCGTCGCGGCCCACCCGCTCCCCGAAGGCAGCGAGCTCGCGGGTGGCCCGGTCCCGCAGCGGACCCTGCTCGTCCTCGAGCGCGTCCAGCAGCGCGGTGCGGAAGGCGCTCCACAGCGACATCCCGGTCGCCACCACCTGCGGCTGCTCGAGCACCCGGATCTTGAGCTTCTCGGCCCGTTCCTGGGTCTCGGGGTCGTGCAGCAGGTCGTGGGCCAGCTGGCGCAGCAGGCTGTCGAGCGCCTGGCGGGCGTGGTGCCGGGGGTCGCGACGGATGTCGGCGACCCAGCGGACGGCCTCGAGGTGCAACCGCGCGGTGACCACCTCGTTGAGCCGCTCCGGTGCCCACCGGGGCGCCCGCTCCCCCACCACGTCGGCGAAGGTGTCCTGGTTGTGCACCAGCCAGCGGTGCGCCTCCTCCAGGGTGAGGTCGACCAGCCCGTGGTGCGCGTCGTCGGCGACGATCTCCTGCAGCAGTCCCCCCGCCACGGGGGAGATCGGCTCGGCCAGCAGCCGCGGGATCAGCACCTCCTCCACCACGGAGGCGACGTCTTGGTCCCGAAGCCGCCGCAGGCCGAGGGCGAGGACGGTGGAGGCCTCCGCGACCACCCGCCCCGCGTTGACGGGGTCGCCGACCCAGGCACCGACCCGCTGGGCGATGTCGGCGGCCCGCAGCCGCTCGCGGATGACCTGCTCGTGCAGGAAGTTCTCGGCGAAGAACTCCTCCAGGCTCCGGCCGAACTCGTCCTTGCGACGGGGGATCAGCGCGGTGTGCGGGATGGGCAGTCCCAGCGGGTGCCGGAAGAGGGCGGTGACGGCGAACCAGTCCGCGATGGCGCCCACCATGCTCGCCTCGGCCCCGGCGTTGAGGAACCCGAGGAAGCCGCCCTGCTCGCGGGTGACCACGTAGACCACCGCGGCGAACAGCAGCAGCCCCAGCGCCACCGTCTGCATCCGCCGCAGCCGGGTACGCCGCCACACGTCGGCAGGGGTCTGCGTCGAGGGAGCCGGGAGGGGGGAAGGGGGAGCCATGGCCCGCAAAACCTATCCAACGTCGTGTGGCTGCCCACCTCTCGACATATGCTGCGCGGGTGTCTCGCCCCTTTCGCGTACTTGTCCTCGTGCTCGCCGCCGCCCTGGCGGCCCTCGCGCTTCCCCTGAACCACGCGTCCGCATCGACCACCCGCCGCCCACCCAAGCCGGACCCGAACCAGCGCACGTTCACCCATGCCCAGGCCCTCGACCTGCTCGGGCAGGCCAAGAGCCGGTTGCGCCGCGACACCCGGCGCGCGCGCATCGACAAGCCGGTGGGCCACGGCCGGTCGACCGAGATCACGATGACGCTGCGCGACCTGTTCCTGGCCCGGTCCGCTCTCACCGGCGAGGACCGCAAGCAGGCCGACGCGATCCTGGCCCGGCCCTCGGACCCCAACGGCGACTACTACAACGGCGAGATCAGCTACGACGGGCAGACCCCCCGGCGCTACTGCCCCGCCGGAGGCAACGTGTGCGTGCACTACGTCACCGCCGGCCCGGAGCGGGTCCCCGACAGCAACGCCAACCACAACCTCTGGCCCGACTACGTCGAGACCGTCGCCACCGTGATGCAGCAGGTCTGGGACTACGAGACCTCGAGGATGGGCTACAAGACCCCGCTGCTCGACGACGGCAGCCCCACGCAGTTCAGCAACCCCGACGGCCGGCTGGACACCTACCTCGCCGACCTGGGTAGCCGCGGGCTCTACGGCTACTGCACGCCCGAGGGCCCAGACGACGTGCACCAGCTGCCGGGCTACTGCGTGCTGGACAACGACTACAGCCGCTACCAGTACGGCACCTTGCCGGGCTACGCACTGCGGGTCACCGCGGCCCACGAGTTCTTCCACGCGGTCCAGTTCGCCTACGACGTCGACGAGGACCCCTGGTTCATGGAGGGCACCGCCACCTGGATCGAGGACGAGCTCTACGACAACATCAACGACAACGTCCAGTACCTCGCCTTCAGCAACCTGCGTTACCCGCGCGCACCGGCGGACTACTCGACCGGACTGCACCGCTACGGCGACTGGCTGTTCTTCAAGTTCGCCTCGGAGTACCTCCACGACCGGGACATCGTCAGGCGGATGTGGGAGCGCGCCGACGTCGACGCGGGCAACTCCTACTCGCTCCAGGCCGTCGAGTCGGCGGTCACGGCGGCGACGAGCGAGAGCTGGGCAGACTTCTTCACCATGTTCACCAGCTGGGACACGCTGCCCGCAGGCACCTACAGCGAGCGGTCGCGCTACCCCTCGCCGGTCTACCTGCGCAGCCAGTTCCTCAGCTCGGGCCGGCCGAGCACCGGCTGGCTGAAGTTCAACCGGCCGCACCTGAGCAGCGCCGCGGTGCGCGTGGGTCCGGACTCGCGGCTCTCGCCCTATGCGCGGCTGATCATCCAGATCAACGGCCCGGACACCAGCCACGGCACCACCGCGCTGATCCAGACCAGGTTCCGCGACGGGCACGCCGAGCACACCCGGGTGCAGCTGAACGCCTACGGCAACCTGGTCAAGCGGATCGGCTTCAACCGGCGCACCATCTCCTCGGTCGTCATCATCGTGGCCAACACCAGCACGTCGATGAAGAACTGCGGCCGGGTCTACAACGCCGACGGTCCGATCTACTCCTGCGCCGGGCAGGGCGTCTACGACTCCTCGCAGATCTTCCAGGTGCGGGCACAGCTGCTCTAGCTCCAGCCCGCCGGCGGACCCGTCGGGAACAAAGCAGACCGGCTGGTGGTTCCTCGATGTCGACGCCGTCACCGACACCGAGGAGTCCCACGTGCCCACGCTCAGCGAGTTCTCAGCCACCACGATCACCGGTGAGGAGCAGTCGCTCGACGCCTACGCCGGCCAGGTGGCGCTGGTGGTCAACACGGCCTCCCGGTGCGGCTTCACCCCGCAGCTCGAGGGACTCGAGCAGCTGCACCGCAGGTACGCCGACCAGGGACTGGTGGTGCTCGGCTTCCCGTGCAACCAGTTCGCCTCCCAGGACCCGGGCAGCAACGAGGAGATCGGGGCCTTCTGCGAGAAGAACTACGGGGTGAGCTTCCCGATGTTCGCGAAGGTGGACGTCAACGGCGAGCACGCCCACCCGGTGTTCGCCTGGCTGCGTGAGGAGCAGGGCGGGGTGCTCGGCGACGCCATCAAGTGGAACTTCACCAAGTTCCTCGTGGGGCGCGACGGCACCGTGCTCAAGCGCTACGGGTCCACCATCAAGCCCGAGAAGATCGCCGGCGACATCGAGGCTGCCCTGGCCGCCTGACCCGGCCCGAGACTGCGGCCCGAGACTGCGTGCCCGAGACTGCGGCCCGACACTGCGGCCCTGGGGTGCTCCGCGGTAGCGTGGCGGACGTCCCGTGCCCGCAGCGAACAGGAGCACCCATGCAGCTCGCGCTGACCGAGGAGGAGTCCGCCTTCCGCGAGGAGATGCGGACCTTCTTCACCTCCAAGATCCCCCAGGAGCTCCGCGACACGATCGCCGCCGGGAGGCACGTCGGCAAGGAGGGGATCGTCGCCTCCCAGCAGATCATGAACGAGGCCGGCATCGCCGTGCCCAACTGGCCCCTCGAGTGGGGTGGTCAGGACTGGACGCCGCTGCAGAAGCACATCTGGCACGAGGAGATGCAGCTGGCCTGCGTGCCGCCGCCGCTGGCCTTCAACGCCACCATGATCGGCCCGGTGATCGCGAACTTCGGCTCCGAGGAGCAGAAGAGGCGGTTCCTGCCGGCCACGGCCAACCTCGACATCTGGTGGTGCCAGGGGTTCTCCGAGCCCGACGCCGGCTCCGACCTCGCGTCGCTGAAGACCAAGGCGGTGCGCGACGGCGACGACTGGGTGATCAACGGGCAGAAGACCTGGACCACGCTGGGGCAGCACGCCGACTGGATCTTCGTCCTGTGCCGCACCGATCCCGACGCCCCCAAGAAGCAGCAGGGCATCTCGATGCTGCTGGTGCCGATGGACACCGAGGGCGTGACCCTGCGTCCGATCCAGCTCATCGACGGTGGCCACGAGGTCAACGAGGTCTTCTTCGAGGACGTCCGGGTCCCGGGCGACGCCCTCGTCGGTGAGGAGAACCAGGGCTGGACGATGGCGAAGTTCCTGCTCGGCAACGAGCGCGTGGGCGTCGCCCCGGTCGGGGCCACCAAGCAGGCCCTGGCCACGGCCAAGAAGACCGCGGAGCGGACCGGCCAGCTCGAGGACCCGCTCCTGGCAGCCCAGGTCATCGAGCTGGAGAACGAGCTGCTCGCCCTGGAGCTGACCGCCCTGCGGGTGGTGGCCGACTCCGCGGACGGCAAGCCGCACCCGGCCTCCTCGGTGCTCAAGCTCAAGGGCACCGAGCTCCAGCAGGCGGTCTCGGAGCTGATGGTCGACCTGGCCGGCCCGCTGGGTCTGGCCTCCGGCGCCGGAGACGGCTCGGAGATCCCCGACTGGGCCCGAGCCGCCACGCCCAACTACCTCAACCTGCGCAAGGCGTCGATCTACGGCGGGTCCAACGAGATCCAGCGCCAGATCATCGCCGGCACCATCCTGGGACTCTGAGAGGCGACGACATGGACTTCACGCTCGATGGTGAGCAGACCGCCCTGCGCGACGCCGTCCGCGGCCTGCTCAAGGGCTACGACGCCGAGCACCGCCGCGAGGTCACTGCGGCCGACCCCGGCTTCGACGAGGCGATGTGGGGCCGGCTGGCCGAGATGGGAGTGCTGGGCCTGCCGTTCGCCGAGGACGACGGGGGCATGGGCGCCGGCCCGGTCGAGGTCTCCGTGGTCGCCGAGGAGGTCGGCCGGGTGCTCGCACCCGAGCCGTTCGTCGAGGCGGTCGTGCTCGCCGGCGGGCTGGTCGCGGCCCTGGGCAGTGCCGAGCAGAAGAAGGAGATCCTGGGTGGGCTCTCCTCCGGTGAGCTGCTCGCGGCGTTCGCCTGGTCGGACCCGACCGGTGGCGAGGAGGGCGTGCGGGTCGACGGCGACACCCTGAGCGGGGTCAAGGAGCCGGTGCTCGGCGGTGGCCGGGCCGACGTGCTCCTCGTCTTCGCCGAGGGCCGGCTCTTCCGGGTCGATCCAGCCGGCACCGAGCGCACGTCCTACACCACGATCGATGGCGGCCGCGCCGCCCGGGTGGTCTTCGACAAGACCCCGGCCACCCCCCTCGGGGAGGGTGGCGACGCCGCCGAGGTGACCAAGGACGTGATCGCGGCGGCCACGGTCGCCTACTGCCACGAGGCGCTCGGGGCGATGGACACGGCGCTGCGGCTCACCACCGAGTACCTCACCACCCGCAAGCAGTTCGGGATGACGCTGAACCGCTTCCAGGCGCTCACCTTCCGTGCCGCGGACATGTACACCTCGCTCGAGCTGACCCGCAGCATCGTCTCCTGGGCGACCATGGTGCTCGCCGACGAAGGATCGACGGCGGAGAAGAAGCGCGAGGCTGCGTCCCGCGCCAAGCTCCAGGTGAGCCGAGCAGGTCGTCATCTCGGCCAGGAGGCGATCCAGCTGCACGGCGGCATCGGGATGACCGCCGAGTACGCCGTGGGCCACTACGCCGCCCGGCTGACCGCGATCGACCACCTCCTCGGAGACGGACGCCAGCAGGTCCGCAACCTGTCCCGTCGGCTGACCTCCTACGGCGTGGTGGAGCCGCTGCCCTGACCAGGTAGGTCGGCTCACGGAGACGCAGCTGGGGAGAACAGGTGCCACCTGGCTACCGCCCGAGGAGCAGAGAGGGGACGAGGATGACTGCTGAGTCCGCTGGACCGGCCCGCCGCGCGACCCGGGGCCAGCTGGTCGCCGCGGGGAGCGCCGCCCTGCTGGCCCTGGCCGGCTGCGGCAACGGCGCGGAGCCGCCGAAGGGAAGCTCGACGGCCTCGAGCACCGCGACCCCCTCGGAGAGCGAGAGCGTGGACGCGACGACCTATCCCACGCAGAAGAAGAAGGCGTGCCAGGTGCTCAGCGTCTCGGTGGCCAAGAGCATCCTGGGCGACGTCGGTCCCGCCTCGGCACCGCCGCCTGCCGCGACCTCCAAGGACGTGCGAGTGACCTCGTGCGTGCGTGCCAACACCCTGGCCGGCCTGGACAAGGCCAGGTCGGTCTCGCTGCTGATGCGGGTGGCCACCGACTCCGACGGCGCGCGCAGCAACGCGTCGGTGTTCTCGGTCGGCTCCCGGCCGGACGCAGCGCAGACGGTCGAGGGCTACGGCGAGCAGGCCTTCTGGAACCCCGCCTTCGGTCAGCTCAACATCCTCGCCCACGGCAACTGGTACATCCTCTCGGTCGGTCCGGTGGACCCGAAGAAGCACTCCCTGGCAGAGACCGAGAAGCTGGCCGACGCGATCAAGGACCAGCTCTAGCCGGCTGCCCAGCTCAGCTGTCGAACCAGAACCCGCGACCGCCGTACCAGTCGCTCATGTGCCCGCCGCTCCCGCCGCCGCGGCCACCGAGGTAGCTGCCGACCACGGCCGCGCCCAGGTCGTCGAGCTCGGGTGAGACGACCCGCCCGTCGACCCGGTCGGCGAGCTGGTCCAGGAAGCGGGCGAGCCCGGGATCCTCCCCCAGACGGAAGAAGGTCGTCTGCGCGCCCAGGCGCGCCGCGTTGTCCAGCTCCCGCACCGACCAGGCGATGGTGAGCGGGTGCGGCGGGTAGGAGAACCAGACCTCCCCGTCGGGCTCGAGGTGACTGGTCGGCTCGCCGTCGGTCACGATCAGCAGCACCGGCTGGGCGTTGGGGTGCTTGCGGAAGTGCCGGTTGGCCAGCAGCAGGGCGTGGTGCAGGTTGGTGCCCTTGTCCCACATGGCGTCCAGCGCGGTGAGCTGCTCGATCTCCATCACCTGGGCGGACCGGCCGAAACCGATGAGCTGAAGGTGGTCGCCGCGGAAGCGGCTGCTGATCAGCTGGTGCAGCGCGAGCGCCGTGCGCTTCATCGGCACCCAGCGGTTGGCCATCGCCATCGAGAACGAGGTGTCCACCAGCAGCGCCACGGCAGCCTGGGTCCGGGCCTCGGTCTCGTCGACCTCGAGGTCGCCGATCTTCAGGCGTACGCCGGCCCGCGGGTCGCCGCCCTCACCGACGGTGCGCACGACCGCGTTGGTCACGGTCCGGGTGACGTTCCACGGCTCGGTGTCGCCGAACACCCACTCGCGGGTGGCGCCGCCGAGCTCACCGGCCGCACCGGCCTGCCGCAGGTCACGTTGCCCCTGGCGTCCCGACATCCGCTCGGCGACGTCGCGCAGCAGCGCCTTGCCGAGCTGACGCATCGCCTTCGGAGAGAGCCGCAGGTCGCCGTCGGACCCGCGCTTGAGGTAGCCGGAGTCGTTCAGCGCCTTCTCCAGCTCGGCGAGCCTGCGGGCGTCGACCGATGCCTGGTCACCCAGCTGCCGGGCCAGCTTGTCGAGGTCGACGTCGTCCATCCGCGCGCCGCCGTAGGACTGCGAGAGCTGCTCGGCGAGGTCGTCGAGCTCGGCGAGGTCCTGCAGGGCGCCGGTGCCGTCGCCGAGTCCGAGGCCCTCCTGGCCGTCGAACTGCTCCGAGCCCGACCAGTCCTCGCCCGGGCGCATCGCGCGGAGGTTGTCGTCCAGGCGGGCCAGCGACTCCATCAGCTCCGGGGAGCCGAACGCCTGCGCGGAGAGCTCCATCAGCTCCTGGCGCTGCTCGGGCGACATCGAGTTGAGCATCCGCTGCGCGGCCGCCGCGCGCTGCGCGAGGACGTCCATCAGCTCGTCGATGTCCTGCGGGTTCCCATTCGGACCAGCGAAGAAGTCTCCATGTCTACTCATGAACTCGGCGAAGTCCTCGGGGGTGTCGGTCCCGGCCCGGTGCTTGTCGAGCAGCTCGTTGAGGTCCGCGAGCATCTCCTGGACCCGGGCGCGGTCCTCGTCGGTGGCGTCCTCCAGCGCCTGCTTCATGCCCTGGAAGCGCTGGTCGAGCAGCTCGCGGCCGAGGAGGTCCTTGATCTTCTCGTAGTCCTCACGAGCCGCGCCGCTCTGCCAGTCATACGACGCCAGCTCGCGCACCGCCGCAGCCGTGGAGGACGGCAGGTTCTCCATCTGCATCTCGCGAAAGGAGCGATCGGCGTCGTCCATGTCGACGTCACGGGCCAGCTGCTTGCGCTCGCTGAGCACCGCCTGGTCGAGCAGCTCTCGGACCTCCTGCATGGTGCCGTCGAGCTGGTGCTGGCCGAGCAGCTCGCGTCGGCGCTCGGCCACCTGCCGGGCGAGGTCGTCCAGCCCCTGCTGGTCCTGGCCGCCGCGGCGCAGGAACTCCCGCATCGCCCGCTCCGGGGAGTACCCGGCCATCACGTCCTCGCCGATCGACTCCAGCGCCTCGGAGAGGTCGACCGGCGGGGCGAGCGGGTCCGGGCCGCCGGTGAAGCGGCCGTAGCGTGCACGACGAAGCTCAGCCATAGACGGTCTCCCCGTCAGCGCTCTCCTTGCTGACCTTCTGGGCGAGGAAGAGACCTTCGAGGGCGAGCTCGATCGCCCCGGCGCGTGCGCCGTCGTCGGTGGCGTCGAGGCGGTCGCAGACCTCGTCGTAGAGCTCGGACTCCCCCAGCGCCGGCAGGCCCTCGAGGAACTCCCGGGCCGTCACCCGGTCGCCGGTGACCACGCTGGCGCCCTCCTCGATGGCCCGGACCAGCAGTCCGAGGTCGACGCCGGCCAGTCGCGAGCGCACCGTCTCCGCCGTCGCCTTGCGCAACAGGTGCTCGAGCACCTGGGCCTCGCGACCCTCCTCGCCGGTCTCGAACTCGACCTTGCCGCCGAGCACGTCGACCGCGGTCTCCAGGTCGACCGGCCGGGCGACCGCCTGCTCCTCGTGCTGTGCCGTGGCGCGGTGCAGGGCCGCCGCCGCGATGGTCTCGGCGCCGGCGATCGAGAAGCGTGCCGAGACCCCGGAGCGCTGGTCGACCGAGCTGGAGCCGCGCAGGGCGCGGGTGAAGCGGGCGAGGATCTCGACGAGATGGTCGGGTACGTCGGCCACCAGGTGGGCTTCCTGGCGGATCACCGCGACCTCGTCCTGCAGCGCCACGGGGTAGTGGGTGCGGATCTCGGCGCCGAACCGGTCCTTCAACGGGGTGATGATGCGGCCGCGGTTGGTGTAGTCCTCGGGGTTGGCGCTGGCGACCACCAACGTGTCCAGCGGCAGCCGCAGCACGTACCCGCGGATCTGGATGTCGCGCTCCTCCATCACGTTGAGCATCGCGACCTGGATGCGCTCGGCGAGGTCCGGGAGCTCGTTGATCGCCACGATCCCGCGGTGCGAGCGCGGGATCAGCCCGAAGTGGATGGTCTCGGGGTCCCCGAGGTGGCGCCCCTCGGCCACCTTCATCGGGTCCACGTCGCCGATCAGGTCGGCCACGCTGGTGTCGGGGGTGGCCAGCTTCTCGGCGTACCGCTCGGTGCGGTGGCGCCACTGGACCGGCAGCTCGTCGCCGAGCTCGGCGGCGCGGCGCCGCGACTCGTGGGTGATCGGGTCGAAGGGGTGCTCGCCCAGCTCGGCGCCGGCGATCACCGGGGTCCACTCGTCCATGAGACCGACCAGGGTGCGCAGCAGCCGGGTCTTGCCCTGTCCGCGCTCACCGAGCAGCACGATGTCGTGGCCGGCGAGCAGTGCCCGCTCGAGCTGCGGGACGACGGTGTCCCCGAAGCCGTGCAGTCCGGGCCACGGGTCGCGGCCCTCGCGCAGCGCGGCGAGGAGGTTGTCGCGGATCTCCTGGCGCAGCGGCTTGTGCTCGTGGCCGCTCGCGCGCAGCTCACCTACGGTGCGGGGTGCCGGGGGGGCGACAGGGGTCTCGTGGGAAGCGATCGTCACTCCCTCACGCTACTCGCGGAGGCAATCGGGGCCGCGGGGCGGGCGACCTGCACCCGTCCCGCCGCCCCCCAGCCCGCAGGACCCCCTCAGCCGGCGCGGAGGACCGCCCGGGTGACGACGCCGTGGCGGATGCGCTGCGGGTGGTCGCCGACGCCGAAGTAGGCGAGCTCCTTCTTGGTGTCGAAGGACAGCACCGCGACGGAGTCGGCGTCGCTCAGTGAGATCCAGCAGGTGTTGCCCAGGCCCTCGGTCGTCCAGTACGGCTTGCCGTAGTAGTGGCCGGTGGAGTCCTCGTCGAAGAGCTGGTAGCTCATCGTGCGGCGGTTCACCAGGGCCACGTAGTCGTCCATGGTGCCGGCGGCGCAGAGGGTCGAGCCCGAGGAGTCCATCGACAGGCCGTGGTGCGCGGAGTCGTTGACGTACTGCTCGCGGGGCGTGTTCGGCACCCGGTTCGGCAGCGACACCACCCGCGTGACCGCACCCACCCGCGGCTCCGGGATCCCGCCGGAGGTGTAGGTGACCTTGCCGTCGATGTCCGGTGCCTGGGTGTCGAACTCGACGAGCCCGTGGAAGAAGGACACCTGGTAGTAGAGGAACCGCTCGTCCGGCGAGATCGCCATCGGGCGCACCGCCGAGCTCATGTCCGGGTGGCCGGCCTCGGCCAGCTCCTTGCCCATGTCCCAGCGGTCGAGGATCTTGAAGTCGCGGTTGCGCACGACCTGGAACCACCGGTCGCCCTTGGCGGCGTCCAGCGCCGGGTCGTCGCCGGGGGTGTAGACCTTGCCGATGCTGGCGTGGAAGACCAAGCTGCCGTCGTGGCTGTAGTTGCTCTCGTGCGGCGTCTCGCCCGAGGGGAAGGTGCGCAGCCGGTCCCCCATCCGGATGCGCTTGCCGTCCACCTCCTCGTTCACCATCGAGAACTCGATCACCTGGTTGGCCGTCGAGTCGCTGATCAGCAGCCGTCGTCCGTCCGGGGAGAGGCCCATGTGGTCCGAGCGGTGACCGTCCATGGGCTGCTCGCGCACGATGCTGTCCGGGTTGCCCGCGACCGCCTTGGCGATGTCGACCCACACGACGTCGGCGAAGCTCGGGCGGGAGACTGCGAGGTACTGGCCGTTGTTGGTGGTGAACATGTCGTCGACGTACTGGTCGTGCCCCTCACCGGGCCCCTGCTGGATCGCGAGGTAGAAGGCCAGCTTCACGGGGTCGGTGTAGATGTCGTTCAGCTCCTGGCCCTTGTCGGGGACCAGGTCGATCCCCCGCTTGAGCACCGTGAAGGAGCGGGCGTCCACGATCGAGGCGGTGCCGGCCCAGTTGTTGCCCACGAACATCACGTCGCGCAGGTGCGGGCGCTTGCGGGCTGCGTCGGCGGCGGAGGGTGGGCCGATGACCGTCACCGTCGCGGCGAGCAGGGCCAGCAGTGTGAGGGCGGCAGTACGTCGCATGCCCAGTCCAACGAACCAGGACGCACCAGGTGACGTCAGGTGCTCAGGATCACCGCGGAGCCGTGGCCGAAGAGCCCCTGGTTGGCGGTGATGCCGACCCGCGCGCCCTCGACCTGGCGGCCCTCTGCCCGACCCCGCAGCTGCCAGGTGAGCTCGCACACCTGCGCGAGCGCCTGTGCGGGCACGGCCTCGCCGAAGCACGCCAGTCCGCCGCTCGGGTTGACCGGGATCCGGCCGCCCAGCGTGGTGTCGCCGGCCCGCAGCAGCGCCTCGGCCTCACCGCGCTTGCACAGCCCCAGGTCCTCGATCCAGTCCAGCTCCAGGGCCGTGGACAGGTCGTAGACCTCGGCCAGGTCGACGTCGGCCGGGTCGACGCCCGCCTCTTCGTAGGCCGCCGCGCCGATCGACTCCTTGAAGGTGAGCGCCGGGGCGTCCACGGCGGTGGCGGGATCGGTGGCCAGCAGCGGCATGTCGATGACGCTGTTCGGGAAGGTCGGGGTCACCGTCGAGACGGCCCGGACGCGGACCGGGGTCTCGATGCCGTGGCGCCGGGCGAAGTCCGCCGAGGTGAGCACCACCGCGGCCGCCCCGTCGGAGGTCGCGCAGATGTCCAGCAGGTGCAGCGGATCGGCGACGACCGGACTGGCCAGCACGTCCCCGGCCGACACCTCCTTGCGGTAGCGGGCGTTCGGGTTGCCCAGGCCGTGCCGGGCGTTCTTCACCTTCACCTGCGCGAAGTCCTCGGCGGTGGCACCGAAGAGGTCCATCCGCCGGCGCGCGTAGAGCGCGAAGTACGCCGGATTGGTCATCCCCAGCAGCCGGAAGCGCAGCCAGTCCGGGTCCTCCCACCGCTCCCCCGCGTTCGGCGCCAGGAAGCCCTTGGGTGTGGTGTCGGCGCCGACGACCAGGGCGACCTCGCTCAGGCCGGCGAGGATGCGGGCGCGCGCGGTGTCCAGCGCCTGGGCACCGGTGGCGCAGGCGGCGTACGACGTCGCCACCCGGGCCCCGTTCCACCCCAGTGCCTGGGCGAACGTCGCCCCGGCGACGTAGCCGGCGTAGCCGTTGCGGACCGTCTCGCCGCCGACGACGAGGTCGACGTCGGCCCAGTCGACGCCGGCGTCGCGCAGCGCCTCGCGGGCGGCGTGCACGCCGTACGCCACGAAGTTGCGGCCCCACTTGCCCCACGGGTGCATGCCCGCGCCGGCCACGGCGACCTCACTGCTCACTGCTCGCCCTCCTGCCCCAGCTCGGCGACGGGCTTCCAGCGCCAGATCGTGCGCTCGCCGGACTCGTCGGTGTAGAGCGTCTCGACGACGAGCTCCACCTCGGCGCCGACACGCACGTCGTCCACGCCGCAGCCCTCCGCGAGCTGGCCCAGGACGACGAGGCCCTCCGGCAGCTCCACGGCCGCGAGCGCGAACGGAACGTAGGGGTCGGCGGCGGGGACGTACGGCGCGGGCGGCTGGTACTGCGCGTCGGTGTAGGACCACACCGTCCCGCGGCGGGACAGCTCGGTGGCCTCGAACTCCTCGCCCGGGCACGCCGGGTTGCGGCAGAAGCCCTCCGTGGGCGGGAAGTAGGTCGCGGCACAGCTGGTGCACCGTGAGGCGATCAGCGCCGGCTGCGCACCGGTGGTGAACCAGCCCTCGACGGCCGGCCGGACCAGGGGGGTGGTTCCTGCCTCGGTCATCCGCACTCCTCACGAAAACTAGAACAGGTTCTCACTATCTCACGGCCGCTGCCCGTCGCCTGGCGGCCGTCCGGCGACCGCCCACGTGCTGTGCCACCCTTGGCCCGTGCTCACTGCCGTGACCGTTCTCCTCGGGGTGCTGCTCTGCCTCGCCCTCGCGGCGGTCGTCGTGCTCTCCCGTCGTCTCGCCCGAGCCGAGGGCCTGGCCACCGAGCTGCGCGAGGCCCTCGAGGCCGACCCGGGCACCCCGCGCAACCCGCGCGCTGCCCAGGCCGTGCAGACCGCCGGGCTGGCGGTGCGCACCGCACTGGAGACCGTCACCCGGATGCGCGAGCAGGGAGTGCGCAGCACGCTGCTGGCCTCGGTGGACGACTTCACCAGCTGGGCGATGGAGGACCGCAGCGCCATCGCCCGGGTCGCCGGCCCGGACGGGGCGGTGACGATCTTCTTCTCCGACATCGAGAACTCCACCAGCATCAACTCCGAGCTCGGCGACGAGGAGTGGGTCAAGCTGCTGGCCGCGCACGACCGGTTGCTGCACACCTACGTCGAGAAGCACCGCGGACTGGTGGTCAAGAGCCAGGGCGACGGCTACATGGTGGTCTTCTCCACCCCCGAGCTGGCCCTCGGCGCCTCGCTCGACATCCAGCGCGCACTGGGGGCCAGACGGCAGCGCAGCCGGCGGCTGCGGCGTACGCCGATCCGGGTGCGCATCGGTCTGCACACCGGCACCGCGATCGAGCGCGAGGGCGACTACTTCGGCCACAATGTCGCGATGGCGGCCCGGGTCGCCTCCATGGCCGACGGGGGCGAGATCCTGGTCAGCAGCGACGTCGCCGACGCGCTCGCGGACTCGGCCGACTTCTGCTTCACCGAGGAGGACATCGTGCAGCTCAAGGGACTGCCGGGTGAGCACCGGCTGTGGTCGGCGCGGGCAGCGACGTGACCTCCGCGGACCGGCCCTTGACTCCGGAGGAGACCGCCCGGGTGGTGGAGCTCGCGATGCACTTCGCGCGGGAGGGGATGACCGAGGAGCTGGCCGGGTTCCTCGACCACGGACTGCCCGCCGACGTCACCGACGAGGACGGCAACAGCCCGCTGATGCTCGCGGCCTACCACGGCCAGGTGGAGACGCTGCGGATGCTCCTCGAGCGAGGCGCCGACGTGGACCTGCACAACGACCGGGGCCAGTCGCCGGTGGCGGGGGCGGTCTTCAAGGGCGAGGACGCGGTGGTCGAGATCCTCCTCGCCGCCGGAGCCGACCTCGACGCAGGCACCCCCAGCGCCCGCCAGACCGCGCAGATGTTCGGACGCCAGGACCTGCTGCCGTGAGCCGCCGGCGACCGGGTGCGCGGGGTCGGAGATGACGACCGTCCTCGTCGTCGACGGCGCGAACGTCGTCGGCTCACGCCCCGACGGGTGGTGGCGAGACCGGGCCGGGGCCGCGGCGCGGCTGCACGGTCGGCTGGCGGTCGCCGACACCTCCTACGACCAGATCGTGCTGGTGCTCGAGGGCCAGGCGCGCGCCGGCGTGCCGGCGGGCACCGACGCCCACCTGCGCACCGTGCACGCCACCCGGGACGGCGACGGGGCCATCGTGGAGCAGACCCGCCGGGCGCGCGAGCACGAGGACCCGGTCGTGGTCGTCACCGCCGACCGCGCCCTGCGCCAGCGGGTCGAGGCGCTGGGTGCGCGCACGATGAGTCCGGGCTGGCTGCTCGACCTCCTGGGCTGAGCGGCCGCGCCGTCGCCACCGGCTCAGCCAGCGGACTGCCCGTCGCCGGCTCCGTGCCCGACGCCCCTCCCGACACCGGCCGGGTCGGGGTGGGCAGGTCCGAGGAGCGGCTGCGCGGCGGGCCCCGGCTTCCCCCCGGGACCGGGGTGGGGACCCAGCCCGCGACCGGGACCCGTGCCGAGCTGACCTGCGGCACCGCCCGGTTCCTCAGCCCCCCCGGGACTCTCACCGGGACTCTCACCGGGTCGCTCACCGGGAGTCTCTGCCGAGGTCTCCTCGGAGCCCCTCTGGTCCTGGCCGTGCCCGTGGCCGTGCCCCTGGGCGTGCCCCTGGGCGTGCCCGTCGCCGTTGCCAGGGCCAGCCGAGGCGTCCGAGGGGCCGGCGCTGTGGTCGTGCTTCGGCGTGACCGTCGCGGTCGGCACCGTCCACGTGCTCGCCGGGTGGGCCGGGTCGGCCGGCGCCGCCTGCCCGTCGGGGGGCTGCTCGGAGCGGGGCTGCTCGGCGCGCTCGCGATCGGCTGCCCCCGGCCCGTCCAGGGTCCGCGAGGCGCGGTCCCAGCCGGTGCCGTGCGTGGGCGCGGCCGGACCGGTGAGCTTCCGCCCGTCGGGGGGCTGCTCGGCCACCGTCCGGCCGGCGTCACCGCCGGGAGTCCCCGAGCCGTCGGGGGTCGCCGGGTGGTGCCGTGCGGCAGGCTCGGGCAGGTCGAAGGGCAGGTAGCGGTGGGAGAAGTGCGCCATCTGATGCTGCCACGGACGGGGCAGGGTGTTCGCCGCGGCCGAGAGTCCGGTGGCGCCGACCCCGGCCAGCGCGAGGACGACCGCGCCGGCCACCGTGCCGCGTGGTCCGCTCCGGGTCCGCTGCGCGTCCGGGCGCGACTCCTGCGGTGCCTCGAAGAGCGCACGCAGCTCCTCGACGGGGGGCGGCAGCACGGTGGCGAGGTCGGCCAGCGGGGTGAGCGCGGCACGGAGCTCTGCTGCGTCGCGCTCGCTCTCCTCGGACTGGGCGAGCATCTCCTCGAGTCGGGCGCGGCTCACCGGGACACCTCCGCGGCGCCCATCAGGCTGCGCAACCGCCCCAGGCCCCGGCGCTGCAGCTGCTTGACCGAGGCGACGGTCTTGCCCATCACCTCGGCGGTCTGCTCCAGCGAGAGGTCACCGATGATCCGCAGGGTGACCACGGTGCGCTGGTTCTCGTTGAGACGGTCCATCAGCGCCAGGGCCCGTTCCGCCTCGATCGAGTCCAGAGCGGCCTGCTCCGCCGAGCCGGTGGTGCGGTCGTCGTACTCCGGCTGGTAGGAGAGGCTCGCCGGGCGCCGGGAGCGCCGGCGGGCGTCGTCGACGGCGCGGGCGTGCGCCACCGAGAACACCAGGGTCCGCAGTCCGGCGGCTCCGCCGCGCAGGTCGCGCAGACGGGGGTGCACCGCGAGGAAGACCTCACTGACCACTCCCTCGGGATCCTCGACCCCGCGGGAGCGCAGGTAGCCGAGCACCCGGGGTGCCAAGGCCTCGTAGAGGGCCCTGAACGCCTCGGGGTCACCGGCGGCGGCGCGCCGGACCATGTCGTCGCTTGGCTCCAACGACTGCCACTCCTCGCACGGGTCGACCCCGAAGTAGCCTGCCGGCCACCAACGGGGGGTGGGGGTGGCCGACAGGCTACGTCATCGGGGACAGGCTCCGGTGCGCGCGCGGTCGCGGTCCGGGTCGTCCGGCTCTGGGGGTGCGGTGCGGGACCCGCACCAGGAGTCATCGTGATCCTCACCAGCTCGTCATCGCCTGGGATGGCAGGACCCACCGGCAGTGTCCGGAGGGTTCTGGCTGGGTAATCGCCGGGGCACACCCGAGGTTCCGCCCGAATCGGAAAAGTATCGGCCGATCGGGGAAGAAGGGTCTCCGCGTCCCGGCTCAGCTGCTGAACCGGCGGTCGCGCTCCTCGGCGTTGTGGTCGGCCTTGTTCTGGTAGTACATGACCACGTCGGTGAAGACCTTCCAGTCGACGTCGTGCGAGCGGACCACCACCCAGCGGTCCATGTAGTGGGAGAAGGCGATCTCCCCGTCCTTGACGCGGATGTCCACGGCCGGGTCCTCGAGGTCGAAGCGGTGGACCTGGCCGTCGCGCCGAATCTGGATGCTCGCGCCCCGCACCGTGATCCGCTGCGGGATGCTGGTCTGCAGCATCGCCCAGCACACGACGAGGCCGATGGCGCCGGCCGCGGCCAGGATCATCGCCCACAGCGAGTTGCGCGAGATGCTCAGGGTGAGCCCCACGCACAGGGCGACCAGCGCCGCGAACGAGGCGTAGCGGACCAGTCGGCGGCCGGGATCGGGCGCGACGAAGACGTAGTCGGTGTGATCCCCGCTCCGCCCGGACGTGGGTTCCATCGCTGCCCTCCTTCGCCGTGTCGCCTGCCCCGGTCCTAGGGTGTCACGACCACGGCTCCCGTGCTCGGATATGGGAGATCGCCCCGCGGTGCCGGCGCGATCACGGGTCCAGGTTCTGGAGCCGCACCTGCCCGCGCGAGACGACCTTGCCGGTCTCCTCGGCGACCGTCTCGACGACCCAGACCTGCTGGGAACGGCCGCGGTGCAGCGGCGTCGCGGTCGAGGTCATCGGCCCCTCCACCACGGCGCGGTAGAAGTCGGTGTTGTTGTTGACGCCCACCACCCGGCCGCGCTCGCCCAACCAGGTGCCGGCACCCATGCTCGCCAGGGTCTCGACCACGCTGCAGTGCACTCCTCCGTGCACGATCCCGTGGGGCTGGTGCATCCGCGCGTCGGCGACCCAGGTGGCCAGCACCCTCTCGCCGGTCAGCTCCACGAACCGCACGCCGAGCCAGTTGACGAACTCGCCGGCCAGCTCCGAGATGTCCACCTCGGGGGGAAGGGGGGTGCTCTCACTCATGGGCACCAGTGTTCCAGCCCGCCGCGGCGTGCGCGGCGGCGGTGGCGATCAACCGGGCGCGTCGCCCGGGTCGATCTGCTGGGCGAGGTACTGCGGGACACCGACCCGCTCGAGGAGGTCGACCTGGCTCTCGAACCAGTCCGCGTGCTTCTCCTCATCGCGCACCATCTCCTCGAAGACCGCAGCCGTGCCGTGGTCGCCGAGGTCGTGGCACTCCTGCGCCGAGGCGTTGAACTGCTCGACCGCGGCGAGCTCGCTCTCGAGGGCCAGCCGGAGCATCTCCTCGGGCGTCTCCCCGACCGCGATGTTGTCGAGCCGCTGGAGGTTGGGGTGGCCGTCGAGGAGCAGGATCCGGTTGATCAGGTCGTCGGCGTCCCTCATCTCCTCGATCGAGAGGTCGTAGTAGACCTTCCCCAACCGCGTGAGGCCCCAGTTCTCGAGCATCCGGGCGTGCAGGAAGTAGGTGTTGGTGACGGTGAGCTCGAAGGTCAGCGCGGAGTTGAGCAGCTCCACCACACGCGGGCTAACTGGCTGCAACGTCGACCTCCGTCGTCGAGACCTGCTGTTCCTGGCGACCCCGATGCTCGCACACGGCCCGGCGCACGGCGAGGACACAGGTCCCGCACTGCCGCCCGGCCCCGGTGGACCGGCAGACCTGGGCGACCGTCTCCGCCCCGGAGTCGAGCGCCCGGGCGACCTCGCGGTCGCCGACCACGGCGCAGTGGCAGAAGATCACGCCGACCCCCAGAAGGATGCTCGAATAGGTAAGGCTTGCCTTAGTGTGCCATGGCCGGACGGCCCTGACCAGCGGCGCCGCCCCGCGGGCCGGCCGGCAGCCGGTACGAGTTCCACCGTTCCCTGCCGAACGGCGAGCCGACTGGCTACCGTGACTCCATGCATCGTGTCCGAATTGCCCGTTTCGTTGGTCTCGTGGCCGGGGCGCTCGCCCTGGCCGCCGTCGGCACCCTGGCCCCGACCCAGCCGACGGCGCCCCCTGCACCGGCCGACGTCCACCAGGTCTCCACGACCTACCCGACCAACGCCGCCAAGATCTTCCGCTGGGGCCACGCCCAGTGGAAGGACGAGTTCCACGGCGCGATGGGCTCGATGTGGCGGGTGAACCGCCGGACCCTGGTGCGCAACCAGCACGGCATGCTCACCCTCGAGGCCACCGCCCACAGCGGCAGCGTGATGGCGATCGCGGTCGGACGCAACCGCAGGTACGGGCGCTGGGAGGCGCGCGTGCGCGGCCGGCAGTACGGCACCTCCGGGACGCCGTACCACGTCGTCTGGGAGCTGGTGCCGATGTACGGCGGCTACCACTGCGCGGCGCGCAACCTGATCCTCAGCGACTACAGCCTCGGCACGGACCTGGCGACCATGCACGTCCGGAACACCCCGGACGCCGACTTCACCGCGAGCAAGGAGCTCTCGCTGTCCGACAACCAGTTCCACACCTACGCCGTCGAGGTCACCCCGGACCACATCTCCTGGTTCGTCGACACCCGCGTGGTGATGACCGAGCGCCGCCCCGAGGCACTCAGCGCCGCGGTCTTCGCGCCTCGCTTCCGGCTGATCGGAGTCGCGGGGGCACAGATGAACCGCGCTCGGATGCAGATGGACTGGGTGCGGTACTACACCCTGGCGCGCAAGAACGCGCGCTCGATCGAGGCACCGCAGGCAGCGGAGACGACCTACCCGCTGGCCTGCTGAGCCGCGATCCAGTCCAGGGTCCGCCGGGCGATCTCGGCGCCGGCGTCCTCCTGCACGAAGTGGCTGCCCTCCACGCGCGCGTGCGGCTGGTCTCGTGCCCCCGGGACGTGCGCCTGCAGCGGGCGGTCTCCGCGGCCCAGGATCGGGTCGGAGGCGCCGAACAGGGTGAGGAACGGCTTGTCCCACTCACCCAGCCGGCGCCACGCCTCCCGGTTGGCGGGGGCGGCCGGGTCGTCGGGGGTGGTCGGCACCAGCTTCGGGAAGGCTCGCGCCCCCGCCTGGTGGTGCCGGTCGGGGAACGGGGCGTCGTACGCCGCCCGCTCGGCCCGGCTCAGGCGGCGCTTGGTGCCGGTCGCCACGATCCGTCCGACCGGGAAGACCGGGGAGTAGGACGCGAGCGCGCGCCAGACGCGGAACGCCGGGCCGGGATCGCGGTCCCCGGTCGGCAGGAACCCGTTGGCCACCACGATGCGGGAGAACCGCTCCTCCTGCTCGGTGGCCAGCCGCAGCCCGAGCAGCGAGCCCCAGTCCTGGCAGACCAGGGTGATGTCGCGCAGGTCGACGGCCCTGAGCCACTCGGTCAGCCAGTCCATGTGGCTCTGGTAGCTGTAGTCGCCGACCGCGGTCGGCTTGTCGGAGCGACCGAACCCGACCAGGTCGGGGGCCACCGCCCGCATGCCGGCCCCGGCGAAGACGGGGATCATCCACCGGTAGAGGTAGCTCCACGACGGCTCCCCGTGCAGCATCAGCACCGGGGCACCGTCTGCCGGCCCTTCCTCGACGTGGTGCATCCGGAGCCCGTCCCCCACCGTGACGTAGTGCGGCTCGTAGGCGAAGTCGGGCAGGTCCGCGAAGCGGGAGTCGGGGGTCCGCAGGGAGTCCATCGGGTCCTCAGTCCTTGAAGTCGGGGCGACGGCCCTCGTGCCGGGCCGCGACCGCCTCGTCGAAGTTGTCGGTCAGCAAGCGTACGTAGAGCTGGCCGAGCCCCTCGGTGCTCATGTGCGCCGCCAGGCTGCCGGCGTCGAGGCCGGCCCACAGGGTGCGCTTGGTGAGCTCGACACCGGGCCGGCTCCATCCGGCGATCCGGGTGCCGACCTCCACGGCTGCGTCGACCACCTCGGCGACCGGCACCACCCGGGAGACCAGTCCGATCCGCTCGGCCTCCTCGGCGCCGACGTCGCGTCCGGTGAGCATGATCTCGAAAGCCCGCGAGGACCCGATCGCCCGGGGCAGCAGGTAGCTCAGGCCGAGCTCGCTGGCCGTCAGACCGTTGTTGATGCCGGCGGCGCGGAAGTAGGCCTCCTGCGCGGCCACCCGGACGTCACAGGCCAGCGCGAGGCACAGGCCGCCCCCGATGGCCGGGCCGTTGACCGCCGCGATCACCGGCTGGTGCAGGCCCCGCAGGGCCAGCACCACCTCGTCGAGCAGCTCCATCGCCCGCAGCGCCACGGTGGCCCGGGTCAGCCCCGCGGTGTCCGGCAGCCGGCCGCGCTCCCCGCTCTGGTCCGCCCCGGAGCAGAACCCGCGGCCCGCCCCCGTGAGCACGACGGCCCGCACCTCGTGGTCGCGGTCGAGGTCGCGCAGCACCTCGCGCAGCGGCACCATCACCGCGAACGACATCGAGTTCATCCGCTCGGGCAGGTTCAAGGTGACCAGGGCGACGCCGGGGGCGGGGCGGTCGAGGAGCACGTGATCCATGCGGGTCAGTATGTCGGTCCTCGCGGCGAGCTCAGGTGTCGCGGACGAAGTCGGCCACGACCTGCCCGAGCTCACGGCCGGCGTCCTCCTGGAGGAAGTGGCCCGCGCCCTCGATCACCGGGTGGGCCAGCCCCCGGGTGCCGGGCACCGTGTCGCGCAGGATCGGCGCCATCGCACCCGTGATCGGGTCGCCGTCGCTGAACGCGACCAGGAACGGCTTCTCCCACCTCGCCAGCACCTCCCACGCCGCGCGGTTCGCCGGCGTCGCCGGGTCGTCGGGGCGGGTCGGCACCAACGTCGGCATCACCCGCGGGCCGACCTTGGTGGCCTCCTCCGGGAACGGCGCGTCGTAGGCCGCCCGGTCGGTCTCGCCGAGCCCGCGGGCACACCCGGCCGCCACCAGCCGCCCGACGTCGAGCACCGGCGCACTCGCCACGGCGTTGCGGAACTGCCACCAGACCTCGGGCATGTCGGTGTCGCCGGTCGGGAGCCCGGTGTTGGCGGCCACGACGCGGGCGAAGCGGTCCGGGTGCTCGGCCACCAGCCGGAGCCCGATCAGGCCGCCCCAGTCCTGGCCCACCAGCGTGATGTCGCGCAGGTCGAGCACGTCGAGGACCAGCGCACGCACCCACTCCACGTGCGCAGCGAACGAGTGGTCCTCCGGCTCGGTCGGCTTGTCCGACCGGCCGAAGCCGACCAGGTCGACGGCCACCGAGCGCAGCCCCGCGGCGCTCAGCACCTCGATCACGTGGCGGTAGAGGTAGGACCAGGTGGGCTCGCCGTGCAGCAGCAGCACGACGGGCGCGTCCGGCGGCCCGGCCTCGACGTAGGCGATGCGCAGGGAGCCGCCGTCCCCGTCGGCGACCTCGGCGTACCTCGGCTCGTGGTCGAAGCCCTCGAGGCTGGCGAAGCGGTCCTCCGGCGTCCCTACGGTCCTCATGGCCGCAGTCTGGCAGCCGGACCCACCTCACCGAGACGACGGCCGGGGCGGGCGGCGCTCAGCCGGCCGGGCGCCGGGCCATCAGGTTCATCGCGGTGAAGGTGAGCACCGCGTCACCGTCCTGGTTGCGGGCCTCGACGGCGGTGTGCACCAGGCCCCGGTCGGGCTTGGACCGCGAGGGCCGGGCGGAGACCACGCGCACGCGGATGCTGAGCCGGTCGCCGGGCCGGACCGGGCGCGGCCACCGCAGCTCGTCCAGCCCCGGGGAGGCCAGGCTGGCGACGCGGGAGACGTAGTGGTCGACGTAGAGGCGCATGCACAGCGCCATGGTGTGGATCCCGCTGGCGATCAGACCCTCGAAGGGGCCGGTCGCCGCCCACCCGGGGTCGGTGTGGATCGCCTGCGGGTCGTAGGTCTCGGCGAAGGCGAGGATCTCCTGCTCGGTGACGTGGACGTGCCCGAACTCGTAGACCGCGCCGGGCAGGTAGTCCTCGAAGTAGCGCTCCTCCACCGGGCTGGGCAGGTCGGAGTCGCTCAGCGGGCCGGTCGGGGTGTCCTCGGCGATCTGCCTGATCGCGGCGAGCGTCCTCGCGATGCCGGTGTGCGCCTGCTCGGTGCGCTCCTGGATCTCGGCGGCCGCGCGCTCGCCGTACGTGTCGTGGAACATCGCGATGCCGGCGGGCAGGAACTCCCAGGACTCCGTCAGGCTGGTCCCGCCGGCGTCGGGAGCGAGGGTGAACCCCCACCTGACGTAGCCGTCACCGACGACCCACGCGAACTCCCGGCCACGCTCGGCCGCGACCACGCGTGACCGGGTCTCCCAGGTGCGGTGCGGCAGCTCGTTGCGCCCGGTGAACCAGGCGCCCACGCGGCCGGCCTCCGCGGGGTCGTCCCACCAGCACGCCGTGCACACCGGGCTCCACTCCCCGGTCCGGGTCACGTCGCTGACGATGTCGTAGACACGCTCGGGGGGCGCGGCGACGACGACGGAGCCGCGATGGGTCGGGTTCGTGGACTCGGTCATGGCACCGACCTCACACCCCCGCCGCAAGTGCCCTGGCTCCCCTCACGCATCCTGCCTCACGCATCCTGCCTCACGCATCCTGGGCAGCCGCCTCGAGCGCCTCCGTGAGCAACGCCACCAGCGCCTCGAGCTGGACGTCCGCCGAGGACGAGACCTCCTCGTCCGAGCCGTCCAGCGCTCGCGCGGCGAGTCCCGCCTTGCTGTCGATCAGCTCGGCGATCTTGGTGTCGATGGTCTGGGAGGCGATCACCCGCCAGGCGGTGACCGGCTCCCCCTGGCCGATGCGGTGCACACGGTCGATGGCCTGGGTCTGCTCGGCGTCGGTCCAGGAGAGCTCCGCCAGCACCACGTTGGAGGCCACCTGCAGGTTGAGCCCCACGCCTGCGGCGCTCAGGGAGCAGACCACGACCGAGACGTCCGGGTCGTTGACGAAGGCGTCGATGTTCTGCTGACGCGCCCGTGGGGTCTGGTCACCGCGGATCGAGGAGTACCCCAGACCGCGCCTGGCGAAGGTCTCCTCCGCGACGTCCATCACGTCGACGTGCTTGGCGAAGAACACGACCTTGCCCACGTTGCGCGCGAGCTGGGCGGCGTAGTCGGCGGCGAGACCGGACTTCGCCTGCCCGATGCGGCGCATCATGCTGAACACGTTCTCGTCGGTCTTGGTGGTGGTGTCCTCACGTTCCCAGCCCGCGACGCGGCGTACCAGCTCGTGGTCGATGCCTTCGACGACCACGCCCGAGGTCCGGGTGGCGAGCGCGCTCTCGTAGCGCGCCACCAGCCGGCGGGCGAGCTCGTGCTCGGCCTCCCGGATGGACCGCCCGACCTCGTCGTCCAGCTCGACGGGCAGGTCCGCGACCCGCCGGGCGGGGATGTCTGCGGCCACGTCGACCTTGCGGCGACGCACGATGCCGAGGTCGATGACGCTGGTGCGGGCGGCGGCGTAGAACCCGCGGTCCGCCGGGGTCAGGCCGTTCGCCTCGAGCGCGTCCATCAGCTCGGCGAGCGGCAGCTTGTCGTCGATCCAGCCGAGGAACTGCCAGATGGCGCGGAAGTCCTCGATGTCGTTGATCAGCGGTGTGCCGGTCAGCGCCATCAGCAGGGGGTGGGCGGTGCGGGCCCGGATGCGCTCGGAGAGCTCGAGGGCGTGCTGCGAGCGCTGGGAGGACTTGTTCTTGATGAAGTGCGCCTCGTCGACGACCATGCCGCGGAAGCCGAAGTCGCCGAGCCAGCCGACGTGGCGGTCGAGCACCTCGTAGTTGACGACCACGATGTCGGCGAAGCCGTCGATGGTGTCCCCGTCGCCGTGGATGACGGTGGCGGAGCGCTTGGGGGTCCACAGCTCCGCCTCGTGCGCCCAGTTGGCCTTCACGACGTTCGGCACGACGGCCAGCAGCGGGTAGGCGTCCGCGGCCCGGGCTGCCAGCAGCGCCTGTGCGGTCTTGCCGAGGCCGGGCTCGTCGGCGAGCAGGAAGGTGCGGTGCCCGGCCTCGGCGGCCGCGACCACCTGCGCCTGGTGCCGCATCAGCTCCATCCCCCCGGGCGTGCGCAGGGAGGTGGGCTCGGGCAGGTCCATGCACGACGAGGCTCCGCCGTACTCGAAGGAGCGGAACAACGGACCCAGCAGCTCCCAGGTGGCCAGCAGCCGGGGGCGGGCCTTGGCCTTCTCGGCCGCCGTGAAGTCGGGAGCGAGGAAGGGGTTGGCCAGCTGCCGGGAGACGACCGACTGCGGGACGACGCGCCGCTCCGCCCCGGCAGTGGCCGGCGTCTCGGTGGGGGCGGCCTCCTCGGGGGCGGCCTCGAGGCCCGCTGCGCCGAGCATGTCGCGACGCAGCGACCTGGCGGCGTCGGAGACCACGGCCTCCTCGGCGAGCAGCCCGAGCAGGGAGGCGTCCCGCGTCGCGGTCTTCGCGAGGATCGTCGCCACCCCCTCGAGCCGCTTGAGCTGTTCGGCACGATGCGACTCGCTGTTGTCCCGGTCGGCCTTGACCCGGGCGCGCTCCTCGCGCACCAGCAGCGCGATCGCCTGGAACTTCGCCCGCACCGCCGGAGTCACGGGTCCCCGGTGGGCGGCCGCCTCCACCTCGCGCACGGCGCGGGCGAGCACCGGGATGATGCCGTCGTTGTCCCGCTCACGCACGCGCTGCTGGTTGCGCGGGGCGGTACGCCGAGCACCTGACTGGCGCTGGCCTCGTCGTGCCACAGACTCCTCCTCCGGAGTGCCCGGCACGGATGCCGCGGCGGTGTGACCACACCGCACGCGGCCCTGTGACCGGGAGCGATCAGACGTCGAGGACAGCTGCCTGGCGGGCGGTGCCACGACGTACGGGCGGATCCACCGACCTGCGAGAGGTCGACGTGACCGGACCAGACGGGCCACCCACGGCGTGGAACCAACGACCACCGATCGATGGGCGCATCACCGCTCCGACGTGACCTCGTGGTCGACGAGGGCACAGTGCCGGACCGGCTCCACCCCATCCTAGCCTCCTCGACGCCCCGGACACCAACGCAGCGCGCGGAAGCCCTCGCCCCCGGGACCCCTCGCGGCCACCCGCGCCCGGAGGGGGCTCGCCTACCGTGGTCTCATGCGCCGGCCCCCGACCCGCCCGGCTCGACGACCGTGATCGTCGAGGCCACCACGGGACCAGTGGCGGGCGCAGTGGCGGGCGCAGTGTTGGGCTACGTGCTCCAGCGCGGGCAGCTGTGCTTCCACGCCACGATCCGGGACGCCCTGGGACGTCGGCTGCTGCTGGCACGCGGGTGGGCGCTCGGGGTCGCCGTCGCCGCGGTGGGACTGGCCGTGCTGTTCCTGCTGCCCGGCACCGACGGGCTCAACCGTGGCCTGGCCCTCCGTCCGGTGGCCGACGTCACCGGCGGCCTGCTCATCGGCACGGGCATGGTGGTGGCGCGCTCCTGCGTCTCCGGGCTGTTCTACAAGCTCGGCTCCGGCATGCTCGGGGCGCTCGTGGGGCTGCTGGGCTGGGCCGGCGGCGAGCTCGCCGCACGCCAGGTCACGGTCCCCGGGCCCACGGTGCTGCCCGGAGGCGAGGGGGCGACGCTGCCGGGGGTGCTGGGCCTGCCCCGCCTCCTGGTCGCCGGCGTCGTCCTCGCCGGCGTCGCCTGGTGGCTGTGGCGGCACCCGGGTGCCGACGTGCCACCGCACCGGTGGCAGTGGGGCTGGCGCCCGCTGGGTGTGGGCCTGGGCTTGGCCACGACCGCCTCCTGGGGCCTGGCCGCGCTCGGCGGCGCGAGCTTCGGCGCCAGCACCGTCGGCGCGGCGGCCAGCGTGGCCGCCGGTCACCCGAGGGCCTGGCTGATCGCCTTCCTGGCCGGGATCACCGTGGGCGGCCACCTGGCCGCCCGCTCGGCCGGCGGCTACTGGAGACGCGGCGAGCACCGCTGGCGCTACGCCCAGCTGGCAGCCGGCGGTCTCCTGCTGGGCGCCGGGGGCTGGATCGCGGGCGGCTGCAACCTGGGGCACGGGCTCTCGGGCATGGCGCAGCTGAACCTGTCCTCGATGGTGGTGGTGGCCGCGATGGTCACCGGAGTGGCGCTGGCCGGGCGGCACAGAGGAGCACGACGACCGGCCCGGTCCGCGTCCACGCGGTAGCGACGGCCCCGGCGGCAGATGGCCCGTCCGGGCCATCTGCCGCCGCCGGTGAAGATGGCCGGTCCGGGCGAAGACCGCGCGGACCACGCCAGGGCAGCCTGTTGCTCGAGCCTCCACGCCGTGGGGGCACGAAGAGAGGAACCGCCATGCCGCTCATCCAGGTCAAGGTGATCGAGAACGTCTTCACCGCCGAGCAGAAGCAGGACATCGTCCGTCGGCTCACCGACGCGATGGTCGACGTCGAGGGGGAGAACATGCGCCCGGTCACGTGGTGCATGGTCGAGGAGGTACACAGCGGGGACTGGGGGATCGCCGGCAGCCCGCTGACCACGTCCGACGTCAAGGCCCTGGCGGCCGGCGGAGTCGGCGTCTGAGCCGTTCGGCGCCGGGCCGGCAGCTCGACGGCCGGAGGGCGCGTGCCTACCCCTGCCGCGACCGCGGGCGCATACTGAGATCGATGGCATCCCTTGACATCGCCCAGTCAGCGCTGACCGCGGGGGCGTGGGACCTGGCGGGCAGCGCCTTCCGGGCTGTCATCGACCAGGACGCGGACCCGAGGGCCTACGAGGGCCTGGCCCAGGTGTGCTGGTGGACCGACGAGGCCGAGACCTGCCTGGCGGCGCGCGAGACGGCCTACGGTCGACATCGCGAGCTCAAGGACCCGGTCGGGGCCGCGCGGGCGGCGACCGCCCTGGCGTGGGACTCCCTTCTCTTCGGGCAGGGCGAGTCGGTCGCCCTGGGCTGGCTCGGTCGCGCCAGGGAGCTGCTGGCGGGGCTCGAGGAGCGGGCCGAGCACGGCTGGTGCTCGGTGCGTCAGGCCGAGCTCGACCTCGCGGTGCACCAGGACCCGGCCCGCGCGCTCGCGCACGCCAGGTGTGCCACCGACATCGGGCGTCGGACCGACGACGACGACCTCACCATCGTCGGGTCGGCACTCCAGGGCCTCGCGCTCACCTGCGCAGGCGAGGTCGAGACCGGGATGCCACTGCTGGACGCGGCCGCTGCGGCGGCCACCGCCGGGGACGTCGACGACCTGATGTGGATGGGCAAGGTGTTGTGCTGGCTGATCGCGGCGTGCCACAACGTCCGAGACATCACGCGCGCCGAGGAGTGGTGCCGCCGGGTCGCGGCCATCTGCCGGGCCCGCGACCTCGACCCGCTGCTGAACGTGTGTCGCATCCAGTACGTCTCGGTCCAGATCGCCGGCGGGACCTGGGCGGAGGCCGAGACGGAGCTGATGGAGACGCTGGCCGGGCTGGCACGCTCCTCGCGGGCCTCGCGCGTGGAGGCGGTGGCCCAGCTGGGCGAGCTGCGCCGGCGTCAGGGACGCTTCGACGAGGCCGAGGCGCTCTTCCGACAGGTGGAGTTCGACCCGGTCGCGCTCATCGGCCGTGCGCTCATCAAGCTGGCCACCGGTGAGACAGCCGGGGCGTGGGCCGCCCTGCAGGGCCTGCTGCTGGCCCTCCCCCTCGAGAACCGACTGGCCAGGGCCGACGTGCTGCTCCCCGCCGTCCGCGTCGCGCAGGCCCTGGGCGAGCGTGCGGCAGCAGTCCGGGCCGCCGACGAGCTGCGTGCCACCGCGGCCGTGGTGCGCACCGATGCGCTGCTGGCCATGTCCGCGGCCGCCGACGCGACGCTGGCGCCGCCGGACGAGGCTTCGGCCCTGCTCCACGAGGCGGTACGCAGGTATCACCGGGCCGGCCTGCGGCAGGACGAGGCGGACGCGCGGCTGACCCTCGCCGAGTCCCGGCTGTCGGCCCAGGACCCGGGCGGGGCCGGTGAACAGCTCGACGCGGCCACCGCCCTCCTGGCCGGCCTGCCGGGCGCGGCCGGGCTGGCACACGCCCGCCGGCTCGCCGGCGCGATGCACGCGCGCGCCACCCACCCGCTCACACCCCGCGAGGTGGAGGTGCTGCGGCTCGTCTCGCAGGGGCTGAGCAACGACGACGTCGCCAAGGTGCTGGTGCTCAGCGGGCACACCGTGCACCGTCACGTCGCCAACATCTTGACCAAGCTCAACGAGCCCACCCGAGCCAGCGCGGTCTCCCACGCGCTGACCAGCGGCCTCCTCTGAGTCCACGGGCCCAGCACGTCCCACGCTTCGTCAGGCTACGGACGCGCTCCCCGTCGCGCGGTTCAGGGCAGGTCGAAGCGGTCCAGGCTCATCACCTTGTCCCAGGCACGGACGAAGTCGCGGACGAACCGGTTCTGACCCCCGTCGGCGCCGTACACCTCCGCGATCGCCCGGAGCTGGGAGTTCGAGCCGAAGACGAGGTCGACCGCCGTGGCGGTCCACCTCACCTCGCCGTCGCGGAGATCTCGGATCTCATAGACGTTCTCCCAGGAACCGGAGGCCCTCCACTCCGTGCCTGGTGCGAGCAGGTTCACGAAGAAGTCGTTCGTGAGCGTGCCCGGCCGGTCGGTCAGCACCCCGTGCGGCGACCCACCGGTGTTGGCGCCGAGGGCGCGCATGCCACCGACGAGGGCGGTCATCTCCGGGGCCGACAGCTCCAGCAGGTAGGCCCTGTCGACGAGCAGCGTCTCCGGGGAGAGCTTCTCACCGCTGCGGAGGTAGTTGCGGAAGCCGTCGGCTCTCGGCTCCAGCACGGCGAAGGACTCCACGTCGGTCTGTTCCTGGGAGGCGTCGGTGCGCCCGGGGGTGAACGGGACGGTGAGGTCGTGGCCACCGTCTCGGGCAGCCTTCTCGATCGCCGCACAGCCGGCCAGCACGATCAGGTCGGCGAGGGAGATGCGCCTGCCACCCGACTGGGCCTCGTCGAACTCCTGCCGGATCGTCTCGAGGGTGGCCAGCACCTCCTCCACGCCGTCGTTGACCTCCCAGCCCCGTTGCGGCTCGAGCCGGACGCGGGCGCCGTTCGCACCGCCTCGGTTGTCGGTGCCACGGAACGTGGCGGCGGAGCTCCAGGCAGCGTGGACCAGCTGTGGCACGCTCAGGCCGGACGCGAGCACCTTGGCCTTCAGCGCGGCGACATCGTCGTCGGTGACCAGCTCGTGGTCGACCGCGGGCACGGGGTCCTGCCACAGCTGCGGTTCGGGCACCCACGGTCCCAGATAGCGCGACACCGGACCCAGGTCCCGGTGCAGCAGCTTGTACCACGCCTGGGCGAAGGCCGACTCGAACTCGGCCGGGTTCTCGAAGAACCGCCTCGAGATCTGCTCGTACGCCGGGTCGAAGCGCAGCGCGAGATCTGTCGTCAGCATGGTCGGGCGGCGCTTCCTCGCGGGGTCGAAGGCGTCCGGAACGGTCTCGTCGGCGTCCTTGGCCACCCACTGCTTGGCACCTGCCGGACTCTCGGTGAGCTCCCACTCATGGCCGAAGAGGTTCTCGAAGAACCCGTTGCCCCACTGCGTCGGGGTGCTCGTCCAGGTCACCTCCAGTCCGCTGGTGATGGTGTCGGGGCCGGTTCCGGTGCCGTGGGTGTTTCGCCAGCCGAGGCCCTGGCCCTCGACCGGGCACGCCTCCGGCTCGGGGCCGACGTACTCGGCGGAGGCGGCACCGTGGGTCTTGCCGAACGAGTGACCACCGGCGATGAGCGCGACGGTCTCCTCGTCGTTCATCGCCATCCGGCGGAACGTCTCGCGGATGTCGTGCGCAGCCGCCAGCGGGTCGGGGGTGCCGTTCGGACCCTCGGGGTTGACGTAGATGAGCCCCATCTGGACCGCGCCCAGGGGGTTGCTGAGCTGGCGGTCGCCGCTGTAGCGCTCGTCGCCCAGCCAGGTGTCCTCGGGGCCCCAGTAGATCTCCTCCGGCGCGAAGACGTCCTCGCGCCCGAATCCGAACCCGAAGGTCTCCACCCCCATGGACTCCAGGGCACAGTTGCCGGCGAAGACCAGCAGGTCGGCCCAGGAGATCTTGTCGCCGTGCTTCTGCTTGACCGGCCACAGCAGGCGGCGGGCCTTGTCGAGGTTCGCGTTGTCCGGCCAGCTGTTGAGCGGGGCGAAGCGCTGGGCGCCGTCGCCGCCACCACCACGGCCGTCCTCGATCCGGTAGGTCCCGGCCGAGTGCCAGCTCATCCGGATGAACAGCCCGCCGTAGTGACCGAAGTCCGCCGGCCACCAGTCCTGCGAGGTCGTCATGACCTCGAACACGTCCTGCTTGAGCTCCTCGACGTCGAGGTCCGCGAACGCCTCGGCGTAGTCGAAGTCCTGCCCCAGCGGGCTGCTCTGCGGCGAGTGCTGGTGGAGGACCTGCAGGTTGAGCTGGTTGGGCCACCAGTCCTGGTTGCTCCGGGGCCGACTCGTCTCCGGGGTCGGGGAGTCGATGACCGGGTTCTCGCTTTCGCTGCCGTGCTCGGACACGTCAGGGGTTCTCCTGTCTGGTCGGCTGCTGGTCGGGCACCGGGTCCAGCAGGTCACCGCGGTCACGTCGCCGGTGATGCTGGTCCACGTCGGCAACAGCCCCGCAGCAGGTGCTCGATCTCCGGGGGCTGGTCACGACTCGCAGTATCGACCATCGTCTGGAATCGGTAAAGATCAGCCGAGCGCGGTCACGCGATCCCCCGCCTGCTCGGCCCGGAGCCTCAGGGTCGATTCGAACCCGGCGTGGACGGCTTGTGCCCCGTGCCCTGGGAACCCGGCGTGGACGGCTTCGGCGTGGACGGCTTGTGCCCCGCGCCCTGCGAGCCCGGCGTGGACGGCTTGTGCCCCGCGCCCTGCGAGCCCGGCGTGGACGGCTTGTGCCCCGCGCCCTGCGAGCCCGGCGTGGACGGCTTGTGCCCCGCGCCCTGCGAGCCCGGCGTGGACGGCTTGTGCCCCGCGCCCTGCGAGCCCGGCGTGGACGGCTCGCCGTGCTGGCCTGCCTGGCTCTTGGCGTCCGATGCCTGTGTCGAGACCGCGGCGCCCTTCTCGACCCCGGTGGCCGTGGTGGTCTTGGCGAGCTTGGCGATCTCCGCGCCCTTGTCGTGGGAGCCTCCGCTCGGCTTCGAGGAGTCCTCGAGCTGCGGCGGGGTCGCCCGGCCGGGCTGGGACTCGCCACGGGTCTCCGCGTGCTCCTTCGAGGCGACGTTGGGGCCGGGCACGGTGACTCCCACCTGAGCCAGCACGTCGCGAGCGGTCTGCTGGGCCGCGCCGGGCAAGGTCCCGGTGGCTGCCGCGGCGGCGCCCGCGCAGGTGACCACACCAACGACGGCGGCGGTGGCGACGAGGACCCGGGCAGGGGTGCGCGCCGTCTGCACGCGGGGGCGTTCAGGCTCGCGATCCTTGTCGCGGAACGCGGCGAGCGCCTCCGCCTCACCGGGCAGGGGGCCGAGGAGGCGAGCGGGAGCCGCGGCGCGCAGGAGGGACGCGACCCCGTCGTCGCTCAGGTCGGCGCTCAGGTCGTCGCTCAGGTCGCCGGTCGGGTGGTTGGCCAGGAGTCCAGAATCGCTGTTCATCTCACCTCACCCATCGCCGGAAGCCTCAGATTCGTTACAGTCCCGCCCGTGGACTCCACGGCCTCGGAGTCCACCATGCTGCGCAGCCGGGCAAGGCCACGGTGATCGGCCACCCGGACCGCCCCCGGTTGCTTGCCCATGATCCGTGCCGTCTCGGCGACATCGAATCCCACGACGTGGCGCAGCAGCACGGCCTCGGCCTGGATCCGGGGCAGCGTCGCGATCAGAGCCAGCGCTGCTGCGGTTCCCACCCCCTCGTCCACCTGCTGCTCGACGAGGTCGGGGTCGGCCTGGGCAGCGTGGGCAGGCGGGTGCTCGATCCCAGCAGGGGTCGGCCGGCGGTAGACCCGGCGCTGCTCGTCGCGCAGCCGAGCCCGGGCGATCGTGAACACCCAGGCGTCGAAGCCCGACTCGTCACCAGTGAAACCGCCCAGGTTGCGCACCACGCCGACCCAGGTGTCGGCGGCGATGTCCTCGGCCAGCGGGCCGGCCAACGCGCCGAGATAGCGCAGCAACCCCGGCTGGACAGAGCGGAACAAGGACCGGAACGCGTCCTCGTCACCGTGCTCGGCCGCCTCCAGGATGGCCGAGAAGTCTCGTCGTATCACTGCACCCGCCTGCCGTAGCCCCGGCCCAATGATGGCACACGAGCGGGCGTTTCATCCGTTTTATCCTACGGAAGGCGCCCGCCGGGGCTCCTCGCGGGCTCGTGAGCGGGCTGCGACCTCGGCGTCGGAGCAGAACCCGGTCCGGCGGCGCTTGAGACACATCAGGCCGAGCAGCGTCCCGTCGACGGCGACCACGGCGACGCGGCGGATCCCGCGGTCCACCAGCTGGCGCTGCACCACGCTCGTGGGAGCGTCCGGCGACACCGTCCGGCTCGCGAGCCTCGACCAGCGCAGTGCCGCACCGGAGGTCTCCGCCTGCGGCAGGTCGGCGCGGGTCAAGGTCCCCACGAGCCTGGTGCCCTCGGTCAGCAGCACCATGTGCACGTGGTCGTTGCTCAAGGCTGCGCGTGCCTGGGCGAGCGGGGCATCGGCCGGCAGCGTCTTCGGGTGCCGAAGCATCGCCTCTCGGACCGTTGTCCGGGCCTCGGCGGCGCCCTCGTGCGGGTGCACGTCGGTCTCGTCGCCACTGGGGAGGCGCATGGGGCGGCTCATGGTGAGACTCGGTCCCAGCCGCGCCGGGGCCGGTGGCTGCCCAGCTGGTCGTCGCGGCTGCGGTAGACGATGTAGGGGCGGGTGAGGTAGCCCACGGGTGCGCTGAAGACGTGGACCAGCCGGGTGAAGGGCCACAGCGCGAACAGACCGAAGGCGACCAGCGCGTGCAGCTGGAAGCCCAACGGTGCCCGGGCCATCAGGCCGGCGTCCGGCCGGAAGGCCAGGAAGGAGCGGTACCAGACCGAGACGCCCTCGCGGTAGTTGTACTCCCCGCCGATGGTCATGATCGATCCGGCGACGGTGTTCCACATCCCGAGCAGGATCACGACCGCGAGGAACGCATACATCACCTTGTCCATCCGGGTGGTCGCGGAGAAGACCGGGCCGACGGTGCGGCGACGATAGATCAGGATCACCATCCCGACCACGGCCATGACGCCGGCGACCAGACCGCCCGCGACCGCCACCAGGTGGTAGGCCTCGTGGCTGATCCCGATGGCATCGGTCCACGCCTGGGGGAGGAGCAGGCCGATGACGTGACCGCCGACGACCCCGAGCATCCCGAAGTGGAACAACGGCGAGCCCAGGCGCAGGAGCCGGTCCTCGTAGAGCTGGGAGGACCGGGTCGTCCAACCGAACTTGTCGTAGCGGTAGCGCCAGAAGTGCCCCACGACGAAGGTGGTGAGGCAGAGGTAGGGCAGGATCACCCACAAGAAGACGTCCATGCTCAGCGGGCTCCTGGGAACGACGGCATCGGGAGGACCACGGGGCCGGAGGAGTCGGGCTGCTGCACCGGCCCGGGGTCGAACATCGCGGTGGCGTACGGCGTGAGCCCGACCTCCTCCGCCGGGGGGCCTTCGGCGGCCAGGCGGCGGACGGCGTCCATCTCGTCGCCGTCGAGCGCAGGCAGGGAGGCGGTGACCGCCCGGACGGCGCCGGACCAGCGCGAGCCCGCCTCCGTCAGCGAGAGCCGCAGCAGCTCGAGCCCGGCGCGGTGGTCGAGCATCAGCTGGCGGCCTGCCTGCCGGTCGACGGTGGCGGCGAACTCCAGGACCACGCAGAGATGGTCGGGCAGCTCCCCCCCGGCCGCGGTCGAGTCGTCGAGCTGCACGCCCGCGTGGAGGTAGGTCTGCTTGAACCGCAGCAGGGCGAGGCCGCGCTTCCGGGTGTCGCCGTGGGCGAAGTAGGTGAGGAAGAGGTTGTGTCGACGGCGGTTGTCGAAGGTGTCGACGTAGTCCTCCTGGAGCTCGCCCAGCGTGGCCTCGGCCAGGCGCGCCACGCATGCGGCCAGCGGCTCCCCCACCGAGCCGGGCAGGCCGGCCGCTACCCGGTCCAGCACGTCCAGCTGCCCCAGCAGGTCGGCCTCGGGGTAGTCCAGCAGCAGCGAGGCCGCCTGCCAGGCGGCGCTGAGCTGCTCGTCGGTCAGCCCGTCCTGTCGGCGCGCTCGGTTCGCTCGGGGTCTGGTCAGCCTCATCGCAGGTCTGCCCCGCCGCTGGGTCCACCGGTGCCGCCGGGACCCGTCGAGCCGTCGTCGCCGGCCTCGGGCGGACTGCCCTCGGCGCGGGTCTCGGGTCCGTCCGGACGCGGCGGGAACAGGCCGGTCGCAGCGCTCTTGCCGTCCCAGTTGAGGAGATTCACCCGGGTCGTCTTGTCCGACGGCGAGGCGACCGTGTCGGAGGTCTGCCGGTCCCGCAGCATCTGGAAGTTCTCGACCGCGAGGGGGGTCAGACCACCCGACCCCTCGCCGAACACCTCCGGGTTGCCGCCCCCGTACTCCGAGACGGCGCACTCGGTGCCGAGCTCCTCCAGGGAGTGGGCCTGCTCGGCGTGGGCGGGCGGGATGACATAGCGCTCGTCGTACTTCGCGACCGCCAGCAGGCGGTACATGTCGTACATCTCCTCCTGGCCCATCCCCACGGACTCGGGGATGGAGCCGTCGGGGTCGCGGCCCATGGTGATGTCGCGCATGTAGGAGCGCATCGCTGCGAGCTTCTTCAAGACGCCGTCGACGACCGTGACGTCGCCGGCGGTGAAGAGCTCGGCGAGGTACTCGACCGGGATCCGCAGCGCGTCGATGGCCGCGAACAGGTTGGCCTTGTCCTCGGCGTCGTACCCGGTGTCCTTGACCACGTCGACCACCGGGGAGAGCGGCGGGATGTACCAGACCATCGGCATCGTGCGGTACTCCGGGTGCAACGGGAGCGCCACCTTGAAGACGTTGATCAGCGCATGGATCGGTGAGCGCTGCGCGGCCTGCAGCCAGTCGTGGGGGATGCCGTCACGCTCGGCCGCCGCGATGACCTCAGGGTCGTTCGGGTCGAGCAGGAGCGAGCGCTGGGCCTCGTAGAGGTCGTGGTCGTCGCTCACCGACGCGGCCTCGAGCACGCGGTCGGCGTCGTAGAGGATCAGGCCGATGTAGCGCAGCCGCCCCACACAGGTCTCGGCGCACACGGTCGGGAGTCCGACCTCGATGCGTGGGAAGCAGAACGTGCACTTCTCGGCCTTGCCGGTCTTGTGGTTGAAGTAGACCTTCTTGTACGGGCACCCGGAGACGCACATCCGCCATCCGCGGCACCGGTCCTGGTCCACCAGGACGATCCCGTCCTCCTCGCGCTTGTAGATCGCGCCGCTGGGACAGGACGCGGAGCACGAGGGGTTCAGGCAGTGCTCGCAGATCCGCGGCAGGTAGAACATGAACGTCTGCTCGAACTCGAACTTCACCTTGTCAGCGATCCTGGTCAGCATCGGGTCGCGTTCCTTGGTGGCTGCGGAGCCGCCGAGGTTGTCATCCCAGTTCGAGGACCACTCGACCTTCATGTTCTTGCCCGTCAGCAGCGACTGGGGTCGCGCGACCGGGGTGTGCTGCTGGGCTGGGGCGTCGGTCAGGGTGGAGTAGTCGTAGGTCCAGGGCTCGTAGTAGTCCGCGATGGAGGGCAGCTTGGGATTGGAGAAGATCGTGGCGAGCTTCTTGAACCGACCGCCCGCCTTGAGCGTGAGACGACCTCGCTTGTTGAGCTCCCACCCGCCCTTCCACTCCTCCTGGTCCTCATAGGTCCGCGGGTATCCCTGGCCGGGGCGGGTCTCCACGTTGTTGAACCACACGTACTCCGTGCCGGTCCGGTTGGTCCACGCCTGCTTGCAGGTCACCGAGCAGGTGTGGCACCCGATGCACTTGTCGAGATTCATCACCATGGCCATCTGAGCCATCACGCGCATCTCAGCACTCCCCCATGTCAGTAGGTCACGTCCTGCGAGCGGCGGCGGATGACCGTCACCTCGTCGCGCTGGTTGCCGGTCGGACCGATGTAGTTGAAGGCCCAGGAGAGCTGGGCGTAGCCGCCGATGAGGTGACTGGGCTTGATCAGGAGCCTGGTCAGCGAGTTGTGGATGCCGCCGCGCTGGCCCGAGGTCTCTGCGAGCGGTACGTCGATCAGCCGGTCCTGGGCGTGGTGCATGTAGACCGTGCCCTCGGGCATCCGGTGGGAGACGATCGCGCGGGCCACGACGACGCCGTTGCGGTTGACCGCCTCGATCCAGTCGTTGTCCTCGACGCCGACCTTGGCCGCGTCGCGGTCGCTCATCCAGATGCTCTGGCCACCTCGCGAGAGCGAGAGCATGAACAGGTTGTCCTGGTACTCGCTGTGGATCGACCACTTGTTGTGCGGGGTCAGGTAGCGAACGGTCACCCCCTCGACCGCGGCGTCCCCGGGGCCGGCGACGTCCCCGATCGCCGGCTCGGCGAACAGCGCCCCCATGTTGAGCGGCGGCCGGAAGACCGGCAACCCCTCGCCCAGCTCGGTCATCCAGTCGTGGTCGAGGTAGAAGTGCATGCGCCCCGTCAGCGTGTGCCAGGGCTTGAGCCGCTCCACGTTGATGGTGAACGGGGAGTAGCGCCGGCCCCCGGACTCCGAGCCCGACCACTCCGGCGAGGTGATCACCGGGACGGGGGCGGCCTGGGTGTCGGCGAAGCTGACCTGCTTGCCCTCGTGCTCGGCGGCGAGGTCGTGCAGCTGATGGCCGGTGCGCTTCTCGAGCTGCTTGAACCCCTGCACCGCGAGGTGGCCGTTGGTGGTCCCCGACAGTGCCAGGATCGCCTCGCACACGTGCACGTCGCGCACCAACGAGGGGCGGCCGTTCGCGACGCCGCCGCGTACCGCGCCGTTCTTCGCCCGCAGGTAGTCGACCTGCTTCCCGAGCTCGAAGGTGACCCCCTTCGTGGCCGCCCCCAGGGTGTCCATCAGGGGCCCGAGCGCGTTCATCTTCTCGCTCACGGCCCCGTAGTCGCGCTCGACCTCGACCAGCTTGGGCATGGTGCGGCCCGGCACCGGCTCGCAGTCGCCGGCCCTCCAGTCCGCGACCATCCCGTGCGGGTTGGCCATCGCGTCCGGGGTGTCGTGCATGAGGGGGACGGCGACGACGTCGCGTCGGGTGCCCAGCCGTGGTCCGGCGAGCTCGCTGAACCTGGCCGCGATCGCCCGCCACGTGTCCCAGTCGGTGCGGGTCTGCCAGGGCGGTGCGATGGCCGGGTTGAACGAGTGCACGAACGGGTGCATGTCGGTCGTGTTCAGGTCGTGCTTCTCATACCAGGTGGCGGCGGGGAAGACGACGTCGGAGAAGACCGTGGTCGAGGTCTGCCGGAAGTCGAGGGTCATCAGCAGGTCGAGCTTGCCCTCGGGCGCCTGCTCGTGCCACGTGACGTCGCGGGGCCGCAGCCCCTCGGGTGTCTCGGTGGCCCGCACCGAGGAGTCGGTGCCGAGCAGGTGCTTGAGGAAGTACTCGTTGCCCTTGGCGGAGGAGCCGAGCAGGTTCGCCCGCCAGATGGAGAGGATCCGCGGGAAGTTCTCCGGCGCATCGGGGTCCTCGCAGGCGAACCGGAGGCTGCCGTCCTTGAGCCCGGAGACCACGTGCTCCGCCACGCTGCGGCCGGTCGCGGCGGCCTCCTCGGTGATCTCGAGCGGGTTCTTGTCGAACGTCGGATAGGAAGGTGACCAGCCCATCCGGGCACTCTGCGCGATGACGTCCGCCGTGCTCTTGCCGGCCAGCTGGCCCTGACCGGTGCGCGCCGAGAGGGTGTCGGCGCCGAACTGGTCGTAGCGGAACTGGTCGGTGTGCAGGTACCAGTACGCCGTCTGGATCATGTTGCGGGGCGGCCGGCTCCAGTCCAGGGCGTTGGCCACCTGGTTGTAGCCGGTGATCGGGCGGACCTTCTCCTGGCCGACGTAGTGCGCCCATCCTCCCCCGTTGACGCCCTGGCAGCCGGTGAGCGTCGTGAGCGCCAGGAACGCGCGGTAGATCGTGTCGGAGTGGAACCAGTGGTTGGTGCCGGCGCCCATCAGGATCATCGAGCGGCCCTGGGACTCCTCGGCGTTCTGGGCGAACTCCCGACCGATCCGGGCGGCCGCCGAGCCGGGGACCCCGGTGAACCTCTCCTGCCAGGCCGGGGTGCCCGGCGCGTCGGCGTCGTCGTAGCCGGTCGGCCACTCTCCTGGGAGCCCGGGACGACCGACGCCGTACTGGGCGAGCATCAGGTCCAGCACCGTGGTGACCAGGTGGCCCTCCACGGTGCGCACCGGAACACCCCGGCGAAGGGTGTGGGCGACACCGTCGGGGTTGTCGAACCGGGGCAGCTCGAGCTCGACCGACTCGGCACCCGGCCCGGCGAGCGTCAGACGAGGATCGAGCTCGCCGAGGTCGAGGTTCCACCGGCCCTCCCCCTCGGCGCCGAAGCGGTGTCCCAGGCTGCCGTTGGGCACCACGGGCGCATCGGTGGCCGAGTCGATCAGGACGGTCTTGAAGGCGGCGTTCTCGTCCTCGCGGTGGGTGCTGAGGTCCTCGGCGGTCAGGAACTTCCCGGGCCGGTGCGTCCCCTGCTCGTCGACGTCGATCTTCACCAGGAACGGCAGGTCGGTGTAGCGCTTGGTGTAGTCGTGGAAGTACGGCGTCTCGCGGTCGACGAAGTGCTCCTTGAGGATCACGTGACCCATCGAGATCGCGAGCGCTCCGTCGGTGCCCGGGTTGGCCGGGAGCCACTCGTCGGCGAACTTGACGTTGTCGGCGTAGTCCGGTGCCACCGCGACGACCTTCTGGCCGCGGTAGCGCGCCTCGGTCATCCAGTGGGCGTCCGGGGTCCGGGTGACGGGGACGTTGGAGCCCCACATGATGAGGTAGCCCGCGTCCCACCAGTCACCGGACTCCGGCACGTCGGTCTGGTCACCGAAGACCTGCGGTGAGGCGACCGGCAGGTCGGCGTACCAGTCGTAGAAGCTCAGCATGGAGCCACCGATGAGGTGCATGAACCGCGCGCCGGAGGCGTGGGAGACCATCGACATGGCGGGAATCGGTGAGAACCCGGCCACGCGGTCGGGGCCCCACCGCTGGATCGTGTGCACGTGCGCCGCGGCGGCGATCTCGACCGCTTCGTCCCAGCTCGCGCGGACCAGCCCGCCCTTGCCGCGCGCGGACTTGTAGGCCTTGGCGCGCGCGGGGTTCTCGACGATGTGGGCCCAGGCCTTGACCGGGTCGCCGTCGTGCTGGGACTTGGCCTCGCGGAACATCTGGAGGAGCACGCCGCGAACGTAGGGGTAGCGCACCCGGGTCGGGGAGTAGGTGTACCAGGAGAACGCGGCACCGCGCGGGCAGCCGCGGGGTTCGTACTCCGGGGAGTCCGGACCGACCGACGGGTAGTCGGTCTGCTGGGTCTCCCAGGTGATGATCCCGTCCTTGACATAGACCTTCCACGAGCACGACCCGGTGCAGTTCACCCCGTGGGTGGAGCGCACCACCTTGTCGTGGCTCCACCGGTCCCGGTAGAAGTCGTCGGCCTCACGGCCACCTCGCTTCGTCAGCGTCCGGAGGTCCTCGGAGACCGTGGCCCTGGTGAAGTAGCGACGGGTGCGCAGCAGGGCCTCGCTCAGCGGGCCCTCCAGACCCGGGTGACCAGGGCGGCCCGTGCCGGCCTCGCCGGCCTTGCCGGCCTTGCTGTTCGGACCGTCCTGGGTGTTCGTCATGCGGTGGCCAGCTCCTCGTCGTGTCGCCGCGCCGTCCGGCGCACGACGGTCAGCGTCAACAACAGGGTCAGGGCCGCGGTGACCGACAGCAGCACCAGGCCGATCGCGTAGGAGTCGGTGCGGCCGTAGACGTAGCCCATGATCAGCGGGGGGACGAAGCCGCCCAGACCGCCGGCGGCTCCGACCAGGCCGGTCACGCCGCCGACCCGGGAGGGGTCGGTCACCTTGGCGATCAGCGCGAAGGTGGCACCGGTCCCAGAGCCCAGCGCCATGGCCATGGCCAGGAAGGCGATCGCTCCCACGGGCTCGAGGACCGGTGTGGTGGCTGCGACGGCGGCGCCGGCCACGACCACGAGGTAACCGCCCGCCAGGACCGGGATGGGGCCGAGCCGGTCGGCCAGCCAGCCCCCGACCGGGCGCATGATCACCGCAAGGACCACGAAGCCGGCCATCCGGTTCGAGGCGTCGGCGGGGGTGAGGTCGTAGGCGGTCTTGAGGTAGGCGGGCAGGTAGACCGAGAAGGCGACGTACCCACCGAACGCGACCGCGTACAGGATGCAGGCCTGCCACGCGATCGGCAGACCCGCGTTCGCCTTCAGCCGGGCAGCCAGCGAGGAGCTCGGTGCCTGCCGCCCCGGCGCGTCCTCGAGCAGGAGCCACCCCGCGACCGCGAAGACGGCCAGGGCCGCGGCCGCGAACAGGAATGGCGCCTTGTCGCCGACGTTGGTGTAGAGCTTGACCGTGGTGAGCGCGCTGATCGCGGTGCCGCCCATGCCGGCACCGAAGATCCCCACGGCCAGGCCTCGCCGTGCCGGCGGGAACCAGGCGTTGACGAACGGGACACCGACGGCGAAGGAGGTTCCCGAGATGCCGAGAAAGAACCCGCCCACGAGCAGCGCGGCGTAGTTGGTCTGTCCGTAGAAGCCGATGAACAGGATCGGCACGATGGTCGCGAGCGAGACGAGCACGAACATCTCCCGCCCGCCGAACTTGTCGGTCAGTGCGCCGGCGGGAATCCGCCCGAGGGAGCCCACGATGACCGGCACGGCCACGATCAGGGAGACCTGCCACTCGGTGAGCGAGCCCAGGGTGCCGTTGTCGCGGAACACCGGGCCGAGCGGGCTGAGCAGGGCCCAGGCCCAGAAGTTGATGGCGAACCCGACGGTGGCCAACGCCAACATCAGCCACGGCGACCTGACGCTGTCGCTGGTCTCGACCCGGGTGGGTCGGGTGGTCGTCATGAACCTCGACCGTTCATCTCGCGGCTCCTCTTCTGGGAACGGCCCCGACGGTGGCCGACCCCATATTTACTACACTTCATTCCGTGGAAAATCGTCGGGGCTCAGTCTCGCGCCGTGGCCCGCGCGGCGCCACCGCGACACACCCCCTGTCGGCCGCCCGGGCAACGGTCCTGGATCGGCTGCGCGACCAACCCGAGCCGCTGAGCGTCGCGAGCCTGGTGGCCGCGACGGGCCTGCACGAGAACACGCTGCGCGAGCACCTGACAGCGCTCGTGCGGCGTGGCCTGGTCCGGCGTCACCGGGCGGTGCCGGCCGGGCGCGGGCGCCCGGCGTGGCTCTACGAGCTGAGCGAGGAGGAGCCGGCGGGTTCGGAGTACGCCGGGCTCGCGACGGCCCTGGCTGCGACTGTCGCCCGCACCAGCGAGGACCCGGCCCGGGCGGCAGCCCGCGCCGGGCAGGAGTGGGGCCGCGAGCTGGCCCGGGACCGGGGTGTCACCCCCCGCTCCCCCGGTGCCGCACGCGAGGAGGTGCTTCGCCTCCTCGACGACCTGGGGTTCGCGCCCGAGTCCGTCCCGGAACGCCCCGCAGAGGTCCGGCTGACCCGCTGCCCGCTGCTCGAGGCCGCACACCGGCATCCGGAGGTCGTGTGCGCGGTGCACCTCGGCATCGTCAGAGGCACCTTGACCGAGTGCGGGGCCGACCCGGCGGGGAGTGCGCTGGTGCCGTTCGCCGAGCGGGGTGCGTGCCGGCTCGTGCTGCCTCCGCTGGATCAGCCTCCGAGCGGGACGCGGGCCGTCATCGAGCCACCACGCTGAGGAGCACCACGGCGTCGTCGAGTGCGGCCAGCGCATGCCGCTCGGGCGGGATCGTGACGAAGTCGCCCGAGCTGGCGTCCACCGAACCCGACCCGCTGCTGAGCTGCACCCGGCCGTGGAGGACGTGGAGGGTCGCCTCTCCCGGGCTGTTGTGCTCGGAGAGCTCGTGGCCGGCCAGCAGGGCGATGGCGGTCTGGCGCAGCTGGTGGCCGACGCCGCCGAACACGGTGTGTGCGGCCCGGCCGCTGTGCGCTGCGCGGGCACGGCCGAGCAGGTCCTCGGCCAGCTCGTCCAAGGAGGTGTTGTCCATGATCGGTCATACCTTTCACTAGATGTGCAAGACGATCGGGGCGGTCACGACGTGAGCAGCGCGATGCCGCCCTGGAGCAGTGCGACGACCTTGACGAGCTCGAGGACCACGTAGGCGTGGTGGGCGTGCGAGCGCGCCTCGTCCCGTCCGGCCAGGACGGCGTCGGAGCGCCGCGTCAGTCGTGGACGAACCGCGACCAGCTGGCCGGCGAGGCACGCCACCGCGACCGCGAGTCCGACCGTCGCCCCGACGCGTGGCGGGTCGAGGACCACGACCAGGACCAGCGCGAGCGCGAAGACCGCCTCGCAGGCGTTCAAGGCCTTGAACACCAGTCGCCCGATCCCGAGCCCGATCGGCAGGGTCACCCCCGGGGCGCGGAACTTCAGCGGAGCCTCCAGGAACGAGATCGACAGCACCATGCCCAGCCAGACGAACGTCACCGCCGCCGCGATCGCTGCTGCCGCGCTCATCCGACCGGGCCCTGAGGGCGGAGGTGGACATGGCACAGGTCTGGTTCGACGAACGGGTCGAGCCGGTCGACGGTGAACGGAGCCTGCCACCCCTCCGCCACCCCCTGCATCAGGCCCAGGTGGGCGGGGCAGATCACCTCCGGTCGAGACTCCGCCAGCTCGAGGAAGGGGCAGTGTCGCAGCCCGATCCGGAGGTGGTCGCCCTCGGTGTCGTCGCGTTCGGGCGCGAAGCCGAGCTCGTCGAGAAGGGCCACCATCCGCTCCACCGCCACCGAGGCACGCGGTGCTCCTTGCCGGTCTGGGGGCCCTGCGTGGGCCCTGCCCCAGGCTCGGCCGTACGTCGTGGCACGCTCGCTCGCCTGCTCGCCGGCGGCCAGTCCCTCACTCAGGATCTCGGCCACCACCCGGTAGTCGCGCGGGCCACCGGGATCCATCCGGGCCACCGTGCGAAACATCGAGGGCGGACGGCCGGGCCCACGGGGCGCGACCGGGACCTGCTCCACCAGACCGTGCTCGACCAGACGGTCGAGGTGGAATCGAACCGTGTTCGGATGGATCTCGAGCAGCCGCGCGACCTCGGCGATGCTCACGGCACCCGAGGCCTCCCGGAGCGTGCGCAACACCTGGTCGCGTCGGGGTGAGGTCTCGCTCGATGTGGGGCTCACGCGAGTGTGGACCCACGGCCGGCCGCTACGTACGTCACGCGACCAGAGTTTACACAAGGCTGCTTGGAGAAATGCACTGCCACCGGCTGCGGACCGACGGGCTAGGTGGACTCGAAGGACCTCCGGTCCAACCACCGGGGCGACGCTGCGCGGAAGGCGCTGTACTCCGGCCCGAACTTCTCGAGCAGGGCCGCTTCCTCCGCCTGGATCTGTGAGCGGTCGAGGAGAACCACGAAGCCCGCCAGCGGGAGAACCGCGACCCAGGAGCCTCGCCAGACAGCCTGTGCCGCCAGCAACCCCGCCAGGCCGACATACATGGGGTTTCGGCTGATCGTGTAGGCGCCGCTCGTGACCAGCACGGACGCCTGCTCGGGGTGCAGCGGTTCGAGGGTGGTGCCACTGCGACGAAACAGGCTCGCTGCCGCGCCGGCCAGGGAGACCGACGCCAGCGAGACGGTGGCCGCCACCACGGCACGCCCCGTGCTCGGTCGCGGGGACGCGCCCGAGAGCAGGCGCTGTGCCACCGCGGCACCCAGGGCCACCACTGGTGGCGGAAGTCGACGCACGCCTACCAGCCTGCCCCCGCCGCAGAGGCCTGTCGAGGCCGCGCTGTGCCTGGGTCAGCCGAGAACGTGCCAGAGCGGTCCCGCGACCAGGCCCGTCACGATGGTGGCCGAGGCGGCCGCGACGGCGGCCGTGGCGGCACCGGAGCCGCTCCCCCCGTGGTCTGCGACTCCGCCGCGCGGGGCGGCCGGACGGAGGGCGGCCCGGATCCAGCGCAGGTAGTAGAAGAGGCTGACCACCGTGTTCAGAGCGAGGGCGACCGCGAGCCAAGCCAGACCGCCGTCCCAGGTCGCCCCCATCGTGGTGAGCTTGCCGACGAAGACCGCAGTCGGCGGCGTGCCGACGAGTCCGAGCAGCGCCACGACGAGGGCGGCGCCGAGCCCGGGACGTGCGGAGGCGAAGCCGGCCCAGTCCTCGAGCGAGCGGCGTCCGGGCGCCGCAGCCGCGACCGCGAACGCTGCCAGGTTCGTGAGGGCGTAGCCGGCCAGGAAGAACAGCAGCGCGGGTTGACCCTGGTCGCTGGTCCTGGTCACGGCCGCGGCGGCGAGGAGGTAGCCCACCTGGCTGACGGTCGACCAGCCCAGCAGCCGGCGTACGTCGTTCTGGGCCAGGGCCGCGAGGTTGCCGATGGTCATGCTGGCCAGCGCAAGGATCCCCAGCACCGTGGCCCAGCGCACCTCCCCCGGCAGCACCCCCACGAACCGGGTGAGCGCGACGAGCGCCCCGATCTTGGGCACGGTCGTGAGGAAGGCTGCGGCCGTCACCGAGGCACCCTGGGTCGCATCCGGCACCCAGAAGTGGCCCGGGACGCCGCCGGCCTTGAACAGCAGGCCGGTCAGCACCAGGATGGCGCCGGCGCTCACGGCCGCGGCGGGAGCGTCGGGGAGCTCGGCTCCGAGCGCCGCGTAGCCGGCGTGACCGGCGAGGGCGTAGAGCAGGACGGTGCCGAGCATCAGCAGGATGCCGAACAGGGCGCCGAACAGGTAGGTCTTCAGCGCCGCTTCCGGGGAGTCCGGGCGGGCGAGGATCCCGACGAGCCCGTAGAGGGGGATGCTGGAGAGCAGGAACGCCACCACCAGCACCGCGACGTCGGTGGAGCCGGCGAGCAGGAGGGTGCCGGCTCCGCCGAAGAGCAGCAGGCTGTAGGTCTCGCTCTCTCGAGGATGATCGCGCGCGTCTCCCGAGGCGATGAGCAGGACCAGCAGGAGCGACACGGTCACGGTGGCGCGGGCAGCCCCGGTCGAGGTGTCGACGGCAAAGGTGCCGGAGAACGCGGTCGTGGGACCACCGACCCACGCCGTCAGGCCCGCCACCAGGCTGGCCACCGTGGCCACCGCCGCCACCACGCTCATCGGCCACTGGCGCGTCCGGGGCATGAACGACCCACCGATCAGCGTGAGCATCCCACCCAGGAAGAGCAGTGCCTCGGGCAGCAGGGCCAGCAGGTCAGTCCCCATCGCTCGCGTTCACCGCCCCACGAGGTGCGCGAGGACGGCGGCACCGGGTTCGATGACGTCCAGCAAGGTGCGCGGCAGCACCCCGATGAACAGCGAGGTGGCCAGCAGCAGCGCGACCGGTGCCCACTCCCTCGTCGTGACGTCGGAGAAGCCGACCGAGAGGCCACGGGTCGGGCCGGTGAACACACGCTGCAGCGCACGCAGGAACAGCGCCGCGGTGATGAGGATCCCGAGGACCGCCACCGCGGTGACAGGCACCGTGGCAATGCTGCCGGCGAAGATCTGGAACTCGGCGATGAAGCCGGAGAGCGCAGGCAGCCCCAGAGAGCCGAACGCAGCCACCGTGAAGAGCGTCGCGTAGCGCGGAGCACTCGCGGCCAGGCCCCCGTAGCCGTCGAGGTCGTAGTTGCCGGTGCGCTCGAACATGCTGCCTGCGAGCAGGAACAGGGCCGCGGTGAGCAGGCCGTGACTCACCATCTGGGTGACCGCTCCGGTCACCGCCACCTGGCGTGCCTGGTCCGCGCCGTCGGCCAGCACCCCGGCCGCACCGACAGCGAGCACGACGTAGCCCATGTGGTTGACCGAGGTGTAGGCGATCATCCGCTTCAGGTCGGTCTGGCCGAACGCCACGAGAGCCCCCCAGAGCACGGAGACGATCCCGACCGCGATCACGACCCAGGCCCAGGCCCGCCAGGCGTCGGGCAACATCGGCATCGCGATCCGGACGAAGCCGTAGGTGCCCATCTTCAGCAGCACGCCCGCCAGGACCGCCGACCCGATCGCGGGGGCGTCGCTGTGCGCGGGGGGAAGCCAGGTGTGGAACGGGAAGGTGGGGGTCTTCACGGCCAGCCCCAGCAGCAGCGCCGCCAGCACCAGACCGCCGGCGACGCCGTGGCCCTGGAGCGGCGGATGGGCGGCGAGCTCGACCATGTCGAAGGTGTGCGGGGCGGAGGCGACGTAGAGGCCCACGAAACCCAGCAGCAGGGCCAGCGAGCCGAGGAAGGTGTAGAGGAAGAACTTCAGGGCCGAGCGGGCGGCGTTCCCGTGTCCCCACGCACTGATGGAGAAGTACATGCCCACGATCGAGAGGTCGAAGAAGACGAAGAACAAGATCAGGTCCGCGGAGACGAAGAGCCCCAGGCAGACCGCCTCGAGGAACAAGAACAGTGCCGCCTGCAGCCGGGGGCTGCGCTGCTCCCTGACGGCGAAGACCGCGCAGGCCAGGAACACGAGCGTGGTCATCACCACCAGCGGCAGGGACAGGCCATCGACGCCGACGTGGTAGCTCGACCCCACCCCCGGGATCCACCGGGCCCGCTCCTCCATCGCCAACGCACCCGTCGCGGGCGTCGCGTACCTCGCCCACACCAGGCAGGCGAGCACCAGCTCGGCTGCCGCGACCGCGACGAGGACGTAGCGCGCGACACGGGCACCGATCCGCGGGACCAGCAGCCCGGCGGCCGCCAGGAGGGGAAGGAAGACCAGGACTGAGAGCACGTTCACCTCACGAGGACGAGGACGAGGACGAGGACAGCCAGCACGGCCAGTGCTTGGAGGTAGTACTGGTGCAGCTGTCCGGTCTGAGGTCTCCAGGCCAGCCCGCCCAGCCGGCGTACGCCGGAGGCGACCGCCGCCACCCCGCCGTCGAGGACGCGGTCGTCGAGGAGCGCGGCAGCTCGGCCCAGCCGCACGGCGCCGCCCGCGGCCGTCTCGACGCCACGGTCCAGCACGGCGTCGTCGAGGTGGGCGAGCCGGTGCGCGAGCCCCTCCACCGGCCGGACGACGGCGCGGTGCGCGAGCCTCTCGAGGAACAGCCAGTGCGTGAGCACCCGAGGCAGGGTGAGCCGTCGGCTCCGGGCACGCATGGCCACCACCGTCGCGACGACGACCACGACCGCGACCAGCGCGGAGGTCACCAGCTCGAGGGGGCTGGGCTCCGTGGCCGCACCGCCCACGAGCTCGTGCACTCGGGGGCGCAGCAGCGGGAGCGCGAGGGCACCGAGGACGAGGGCGCCGGCCGCCAGCGGGAGGAGCGGGAGCCACCCGGCCGCGGGCGCCTTCGGAGTGCCCTCACGTGCCGCGTCCCGTTGCGACCCCCCACCGTCGGGGAGGCGGCGGGTCAGCACGACCAACGCCTTGGTGGCGTAGGCGGCAGACAGCGCCGCTGCGAGCAGCCCGCCCACGTAGAGGGCGGACGACTGCGCGGCCGCGGCGGCCAGCACGGTGTCCTTGGTCGCCCACAGGGCCAGCGGGGGCAGCCCCGCGAGGGAGAGCAGGCTCGCCGCGGCGCACGCACCGACCACGGGCCAGAGCCTGGCCGCCCCGGCCAGGGAGGCCAGCCTCCTGGTGCCGAGCGCCTCGAGCCAGATCCCGGCAGCGAGGAACAACCCGGCCTTGACCGCAGCGTGCGCGACCAGGTGGGTGGCGCCACCGGCGGTCGCACCGGCCCCGGCGGCCAGCACCACGAAGCCGAGCTGGGCGGCGGTCGAGGCGGCAAGGAGCTGCTTGAGGTCACGCTGGGCCAGCGCGACGAGACCGAGCAGGACCGCGGTGGCGACGCCGGCCCAGGCCGTCACCGTGTCGGCCCAGCCGGTCGCCGCCAGGGTCGGCGCCCCCCGCAGCAGCAGGTAGCCGCCCATCGCGACCATGGCCGCGGAGTGCAGGAGGGCGCTGACCGGGCTGGGACCGTGCATGGCACGCGAGAGCCAGAACGAGAACGGCAGTTGGGCCGCCTTCCCGAGCCCGGCCACCAGCAGGCCAGCGGCCACGACCTCGCGCCACCCGCTGGAGGCGTCCGGCAGGGCACCGAGCCCGAGCCCTGATCCCCCGGCCAGTGCGGCACCCGCCGCGACGTAGAGGCCGAGGTCCGCGGTCCGGGTGGTGAGGAACGCCGTCGTGCCCGAGCTGACCGTCACGCCGTCGCGCCAGTGGTAGCCGATCAGCGCGTACGACGTCGCCCCCATCACCTCCCACGACATCAGCAACGTGGGCAGCGTCGTGGCCAGCACCGTCATCGTCGCCGCCGCGACGAAGAGGAGCATCAGCCCGTAGAACCTCGCCGTGCGGAGCTCGGGAGTGCCGGCCGCAGCAAGCAACACGAGTGCCGAGACCACCGCGACCGACGGCAGCACCAGCGCCGCCAGGCCGTCCACGCCAAGAGCCAGCTCGGCGTGGGCCATGAACGGCATCGCGACCGAGGGTCGCGATCCCGGGGGAAGGAGACCGCGAACGACGCCACGGCCAGCAGCGCGGCCGCACCGGTCCCGAGCGCCGCGGCGAACCGATCCGCCGCCGGGCCGGCCAGCACCAGCAGCGCGCCGATGACCGCCGGCAGCGCGACGACGGCGACGAGAGTGAGCTCGAGCATCAGCCGTGCAGCTCCGCGGCCATGTCGGTCATGTCGTGCCCGGCCTGGCGGTGCAGCAGGGTGGCGACGGCGAAGCCCATCGCCATCTCCACGGTCATCGCCGCGATCACCACGAGCAGCAGAACCTGTCCGGAGGGATCGGGTGCGAGGAACCACCACAACCCGCCTGCGGCCAGGATGACGCCGTTGATCATCAGCTCCAGTCCCATCATGACCATCACGACCACCTGCTGCGAGAGCGCGCCGTACACGCCCACCGCGATCAGCGCCGAGGCCACCAGCAGCACGGTCTCGAGCGTCATCGACCGACACCCCCTGGTTGCGGGTCGTCGGCGGGCCGACGGTCGAGGTCGTCGCCGAGCCGGTCGTAGCGGGTGCGGTGTGAGGAGAGGACGACGCCGGCGACGATCGTGGCGACCATCACCGGGCCCATCGCGATCATCACGATCATGTGCGACTCCATGATCGCCCTCCCCAGCGCCGCCGTGACGTCTCCCGTGGGCTCGCCCCGGCGAGTGGGCCACGGCACGAGCACCGCACCGGCGCCCAGGAGCAGGAAGGTCCCGACACCGGCCGCGATCGAGGCGCGGTGCGAGTGCACCATGCTCATCGGCATCAGGGCCGGGTTCATCCCCATGAACATGACCATGTAGACCGCCATCACCGCCATCTCCATGACCATCATCAAGATCACGATCACGCCCATGTAGGCCTGCCCCATCAGCAGCAGGGCCACGCCGACGGCGACGAACGAGGCCGCCAGCGCGTAGGTGGCCCGGGCCATCGAGTCGACGTAGAAGACCAGCCCGCCTGCCACCACGGACACGACAGCGCACAGCCAGAAGCCCACGTCGACGAGGGTCGCGTTCATCGGATCTCCCACTCCTCGGACGTACTCAGCCGGTGGCAACAGCGATGACGGAGACGATCAGGTCCTGCGCGACCACCAGGGGCAGCACGACCACCCAGGCGAGCTCGAGGAGCTTGTCGGGTCTCAGGGTCGGCAGCCTGCGCCCTGCCAGCACGAGGATCCCGCTCAGGACCACGGTCTTGACCAACACCCACATCCAACCCGGGAGCAGCGGGCCGGCGCCCCCGGCGAGGAACAGAGGGACCGCTACCGCCGAGCCTGCGACCAGCAGGGCGTGGCGGCCCGCCAGCACCAGCAGACGATCCACACCGGCAAGCTCGGCGAGGAGCCCCCCGCTCACGTCCGCGCCGGCACCGGGGTCCATCGGGGGTCGGACCGAGAAGCCCAGCACCCCCCAGCAGTACGCCGCGAACGCCACCGGCGCCCACACCACGAACCACAACCCACCCTGGGCGGCAGAGATCTCGGCCAGGTCCAGGCTGCCCGCCGCGATCGCCGGTGCGGTGAGCGCGAACATCAGCGGGAGCTCGTAGGCCAGCGCGAGGGCCAGGAACCGGTAGCCGCCCACCAGACCGGTGAGGGAGTTCGCCCCCCAGCCCAGCAGCCACATCACCGCCCACGCCGCCACGTCGAGCGCATTGACCCACACCACCCCCAGCGGGTGGTCCACCAGCGCATGGGAGCCCAGCGGCACGAAGGCCACGATCAGGACCGCCAGCGGGATCACTGCCGAGGAGGCGGATCGCCACAGCAGCCGGTCGGCCGAGACCGTGCGCCGCGGACGCTGGCGCAGCAGGCGGGCGGTCTCGCGGACCGGGACCAGCAGGCCCGATCGGACGGACAGGCCACGGTCGCGGGCCTCGAGGGCTGCGGAGAGTGCGGCCGCCGACAGCGCGACCGCCGCGAGCCCCAGGAGCACCGGGACCGTGTAGCCCAGGGACAAGGACTCAGCCATCCGCCACCCCCGAGAGCTCGTGCTCGGCCAGGTCCGGCGCCATGGCTGCCAGCCACAGCCGCACCTCGGCCAGCTCCATCCCCCGGACGAGCGTGGGAAGCGCCTGGGCACCGCGCGTCACGTGGCGCGTCGCCTCCCGGTCGAGCTCGGCCCGCGCGCGCTCGAACAGACCCGTGAGCCGGTCGTGCAGCTCCTCGGACCCGCCGTGGCTGCCATCGGCCGTGAGTCCGTGCAGGACCCAGCGCAACGTCCGCTGCCGGCCGACGCGGGCGCCGAGCCGGGCGACCTCCTCGCCGCCCTCCAGCTCGCCGTCGAGGCAACGGTCACGCAGGCGTCGTGCTCGTGCGGACCCTGCTGGCAGGCCGGCGAGTGCCAGCACCGAGCCCGCGGCGTCGAGCAGGCGCGCGGCCCGCACGACCGCGTCGTCCGGCTGCTCGGCTCGCGACGTCGCGAGCTGCTCGACCTCGGCATCGGCCACGACGTCACCGTGCAGGGTGAGGCGCAGGACCACACCAGCGGGCCAGTGCGAGAGCACGGGTCCCAGGGGGAGGTGGAGCTCGTCCATCTCCAGGCCGTCGCGATCCTCGGCACCCTCGGCCAGCGCGATCCCGTCCGGCATCATCGCGGAGTGGTCGTGGCCGCCGTCACCGCCGTCACCGCCGTGGTCGTCGTGCTCGTGTGCCACGCTCTCGGAGGAGGGGGTGAAGCCTCGGCGGGCCTCGCCGCCGAGGTGGCGGGGCGCTCCACGGCGGAGCTGGTCACCGGCCTCGTCGAGGAGCTCCACCGCCTCGGACCCGGTGCGCAGGTGGACCCGCAGCCGCGGCTCCGACATCTGCGCCCACACGTGCTCGACCACGGCCGCGAAGGCCTCGCCGGGCTCACCCACGACGGCCAGGACGTCGGCGTCCGCGACGGACTCGGCGGTGCACCAGCCCCGGCGCTCGAGTGCACGCTCGAGCGCCACTCGCTCCCGGAAGGCCCCCGGAACCTCGGCGACGAGGACGTGAGCGCGCGCGTGTGCGGCCCTGGTCACGGTGTCGATCACGCCCACCGGAACGCTCCCTCGCGACGTGCCCAGGCGACGGCCAGCAACAGCATCAGCAGGAAGCCGAACATCTCCACCACGGCACCGGGTCCGAGGTGTGCCACGACCACCGCCCAGGGGTACATGAACAGCATCTCGACATCGAAGGCGAGGAAGACCACGCTGGCCGTGTACCAGCGAGCGTGATACCGCGACAGCGCGTGCTCGGTGGGGCGATGCCCCGACAACCACGGCTCCACGTCGAAAGGGCTCCTCGACACCGCGGTCCAGCGGGCCAGCAGCCGGAGGGCCACCACGACGCCGATCGACGCGGCGAGAACGAGCAACAGCGAGACCACCGGCAACCTCCTTCGCAGTGAACGTGGCTGGCCCTGGCGCAGGCACCTACGCTACATACCTGACACCCGTGTCGTCATGCGGGTGTCTAGGAGGGACGACCATGACCGACCACGCACACCCTGTCGACCCCGCGGCGGTCAGGCGGGCCGAAGAGCGCCTCCCGATGCCGCTGGAGGCCGAGCGGGTCACCAGCGTGCTCACCCTCATCGCCGATCCGACGCGCATGCGACTGCTGTTCGCCCTCGATGCCGCCGAGGAGCTCTGCGTCGGAGATCTCGCCCTGGCGCTGGATGCCTCCGAGGACGCGGTCGGCTATGGACTGCGGATGCTCCGGACGGCCGGCCTCGTCAACCGGCGCAAGGACGGGCGCATGGTGTTCTACCGCCTGGCACAGGGATTCCCCGAGCCGCTGCGCCAGCACTGCCTGATCCGGCTCGCCGAGCTCGCCAGCGTCCGACCGGGCGACTCATGACCTCGGGACACGATCGGCCGCGACGGGCTGCTTGCTGATCGCGGGGACCGCCGCCGACTGCGCCCCCCAAGCCAGCCTCTAGCCTCCGGGGTGATCCTGGCCGCCCTCGGGCTGTGTGGGCCCATGTGCCCGCAGGGAGCCGGCATGCGCCTTGGTGCTGGGATCACGTCGGGTCTTGATCAGGCTCGCCACGGTGACCACGGCGAGCACGACGACGATCACGGTGAGGCTGACGGGGGTGGGGATCTCGGGGACTCGCCGGTCGATGTCCACGTGGGCCCAGTGCAGGATCAGCTTGACGCCGATGAACGCGAGGATCAACGCGAGCCCCGTCGACAGGTACACGAGGCGGTCGAGCAGTCCCCTGACGAGGAAGAACAGGGCACGCAGGCCCAGGAGGGCGAAGGCGTTGGCGGTGAAGACGATGTAGGGCTCCTCGGTGACCCCGAACACCGCTGGGATGGAGTCGAGCGCGAAGAGCAGGTCGATGCTGCCGATGGCGAGCAGGACGAGCAGCAGCGGGGTGAACATCCGCCGACCGTCGACGCGCGTGGTGAGCCTGCCGCCGACGTACCCATCGGTGATCGGCAGCAGCCTGCGCGCGGCTGCGACCACGACGTTGTCCTCGACATCGGGGTCTTGGTCGCGGTGTCGGAACAGCTGCACCGCGGTGTAGATCAGCAGCAGCCCGAACAGCAGGAACATGAACGAGAACAGCGCCAGCAGGGTGGCACCGAGGGCGATGAAGACCGCGCGCATGAGCAGGGCCAGCGCGATGCCGAAGGTGAGGACCTTGTGCTGGTGTTCCTCCGGTACGGCGAAGGTGGTCATGATGATGACGAAGACGAACAGGTTGTCCACCGAGAGGCTCTTCTCGATGATGTAGCCGGCGAAGTACTCGGTGCCGAACTCGCCGCCGTACTGCGCGGCGAACCAGACACCGAAGCCGATCGCGACGAGGATGTAGCACACCGACCAGGCCGTGGCCTCCCGGAAGCCGGTCCGGTGCGGCCGCGCGGCAGCGAGGACCAGGTCGATCGCAAGCAGGGCGATGATCAGGCCGACGGTGGCGGTCCAGGTGAGGAGGCTGATGTCGAGCACTGGCCCTCCGTTCGGCGTGGCGGTTCGGCGTCGCGGCCGGGCCTGGCCCGGCGGGTCGGAGGCCGACAGCCCACGGGTCCGCTGCCTCCTCGCCCAGTATGGGCGCACGGTGCCGCGCCCGGCGAAGGTCGTGGGTCAGCCGTGCAGCTCCCGGTGCAGTCGCTCCATGCGTGAGTCCAGCTCGGAGGCGGTGTCGGCCGCTTCCTTGAGCTCCTGCAGCAGCGCGTCGGGGACCTCGCCGTCGTACTTGAAGTAGATCTTGTGCTCCAGACTGGCCCAGAAGTCCATCGCGATACTGCGCAGCTGGATCTCGACGGGGACCCGCACGGTGCCGGAGGAGAGGAAGACCGGCACCTCGACGATGGCATGCAGACTCTTGTATCCGTTGGCCTTCGGCCCCGCGATGTAGTCCGACACCCTGATGGTCGTGATGTCGTCCTGGGCAGTGAGGAGCTCGAAGGTGCGGTAGGCATCTGCGATGAAGCTGCACGTCACCCGCACTCCCGCAATGTCGGTGATGCTGGCCCGCACACTGTCCAGGCTGCGCTCCAGACCCCGACGTTCCACCTTGCTCCGGATGCTCTCCGCGGACTTCACCCGACTGGAGACGTGCTCGATGGGGTTGTAGTCATGCATGTGCAGGAACTCGTCGCGCAGGATCCAGATCTTGGTCTCGACCTCGCGCAGGCCGAACTCGTACTCCAGCAGGAACAGCCGAAGCTCCTCGCCGAGGCCGCTCAACCAATCGGGCGAGAGCTCGCCGGTCGCCGCGTCGGCCCCTGGGTCACTCACGCCATCACCAGAGTCGGTCGTCACCTGGATGTGCCTCCCTCGTCGATGGTCAGCCCAGCGCGTTCTGGCACTCACGCTCGTTGTCCCGCGCCGCAAACCGTAGAGCCCACCGCCCCTTCTGGCCTGGACTGAGGTCCCCGAGCGACGGCACCTCCGCAGCCGGGTGCCCTCCCGCGCGCCGTGGGAGGGATCCGCCTACGTCTGGCGGGTCGCCCGGGGCACAGCGCAGTCAGAGGCGCACGCGCTCGAGATAGCGCGGGACGACGGCGTTCCACCCGAGGTCGCCGGCCAGTCGCGCCGCCAGCGCCCGGGCCGCCTCCTCCTCCCCGTGCACGACGTAGGCGGTGTCCGGACGCTTCATCGTCGACAGCCACTGCACCATCTGCTCGGCATCGGCGTGCGCGGAGTAGGCGTTGGTCACGTGGACCTCTGCCCTCACCGGGACGTAGCGGCCGTGGATCTTGACCTGCTTCTCGCCATCGGCCAGAGCACGCCCTCGAGTGCCGGGCACCTGGAAGCCGGTCAGGATCACGCTGTCGCGGACATTGGGCAGCCGGGCGGCCAGGTGGTGCAGCACCCGGCCCCCGGTGAGCATGCCGGAGGCCGTCACGATGATGCACGGCTTGCCGGACCGGTTCAGCTTCTCCGACTCCTCGACGGTCGGGGCCAGCTTCAGGCGAGCCGGCCGGTACCGGGTGCTGGCCATGGTCACCTCGGGCCGAAGCTGGGGGTCGTGCTCCGCGATCGCCTTCTTGTAGACCTCGAGCGCGCGCAGGGCCATCGGGCTGTCCACGTAGACCGGCACCGAGGGGATCCGGCCCTCGGTCTCCAGCCGCGCGAGGATCATCAGCAGCACGAACGTGCGGTCCACGGCGAAGGCCGGCATCAGGACGACACCGTCTCGGGCGACCGTGCGGGTGATGGCGTCGGCCAGGAGATCGTCGTCCTCCGGCTCGTGCAGCCGGTTTCCGTAGGTCGACTCCACGACAACCGTCTCGGCATCGCGGGGTGTCTCCGGAGGCAGCAGCAACGGGTGGCCCGGGCGGCCGACGTCGCCGCTGACGAGCAGCCGCGAACCCCCGACATCGAGCTCTGCGTAGGCCGATCCGAGGATGTGCCCAGCCGAGCGCAGCTCCAGGCCCACCTCCTCGCCGATCATCGTCGGCGTGTCGTGCTCCACAGCGGTGAGCAGGGCGATCGCCTTCTCCGCGTCACCGGAGTCGTACAACGGCAGAGGCGGCTTGTGCTTGGAGTAGCCCCGGACCTCGGCGTACGCCGCATCGCTCTCGGCGATGTGCGCCGAGTCGCGCAGGATGATCGCGGCGAGCTCCGCGGTCTCGGGCGTGCAGTAGGCCGGCCCGGTGAAACCGTTCTTGACCAGGAGTGGGAGGTAGCCGCTGTGGTCCAGGTGCGCGTGTGTGATCACGACGGCGTCCACCTGCGCCGGGTCGACCGCCAACGGCTCCCAGTTGCGCCTGCGCCAGAGGCGCTCACCCTGGAAGAGTCCGCAGTCGACCATCACGCGGAACCGCTCAGTGTCGACGAGGAACTTGCTGCCGGTGACGGTCCCGGCGGCGCCCAGGAACCTCAACGAGGTGTGCCCTCCCATGACGTGCCTCCTCCCTGTACACCGACAGCCTCATCGTCGCCGTGGGAGCGTGGCAGAGGCGTAGGTCCCGGGGCCGGTCGCTGACCTGGTGCCCTCCCCCTGGCGCTCGCGGGGGTCCCTCCACGTTCGGTTTCGTCGGGGTCTACCGCTGGTGCGCGGGACGAGGGCGGCCAGCTCGGGTTCGCTCGTCGAGCGCGTCGACCGCGAGCACGACGGTTGACGCCCATGGCCGCGTCCCTTCGGGTGCACCGAGCACCGCGCAGCACATGGACCCGCGAATCCGCCTCCTCGCGGCTACTCCTGTGCCGCAGGCTGCGCGGTCGGCATGGCGACCAGCTCTCCGTGCACCTCGCAGACGGCCGCGAGGGTGTTGTAGATCGTCCCGTACTGACGAAGGTTGCGGTGCACCAGGTCGACGCGGCGTCGGGGTTCGTCGGTGGTGATCCGGAGGGTGTAGGTGATCTCGACGAACTTGGGTGGGCTGTCCTGACGGCGCGCGATGACCTCGACGTCGGCGTCCTGGTAGTCGAAGGCGATCAGATCCTGGGTGCGGGCCAGGTTCTTGAGCAGGCACGCCGCGAAGGCGGTCGCGAGCAGTTCGGCAGGCCCGGGGAGGCCGCGCTTGCCGCCCCAGGTGGTGTCGATGTCCAGGTTGGTGGTCCCGGTGTCGGCCACTCCCGGGTCACCGGTTGCGGCAACACGAGCGGTGACCTTGTACTCGCTCGGGCTGGTCATGTCGCCGCGGCTCCGGCGAGCAGCTCACGAAGCTCGGCGCCGCTGGGGACCCGACCGGAGGTGACGACCTTCTCGTCGACCACCAGCGCGGGGGTCGACATGACGCCGTACCCGACGATGCTGGGGTAGTCGGTGACCTTCTCGATGGCCGCTTCCAGATCGAGATCGGTGAGTGCCTGTCGGGTGGCCTTCTCGAGGTTCACGCAGTTCGCGCAGCCGGGGCCGAGCACCTTGATGATCATGGGCTTCTTCCTCTCTGACGGGTGGATCGTTCGCCTGCTCAGGCGAGCAGGAAGTTGAACAGGTAGCCGACCGCGACGATCCCGGAGGCGACGACGCCCACGAAGACGGCGAGCAGCTGCGGCTTGAGGACCCGGCGCAGCAGGATCAGCTCCGGGAGCGACAGCGCGACGACGGCCATCATGAAGGCCAGCAAGGTGCCCATCGGGAGCCCCTTGTCGTACAGGGCCTCGACCAGGGGCAGGATGCCGGCGGCGTTGGAGTAGAGCGGTACGCCGGCGGCCACGGCAACCAGGACTCCGAAGGCGGCGCCAGGCCCGGCGTAGCGGGTGAACAGGTCCTCGGGGGCCCATCCGTGGATGACCGCCCCCAGGCCGATGCCGACGAGCAGGTAGGGCCAGATCTTGCGCAGGATCGTGCCGACCTCTTCGACACCCATCTGGAGGCGTTGGTTGAAGGTCAGGCCGGCGGTGGAGTCGATCACCTGGCCACCGAGCTTGGTCTCGTACACGAACGGCTCGACCCAGCGTTCCAGCCGTAGCCGGCCCAGGATCCAGCCGCCGACGATCGCGATGCCGACGCCGGCGGCGATGTAGGCCAGCGTGACCTTCCAGCCGAACAGGCTGAACAGCAGCCCGATCGCGATCTCGTTGACCAGTGGGCTGGCGATCAGGAACGACAAGGTCACGCCGAGCGGCACACCGGCGGCGACGAAGCCGATGAACGCCGGCACCGCGCTGCACGAGCAGAACGGGGTCACCACTCCGAGCCCTGCGGCCATGACGTTGCCCAGGCCTTCACGGCGACCGCCGAGCAGAGCGCGGGTGCGTTCGAGGCTCATGTAGGAGCGCAGGACGGTGACCACGAAGATGATGCCGGTCAGCAGCAGGGCGATCTTGACGGTGTCGAAGAAGAAGAAGTGCAACGACTGGGTCAGCCTTGCTTCCGGGTCCATGTCGAGCAGGTCGTAGAACAAGGTGTCCCAGATCCGGCCGTTGACCCAGTACGCCGCCAGCCAACCGGCCGCGACCATGCCGAGTGTCGTCCAGCGTCCGGTGCGAGTCGGGGGCATCCGGTCGATGCGTTCCGCGAGCGTCATCACGGCTGACCTCCGTGCGGCAACGGCAGCGCCGCGCTGAGTCGGGCGTGGGTGTCCACGGCCGCCCGGTCGACAGCGTGGTCACGGTGCTCGTCGCTGCGTTGCCGAGGGCCGGAGACTTCACGTGGGAGTGTTCCAACCACAGTTGAATTGTCGGGCGGCCGGCCGTCAGCGCCCCAGTGCCGTCGGACCCAGGCCGCGGCGGCAAAGGTCACCAGGTCGCGACGGACGATGGCTCGGGTCAGGAGCGTGGGTCGAGCACCGAGGGCGGCAGCTCGAGGTCGGGCACCAGGGCGGTGAGCAGGTCCCGAACTCGTCGGTCGATGTCGGCGATGATGCCGCGGACGGTCTCCTCGTCCTGGCCGCCCGGGTCGGCGACCGGCCAGTCGACGTACTTCACGCCGGGGACGTAGGGGCACTCCTCACCGCAGCCCAGCGTGATCGCCATGTCGCTGGCAGCGACGGTCTCGTGGGTGAGCACCTTGGGGTGCTCCTCGGAGGTGTCCAGGCCAAGCTTCTGCAGCGCCTCCGCCACTTCGGCGTGGATGTGCTCGCCGGGCTGGGTGCCGGCGGACTCGGCGCGGACACGCCCTCGGGCGTAGTGCTCGGTGAGGACTCGACCGATCACCGACCGGCCGCCGTTGCGCACGCAGGCGAAGACCACCTGTGGGGTCTGCTCGGTCACCGGGTTGGGGTTCATGGCCGTCATCCTCACGCTCCTGTGGGGGTACGGGTCGGCGTGCTCTCGGTGAAGAAGCGACGGGCCCACAGGCTCACGTAGACCAGCCCGACCAGGACGGGCACCTCGATGAGCGGTCCGACGACGCCGGCGAGTGCTTGGCCGGAGGCGACGCCGAAGACGCCGATCGCGACGGCGATGGCGAGCTCGAAGTTGTTGCCGGCTGCGGTGAACGAGACCGCCGTGGCGCGTTGGTAGTCGAAGCCGAGCGCCTTGGTCAGCAGCATGGAGCCACCCCACATGAGCGCGAAGTAGGCCAACAGCGGCAGCGCGATCCTGGCGACGTCGAGGGGCTGGTTGGTGATGGTGTCGCCCTGGAGGGCGAACAGCAGCACGATGGTGAACAGCAGCCCGTAGAGCGCCGCGGGACCGATGCGGGGCAGGAACGTGCTCTCGTACCACTCGCGGCCCTTGGCCCGCTCCCCCAGGGTGCGGGTGAGGTAGCCCGCCAACAACGGGATGCCGAGGAAGATCAGCACCGACTTGGCGATGTCCCACATCGAGACGTGCAGGGCGGCCTGGTCCAGGCCCAACCAGCCGGGCAGGACCTGCAGGTAGAAGTAGCCGAGCAGCGCGAAGGCGAGGATCTGGAAGATCGCGTTGAGGGCGACCAGGATGGCGGCCGCTTCGCGGTCGCCGCAGGCGAGGTCGTTCCAGATCAGCACCATGGCGATGCAGCGGGCGAGCCCGACGATGATCAGCCCGGTGCGGTACTCCGGCAGGTCCGGGAGCAGCAGCCACGCGAGCGCGAACATCAACGCGGGGCCGATGACCCAGTTGAGCAGGATCGAGGTGCCGAGCATCCGGCGGTCGCCGGTGACATGGCCGAGCTCGTCGTAGCGCACCTTGGCCAGGACCGGGTACATCATCACCAGCAGGCCGATGGCGATGGGCAGGGAGACCGAGCCGACCTCGACCGCGGCGAGTGCGTCGTCCAGACCGGTCACCCAGCGTCCGAGCAGCAGGCCCACCACCATGGCGACGCCGATCCACACCGGCAGGAACCGGTCGAGCGTCGAGAGCCGCTGCAGGACCGCGCCGTTCGCACCGGAAGCGGGGGTTTCGCGGACGGTGTCGCTCATGCCAGCGCCTCCTGGGGAGAGCCGCTCGTGAAGAGGTCGCCGAGGGCGGCCATCGCCGCGGGTCGCGCCCTGTAGAAGACCCACGTGCCCCGCTTCTCGCGGTCCAGCAGGCCGCTCTCGTGCAGCACCTTCAGGTGGTGGCTGATGGTCGGCTGCGAAAGATCGAAGAAGGGCAGCAGGTCGCACACGCACGCCTCGCCACCCTCGTGCGAGAGCACCAACGACAGCAGCCGGAGCCGGGCGGGTTCGGCGATCGCCTTCAGCATGGGAACCACCCCAGCCGCCTGCTCGGTGCTGATCGGTTCCCGGGCCAGGGGCACGCAGCACGCCAGCGGATCCCCAGCGAGGGGGAGCTCGCGGTTCGCGGTCGCATAGTTCGACATGGATCAATGTTGACAGCCGTCGATACTCTGCCGCAAGTCGGCTCGCGTGGAGATCCGCCGTGGCTACGCTCTCGAGATGTGCCAGCTGTGGTCGCGCCTGGCCTGAGGGGCGCTGAGGTGAGCGAGAGTGTTGACGTCGCGGTCCTCGGGGGCGGCCAGGCCGGGCTGGCCACCGGCTACTACCTGCGTCGCGCGGGCCTCGTGCCCGGCCGGGACTTCGTCATCCTCGACGGCGCGGAAGGCCCTGGTGGTGCCTGGCAGCACATGTGGGACGGACTCCGGCTCTTCTCTCCCTCCACCTACTCCTCCCTTCCGGGCTGGATGATGCCGCCCTGGGATGACGCCACCCTGGGCTTCCCTCCGCGCGACCACGTCGTCGACTACCTGAGCCGTTACGAGGAGCGCTACGAGCTCAACGTGCGACGACCGCACCCGGTCACCGCGGTCGCCCTTGACGACACCGCCGACCGGCTGCTCGTCGCTGCCGACGGTGCGGACCTCTCGGCGCGGTTCGTGGTGTCGGCGACCGGCACGTGGACCCAGCCGTTCTGGCCGACCTACCCCGGCGCCCGCGACTTCACCGGACGGCAGCTGCACGCGGCGCAGTACCGCCGCCCCGAGGAGTTCGCCGGCCAGCGGGTCGTGGTGGTCGGCGGAGGCAACTCGGGTGCCCAGATCCTGGCCGAGGTGTCCACGGTGGCCGACACGACGTGGGTCACCACCCGGCCACCGCGGCTCCTGCCCGACGACGTGGATGGTCGGGCGCTGTTCGCGGCCGCGACGGGCCGGATCGAGGCGCTGCGCCAAGGACGTGAACACGCGGGGGTCGGCGGGCTGGGCGATGTGGTGATGGTCGCGAGCGTGCGCAAGGCCCGGGATCGCGGGGATCTCAAGGCGCAGCCGATGTTCTCCCGGCTCACCGCCACCGGCGTCGGCTGGCTTGACGGGACCACGCTGGAGGCCGACGCCATCATCTGGTGCACCGGCTTCCGCCCCGCGCTGCGCCACCTGCGCCCGCTCCATCTTCGCGACCAGCGAGGGCACGTGCCGGTCGACGGCGCCAGCGGCACCCGCGCCGACACAGAGACACGACTGTTCTTGGTGGGGTACGGGGACTGGACCGGCCCGGCCTCGGCCACGTTGCTGGGCGTGGGCCGATCGGCCCGTGACACGGCGGCCGAGATCGTCGCGGCCCTGTAGCGAGGCCTGGCAGTCGCCAGCGCGCACCATCCCAGTCGTGAACGGTTGCTCGCTGTTCGGCCGGGCAACCGAGCGCGGTTGAGCGCTACCGTGGCGGTGTGGGCAGGTGTTACGCAATCGCGCGGTCGACGCGCCTGCCTGCATACGACCGCTGTGACGACGAGGACCCTGCGGCTTGAGCCCTGACGGCGTTTCTGCCCGTCGAGCTCCGCTGATCGTCCACCGCCTCGTCTGACCGGAGTCACAGCCATGCCCGCACGCTTGTCCTTTCGCCACGTCATTCTCATCGTCGCTGCCACCGCCTGCTGGGGAGGTGGCACGGTGTTGAGCAAGCAAGTCCTCGAGCGCGGCGTTGCGCCGTTGACCCTTCTGGTCATCGAGCTCGCGGCCAGCTGTCTGCTGTTGCTGGGCTCGATGATCGTGCTGCGCACGGCCTGGAGCCGGGGTCCGGAGCTGGGCAGGCTGGCCATGCTCGGGATCCTCAACCCGGGCCTGGCCTACGCGCTCGGCCTGCTCGGTCTGGCCACGGTCAGTGCCAGCATGGCTGTGCTGTTGTGGGGCACTGAGCCGCTGCTGATTCTGGTGCTCGCAGTGCTGCTGCTGCGCGAGCGGGTCGCCGCCGCAACCGTCCTCGGCATCGTCGCGGCTCTGGTGGGGGTGCTGCTGGTGATCTACCGACCCGGCTTGGGGGGCGACCCGATCGGGCTGGTCCTGACCGCGGCCGCGGTCACAGCCTGCGCCTGCTACACCGTGCTCACCCGTCGATGGCTGCTCGATGACAGCTCACTGCTCGTGGCACTCGTCCAGCAGGCGGTCGCACTGACCTTCGCCGTGGTCGTCGCCGGCGGTTCCTCGCTGCTGGGCCTGGCCGATCTCGGCCCGCCTGTCGGGGGAGGTACGTGGCTGCTCGCGGTCGCGTCCGGAGCCGTCTACTACGGGCTCGCGTTCTGGTTCTATGTCAGTGGCCTGCGGCGCGTGCCGGCCTCGGTCGCCGGCGCCTTTCTGCCGTTGATCCCGGTCTTCGGGCTTGCCGCGGCGTACCTGGTGGGGGACCGCCTGGTCGACCGCCAGTTGTTCGGCGCCGCTCTGGTGATCCTGGCCACCGCCACTGTCGCAGTGCACCACCTCATCCAAAGCCCAGGTAGCGGCGAGGAAGTCAACCGACTCGGCATCCCCGGCCGGCCCTAGCCTGGTCCGAGCCCGCGCCGGGCGGCCTCGACCCTGCGTCGCTTCCTCCGACGATCGCTACGTGCATGGCACCTCCTGGTCGCTCAGGCGCTGCCGGGAGCGACGTCGAGGTCGGCGAGCAGGTCCCGGACTCGATCCTCGACCTGGTCGCGGATCGTCCGCACGGTCTCGAGTTCCTGGCCGGCGGGATCGTCGAGCTCCCACTCCTGGTAGCGCTTGCCGGGGAAGATGGGGCAGGCGTCACCGCAGCCCATCGTGATCACGACGTCGGCGGCGCGGACGGTCTCGTCGGTCCACGGCTTGGGGAACTCCTCGGCGATGTCGATGCCACGCTCCTTCATGGCCTGGACCACGACGGGGTTGATCCCGTCCCCGGGCTCGGAGCCTCCGGACCAGCCGACGGCCGCGTCACCGGCCAGGTGCTGGAAGAAGCCGAGCGCCATCTGCGAGCGGCCTGCGTTGTGCACGCACAGGAACAGCACCGTGGGACGGCCGTCGTTGCTGTGTCCCTCGACCTTGGCCAGGGCCTGGAGGCGCTGGCGGGCGAACCGCTCGGCCAGCAAGGGCAGGAAGGTCGTGACGGTGGCGGTCTTGAGGAACTCCTCGTAGGAGCCGTGGAGGAACCGCTCGATGGTTTCGGTTCCGTAGGTGTCGCGGAACTCGTCGGCCAGTCGCGCGATGGCGCTCTGCAAGGCTGGGTGCTGATCCACGGGGGCGGCGGGGGTCGTGCTCATGACTGTGGCTCCTGGTTCATTCGGGTGGGAGGTCGAGCGTGGTGGCCAGTCGGCCGACGCGGTGCACGATGTCCTCGAAGGCGGCGTCGAAGTCGCCGGGCCTGGCGGACGACACGGGGTCGGGAACGGACCAGTGCAGGCGGAGCGTGTCGGGGAGTTCCTCGTGGACCTGGTCGCAGACGGCCACGACCAGGTCGTCGGGGGTGACGACGTCCTCGAGGTGTCGCGTCGTGGTGTCGGCCAGCGGCAGCCCGTGTCGCTTCGCGGTCCGGACCGCGCCAGGGTGGACGCGGTCGGCGGGATGGGTGCCGGCGGAGGTGGCAGGCAGTGAGCTCACGCGTTGCCAGGCCGATGCGGCCAGCTGGGACCGCGCGGAGTTCCGCGTGCACACGAACACCACCCGACGCCGGCGGCTGAGCTCGTCGTTCAGGCGCGGGGCAAGGTTCAGAGCCGCGAGCAGCGGGGTGTCGGGGCGCAGGCGGACGTAGCTGCGGCGGCGATCGCCCTCGCTCTTCGAGCGACGGATGACCCCGGCTTCCTCGAGCACCCGCAGATGGTGCGCCACCAGGTTGGAGCCGAGGCCGAGCTGATCAGCGAGGTCACCGGGCGACAGGTCGCTGACGGACAGAGCGTCCACGATCGCCAGTCGCCCCGGCTCGCCGAGAGCCGCGTGGAACCGCGCCCGATCGACAAGATCCACGTCCGCTCACGTCCATTGACTCAACTCAGATTGCCTCAATGAGTATTGCAACATTTTCGAGGTGGAGGCAACCCCGACGGCGGGGGACGCTACCTACGGGCCTCGGCGTTCCCGCGCGCGATGCTGGGGTCGCCGGCGCTTGCGGCCAGCGCCGCACCGGCGAGGGCGAGGGCGGCGAGCACTCCGAACATCGCCGGGTAGCCGCCGGTGATCGCGGCGACGCCGGCGCCGAAGGCGGGCGCGAGCGCCGCGGCGACGCCCTTGGGCGCGTGGTAGACGCCGTTGATCGCGGCGTACCGTTGTGCCCCCCAGTGGTCGCTGACCAGAGTGGCGCCGACGAGGGTGAACAGGCCGCGGGCGGCGCCGCCCAGCACGGCGACCGGGACGAGCACGGGAGCGGGGCCGGGCACCAGCGCCAGGGCCGCGAGGGTGACTCCCATGACCCCCATGACGGCGGCCGATCTGGCGTTGGGCGAGAGCAAGCGGTCCAGCGCCGGGTAGGCCAGGCGACCGGCGACCTGGCCCGCGCCGCTGAGCCCGAGGACCCACGCGGCCAGTTGGAGGCTCACGCCGTGGTGGAGGAGCAGGGGGACGAGGTTGACGAGCGAGGCATACATCGCGAGCGAGGCGAGGGTGCCGGAGACCGCGATCAGCAGGAACGTTCTGCTGGTCAGGACGTCCCGGTCGGCCCGTGGGTGGCTCGTGCCGGCGTCGTGGTGCCACGGGAGCCGGAGGGTGAGCGCGTGCGCCGGCACCGTCACGAGGAGCAGGAGTGCCGCGAGGATCAGGTAGGTGTCGCGCCAGCCGAGCCACTCCCCCAGTGCCGCGGTGAGCGGGGCGAAGATCGTGGATGCGAAGCCTGCCACCAGGGTCAGCGTGGTGATGGCGCGTACCCGCCCGGCGCCGTACCAGTGGGTCAGCGCGGCGAAGGCGGGTGGGTAGAAGGTGCCGGCGCTGGCCAGCCCGACCAGGAGCCACCCGAGGACGAACACCGGGTAGCTCGGGGCTAGACCCACCACGGCGACGGCGCCCGCGCCGAGCAGGCTGCCGGTGGTCATCACCAGGCGAGGGCCCCGTCGTTGCAGCAGCCGCCCGGCAGCGATGCCGGCCAGGGCGCCGGTGAGGCTGCCCGCGGAGAACGCCGTGGTGACCGCGGTCGGCGACCAGCCGGTTTCTGCGGAGATGGCCGGGGCAAGCACGGTGAAGGCGTAGTAGAGGACGCCGTAGCTCATCGTGACGCTCACGCAGAGCGCCACGAGCATCCGTGAGGCACCGACCGGACGTGGGGAGCCGACCACCGTCCGTGGTCGGCTCCGCGCCTCGGTCAGGTCAGAGGCTGACAGGGGTCCGTCCGATCTCGAACACGGCCGGCGCGGGGGCGCAGCAGCCACCGCCTGCACTGTCGGGGTCGTCGAAGACCCCGGCGCCGCCGCAGACACCGGTGTCGGGCAGCGCCAGCTCGACCCGGGCCGCGGCCTCGTGGTCACCGGCAAGTGCCGCCACCACACTGCGGACCTGCTCGTAGCCGGTGAGCGCCAGGAACGTCGGCGCCCGACCGTAGGACTTCATCCCGACCAGGTACAGATCCGGCTCCGGCTGGGCCAGGTCCGCGGCGCCGGTGGCCTGGACCGACCCACACGAGTGGATGTTCGGGTCGATCTCGGCCGCGATCCTGGGCGGCGCCTCCAGCGTCGGGTCGAGATCGAGTCGCATCTCGGAGAGGAACGACAGGTCGGGGCGGAAGCCGGTCAGCACGACGACGGCGTCAGACGCGGGGAGCTCTCGGCCGTCCTCGCCTACGAGGACTGCCTGGTCCGCGACGCGGCGGATCTCGGCGGTGCGGAAGCCGGTCACGAGCTCGACCGCGCCGGACTCGACGGCCCGCTTGGCCCGCTGGCCGAGCGCCCCACGCTCGGGCAGCTGGTCCGCGGCGCCGCCGCCGAAGGTGCCCTCGCTGACGACGCGGCGGATCGCCCAGGTGATCCGGGTGCCCGGGTGGTCGGCGGCGATCTGGACGAGCTCGTGGATGGCGTTGAACGCCGAGTCGCCCGAGCCCACCACGACGCTGTGCTTGCCGGCGTACCGCTCGGGGGTGGCACGGTTGGGCACCTGGTAGCTGATCAGGTCGGCGGCCGCGCGCTCTCCGAGCGCCGGCAGCCCGTCGGCGCCGGCCGGGTTGGGGCGCCGCCAGGTGCCGGAGGCGTCGATCACCGCGCGCGCCTCCAGTCGGGACTCGACGCCGCCGCTGTCGACCACGTGGACGGTGAAGGGCTGCTCGGCACGGTCCGCGTCGACGAGGCGGTCGCGGCCCTTGCGGGAGACCCCGGTGACGCGGGCGTCGTAGCGCACCCGGTCCCCCAGCACCTTGGCCAGCGGGGCCAGGTAGCCGTCGATCCACTCCGCGCCGGTCGGGTATCCCTCGTCCGGCGCGGTCCAGCCGGTCGGCTCGAGCAGCCGCACCGAGGCGCTGTCGACCAGCTCGGGCCAGGCCGAGAACAGCCGGACATGGCCCCACTCCGCGAGCGCGGCGGCCGGCTCGAGTCCGGACTCCAGCACCAGGGGCTCCAGGCCACGCTCCAGCAGGTGCGCAGCCGCGGCCAAGCCCTGCGGGCCGGCGCCGATCACCACAACAGGCAGGTCACTCATGTCCAACTCCTCACATTCACGATCATCGATGCGACCATCGTAGGGACACATCGACAAATGTCAATGGATAAGTCAGAATGCTTCCATGCCTTCGACGCTCCCTCTGCTCGAGCCGTCCGCGCTGGCGGCGTGCTGCTCCCCCGTGGCCGCGGGGATCGTCGGCGACGTGGCCGCCGAGACGCTCGCCCGGATGTTCAAGGCGCTCGGCGACCCGACTCGGGTCAAGCTGCTCTCGATGATCGCTGCGGCGTCCGACAACGGGGCGTGCGCCTGCGACATGACCGAGCCGGTCGGGCTCAGCCAGCCGACCGTCTCCCACCACCTCAAGCTCCTGGTCGACGCGGGCCTCGTCACCCGGGAGCAGCGCGGGAAGTGGGCCTACTACCGCGTTGTTCCCGAAGTGCTTGGCTCGTTGGCGGTTGCCCTCGAGCCCGCCCGAGGCGACGCCTCCTGACCTCACTGTCCGGGGACTCGACACCCGCTACGTCGCCTGCTACCGCGATCCCGAAGGACGGCAACGCTCCGCCGGCACCTACATCCGCCGCCGTGCCGACGAACGCGCCGCCCACCGCGAAGAGGCCAGAGTTGGGGAGGGTGCCTGGCACGACCACTCCCGCGGCCAGGTCACCTTCGCCGAGTACGTCTGGCTGCCCTCCAAGCAGGCTGATGACAAGTGCGGGACCTCAGAAACCGACATTGACCACCAAGTTGAACACCGTCGACGCGAAAGAATTCCAACTCATGGGTTGAACTCTCTGACCCTGCCCACCTACGCTGCGAGGGGATCTCACCCACCTACTCGCTCCCTCGGAGGGAAGTCGGCCATGGCCACTCTGGTGCACGAGTTCATTGGTTCCGCTGTCCGCAGGTTCGGGGACGCGACGGCCCTCAAGGACGAGCGGGGGTCGCTGACCTACCACCAGCTGTGGGACCGGGCACGTCGCCTCGCCACGGTGCTCAGCGAGCTCGGCGTGGAGCAGGGGGACCGCGTGGTCGCGCTGATGAACAACCGCAACGAGTGGGTCGAGGTCGACCTTGCGGTCTCGATGGTCGGCGGTGTCCGCAGCCGCCTCAACAACCGCGACGGCGCCCGCGAGTTCGCCTACGTGCTCAACGACACCGCACCCAAGGTCGTCGTGGCGGGCCCCGAGTTCGCGTCGATGATCGAAGGTCTCGTTGAGTCCGGCCAGGCGCCGCCGAGTCGTGTGCTCAGCCTGGGTGAGGGTGGCGCCTACGAGGAGCTGGTCGCCGCCGCCAAGCCGTTCGAGCCCCGCGCGTTCGACGCCTCCGAGCCCTACCTGATCTTCCACACCTCCGGGACCACCGGCCACTACAAGGGTGCGCTCTACCTGCACAGCAACTGGGTGGCGACCTACCGCAACATCCTGGCCACGATCATGGGCGACATGGGAACCGACTGCTCGCTGCTGCACGTCGGTCCGCTCTCGCACCAGTCGGGCATCCTCGTGAACCCAGCGCTCTACCGGGGCGCGGCGTCGGTGATGATGGAGCGCTTCGACCCGGAGGCGTTCTTCCAAGTGGTGGAGCGTGAGCAGATCACGCACACGATCCTCGCGCCGGCGATCATCCACGCGCTAGCCAACCACCCGACCGCGAGCGAGCACGACCTGAGCAGCCTGCGCTGCATCTACTACTCCGGCTCCCCGATCGCGCCCGTTGTGCTCCGCAAGGCGATCGACGTCTTCGGGCCGATCTTCCTGCAGGGCTACGGCTCCACCGAGGGTGGCACGATCTACAACACGATCATGTTCCCCGACGAGCACGTCGCGGCGCTCCAGCACCACCCCGACCGACTGGTCTCGTGCGGACGGCCCTCGCCGTTCTTCGACGTACGCGTGGCCGACGACGAAGGACGCGAGGTCGCACCCGGCGAGATGGGCGAGTTGCGCGTGCGCGGGGACGCCGTGTCGGTGGAGTACTGGAACCAGCCCGATGCGACGGCGCAGATGTACGTCGACGGCTGGTTCCGGATGGGCGACCTCGCCATCCGCGACGAAGACGACTTCATCACGATCGTCGACCGCAAGAACGACATGATCATCAGTGGTGGGCTCAACGTCTACCCGCGCGAAGTGGAGGACGTGATCTCCGCGCACCCGGCCGTCAACGAGGTCGTGGTCATCGGCGTCCCCGACGAGAGGTGGGGCGAGTCGGTCAAGGCGTGCGTCTCCGTGCGCGAGGGCTCCTCGCTCACGCTGGAAGACCTGCAGGCCCACTGCAAGGACTCCGGACTGGCCAACTACAAGAAGCCGCTGTCCCTCGACGTCGTCGACGAGGTCCCGAAGACCGCCGTCGGCAAGGTGTTCCGCAGGGCCCTCCGCGAGCCCTACTGGGTCGGCAAGGAGCGCAGCGTCGGCTGAGTCAAGGGGCGACGAACAGGCGCAGCATGTTCGTCGCCACGGCGTCGGCCTTGGCCTCGAACTGCTTCTTGGAGAGTCCCCGCAGCCACACCGGCGTGTAGTTCATCGCCCCGTAGAGGTTGTGCATCGCGACGTCCTCGTCGACGTAGAACTCGCCGCTCGCGATCCCCTCCCGAACGACCGCGCGGAAGATCGCGTCGTGCTCCAGGCGCAACGCACGGGTGCGGTTGCGGTAGCGCTCGGGCCAGTCCAGCGGCTGCAGGAAGATCACGGACAGGTGCGGCTGCTCGCGCAGGATGATGGTCAGCTGCACCAGGATCAGCGTGCGCAGTCGCTCGGTGGCGCTGCCGGAGACCTCCGCCGCGGCCTCCGCCAGGCGAGTGTTGGCCGAGGTGGCGAGCGCCTCGACGCAGGCGCTGACCAGCTCCTCCTTGCTCGGAAAGTAGTGGTAGAGCGAGGCCTTGGTCAGGTCGAGGCGTTCGGCGATCTCGTCCAGGCTGAGATTGTGGTAGCCGCGCTCGGACAGCACGTCGGCCGCCGCCTCGAGGATGCTGGCCACCTTCTGGTCGCGCTTGCGTCCGACGCGCGAGGAAGGCGTGGAAGACCTGGGCCCCGGGCCGGCGCCTGTCGTTGTCGTCATCTCAGCCTTCCCACGACGTAGTAGTGCGGGGTTCAGGTTATGCCAGCGGTGCGGCTCCACCCGGGATGGCGTCTCAGCTGGCCGGCGATGATCTTCTGCTGGATCTCGCTGGTGCCGCCGCCGATCGCGAACAACCGGGCGTCGCGGTAGAGGCGCTCGACCTCGTACTCGCGCGTGTAGCCGTAGCCACCGTGCACCTGGACGCCGAGGCTGGTGATCTGGTTGGCCAGGCGACCGGAGACGAGCTTGCCGATCGAGCCGGCGGCGATGGCGGGCAGGCCTTGGTCGACGAGCTGGGCGACGTGGCGGTAGAGCAACCGGCACTCCAGCACGCCGGCCGCCATGTCGGCGAGCATCCCCTGCACCGCGCCGATGTCGTCGATACGGCTGCCGAACGCCTCCCGGGTGGCCGCGTAGCCCGACGCCAGGTCGAGAGCACGGGCGCCCATGCCGGCGGTGATGGCTGGCACGGCGAGCCGCTCGTAGTCGAGCACGGCCATCCCGACCGCCCACCCCTGACCGACCTCGCCGAGGCGGTCGTCGTCGGAAACCTCCACGCCATCGAGCACGAGCTCGCACGTCGGTGAGGAGCGCAGGCCCATCTTGTCCAGGGCGCGCGGCACCTCGATGCCGGGAGTGTCCATGGCGACCACGAAGGTGGTCAGCGCGCTGTGCCCGGCACCGCTCTCGGTGCGACACAGCACGAGCAGCGCGTCGGCGATCGAGGCGTTCGTGATGAACATCTTGCGCCCCTCGAGGCGCCAGCCGTCCGGCGTACGTTCGGCCTTGGTGGTGATCCGCGAGACGTCCGAGCCGGTCTCCGGCTCCGTCACCGCCCACGAGCCGAGCACCGTGCCCGCTGCCACGCCGGGGAGCCAGCGCTCCTTCTGCTTCGGCGTGCCGTGGAGCGCGACAGCTCGGGCGAGCAGGTAGGTGGGCATCGTGGACATCGCCAGGCCGGCGTTGCCGTAGGCCAAGGCATCGATGCCCTCATGCAGGGCGATCGAGTCGGGACCGGTGCCGCCGTACTCCTCGGGCACCACGGCGCCGTAGAGCCCGAGGCGACCGACGCCCAGCAGCAGCTCGCGGATCAGCTCCATGTCCTGCGGGTGCTCATCGAGCTCCGCCGCGCGCGGCATCACCCGCGCCGCGGTGAAACCGGCGATCGTCTCGGTGAACGGCGACGGCCGCAGGTGGGTGGACGTCGCGGTCACCGGTCGGGCCTCGCGAACCTGAGCTCGGTCCACTCGGCGTGGTCGACGTAGTCGGCCCGCACCCGGTCGCCGATCTCGGGCTCGTGGTCCATCCGGGCCACGATCCGACCGCCTCCGTCGAGGTCGACCGTCGCGATCGTGTAGGGCACGGCGTCCTCGAAGGCGGGGTCGAAGGTGCGGTGCACGACGATGTAGGAGTACACCTCGCCGGTGCCGTCCGCGGTCTCCCACCGTGACTCGGGCTGGGCGCAGTAGGGACAGGCCGGCGCCACCGGGAACCGCCTGCGCCCGCAGGAGGTGCAGGCCTGGACCTCCAGGTGGTGCTGGCGCAGGGACTCCCAGTACGGCGCGCTGCCGACGTCGGTCTCGGGGGGCGCGATCTGCTGCTCGGTCATATCGACTCCCTCACCGTCCCGTAAAGACGGGCTTCCTCTTCTCGGCGAAAGCCACGAGGCCCTCGGGCGCGTCCTCGCTCGTCAGGCAGTAGCGCGCGGTCGTCTCGCGCTCCAGACGCAGCCCGGCACTCACCCCGGTGCCCTCCCACAGGGCGGCGTTCAACGTCTGCTTCGCGTTGGCCACGGCAAGAGGGGACTTCTTCGCCACTCCGGCAGCAAACTTCTTGCCGGCCTCGACGAGCTGGTCGTCCGGGACGACTTCGGAGACCAGCCCCCACTGCACTGACTCCTCCGGCGAGAGCATGCGGCCGGACAGGATCAGCTCGCGGGCGCGCGACGGCCCCACGGCTCGCGGCAGCAGCGTCAGCACGCCTCCCCCGCCCATCTGGCCGAAGTTGAGGTGGGCGTCCCCGATCCGCGCCGACTCCCCGGCGATCGCCAGGTCGCAGGAGAGCAGCAGCTCGATGCCGCCGGCCACGGCGATCCCGTTGACCAGGGCGACGTAGGGCTTCGGATACAGCGAGATCCGGCCGAACACCTCGTGGATGTCGGCGAGGAACTGCGGGAAGTCCGTGGGGTCGGACTGGAGCTGCTGGTATTTCTTCATGTCCCCACCCGCGGAGAACGCACGCCCGGCACCGGTGACCGCCACGACCCGCACGCGCTCCTCCCCCGCGAGCGCGTCGAAGGTCCTGCCGAGCTCGAGGGTGGAGTCCCAGTCGAGCGGGTTGAGGCTGTCGGGCTGGTTCATCGTGACCAGCGCCAGCTCGGCACCGTCGTCGTCGACCGAGATCCGCTCGACCAGGATGTTGTCGCTCATCGTCATGCCCCACTTTCGACCGGGACTCGAGTGGCGACCGGTGTCGTCCACGTGGTTGCGGTGAAGGCCTCGCGCAGCCAACCCGGCACCGGGGTCGGCGTGACCACGGGCGGGTCGGCCGCGCCGTCGAAGTCGCTCCACACATGCCAAGCGGTGGAGCGCAAGGCGAGTGCGTCGTCCCGCAGCCGGGTGACCTCGGTCGTCAGCGAGAACGCCGACCGACCCAGGCTCGACGGGCGCAAGCGCACGGAGATCACGTCGTCGAGAACGAGCGGCACGCCGTACGACGTGGCCGAGGTGACGCACGGGCAGCCGTGGCCGGAGCGGAGGAGGACGCCGAGGGGATGACCGATCGCGCTCAGCCAGCCGGTGAAGGCGTCCTCCAGCCAGCGGTAGGGAGCACCGAAGTAGAGGATGCCGGCGGCGTCCACGTCGGCCATCGGCACGCGGCGCTGCGTGGTCAGGAGGCTCGTCTCGAGCACACCGTTTGCGCTGGCGTCCTGCTGCTCCACAGCCATCCAACAAATCTACCATTGATTCATGAATCGACGTCAAGGGTGAAGTTCTACTTTGGAGTTGACTCCCGCGACCGGTGAAATCTACGCTGCGGAGGAGGGGTGATGGCCTTGACCACAGCAGCGATAGCCGGCGTCGGCTACACCGAGCTCACCAAGTCCTCCGGGCGGACGGTGCTCGAGCAGGCGACCGAGGCCGCGCGCTCCGCAGCCGACGACGCAGGGCTGCCGATCCAGGAGATCGACGGCGTCGTCACGTTCAGCGTGCTCAACGACTCGGTCTCCAGCGAGGCGGTGGCGACGACCCTGGCGCTGCCTCGGCTGCGGTTCCCGATGGACTTCCAGCAGGGTGGCCAGTCGCCGTGCTTCATGGTGCAGCAGGCGGCGATGGCCATCGAGCTGGGATACGCCGAGAACGTGGTCGTCTTCCGGGCCCTCAATGGCCGGTCGGGAGTTCGCGTCGGCAGCGGGGCCTTCGCCGGCGGGGCCGCGCAGTACCGCTACCCGATCGGCTACAACGCCTACCTGATGTACATCGCGATGTGGGCCCGCCGCTACCTCCACGAAACCGGCGGCACCCTCGAGGACCTCGGCGCCGTGGCGATCGCGCAGCGTGCCTACGCCCAGCTGAACGAACGCGCCATCCAGCGCCGGCCCCTCGATATGGAGACCTATCTCGCCTCGCCGATGGTCGCCGACCCGTTCCGGGTGGCCGACTGCACCAGCGAGGTCGACGGCGCCTGCGCCGTCCTGGTCACCTCCCTCGACCGGGCTCGCGACCTCCAGCACCCGCCGGCCGTCGTCGCCTCGGCCGCCTACCGGGCCGGCGCGCGCCCCGGGCTGGACATCGGCGACCACATGCTCTTCGACGACTACACCCGGAACTTCACGAGTCTCCTGCGCGACGAGCTCTACGGTCGTGCAGGGTTGTCGCCGTCGGACGTCGACTTCGCCGAGATCTACGACTGCTTCACCAGCGTGGTGCTGATGGGTCTCGAGGGCCTCGGGTTCTGCGAGCGAGGCGAGGCGGGGGACTTCGTCCGCTCGGGCGCCACGGGGCTCGACGGCTCGCTGCCCACCAACACCCATGGTGGGCTGCTCGCCGAGGGCTACCTGCACGGCATGAACTCCGTCAATGAAGCCGTGCTGCAGATCCAGGGCCGAGCCGGTGACCGGCAGGCATCCCGCCACGAGGTCGGCGTGGTGACCTCCGGTGCGCTGGTCGACGGCTCCGCACTCATCTTGACCGCCGACAGGTGACGGTCCCGACCGGAAGCAAGAGACGCCCATGAACCCGCTGTCGAACCGCCTCACCGAGCTGCTCGGCATCGAGCTGCCGATCATCCAGGAGGGGATGGGTCCCTACCGGACCAACCAGATCGCAGCCGCGGTTTCCACGGCGGGCGGTCTCGGCACCGTGAGCATGCCGGGCATGACCAAGGAACCCGAGGCCGGCGCCCGCCTGATGCGCGAGAACATCGACTGGGTCGCCGAGCACACGCAAGGCCACTTCGCCGTCAACGTGCCCGTCGGTCGCGACGCGTCCGGCACCGTGCTGCCGGTCAGCGAGGCCTACATCCGCGCAGTTGTCGAGGCTCGCGAGGCCGACTCCGCTCTCGCCGGCCAACTAGTCGCCCTCACCACAAGCGCCGGCTTCCCCGGAGAGTTCCGTGGCGCGATCGCCGACTCGGGACTGGTGCACATGCACAAGGTCGGTTCGACCCGGCACGCCCGCAAGGCGGAGGAGGCCGGAGTCGACGTTGTGATCGCGTCGGGCTACGAGATGGGCGGGCACACCCACGTCAACCCGGTGCACACCTTCGTGCTTGTGCCCAACGTGACCGAGGCCGTCTCCGTCCCCGTCGTGCTTTCCGGCGGCGTCCGCGACGGTCGGACCCTGGCTGCCGCGCTCACCCTCGGCGCCAGCGGGGTCGCCCTCGGCACCCGGTTCATCGCTGCCAGGGAGAACACCGACTGGCACCCGGCGTACGCCGAACGCATCATCGCCACCGAGGAGGGCACCGACACCGTCTTCCCCGCGGTCTACGGTCCGGCGCGCGGACTCGAGAACGCCGGGGTCGCGCGACTCCGGGAGCTCCTCGAGACCGGTGAGCTCCAGGGCGACGAGCTGAACACCTGGAAGGACGAGGCCCTGATCCGTGCCCAGGAGGAGGGTGACGTGGAGAACGGGCTGGTGGTCGCGGGGCAGGTGGCGAGCGGCATCCACGGCTGGATCGACATCGCCACGTTCGTGCCGGAGATGGCCGACGAGGCGATCGCCGTGCTTCGTGGCTTGGCGCCCGCAGGGTCGCCGGTGTGACCCCACAGCTCGGCGTCGTCCTGCTGGGCGGGGACCTCGACACCGTTCGCGATGTCAGCGAGCAGGTCGAGCGTGCCGGGCTGGACTCGGTGTGGACCACGGAGTTCTACGAGCGCTCGGCCACCGTCTCACTGGCGGTGATGGCGCAGGCGACGAAGGCCATAACAGTGGGCAGCGCGATCGCCTACGCGGTGGGCAGGTCGCCGCTGCTGCTCTCCGCCGAGGCGCGAGACCTCGACGAGCTGTCGGGCGGGCGGCTGGTCCTCGGCCTCGGCACGGGCACCCGCACGATGCAGCGCGACTGGCACGGCAGCGACCCGGAGTCGCCCGCCGCACGCGTGGAGGAGCTGGTGCCGCTGCTGCGGCGGTTCTGGGCGATGGACGACTCCGGGGTCGACCACGACGGCCGTTTCTACTCGGTGCACCTGCGACCCACGGTCGAGGTCAGGCCGCCGCTGCGCACCGAGATCCCGGTCTACCTGGCCGGAGTGAACCCGCGCATGGTGGAGTCCGCGGGACGCGTCGCCGACGGCCTGGTCGGGCATCCGCTCTTCACCAGGAGGTACGTCGAGGAGGTCGTTCGCCCGGCTCTCGCGAAGGGCGCCGCGCACACCGCTCGCAGCGACGCCAATGTCGCCCTGGCCGGCTACCTGCTCTGCTCGGTCCACGACGACCCCGCAGTCGCGCGCGCCGAGGCCAAGGCGCAGATCGCGTTCTACGCCATCGTCCGCACCTACCGCGCGATCCTCGAGCTGCACGGACACGGCGACACCGCCGACACCATCCGGGCGGCCTGGCAGCGGCGCGACCGCGAAGCCATGGTCGCGGCTGTGCCGGATGAGCTGGTTGACCTGATCGCCCTCACCGGCACGCCGGACGAGGTGCGGGGGAAGTTCGAGGCGGAGCACGCCGACGTCTACGACCAGACGCTGCTCTACTCCCCCAGCTATGGCCTCTCGCCCGAGCGGCTGACCGAGAACGTCGCCGCGACCATCGAGACGTTCGCCCGACCCGTCGGCCGATGACAGCCATCGGGCTGACCCTGAGCAGCCACCAGCCAGCGACTGCGGGCGAGGCCCGGCGGGTCGAGGAGCTCGGCTTCGATCTCGTTTCCACCGGCGAGCACCTGTTCTTCCACGTGCCGGTCACGAACGCGTTCGTCTCGCTCGCCGCGGCGGCGGGCGCCACCAGTCGCATCCGCCTGCTCAGCTCGCTGACCCTTCTCGGCCTCTACCCGCCGGCCCTGGCGATCAAGATGGCGACGACACTCGACCAGGTCTCGAACGGCCGCTTCGACTTCGGCGTGGGAGTCGGCGGCGAGTTCCCGCCGGAGTTCACCGCCGCCGGGGTCGATGTACGAGACCGCGGCGCCCGCGCCGACGAGGCCCTCGAGCTGATGTCGGCGCTGTGGTCCGGTGGCCCCGTCTCGCACGAGGGCCGCTTCGCCCACGTGCCCGGACTGGAGCTGCAACCCGGACCCGTCCAGCCGGGTGGTCCGCCCCGCTGGCTCGGCGGACGCAGTCCGGCCGCGATGCGCCGCGCCGGCAGGTTCGCGGACGTCTGGATGCCCTACATGTACACACCCGAACAGCTCGCCTCCTCGCTGACCGACGTGCGCACCGCAGCCGAAGCCGAGGGGCGGGACCCGGAGTCGGTCCGCGGAGCCGTGTTCGTGTGGGGCGCCGTCGACGAAGACGGCAGCCGTTCGCGCGAGTGGGCCGTCGACGGCGTGAGCACGGTCTACCAGCAGGACTTCGAGCACCTGGCCGACCGTTACCTCGTGCACGGCACCCCCGCCCAAGTTGTTGCCAGGATCCGCGAGTACCAGCAGGCAGGTGCCGAGACCGTCATCTTCTCCCCCACCGGCGAAGGGGACCGTCGCGCGCACATGATTGATCTGTTTGCACAAGAGGTGTTGCCGCAGGTGCGGTAGAGCCCCGGCGTCGCCTCCCGCTTGAGGACGCGAATGATCTCGTCGCGCTCGGAGGCCTCGATACTTGAGAGATGACGCGTAGTGCCTGAGAGGACCGCCGCGGGCAGGTGGCGTATGTCGACGCGCGGATGAGCGACTGATCGCCACTCAGCCCGTTGAGGACAAGGCCGTGGCGTCGGTGACGTAGGGCCGGGCGGTCGCCGCATCAATGGCAGTCAGCTGATCATGTGCCCCAACCCCGGCCACGGCGGAATCTTCCAGTTCCACGAGAACTTCGCCCCCGTCGCCACGGAGTTCCTCGCCGATTGAGCTACTCCCCCGACTCGAGCAACCGATCGCGACGATGCGACCGCGTCTGCCTTCGCCGCGTCGGATGGTGACCAGACCAGGCCAGAGCAGTAGGGGAAAGTCGTAGAGCGTTCCAACGGCGGAATACCGGGTGTCGACCAGGTCTGGAACCACGGCGTCGAGTCGACGCTCGTGACGACAGTGCTCGGGCGCTCGGCGCACGACCCGATCGACGCGCTTGAATGGCGCGAGCGTCAGCAGTACGGCTCTCTGCGCCGCTCGCGCGACCCGACCTCTGGGTCGATGGGAAAGAGGTCCCGCCACCCGGCAAGAACGGCCCGTTCTCGGTGTCCATTCGCGGATATCGTGCGGACACCGCTCCTGAGTTACGCCAAAGGCCGCCTCCGGATCTCTCCGAAAACGGCCTCTGACCTGGTACTTCACTTGGTAGCGGGGGCTTTGTAGCGGGGGCAGTGTGCTGGTTCAGGACATCCCGGAGCCATGTCTCAAGACATCCCGGAGTGATGTCGCGAGTCATCCCGGAGTGAGCCTCGGCCCGGCTCCAGCGTCCGGGCATGACACTCAACCGATTGCTGATCACCGCTGTGGTGATCGAGAACCGACCCGTCGCCCACGTCGCCGCCCAGTACGGCGTCTCCCAGTCCTGGCTCTTCGAGCTCCTCGCCCGCTACAAGACCGAGGGCGAGGCTGCCTTCGATCCCCGCTCCCGTCGCCCGAGGACGGTGCCGACCACCACACCCGCCGAGGTCGTCGACCTGATCCTGGAACTGCGCGAGAAGCTGACCGCCACCGGCCTAGACGCCGGAGCCGAGACCATCGGCTGGCACCTGGCACACCACCACGGCGTGACCGTGTCTCGGGCGACGATCTCCCGCTACCTGACCAAGGCCGGGCTGGTCGTCCCGGAGCCGAAGAAGAAGCCCAAGTCCTCCTACATCCGCTTCCAGGCCGCGATGCCCAACGAGACCTGGCAGGCCGACTTCCAATGCCGACGTCGGCATTGCAGATCCTATGCCGACCTTCGGACTATGCCGATGTTCCTCATGATCGGCTGTGGTGGTGGGGCATTCGGTGTCGCTTGGTCGGCATAGTCAGAGGGCTGCGAGCCAGGCGAGGATGTCGGGCTCGGGGCGGAAGATCCCGGGTTTCACGTCTGGTGGTCGCGTTCGGTCGAGGGCTGCTTGCTTGATGGTCATGTCGGCGTGGAGGTAGGCGTCGGTGCTGTGGGTGTCGGCGTGCCCGAGCCACAGTGCGATGACGGCGACGTCGACGCCGGCGGCGAGCAGGTTCATCGCTGCGGTGTGTCGCAGGGTGTGCATCGTGACGTGCTTGCCGGCGAGGCTCGGACAGGCGATCGCTGCGGCCGCGAGGTGGGTGGCGAGGCGATGCTCGAGCGCATCGCGGGATAGGGACTGTCCGCGGGGACCGCAGAAGAGTGCGGTTCCGGGCCGGGCGGACCGCTCGTGCCAGGTAGGCGGTCATCACGCTCACGGTCGCGCTGGTCAAGGGGGTGATGCGCTGCCGTCGCCCTTTGCCGGTGCAGGTGACGTGCGGGCCGGTGCCGAGGTGGATGTCGTCGATCGTGAGTGAGCAGACCTCGCTGATGCGAAGGCCGGTCTGCACGGTCATGGTCAGCAGGGCGTGGTCGCGTCGTCCGGTCCGGGTCGTCGGATCGGGTGCGGCGAGAAGAGCGACGACTTCGTCGGGCGTGAGGAACTCGATGACCGGTCTGGTCGTGCGTTTGGGTGGGATCGCGAGGACCTGGGTGATCGTCGCTGCGTGTTCGGGGTGGTCGGGCAGGGCTCGGTTGAGCACGGAGCGGATCGCGGTCAGGCGGACGTTGCGGGTCTTGGCGGTGTTGCCACGTCCTTGTTCGAGATAGTCGAGGAACCCGGTGATGTTGGACGCGGTGACGGCGTCGAAGTCGAGAGCGTCGGCGGTGACCCCGAGTGTCGCGGTCAGGTACTTCAGCAGCATCCGCCACGTGTCGCGGTAGGAGCCGATCGTGTTGCTCGATAGGTCACGTTGGCTGTGGGCGAAGGTCGTGAAGTAGGTCTGCAAGCTGGCGGCCAGCGCGTTCATGCGGGTTCTCCTTGAGTGGTGCCGGCGCTGAGTTCAAGGCGGCCGGCGGCCAGGGCCATGAGCTCGCCGGTCGCGCTCAGGTACCAATACGTGTGCGCGGCGTCGGAGTGCCCGAGCCAGGTCGCGAGCAGCGACAACACCCGGTCGGGGTCACCGTCGCGGGCGTAGGCCGCGGTCATGTGTGCGGTGGCGAAGGTGTGTCTCAGGTCGTGTAGGCGGGGACGTGCTCTGCCGCGCGGTGATCAGTCCGGCTTCCTCCCGGACTCGTCGGAACATGTCCTGGAAGCTCACGTAGATGTACCCGGTCCCGTTGGCGGTCACGAAGACCGGACCATCGGGGTCGGGGTTGGTGACCACGCGGGCTGGCAGAGCGATGTACTGCCATGAGCGCGGCCGTCGTCGTGGGGTGGATCGGGACGAGCCGCTCAGCAGACTTCGCTGCTTTGATGACCAGCACGTCGTTGACGTGGTCGATGTCGCCGACGCGCAGCTTCAATGCTTCCCCGATCCGCAGCCCCGTGGCGGCAAGCAGCCCGATGGCGGTGCGGAGGGTCGCGGCGATCCGCTCGTCGCTGAACACTCGGTCGCAGGCGGCGAGCAGCGCATCGAGATCGTCTTGGCTGTAGATGAAGGGCACGGCTCGGGGCTTCCTGGCGGGCAAGAAGCCGGTAGGGATGACCGGGACGTTGACATCGTTGGCGTTGAGGTAGCCGGCGAAGCGCCGCACCAACGACAGCCGTGTGGACCACCACGAGGGGTGCGCGTCAGGGTTGAGCCGGGCCCAGGTCACGGCCTCATCGATGGAGAAGGTCTGTCGTCTGACCGCGGGCTTCGAGCCAGGAGCAGAACAGGCCGACCTGTCGTTCGACGTCGTTGAGTTGGAACCCCAGCGCCCGTCGCATCACCAGGTACTCATCGAGTCGATCACGCAACGTCGGCGTCGTCATTAATCGCTGGGGTGGTCATCGCGGCACCTGCCCGAACGGGACGACCAGCTCGCGTAGCGATGCAAGGTCGACTTTGGCGTAGGTCATCGTGGTGACGGTGTAGACGTGGCCCAACAGCTCCTTGGCTTCGGTCAGCGTGCCGCCAGCGGCCAGAACGTCCATCGCGGCGGTGTGGCGGAGCCGGTGCGCGTAGATCGGGTCGATGCCAGCCAGCCCCGACAAGCGGGCGATGACACCAGAGATTCCCGAGACCGTCATCATCTGGCGCGGTGCCCTGGTGCGCACGAACACGGCCCGATCGAACGCGGGCGGTCGAAGCCGCAACCAGGCTTCCAACGCCGTCCCACGTCGACGGGTAGTGGCAGCGCATGCTCGCGGCCCTTGCCGGTGACGCGCACGTGTCCGCTGGCCCAGTCGATGTCGTCGAGCATCAGGCGGGCAGCTTCACCGGCTCGCAGGCCGAGCCGGACCAGCATCAACACGAGCGCCCGGTCCCGTGCCCCGATCGCCGTGGCCGGGTCGCAGACGGCCAGCAACGCTGCGACCTGCTCGGCGGCCACTCCCCGCGGAACCGACCGTTTGGTCCCGGGAGGCTTGAGGATGCCGGCGGTCAGGTCCCGATCGAGGCGGCCGGTGCTCAACGCCCACCGCAGCAGGCTGCGGACCGAGCCGACGATGTGAGCCCGAGCGACAACGCCGTAGGGGCGTCCGCGGTCGGCGACGTAAGCGTTGACGGTCGATGCGTCGAGCTGGTCCCAGTGCAGCGACCCGTCTGTCGCCGTCACGGCGTCCAGGAGACCGGCAGCGTAGTAGGAGTAGGCCGCGATGGACTTCTCGGTCAGCCCACGCTCCTCACGCATCCACCTGCACCACTGCGCCACAGCGGCCTGGGCCGGCGTGAGTTGGCCCTCGTCGACCTTGTTCGCCCGCAGATACCCAGCAGCGGCCAGGAACCGGCGCAGTGCGCCGATCCACCGTTGCGCCGAGGAGCAGGGACGTTCCCGTGAACGTTCTGCAGTCACAAACCGCGCGAGAAGTTCCTCGTCGATGTCATCGACCGCGGCGTCGACCGTCTGCATCCACATGCTCAGCCGCTGCACCAGGTTCACGACCGCGGCCGCGGAGCCCGACGAGTACCCCTTCGCTGTCAGCCATAGCGAGCATGCGTCCAGCACCACAGGCGCCAGCGGGCCCACCGGCACCCGCGGGACCCGAACCGGATACGGCCGGGCCGTCGGCGATCTCTTCGTCACGAACCTCACCTCCAGACACTCGATGTGTCTGAAGCGTGGTCACGACGCTGCGACTATGCCGACCTCCCGGACTTCAGCAACGGCCGATGACCTGCATGACCGGGAGCAACGTCGGCATAGTCCGAAGGTCGGCATAGGACTTCACCCACTACCGGCTCACCAAGGCTGATGGCCGATCAGGTGCGGACTGCGAGATCCTGACCTGGCTCGACGACTGCTCCCGCTACGCCCTCTCGGTCACCGCCCACCGCCGCGTCACCGGACCAATCGTGCTGGCCACCTTCCGCCAAACCGTTGCCGAGCATGGGATTCCCGCCTCCACGCTCACCGACAACGGCATGGTCTTCACCACCCGGCTCTCCCAGGGCAAGAAGGGTGCCGGCACCCGCAACGGCTTCGAGACCGAGCTGCGCCGTCTCAACGTCGTCCAGAAGAACGGGCGACCCAACCACCCCACGACCCAAGGCAAGGTGGAGCGCTTCCAGCAGACGATGAAGAAGTGGCTGCGCAGCCAACCCGAGCAGCCGACCACGATCGACGACCTCCAGGCGCTTCTCGACGCCTTCGTCGAGGAATACAACGAACACCGGCCCCACCGCTCTCTGGAGCACCGGGCCACCCCAGCCACCGTCTACATCACCCGCCCCAAGGCGACCCCGAGCATCGGCGACCGGGACGCCGACGCCCACGACCGCGTCCGCCACGACAAGGTCGACAAGGCCGGCAAGATCACCTGGCGCTACCAGGGCCAGATGTACTCCATCGGCATCGGGCGAACCCACACCGGAACCCGCGTCATCGTCCTGGCCCAGGACCTCGACATCCGGATCATCGACGCCGCCACCGGTGAACTGCTACGCGAGCTGATCCTCGACACATCCAAGCGCTACCAAGGCACCGGACGCCCACCAGGCCCCACCCGCTGAAACCAAGGAGGGCCGAACCCACGTCTATTGGGTTCGGCCCTCCGTGATGTCTTGAGACATCACACTTGTAGCGGGGGCAGGATTTGAACCTGCGACCTCTGGATGAGATCGAGCGCTACGGATTGACTTGGAGAATCGTGGATCTCCTCGGGTTTACACGGGAAGACCTCACAGTCCACCTCGGAGTGTAACGGGGTGACATGGGATCAGGGGTGACTGTTCGTGGCCGGTAAATGGCAGCCGATCGAATCCCCGCCTCAGTTGCGCGCGTTCGCAACGGCGACAAGGGACTCGATCACAGCGGCGTAGAGCTGCTCGGTCACCTTCTCATAGCGGGCCGTCTGGCTCTCGTCGCTCAGCCAGATGTCGTTCCAGGAACCCATGCCCCCGAACACCCACGACTGGACCGCCGCAGCGAGCAGCTGTCGTTCCTCGAGTACCAGCGAGCCGGCCGGCGCCATGTCCGGGTTGTACGGCACCTCGGGATCCAGGGACTCCGCGACATTAAGAGCCTTCACGAACCACTCGGTCCAGCCCTCCAGATCGTTCGCGGCCGCGAAGTCCCGGGCGGCATGCACCGCACCCAGCAAGGAATCTCGGGCGTCGACGACTGGCGTTGGCTGCCCCGTCGGCGTGGGCCCCAGACCAACGGACGTCATGGTTACTCGCCAGATCTCGCCGCGCGGATGGTCCGTTCCGTCGGTGTTCCAGGCGCTCGACCAGAGCGTCGGCGTCGGACCCACGGCCACCACCCCTCGTGGGACGCCGTTAGCGAAGGACGTCGCGATGGGCGCGGGAAGCTTGCCGGGAATCGATGTGGGGCTGAACAACTCGAGCGTCCGAACGCCTGCGTCTCGCTGGGCCTCAAGCCACGCGGCGGCGCCTTCGTAGCGTCGCTCTCGACGGAAGAGCCCTTGCCTGGGTTCGACGAAGGTCAGCGATCGAACGTACCGGTACGTCGTGTTGTCGCGCTCCAGCGAGGGCGGATCCGAGTTCGGGTTGGCGAGCCAGGCGTTGCCGTGCATGACCACCGCCATGAGTGCTGCGAGCTCTCCGTTCACGGCGCTGACGCTACTTGAAGTAGTAGTACCAGTTGCTCGAGTAGTTGGCGTCGAAGTTCTCCTTGCTGTCGACGGCGATGAAGAACTCCTCGCGCTTGAGGTAGCCGAACTCGTCGTACTTCCGGGCGATGTCGAAGTAGAAGTCCGCCCATCGCGCCGGAAGTTCGGACCGATTGAGCGCCTCGGCTTGGGCCTCGGTATGGACGAACACGATCGGCGGCCCGAAGGAACTCTGGCTGCACCAGAACTCGTCGCCGATGCCCAGCGACGCCTCGAATGCCGCGAGCTCCTTCTTGCTGATCGAACGGTGCACGTCTTGGATGGCGACCGGTTCGAAGTCAGAAAAGGCCACGAAGATGCGCTGGGCGAAGTCGTAGTCAACGGGCAGCCGGCGAGGCAGTTTGAACAGCGAGCGCATCGCCGCGGAAGTGTGATGCTTGGCGAAGATCTCGGCAACGGCGCGCTGTCGTCTCGCGTCGAAGTTGTACGGGGCGGTGAGGAACTTCCGATAGTCCTCGGCACGTTCGATGACAATCTCCAGGCGAGGCTTCGGGACCGGCTCGCCCGTGTGGTCGAGGTGGTCGGTCTCCAACCAGAGTGGGGGCACGCCGAAGCGAGCAGTGAACTCGGCGACGAAGCCGTCGAATCGGGCCGGGATGGTGGCCCGTCCTTGCCGAACCTGCTTGGCACGGCGGTACGCGCGGTCCCACGGGACGATGACGCTCACGTTTGCGTCCTGGTCGTAGCGGTGGGGGGCACGTGCTCATCCTGTACCACTGGGCAGGCGTAGTCGGGGCGTTCGATCTGGCAAATGGTTTCGCTGGCCGCACTGTCGCCCCGCACGGTTCAACCGATGAGGCGACGTGCGGCCTTAGCGAGCATCGACGACGCCTTGCCGGCCGCAAGGTCATGGAACTCAGGCGGCAGGTCGATCCTGCGGCCCGTCCGTTCGGCGAGGTCGGCGGCCAATTCCAGGAACGCTCCGGCGTCGCGGCGTCCCGGCAGGACCGTCACCAACTCCTGGAGAGCGTCGAGGATGGGCTGCACGGCTGCGTCGCTGGCGCGGGCGCATTCGCCCAGCCCGCTACTGATGCGCTGTCCGACGACAATGTCGTCGGTGAGTAGGAGCGCTGCCTGGTGCCCGATTTCCTTGCCGTCGAGAACGCCGTGCCGAGCGAGATCGAGGACCGCGTCCTGAGCGGCGGTCCGGCCGCGCGCGTCTTTGGCCGCGAGCGCGAGGACCAGCGCTGAGGATGCCGGCGGTCCGTTGGTTGTCCGGGCTCGTGCGATCGCATCGATGACCTGAACGGAGCAGGCGCGATCCTTGCGCAGGTCGCGGTGCAGGTACGGGTGAGCGTGGGCGGCCAGGACATCGTGGTCGTGCGGCAGCAGGGCTGCCCCCAGTCCCAGTGTCTGCTCGAAGTGCGATTCGTACTCGCCGTAGGCAGCCTCGGGCCCGACCGTCGCTCCGGGTTTCGATCTGGCGAGGATGCCCGCGGCGGCGTGACCTTCGCTCCCCTGCTCGTCGAGGAAGGTCGGGATCCGTCGTTCGGGCTCCCAGTTGACGCGCTGATAGGAGGCGATCTGTCGCAGCCACTTGGGCCGCTTCCCGTGCTGCGCCAGGGCGATGGCTGCGGACTTCCGCATTGACCTCGGGATAGCGACATCTGACCGAGCGCTGGTCGGGACCCGGAGCAGCGCAATGGCGAGCTCGAGTTCGAGGATCGGGCGAGATCGACTCACATCACTCAAGCGTCGGTTGAGTTCGTTGGCGTCGAGGGTGAAGTCGGTTCTCGTCGGTAGTGCGAGCGAGGTGTGGCTGCCTTCGCGGACGGCGTGCGCAATGCCGGTGAGCCGCCGACCGATCGCCCCGACAAGGGTCTGTGGGGCGGCTGCTTCGGCCGGGAAGATCGTGTGGCCGAGCAGGATCGGCCAGTCTCCGTGGCGCACTCGCTTGCGTGGAGTCAGCCAGGCAAGAGTCAGGATGCGAGCTGCGATGCGTGGATCGTCCTGGTAGTACTCCACGGCGGCTGCGCGAGTCTGGAGCAGCTCCGCGGTCGAGGGGCGATCGTCGGCGAGGCGCAGGAGTCCGTCGATGGCGTGTTCCATGTCGAGGGGGTTGATTTCCTCGAAGAGGCCGAGGAGTACCTCGGCAAGCTCGTCGGCCGATCCGACGGGCTGGACGGACCCGGCCTGAGGGCCGCGACTCGGGCTGAAGCGGAGCGAACTGCTGTGGTTCCGCCGTCGTCGCTGCTCCGCCGCCCAGTCGTTCCAGGATCTTCACCGCCTGGTCACGCACGTCGGCCCGAGGGTGGTCGCTGGCGATGCGCACCGTGTCTGTGATGGAGACATTCGGGTGGGCTTTGGCGAGCTTCTCGAGCAGACGGAGATGGGAGGAGACCGAGGCCTTGTCGGCTCGTCCGAGGGTGGCGCGGCTGGCGGCGAGGATCAGGTCGGGCTCGAACCGCTTGTCAGGCAGGAGCCGAACAAGCTCACGCTGCGCGGTCTTGACGGATGGCCCATGTTCGACGGTGAGTAGCCGCGCGTAGGTGCCTTGGCGTTCGGCGATCTCGTCGAGTGTCGGTCCGAGGGCGTCATGCATGCCGACGTACCAGCCAAGGTCCGCGGCTGCCCAGTCGCGCAGTGGAGCGGCAAGGACGGTGTCGATCAGGCGGCCGCGGTCCATGCGCCCTTCCTGCACAAGAGTGACCAGTGCGATGCGCCATGTTCCGGCCGGGAACTCTGCGAGGTCAGGTAAATGGGAGTGCCTGCGCTCCATGTAGCTGTCGTGGAATGCGAGTAGCCGGCCGACGCCCTCGGTCGACAACATGGTGAGCAGGTGGTCGCCGATGAGGCCCGAGTCGAGTCTGATTTGTTCAACGAGCGGGCGACGATTCTGCACGTTGTAGTCGGGAACCCCACGCACCGTCCCCCGGAAATACTCGGGATGATCGGGCTGGGGGACGAGCCCTGCGCGGACGATGCCGCGGGCGACGCGCCAGTTCCATGAGCCTTCCTCAGTGAGGATCGACTCAACGAAATCCGGTAGCCACGCGGGAGAGCGGGCTCCGAGAATCTGGACAGCATCTTCGACGAAATCCTCTGTCAGGCCCCAGCCGTGGGTGGCGAAGAGCCGTGCCTGGCGAAGGCCGTCGGCCGTGGCGATGACGGCGAGCGACTCGCGGTCGCGGGGAACTCGGACTGTCGACCCATGGGTCAGCCAGCGACGGAACTTGGGGCCGAGGGCCTTCCTCTGTTGGGGAGTGAGGCCCGCTAGGAAGGCGTTGACTTCTCGCGACTGCCGGACTCGAGCACCGCGAGCGCGGCATCGAAGTCCGTCACGAACCACGCCTCAACAGGTCGGCGGCCAGCACGTGCTTGCAGGGGCCTCGGCTGCCCTTGTGCTTGGCGTACCACGGGCAGGTGCAGCGATCACCCTCGACGGTGCGGCGCACGACGTGTTCGGTGTCGCCGCTGCGAACGTAGGCGGAGTCCCCATCGAGTCGTACGGCGCCGGCCTCGACTAGTGCGGTCGATCCCGGAGGCGGGGGTGCATGGTGGCGAGACGATCGGCGTCGTAGGGCAGTTCGCGGTGGAAGTAGGCGCCTTCGGCCGCGTCGTAGCCGACTCTGCCAGCTGCGCCGAGGCGGCCGAGTGCCCGGGTGACGCGTTCTGTCGAGGCCGGATTCGGTGGAGAGTCGGGCGATGTCGATGCGTGGTTCGAAGGCGAGCAGGGCACTGATGAGGTCCGCGTCGTCGGAGGATTGCTCGTCGGCCAGATCCCAGAGCACTCCGCCTTCTCCGGAGAAGCCGCGGCTGGATTCCGGGCTGAGGGCGAGAATCAGGCGGGCGTCGTCCAGTTCGAGTTCCAGACCACGGTGGCACCTTGCAGGTCGTAGGGGGCGGCGTACGCACGAAGGGACCGCGCAAAGCGGAGAAGCGGTTCGAGCGGCTTGAATCGATCAAGTCCAGAGAGGGAAACTCCATCGCGGGTCGGGCGCGTGGTGATCCGCAGGCCGCGGCCAGGGGGACGACCCAGACCGGCTTGCGGCTACTGGAGCTCGGCAGTCTGCGGATGAATCGCCTGGCTGCGGAGGCGGGCGACGTCGAAGGCTGGTGTGACCGCGGCGGAAGCGAGCTGCACCTCGGCGAATCCCTTCAACCAACGCTCGGGGAACGGGACCTTCACTCGGTCACCGCGGCGTCGAGGGTGCGGACGATAACGTCCTGGCCGACCTGAAGGTGTAGCGGTTCGAGGCCACCAAACGGGCGAGTGCGTCGCGCATCGGTGGGTTGAAGTCGACGTTGGTGGTGCCGGTGTCGAGCACGGGGCCGTCGAGGCTGCCCGGGAGTGCGTCGAAGCGCGCATAGACGCCGCAACAGGCCGAGAAGCTCTCGAACCGGAGACGGTCGCCTTGCTGGTGACGACTGGTCGGCGGCGCGGAGGATCGCGGCGACCGTGCCTGGCGGCGTGTAGAAACGGGTGCGGTGACTCTGGCGACAGCAAGAGCGCCGCCGCGGCCTGTTCGGGGTGCCCGAGGAATCCCTCGAAGAAGACAGGGTGCGCGGCAGGACCGTCGGCCGTCCGCCCGCCGCTGGTTGCGAGCATCAGGCTGGCGCGACCCTCACCAAAGGTCACAGCGGATGGGCGGGCGTAGCTGTACGTCTGCTCGTGGGTGGTCGCCGCCATGGTCGAGAACTTATCCGAGCAGGAGCTGTGCGGTCTTGGGCCGCCGCGGAACTTCCGGTGAAGTCGCCCAGCCAGGTCGTCAGCGCCGGATCGGTGGGACGGCGATCGAGGCGGATCAGCTCGTCACGGAGCAGGTCCAACAGCTTGTTGATGGGTTGATGATCGGCTGGCACTGGCGGGAGAAGCTTCGTCAGCAGGTCCACGGTCGCCGGGGCGCCGCCGGGCGCTTGGGCAACCGACGCCAGCGACTCGGCCCACCGGGTCGCGGGCCATGCCTGGGCGTAGCGCGCCATCACCGAGGCCACCGGGCGAATCGGGATGCGGCCGGACGCAACGAGGTCGAGGAAGGCGTCGACGGCGTGGAGTCGATGGTCGCGCTGGGTTGCTGAGATGCCGGACGCGAGTGTGGACGCTGCCAGCCTGCCCATGCGGCCGGGGTGTCGTGCCAATGCGTCGAGGGTGCGAGGTACGTCGTGGGCGGTCTCGGTCCAGCTCGGAGATTCCAGGACGGGTAGGCAAGTGAGGGAGAGGAAGTGCTCGGCGTCGTGGGGCCAGATGGCCGCCAGGGTCGGGATCCAGTCGCCGAGGTACCTGCTGGTGTAGCCGCCGCCCCATTGGTCGGAGGTCTGGGTCTTCAGCTCGGTTGGCTGGTCGTCACTGGGCTGGTTGGTGCCGGTTGTCGTGATGGCGAACCTGGCGTACCAGGAGCGGCGGTCGCGTCCGTTCTCCTGCCAAGTGTGGGTCTTGATGTCGCCGCTCAGTTGCGGGGCCTGCGCGGCGGCGTAGGGAGCCCGTGACCGCTCGGCGGCAACCCACCAGGCGGCGGGGCCCTCGCGCCCGCTGCGCAGGAGTCGTCGAGTCGGTTCCACACCGTCCAGTGCGAACCGCGCTGCGGCAGGCAGACTGCCCGCGTCGTGGGCGGCATCGTTGCGTCCGTCGGGGTGAAGGCGCAGGAGCGCTGCGATGAGGTCGTGGTGTCGTGGTCGTGGATTCTGCGTCAGGCGTTCGACAAGGCGTGGGGCTGATCCATCCCCCGGGAGGTCGGGGGTGGCCAACAGTGGGGCGGTGGAGGTGCGGACCTCGGACATGCGTCGCGCGACGAAGCGTTGGGCCGGGTGGTCGGGGTCGGCGGGCGGGGCCGGGTCGCCGAGGGCGTCGAGGAGAAGTCGGGCCACCTGTCCGGGGAGCCAGGCGTCGCCGATGTCGGTGCGTGGGCCGCGCGCGACGACCGCCGTGGCCCGCTTCCTACGGTTCGAGGCGCTTCTGCGGTCCCGCGGTGACGAGGCAGGCGAGGACCGCTTCGAGTTCGCCGACGTTCGAGGCATCTTCGAGCAGGGCCGCGGCGCGCTCGGCCAAGTCCGTCGCGAGACCGGCCGGGGCCGGCGCTAGGCCCTGGCCGTGGGGAGATTGGTGATCCTGCCCGGCCTCGGCGTGCAGTCCGAGTTCGTGACGCACGCTTGGGGTGAGGTCTTCCGCGGCAGCGAGCACCGCATCTCCTTCGCCGAGGTCGGCGAGGAGGGTGGCAGCTGCCCTTTGAACGTCAGGATGGGGGTGTCCGAGTGCTGCCGGTCCACTACTCCGACGGCGCCCGGGAACTCGGAACGTCCTGCGCGGGCCAGATGGGGCGGCAATGGCTGTCCCCTTGGCCTTGACCAGGGTCGCGGGCGGCAGGGCTTCGAGTGTTGGCTCGACGTCGAGAAGGCCAGCCTTTTGGACGCGGGCGAGTTGCTTGAGTGAGAACGCGACGGTTGCGGGGACCGCGGCGCGGAGCAAGCGACGCAGATCCGACTGCGAGCTGGCCGTCTCTTCGGCGGTGGGCTCCAGCGCCAGGTAGGTCGCCGAATACCAGCTGGCCCGGTAGGCAGCGAAGTCTCTGCCCAGAGCGTGCAGGCAGCCGTTCAGGACCCGTGCGCGGTCGAGCGTGCCGTCCGAGGTCAGCTCCAGGAAGGTCTTGCGCCATTCGTCGCCACCGAAGCGGTCGACGTTGGTCAGGCTGACTTCCCCGCCGCCTTCGACCTCAAAGACGCGCCACAGGGCGCGCTCGATCAGGTCGGGGTCGGCCCGCAGTTTCTCGGACTTGTCCGGGCCGAGGGCGCTGACCATGGCCAGGACATAGGTGTCGTCGGCATTGATGTCGACAAGTCCGAGCCGTTCCAGAAGTCGTACCCGCAGGAAGCCGTGTGCCCAGTACGAGGTGGATGCGGCGCGCAACTCTCGTGTCATGAGTCCGTCGAGCCATCGAGGTTTGGGGAATCCGATGGGTGTCCATGGCGGCCGCGCAGCGCCTAGTCGATCACAGCCAGCAGGGCGTGATCCTTCTGCCAGGCGAACTCGTAGGTTTGTTCAGGGCGGCATCGGCTCCGGATGCGAGCAACCCGTAGAGCGTGGCCGGTGTCACGCCGACGAGTGACATGTACGGCGGCAGGTCGCCCATGGTTCTCCTCTCTGGCCCGGCGAAGCCTTCCGCGCCGCGGACCCGAGTATTCCGTGTCCAACTTCGGGCGTCAGATGAACCTGCCGCCCCGCGTCAAAATCCGAGGTCGCGACTGGAGGTGAGATCCAGGGCTTGAGCGGTCTGATGTAGCGCTCGACCAGGTGGAGATGTGCGTGTGGCGGGTCTGGGCGGGCAGCGGCTCGAATCCCTAGAGGCGAGGGTCTACTGGCTCGGACTCGAGCGCGAGGACTGCGAAGACCGACTGGTGGACCTTCCAGAGCGGCTCGTGGTCGACGAAGGCGGTGAGCGCCTCGAGGCCGAGTCCGTGCTCGCGCTGGGCAAGTTGGCGCTTCTTGCCGAGGTGGCGCTCGCGGAGTACGTCGAGTGAGTCGGTGTAGTCGGGCCCGTAGATGATCCGCAGGTACTCGCGGCCACGCACCTTGATGCCCGGCTGGATCCGCCCCTCGGTCAGGTGAGCGGGCTTGACGACCATGCCCTCTCCGCCGCCGGCGGTCAGGTCGAGCCACCACTGCGTGGCTGCGTCCCGCTCGTCCTGCGAGGCGAGGTCGACGAACCGGTGCCGCGTTGGCGTGATCAGGTCGCCTTCCAGCTTGGCGAGCTCGGAGAGGTGCCACTCGTGCGACTCGGTGAGCGCAAGGGCTCGGCCTTCGGCGGCGAGGATCTGGAACGGTGCGAGCGTGACACCTTCGAGACCCTGGGTCGGGCGGACGTAGGCGGCGTAGGCATCACGGAACGCCTCGGCGTTGCCCAGCCGGCGCTCGACGTCTCGACGAGTCCCGCGACATCGAGTCCACGGGCAGCGGCCTGGTCGAGAACCGTGCGTGCTTCGGGAAGCACGCGGCGTGCGGCTGCGCCGACGGATGCGTACTGGGACTTGATCAGTTCGAGGGCCTTTGCCGACCACGGCAGGAGTTCGCAGTCGAGGGCGAGCCAGTCGGTGTGGAGGGACTCGAACAGTGGCGCGGCGGTCTCCGCAGACGGTCGACCAGCTCGCTGGTGTCGGCGAAGAATGGTCGGCCGGTGCGGGTGTAGACCACGCCCGTGGTGCCGTCGCCGACGCCGAACCGTCGCTCGGCGGCGTCGGCGTCCTTTGCGATGACCGCGACGGCGCGTGACCCCATGTGCTTCTCTTCGCACACGACTCGGGTGACGCCCCAGCCGGCGTACTCGTCAAAGGCCTGGGCGGGGTGCTCCAGAAAGCCATCGAGCTTCGAGGTGGCGACCGGCGACATCGTGGGCGGCAGGTAGATCAACCACCGTGGGTCGACGGCGAACCGGCTCATCACCTCGAGTGCCGCGGCGGCGTTCTCTTCGGGGATCTTGACCTTGCCAGCGTGGGTGGTCTCCAGCCAGCGGGTGCCGGCGACGTCGCCGATCTTGAGGACCGCCGCTTCGCGGTCGCCAGCAGAGCGGCGCGAGCGGCCGGACGGGTGCGTACCACTCCTTCTCCGCCGGGACGGAGACGATTTGCCGCTCCGGGTAGCGCAGTGCGGTGAGCTCGCCGCCGAATACGACGCCGGTGTCGAGGCAGATGGTGTTGTTGATCCACTCGGCCTTGGGGACCGGGGTGTGGCCGTAGACGACCATCGCCTGGCCGCGGTACTCCTGCGCCCACGGGTAGCGGACCGGGAGCCCGTACTCGTCGGTCTCGCCGGTGGTGTCGCCGTACAGCGCGAACGAGCGGACCCGCCCGACGAGCGGCCGTGGTAGGCCTCCTTGAGCCCGGCGTGGGCGACGACGAGCTTGCCGTCGTCGAGGACGTAGTGGCTGATGAGGCCGTCCATGAAGTCCAGCGCCTGCTTACGGAACTCCTCCGGCTCGCCCTCCAGCTGCGCGAGTGACTCGGCCAGGCCGTGGGAGACGGTGACCTTGGAGCCCTTCAGCGCGCGCACAGCTTGGCCTCGTGGTTGCCGGACACGCACAGCGGCGTTGCCCGACTCGACCATGCCCATGACCAGGCCCAGCACGCCCGGGGTGTCCGGGCCGCGGTCGACGAGGTCGCCGACGAAGACCGCCTGCCGGCCCTCGGGGTGCGCCGCGCCGACCGCGGTGTCGCCGTCGTACTCGATCTGCCAGCCGAGCTCGGTGAGCAGGGTGCGCAGCTCGGAGGCGCAGCCGTGGACGTCGCCGATGATGTCGAAGGGCCGTGGACGTCCGTGCGGTCGTTCCAGGGCCGCTCGCGGACGATCTCGACGGCCTCGATCTGGTCGGTGCCGCGCAGGACGTGGACGCGGCGGAAGCCCTCCTTGTTCAGGCGCCGGAGGGACCGCTTGAGGTCGCGGTGCTGCCGGGCGACCACGTGCGCGCCGAAGTCGCGGTCGGGCCGCTGCTTGTTGCGCTCGATCGCGACCGACTCGGGGACGTCGATGACGATGGCGTCGACGAGCACGTCGTGGCTCTTGGCGAGCTTGACCAGCGAGGCGCGCGGCGGACTGCTGGACGTTGGTGGCGTCCACGACGGTGAGCAGCCCGCGGCGCAGCCGGGTGCCGACGATGTAGTGGAGGACGTCGAACGCGTCGCGGGGTGGCGGACTGGTCGTTCTCGTCGTCGGCGACGAGGCCGCGGCAGAAGTCGCTGGAGACGACCTCGGTGGGCTTGAAGTGGCTGCGGCGAACGTCGACTTCCCACTGCCCGAGACGCCGACCAGGACGACCAGGCCCATGGCGGGCACGGTGACCTGCTGCTGTTCGGTTGCTGCGTCAGTCATCGCGTCCCTCCTTTCGGGTGAAGATCGCCATCTGGGTCGGGGTGCCCAGGCGTGTCGTCGAGGTCGCCGATGCCGCGGCGTTCGACGACGTAGCCGTAGGTCGAGGCAACGTGGTCGGACCAGTCGGCGAACTCGGCCCGGGTCCACTCGAAGCGGTGGTCGGGATGCCTCATGCCGACGAGCCCTTCGTAGAGCACGTTGTACTCGCCGTTGGGGGTGGTCACGATGACCGCACCCGGCTTGGCCGCTCCGAACACGACGCGCTCCAGCGCCTCCAGCCGCGGCGGGTCGACGTGCTCGACGACCTCCATCAGCACGGCGGCGTCGAAGCCGGCGAATCGCGGGTCCTCGTAGGTCAGGGCGCCCTGGAAGAGCTCGACGCGCTCGGCCTGTCGTTCGCTCATCCGGTCGAGGTGCAGCCGTCGAGCGGCGTACTGCAGCGAGCGGGTGGAGACATCGCATCCGGCGATGCGGGTGAAGGCTGGCGTCTTGACCAGCCGGTCGAGGAACTGGCCCGGGCCACAGCCCAGGTCGATCACCGACCGGGCCCCGAGTTCAGCAGCACCTGGTGCACGGCGTCGTGGCGCTGGGCGTTGAGCGGGACCCGCTTCTCCGCGGGCTGCAGGACTTCCTCGTCCTCGGCCGGCTCGATGGCGTCCTCAACCTCATCGCCGAGCTCCGCGAGCCGAGCGAGGGCGACGCGGGTCAGGCCGCCGCTGCGGCCGAGGTAGCGGCGGGTGATCAGGTTGGCGTCCGGGTGGTTGGCGAGCCAGCCCTCCCCCGACCGCATCAGCTTGTCGACCTCGTCGGGTCCCTGCCAGTAGTGCTTGGACTCGTCCAGCACGGGAAGCAGCACGTGCAGCTGGTTGAGCGCGTCGGCCAGGCGGACCACCCCGCTCAGGCGCAGGCGGACGTAGCGGGAGTCGCCCCAGTCGGCGAAGGCGTCGTCGAGCGGGATCGGCTCGGCCTCGACCGTCCAGCCCAGCGGCTCGAACAGCCGATGCGCGATCTCCGGTCCGCCGCGGCACGGCAGGACCGGGATGGAGATCTCGAGCGGGATCGCGGAGTCGGCAAGGTCCTGACGGGAGTCGCAACGGCCACTGCGGGCGGTGCTGAACACGTCGGCCATCGCCACGCCGAGAAGCGACGACGCGGCATACGAGCGGTCGTTGACGTACTGGGCGAGGCTGAAGTCCGGGGCGTTCTTGCCGCGCGAGCGGGCCAGCCGGACCGGGTCGACGTCGAGCATCAGCGCAACGGTGCAGCGCTCGTCGGTGGATTCGGGGTAGAAGACCGTCACGGTGCCGAACGACTGCTTGAACTCCTGCACCCGGTCGGGGTGCTTGTGCAGGAGGTAGCCGAGGTCGGTCGCCGGCTGATGGGTGGTCGTGACGGTCAGAAGCACTCGGCAAGTCTGCCGTAGCGGTCCGCCAAAGTCCGAAGGAGTTTCCGATCCGATGGCGGCCGCCGCGCCATTCATTCGATATTCGCTTCGGCATGCACCGTGTGCGCCCTACGGTGATCCGGTGTCCGATCAGCCCAACGTCGAGTACGGCGATCCAGCGTGGCTCTCCCCAACGAGATCCTGCGCTCCGTCGTCGGCAGCGGCGTGCACGGCATCGCCATCGAGGGCACCGACGACCACGACGAGATGGGCGTCTACATCGAGCCTCCGGAGTGGATCCTCGGCGTCGAGAAGCACCGGGAGGACTACATCTGGCGCACCCAGCCCGAGGGCGTCCGCTGCGGCCACGGCGACACCGACCTGGTCCTGTACTCCCTGCGGAAGTACCTGCGGCTGGCGGTCAAGGGCAATCCCACCGCCATGCTGCCGCTGTACGCACCCGGTCGAATCCTGGTGATCGTCACGCCGCTCGGCGAGGAGCTGCGCGACATGCGCGAGTCGTTCCTGTCGCAGGTCGCCGTCGAGCGGTTCCTCGGCTACATGCACTCCCAGCACGAGCGGATGCTCGGGCAGTCCAAGCGCAACGTGCCCGAACCGGCCGGAACTGATCGAGAGAGTACGGGTGGGACGTGAAGTACGGCAGCCACGCGCTGCGCCTGGCCCACCAAGGGTTCGAGATTGCCAGCACCGGCAACCTCACCCTGCCTATGCCTGACCGCGAGCGGGAGCGCGTCCTCGCGGTCAAGCGTGGCGAGGTCGCCCGCGACGAGGTGTCCGCCGAGATCTCCCGCCTGGAAACCGCGGTTCGGTCCCTGCTCGACGAAGGCGGCACGCCGCTGCCGCCGACCGCGGATCTCGATCGGATCAGCGCGTGGGCAATCGACGCCCAGCGGCGTCACTGGCGGTGGGTCTGAGCCCACGCACATAAGGCGCAACCTTCCCCGCAATCGCTGTTGTCAGGCTCGGCAGCCGCAGCTAGAACTCGTCCTATGATCCAAGCATGTTCGCAGATGGTCTCTCGGCGAAGGAGCAGCTCGCGGAGCCCCCAAGCAGCGCTCGGCTTCGATTGGGATGACCAGGACTGGGGCATCGTCAACGCCGAGGGCGCTCGAGTCGCGGAGTTCATCGACTTCTTCGAGCAGAACTACAACGAGCACTGGTCGATCTACACGGTCGCCGAGTACGTCGACCTCGTCCTCGAAGGGCTTGCAAGTCAAGCCCTCCGCGAGGATCCACATTTCACCGCGGTGAGCGTCGACGGCTTCCTCGGTAAGGTCGCTCCATTGGTGCCTGAACAGATCGCTTACTGGACCTCGCACGAGTGGGCGATCACCGCCCACCTGCGCCAGTTGGGCTTGTGACGCCTACTCCGCGGTCATCTCTTCGACGATCTCGGCCAAGTTCGAGGCGATAACTGCCGACGGCCAGCGCGGGTCGGTCTCGACCGCGTAGGTGAGGTGAACCCATGCCCACTGCCCGCTCTCCGGAAGCCAGTAGACGACCTCCTTGAGGTGGCGCTTCACCGCGACTGCCTCGACTTGAGTGCCGCGGAGTACGTG
>CAVQCB010000010.1:0-45765 GCA_963710895.1 uncultured Actinomycetota bacterium
ACCTGGTACTTGTTGCTGCCCGTGCGGGGCGTAGAGGCGCACCCGCCACGGCCGCGTGCTGCCGCCGAGGGTGCGCGGCTTGCCCTGCGCGAGCAGCTTCGGCTGAAACGCGTCGCCACGAGACCTCCTACGCTGGAAGAACCATCGTACGCTGATTTCGTGCATCACTCTCGTGCATCACCGAAGTGATGCACGTGCCACTCGTCAGGAGTTACAGGAATGGCCAACCGGCTCGCCAACGCGACCAGCCCCTATCTCCAACAACATGCAGGTAATCCCGTGGATTGGTGGGAGTGGGGACCCGAAGCGTTCGAGGAAGCAGGCGCCGTGATGCACCAGTTCTGCTGTCCGTCGGGTACGCCGCCTGCCACTGGTGCCACGTGATGGCCCACGAGTCGTTCGAGGACGAGGCCACGGCGGCGTACCTCAACGACCACTTTGTGAGCATCAAGGTCGACCGCGAGGAGCGTCCGGATGTGGACGCGGTCTACATGCAGGCGACCGTCGCCATGACCGGCCAGGGTGGCTGGCCGATGACCTGCGTGCTGGACCACGAGGGCAGTCCCTTCTTCGCCGGCACCTACTTCCCGGACCGTCCGCGACACGGTCAACCGAGCTTCCGCCAGCTCTTGGAGGCGATCGACGATGCGTGGACCAACCGGCTCGAGCAGGTGACCGAGGCCTCGGGCCGGGTCCGCCAGGCCCTCGACAGGGCGGTGGCCCTCGCGGGGGGGCCGGCCTTCGACCAGGAGTCGCTGGCCGCAGCCGTCACGGCCCTCGAGGGGGACTTCGACGCCGACTGGGGTGGCTTCGGTGGGGCACCGAAGTTCCCGCCCTCGATGGTCCTCGACTTCCTGCTGCGGGTCGGCGGTGACCCGGCCGTGGCCCCGGCGGCCACCCGGATGGCCGGACGGACCCTCGCCGCGATGGCAGCAGGTGGCATCCACGACCAGCTCGCGGGCGGGTTCGCGCGCTACGGCGTCGACCGGGCCTGGGTGGTGCCGCACTTCGAGAAGATGCTCTACGACAACGCCCAGCTGCTCTCGGTCTACGCCCGGTGGGCGGCGCGGCACGGCGACGCCCAGGCCGGCCGGGTGGCCCGTGGGGTGGCGGACTTCCTGCTCAGCGAGCTGCGCACCGACCAGGGGGCGTTCGCCTCCGCGCTCGACGCCGACTCCGAGGGGGCCGAGGGCACGTTCTACGTGTGGACTCCCGACCAGCTCGTCGAGGTGCTCGGCCCCGAGGACGGGGCCTGGGCGGCCGAGCTGCTCGGCGTCACCGAGCGCGGGACCTTCGAGCACGGTGCGTCCACGCTCCAGCTCCAGGTCCAGCCCGAGGACCCCGCGCGGTGGGAGTCGGTGCGCGCCAGCCTGCTCGCGGCCCGGGCCGAGCGGGTGCGTCCCGCCCGGGACGACAAGGTCGTGGCCGCCTGGAACGGGCTGGCCATCAGCGGACTGGTCGACGCGGGCACCCTGCTCGGGCGCCCCGACCTCGTCGACGCGGCGGTGCGGTGCGGCAGCTTCCTCGCCGAGGTGCACCTGGAGGACGGACGGCTGCTGCGGGTCTCCCGGGACGGGGTGGCCGGGAGCCACGCCGGGGTGCTGGAGGACTACGGCTGCGTCGCCACCGGTTTCCTCGCGCTCGCCTGCGCGACCGGGGACGCGGTCTGGCTGGAGCGCGCCGGGGCCCTCCTCGACACCGCGTTGGGGCACTTCGCCGCCGACGACGGCGGCTTCCACGACACGGCCGACGACGCCGAGGCCCTGCTGGTGCGGCCGCGGGACCCCACCGACAACGCCAGCCCCAGCGGTCACTCCGCGGTGGTGCACGCCCTGCTGGCGTACGCCGCCCTCACCGGGTCGGGTCAGCACCGGGAGGCGGCCGAGCGGGCGCTGCTGGTCTCGCGCCGGGTCGCCGACTCCTCGCCGCGGTTCGCCGGCTGGTCGCTGGCCGCGGCCCGGACCGCGCTCGACGGGCCGGTCGAGGTCGCCGTCGTGGGCCCGGGCGGCGAGGGGCGCGACGCCCTGGAGCGCACCGCCCGCCAGGAGGCGCCGCTCGGCTCGGTCGTCGTGGCGGCCGCCCCCGGGGAGAGCGCGATCCCGCTGCTGGCCGACCGAGACGTCCTCGAGGGTCGGCCGGCGGCGTACGTCTGCCGCCAGCTGGTCTGCCGGCGACCGGTCACCACGGTGGAGGAGCTGCGCGACGAGCTGGTCTCAGGCGGCGCGTAGCGCGGGCCGCACCCGTTCGCAGATCAGCCGCAGGCTCTCCCAGGAGGGCTCCGCGGGCAGGCCGCCGCACAGCGGGTGGGTCGAGACCGCCCGCAGCTCGCGCTCGCGGCACCGGCGCACCATCTCCTCGGGGGCGAGGACCACGTAGCGACCACCGGCACGCAGCTCGGCGACCGTGGTGGAGTCGTCGGTGATCAAGCTGTTCTGGCCCCCCGACCAGGCGCGGTAGGCCATCGCGTCGGCCAGCAGCCACCTGCCGTGCTCGGCCCAGAAGCGCTCCGGGTCCTCGGCGCAGAAGACCGTGGCCGGGCCCGGGGGCGGCAGCAGCACGAGCCCGGGCTCGCGGCCGTGGCGGCGGCACTCGTCCTCGTAGAGACCGCGCAGCTCGCGGTCGGCGACGTTCGGCTGGAAGCCCAGCCCCAGCCGGGCCGCCCGGCGGGCCGCGGCGGGCGAGCCGCCGCCGTAGAAGAGGAAGGGGTGCGGCTCGCTGAACGGCAGCGGCGTCACCGCGACCAGGCGCCCGTCGTGCTCGACCTCCTCTCCTCGCCACAGGGCGAGCAGCAGCTCGATGCTCCGCTCGACGTCGGCGCCGCGCGTCTCCCAGGGGCGGCCGAACAGCGCGTACTCCTCCGGCCGGTACCCCAGCCCGAGGGTGAAGCTGACCCGGCCGGCCGCCAGGTGGTCGAGCACGGCGACGTCCTCGGCCAGCTTCACGGGGTCGTACATGTTCACCAGCAGCGCCGAGACGGTGATCGGCACCCGGCGGGTGCGGGCCGCGATCGCCGCGGCCAGCACGAGCGGGCTGGGCAGGTAGCCGTCCTGCGAGGCGTGGTGCTCGGAGACCAGCACGGCGTCGTACCCCTGCTCGTCGAGGTAGGCCGCCTGGTCCAGCGCCCGGGAGTAGAGCTCCTGCCGGGCCCCCCGGTCGGCTCCCGGCGCCCGCAGGTCGAACCGGGCCACGAACGCGGTCATCGGCACCCCTCCCCTCCGGAGACTAGAACCGGTTGCAGTTCTATCACCCCTCTCGTACTTTGACACCTGTCAAATCGAGGAGGCGGCGATGGCGGAGACCGTGCAGCAGCTGTTGCGGCAGCGAGCATCCGAGGACACCCCGGCGGTGCTCCACGACGGCCAGGTGCTGACGTGGCGCGAGCACCTCGCCGAGGCGGCCGCAGAGGCGGGCGCCCTGCTCGGCCTCCTCGACCCGTCGCGACCGCCCCACGTCGGGGTGCTCCAGGGCAACACGCCCGGCATGCTCGGCTCCATGGCTGCCGCGGGGCTGGGTGGCTACGTGCTGTGTGGCATCAACACCACCCGACGCGGGGAGGGCCTCCTGGCCGACGTACGACGTGCCGAGTGCCAGCTGCTGGTCACCGACGCCGAGCACCGGCACCTGCTCGAGGGCCTCGACCTCACCGGTGTGCGGGTGCTGGACAACTCCACCACGCAGTGGGCCGACCTCCTCGCCGGGCAGGCGGGTGCCGAGGAGCTGGTGCCGCTGCGCGAGGTCGAGCCGATGGACACCTTCATGATGATCTTCACCTCCGGCACGAGCGGGGAGCCCAAGGCGGTCCAGGTGGCCCACCTGATGGTGGTGTTCTCCGGCCTCAACCTGGTGGACCGGTTCGCGATCACCGCGGAGGACGTCTGCTACCTCTCGATGCCGCTGTTCCACTCCAACGCCGTCGTCGCAGGGTGGGCCGTGGCCGTGACGGCCGGTGCGGCGATGGCGCCGGCACGCTTCTCCGCCTCGGGGTTCCTCGACGACGTCCGTCGGTGCGGTGCGACCTACATGAACTACGTCGGCCGGCCGCTCGCCTACGTGCTGGCGACGCCGGAGCGGGCCGACGACGCCACCAACCCGTTGCGGGTGGCCTTCGGCAACGAGGCCGGCGACCGGGAGATCGAGGAGTTCGGTCGCAGGTTCGGGTGCACGGTGGTGGACGGTTTCGGCTCCACCGAGCTGGCGGTGATCATCACCCGCGAGGAGGGCACCCCGCCGGGGTCGGTCGGCAAGGGCTTCGACGGGGTCGCGGTCTACGACCCCGACACCGTGACCGAGTGCGCGGTGGCGGTCTTCGACGAGCACGGGGCGCTGGCCAACGCGGACGCGGCGGTCGGGGAGCTGGTCAACACCCACGGGGCCGGCTACTTCGCGGGCTACTACAACGACGAGGAGGCCAACGACGAGCGGATGCGGCACGGCATGTACTGGTCGGGGGACCTCGCCTACCGGGATGCCGAGGGCTGGATCTACCTCGCCGGCCGGACCGCGGACTGGATGCGGGTCGACGGGGAGAACATCGCGGCCGCGCCGGTCGAGCGCATCCTGAGCCGGCTCCCGGCGCTCAACCGCGTCGCGGTGTACGCCGCCCGGGACGCCGGTCTCGGCGACCAGGTGATGGCCGCGGTCGTGCTGCAAGACGACGCCGACCTCACCCCGGCCGAGCTCGAGGCGTTCCTCGACGCGCAGCCCGACCTCTCGCCCAAGGCGTGGCCGCGCTACGTCCGACTCGCCCCGGACCTGCCGAGCACCGCCACCAACAAGGTGCTCAAGCGCGAGCTGGTCGCCCAGGGCGTCACCGCGGGCGAGGGAGAGCAGCTCTGGGTGCGCGAGGAGCGGGGAAGGGCCTACCGGCCCGCCGGGGTCAGCGCGGCGCAGTGAGCACGCGGCGCAGGAACGCCACCTGGTGCTCGGCCGCCGTGTCGAACCACGCCTTGCCCGACCACACGTCGAAGTGGTCGCAGGGGTAGTGCCGCACCTCGGCCCGCGCCTTGAAGGCGGCCTTGGCGGCGGCGTGCGGGGGAGCGCTCCGGTCGAAGTCGGCCACCTGCACCAGGGTCGGGCAGGAGATCCGGTCGGCGTGACGTGCGGGACGCAGGCTGCCCAGCTGCAGCCCGACGTCGGCGTCCACCTCGTTGCGCCAGGTGGGCCCGGCGATGGCGAGGTAGTCCTCGAAGCAGCCCTCCAGGTTGAGGGCGGCCAGCTCGCCGGGCCGCCCCACCAGCGGCATCGTGACCGGGGACCGGCCCAGCGCGGCGCCGAGCCGGGAGCGCAGACCGGCGGCGGAGGACCGCAGCAGCTCCGTGGGCCGGTGGCTGGCGAGGGCGTGCCGGCCGGCCGCGAGCCCGTCGACGAGCGGGGTCAGGGACACCACCGCCACCACGTCGTCGCGGTCGGCCGCGACCTCCAGGACGTGGCCGCCGGACAGGGAGACCCCCCACAGCACGAGGCGCCGTGGATCCACCCCGGGCAGGCGCGCGGCCGCGGTCATCGCCGCCCGGTAGTCCGCGACCTGGCCGGCCACGTCCACCCGCTGCCGCGGAGCCCCGCCGCTGGCGCCGAAGCCGCGGTAGTCGAAGGCGAGCACGTCCAGACCGGCGCCGGCGAGCCGGAGGGCGAAGGGCTGGAGGCCGGAGTCCTTCGTCCCGCCCAGCCCGTGCGCCATCAGTGCGACGGGCCGTCCGGCGGGGCCTGCCAGGTCGTCGGTCCGGGCAGCGAAGTGCCAGGCGGCGCAGTCCACGCCGTCGGAGGAGAAGGTGAGCTCCCTCGGGCCGACGTCCGTGCCTCTCACGACGTCGCCACCGTGCCGTAGATGGTGCGCAGCCAGATCGCGGTGACGGCGGCGGCCTGCTGGTCGGCGGTGAGCGTCCCGCGGACGAGACGCTCGAGCGCCCGGTCGTTGAGCTCCAGCAGCAGGGTGGCGAGCACGACCGGATCGGGTCCCGCGGGCGCCCGGCCTGCCGCTCGCTCGCTGCGGACCATCTCGGCGAGCGGCTCCACGAAGGACCGGAGGTCGGCGTCCCACATCTCCCGGACCGCCTGGCTGGTCGCGCGCGCCTCCAGCATCGCGGCGAAGAGGTGCTCGTGGCGTCGGGTGGCCTCGAACAGCCCGTCGACCATGGTCGCGACGCGGGACTCCGGAGTCCCCTCGAGGGAGGTGAGCCCGCGCGCGGCGGCCGAGATCTCGTCGTACAGCTCCTCCATCAGGGCCGCCACCGCCGTGGCCTTGCTCTCGAAGTAGAAGTAGAAGGCCGAGCGGGTGACCCCGGCCCGTCGCGAGATGTCGGCGATGTTGATCGACTCGAAGCTGCTCTCCTGGAGGTGCTGGTCCAGCGAGGCGAGCAGGGCGCTGCGCCGCTGGTCGCCCTTCTGCGGAGGCCGGCGGTCGCGGGTGGCCGGCCGGGTCACGACGCCTCCTGGGCCCGGCGGCGGCCGCGCGGGAGCTCCCGGGTCCGCAGGTCGTGCTCGTAGACGAAGTAGTCCACCTGCTGGGTGTGTCGTGGCGTGGCGTTGAAGTGCCCGATGAACTTCTGCTCGTCGGCCACGATCGTGCGCTCCATCTCCGCGACCGGGGGCAGCCGGTAGTGGCCGGTGAGGTACGCCGCGGCCAGGCGGGCCTGGCACTCCACGAACGGGAACAGCGTCGGCGTGGACTGGGCGAAGCCGACGAAGACCAGGTCCTCGACGCCGGGCTTGAACATCCGCTTGTAGAGCGGGAAGTGGTTGCCCGGGGCGGAGAGGAAGGTGGGGTCGAAGAACGGGAAGGTGATGTTGTAGCCGGTGGCGTAGACGATGACGTCGAACTCGCCACTGGTGCCGTCCTCGAAGTGCACGGTGCGTCCGTCCAGCCGCGCGACGTTCCCCTTCGCCACGACGTCGCCGGACCCGAGCCGTAGCGGGAGCTCGACCGACTGGGTGGGGTGGGCCTCGAAGAACCGGTGGTTGGGCGTGGGCAGGCCGTAGTCCTCGGGCCGGCCGGCGGTCACCGGCTGCAGCACCTGGACGACCTTGCGCTGCCAGGACAGGGGCAGCCAGGGCACCGTCACGTAGTACTTGTCGGCCGGCTTGCCGCCGAAGTACTTCGGCACGATCCACGCCCCCGACCGGGTCGAGAGGGTGACCTCGTTCTCCAGGGCCCGTGAGGACAGCTCCACGGTGATGTCGGCCGCGCTGTTGCCGATGCCCACGACGAGGATCCGCTTGCCGTGGCACTCCAGCGGGGTGCGCGGGTCGATGTAGGCGTGGGAGTGCAGGGACTCGCCGGTGAACTCGCCGGGGAAGTCGGGCAGCCGGGGGTCCCAGTGGTGGCCGTTGGCGACCACGAGCGCCTCGAACTGCCGGGTCTCACCGGCCTGGGTCTCCAGCTCCCAGCCGCCGCCCGCCAGCGGACGGGCGGCCACGACCCCGTTGCCGAACTCGATGTGCTCGCGCAGCCCGAAGGCGTCGGCGTAGGCGTCGAGGTAGGCCTTGATCTGGGTGTGGTGCGGGAAGTCGGGGTAGTCGTCGGGCATCGGGTAGTCCCGGAAGGACAGCCGGTGCCGCGAGGTGTCGATGTGCAGGGACCGGTAGGCGCTGCTGTGGCCGTTGGGGTTGCCGAACGCCCAGTTGCCGCCGACCCGGTCCGAGGACTCGAAGCAGGTGTAGGGGACGGCGTAGTCGGTGAGCATCTTGCCGGTGGTGAGCCCGCTGATGCCGGCCCCGATCACCGCCGTGGTGGGGGCTGTGCGGGCAGCGGGCATGCCGCGACCCTAGTGAGGGGGCGAAGGCCCGTCAACGAGAAAGTTGACGGATGTCGAGATTTCCCGACACCTGTCAAAACCCGGGGGCGTCGCCTGCGGAAGCTCAGCGCAGCTGGTAGGTCGCGATGCTCGCCGCGACGTAGTGGCACACGAACGCGGCGATCGTGAAGGTGTGGAACACCTCGTGGAAGCCGAACCAGGTCGGGAACGGGTCCGGCTTCTTCAGTCCGTAGACCAGCCCCCCGAGCGTGTACAGCCCGCCGCCGACGGCGATCAGGGTGATCACCGCGGTGCCGCCGGCGGAGAAGTCCCTGGCGTAGAAGATCGCCACCCACCCCAGGGCCAGGTAGATCGGCGTGTAGACCCATCGCGGCGCGTGCATCCACACGACCCGGAAGAGCACGCCGAGGGCGGCGCCGGTCCACACGATCGTCAGCAGCGCGACCCTGGTCGAGCCCTGGAGCAGGATCAGGGTGAACGGGGTGTAGGACCCCGCGATGAGCAGGAAGATGTTGGAGTGGTCGACCCGGCGCAGGAAGGCGTGCGTGCGGGGCGACCAGGTGCCGCGGTGGTAGACCGCCGAGACGGCGAAGAGCAGCAGTGCCGTGCCGGCGAAGATCGCCGACCCCACTCGGGTGGTCAGCGTGGGGGAGAGTGCGATCAGCACGATCCCGGCCGCGAGGGCCAGGGGCGTGGTGGCGGCGTGCAGCCAGCCGCGCAGCTTCGGCTTGACCTCGTCCCTGACCTCGCGCACCCGGTCGCGGACGTGCTCGGCCGCCTCGTGGGCGTTCTCGGAGACACGCTTTTGCAGGGGACGGTCGGAGGCAGCCACCACCCCACGATACCGGGCAGGACCCGCCGCCCCGTCCTCCGGAGTCAGGGATCACAGCGGCCGGCACCGGTACAGTCACTCGGGTGGCGGACTGGAAGCGAGGACTGCGTCGGGTGCTCTATCCGGCCTACGAGGCCAGGCTGACCCGCCGCCTCCCCAGCGACCGGATCCCCAAGCACGTCGGCGTGATGCTGGACGGGAACCGTCGCTGGGCCAGGGCGGTCGGCGCCGACACCGCGCACGGCCACCGCACCGGCGCCGCCAACATCGAGCCCCTGCTCGGCTGGTGCGAGGAGATCGGCGTGGAGGTGGTCACGCTGTGGCTGCTCTCCACCGACAACCTCAACCGGCCCGCCGGCGAGCTCGAGCCGTTGCTCTCGATCATCGGTGACGCGGTCGAGACCCTCGCCGAGCAGCGCCGCTGGCGACTCCATCCTGTGGGGGCGCTGGACCTGCTGCCCGCCGCCGTGGCCGAGCGGCTCAAGAACGCCGCCGAGTCGACCCGCGACGTGGACGGTCTGCTGGTCAACATCGCCGTGGGGTACGGCGGCCGGCGCGAGATCGCCGACGCGGTGCGCTCCCTGCTCCAGGAGCATGCGGGCAGAGGCACCACCCTGGAGGAGCTGGCCGGGGTGATCGACGTCGACCACATCGCCGAGCACCTCTACACCAAGGGCCAGCCCGATCCCGACCTGGTCATCCGGACCAGCGGCGAGCAGCGGCTCGGCGGCTTCCTGCTCTGGCAGAGCGCGCAGAGCGAGTTCTACTTCTGCGAGGCCTACTGGCCGGACTTCCGGCGGGTGGACTTCTTGCGGGCCGTGCGCGCCTATGCCGAGCGGGAGCGCCGGTTCGGCGGCTGAGACCACCGGCTCTTCGCTCCAGGTTCACCCGGCGTCCCGCGTGTCTGCCGGTCCGGGTGGCGCGCCGGACGTACGTTGCCGGTGTCGGCCTGCGGGGAAGCAGGGCGATACCAGGAGGGCAATGTTCGTGAGCGATCACGGCCAGAGTTCCACCGGGAGTCGGCACTCGGGCTCCCGGCACTCTTCCCGGTCCGAGCACACCAGCTAGCGGGCCGGGCGCAGAGTGCGCGCGCGGTCGCAAGGGGATCCAGTGGCAACTGCGAAGCGCGTCTCCGCCCAGAAGCCGATCACGAACACGCGTCGGACCTACGTCCTCGACACCTCGGTCCTGCTGGCCGACCCGGGTGCGACGCGCCGGTTCGCCGAGCACGAGGTCGTGCTGCCGGTGGTGGTGATCACCGAGCTGGAGGGCAAGCGGCACCATCCCGAGCTGGGCTACTTCGCCCGCTCGGCCCTGCGGATGCTCGACGAGCTGCGCGTCCAGAACGGCCGGCTCGACGAGCCGGTCCCGGTCGGACAGGAGGGCGGCACGGTGCGGGTGGAGCTGAACCACACCGACCCCGAGTCGCTGCCCTCGGGCTTCCGCCTCGGCGACAACGACACCCGGATCCTCGCGGTCGCGCGCAACCTCGCCAACGAGGGCCACGTGGTCACGCTGATCTCCAAGGACCTGCCGCTGCGCATCAAGGCCTCCGCGGTCGGTCTGGACGCGGAGGAGTACCGCGGGGAGCAGGTCCACGAGTCCGACGCCGGCTGGACCGGCATGGCCGAGCTCGACGTCCCCGGGCCCGAGCTCGACGAGCTCTACGTCGACCAGGTCATCGACCTCGACGACGCCCGGGAGCTGCCCTGCCACACGGGCCTGGTGCTGATGTCGGAGCGTGGCAGCGCGCTGGGCCGCGTCAAGGGTGACAAGCGGGTCCACCTCGTCCGCGGCGACCGGGAGGCCTTCGGCATCCACGGCCGCTCCGCCGAGCAGCGGGTCGCCCTCGACCTGCTGCTCGACCCCGAGGTGGGCATCGTCTCGCTGGGCGGTCGCGCCGGCACCGGCAAGTCGGCGCTCGCGCTGTGCGCGGGGCTGGAGACCGTCCTCGAGCGGCGCCAGCACAAGAAGGTGGTGGTGTTTCGTCCGCTCTTCGCCGTGGGCGGCCAGGAGCTCGGCTACCTGCCGGGCAGCGAGTCGGAGAAGATGTCCCCGTGGGGCCAGGCGGTCTTCGACACGCTCGGGGCCATCACCACCTCCGACGTGGTCGAGGAGGTGCTCGACCGGGGCATGCTCGAGGTGCTGCCGCTGACCCACATCCGGGGCCGTTCGCTGCACGACGCCTTCGTGATCGTCGACGAGGCGCAGTCGCTGGAGCGCAACGTGCTGCTCACGGTGCTCTCCCGGATGGGCGCGAACTCCAAGGTGGTGCTGACCCACGACGTGGCCCAGCGCGACAACCTGCGGGTGGGGCGCCACGACGGCGTGGTCGCCGTGGTCGACCGCCTCAAGGGCCACCCCCTGTTCGGCCACGTCACCCTGACCCGCTCGGAGCGGTCGCCGATCGCGGCCCTGGTCACCGAGATGCTGGAGCACGTGACCATGTGAATCCGGCCGTGGTGAGGCTCACGTCCCGATCGGGGTGGTTCAACTTGCCACCGCGCACAGTGGTGGGGGAGGGTGTTGGCACTTCCCCCTTCGCGCTCCGCACCTCTTCCCTGCCCACCGAGGTGCTTGTCGAGCGTGGCTGACGTCCATGTCGTCAACTGTTGGGTTCCACCGTGTCGAACAACCATGCCGCGAAGCACCGCAACGCGCCCACGCACGCGTGGCGCGCCCGCCTGCGCCGCCATCTGCGCCGCCGTCTGCGCACGATCGCCCTGTTCTCCGGTGTGGCCGTGGCCGGCACCGGCCTGGCCGTGTCCGCCGGCGTGCTCAGCCAGCCGCTGCCGCTGGACGGCTCCGCTGCCGCGTTGAGCGCGGCCACCCCCGCCAAGGGGCTGACCCAGGACGAGCTGGCCCAGCGGGAGCGACAGGCCTCGCGCTCGGTGGATGACCGCCGCCCCGAGACCGACCGCACCAAGGCCCGGGCGCTGTCCAACGACTCCGGCGTCGCGAAGACCAGGTCCGCGGACCTGAGCACCGCCGACCCCAAGGCGCTGGCCCGGGCGCTGATGCCGCAGTTCGGCATGTCGTCCTCGGAGTTCGGCTGCCTGGACAACATCTGGTCCCAGGAGTCGGGTTGGAACGTCCACGCGGCCAACCCCACCTCCTCGGCCTACGGGATCCCCCAGGCACTGCCGGGCTCGAAGATGTCCTCGGCCGGTCCCAACTGGCAGGACAACGCCGAGACCCAGATCCGCTGGGGCCTGGGCTACATCCGGGACCGCTACGGCTCGGCCTGCGCCGCCTGGTCCTACAAGCAGGGCGCCGGCTGGTACTGACCCACCCGGAGACCTCGCCCAGCGGGGGTCGACGAGGGACACCCGGTCAGGGGTGGGTCTCGTGCTCGTGCTCGGCGTGCGCGGCCGCCTCGAACTGGAACGTGGAGTGCTCCACGTCGAAGTGGCCCACCAGGCAGCGCTGCACCTCGTCCAGCAGCTGGGGCACGTGGCCGTCGTGGAAGCAGCCGTCGTCGACGACGACGTGTGCCGAGACCGCCGGCAGGTTCGAGGTGACGGTCCACACGTGCAGGTCGTGGACGTCGAGCACGTGGTCGACGCCGGCGAGGTGGCTGCGGATCGCGGCCAGGTCGACGTCGTCGGGTGCCGCCTCGAGCAGGATGCGCCCGGAGTCGCGCAGCAGGCCCCAGGCGGCCCGGACCATCAGACCGACCACGACCAGGGAGGCGATCGGGTCGGCGCGGGTGAACCCGGTGGTGAGGATCACGACGCCGGCGACGGCGGTCCCGAGGAAGCCGTAGAGATCGGTCAGGATGTGCTGGAAGGCGCCCTCGACGTTGAGGCTGCCCCGGTTCGCGTGGGCCAGCACCCAGGTCGCGGCCACGTTGACCGCCACCCCGAGCACGGCGACGACGAGCACCGGCGTCCCGGCGACGGGTGGGGGGTCCACCAGGCGTCGGACGGCCTCGAAGGTGATCACGCCGGAGACCACGAGCAGGGTGATCCCGTTGCCGGCCGCGGAGAGCACCTCCGCGCGCTTCAGGCCGAACGTCCACGGTCCCCGTGCGGGGCGGGCCGCCAGTCGCACGGCCACCAGGGCCGCCGCGATCGCCCCGGCGTCGGAGAGCATGTGTCCGGCGTCGGAGAGCAGCACCAGTGAATGGGCGCCGATGGCGACCACCACCTCCACCACCATGAAGCCGACGATCAGCCCGAGCGCGATCGCCAGCCTGCGCGGATCGGCCCGGGAGTCGACCTGGTGGTCCCCGCTCACGCGTTGTCCTCCCTCGCCGCTCCGGTGCCGCTGGTGCGGCAGTCGGTGGCCGCGTCCCCGGTCAGGGTGAGCATCTGCTCGGCGGCACCCAGGAGGTCCTGCAGGGTCTCGGGGTGGTGCACGGAGTAGACCGAGGCTCGGCCCTGGGGCCGGGAGCTGACCAGGCCGCACTGGCGCAGGCAGGCGAGGTGCTTGGACACGGTGCTCTGGGCGAGTCCCAGGTGTGCGGTCAGGTCGACCACCCGGTGCTCGCCCAGCAGGAGATGCTGCAGGATCGCCAGGCGGGAGGGGTCGGAGCAGGCGTGGAAGAGGCAGGCGGCCGCCCGCAGCGACTCGACCTCGGTCCGGGTGCCTGCGGTGGGATCGACAGCGCTTGCCGGAGTTTTCATCGCCATATGGCGATGCTGAGGGACTCGGGCGGGTGCTGTCAACCCCGGGCGCTCAGCCGCCCGAGCCGGTCATGGTGCGCACGTCGAGCGCGGCGTCGAGCTCCTCCTCGCTCAGGTCGCCCCGGTCGACGTAGCCCATCTCGAGCACCTGCTCGCGGATGGTGCGTCCCTCCTTCAGGGCGGTCTTGGCGACCTTGGCCGCCTCCTCGTAGCCGATGTGCTTGTTCAGCGGGGTGACCACCGAGGGGGAGGACTCGGCGTAGGTCAGCATCCGCTCCACGTCCGGCTCGATGCCGGCCACGCACCGGTCGGCGAGCAGCGGGGCGACGTGGGCGAGCAGCCGGATGGACTCCAACAGGTTGCGGGCCATCACCGGCATCATCACGTTCAGCTCGAAGCTGCCGCTGGCACCGGCGTGTCCGACGGTCGCGTCGTTGCCGATCACCTGGGCGCACACCATCAAGGTGGCCTCGGGGAGCACCGGGTTGACCTTGCCCGGCATGATGCTGGACCCGGGCTGGAGGTCGGGCAGGTGGATCTCGGCCAGGCCCGTGGTCGGGCCCGAGGACATCCACCGCAGGTCGTTGCAGATCTTGGTCACGCCCACCGCGATCGTGCGCAGCTGACCGGAGAGCTCGACCAGCGCGTCCTGGCCACCCTGCGCCTCGAAGTGGTTGCGCGCCTCGGTGAACGGCAGGCCGGTCTCCTGGGCGAGGTCGGCGATCACCCGCTGGGCGAACCCGTCCGGGGTGTTGATGCCGGTGCCCACCGCCGTGCCGCCCAGGGGCAGCTCGGCCACCCGGGGGAGGGTGGACTCCAGGCGCTCGACGCCCATCCGGACGATGGCGGCGTACCCCCCGAACTCCTGGCCGAGCAGCACCGGCGTGGCGTCCATCAGGTGGGTGCGACCCGACTTCACGACGTCCTTGAACTCCTCGGCCTTGGCCTCCAGGGCCGAGGCGAGGCGGTCCAGCGCCGGCACCAGGTCGCGCGTGGTGGCCTCGACCGCCGCGACGTGGATCGAGGTGGGGAAGGTGTCGTTGCTCGACTGGCTGGCGTTCACGTGGTCGTTGGGGTGTGCCTCGGTGCCGGCCCGGGAGGCCAGCGAGGCGAGCACCTCGTTCATGTTCATGTTCGAGCTGGTGCCCGAGCCGGTCTGGAAGACGTCGATGGGGAACGCGTCGTGGTGATCGCCACCGACGATCTCGTCGGCGCCGGCGCCGATGGCGCCGGCCTGCTCGTCGGTGATGATGCCCAGCTCGGCGTTGACGCGCGCCGCGGACTTCTTCACCCGCGCCATCGCGACGAGGTGTGCCGGCTCCAAGGTGGTCCCGCTGATCGGGAAGTTCTCGACGGCGCGCTGCGTCTGCGCGCGCCACAGGGCATCCCGGGGCACCTCGATCTCCCCCATGCTGTCGTGCTCGATCCGGGTCTCGTTGTCGTCGCTGCTCATGCCCTGACCGTACCGAGCCGTTCAGGAGCGCCGCGAGAGGTACAGCAGGTACTGCTCCGGACGCTCCTGGAGCAGCACGTCGTAGCGGTGCTCGGCACAGTTGCCGAAGACGGCCCGCATCGCCTCGGCGAGCTCGGGAGCCGGACTCGCCGACCAGATCACCAGCGCACCACCGGGGTCCAGGATGCGGTGCGCCTGGGTGAGGAAGTCGTGCTGGTAGACCCCGGCGTTGGTCTCGTGCACGAGGTAGCCCGGCCCGTTGTCGACGTCGAGCAGCAGCAGGTCGTAGGTCCGCAGCGCCTCGGCGACGGCGGTCGTGATGTCGGCGTTGACCAGCTGCACCCGGTGGTCGGCGAGCAGACCGGGCCCGTGCGGGACGGTGCCGTCGCGCATCCAGGAGACCAGTGCCTCCTCGATCTCGACCACCGTGACGCTCTCGACCCGGTCGTCGGCGAGCACCCGCTGGGTGGTGAAGCCCAGCCCGAGCCCGCCGACCACCACGCGCCGCGGGTGCTGCACCAGGGCCAGGGCGGCCTCGGCCAGCCCGGTCTCCGAGCGGGTCTCCTGGGTGTCCATCACGAACACCCCGTTGACGCGCAGCTCGAGCGTCTCCGCCGCCCGGTCCTCGACCCGGCGACGGAGCACCACCTCGCCGCGTTCGGACTCGGCGCGCGCCACCTCGACGTGCTCGGTCACGAGGCGCTCATCGCAGTCACTCCAAGACGGCGTAGGAGAGGGTCACCACGAAGTGCTTGACGTCGTACTGACGGTAGCCGGTGGTGTAGGTGCCCCACCGGAAGGTCCCGTCGGAGCGGACCAGTCCGGTGGCGTGCCGGGTGTAGCCCGCGTGGTAGCCGACCCGGCGGGAGAGCGTGCGCACCGAGCCGGACCGCCTGTCGGCGGCGAAGTAGCGGATGGTGCCGGTGCTGCGCCGACGGGTCAGCGCGGCACCGCCGTAGGCCTTGACGTTGATCGACCAGTAGCGGCCGGGCCCGGTCACCCGCGGCAGCTGCACCGAGTGCACCGTGCTGACCAGCAGGTCCCGTGCCCGCCGGCTGTGGCAGCGGTAGCCCGAGAGCAGACCGATCGACTCCCTCCAGCGGTGCGCCGAGGGCCGGCGCAGCACCGAGCAGCGGCCGACCGAGCGGGCGATGAGGGAGTCGGTGGCGCTGATCGCCCGCGTGAACCGCTTGGCGACCAGGCGCTGGTGGGAGACGGTCACGGATCCGCCACTGACCGGGTTGCTCTCGTTGCCGACGCTGTCCTGCGCGAGCACCACGAAGGAGTACTCGCCCTCGGGCACGACGTCACCCGCGTCGTCCCGGCCGTCCCACTCGAACACGGCCTCGCCCGGCGTGGTGTCGGCGTGCTCCTCGGTGCGCACCACCGCGCCGTGGGAGTCCTGCACCTGGAACGTGACCGGCTGCCAGGCCTCGCTCTGACCCGTGGCGGTGACCTCGACGGTGTCCAGGTAGCCGTCCACGGCCGGGAAGACCTCGGTCGCCGAGGTGGTGACCTGCCCCACCTCGGGGCCGGTGCCGTCGATGTCGAAGGCCAGCGTGCCGTCGAGGTCGCTGGGGAACTCCCCGGAGGCCGTCCGGCGGACCATGGTCCCGGACAGGTGGTAGCTCCCCTCGGCGAGCCCGGGCGGGATGTTGAGGTGGTAGTCGCTGGTCGAGCCGCTGATCGTGCGGTCCGCCTCGAGGTAGCCGTAGATCTCCTCGTCGGTGGAGCTGAGCAGCAACCAGGAGAAGGCGTAGGTGCCGGGGTCGGAGACGGTGACGCGCACCGTCACCTGTGCGTCACCCAGACCGATCACGGGGGTCAGCACGGCGCCGCTGGAGGAGACGGTGCGGTCCACCTCGAGCCGCCGGGACAGCTCGACGTACCCGCACTGGTCCGGGTCCACCGCCGAGCTCGCGCAGCGACGCACCTCCAGGGTGCCGGTCCCGTCGGAGAGCACGGTCAAGGTCGTGGTCCCGTTGCGCGCGATGTCTTGCTGCGCCGGAGCGCTCGCCGAGTCGTCGGGCACCCACTGCACCTGCAGCCGGCCGCCGCCGTCGGGGTCGCTCACGCTCAGGTCGTAGTCCTGGCCCGGGCCGACGGCCCGGCTGGTCGGGAAGGTCACCTCCGGCGTGGGAGCGCTGGCGGTGAACGGGTCGGAGGTGGCGAACGGTGTCGCGGCACAGCTCTCCGGCGCAGAGGTGGTGCACTCCGAGGCCCGGAGCGTGGTGTTGGTGAAGCCCCAGGTGGGCAGGTCGAAGGTCGCGCTGCCGCCGCTGACCTCGAGGGGGTCGGTGCGTGCCTGCGAGCTGCCCAGCTGGACCCGCACGTAGGGGGCGTCCGAGGTCACCGTCCCGGAGACGTGCCCGGTGTGGACCTGGAAGTCGAACGGGCCCTCCACCACCGCGGAGGCGCTGATGGCGGTGCCGGGGACCAGGGCGAGGCCGCAGAGGCCTGCTAGCAGGGCGGTGAAGGCTCGCATGGAGTTCTCCGAGGTGCAGGCGGCATCGGCCGCGAACAGGACGCGCCGGTCGACGCCGGGAGAGCGTAGCGCCGTTTCGAGGGGTTTGTGGCTGGTTCGCGGGTTCTCGCGCCGCGCCCTCCCGGTCGGGTTCAGCGGGCGGTGAGGTGGACCAGGGTGACGGTCTCGGGACGGCGCCTGGGCACCCAGAACCCCCGAGCGCCCAGGACCCGGCCGGCGACGGGGGCCCCGTCGCTGGGCCCCTGCGGAGGCAGCGGGGCCGACCCGCTCACCCAGCGGTGGTCGACCGGGCCCTCCCAGGCGAGGTCGTAGGTCGCCGCCGGGTGGAGTCCCGGCACCCGCACGAACACCCCGCGGTTGTGTCCCGGCTCGTCGAGCTGCACGTGCGCGAGCAGCGCCTGCGCGCGGTCCGTCGCGACGACCCCGTGCAGCAAGACGGTGGGGTCCGGGGACTCCGGGCGCACCACGCGCCCCGAGTGCAGCAACGGGCGGTGGCGCCGGTAGCGCTCCACCCAGTCGCCCAGCTCGGTCAGGTCACCCTCGGTGGCCTCGGTGAGGTCCCACTCGATGCCGAAGGAGCCGAACAGCGCCGTGGCGGCCCGGAAGCCGAGGTCGAAGGTCCGCCCGGTCGTGTGCGACCTGGGGGAGGAGACGTGCGCGCCGACGTACTCCGGGGCGACCAGCTGGGTGGTCCACCGCTGGATCTGCTGGCGGGCGAGCGCGTCGGTCATGTCGGAGGTCCAGACCCGCTGCACCCGCTCCAGGACACCGAGGTCGACCCGCCCGCCGCCGGAGGCGCAGGACTCCCACTCGATGGCCGGGTGCGCCTCGCGCAGCGCGTCCAGCAGAGCGTAGAAGCCCGCCGTCTGCCGGTGCACCGCCGGTGCCCCGACCAGGGGCGCGCTCCCGGCCTCGAGCAGGTCGCGGTTGTGGTCCCACTTCACCGCGTCGACGTGGTGGGCGGTGAGCACCTCGGTGATCTGGTGGAACACGTGCTCGCGCACCTCGCGCCGCGACAGGTCGAGCACCAGCTGGTGGCGGTGCAGGATCGGCACCCGGTCCCCGGCGGCGAGGATCCAGTCGGGGTGCTCCCGGTAGAGGTCCGAGTCGGGGTTGACCATCTCCGGCTCGATCCACAGCCCGAACTGCATGCCCAGCCCGCGCACGTGGTCGATGAGCGGCGTGAGGCCCTCGGGCCAGACCTCCGGGTCGACGCGCCAGTCACCCAGCCCGACCGTGTCGTCGCGGCGCTTGACGAACCAGCCGTCGTCGAGCACGAAGCGCTCGACGCCGATCCGCGCGGCACGATCGGCGATCGCGGTCAGCCGGGGGAGGTCGTGGTCGAAGTAGACGGCCTCCCACACGTTGAGCACGACCGGCTGCTGCGCGGGGTGGCTGGGCAGGCTGCGCTGGTGGGCGTGCCAGACGGCAGCGAGTCCGTCGAGGCCGTCGTGGGCGGCGGCCACGTAGACCCACGGGGTGGCGTAGCTCTCGTCGGGGCCGAGGCGGACCTCGCCGGGCAGGAGCAGCTCACCACCGCCGATCGTGGTCGCGGTGGCCGGGTCCCGCTCGAGGCGCAGCACCGAGTTGCCGCTCCACGCGACGTGCGCGCCGAGGACCTCTCCGTGGGTGGAGGAGAAGCCGGGGGTGCCGACCACCGCCATGGTGGCCGACCCGAGGCCGGGGCGGCCCGTGCGCGACTCGCGCAGCCACAGCCCGTCGGTGACCGCGTGTCGCTGCGGGGTGCGCTCGCGCTCGTGCCGGCCGGTGAAGTCGAGGACCTCGCACAGGTGGTCGGCGACCGGGAGCACCACCTCGAGACCCTCGACCTGGTAGTCCTCGGCGCCCCGGTTGGTCAGGGTGTGGCGCGCCCGCAGCGCACCGCCCGGGACCGACTCGACGTCGGTGCGCACCTCGAGGCCCGCCGCCTCGTCGGCGAGCGCGACGTGCAGGCCGGTGTCGTCGACCTCGAGGGAGACGCAGCTGAACTTGGTGGACCAGTCCCGGCCACCGGCCCGCCCGCCGCGCAGGTGGGGGCGGGTGAAGCGACCGCGGGCGTGCTCGCCGAGCAGCGGCGTCCCCGGGCCGTTGGGCAGCAGCGGAAGCCCCGACGCGTCGGAGCCGAGCAGTCCGGTCGCGAGCACGACCGGAAAGCCGTCGTGCCCGCGGACCAGCTCGATGCTCGTGCTCGTGGCCCGCGGGTCACTGGGGAAGAGCATGGGCCAGACGGCTCAGCCCTTGACCGCGCCCGCGGTCAGACCGCGGATGAAGTACCGCTGCAGGCCGAGGAACACCGCGATCGGCACGATCATCGACAAGAAGCCGCCGGCCGTGACCAGGTTCCACCCGGCGCCCTGCTGGCTGAGCAGGTTGTTCTTGATCGCCACGGTCATCGGGGCGTTCTCGCCGGGGCCGATGAAGACCAGGGCGACGAACAGGTCGTTCCAGGTCCACAGGAACTGGAAGATCGCGAACGATGCCACCGCCGGCACCGACATCGGCAGCACCAGCCGGTAGAAGGTCTGGAAGTGGCTGGCGCCGTCGATCTTGGCCGACTCGATCACGCTGGTCGGCAGCGTGGCCATGTAGTTGCGCAGGATGTAGATCGCCAGCGACAACCCGAAGCCGATGTGGAAGAGCCACACCGAGGCGAAGCTGCCGCTGATGCCGAGGCTGCCGTAGATCTTCAGGATCGGCACGACGGCGACGAAGTTCGGCACCACCAGGAGCGCCACCACGGTCAGGAACAAGATGTCGCGGCCGGGGAAGCGCATGAAGGTGAACGAGTAGGCGGCGAAGGCGGCGAACAGCAGCGGGATGAACGTCGCCGGCAGCGCGATCGCCACGCTGTTGAAGAAGGCGTCGCCCATGGAGGCGTCCGTCCACGCCTTCCCGTAGTTGTCCAGGCTCAGGCCCGACCAGAACGAGCCGCTGGTGAACATGGTCCACCAGCCGGAGGTGTTGGCGTCGTTCTCGGTGCGGAACGAGGTCACGAACAGCCCGACGAGGGGAACCACCCACAAGAAGCAGATGACCGCGATCGTGATCCGGGTGAACCACCCTGCCTTGGCCGGGTTCCCTCCACCCTTGGGGGCGGTGGCGGTGGTGGTCGAGCCCGCGGCCGTCTTGCCCACCGGCACTGCGCTGGTCGTGCTTGCCATCACGCGTTCTCCCGTCGGAACTGGCGGACCTGGAAGGCCATCACCGGCGCCGTCGCGAGCATCAGCAGCACCACGATGGCGGCGGCGGCACCGTTGTTGAAGTTGGTGAACAGCTGGTTGTAGAACTCCACGGCCAAGATGTTGGTGTTGAAGTTGCCGTTCGTCATGGCATAGACGATGTCGAAGGTCTTCAGCACCGTGATCGTCGAGGTCACGAAGACCAGGACGATCGTGCCCATGATCTGAGGGATGACCACCCGGAAGAAGATCTGGCGCTCGTTGGCCCCGTCGATGCGGGCGGCCTCGAGCGTGTCGTCCGGCACGCCCTTGATCGCTGCGGACAGCAGCACCATGCCGAGGCCCACCTGCGCCCACAGCAGCATCACCATCAGCAGGATGCTGTTGAAGTGCAGCGAGGTCTGCTGCATCCAGGGCACCGGGTCATGACCGGCGACACCGATGACGGCGTTCTGCAGCCCGATCTGGTTCTGGCCCGGAGGGCGGAAGGCATAGACGAAGCGCCACACGGTGGCGGCGCCGACCATGCTGATGGCCATCGGCAAGAAGATCAGCGTCTTGGCGGCCTTCTCCGCCGAGGGTCGAAGCCGGTCGCTGAGCACCGCCACGCCCAGCCCGATCGTCACCGTGACTGCCGGAACGATGATGATCCACAGCAGCGTGTTGAGCAGGGTCTGGCGGAAGTCGCTGGATCCGAGCAGGTTGGTGAAGTTCTCGAAGCCCACCCAGGAGGTGCTGGTGGGGTCCTTGAACGCATAGAACAACGTCTGGATGGAGGGGTAGATCAGGTAGAACGCCATCGCGGCGTACGCCGGCAGGATGAAGATGTAGGGCTTGAGCCGCTCCTCCCACTTGCTGGGCATCATCTCGGCGAGCTTGTTCAGCACCCAGTACAGGACGAGTGCAGCTCCGACGCCTGCGAGGACCGCGACCAGCGAGTTCAGGACCTTCAACAGCATCTGCGACTCTCCCTCCTACCTCGAGATCAAGGCCCGGTGTCCCACCGGCCGGGGTGGAGGCGGCATCCGCCCCCACCCCCGGTCGGTCGGGTCGGTCAGCTCGACGGCCAGCTCTGGTCGATGTTCTGGAACGCCTTGGTCATGTCCTCCTGACCGGTGATCCACTTGGTCATCTCCTTCCAGAAGGACCCGGCACCCACCTCGCCGGGCATCTGGTCGGAGCCGTCGAACAGCAGCGCCGAGCCCGCGTTCGCGACCTTCGAGGCCTCCTTCGTCAACGGGTTGGCGTAGAGGCTGGCGTCGAAGTCGGTGTGCGGGGACAGGTAGCTCGAGCCGTTCTTGGCGGCGTCGGTGCCGATGTCGGTCTCGCTGAGCAGCTTCATCGCCTTCTTCGCGGAGTCGCTGTCGTTGAGCAGCACGGCGAGGTCACCGCCACCGAGCACCGGGGCCTTCTCGCCCGCCTTCGCGGGCGGGAAGCCGAACACGCCGACGTCGGTGGAGAAGTTCTTCACCACGTCGTCGGGGAAGAAGGCGGTGATGAACGAGCCCTGCTTCTCCATCCAGCAACCCGGCTGGTCCTTCCACATGGTGTTCTCGGCGTCACCGAAGTTGGTGCTGGCGATGGCGTTGCGGCTGCCCGGGGTGTTGCCGGGCTCCAGCAGCAGCCGCTGGAACTCCTCGCCTGCCTGCCGCACCACGGGGGAGTCGAACTTGACCTTGTGCGCGACCCAGTCCTTGTAGGTCTGCTCCCCGCCGTACTTCATCACCAGCTCCTCGATCCAGTCGGTCGCCGGCCAGCCGGTGGCGGTGTCGCTCTCGATGCCGAAGCACCAAGGAGTGCCACCGTCCTTCTTGATCTGGTCGGTGAGCTGGTTGAGCTCGTCGATCGACTGCGGGGTCTTGTAGCCGGCCTTGTCCCAGGCCTTCTTGTTGTAGAAGACCAGGCTCTTGACGTTCGCGCTGGCCAGCAGCCCGTAGAGCTTGCCGTTGAAGGTGCCGGCATCGAGGGAGCCGGGGAGCATGTTGCCCTTCAGTGCGTTCATGTCCACGACGTCGTCGAGCGGGAAGGCCTTGTTGCGCTTGACGATGTTGGAGACCACGCCCGGCTGCGGGATCAGCGCGATGTCCGGGGCGTCGTTGGCCTGGATCTTGGTCATGATCAGGCTGTTGATGTCGGTGACCTTCGAGAGCTTCACCTTGATGCCGGCGTCGGTGGCCTTCGCCTTCATCTGCTTCTGGAGGCCGTCGAAGACCGGTTGGTCGACGCTCATCCAGATGGTGACGGTCTTGTCGCTGCTGCTGCCGCTGCCGCAGCCCGCGAGCGCCGCAGCCAGGGCCAGCGCCAGCCCCACCAGGAGCGAGGTGCGGCCCCGCCGATGAATTCGCCTCATTGGTTCCTCCGCGTCTGGATCGTCGACTCTGGGCCTTGGACTCTGGAGCTTTGGACACCTGGATGGACCGCCCCGTAGGGTGATGCGCATCACAGGTTGACCCATTCAGCACCCTCGCGTGGGAGACAGTCGCCTGTCAAGCAACGATCTGGTGACGACGGGCCCGTCGGACAGGCAGGTGGACGATGTCCCGACTCGAGCGGGTCACCCTCGCCGATGTGCCCTGCACGGCAGGGGTATCCGGGGCCCGGACGCTGTTCGAGACCTCGTGACGTTCGACCTCCCAGGGTCCTACGTCTGGGACTTCTGGACGGCGTATGACGAGACGGCCGCGCGCCATCACCTGTTCTTCCTGCACGCGCCCAGATCGCTGCGTGATCCGAACCAGCGGCACTGGCACGCACGCATCGGACACGCCGTCTCCGCCGACCTGCGCCACTGGCGGCTGCGCCCCGACCCGCTGGCGGATCCGGCTCCCTTCGACGACCTCGCCTCGTGGACCGGGTGCACCGTGCGCGGGCCGGACCGCTGGTGGATGTTCAGCACCGGGCTGGCCCGCGCCGAGGCCGGCCTGGTGCAGCGCATCGGCTCCGCGACGTCCCCGGACCTCGAGACCTGGACGCGCACCGGCCTGGTGCTGGCCACGGACCCCGCGCACTACCAGCGCAGCGGCGAGGCCTGGCCACAGGAGTCGTGGCGGGACCCCTGGGTGCTGCGCGGTGACGACGGTCGCTGGCACATGTACGTCACCGCGCGCGACGCCGGTGGTGCCCGGGGTTGCGGGGTCGTCGGTCACGCGGTGTCGCCCGACCTCGCCGAGTGGACGATCGAGCCGCCACTGAGCGCGCCGACCGGTCGCTTCGAGTGGCTGGAGGTGATGCAGCTGGTGCAGGTCGCGCATCGGTGGGTGCTGCTGTTCTCCTGCCTGTCCGAGCAGATGCCGGGTGCGCCGGCGGGCGCCGGGGGAATCTGGTCGGTCCCGGTCGAGGGGCCGGGGTCGCCGGTCGACGTGGCCGCCGCGGTGCGGCTCACCGACGAACGCCTCTACGTCGGCAAGGTGGTGTGCCACCAGGGGGTGCCCCACCTGATGGCCTTCCGCAACGCCGGGCCGGACGGCGCCTTCCTCGGAGGTGTCATCGACCCGCTGCCGGTGGCCTGGCGTGAGGACGGCCGGGGCCTGGCGCTGGTGCCGGACGTTGGGACCCCCCTAGTGTGAGGCGGGTCACTTACAACGGATCGTCCGGCACGTTCCTGCCGGTGAGGAGATGAATCATGGCCACAGTCACTTTCGACAAGGCTCAGCGGTGGTATCCCGGGATGGACAAGCCCGCCGTACCGGGCATCGACCTGGAGATCGAGGACGGCGAGTTCATGGTGCTGGTCGGTCCGTCCGGGTGCGGGAAGTCCACGACGTTGCGGATGCTGGCCGGCCTCGAAGAGGTCAACCAGGGCAAGATCTACATCGGTGACCGCGACATCACCAAGCTGCCGCCCAAGGACCGCGACATCGCGATGGTCTTCCAGAACTACGCGCTCTACCCGCACATGACGGTCGCCGACAACATGGCGTTCGCGCTGAAGATGGCGAAGATGAAGGAGCCCGAGCGCAAGGAGCGGGTCCAGGAGGCGGCGCGCATCCTCAACCTCACCGACTACCTCGACCGCAAGCCCAAGGCCCTGTCCGGCGGCCAGCGGCAGCGGGTGGCGATGGGCCGCGCGATCGTGCGCAGCCCTCAGGTCTTCTGCATGGACGAGCCCCTGTCCAACCTCGACGCGAAGATGCGCGTGCAGACCCGCACCGACATCGCCAAGCTGCAGCAGGACCTCGGCGTCACCACCGTCTACGTCACCCACGACCAGGTCGAGGCCATGACCATGGGGGACCGGGTCGCGGTGATGCTGGACGGCGAGCTCCAGCAGGTCGACACGCCGCTGAACCTCTACAGCCACCCTGTCAACCTCTTCGTCGCCGGCTTCATCGGCTCCCCGCAGATGAACCTGATCTCGGCGAAGGCAGTCGAGGGCAAGGCCAAGATCGGCGACTACCTGGTGCCCGTCGACGAGGGCGCGGCGAAGCGGATGAAGGGCGACGTCGTGGTCGGGGTGCGTCCCGAGGCGTGGCGCCTGGTCTCTGCCGAGGAGGGCGGCCTCCCGATGCAGGTCACCGTGATCGAGGAGCTGGGCGCGGATGCCTACATCTACGGCACCTCCGACGTCGAGGGCGTCCCGGGCAACGTGATCGTGCGGGTCTCGGACCGCAGCGGCATCCACAAGGGCGACACCATCCACATGACCACCGACCCCCAGCAGGTGCACGTCTTCGACGCCGAGAGCGGCGAGCGGCTCAGCAGCTGAGCCGCCGTGGCGTCAGGCGGGCCGGTCCGGGGCCTCGGCAGGGCCGGCCCGGTCCGCCGTACGGCGGATGACCTCGGTCAGGGTCTCGTACAGGGGGCTCGGGATGTCGTGGCCCATGCCGTCGATGACCAGCAGCTCGGCGCCGGGGATGGCGCGGGCCGTGGCGCGCCCGCCGGAGACGTGCACCATCTTGTCCGAGGTGCCGTGCACGACGGCCGCGGGGATTCGCAGCGAGGCCAGTGCCCGCGACCGGTCGGGCTGGTTGAGCACCGCCAGCATCTGCCGCATGACGCCGTTGGCCGAGACGCCCCGGTCGAAGGTCTCCTGCGCTCGGGCCCGCACCGTGGCCTCGTCGTGGGGGTAGCCCGGCGAGCCGATCAGCTGCCACATCTTCGCCGAGGAGGCGACGTAGGCCTCGCGTCCGGCTCCGCGCGGGGCGAGCAGCGTCGGCAGCAGGGAGGGGTGCTGCCAGCCCACCGTGCGCTTGCCGAGCGTGGACATGATGGAGGTCAGCGACCGCACCCGTTCGGACCGTTCCACCGCCATCGTCTGCACGATCATGCCGCCCATGGAGACCCCGGCGAGGTGGGCGCTGTCCCAGCCGAGGTGGTCCATCAGGCCGAAGGCGTCGGCTGCCATGTCGCTGAGGGTGTAGGGCGGCCGTCCGCCGCGACCGAGGAAGGACTTCACCAGCGCACCGCGGGAGACCCGGCCCTCCAGGCGCGAGGAGCGACCGGTGTCCCGGTTGTCGAAGCGGACCACGTGGAAGCCGGCCTCGGCGAGCCGCAGGCACAGCTCGGGGTCCCACCAGTTCATCGGGCCGCCGAGCCCCATCACCAGCAGCAGCGGGTCGCCGTCCGGGTCACCGAAGGTCTGGTAGCACAGCTCCACGCCGGGGGAGACCGGCGCGAACAACTCCTCGGAGACGGTGGGCATGGGAGTGACCTTCCCTTCCGGTTGGCGACAGATGTGCTGAAATGCCGCGGGCGACTAGTTGACAACGCTACCTTCTTGAGTGTGAACTCACCGCTCGGTTCGTTCCTACGCCCGCCTGGTTTCGACGGTCCCGCCGGAATCCGGGCCTTGGCCCGCGAGTCCAGCACCGTGGTCGAGGCGGCCCGGCTCGTCCGGCGCGCACGTCGCGATCGCCGGACCCGCGCCCTGCTGCCCTACGCCGGCAGCCACCGGGTCGCACCGCACCACCCGGTGCTGCTCGTGCCCGGCTTCATGGCCGGCGACGCCACCCTCGCCGCGATGGCGGGCTTCCTGCGGCGTCAGGGCCTGCGCACCTACCGCGCCCAGATCACGGTCAATGTCGGCTGCACCCGCCAGGCCGCGGACCGACTGGAGCGTCGCCTGGAGACCATCGCGATCCGGCGCGACCGCAAGGTCACGATCGTGGGGCACAGCCTGGGCGGGATGCTGGCCCGGGGGCTCGCCGCCCGCCGGCCCGACCTGGTCGAGGGCATCGTCAGCATGGGCAGTCCGGTGCTGGCTCCCGGCGCGATCCACAAGGTGCTCGCCTGGGACGCCGAGCTGTTGGCGCGTCTCACGCGGGTCGGCTTCCGTGGCCTGATGGGCTCGGACTGCTTCGGCGGTGAGTGCGCACGGCTGAGCTGGGAGGAGAGCCAGCTGGCGATGGCCCCGGAGGTCGGCTTCACCGCCATCTACAGCAGGCGCGACGGCATCGTCGACTGGCGTGCGTGCCTGGATCCCGCTGCCCGTCACGTGGAGGTGAGCACCAGCCACTGCGGCATGGCGATCGACCCCCTGGTGATGGATCACGTGCTGGACGCGCTGCGCGACCAGCAGGTCAGCCGGGCCAGCCGGGAGGAAGCTCCTGGCGACGAGGCGGGTTCGCTCCGCGTCGCTCGCAGGTGAGCGCGGCGACCTCGACGGCACCGCGGACCAGCCGCAGCAGGCTGTCCTCGTCCAGGGGGAGGCCCGGCCCGGGGTGCACGAAGGCGTCGAGGTCGGAGAGCTGCGCCAGCGCGCCGGCCATGAAGGCGTCGCCGGCGCCGACGGTGTCGACCACATGCACCGGCCGGGGGGTCGCGGTGACCCTCGAGTCGGCCGTGAACGCCGTGGCACCGTGGGGTCCACGCGTCAGCAGCACCAGCTGGGTCCGTTCACCGGCGAGCAGCGTCTGCGCGACCTCGTCGGGATCCACGTGGGGTGCCAGCACCTCGGCGTCCTCGTCGCTCAGCTTGACCAGGGAGCACCGGGCCGCCAGCGCCCGCACCCGCGCCCAGGTCTCCTCCCGGTCCTCGACGAACCGCTCACGCACGTTGACGTCGTAGCTGACGAACACTCCGCGGGCACAGGCCTGCTCGACCAGGTCGAGCACGCTCGCGCACCCCGGCTCCAGCAGGGTGCCGAGCGAGCCCACGTGCAGGGCCCGGCACGGAGGGAGCTCCTGTCGGGGCAGGGTCCACTCCAGGTCGAAGACGTAGCGCGCGACCCCGAACGCGTCGATGTGCGCCGTGGCGAGCGAGGTGCGGCCCGACTCGGTGGGGAGCGCGAGGATCTCGGCACCGCTCGAGGTCACGTGCCGGACCACCAGGCCGCCCCGCTCGTCGTGGCCGACCTGGCTGATCAGGGTGTCGGCGACGTCGAGCCGGGCCAGACCGACGGCGACGTTGAGCGGGGACCCGCCGGGTGACTCCGCGGAGTCCCCGTCGGCGTCGACCACGACGTCGACCAGGGCCTCGCCGGCCACGACGATCACGGGGGCCTCACCGGTCGAAGTCGACGTCGGCGTACGCGCGCAGCTTGGAGAGCTTGTGCTCGGAGTGGATCGAACGGATCGTGCCGCTGCGCGAGCGCATCACCAGCGAGTGCGTCGAGGCGCCGCCGGCCTTGTAGCGCACTCCCTGCATCAGCTCGCCGTCGGTGATGCCGGTCGCGACGAAGAAGCAGTCGTCGCCGGAGACCAGGTCGCCGGTGTAGAGCACCCGGTCGAGGTCGTGACCGGCCTCGAGCGCGCGCTGGCGCTCGTCGTCGTCGGTGGGCCACAGCCGCCCCTGGATCACGCCGTCGAGGCACTTCATCGCGCAGGCGGCGATGATCCCCTCCGGCGTGCCGCCGACCCCGAGCAGCAGGTCGATGCCGGTGCCCTCGCGCGCGGCCATGATCGCCCCGGCCACGTCACCGTCGGTGATGAACTTGATCCGGGCGCCGGTCGCGCGGACCTCCTCGACCAGACCCTGGTGGCGCGGCCGGTCCAGCACGACCACGGTGACGTCCTCGGGCTTGCTGCCCTTGGCCTTCGCGACCTGGTGGATGTTCTCGGCCACGGGGTAGCGGATGTCCACGACGTCGGCCGCCTCGGGCCCGGCGACCAGCTTCTCCATGTAGAAGACCGCCGAGGGGTCGTACATCGAGCCGCGTGGGGAGACCGCGAGCACCGAGATCGCGTTGGTCATCCCCTTGGCGGTCAGCGTGGTGCCGTCGATCGGGTCGACCGCGACGTCACACTCGGGGCCCTCGCCGTCACCGACCTCCTCGCCGTTGAAGAGCATCGGGGCGTTGTCCTTCTCGCCCTCGCCGATGACGACCGTGCCGCGCATGCCGACCGTGGAGATCAGGACCCGCATGGCGTTGACGGCGACGCCGTCCGCGCCGTTCTTGTCGCCGCGACCGACCCAGCGACCGGCCGCCATGGCGGCGGCCTCGGTCACCCGGACCAGCTCGAGAGCCAGGTTGCGGTCGGGGGAGGAGGGGGCGACGGACAGGAAGTCAGGGAACTGGCTCTCGGACATGGCAGTGATGGTAGCCGTCGGGCTGGTTGGCAAGATGGGTCCATGAGCGAGTCGCGCAGTCCCGGCGCCAGTCGCTACCAGCGCTCGACCGGTGGTCTGGTGGGCGCCATGGTGGTCACCGTCCTCGCGGTCGTGGCCCTGGCGGGGTTCCGTGCGCTCACCTCTCACGACGACCCCACCCCGGTGCGCGCCGTCGACTACAGCGCGATGGTGCGGGCGGGTCGGGCCGACCACAAGCTGCGGGTGCTCGCGCCACCGCGTCTGCCGGCAGGGTGGAAGGCGACCAGCGCGTCGTACCAGACCGGGAGCGACCCGACCTGGCACCTCGGGGTGCTGACCGACGGGGGTGCCTACATCGGGGTGGAGGAGGGGCTGGGTGGGCTCTCCGACCTCGTGGAGGAGCACGTCGGCAAGAGCGCCCAGTCCGGCAAGGACGTGATCATCGACGACACGAGCTGGCACAGCTGGCACGCGCCCGACGGTGACTACGCCGTGGGTCGCTCGCTGCGCAGCGGTGGCGAGGTCCACGAGTCGTGGCTGGTGGTCGGCTCCGCCCCGGAGAGCGCCGTCCGGAAGTACGCCGCCTCGCTGCAGGGGGGCTCGGTGCCCGGCACGGGCTGAGACCCGCGGACACCGGGTGTGACCTTCGGGGCCCTGCGCCGTTGTCCTGGTCGACACCAGAACCCGGAGGCCCCGTGCGCAAGTCCGTCCTCACCACCTGGCTGCTGATCGCCGCCGTGGCGCTCCCCCTGCTGGCGCTTGCCCCCGCGGTCCTGGCGGCCCTGCGGGGTGGCTAGCCGCTAGTCGGTCACGGGGTCGTCCGCACCGGACTCGTCGAGCACCTCGTCGAGCCGTTCGCGGGCGCCCTCCAGGGCCTGTTGGCAGGTCCGGGCCAGCTCCTCGCCCTGCTCCCACAGGGCCAGTGACTCCGCGAGAGTGGTGCCGCCCTGCTCCAGGGTGCGCACCACCTCGATCAGCTGGTCGCGCGCCTGCTCGTAGGAGAGCTCCCCGGTGCTGTCCCCGGTTCTGGCGGAGGTGCCGGCGGGGGTGCTGGCGGGACCGTCGGTCTGCTCACTCATCGTCGTCCTCGGTGTCGGTCTCGGCATCGGTGTCGGTGTCGGGCATCAGGTCGATCCGGTCGACCCGCGTGGTGGTGGCGCCGATGCGGCCGTCGGCCACCCGGATGTGCAGGTCCTGGCCCGGCTCGAGCGTGGCGACGCTGGAGAGGGCGTGGCCCTCGGCGTCGGAGAGCACCGCGTAGCCCCGGCGCAGGGTGGCCAGCGGTGAGAGGGCCCGGATCCGGGCGAGCTGGTGGCCCAGGTCGTCCTCCCCGCGGTCGAGCCGGTGCCTGAAGGTGCGCCGGCTCCGGTCCCGCAGCGCGGCCACCTCGCCCAATCGCTCGCGCAACCCGGTCCGCGGGTCGGCCAGGCTCGGGCGCGAGCGCAGCGCCGCCAGCCGGTGCTCCTCGCGCTCGACCAGTGCCCGGACCGCGCGGCGTCCGCGCTCGCGCGCGAGCAGCACTCGCTGGGCCTCCTCGGCCACGTCGGGCACGACCCGCTTGGCCGCGTCGGTCGGGGTGGAGGCGCGGACGTCGGCGACCAGGTCGAGGATGGGGGAGTCCGGCTCGTGGCCGATCGCCGAGACCAGCGGGGTGCGCAGCGCGTGCACCGCGCGCACCAGGCCCTCGTCGGAGAACGGCAGCAGGTCCTCCACCGAGCCTCCGCCGCGGGCGACGACGATGACGTCCACCTCGGGGTCCAGCTCCAGCGCCTGGACGGCCTCGGTGACCTCCCGGGCGGCGTGCATGCCCTGCATCGCGGCGTAGCGCACCGCGAACCGCACCCCGGGCCACCGCCGGCGCCCGCTCTCGAGCACGTCGCGCTCGGCCGCGGAGCCCTGCGCCGTGACCAGGCCCACGGTGCCGGGCAGGAACGGCAGCGCCCGCTTGAGCTCCTGGGCGAAGAGTCCCTCGGCAGCCAGCAGGCGGCGTCGGCGCTCGAGCCGGGCGAGGAGCTCGCCCTCGCCGACGAGCCGGATCTCGCGCACCGCGAGGGAGAGGGTGCCGCGGTTGGCGTACAACGACGGCTTGGCGTGGCACACGACCTGGGCACCCTCGACGAGCGGTGTCGGCAGCGCGTCGAGGACCCCGCGGGGGCAGGTGACCGGCACGGAGATGTCGGCCAGCTTGTCGCGCAGGGTGAGGAAGGCGGTGTTCATCCCGCCGCGGCGGCTGATCTGGGTCACCTGGCCCTCGACCCAGACTGCTCCCAGCCGGTCGATCCACTGGCCGATCGCCTGGGTGATCTGGCGCACCGGCGCGGGATGCTCCGGCGAGGTCTCCAAGGGCATGGCTGGCACCCTAGTGCCGCCCGCCTACCATTTACCCCATGACTGACTTGGGTACGCCGAGCGTCCTCTCGCCCGACGAGGCCGACCGCGCCGTGCGGCTGGCCGCCCCACGGGGCTACTGCGCCGGCGTGGACCGCGCGGTGATCACGGTGGAGAAGGCGCTGGACCTCTACGGCGCACCGGTCTACGTGCGCAAGCAGATCGTGCACAACCGGCACGTCGTGGCCAACCTGGAGTCCCGGGGCGCGGTCTTCGTCGAGGAGCTCGACGAGGTGCCGGAGGGGGAGACGGTGGTGTTCTCCGCCCATGGCGTCTCCCCGGTGGTGCACGAGCAGGCGGCGGGCCGGAACCTGAAGACCATCGACGCGACCTGTCCCCTGGTGACCAAGGTCCACCACGAGGCCAAGCGCTTCGCCGGCGAGGACTACGACATCTTGCTGATCGGGCACGAGGGCCACGAGGAGGTCGAGGGAACCTCGGGCGAGGCCCCTGGCCACATCCAGCTGGTGCAGGGACCCGAGGACGTGCCCGGTCTGGTGGTCCGCGACCCCGAGAAGGTCGCCTGGCTCTCCCAGACGACCCTGTCGGTGGACGAGACCATGGCCACCGTCGAGGCGATCCGCCGCCGGTTCCCCCAGCTGTTGGACCCGCCGAGCGACGACATCTGCTATGCCACGCAGAACCGCCAGCTGGCGATCAAGGAGATCAGCCAGCAGGCCGACCTGGTGATCGTGGTGGGCTCGTCCAACTCCTCGAACTCGGTCAGGCTGGCCGAGGTGGCGCTGGAGGCCGGGGCGAAGGCGGCCCACCGGGTCGACGACGCCTCGGAGATCGACGCGGACTGGCTGACCGGCGTGCAGACGGTCAGCGTCACCTCCGGCGCCTCGGTGCCCGAGGACCTCGTGGCCGGCGTCCTGGACTTCCTCACCGAACGCGGCTATCCCGACGCGCAGGCGGTGCACACCGCCGAGGAGTCGCTGATCTTCGCGCTGCCGCCCGAGCTGCGTCGCGACATGCGCGCGGCGGCGGCCGCCGGCCAGGAAGGGTAGGCCCGCCGTGGCGCGCTACCTCGACGTGCACCCGGTCGACCCCCAGCCGCGCTCGGTGGCCCAGGTCGTCGAGCTGCTGCGCGAGGACGGCCTGGTCGCCTACCCGACCGACTCCGGCTACGCGCTGGGCATCCAGCTGGGCAACCGCGACGGGCTGGAACGGATCAAGGCGCTGCGACAGCTCGACGACAAGCACCACTTCACCCTGGTCTGCCGCGACTTCGCCCAGCTCGGTCAGCTGGTGCACCTGAACAACGCGGCGTTCCGGGCGATCAAGGCGGCCACACCGGGCCCCTACACCTTCATCCTGCCGGCGACGAGCGAGGTGCCCAAACGGCTGATGCACCCCAAGAAGCGCACCGTCGGCGTCCGCATCCCCGACCACCCGGTGGTCCGGGCGCTCCTGGAGGAGCTCGGTGAGCCGTTGCTCTCGAGCACCCTGCTGATGCCCGGTGAGACCGAGCCGATGACCGACGGGTGGCAGGTCAAGGAGGAGCTGGATCACTGGTTGGACGCGGTGATCGACTCCGGTGAGTGCGGCTCGGAGCCCACCACCGTGGTGGACTTCTCCGACGGTCCTCCGGTGGTGGCCCGGGTGGGCTCGGGAGACACCTCGCGGTTCGTGTAGCCCGCCTGCTCGCGGCGCCTGGACCGCACCCGTTGCCGCAGGCCGAGCACGGCCAGGGCGAGGAGATAGGCGGTGAGCAGCCCGCTGGCGCGGTGGGCGAGCCCGGAGACCACCGCCTGCACGATCCCGTCGCCGGGCTCGGCGACCCAGCCGGTGTGCACCATGGCCACCCCCAGCAGCAGGCCGAGCAGCAGCAACGGGGGCAGCACGCCGACGGCGAAGAAGTCCCGTGGGTGCACGGCGAGCGCCGCTCCCACGCAGATGAGCACGAAGCCGACGTCGAAGACGGGCGTGAGGTGTCGGCTGAGCGCCAGGTCTGCGGCGAGCACCACCAGCGCGGCGAGCACCGCCAGCCGCGTGACGCGGCTGCCGGACAGCTGGCCCTCTTCCCACAGGGTGGGTGCGCTCACAGGCACCACGCTAGGCGGCCTCACGCGCTCGGCCGGTGCGACTCGCCGGGCGGATCCGGGGGCAGCTCCTCCAGGTCAGGGCGCTGGTCGGCCACCGAGTCCAGCAGCTCGGCGGCGGTGAGTGGCCGGGGGACCTGGGTCACCGGCTGCACCGGGTCGAGCCTCTCCCGGGTCACGCCGATGTCCTCGAACTGCCGGGCGGTGACCAGCACCCGGCTCTCGATCGAGCCGACGGCGCCGTTGTAGGCCTCCACAGCGCCCTTCAACGACCGCCCCACCTTGTCGAGGTGGCCGCCCAGGACGCCGAGCCGGGCATGCAGCTCACGGCCGAGCTCGTGGATCTCGCGGGTGCGCTCCGCGAGCGCCTCGGTGGTCCACGCGTGCGCGACCGTGCGCAGCAGCGCGATCAGGGTGGTCGGGGTGGCGATCACCACGTCCTTCGCGGCGGCGTAGGTCAGCAAGGTGGGATCGGCGTCCAGCGCGGCGGCCAGGAAGGACTCCGCGGGCACGAACATGACCACGAACTCGGGGGCCGCGGGCAGCGAGCGCCAGTAGGCCTTGCCGGACAGCGCGTCCACGTGGGCGCGCACCTGGCGGGCGTGCCGGCGCAGGTGGGCGCCGGCCTCCTCGGGGTCGTCGGTGGCCAGCGCGTCCAGCTGGGCCTCGAGCGGCACCTTGGCGTCGACCACCAACGAGCGACCTCCGGCCAGGCGCACCACCAGGTCGGGTCGCAGGTTGCCCTCGGCGCCGGCCAGATGGACCTGCTGCTCGAAGTCGCAGTGCTCGACCATCCCCGCGAGCTCGACGGCTCGGCGCAGGTGCAGCTCACCCCACTGGCCCCGCACCTGGGGCTTGCGCAGCGCCGTGGCGAGCGCGCCGGTCTCGCGGCGCAGCAGGTCGGTGCTGTGCCGCACGTCGTCCACCTGCTGGCGCAGCTGACCCTGCCAGGAGGCGCGCTGCTGCTCGACGTCCATCAGCCGCTCGTGCAGCCGGTCGAGCCCGTCGCGCAGCACCGCCTGGTCCTCGCCGCGGGTGGAGAGGGCGCGCGCCAGGTCCGGGTCGCCGGCGCGGCGGACCAGGGCGAGGGTCGCCGCGGCGCCGAGCAGCACACCGATCACCAGGGTCAGGAGGGGAAGCAGGATGTCCATGCCCCGAGGGTGGCAGCCGGGGCCGACACAACCGGGGAGCTGCGCGTCGCCCACACGTGGTCCTGGCTCGCGGTCAGACGAGGTCCACCACGACCGGGGCATGGTCGCTCGCGCCCGTGCCGGCCCGCTCGTCGCGGTCGACGAAGGCCCCGCTGACCCGCCCGGCCAGGGACGCGGTGGCGAGCACGAAGTCGATCCGCATGCCGCGGTTGCGCTCGAACCGCTGCCGGTAGTAGTCCCAGTAGGTGTAGACCCCCGGGCCCGGCGCGTGCGGCCGCACGACGTCGACGTACCCGTCCTCGAGGAAGGCCTCGAACGCCGCCCGCTCCGGGGCCGTCACATGGGTGCTCCTCGCGAAGGCCTGCATGTCGTAGACGTCCTCGTCGCGCGGGGCGATGTTCCAGTCGCCCACCAGGGCCACGTCCCCGGTCATCGAGCGGGAGGCCTCGCGCAGCCGGGCGAGCCAGTCGAGCTTGTAGGCGTAGTGCGGGTCGTCGACCTTGCGACCGTTGGGGACGTAGAGCGACCAGAGGCGTACGCCGCCGCAGGTGCTGCCGATCGCCCGCGCCTCGGCAGCCGCCGGCTCCCCCCACGTCGGCATGCCGGGGAAGCCGACCTCGACGTCCTCGATCCCCAGGCGGCTGATGATCGCGACCCCGTTCCACTGGTCGTAGCCGGCTGAGGCGACCTCGTAGCCGAGTCCGGTCAACCCCATCAGGGGCAGCTGGTCCTCGCGGGCCTTGGTCTCCTGGACGGCGAGGACGTCGACGTCGTGACGTTGGAGGAACGCCTCGACGCGGTCGATGCGGCTCCGCAGGGAGTTGACGTTCCAGGTGGCGATGCGCACCCGGGGAGACTATTCGTCCGCGCTGACCTGCTGCGAATCTCTCCCGTGCAGGGCAGTCGATGCCCTAGCGTCGTGGGATGAGCGACAGCCAGTATCCGCAGCAGCCCGATCCGCAGCGAGGGGACCCGCAGCAGGGTTGGGAACAGCCAGGTGCGCAGCCGGCGCCCTACCCGCCGGTCCAGCCGGTGGCGCCGCCCACCTCGGGACGAGCCACCACCAGCCTGGTGCTCGGCATCGGGGGGCTGGTGATGTGCGGGCTGTTCCTGGGCATCCCGGCGATGATCGTCTCGCGCCAGGCCAAGCGGGAGATCGCGGCGTCCAACGGGACGGTGGGTGGGGAGGGCCTGGCCACCGCCGGGTTCGTCACCGGGCTGATCGGGACCATCTGGTCGGTGCTGGGGGGCATCCTGCTGGTGGTGCTGATCGTCGTGGGTGGACGGGTGGCCACCGAGATCGACCAGCACTGCGTCACCACCCACGACGCCGACGGCAACCCGCACCTGGTCTGCAACTGACCCGTCGGCCCGCCCACGCGATCGGGCCGGACATGCTTGGATCGGGACATGCGGCGCACCGTGGAGGCCATGCTCGTCATCGCGATCGTGCTCGACATCGCCTACTGGACCATCTGGTTCACCCAGCGCGACTGGATCGCCAGCGAGAACCGGCAGGCCTACTACGAGTTCGAGAACGCCTTTCCGCTGGCTGACCTGTGGCTCGGCGTGGCAGCGCTGATCGCCCTGGTGACGCTGCGCCGGGGCCAGCAGTCGGCGCTGTTCTGGTTGCTGTGCGCCGGGAGTGCCGGGCTCTACCTGTTCGCGATGGACTTCCTCTACGACGTGCAGAACGGCATCTTCACCACCGGCGTGGGCGGTGTCGTCGAGGCCGGGATCGTGCTGCTGACCCTGGTGTTCTCGCTCACCGTGCTGACCTGGTCGTGGCGGCACCGGGGCGCGCTGCTGTCGGGGGGCGGCGAGGCGCAGGAGCGGTAGGGGCATGCTGGAGTGATGGATGACGCCCGGGAGACCCTGACCGCCAAGCTGGCCGAGCTCGACGCGCAGATGGCGGAGATGGAGCAGGTGCCCGCTGACCAGGGCTCGATCTCCTTCGGCAAGCGGATCGGGGAGGGCACCTCGATGGCTATCGACCGGCTCGCCCAGGTCGCCCTGCACGACCGGCTGCAGGTCACCCGTGCGGACGTGGTGCGGGCCCTGCAGAAGCTGGAGGCGGACACCTACGGGGTGTGCGACGTGTGCGGGCAGCCGATCGCCGCCGCCCGTCTCGAGGCGCTGCCGTGGGCGGTGCTGTGTGTCGACGACGCCGGCAGGCGCTGAGCGCGTGCGGCTGCTGGAGCGTCTCGCGCCGGGCACCGTCGACCCGGACGCCCTCTTCGATGTCTTCGAGAGCTGGGTGAGCGACCAGGGACTCGCGCTCTACCCGGCGCAGGAGGAGGCGCTGATCGAGGTCGTGAGCGGGGCCAACGTGATCCTCTCCACGCCCACGGGGACCGGCAAGAGCCTGGTGGCCACGGGGGCGCACTTCACGGCGCTGGCACAGGGGCGTCGGACCTTCTACACCGCGCCGATCAAGGCCCTGGTCTCCACGAGGTTCTTCGCGCTGATCGCGGTCTTCGGGCCGGAGCAGGTCGGGATGCTGACCGGGGACGCGGCGGTGAACGCCCACGCCCCGCTGATCTGCTGCACCGCCGAGGTGCTGGCCAACATCGCCCTGCGCGAGGGGGCGGACGCAGACATCGGGCAGGTGGTGATGGACGAGTTCCACTTCTACGCCGAGCCCGACCGCGGGTGGGCGTGGCAGGTGCCGCTCCTGGAGCTGCCCCAGGCCCAGTTCCTGCTGATGTCCGCGACGCTCGGTGACGTCAGCGGGTTCGTCGAGGACCTGGAGCGGCGTACGGGACGGGCGACCGCGGTCGTGAGCAGCGCCGAACGGCCGGTGCCGTTGACCTACGAGTGGGCGCTGACGCCGCTGCACGAGACCCTCGAGGAGCTGCTGGAGACGCACCAGGCGCCCGTCTACGTCGTGCACTTCACCCAGGCGGCGGCCCTGGAGCGGGCCCAGGCACTGACCAGCGTCAACGTGTGCACCCGCGCGGAGAAGGACCGGATCGCCGAGCTGATCGCGGGCTTCCGGTTCAGCCCCGGCTTCGGCAAGACCCTGTCACGGCTGGTCCGGCACGGGGTCGGGGTGCACCACGCCGGGATGCTGCCGAAGTACCGCCGCCTGGTCGAGCAGCTCGCCCAGGCCGGCTTGCTGAAGGTCATCTGCGGCACCGACACCCTCGGGGTGGGCATCAACGTGCCCATCCGCACCGTGGTGTTCACCGGGCTCTCGAAGTACGACGGGCGGCGGCAGCGGATGCTGCAGGCACGTGAGTTCCACCAGATCGCCGGTCGGGCGGGGCGGGCCGGCTACGACACCGCCGGGACCGTCGTCGTCCAGGCCCCCGAGCACGTCATCGAGAACCACAAGGCGCTCGCCAAGGCCGGTGACGACCCTCGCAAGCAGCGCAAGGTGCAGCGCAAGAAGCCGCCCGAGGGCCAGGTCTCCTGGACCGAGGAGACCTTCGACCGCCTCGTCGCCGCAGAGCCGGAGCCGCTGGTCTCCCGGATGCGGGTCACCCACGCGATGCTGCTCAACGTGATCGCCCGCCCCGGCGACCCCGCTGCGGCGATGCGGCGACTGCTCCGCGACAACCACGAGGAGCCGCACGCGCGGCGTCGGCTGATGCGCCTCGCCGCGGCCCAGCACCGCTCGCTGCTGGCCGCCGGGGTCGTGGAGCCGGTGGAGCCGCCCGCGGAGGACGGCCGCCGGGTCCGGCTGGCCGAGGGGTTCCAGGTCGACTTCGCCCTGAACCAGCCGCTCTCGGCGTACTCCCTGGCGGTGTTCGACACCCTCGACCCCGAGGCGTCCACCTACGCACTCGACGTCGTCTCGGTGGTCGAGGCGACGCTGGAGGACCCGCGACCGGTGCTGGGGGCGCAGGAGCACCTCGCTCGCGGTGAGGCGATCGGCGAGATGAAGGCCGACGGCATCGAGTACGACGAGCGGATGGAGCTGCTCGACGAGGTCACCTGGCCCAAGCCGCTCGAGGAGCTGCTCGAGCACACCTACGGGATCTACCGGCAACGGCACCCGTGGGCCGCCGAGGACGCGCTCTCACCCAAGTCGGTGGTGCGCGACATGTACGAACGCGCGATGACCTTCGCGGAGTACGTCGCCTTCTACGGCCTCACCCGCTCCGAGGGACTGGTGCTGCGCTACCTCGGTGACGCCTACCGGGCGCTGCGCCAGACGGTGCCCGAGCGCGTGCGCACCGACGAGCTCGAGGACCTCATCGAGTGGGTCGGGGCCGTCGTCCGGCAGACCGACTCGAGTCTGCTCGACGAGTGGGAGCAGCTCAACGACCCCGACCGGCTGGCGGCGGAGGCGGCGCCCGACGTGCTGCCCCCCACGCCCGAGCGGATCACCGCCAACGAGCGTGCCTTCACCGTGCTGGTGCGCAACGCCATGTTCCGGCGCGTGGAGCTAGCGGCGCTGGACCGCTGGGAGCAGCTCGGCGAGCTGGAGGCCGAGGCGGGCTCGAGCACAGGGGCCGAGGAGTGGCGCACGGCGCTCGCGTCCTACTTCGCCGAGCACGACCGCATCGACACCGGGCCGGACGCCCGCGGCCCGCAGATGCTGATCATCGACAAGGGGGAGCGCAGCTGGCAGGTCCAGCAGATCCTCGGAGACCCCGAGGGCGACCACGACTGGCGGATCACGGCGACCGTCGACCTGGTCGCCTCCGACGAGGAGGGCCGGCTCGTGCTCGACGCGACCGGGCTGGTGCAGCTGTGAGGCGGCGCCGGGCCGCGGCACCGCGTGCCGGGCCTAGAGGAAGGCGCTCTCACCGGTGATCGCCCGTCCGACGATGAGCGTGTTCACCTCACGGGTGCCCTCGTAGGAGTAGATCGCCTCGGCGTCGGCGACGAACCGGCCCACGTGGTGCTCGAGCAGGATGCCGTTGCCGCCGAGCACCTCGCGCGCCCACCCCGTCGCCTCGCGCATGCGCACGGTCGCGTGCGCCTTGCACAGCGAGGCGTGCTCGTCCTTCAGCAGCCCGGCGTCCTGCAGCTGCGAGGCGCGCACGTTCATCGCCGTCGACGCCGTGACGTTGGACAGCATCTTCACCAGCAGGTCCTGCACCAGCTGGAAGGAGGCGATCGAGCGGCCGAACTGCTCCCGGGCCTTGGTGTAGCGCAGGGCGTGCTCGAAGGCGCCACGTGCGCAGCCGGTGGCCTGCCAGGCGACGCTCATCCGGGTGACCCGCAAGACGTCTGCGGTCGAGCGGAAGCCGTCGGCCAGCTGGAGGCGGTTGGCCTCCGGGACCCGTACGCCGCGCAGGTGGATCTCTGCGTTCTGCACGACCCGGAGGGCGATCTTGTCCTCCTGCTTCTCGAAGACCATGCCCTCGGTGCCCTTCTCCACCACGAAGCCCTTGACCTGCTCGTCCTCCTCGTCGCGGGCCCAGATCACCACCAGGTCGGCGAACGCGGCGTTGCCGATCCACTTCTTCTCGCCGTCGAGGATCCACTCGTCGCCGTCGCGGCGGGCACTCGTGGACAACCCGGCGGAGATGTCGGAGCCGTGATCGGGCTCGGTGAGCCCGAACGCGCCGAGCAGCTCCATCCGCGCCATCGCGGGCAGCCAGCGCTCCCGCTGCTCCTCGGAGCCGCACAGCGCGACCGAGCCCATCGCCAGGCCACCGTGCACCCCCATGAAGGTCGCGATCGACGGGTCGACCCGCCCCAGCTCCATGGCGACCATGCCGTCCACGAGGGCGCCCCGCCCGGGGCAGCCCGGGCCGTCGTAGGCCAGTCCGGCGATGCCCAGCTCGGCGATGCCGGGCACGAGCTCATGGGGGAACTGCGCCCGCGTCCAGTGGTCGTTGATCACCGGCTCGACCTCGCGGTTCATGAACGCCCGCACCCGGCCGAGCAGCTCGCGGTCCTGCTCCTCGAGGAGCAGCTCGAATCCGAGGAAGTCCGAGAAGGGGGAGTCGCCGAGGCCGGCGTCGTCGAGGTCGCTCATGGGGTCGTCCCGCTCTCCTGCGGCTCGTCCAGGAAGGTGTCGACCACCGGGGCCAGGTCGGTGGCCTCGGTCAGCAGACCCAGGTGGCCGCCGCGGTAGACGTGCAACCGTGCCCGCGGGATCAGCCGGGCCTGGAGCCGCGGGTTGGCGACCGGGATGATCGGGTCGTCGTCGCCGCCCAGGACCAGCGTGGGCTGCCGGACCAGGCGCAGGAACGGCAGGCTGGTCCAGCCGGCCATCGCGGCCAGCTGGTAGTAGTAGCCGCGCTTGGGTCCCGAGCGCGTTGTCGCGTGCAGCAGATCGGCACCCCGCAGCGGGTCGGTGCGCATGCTGCCGCCGTAGATCTCGGGGGCCACGCGGGCGGCGTACTCCGGGTCCCGGTGGCGGCGCGGGGTGGACATGATCCGCAGCACCCGTGGCCGGGCGGGCACCATCAGGCTGCCGGTGCCCGTGGCGACGAGCACGAGACGGCGTACGCGCCGGCGCGACTGCACCGCGAGCTGCTGGGCGAGCCCACCGCCCCAGGAGAGCCCGAGCACGTCGAAGCGGGTGTGGCCGAGGCGGGCCATCAGCGCGGTCACCCACGAGGACAGCCCGGCGATCGGGTAGGGGAACGGCGGGAGCTGGCTGCCGCCCACACCGGGGACGTCGAAGCGCACCACGCCGCGGTCGGGGTCCAGCGCGTCCACGAACGGCTGCAGCGCCTCCAGGCTGACGCCGATGCCGTTGCACAGCAGCAGCGGCGGCTCGTCGCTCAGGCGGCCGCGGCCCGGCCGCACCGACACGCGTGCCTGCAGGCCGCGCACGACGACGTTGCGCACCTGGTCCCGAGCCCCGTCGGCCTGCCGGCCCCTCCGCTCAGCGGTCGTGGACATAGGTGCCGGGGGCGTCACAGATCGGCTCGTGCTCGGCGGAGCCGAGCCGGCGCGGCTTGTTGCGCTCCGGGCCGGTGCGCTCGGCGAGCCAGTCGACGTAGTCCTCCCACCAGCTGCCCTTGACCTTGCTGGCCCCGGCCAGCCACTGCTGGGCGTCCGCGGGGTTCTCCGCGGCCGTCTGGAAGCTGGCCTTGGGGTTGCCGGGCGGGTTGACCATGGCGGCGATGTGACCGCTGGTGGAGAGCACGAACTTCGAACTGCCGCCGAGCAGCTGGGTGGTCTGGTAGCACGACTCCCACTTGCACAGGTGGTCCGCGATCCCGGCCACGACATAGCTGTCGGTGTCGATCCTGCCGAGGTCGACGTCCGAGCCGAGCATCCGGGCGCGTCCGGCCTCGGTGAGGCTGTTGTGGATGGCGAGGTCCATGAAGTCGCGGTGCATGGCTGCGGTCATCCGCACCGGGTCGGCGTTCCAGTACAAGATGTCGAACGCCTTGGGCGCGTGGCCGAGCAGGTAGTTGTTGACCCAGTAGTTCCAGATCAGGTCGTTGGGACGCAGCCAGGCGAACACCTCGGCGAGCGCTCGGCCGTCGAGGTAGCCCTTCTCCCGGGAGGCCCGGGTCGAGGCCGCAGCGGCCTTGTGCGAGAGCAGCGCGCTGGGCAGCCCCGCCTGCTCCTGGTCGAGCACGGTGACCGCCAGGCTGAAGGCGGCGACCCGGTCGAGGTCTCCCGTGGCGGCGAGATGGGCGAGCACCATCGAGGCGAGCATGCCGCCCGAGCAGATGCCGAGGAGGGCGACCTGCTGCTGTCGCGAGATCTGCTCGGTGGCCGACATCGCCTCCACGATGGCCTGGCCGTAGGTGTCCAGGCCCCAGTCGGCGTGCCGCGCGTCCGGGTTGCGCCACGAGATGCAGTAGACCTGCTGGCCGCTGGCCACGAGGTGCTCGACCAGGCTGCGCTGCTCGGCGAGGTCGATCACGTAGTACTTGTTGATGGTCGGCGGCACGATCAGCAGCGGCACCGAGCGCACCTTCGGGGTCTGCGGCGTGTACTGGATCAGCTCGAAGGCGTCGGTGCGCAGCACCACGACCCCCGGCGTCACTGCGATGTCGGTGCCCACCTGGAACGCGTCGGGCTCCACCATCGAGGGCACCCGAGGCGCCGTCGCGAAGTCACGCACCAGGCGCCGCGACCCCTCGAGCAGGTTGCCGCCGCCGGTGTCGATGACCCGCTTGAGCACCTTGGGGTTCACGAACGGGTTGTTGGTCGGCGCGGAGGCCTCGACCAGGTTGTCGACGATGAACCCCATGCGCTGCTCGTCGCCCCACTCCAGCTCGGCGTCGGCGACCAGCCCACGCGCGGCATCCCCGAGCGCGAGGTAGGCCTGGAGGGTGCGCCGGAGAGCGGGATTCCGGCTCCACCCCTCCTCGGCGAAGCGGCGGTCCTTCTCGTGCGCCTCCAGGTCGGACCGACCGGCGGCGACCTTGGTCAGCTCGGCGGCCAGGCCGGCGGTGCGGCGTACGACGCGACCCGGCCGGCGGGCCAGCCCAGCGGTGAACCGGACCCCGGACATGCCGGGGAGGAAACGGCGCAGCGGGCTGCTGGTCGCGTCGGCGAGCAGCAGGTCGAGCGGTGCTGCGACGTCGCTGCTCTGCTCCTCGTCCTCGTGTGCCGCCCCGATCCGCTCTTCGGCCTGGGCCGCGGCGCTCATCGGTCGGTGCTCTCGGGGGCCGAGACCTCGCGGCGCAGGATCTTCCCCGTCGGTCCCTTGGGCAGCTCCTCGACGATCCACACGGCCCGGGGGTACTTGTAGGCGGCGAGCCGCTCCTTGGCGAAGGCCTGGAGCTCGTCCTCGCCGACGTCGCAGCCAGGCTTGAGCGCGACGGCGGCGCCGACCTCCTCGCCGAGGTCGTCGTCCGCGATGCCGATGACGGCGACCTCGGCCACGGCCTCGTGCTCGTAGAGGGCCTCCTCGACCTCCCGGGGGTAGACGTTGTAGCCGCCCCGGATGATCAGGTCCTTCTTGCGGTCGACGATGAAGTAGTAGCCGTCCTCGTCCCTGCGGGCCATGTCGCCGGTGAGGAACCAGCCGTCGCGCAGCGACTCCTCGGTCTCCTCCGGCTTGCCCCAGTAGCCCTTCATCACGTTCTCGCCCTTGATGGCGATCTCGCCGACCTCGCCCTCGGGGGACTCCTGGCCGTCGTCGTCGACCAGCTTCATCTCCACCCCGCGCACGGGCAGGCCGATCGAGCCCGGCTTGCGCTCGCGGTCGGGCTGGTTGAACGAGGCCACGGGGGAGGTCTCGGAGAGGCCGTAGCCCTCGAGCACGACGCAGTCGAAGGCCTTCTCGAAGTTCTTCATCACCTCGACGGGCATCGCAGAGCCTCCGGAGATGCACGTGCGCAGGCTCGACATGTCGTAGTCGTCGGGGTTCTCCACGTGCAGCATCCCGGCGTACATCGTCGGCACGCCCTCGAAGACGGTGACGCGGTCGCGACCGACCACCTCCATCGCCTTGGCGGCGTCGAAGCGCGGCACGAGGGTCAGGCACGCGCCTGCGAGCACGGCGGCGTTCAGCCCGCAGGTGAGGCCGAAGCAGTGGAACAGCGGCAGGCAGCCCATCACCACGTCGTCCTCGCTGAGCTCGACCAGGGTCTCGGCACTCACTGCGGCATTCGTGGCCATGTTGGCGTGGGTGAGCTCGGCGCCCTTGGGCTTGCCGGTCGTGCCGGAGGTGTAGAGGAGCACGACGGTGTCCTCCTCGTCGCGGTCGGCCACCTCCTCGCGGGGTTCCTGCTGCGCGAGCAGCTCGAGGAACCCGGCGGGCTCCACCTCGACGCACTCGATGCCCACCGCGTCGGCGCCCTTGCCGGCCTCCTCGGCCATGTCCTTCCAGGCGAAGACGATCGAGGCACCGGAGTCCTCGAGGTAGTACTTCACCTCGCGGCCCTTGAGCAGCGGGTTCATCGGGACCACGATCGCGCCGACCGCGAGGGCGCCGTAGAAGAGGACGGGGAACGGCGGCACGTTGGGCAGCACCAGCCCCACCCGGTCGCCCGGACCGATCCCCTTCTCTGTCAGCAGCGCCGCGACGCGGCGGGCGCCGTCCTGGAGCTGGGCATAGGTCAGCACCATGTCGTCGAGGCGGACGGCGGGCCGGTCGGGGTGCTTCTCGGCGGCGATGGTCAGGTTGTCGGCCAGGTTGCTCACGTGCGCCTCCAGGGGCGTGCGTCGTCGGGGTGTGCCGCGCGGGGACGGGCCCGTGGGTGCGGCACGGCGATCCGAGCTCCGGATCGCTGCTCGTACCTGTCCACTACCCACTGTGGCGCACACCACACGCGTGGGCCGGGCCCGGAGAGGCTGCGACGAGAGGCTGCACCGAGAGGTTGTCCCGAGAGGCTGTACCGAACGTCTGCACGGAGAGTCTGCACCGGAGGGGGTGTTCGCCGGTGACGATTCGTGGCAGCGGCGTACGGCGCCGTACACTCGCCGCCCGTGGCCCTCACCATCGGAATCGTCGGACTCCCCAACGCGGGCAAGTCCACCCTGTTCAACGCGCTGACCAAGAACAGCGTGCTCGCGGCGAACTATCCCTTCGCCACCATCGAGCCCAACGTGGGCGTGGTGGGGGTGCCCGACGACCGCCTGCCGGAGCTGGCGAGGCTGTTCGGCTCGGCCAAGGTCCTGCCGGCCACCGTGGAGTTCGTCGACATCGCCGGCATCGTCCGCGGCGCCTCGGAGGGGGAGGGACTGGGCAACAAGTTCCTCTCCCACATCCGCGAGTCGGCCGCCATCTGCCAGGTCACCCGCGTTTTCCGCGACGAGGACGTCACCCACGTGGATGGCGAGGTCAACCCCGAGTCGGACATCTCCACCATCCAGACCGAGATGATCCTCGCCGACCTGCAGACCGTCGAGAAGGCGATCCCACGGCTGGAGAAGGAGGCGCGCGGGGACAAGGCCCGCGGTGCCAACCTCGCCGCCGCCCGCGAGTCGAAGGAGGCTCTCGAGGCCGGCACCCCGATCCTCGCGACCTCGGTCGACCGCGACCTCGTCCGTGAGCTGTCCCTGCTCACCGCCAAGCCCTACATCTACGTGTTCAACTGCGACGCCGACGAGCTCGGCGACGAGCCCCTGAAGCAGAAGATGCGCGACCTGGTCGCTCCCGCCGAGGCGATCTTCCTCGACGCGAAGTTCGAGGCCGAGCTCGTCGAGCTGGGTGACGACGAGGAGGCGCGCGAGATGCTCGCCGAGATGGGTGTCGACGAGCCCGGCCTCGACGTCCTGGCCCGCGTCGGCTTCGACACCCTCGGGCTCCAGACCTACCTGACCGCCGGTCCCAAGGAGTCCCGCGCCTGGACCATCCCCCAGGGCGCGACCGCTCCCGAGGCGGCCGGCGTGATCCACACCGACTTCCAGAAGGGCTTCATCAAGGCCGAGGTCATCTCCTACGACGACCTGATGGCCGCCGGCTCGATGAACGCCGCCAGGTCCGCCGGCAAGGTCCGCATGGAGGGCAAGGACTACGTGATGGCCGACGGTGACGTGGTGGAGTTCCGCTTCAACGTCTGAAT
>CAVQCB010000011.1:0-286755 GCA_963710895.1 uncultured Actinomycetota bacterium
CTGGACCTCCGACATGACCGACGCGCTCGCCCGCCAGCAGATCCAGCGGTGAACCACCCAGCCGGTCGCCCCGGAGTACGTCGGCGCGCACGTCTCCTCCCCCAGGTCGCACACGACCGGGCGGACCTTCGACCTCGGCTTCCGGGCCGCCACGGCGCTGTTCGGCTCCTTCGGCATCGAGTGGGACCTCACCGAGGCCACCGAGGGTGACCTGACCGAGCTGGGCGACTGGGTGGAGCGCTACCGGCGCCACCGCCCGTTGCTGCACTCGGGGCGCGGCGCGCCCGGAGTCCCCGGACCCCAACGTCTTGCTCACGGGGCCGTCGCGACGGACCGCGCGCAGCGCTGCTCGGGCATGGAGCTGACCAGCCGGGACACCACGCGGGGTGTTCGTCCGGGCGCCGGGCCTCCACCGGCGGCGACCGACGACGCCGGGGAGGGCCCGGTCGACCACCGCTGGGTGAGCGGTCGGCCCCGCTGCCTCCGCAGGGGCCCAGCGACGGGCAACTGTCGCCGGCCGGGTCCTGGGCGCTCGGGGGTTCTGGGTGCCCAGGCGCCGTCCGGAGACCGTCACCCTGGTCCACCTCACCGCCCGCCGTACCCGACCGGGAGGGGGCGGCGCGAGACCGGCGAACGGACGCAAGACCCTCGAAAGGGCGCTACGCTCTCCCGGCGCCGACCGGCGCGTCCTGTCCGCGGCCGACGCCGCGTGCACCTCGGAGAACTCCAGCCGCAGCCTTCACCGCCCTGCGAGGAGGCCTCCGCGGCCTCGCCCTGGTCCCCGGTACCGCCATCAGCGCCTCCGCGGCGGCGGCGGGCCCGTCCGACTTCCAGCGCCACACCGGGCACGTCTCCGGGACGGTGACCTCGGACGACCCCGACATGCGGGTCCAGCTGGGCAGCTCGCAGGCACGCACCGACCCCCTCGAGGTCAGCGGCGGCAGCGCGACCTTCGCCGCCCACCTGGGGCTTCACCAACACCATGCTCCGGGCCTCGGAGTGCACCACCTCTGCGCCGGAGAGCTGTGCCGCGACACCGTTCGCCACCTCCGACCCGTTCACCGCCAGCGCTCCCACGCCGGAGGTGACCTTCCCGACCAGCCGGGCCGTCGGCCCGGGCCAGGACTACGACCTGAGCGTGAGCGACCCCGACGGCGGCGGCCGGCTGCAGGTGCAGTGGGTGCCCGACGACTCGGCGAGCGCTCCGGCGCAGCAAGACATCGCGCGCAACGGGACCACGACCTTGACCGTGCTCTCCGACGGGACCGGCACCCTGGAGGTGCGTCGCTGCGCGAGCTCGGCGGTGGACCCGGACCAGTGCGGGTACGTCGAGCTGTCCCGGCGGCTCGAGGTGGACCGCACCGTCTCCTCCAGCGGCGCCGTGCTGACCCCCGTGATCGGTCTGGGTGACGCACAGGTGACGGTGCGCGTCACCGTCTCCGACCCCGGCACCTACGCCTTCTCCTGGTTGCTGCTCAGCTCCACCGACGAGGAGATCTACGGCTACCTCGAGGCGGACCGCACGATCAGCGGCTCGACCAGCGACTACCACCTCAACATCCCGCCCGGGCTCGCCGAGGGGAGCTACCACCTGTCCGGGACCATGGTCCGCCGGACGGCCTCCGGGGAGTTCCCCAGCGACCTCGACGGCACGCTGGCCTTCGACATCGACGGCACCGGCCCCGAGGTGGGGCAGGTCACCACCTCGGCGACCGAGGTCTTCCCGGCCGTGGACGGCTACCTGGACACCGTCGAGGTCACCGCCACGGGTCAGAGCGAGGCCTGGCAGCCGGTCACGTTCCAGGTGCAGGACTCCCACGGCGCGGTGGTGCGCACCGAGGAGCACGCCGACACCACGCCGGGCGAGGCCGTGTTCGAGTGGGACGGCCGGGACGACGCGGGTGACGTCGTGCCCGAGGGCGAGTACTCCTTCGTGGTGCTCGCGCAGGACAGCGTCGGCAACGAGAGCAACCCGGTCAGTGGCGGATCCGTGACCGTCTCCCACCAGCGCCTGGTCGCCAAGCGGTTCACGCGGGCGATCAGCGCCACCGACTCCCTCATCGCCCGCTCGGTCGGCCGCTGCTCGGTGCTGCGCCGGCCCTCGGCGCACCGCTGGAGGGAGTCGATCGGTCTGCTCTCGGGCTACCGCTGCCACAGCCGGCGGGCACGGGACCTGCTGGTCAGCACGGTGCACTCGGTGCAGCTGCCGCGGGTGACCGGGCCCGGCCGCTACTGGTCGATCAACGTCAAGGCCTACGGCGGTGCCGCGCTGACCCGTCGGCGCAGCACCGGCACCATCCGCTACTTCGCCGCCGACAGGCGGTCCGGCTCGGTGCGCACGCTCTCCCGCCGGGTCGGCTACCACGCGGGCTACACCCGGCACGCCACCGGACTGGTCCGCTCCGACGGGACCTTCCGGTGGGGCACCTACACCACCGGCTACCGTCAGTACGACGTCAAGCACTTCGTGGTGACCCTCTCCTACGCCGTCTTGGAGTGACTGCGATGAGCGCCTCGTGACCGAGCACGTCGAGGTGGCGCGCGCCGAGTCCGAACGCGGCGAGGTGGTGCTCCGTCGCCGGGTCGAGGACCGGGCGGCGGAGACGCTCGAGCTGCGCGTCAACGGGGTGTTCGTGATGGACACCCAGGAGACCCGCTCGGAGACCGGGCTGGCCGAGGCCGCCCTGGCCCTGGTGCAGCACCCGCGGCGCGTGGTGGTCGGCGGGCTCGGGCTGGGCTTCACCACCCAGCGGGTGCTCGCCGACGACCGGGTCGAGAGCGTCACGGTGGTCGAGATCGAGGAGGCACTGGTCTCCTGGATGCGCGACGGCACCGTCCCGCACGGGCCCGGTCTGCTCGCCGACCACCGGGTGCAGCTGGTCAACGCCGACATCACGACCGCCGTCGCCGAGGCGCTGCGGACCTACGACCTGCTGCTGCTCGACGTCGACAACGGGCCGGGCTACCTCGTGCACGAGACCAACGCCGGGGTCTACCAGCACGACTTCCTCACCCAGGCGCACCGCATCCTGGACCCCGGTGGTGCGCTGGTGATCTGGTCGGCGAGTCCGGCTCCCGAGCTCGCCGAGGCGATGCGGGCCGTCTTCGGCAACTGTGCCGAGCACCGCTACGACGTGCTGCTCCAGGAGCGTCCGGAGCAGTACCTGCTGTACCTCTCGCGGCGCTCCTGAACGGCTCGGTACGGTCAGGGCATGAGCAGCGACGACAACGAGACCCGGATCGAGCACGACAGCATGGGGGAGATCGAGGTGCCCCGGGATGCCCTGTGGCGCGCGCAGACGCAGCGCGCCGTCGAGAACTTCCCGATCAGCGGGACCACCTTGGAGCCGGCACACCTCGTCGCGATGGCGCGGGTGAAGAAGTCCGCGGCGCGCGTCAACGCCGAGCTGGGCATCATCACCGACGAGCAGGCCGGCGCCATCGGCGCCGGCGCCGACGAGATCGTCGGTGGCGATCACCACGACGCGTTCCCCATCGACGTCTTCCAGACCGGCTCGGGCACCAGCTCGAACATGAACATGAACGAGGTGCTCGCCTCGCTGGCCTCCCGGGCCGGCACCGAGGCACACCCCAACGACCACGTGAACGCCAGCCAGTCGAGCAACGACACCTTCCCCACCTCGATCCACGTCGCGGCGGTCGAGGCCACCACGCGCGACCTGGTGCCGGCGCTGGACCGCCTCGCCTCGGCCCTGGAGGCCAAGGCCGAGGAGTTCAAGGACGTCGTGAAGTCGGGTCGCACCCACCTGATGGACGCCACGCCGGTGCTGCTCGGCCAGGAGTTCGGGGGGTACGCCGCCATCGTCCGGATGGGCGTCGAGCGCCTGGAGTCCACCCTCCCCCGGGTGGCCGAGCTGCCCCTGGGCGGCACGGCGGTGGGCACCGGCATCAACACCCCGGACGGGTTCGCCCAGCGGGTGATCGCCGACCTCGCCCAGGAGACCGGCCTGCCGTTCACCGAGGCGCGCAACCACTTCGAGGCGCAGGGTGGCCAGGACGCGCTGGTCGAGCTCTCCGGTCAGCTGCGCACGATCGCGGTGGGCGTGACCAAGATCTGCAACGACCTGCGGTGGATGTCCTCGGGCCCGACCACGGGCCTGGCCGAGATCCACCTGCCCGACCTCCAGCCCGGGTCCAGCATCATGCCGGGCAAGGTCAACCCGGTGCTCCCCGAGGCCACCTTGATGGTGTGCGCCCAGGTGATCGGCAACGACGCGACCGTCGGACACGCCGGTGCCAGCGGCAGCTTCGAGCTGAACGTGATGATGCCGGTGATGGCCCGCAACCTGTTGGAGTCCATCCGGCTGCTCGCCCACGTCGCCCCGCTGCTCGCCGACCGGTGCGTGGCCGGCATCGAGCCGGACGTGGAGCGGATGCTGACCTACGCCGAGTCCTCCCCCTCGGTGGTCACTCCGCTGAACAAGCACATCGGCTACGAGGAGGCGGCCAAGGTCGCCAAGACCGCCCTGAAGGAGGGACGCACCATCCGCGAGCAGGTGCTCGAGATGGGCTACGTCGACCGGGGCGACCTGAGCGAGGAGGAGCTCGACGCCGCGCTCGACGTGCGCACCATGACCGGCTCGGGCGGCTGAGCGCCCGGGGTTGACAGCACCCGCCCGAGTCCCTCAGCATCGCCATATGGCGATGAAAACTCCGGCAAGCGCTGTCGATCCCACCGCAGGCACCCGGACCGAGGTCGAGTCGCTGCGGGCGGCCGCCTGCCTCTTCCACGCCTGCTCCGACCCCTCCCGCCTGGCGATCCTGCAGCATCTCCTGCTGGGCGAGCACCGGGTGGTCGACCTGACCGCACACCTGGGACTCGCCCAGAGCACCGTGTCCAAGCACCTCGCCTGCCTGCGCCAGTGCGGCCTGGTCAGCTCCCGGCCCCAGGGCCGAGCCTCGGTCTACTCCGTGCACCACCCCGAGACCCTGCAGGACCTCCTGGGTGCCGCCGAGCAGATGCTCACCCTGACCGGGGACGCGGCCACCGACTGCCGCACCAGCGGCACCGGAGCGGCGAGGGAGGACAACGCGTGAGCGGGGACCACCAGGTCGACTCCCGGGCCGATCCGCGCAGGCTGGCGATCGCGCTCGGGCTGATCGTCGGCTTCATGGTGGTGGAGGTGGTGGTCGCCATCGGCGCCCATTCACTGGTGCTGCTCTCCGACGCCGGACACATGCTCTCCGACGCCGGGGCGATCGCGGCGGCCCTGGTGGCCGTGCGACTGGCGGCCCGCCCCGCACGGGGACCGTGGACGTTCGGCCTGAAGCGCGCGGAGGTGCTCTCCGCGGCCGGCAACGGGATCACCCTGCTCGTGGTCTCCGGCGTGATCACCTTCGAGGCCGTCCGACGCCTGGTGGACCCCCCACCCGTCGCCGGGACGCCGGTGCTCGTCGTCGCCGTGCTCGGGGTGGCGGTCAACGTGGCCGCGACCTGGGTGCTGGCCCACGCGAACCGGGGCAGCCTCAACGTCGAGGGCGCCTTCCAGCACATCCTGACCGATCTCTACGGCTTCCTCGGGACCGCCGTCGCCGGCGTCGTGATCCTCACCACCGGGTTCACCCGCGCCGACCCGATCGCCTCCCTGGTCGTGGTCGGTCTGATGGTCCGGGCCGCCTGGGGCCTGCTGCGCGACTCCGGGCGCATCCTGCTCGAGGCGGCACCCGACGACGTCGACCTGGCCGCGATCCGCAGCCACCTCGCCGGCGTCGACCACGTGCTCGACGTCCACGACCTGCACGTGTGGACCGTCACCTCGAACCTGCCGGCGGTCTCGGCACACGTCGTCGTCGACGACGGCTGCTTCCACGACGGCCACGTGCCCCAGCTGCTGGACGAGGTGCAGCGCTGCCTGGTGGGCCACTTCGACGTGGAGCACTCCACGTTCCAGTTCGAGGCGGCCGCGCACGCCGAGCACGAGCACGAGACCCACCCCTGACCGGGTGTCCCTCGTCGACCCCCGCTGGGCGAGGTCTCCGGGTGGGTCAGTACCAGCCGGCGCCCTGCTTGTAGGACCAGGCGGCGCAGGCCGAGCCGTAGCGGTCCCGGATGTAGCCCAGGCCCCAGCGGATCTGGGTCTCGGCGTTGTCCTGCCAGTTGGGACCGGCCGAGGACATCTTCGAGCCCGGCAGTGCCTGGGGGATCCCGTAGGCCGAGGAGGTGGGGTTGGCCGCGTGGACGTTCCAACCCGACTCCTGGGACCAGATGTTGTCCAGGCAGCCGAACTCCGAGGACGACATGCCGAACTGCGGCATCAGCGCCCGGGCCAGCGCCTTGGGGTCGGCGGTGCTCAGGTCCGCGGACCTGGTCTTCGCGACGCCGGAGTCGTTGGACAGCGCCCGGGCCTTGGTGCGGTCGGTCTCGGGGCGGCGGTCATCCACCGAGCGCGAGGCCTGTCGCTCCCGCTGGGCCAGCTCGTCCTGGGTCAGCCCCTTGGCGGGGGTGGCCGCGCTCAACGCGGCAGCGGAGCCGTCCAGCGGCAGCGGCTGGCTGAGCACGCCGGCGGACACGGCCAGGCCGGTGCCGGCCACGGCCACACCGGAGAACAGGGCGATCGTGCGCAGACGGCGGCGCAGATGGCGGCGCAGGCGGGCGCGCCACGCGTGCGTGGGCGCGTTGCGGTGCTTCGCGGCATGGTTGTTCGACACGGTGGAACCCAACAGTTGACGACATGGACGTCAGCCACGCTCGACAAGCACCTCGGTGGGCAGGGAAGAGGTGCGGAGCGCGAAGGGGGAAGTGCCAACACCCTCCCCCACCACTGTGCGCGGTGGCAAGTTGAACCACCCCGATCGGGACGTGAGCCTCACCACGGCCGGATTCACATGGTCACGTGCTCCAGCATCTCGGTGACCAGGGCCGCGATCGGCGACCGCTCCGAGCGGGTCAGGGTGACGTGGCCGAACAGGGGGTGGCCCTTGAGGCGGTCGACCACGGCGACCACGCCGTCGTGGCGCCCCACCCGCAGGTTGTCGCGCTGGGCCACGTCGTGGGTCAGCACCACCTTGGAGTTCGCGCCCATCCGGGAGAGCACCGTGAGCAGCACGTTGCGCTCCAGCGACTGCGCCTCGTCGACGATCACGAAGGCGTCGTGCAGCGAACGGCCCCGGATGTGGGTCAGCGGCAGCACCTCGAGCATGCCCCGGTCGAGCACCTCCTCGACCACGTCGGAGGTGGTGATGGCGCCGAGCGTGTCGAAGACCGCCTGGCCCCACGGGGACATCTTCTCCGACTCGCTGCCCGGCAGGTAGCCGAGCTCCTGGCCGCCCACGGCGAAGAGCGGACGAAACACCACCACCTTCTTGTGCTGGCGCCGCTCGAGGACGGTCTCCAGCCCCGCGCACAGCGCGAGCGCCGACTTGCCGGTGCCGGCGCGACCGCCCAGCGAGACGATGCCCACCTCGGGGTCGAGCAGCAGGTCGAGGGCGACCCGCTGCTCGGCGGAGCGGCCGTGGATGCCGAAGGCCTCCCGGTCGCCGCGGACGAGGTGGACCCGCTTGTCACCCTTGACGCGGCCCAGCGCGCTGCCACGCTCCGACATCAGCACCAGGCCCGTGTGGCAGGGCAGCTCCCGGGCGTCGTCGAGGTCGATGACCTGGTCGACGTAGAGCTCGTCGAGCTCGGGCCCGGGGACGTCGAGCTCGGCCATGCCGGTCCAGCCGGCGTCGGACTCGTGGACCTGCTCCCCGCGGTACTCCTCCGCGTCCAGACCGACCGCGGAGGCCTTGATGCGCAGCGGCAGGTCCTTGGAGATCAGCGTGACCACGTGGCCCTCGTTGGCGAGGTTGCGCGCGACCGCGAGGATCCGGGTGTCGTTGTCGCCGAGGCGGAAGCCCGAGGGCAGCGACTCGGGGTCGGTGTGGTTCAGCTCCACCCGCACCGTGCCGCCCTCCTGTCCGACCGGGACCGGCTCGTCGAGCCGGCCGTTCTGGACGCGCAGCTCGTCGAGCATCCGCAGGGCCGAGCGGGCGAAGTAGCCCAGCTCGGGATGGTGCCGCTTGCCCTCCAGCTCGGTGATCACCACCACCGGCAGCACGACCTCGTGCTCGGCGAACCGGCGCGTCGCACCCGGGTCGGCCAGCAGGACCGAGGTGTCGAGGACGTAGGTCCGACGCGTGTTCGTGATCGGCTTCTGGGCGGAGACGCGCTTCGCAGTTGCCACTGGATCCCCTTGCGACCGCGCGCGCACTCTGCGCCCGGCCCGCTAGCTGGTGTGCTCGGACCGGGAAGAGTGCCGGGAGCCCGAGTGCCGACTCCCGGTGGAACTCTGGCCGTGATCGCTCACGAACATTGCCCTCCTGGTATCGCCCTGCTTCCCCGCAGGCCGACACCGGCAACGTACGTCCGGCGCGCCACCCGGACCGGCAGACACGCGGGACGCCGGGTGAACCTGGAGCGAAGAGCCGGTGGTCTCAGCCGCCGAACCGGCGCTCCCGCTCGGCATAGGCGCGCACGGCCCGCAAGAAGTCCACCCGCCGGAAGTCCGGCCAGTAGGCCTCGCAGAAGTAGAACTCGCTCTGCGCGCTCTGCCAGAGCAGGAAGCCGCCGAGCCGCTGCTCGCCGCTGGTCCGGATGACCAGGTCGGGATCGGGCTGGCCCTTGGTGTAGAGGTGCTCGGCGATGTGGTCGACGTCGATCACCCCGGCCAGCTCCTCCAGGGTGGTGCCTCTGCCCGCATGCTCCTGGAGCAGGGAGCGCACCGCGTCGGCGATCTCGCGCCGGCCGCCGTACCCCACGGCGATGTTGACCAGCAGACCGTCCACGTCGCGGGTCGACTCGGCGGCGTTCTTGAGCCGCTCGGCCACGGCGGCGGGCAGCAGGTCCAGCGCCCCCACAGGATGGAGTCGCCAGCGGCGCTGCTCGGCGAGGGTCTCGACCGCGTCACCGATGATCGAGAGCAACGGCTCGAGCTCGCCGGCGGGCCGGTTGAGGTTGTCGGTGGAGAGCAGCCACAGCGTGACCACCTCCACGCCGATCTCCTCGCACCAGCCGAGCAGGGGCTCGATGTTGGCGGCGCCGGTGCGGTGGCCGTGCGCGGTGTCGGCGCCGACCGCCCTGGCCCAGCGACGGTTCCCGTCCAGCATCACGCCGACGTGCTTGGGGATCCGGTCGCTGGGGAGGCGGCGGGTCAGCCTGGCCTCGTAGGCCGGATAGAGCACCCGACGCAGTCCTCGCTTCCAGTCCGCCACCCGAGTGACTGTACCGGTGCCGGCCGCTGTGATCCCTGACTCCGGAGGACGGGGCGGCGGGTCCTGCCCGGTATCGTGGGGTGGTGGCTGCCTCCGACCGTCCCCTGCAAAAGCGTGTCTCCGAGAACGCCCACGAGGCGGCCGAGCACGTCCGCGACCGGGTGCGCGAGGTCAGGGACGAGGTCAAGCCGAAGCTGCGCGGCTGGCTGCACGCCGCCACCACGCCCCTGGCCCTCGCGGCCGGGATCGTGCTGATCGCACTCTCCCCCACGCTGACCACCCGAGTGGGGTCGGCGATCTTCGCCGGCACGGCACTGCTGCTCTTCGCCGTCTCGGCGGTCTACCACCGCGGCACCTGGTCGCCCCGCACGCACGCCTTCCTGCGCCGGGTCGACCACTCCAACATCTTCCTGCTCATCGCGGGGTCCTACACCCCGTTCACCCTGATCCTGCTCCAGGGCTCGACCAGGGTCGCGCTGCTGACGATCGTGTGGACCGGCGCCGCCCTCGGCGTGCTCTTCCGGGTCGTGTGGATGCACGCGCCGCGATGGGTCTACACGCCGATCTACCTGGCCCTGGGGTGGGTGGCGATCTTCTACGCCAGGGACTTCTCCGCCGGCGGCACCGCGGTGATCACCCTGATCGCCGTCGGCGGCGGGCTGTACACGCTCGGGGGGCTGGTCTACGGACTGAAGAAGCCGGACCCGTTCCCGACCTGGTTCGGCTTCCACGAGGTGTTCCACACCTTCACGATCGCCGCGTTCGTGTGCCACTACGTCGCGGCGAGCATCGCGACCTACCAGCTGCGCTGAGCTTCCGCAGGCGACGCCCCCGGGTTTTGACAGGTGTCGGGAAATCTCGACATCCGTCAACTTTCTCGTTGACGGGCCTTCGCCCCCTCACTAGGGTCGCGGCATGCCCGCTGCCCGCACAGCCCCCACCACGGCGGTGATCGGGGCCGGCATCAGCGGGCTCACCACCGGCAAGATGCTCACCGACTACGCCGTCCCCTACACCTGCTTCGAGTCCTCGGACCGGGTCGGCGGCAACTGGGCGTTCGGCAACCCCAACGGCCACAGCAGCGCCTACCGGTCCCTGCACATCGACACCTCGCGGCACCGGCTGTCCTTCCGGGACTACCCGATGCCCGACGACTACCCCGACTTCCCGCACCACACCCAGATCAAGGCCTACCTCGACGCCTACGCCGACGCCTTCGGGCTGCGCGAGCACATCGAGTTCGGCAACGGGGTCGTGGCCGCCCGTCCGCTGGCGGGCGGCGGCTGGGAGCTGGAGACCCAGGCCGGTGAGACCCGGCAGTTCGAGGCGCTCGTGGTCGCCAACGGCCACCACTGGGACCCCCGGCTGCCCGACTTCCCCGGCGAGTTCACCGGCGAGTCCCTGCACTCCCACGCCTACATCGACCCGCGCACCCCGCTGGAGTGCCACGGCAAGCGGATCCTCGTCGTGGGCATCGGCAACAGCGCGGCCGACATCACCGTGGAGCTGTCCTCACGGGCCCTGGAGAACGAGGTCACCCTCTCGACCCGGTCGGGGGCGTGGATCGTGCCGAAGTACTTCGGCGGCAAGCCGGCCGACAAGTACTACGTGACGGTGCCCTGGCTGCCCCTGTCCTGGCAGCGCAAGGTCGTCCAGGTGCTGCAGCCGGTGACCGCCGGCCGGCCCGAGGACTACGGCCTGCCCACGCCCAACCACCGGTTCTTCGAGGCCCACCCCACCCAGTCGGTCGAGCTCCCGCTACGGCTCGGGTCCGGCGACGTCGTGGCGAAGGGGAACGTCGCGCGGCTGGACGGACGCACCGTGCACTTCGAGGACGGCACCAGTGGCGAGTTCGACGTCATCGTCTACGCCACCGGCTACAACATCACCTTCCCGTTCTTCGACCCCACCTTCCTCTCCGCCCCGGGCAACCACTTCCCGCTCTACAAGCGGATGTTCAAGCCCGGCGTCGAGGACCTGGTCTTCGTCGGCTTCGCCCAGTCCACGCCGACGCTGTTCCCGTTCGTGGAGTGCCAGGCCCGCCTGGCCGCGGCGTACCTCACCGGCCACTACCGGCTGCCCCCGGTCGCGGAGATGGAGCGCACGATCGTGGCCGACGAGCAGAAGTTCATCGGGCACTTCAACGCCACGCCACGACACACCCAGCAGGTGGACTACTTCGTCTACGAGCACGACCTGCGGACCCGGGAGCTCCCGCGCGGCCGCCGCCGGGCCCAGGAGGCGTCGTGACCCGGCCGGCCACCCGCGACCGCCGGCCTCCGCAGAAGGGCGACCAGCGGCGCAGCGCCCTGCTCGCCTCGCTGGACCAGCACCTCCAGGAGAGCAGCTTCGAGTCGATCAACATCGCCGACATCTCGCGACGGGCCGGGGTCACCCGCTCGGCCTTCTACTTCTACTTCGAGAGCAAGGCCACGGCGGTGGCGGCCCTGATGGAGGAGCTGTACGACGAGATCTCGGCCGCCGCGCGCGGGCTCACCTCCCTCGAGGGGACTCCGGAGTCCCGCGTCGCGACCATGGTCGACGGGCTGTTCGAGGCCACCCGACGCCACGAGCACCTCTTCGCCGCGATGCTGGAGGCGCGCGCGACCAGCCAGGCGGTCCGGGAGATGTGGGACGCCGACCTCCGGTCCTTCGTGGAGCCGCTCGCCGAGATGGTCCGCAGCGAGCGAGCGGCAGGCCGGGCGCCCGCGGGACCCGATCCGGTCGTGCTCGCCACCCTGCTGCTGGAGCTCAACGACCGGGCGCTCGAGCGTCTCGTCCGCGGGACGCTCACCGCCGACCAGCAGGCCGCCGCCGTCACCGCGATCTGGCTGCGCACCATCTACGGCACGGTGGCGACGTCGTGAGAGGCACGGACGTCGGCCCGAGGGAGCTCACCTTCTCCTCCGACGGCGTGGACTGCGCCGCCTGGCACTTCGCTGCCCGGACCGACGACCTGGCAGGCCCCGCCGGACGGCCCGTCGCACTGATGGCGCACGGGCTGGGCGGGACGAAGGACTCCGGCCTCCAGCCCTTCGCCCTCCGGCTCGCCGGCGCCGGTCTGGACGTGCTCGCCTTCGACTACCGCGGCTTCGGCGCCAGCGGCGGGGCTCCGCGGCAGCGGGTGGACGTGGCCGGCCAGGTCGCGGACTACCGGGCGGCGATGACCGCGGCCGCGCGCCTGCCCGGGGTGGATCCACGGCGCCTCGTGCTGTGGGGGGTCTCCCTGTCCGGCGGCCACGTCCTGGAGGTCGCGGCCGACCGCGACGACGTGGTGGCGGTGGTGTCCCTGACCCCGCTCGTCGACGGGCTCGCGGCCGGCCGGCACGCCCTCGCCAGCCACCGGCCCACGGAGCTGCTGCGGTCCTCCGCCGCCGGTCTGCGCTCCCGGCTCGGCGCCGCGCTGGGCCGGTCCCCGGTCACGATGCCGCTGGTGGGGCGGCCCGGCGAGCTGGCCGCCCTCAACCTGGAGGGCTGCTTCGAGGACTACCTCGCCATCGCCGGGCCCACCTGGCGCAACGAGGTGGACGCCGACGTCGGGCTGCAGCTGGGCAGCCTGCGTCCCGCACGTCACGCCGACCGGATCTCCTGCCCGACCCTGGTGCAGGTGGCCGACTTCGACCGGAGCGCTCCCCCGCACGCCGCCGCCAAGGCCGCCTTCAAGGCGCGGGCCGAGGTGCGGCACTACCCCTGCGACCACTTCGACGTGTGGTCGGGCAAGGCGTGGTTCGACACGGCGGCCGAGCACCAGGTGGCGTTCCTGCGCCGCGTGCTCACTGCGCCGCGCTGACCCCGGCGGGCCGGTAGGCCCTTCCCCGCTCCTCGCGCACCCAGAGCTGCTCTCCCTCGCCCGCGGTGACGCCCTGGGCGACCAGCTCGCGCTTGAGCACCTTGTTGGTGGCGGTGCTCGGCAGGTCCGGGGCGAGTCGGACGTAGCGCGGCCACGCCTTGGGCGAGAGGTCGGGCTGCGCGTCGAGGAACGCCTCGAGCTCGGCCGGGGTGAGGTCGGCGTCGTCTTGCAGCACGACCGCGGCCATCACCTGGTCGCCGAGACCGGCGTCCCGGGCGGCGTACACCGCGACGCGGTTGAGCGCCGGGAGCCGGCTCAGGATGCGCTCGACCGGCGCGGCCGCGATGTTCTCCCCGTCGACCCGCATCCAGTCCGCGGTCCGGCCGGCGAGGTAGATCCAGCCCTCGGCATCCCGGTAGGCGAGGTCCCCCGACCAGTACATGCCGTGCCGCATCCGCTCGTCGTTGGCCTCCTCGTCGTTGTAGTAGCCCGCGAAGTAGCCGGCCCCGTGGGTGTTGACCAGCTCCCCGACCGCCGCGTCCGCGTTGGCCAGCGCCCCGTGCTCGTCGAAGACCGCCACCGCGCACTCGGTCACGGTGTCGGGGTCGTAGACCGCGACCCCGTCGAAGCCCTTGCCGACCGACCCCGGCGGGGTGCCCTCCTCGCGGGTGATGATCACCGCCAGCTCGGTGGAGCCGAAACCGTCCACCACCGTGCACCCGAACCTGCGACCGAACTCCTCGATCTCCCGGTCGCCGGCCTCGTTGCCGAAGGCCACCCGCAACGGGTTGGTGGCGTCGTCGGCCCGCTCCGGCGTCGCCAGCACGTAGGCGAGCGGCCGGCCGACGTAGTTCATGTAGGTCGCACCGCACCGACGGACGTCGTCGAGGAACCCCGAGGCGGAGAAGCGTGCCGGCGCCATCGCCGCACCGGCCGTCACGGCCACGGCCCACCCTGCGACGACGGCGTTGGAGTGGAACAGCGGCATCGAGAGGTAGCAGACGTCCTCCGCGGTGATCGCGAACCGGTCCACCAGGTTGAGGCCGGAGAACACCACCATCAGGTGGGCCACCTGGACCGCCTTGGGCTCCCCGCTCGTGCCGGAGGTGAAGATCATCATGAAGGTGTCCATCGGCTCGACCTCGCGCAGCGGCACCAGCTCCTCGGCACCCGCCTGCCCGGCGAGGAGGTCGGCCCACTGCGTGGTGGAGTTGTCCAGCACCCGCACACCGGTGAGGTCGAGGCCCTCGAGCAGGTGCCGGTGCTCGGCGTCGGTGACCAGCAGCTGGCACTCGGCACGCCGTACGTCGGCCAGGAGGCCCTCCCCGCGTCGGGTGGTGTTGATGCCACACAGCACGTAGCCACCCAGCCCCGCGGCAGCCATGGAGCCGAGCATGCCGGGGGTGTTGCCCTGGAGCACCCCGACGTGGGGCGGTCGCGACGGGTCGAGGAGGCCGAGCAGGGCGTCCGCCTCTGCGGCCGCCTCGGCGAGGTGCTCGCGCCACGTCAGCACCTGGCCGTCGTGGAGCACCGCCGGGGTGTCCTCGGATGCTCGCTGCCGCAACAGCTGCTGCACGGTCTCCGCCATCGCCGCCTCCTCGATTTGACAGGTGTCAAAGTACGAGAGGGGTGATAGAACTGCAACCGGTTCTAGTCTCCGGAGGGGAGGGGTGCCGATGACCGCGTTCGTGGCCCGGTTCGACCTGCGGGCGCCGGGAGCAGACCGGGGGGCCCGGCAGGAGCTCTACTCCCGGGCGCTGGACCAGGCGGCCTACCTCGACGAGCAGGGGTACGACGCCGTGCTGGTCTCCGAGCACCACGCCTCGCAGGACGGCTACCTGCCCAGCCCGCTCGTGCTGGCCGCGGCGATCGCGGCCCGCACCCGCCGGGTGCCGATCACCGTCTCGGCGCTGCTGGTGAACATGTACGACCCCGTGAAGCTGGCCGAGGACGTCGCCGTGCTCGACCACCTGGCGGCCGGCCGGGTCAGCTTCACCCTCGGGCTGGGGTACCGGCCGGAGGAGTACGCGCTGTTCGGCCGCCCCTGGGAGACGCGCGGCGCCGACGTCGAGCGGAGCATCGAGCTGCTGCTCGCCCTGTGGCGAGGAGAGGAGGTCGAGCACGACGGGCGCCTGGTCGCGGTGACGCCGCTGCCGTTCAGCGAGCCGCACCCCTTCCTCTTCTACGGCGGCGGCTCGCCCGCCGCGGCCCGCCGGGCGGCCCGGCTGGGGCTGGGCTTCCAGCCGAACGTCGCCGACCGCGAGCTGCGCGGTCTCTACGAGGACGAGTGCCGCCGCCACGGCCGCGAGCCCGGGCTCGTGCTGCTGCCGCCCCCGGGCCCGGCCACGGTCTTCTGCGCCGAGGACCCGGAGCGCTTCTGGGCCGAGCACGGCAGGTGGCTGCTGGCCGACGCGATGGCCTACCGCGCCTGGTCGGGGGGCCAGAACAGCTTGATCACCGACGACTCCACCACGGTCGCCGAGCTGCGTGCCGGTGGTCGCTACGTGGTCCTCGCCCCCGAGGAGATGGTGCGCCGGTGCCGCGAGCGCGAGCTGCGGGCGGTCTCGACCCACCCGCTGTGCGGCGGCCTGCCCGCGGAGCCCTCCTGGGAGAGCCTGCGGCTGATCTGCGAACGGGTGCGGCCCGCGCTACGCGCCGCCTGAGACCAGCTCGTCGCGCAGCTCCTCCACCGTGGTGACCGGTCGCCGGCAGACCAGCTGGCGGCAGACGTACGCCGCCGGCCGACCCTCGAGGACGTCTCGGTCGGCCAGCAGCGGGATCGCGCTCTCCCCGGGGGCGGCCGCCACGACGACCGAGCCGAGCGGCGCCTCCTGGCGGGCGGTGCGCTCCAGGGCGTCGCGCCCCTCGCCGGCCGGGCCCACGACGGCGACCTCGACCGGCCCGTCGAGCGCGGTCCGGGCCGCGGCCAGCGACCAGCCGGCGAACCGCGGCGAGGAGTCGGCGACCCGGCGCGAGACCAGCAGCGCCCGCTCGGCCGCCTCCCGGTGCTGACCCGACCCGGTGAGGGCGGCGTACGCCAGCAGGGCGTGCACCACCGCGGAGTGACCGCTGGGGCTGGCGTTGTCGGTGGGGTCCCGCGGCCGCACCAGCAGGGCCTCGGCGTCGTCGGCCGTGTCGTGGAAGCCGCCGTCGTCGGCGGCGAAGTGCCCCAACGCGGTGTCGAGGAGGGCCCCGGCGCTCTCCAGCCAGACCGCGTCCCCGGTCGCGCAGGCGAGCGCGAGGAAACCGGTGGCGACGCAGCCGTAGTCCTCCAGCACCCCGGCGTGGCTCCCGGCCACCCCGTCCCGGGAGACCCGCAGCAGCCGTCCGTCCTCCAGGTGCACCTCGGCGAGGAAGCTGCCGCACCGCACCGCCGCGTCGACGAGGTCGGGGCGCCCGAGCAGGGTGCCCGCGTCGACCAGTCCGCTGATGGCCAGCCCGTTCCAGGCGGCCACGACCTTGTCGTCCCGGGCGGGACGCACCCGCTCGGCCCGGGCCGCGAGCAGGCTGGCGCGCACCGACTCCCACCGCGCGGGGTCCTCGGGCTGGACCTGGAGCTGGAGCGTGGACGCACCGTGCTCGAAGGTCCCGCGCTCGGTGACGCCGAGCAGCTCGGCCGCCCAGGCCCCGTCCTCGGGGCCGAGCACCTCGACGAGCTGGTCGGGAGTCCACACGTAGAACGTGCCCTCGGCCCCCTCGGAGTCGGCGTCGAGCGCGGAGGCGAACGCCCCCTGGTCGGTGCGCAGCTCGCTGAGCAGGAAGTCCGCCACCCCACGGGCCACCCGGCCGGCCTGGGCGTCGCCGTGCCGCGCCGCCCACCGGGCGTAGACCGAGAGCAGCTGGGCGTTGTCGTAGAGCATCTTCTCGAAGTGCGGCACCACCCAGGCCCGGTCGACGCCGTAGCGCGCGAACCCGCCCGCGAGCTGGTCGTGGATGCCACCTGCTGCCATCGCGGCGAGGGTCCGTCCGGCCATCCGGGTGGCCGCCGGGGCCACGGCCGGGTCACCGCCGACCCGCAGCAGGAAGTCGAGGACCATCGAGGGCGGGAACTTCGGTGCCCCACCGAAGCCACCCCAGTCGGCGTCGAAGTCCCCCTCGAGGGCCGTGACGGCTGCGGCCAGCGACTCCTGGTCGAAGGCCGGCCCCCCCGCGAGGGCCACCGCCCTGTCGAGGGCCTGGCGGACCCGGCCCGAGGCCTCGGTCACCTGCTCGAGCCGGTTGGTCCACGCATCGTCGATCGCCTCCAAGAGCTGGCGGAAGCTCGGTTGACCGTGTCGCGGACGGTCCGGGAAGTAGGTGCCGGCGAAGAAGGGACTGCCCTCGTGGTCCAGCACGCAGGTCATCGGCCAGCCACCCTGGCCGGTCATGGCGACGGTCGCCTGCATGTAGACCGCGTCCACATCCGGACGCTCCTCGCGGTCGACCTTGATGCTCACGAAGTGGTCGTTGAGGTACGCCGCCGTGGCCTCGTCCTCGAACGACTCGTGGGCCATCACGTGGCACCAGTGGCAGGCGGCGTACCCGACGCTGAGGAGGACAGGCACGTTGCGCCGTCGCGCGACCTCGAACGGCTCCTCCCCCCACTCCCACCAGTCGACGGGGTTCTCCGCGTGCTGGAGCAGGTACGGGCTGGTCGCGTTGGCGAGACGGTTGGCCATGTCCTGGGACTCCTCACGAGTGGACGTGCCTCACTTCGGGCCGATGAGACACCAGCGTAGGAGGGGCGTCGGCGGACACGGGAAGAAGCCCACGCTGCTCACGCAGGGCAAGCCCCGCCATCTCGGTGGCGGCGCGCGGCCGTGGCGGGTGTGGCTGTACGCCCTGTCGTCGGGCAGCAACAAGTACCAGGTGTCCTTCAAGGCGCCGGCCGGCAACGGCGAGCCGTGGAAGCCGGTGCTGCGGCGAGCCGACTCCGAGGCAGAGGCGCGCACGATCCTCGAGCAGGCCGAGGCGGCGCTGGACACCGATGGAGCAGCGCGTGTCGCGGCTCAACGCGCACATCCTGCCGACGATCGGCGACGTGCCGGTGACGAAGTGGCGCGTCGAGCACAGCGCCAAGGTGCTGGAGAAGGATCGCGGGAGCGCCCAGGCAACAGCACGCGTCGCGAAGTTGTCGTGTTGCGATTGTTTCGGCGCGAGCGCGACAACTTCACGGAGCCCAGAACGGCCCTCACGCACCGGGGCCGATTGCGCGGGGTTTCGTAACTTTCGCAACTGCGCTAGAGTGGCTGTCCTAGAGACCCAGTAGGGGAAAGGGAGTGAATCCATGAGCACGGCGACCACTGAAGTCGTGAGCCCGGTTCCCGCCGAAGCCGACGACCTTGCCAAGGTTCTGAGCTTCATCGAGGCACACGAGGCGCGCCACGGCGCCCTGGAACCTTCGTTCTTCCTGTCCGGCGGCGGCGAGCACGACCGCGTCGAACTCACTGAGCAACTCCACGAGATCCTCAAGCGGGTCGTTCAGGCGCTGAGCAGCGGCCAGTCGATCAGCATCCTGACCCGCGATCAGGAGATCTCCACCCAGCAGGCCGCCGACATCCTCGGACTCAGCCGCCCGACCGTCGTTCGGTTGATCGAGGAGGGGGAGCTGCGCGCTCATGTCCCGGGGACTGTTCGTCGGAAGCTGCGGCTCACTGACGTGTTGGCGTACCGCGAGGAACTCCGCGAGCGCCGCAACCGATTCATCACCGAGACCTCGATCGACGAGGACTACGCCGACGAAGAGATCGCCGAAGCCCTGACGGACGCGCGCCGCAACGCCTGAACCGTCGGCGACGCCTGGCAGGCTCGTCGCATGTACCGCGCCGTCCTCGACGCCTGCACACTCGTGCCAAGCCTCCAGCGCGACTTCCTGCTGCAACTCGCGACCGAGGAGGCATTCGCTCCCATCTGGGGCACGGGGATCCTGACCGAGCTCGACTACACGCTCGCCAGACTGCATGAACGGCGCAGCGTCGCCGACAGCGAAACCCAGCGCCGTCACCTGTTCGATCAGATGAGGCACGCTTTCCCCGGATCCGAGGTCGACGCAGCCAAGGACCGCAGATACGACTACGGCCTCACCGATCCTGACGACGGCCATGTGGCCCACGCTGCGATCATCAGCACGGCAGATGCGATCGTCACCGACGACAAGCGGGCCGGCTTCAAGACTGCCAAGGCGCTGGTCAGGGCGAACGTCGAGACACTCTTCGTCGACGAATTCGCCGCCAACACCGTGGCCGCGCATCCCCAGGCCGGCGTACGGGCGCTGGTCGCGATGTCACTGCGCCGCGGCAACCCGCCCCAGACACCTGTGCAGATCCTCGACCTGCTCGTCGAGCGTTACGGCATGCACGAGGTCGCAGACATCCTCCGGCCGCTTCTGCACGAGCTTCCCTGATCGACGGCGACACCACCGCACCAGCGACTCTCCGGGGCGTTCTCATAGCACGCTGCGGAAATCGACTTCATGGCCAAGGTCGGCCGGTGAAACGATGGACGGCATGACCGCCAAGCCCGCACTCAACGCCGTCGACGCCGCCGTCGTCGACGAGCTGGACGAGCAGATCGAATGGCTCTGGAGCGAGGCTATCGGCGGCGCCCAGGCGCGACTCTCAGCGCTGAGCGACCACGCCTACCCGGAGGCGATCGCACTGCTGGGTCGGATCGATGCATACAAGACCGTGGAGCAGCGGCTTTCCTCTTTGCGCGAACTCATCGTCAACAACCCGTCCGAGACTCAGTGGGTGCGCGTCGACGATTGACAGCGTCGATCGAGGGCCGCCGACGACGTTGATGATCGCGCGACGGCTCCACTCGATCTCGGTACGCGGCTCCTTGAGGTCGGTCACGCCACGCGCCTCCCCATGAGGATGTCGGCCTGCTCGACCATCCGGTCGATGCCACCGTAGGCGTCGATGACGACCTGATCGCGAACGACGACCGCGACGCCGTCGATCTCAAGTCGACCAAGCTCACTCACGCCGTCGAACGGGATGAGGGTCACCCGCATCCCGAACGATCCCGGCTCCTTGCGAACGAGCCCAGCAGCCTCGGCCGCACGGTCGAGGTTCTCGACGTACAGCACGGGCCACGCCTCGCCCGCGCTGGAGCGAAACAGGTTGGCGCCAGCGTCACCGGTCAGCGCGTTGTCGATCCCGGCCGCACGAAGGGCGGCCGCGACGTCGTCCGCAGACGGCCCTGCAACGAAGTCCACCGCCCCGGGCCGCCGCGTCAGGCGAGCGGTACGGCCGGCGCGGAACAGCAAGTCGCCCTCCTTCCCCGGGATCACGCGGCCCGCCTGATCGATGAGTCCGATCCGCGCCCAGCGCTCGCGCCACGGCTCGACGCCGGGAGTCGACGACAGGTCGAGCTCCGGGTCGAGAGCGAGACGAGCGGTCGCGATCGCATCGACGTCCGCTACGCCGGTGAAACCGATCGGCTCCCCCAGCGCCGTGAGGATCTCCTGCGCCAGGTCGAACGACGGGCTGACCGCGCCGGCCTCGATCCGCGTGATCGTCGTCGGGGCGACGTCGACCACCGCGGCCAGTTGACGAGCACTCAGCCGGCTCGCGCGGCGAAGGGTCGCGACGCGCTCCGCGAGGTCCATGCGTCCAGCCTCGAGCATTCGTTGCAGATATGCAACATGTCAAGGATCTTGCGAAAGCCTGACACGCTCTCCCGACGTGTCAGGTGCTTCAACACGTTTCGCCGGCCACATCGACCACGGCCCCGAATCTGGCGACCACTCCTGTTGCGCCATGATGTCGAGGTGCGACCTGAGGACCTCGATCGACTCTACGAAGAGATTCGCCGAGCGAATCGTGGCTCCGCAGAGGAGTACATCGATGTGTTGGAACGCGCCATCGCCATCTGCGAGGACGACCCAGCCGCAGCCGAGTACCTCGACGTGGTCGACCTGCACAGCGAACTGGCCGAGGCCTACGACCAGGTCGGCCGAGTCGACGATGCGCTGCATCAGGCGGACCTGCTCGTCGCGCTGGGGTACAGGAGTGAGCCGGATCCTCGCTGCCGGCGAGCCGAGATCCTGACCCGCCACGGCCGACTGGAAGAGGCAGCGGGGATCTGGGACGCGGTCGCGATGGACACCCCCGACGACGTGTGGGTCTACAACAACGCCGGCCTCGAGTACGGCGCGATCGGCGAGCACGGACTGGCGCTGGATTGGCTGACGCGCGGACTCGAACTCGCGGTCCGCACAGGGGACCCTGAACGGCTCTTGGATCAGCTCCGCGACCTGCGCGCGGAATCGCTGGCGAAGTTGGGGCGCGAGGCGGACGAGCTCCAGACCGCGACTCCTTCCCTGACGGTGCCCGCCCGCTGGGAGTCGCAGACCGGCCCCCGACTCACTCGGGAGGTCACGCCGGTGCGCGAGCCCGCCCCGATGGTCCCGGTCGCATTGGCCTGGCTGCCCGCCGACGAGTACGCCGAGTGGCCCCAGCGTTGGCCGGACCTCGCCGACAGCCCGCTCATGCACGACGAGGATGGCCAGCCGGTCAGCCACGCCGTCTATTGCCGACGCATGGAAGGCCGGCTGCGCGCCCACTCAGAGGCCGGCATGCCCCGGCTGTCCGTGGTACCGGTCCGGTCGGCCGAGTTCAAACCGTGGGTAACCGAGAACGCACCAGACGAGCCGGACCCGTCGCAGTTGCGCGCCCAGTACGCGGCCGACGTGTCGCGAGACCCAGAACGCACGGTCGTCTGGCCGCCAGGACGTAACGAGCCGTGCTGGTGCGGGTCGGGTCGCAAGTACAAGAAGTGCTGCGGGGCGCCCTGGGCGCCGTCGTGAAGACGCTCAGGCTGCGGGTGACCATGCGCGAGGTCGAGCCGTGGGTGGAGCGGGTCATCGACGTACCGGCCGCGATCACCCTCGACGAGCTCCACGAGGTGCTGCAGGTCGCTATCGGCTGGACCGACTCCCATCTCCACCAGTTCCGCACCGAGGACGCCGTCTACACGGTTCCCTTCGAGGACTGGGGCGAGGACCATGAGGCCGACGAGCGCGGCGTACGCCTGTCCACGCTGCCCACCCGGTTCGTGTACGCCTACGACCTCGGCGACAACTGGCAGCACGACGTCGAGGTGCTGGGCCGAGGCGACGACCAGCCCGGCTGCGTCGGCGGCCAGGGAACCTGCCCACCCGAGGACTGCGGAGGCGCCGGAGGGTACGCCGAACTCCTCGTCGCACTCGCCGACCCGACGCATCACGAGCACGAGTCGATGCGCACCTGGGTCGGGGACCGGCAGCGACCCTTCGACCAGGAGGCGACCACCCGGCGGGTCCGCGACGCCGTTGGCGCAGTCCCCGGCAGCGTCCGCCTCGTGCTGGACCTGCTCGTCGACGGGGTCAAGCTGACGCCGGGTGGCCGGCTTCCACGGACCGTGGTCCGGGCTGTGCAGCAAGAGCGTCCGGGCTGGAATCCGATGGGCCGACCCGCCTCGATCGAGGAGGACCTGCTCGCGCTGGCCGTTCTGCACGACCTGTTGCGACACGTCCGACTGGTGCGCCTCGCCGGCGGCGTCCTGCGACCCACGAAGGCCGCGGCCGACGAACTCGAGACGGTACGGCGACTCCGATCCTGGTTCGACGAAGGCGCGTTCCACACCATGACCGCGGAACGTGCCGTCGCATTGGTCGCGGCCCGCGGCTCGCTTCAGGTCGCGGAGATCGCCGCCGAGGTGCATTCGCTACTCGGCCACGGGTGGAGCCGCGGCGGGAAGCCCATCACCACCCGTGACGTTGAGGACGAGCTACGCAACCTGGCGCACCAACTCCAGGCGCTGGACCTCATCACCCGCAGCCGATCAGAATGGTCCCCGGGACCATCGGCTCGCTCGCTCCTACCCGGCGCGAACCTGCTCGCCGATGTGCTCTGATCGGCTGCCACTGGGTGTCCAGTGATGGGGCCAAAGTGATGCACGAGAGTGATGCACGAAGCCCCGGAACCGGTGTCCAACGGCGATATTCGGCGATCCGACGCGAACCTCGACTATGCCGCTGACCTGCGGTTTCGCAGATTTTCGTCGACAGCCACCAACCCTGGAACCTCGTGGCACCAGTGGCAGGCGGCGCACCCGAAGGACAGGAGGACAGGCACGTTGCGCCGTCGCGCGACCTCGAACGGCTCCTCCCCCACTCCCACCAGTCGACGGGGTTCTCCGCGGCTGGAGCGTCCAGCGTAGGAGGGGCCTCGGCGGACACGGGAAGAAGCTCACGCGCGCCAGCGAGCCCTGGAAGTGCGTGCTCCGGCGGGCCACCGAACGGGCGGGGCGCCGACGTCGTCCCAGGTCGCGTCAGGAGGACGGGTTGCGACCCTCTGCGATGCCGGACTCGTAGGCGACGACGACAGCCTGGACCCGGTCACGCAGATCGAGCTTCATGAGGACGCGTGCGACGTGGGTCTTGACGGTGGCCTCGCCGATCACCAGCTCAGCCGCGATCTCGGCGTTGGACAGGCCGCGGGCGACCAGCCGCAGGACCTCGAGCTCACGGGCCGTGAGGCGGTCCAGCCGGGCGTTGCCGGCGTGCAGCCGGTCACCGGCGAAGCGGTCGACCAGCCGACGGGTCAGCGCCGGCGCGAGCAGGGCATCGGCGCCGCGCGCGGCCTGGCGGACGGCGGCGACGATGTCCTCCCCGGCCATGTCCTTGAGCAGGAACCCCGACGCCCCGGCGCGCATCGCGCGGTAGACGTACTCGTCGAGGTCGAAGGTCGTCAGCATGAGGACTCTGGTCGCCGTCTCGGCCGCGGCCAGCTGTGTCATCGCCTCCAAGCCGTCGAGACCGGGCATCTGCACGTCGAGCAGGAGGACGTCGGGCTGCTCCGTGGTCACGAGGGCGACCGCCTCGGCCCCGTCGCCCGCCTCCCCGGCGACGGCGACGTCCGGTTCACCGTCGAGGATCATGCGCAGCCCGCTGCGCACCAGGGGCTGGTCGTCGGCGATCGCCACCGTGATCATCGGCTCGCGTCCTCCATCCGGTGAGCGGGCAGGACGGCGCGCACCTCGAAACCGCCGTCGTCCAGGGGCCCCCAGCACACCTCCCCGCCGCGGGCGGCGACCCGCTGCCGCAGACCGGCCAGGCCTCGGCCACTTCCCCCCGGCGCCGCCGGGCCCGGTCGGTGGACCGTTGCGGATGGTGACGCCCACGCCGTCACCCTCCGCACCCGCCACCACCGTGGCGGCTGCCCCGGGGGCGTGGCGTAGCACGTTCGTCAGCGCCTCCTGCACGATCCGGCAGACGGCCGCCCGCGACTCGGGGTCGATGAGCCCGGGGGCATCGAGTCCGGCCACGTCGGCGGTGAGGCTCAAGCCCGCCGCGCGGGTGCGGTGCAGCACCGCCGCGAGGTCCGCGGCACCCTGGCCCGACAGCGCCGCCAGACCGTCACGCGCCGCTCCAGCGATCGTCGCCATCGCCTCCTGCGCCCGGTCGGGAGCCGTGGCGGCCAGGCGCCGGGCGCCAGCCGCCTGCAGCGCGACCACGGTGAGACTGTGGCCGATCTGGTCGTGAACCTCACGCGCCAGTCGCAGCCGCTCCTCGGTCATGGCCCCGTGCTGTGCCGCGGACTCCTGGTGGACCGACACCCGGTTGTTGGCCCGGCCCTGCTCCACGAGCCTGCTTGCCTCGTTCACGGCCAGCCCGCCGAGCCAGGAGACGACGATGATCACAGCGACCCCGAATCGATCTTCGTCCATCACCCCGAGCAGCTGGCCGACCCAGCACAGCGCCAGACCGACGACCGCCTGGCGCCGGTTGCACAACGCCCCCACGGCGAACGCGACCGACAGGGCCAGGGCAGCGCCGCTGAGCGAGCCGTCGAGCGGTGCGACCAGCCGCGAGAAGACGGTGGCAGCACACCAGGCCACTGCGACGGCGGGGAGGGGGCGCCACCACACGAACGCGAGCGGCAGGCTCACCGACACGCTGGCCAGGACCGCCACCCAGGCCGGGGCCGAGAGCGGGAGCGTGCCCGTCGACTCCAGCGCCAGGCCCGCCCCGAGCACGCCGGCGCCGAGCACCGCCCAGCGCTGCGAGGCTGCGCGCAGGGCCTGCACGTGGTCGGCCCGGGGAGGGTCGATCGGCTCCGGGACGTCGACCGGCGCCGTGAGGGCCACCACCTCCGCCCGGGTGCGACCCAGGAGCCGTCGCGCCGACTCCTCGATCTCGCCGGGGTCAGCCCCGCCCTCCGCCCGGTCGGCGAGGTCGCGCAGGCCGTCCATCAGGGCGGGCCGGAGCCGTTCGGTGATCCTCAGCCGCTCGAGGAGCACCGCGGCCTCGCGTTGCGACCGCTGCTCGCGCACGATCCGGTCGGCCTGCTCCTCGAGGTCGACCAGCCGGGCTCGGCGCACGCGGACCAGCCGGCCCACCGCGGTGGGCAGCACCCCGACGAAGGTGGTGAGGAAGAGGACACCGTTGACCAGGGCCCAGCCGGTCATCGTCGCCAGGTTGATCAACAGCCCCGCAAGCAGTGGCAGCACGCCGCCCAGGAGCACGAGGCGACCACGCCCGTGGGCGCCGACGGAGTACGCCGCGAACATGAGCGCGAACAACCACACCCCGCCGCCGTCGCCCGTATCCGGCCAGAGCCGCGTCTGGACCGCCGTGCCCAGCGTGGCGCCGGCCGCGATGACCGCGAGCGAGAGGACGGGCCGGGTCCGGCGGAGCGCCACGACGGCCAGCAGGGGAGCGCCGCAGGCCTGGAAGACCAGCAGCCGGGGCGTGCCGGACCACACCACGACAGCCTCGCCCAGCGCTGCCAGGACGAAACCCGCGGCGACCGCCGCATCCGCCCTGGTCAGCCCTGCACGTGCCGGCACCCACCACAGCATAGGGAGTCGGAGCCCCGACCGGGTCCCTCCTGAGGAGGACGTCGGCAGGAGGACCGACCTCCCCCCTCGGGCCGACGACTCCGGCCGCCGACCGCCTCTAGCGTCCAAGGCACACCACCCGCGGAAGGACCTCCCATGACCACGACGACCACGACGACCACGCCGGCCGAAGCCCGCACCGACGCAGCGTGGCTGCGAGTGACCCTGTGGGGCGTCGGCCTCGCCATCGTCGGCCTCCTGATGATGGGGCTGATCATGCTCATGGCGCCACCCACGTACGAGGGGGACTTCCAGCACGCCTGGGACTACGTCCTCACCTCCGCAGCGCTCCCCCAGGGCGTCGGCCTGTTCCTCGTCACGCTCGGCTTCCACCGGCTGCAGCGCGGGCGCGACGGCCGGCTCGGCACCGCTGGCGTCTGGCTCTACGGCCTGTGCGTCACCGAGCTGATCATCCAGTGCATGGCCTCCGTGGCCGCGGGCTCAGAGCTCATCTGGGGACCGATCTACCCGTTGTGCGCGTTCGGCCTGATGATCGGCCTCGCGCTGCTCGCCGCGGGCTCCTGGAAGGTCGGCCTGCTGCCTCGGTGGATGCTCGCTGTCTGGCCCCCGTTGGGGATCGTCGGCTCCTTTCTCGGCATCGGCCCGATACCGCTGGTCTTCGTGGCGTTCCTCGTGGTGCTCGCGGTGGCGCTGCCGCGCCGCCTGCGCGCCTGGACTCCGTGAGCCGCTGCGGGCACGCAGAGCCACCGGGTGGCGGGAGGCGCGACCGACGAGGTCGGATCACGGGGCCGCGCCGAGCTCCTCGTCCTCGACCGCGGCTTCCTTCCTGGACTGCTCGATGTGCTCCTGGACGACCTCGCTGCTCAGGCAGACCATGTTGGCGATGGCGTAGACGAGCACCGACAGGCCGGCGAGGATCAGCGCAGACCACTCGAAGTTGAGCAACCCCAGGTTCCCGGCCCCGGCGGACTTCTCCGGGAAGTTGCCCAGGTAGGAGACGAGCGCCAGTCCGCCCAGCCACGGGAACAACCAGGCGACTCCTTGCCAGAAGTGGAACGCGCCCTGTCGGACCCCGCCGAATGCCTTGAAGACGGCCAGCAAGACGAACCCCAGCAGCACCGCGATGTAGAGCTTCCACCCGGTCAGCCACCCGGACCAGTACACGATCAGGTTGGAGGCCCAGAACGCCAGGATCGGGATCACGTGACCGCCGGGCAGCCGGAACGGCCGTGGGTGATCAGGGACCCGTTTGCGGAGCGCGGAAAGCACCAGCGGACCCGACGCGAAGGAGAGCACCGTGGCCGAGGTGATGAAGCCGACCAGCTGCTGCCAGCTCGGGAAGGGCAAGAACACGATCAGGCCCACCACGAAGGTCACGAGCAGACTGAACAACGGGACCCCCCGGTCGGTCGTCTTCGCCAGCCGCTGCGGCGCGTTGCCGTTGCGCGCCATCGCGTAGGACAGGCGCGAGGTCAGGGTGGTGTAGATCAGGCCGGTGTCACCGGGTGAGACGATCGCGTCGATGTAGAGCAGCACGGCCAACCAGCCCAGTCCGAGTGCGGTGGCCACGGCCGCCAGCGGACCGAAGCTGTTCTTGAAGTCCAGGTCGCCCCAGGCGTTGGATCCCTTCAGCAGGCTGGGCTCCAAGGCCCCGATGAAGGCGATCTGCAGGGCGATGTAGATGACCGCCGTGACCAGCACCGAGCCGATGACGGCGATCGGGACGTTCTTCTTCGGGTTGTCGGTCTCCCCGGCCAGCTCGACTCCCTGACGGAAGCCGAGATAGGAGAACACGATGCCCGAGGTCGCGATCGCGCTGAAGACGCCGTGCCACCCCTGCGGCTTGAAGCCGTGCTCGGTGAAGTTCGCCCCGTGGAACGCGGCGAAGAAGAACGCGACGATGACGAGGACGATGATGAAGAGCTTCCACCACACCAAGGCGTTGTTGATGCGCGCGAACCAGCGGATGCCGAAGTAGTTGATCACCACGAACAGGGCCATCAGCACCACGGCGGTGCCGTAGCCCAGCGCCGTCAGGGTGTGCACTGTCTGACCGCCGGCCTGCTTCTCGACGGTGAAGGGGGCGTACTTGGTCGCGTACTGCAACGACGCCAGCACCTCGATCGGAGCCGTCGTGCTGGCGCCGACCCAGGTGATCCAACCCGCCGTGAAGCTCGCGAGCGAGCCGAACGCGAGGTGGGGGTAGCGGATCACTCCACCCGACAGGGGGAACATCACCCCCAGCTCGGCGTAGACGAGGGCAATGGCCAGGACCATCACGGCCCCGAGCGCCCACGAGACCACAGCCGCGGGACCAGCCTCCTTGGAGGCGTTCAGAGCTCCGAACAACCAGCCGGACCCGATGATCGAGCCGATGCTCGCGAACAGCAGCCCGATGATTCCGATGTGCCGCTTGAGCTGTGGCTCGTCGACCGTGGCGGTCGAAGTCGTGCCGGCCATGGCCGATCCCTTTCGCCGGTGGGCCGAGCCGCCAGGTGGTTGGCAGACTCGGCGGAAGCCCCTTACAAATACTCCGACAGCGGAAATCGAGCAAGAGGCGGGGTCACGCCGCCGTGAAGATCGGAGCCGACCTCTCCACGTTGTTCCGAGCCCGCCTGGGTCGGCGACCGGCGCGTCCGGCGGCCTTGTCGTGACAGCGACCAGATGACCCCTGTACGCGACCCGCCACCTTGGGCAAGGATCGAGGTAGCCGAGACATGGAGGTGGGCGATGCCCGGAGAGGTCATCACGGTCGGCGTGGACGGTTCGAAAGCGTCGGCGGCAGCGTTGCAGTTCGCGTTCGAAGAGGCCAAGCTGCGTGGTGCCACGGTCCGCGCCGTGACAGCCTGGGAGGCGGAGACCGCCTACGCGGCTCGCGGCTTCCCCCTGCTGGACGAGGAGCGCGCTGCCCTCGTGAAGTCCGCGACCACCATCCAGGACAAGACGATGCAACTCGCTCTGCAGGCGGTGGCGGACGCGCCCACGATCGAGCGCAACGTCGTCCGCGGGCGACCCGGTCAGGCGCTGGTGGAGCTCTCTGCGGACGCCAGCCTGCTGGTCGTCGGCACCGAGCACAAGGGGCCTCTCAAACGCGTCGTCGTCGGATCGACCAGCGCTCATTGCGCCAAGTACTCGCGAGTCCCCGTCGTGGTGGTTCCCTTCGTCGACCCAGACCTCTACGAGGGCGAGGACTGAGTCCCGCGAAGCGCGCTCGACCGGGTCAGCGACGTCCCTGCAGCGATCACCCTCGACGAGCTGGACGAGGCGTCCACGCCTCTTGATCGACTGCCAGGGGCCCGAGGGACCGGCGGTCCACCTCAGCCGCCGGCCACACCCTTGCCGCCGCCGGTCGGGAGCACGGCGCGGCCGTGGACGTCCTCCAGCTCGTAGGCGAGCGCTGCGTAGAGCGCGACTCCTGACAGCACGAGGCCGAGCAACCCGGCCGCCTCACGCCAGGCGGAGGTCGCCACCAGCTGATAGACCCCGGTCACGGCGAACCGGAGCCCGCTGGTCGCCATCACCACGGCCGCCAGCGGCTTGGAGACCCCCGCGGCGACAGGCACGACGAGAGCACACGCCGCGACGAGAAGGACCAGACCGAGACCGGAGGAGTGCGAGCCGGGCGGGCTGGTCACGGTGGTGGTGCCGACCACGGCCCAGGAGCCGGCCAGGACGGCGGCGCCGGTGCCGGCCGAGGGATCCCTGGTGGAGAAGGCCAGCACCGCCGCCAGCAGCTGCATCGGAGCCGTCGCGAGCAGGGCGACCAGGGCGACCACGTGTGCCTGTGCCGCCGGCACCCAGTGCAGCTCGACGCCGCTGAAGCTCGCACTGGCGAGCATCACGCCCAGGAACGAGAGCGGCAGCGGGGTGGCGAAGCCAGTGCGCGGCACGGCGTCACCGGCGCCCGTCGCGCCACCGCCGCCACAGGCGCAGCGGGAACATCCCGATCAGTGGCGCGCGACGCCCGAGGTCGTCGTTGTCACGCTTGTCGAAGGCTGCGGCGTACCTGGCCGCCTCCGCCGCCGAGCGGTAGGACTTGGTGCCGCCGGACCCGCAGCCCCGCTCGCACTCCCACACCAGCTGCTGGCCCTCGGCACGGAAGGCGAGCCGGTGCCCGAAGAGCCGGCACGACCACGGGGTGGGGCGGGACTGGTCCGGTGCGCTCATGCCGACCAGTGTGCCCGCCCCCTGGTCCTGCGGCGGTCCGGGCGTCGAATGCTGTGCCATGGCGTGCCTCGCAGGTTTCGATCTCGTCGGTTGGGTACGAGCACTACGTCTCATTGCCGCAACTGTTTCATGACCGCAACCACCTGGGCGGCTCAGCCGGTCCACAGGTCCGCATGGCATCAAGGAGGAAGATCCATGAGCGAGGTCCAGACGGGGACGATCACCACCCAGGTGCCCGCGCGCATCGACCGGCTGCCGTGGTCGAAGTTCCACTGGCGCGTGGTCATCGGGCTCGGCAGCGTGTGGATCCTCGACGGACTCGAGGTGACGATGGTCGGCAGCGTGGCCGCCCGCCTCACCGAGAGCGGCAGCGGCATCGACATCAACTCGGGCCAGATCGGGACCGCGGCGGCGATCTACATCGTGGGCGCGTGTCTCGGGGCGCTGTTCTTCGGCCAGCTCACCGACCGGTTCGGCCGCAAGAAGCTGTTCATGGTGACCCTGGCGGTCTACCTCATCGCGACGGTGGCGACCGCGTTCGCCTTCGCCCCCTGGTACTTCTACCTGGCTCGGTTCTTCACCGGGGCCGGCATCGGCGGGGAGTACGCCGCGATCAACTCTGCGATCGACGAGCTGATCCCGGCCCGGGTCCGTGGCCGGGTGGACCTCACCATCAACGGCTCCTACTGGGTCGGGTCCGCCGCCGGCGCACTCGGCGCGGTCCTGCTCCTGGACACCTCCATCTTCGCCGCCGACATGGGCTGGCGCATCGCGTTCGGCATCGGCGCCGTCCTCGGACTGGTGGTCCTGCTGGTGCGTCGCCACGTGCCGGAGAGCCCCCGCTGGCTGTTCATCCACGGCCAGGAGGAGGAGGCCGAGCGGATCGTCAACGACATCGAGGACCAGGTGCGCTCGGAGTCCGACGAGGACCTGGAGGAGCCCTCCGACGAGCTGACCGTCCGTCAGCGCACCGCCATCCCCTTCCGCGAGATCGCGAAGGTGGCCTTCACCAAGTACCCCCGCCGGGCCTTCCTGGGTCTGGCCCTCTTCATCGGGCAGGCGTTCATCTACAACGGGGTGACCTTCAACCTCGGCACGCTGCTCAACACCTTCTACGGCGTGGCCTCGAGCCTCGTGCCGATCTTCATCGCCATCTGGGCACTGTCGAACTTCGCCGGACCCGTGACCCTGGGTCGACTCTTCGACACCGTCGGGCGCAAGCCGATGATCGCGGGAACCTACATCGGCTCGGCCCTGGTCGCGGTGGTGCTGGGCCTGACCCTGGCCTCGGGATCGACCAACGAGTGGCTGTTCCTGGCGATCTTGGTGGTCAGCTTCTTCCTGGCCTCCTCCGGAGCGAGCGCGGCCTACCTCACCGTCAGCGAGATCTTCCCGATGGAGACACGGGCCCTGGCGATCTCGTTCTTCTACGCCGTCGGGACCGCCGTGGGTGGCATCACCGGACCCCTGCTCTTCGGCCAGCTGATCAACTCCGAGGACCGCGGGCTGGTCTCCCTCGCCTTCTACATCGGCGCCGGAGTGATGGCGCTGGCCGGCGTCACGGAGATCTTCCTCGGCGTGAAGGCCGAGCAGGCCTCCCTGGAGGACCTCGCCCAGCCGCTGACCAGCGAGGACGCGGCGGAGGACGACGGGGACCAGGCCGACTCCGAGCACGCGGACACGGGTGACGGGGCGCGGGCCGACACCGAGCGCGAGGGCGCCGAGCAGGAGGTCGCCCGGCGCCACGAGGCACGTGCCCGGCGCCGGCGCGGCGAGACCCCGACACAGCGTCTGCGTCCGGGCCCGGGGAGCTCCATGTACGCACCGTGGATGTCGGCCTCGGCGCCGACCGGGACCCTCGATGACCTGCTCGACCAGGAGATCGAGTCGATCGCCGACGCGATCGCCGAGCACGGTGAGATGGACACCCGCAGCCTGCGCCAGGCGGTCGGGGCCCACCGCTGGGGACCCGGTCGCTTCCGCACCGCCCTGCACGAGGCCGTGGCCGAGCACCGCGTGGAGCGCGGACCCGGGCGGCGGATCCGTCCACCCCGCTCCTAGCTGCGGCGCCAGTTGCGTCCCACCAGCCCCCCTGCCCGGGAAGGCTGCCGACCGAGAGGAGAACCAACATGTCGAACGCTGACCAGACCAAGGTGGCCGTGGTGACCGGGGGCACCGCCGGCATCGGCCGCGCGACCGTGCGCGAGCTCGCCACCGCCGGGTACGACGTCGCGGTGCTCGCCCGGGGACAGGCCGGCCTCGACGGCGCTGTGAAGGACGTCGAGAACGCCGGCCGCCGCGGCCTCGCTGTCCAGGTCGACGTCGCCGACACGGCGGCGGTGGACCGGGCCACGGACCGCGTCGAGTCCGAGCTCGGCCCGATCGAGGTGTGGGTCAACTGCGCCTTCGTCGGCTCGCTGGCCTACTTCTGGGACACCAGCGACGAGGAGTACCGCCGGATGACCGACGTGACCTACCACGGCCAGGTCAACGGCACCCGGGCCGCCCTGCGCGTGATGCGGCCGCGGGACCGGGGTGCGATCGTGAACGTGTCCTCGGCGATGGCCTACCGCGCGATCCCGCTGCAGTCGGCCTACTGCGGGGCCAAGCACGCAGTCAAGGGCTTCACCGAATCGGTGCTGACCGAGCTGCGCGCGAGCGGGAGCAACGTCACCATCGGCCTGGCGACGCTGCCCGGCGTCAACACCACCCAGTTCGCCTGGAACCTGAACAAGATGCCGAAGCACCCCCGACCGGTCCCGCCGATCGTGGAGCCCGAGGTGTGTGCGCGGTCGATCCGGTTCCTCGCCGAGCACGGTCGCCGCAACATCTGGGTGGGGCTGGCCACGGCATACACCGTGCTGGGCAACCGGTTCGCTCCCGGGTTCGCCGACTGGTACCTCGCCAAGACCGGCGTGGACTCCCAGCAGACCGACCAGGATGCCCCCCGTTGGGGCTCCAACGTCTTCGAGCCACGCGACGAGGACACCGACCGTGGCGCCCACGGGGCGTTCTCCGACGACGCGCTCGAGCGCGACCCGGTCTCCTTCCTGAGCCGGCACCGACGCCTCGCGGCGGGTGCCGCCGCGGCCCTGGCCGGGGTGGCCGTGGCGGGCACGCTCCGGGGGAGGTGACCCGGTCGGGTCAGCCCAGCCACCGCATCACGGTGCCTTCGCCGTCGACGAGGTCGGCGGCGTCGGAGACCTGGCGCGTGGCCTGCAGAAACCCCTCGAGGCCGCGGTGCAGGTGACGACGGTCGACCGGACGCATCTGCTCCACGATCTGGGTGAACAGTCGGCGCCGGTCCGACATCAGGCTCTCCACCAGGCGCTCCCCCGTCGGTGAGAGCCGCAGCGCGATGTGGCGCCGGTCGTCCGGGTCCTCCTCGCGGTGCACCAGCTCGGCCGCCACCAGCCGTTCACAGGTCCTGCTGGCGTTCGAGGGGTTGACGCCGAGTCCCTCGGCGACGGCGGTCAGGTTCACCGGGCCGCGCACGCTGAGCATCACCAGCACCCGCAGCTGGGGGGTGGTCACCGACGTCTGGGCCCGGGCGAGCGAGCGAGCGACGACGGCGGTGAGGACCCGCGAGGTCGCCATCAGCTCCTCGACCTCGTCCGGTGGCCTGCTGTCGTCACGGGCAGCGTTCATCGCGCCAGCCTAGAGGTCCGCCGAGCGCGCTCAGTAGTCCTGCGTGGAGTCGGTCCCGCGGTCGTCGCCGCGCAGGCGCTGGAGGTGGACGTGCCGGGCGAGCCGGATCACCGGCCGGGCCAGGAACTCCAGGCTCCCGAGCAGGAACAGCCAGGTGGCCGCCCGCGTGGTGGCCTCCCAGAAGAAGAGGATGCTCCCCGCCACGAACCACATCGCGATCAAGACGTCGTTGGCGATGCTCAGTGCCTCGTAGCGGCGCCTGATCACCAGCTCGTCATGTCCGATGCGGATCTCCAGAGGCTTCTCCGACGTCATGGCACGACCCCTTTCGGCTCCGTCGTGGTCGGTCTCCACGATACTTGCATCATCGCAACGATCGCGGGTACAGCGTGGGTGGCACCGGAGGCGAGTGGACGAGGAGCACCGTGACGCAGCAACAGACCCACCCGGTTCGCGACAACCCGGTTCGCGACCAGGGGCAGGACGTGGCGAGCTTGGCCGAGCAGCTGCGCAGACGCGTCGACGGAGAGGTCCGGTTCGACGCCGGCAGCCGCGCGGCCTACTCCACCGACTCCTCGAACTACCGGCAGCTCCCCGTCGGGGTGGTGGTTCCCCGCAGCGTCGAGGCGGCCGCCGAGGCGGTGGCGGTCTGCCGCGAGCACGGCGTCCCGGTCCTCTCCCGCGGTGGGGGCACCAGCCTGGCCGGGCAGTGCACGAACACAGCGGTGGTCATCGACTGGACGAAGTACTGCCACGCCCTGGTGTCGGTCGATCCCGACGCCCGGACCTGCGTGGTCGAGCCCGGCATCGTCCTGGACACGCTCAACGACCAACTCGCGCCGTACGGGCTGCGCTACGGGCCGGAACCGGCGACGCACATGAACTGCACCCTGGGCGGCATGATCGGCAACAACTCCTGCGGCACCACCGCCCAGCGCACCGGCAAGGTCGTGGACAACATCGCCTCCTTGGAGGTGCTGCTCTACGACGGCACCCGATTCTGGTGCGGCGAGACCTCCGAGGAGGAGTACCACGCCATCGAGCGGCGCGGCGACAAGGTCTCGGCGGTCTACCGGTCCCTGCACCGGATCCGCGAGCAGTACGCCGAGGCCATCCGCTCGGCCTACCCCGACATCCCCCGTCGCGTCTCGGGCTACAACCTGGACTCCCTGCTGCCCGAGCACCACTTCGACGTCGCCGGCACTCTGGTGGGCAGCGAGTCCACCCTGGTGACCGTGCTGCGCGCCGAGCTCGAGCTCGTGCCCGTCCAGCAGGCGCGCACGCTCGTCGTGCTGGGCTATCCCGACATCGCGGCCGCCGCCGACGCCGTGCCGGCCGTGCTGCGGCACGACCCCGTGGCGCTGGAAGGCGTGGACCACAAGCTGATCCACGACGAGCAGGTCAAGCACATGAACACCCAGGCGCTCCAGGAGCTGCCCGAGGGCACCGGCTACCTGATGGTGCAGTTCGGCGGGGACAGCCAGGAGGAGACCGACCGGGCCGCCCAGGCGATGCTGGACGACCTCGAGGGGACCGACCAGGAGCCCCACGTGGGCTTCTTCGACGACCCGGCGCGCGAGGACGAGCTGTGGCAGGTGCGCGAGTCCGGCCTCGGCGCCACCGCCCACCTGCCGGGGAGACCGGACACCTGGCCGGGATGGGAGGACTCCGCAGTCCACCCCGACCAGCTCGGGGACTACCTGCGCGACCTGCGCAGGCTCTACGAGGAGTTCGGCTACGCCTCCGAGACCGGTCCGGCGCTCTACGGCCACTTCGGGCAGGCCTGCGTGCACACCCGGATCCCCTTCGACCTCTACTCCGCGGAGGGGGTGGCCACCTACCGCCGGTTCATGGAGCGGGCCGCGGACCTCGCGGTGGCCTACGACGGGTCCTTCTCCGGGGAGCACGGCGACGGCCAGGCCCGAGCGGAGCTGCTGCCGAAGATGTTCGGGGAGGAGGTGATGCGCGCCTTCGGCGAGCTCAAGGCGACCTTCGACCCGGGCAACATGATGAACCCCGGGAAGATCGTGGCCCCGCACCTGCTCGACGAGGACCTCCGGCTCGGCGCCGGATGGGCGCCCCGGCCACCGCAGCGGCTCTACTTCGCCTACCCCGAGGACGACGGCTCCTTCGCGCAGGCCACGACCCGGTGCGTCGGTGTGGGCCGCTGCCGCCAGCACGGCCACGAGGGGCACCAGGTGATGTGTCCGTCCTACCAGGTCACCGGCGAGGAGGAGCACTCCACCCGCGGGCGCGCCCGGCTGCTCTTCGAGATGATGAACGGTCACGGCGACTCCCCCATCCAGGACGGCTGGCGCTCGGAGGAGGTGCGCGACGCCCTCGACCTGTGCCTGGCCTGCAAGGGGTGCAAGAGCGACTGTCCCGCGGACGTCGACATGGCCACCTACAAGGCGGAGTTCCTGGCCCACCACTACCGGGGCCGGCTGCGTCCCCGCCCCGACTACGCGCTCGGTTGGCTGCCACTGGCGGCGCGGGCCGTCACCTCGCTGCGCGCCCCACGGCTGGTCAACGTGCTCAGCCACGCACCCCTGGTCCGGGCCGCCCTCCCGGCGCTCGCCGGGCTCGAGCAGCGCGAGGTCCCGGTCTTCGCCGAGGAGACGCTGCAGCAGTGGTGGGCCCGGCGCGGCCCGCGCGGCGCGGGGGAACGCGGCCGGCTGCTCCTGTGGCCGGACACCTTCACCAACAGCTTCCAGCCCGAGATCGGTCGCGCGGCCGTGGAGGTCCTCGAGGACGCCGGCTGGGAGGTCACCATTCCGACCCGACCGCTGTGCTGCGGCCTGACCTGGATCTCCACCGGGCAGCTCGACGTGGCCCGTCGGGCGCTGCGCCGCACCGTGGACGACCTGGCCGAGCACGTGCGCGCGGGTGGCTACGTCGTCGGGCTCGAGCCCAGCTGCACGGCCGTCTTCCGCAGTGACGCCCCCGACCTGTTCCCCGACGACCTCGACGTCGCCCGGCTGCGCGACCAGACCTTCACGCTCGCCGAGGTGCTGATGGACAAGACCCCGGGCTGGTCGCCACCGTCGCTGACCAAGGACTACGAGAAGGCGGTCGCCCAGGTGCACTGCCACCAGCACGCCATCATGGGATGGGACGCCGACGCCCGGCTCCTCGACGCGGCCGGCGTGGACGCCGAACAGCTCGCCTCGGGCTGCTGCGGCCTGGCCGGCAACTTCGGCTTCACCAAGGGCCACGGCCAGGTCAGCGAGGACTGCGCGGAGCAGGTGCTGCTCCCGAGCGTCCGGGAGGCCGAGGGCGGCACCGCCGTCCTCGCCGACGGCTTCTCCTGCCGCACCCAGATCCACGACCTCGACAGCGCAGGGCGGGAGGCGGTCCACCTCGCCGAGCTGCTCCGGGGCGCCCAGCGACCGGCACCGGAGCCGGGTCAGTCGCCGGAGACGGCCCTGGCCGACCGCCAGACACTGCCCTCCCCCGCTCAGGCGGGGGCCCTCGCCGCCGGCTCGGTAGCGGCGTTCTCCCTCGCCGCGCTCCTGCTGCGCCGGGCCAGACGTGCGGCGCACCGCCACTGAACCGACGCCACCCTCACCGTCCGACGCCACACCACCGAGAACAAGGAGGAACCCATGACCACCACGGTTGCCGACTACCTGCTGGAACGACTGCGCGACTGGGACGTCGAGAAGGTCTTCGGCTACGCCGGAGACGGCATCAACGGCCTGCTGGCCGCCTGGGGCAAGGCGGAGAACAAGCCGCAGTTCATCGAGGCGCGGCACGAGGAGATGGCCGCCTTCGAGGCGACCGGCTACGCCAAGTTCAGCGGCCGGGTCGGTGTCTGCGCAGCGACCTCCGGCCCCGGGGCCATCCACCTGCTCAACGGGCTCTACGACGCCAAGCTCGACCACGTGCCGGTCGTGGCGATCGTCGGCCAGACCAATCGCACGGCCATGGGCGGCTCCTACCAGCAGGAGGTCGACCTGATGAGCCTCTACAAGGACGTGGCCAGCGACTACGTACAGATGGTCACCGCGCCCGAGCAGCTGCCGAACGTCCTCGACCGGGCCATCCGGACCGCGATGGCCCGGCGTGCACCCACGGCGGTGATCGTCCCCGCCGACGTGCAGGAGATGGAGTACACCCCGCCGACGCACGCCTTCAAGATGGTGCCCTCCTCGCTGGGTGTCGAGATGCCCACGACCTCGGCGGAGGACGCCGCGGTACGGCGTGCCGCCGACGTGCTCAACGCCGGTTCCAAGGTCGCCGTGCTGATCGGCCAGGGAGCCCGTGACGCAGCCGACGAGGTCATCGAGGTCGCCGACGTGCTCGGGGCCGGCGTGGCGAAGGCGCTCCTCGGCAAGGACGTGCTGCCCGACGACCTGCCCTTCGTCACCGGGGCCATCGGCCTGCTGGGCACCCGGCCCAGCTATGAGATGATGATGGACTGCGACACCTTGCTGATCGTGGGGGCCAACTTCCCCTACACGCAGTTCATGCCCGAGCTCGACCAGGCGCGCGCAGTGCAGATCGACCTCGACGGCGCCATGATCGGGATGCGCTACCCCACCGAGGTGAACCTCGTGGGCGACGCCCGCTCGACCCTGCGCGCCCTGCTGCCGCTGCTGCGACGCCAGGAGGACCGCAGCTGGCGGGAGAGCCTGGAGAAGAAGGTGGCGTCCTGGTGGGAGACCATGGAGGCCGAGGCCATGGTCGAGGCCGACCCGGTCAACCCGATGCGCATCTTCTGGGAGCTCTCCTCCCGCCTCCCCGACGACGTCATCGTGACCGCCGACTCAGGCTCCTCGGCCAACTGGTACGCCCGGCACCTGAAGTTCACCGGACACATGCGCGGCTCGCTGTCGGGGACCCTGGCCACGATGGGGCCCGGCGTGCCCTATGCGATCGGCGCGAAGTTCGCCCACCCGGAGCGCCCGGCGGTGGCGATGGTGGGTGACGGGGCGATGCAGATGAACGGCCTGGCCGAGCTGATCACCATCAAGCGCTACTGGCAGGAGTGGTCCGACCCCCGCCTGGTCGTCGCGGTGCTGCACAACAACGACCTCAACCAGGTCACCTGGGAGATGCGCGCGATGGAGGGCGCACCCAAGTTCATCGAGTCCCAGCAGCTCCCCGACGTCGACTACGCGGGCTGGGCCGAGAGCCTCGGGTTCGGGGTGCGCACGGTGACCGACCCCGAGGAGCTCGGCGCCGCATGGGACTACGCCCTGCGGGCGGACCGGCCCACCCTGCTCGACATCCACTGCGACCCCAACGTGCCGCCGATCCCGCCGCACGCCACCTTCGAGCAGATGAAGGACGCCGCGGCCGCCCTCGCCAAGGGCGACACCGACCGCTGGGGCGTGATCAAGGAGGGGCTGAAGACCAAGGCACAGGAGTTCGTGCCCCATGGCCGCGGCTGAGGACCTCGTCGACTCGGTCACGGCCCGGGCCTACACCGTCCCGACGGACACGCCCGAGGCCGACGGCACCCTGGCCTGGAGCTCGACCACGATCGTGGTGGTCACGGTCTCCAGCGCCGGGGTGACCGGGCTCGGCTACACCTACGGCCCGCCCGCCTGTGCCGCGCTCGTCGACCAGCTGCTCGGCGACGTGGTCCGCGGCCAGGACCCGATGGCGGTGCCGCGCGTGTGGTCGGACATGGTCGCGGCCGTCCGCAACGCCCCGCGGGTCGGTGCGGTCGGGTACGCCGTCTCCGCGGTCGACATGGCCCTGTGGGACCTCAAGGCACGGCTGCTGGACCTGCCGCTGACCCGGCTGCTCGGCCGGGTGCACGACACGGTGGCGGTCTACGGCAGCGGAGGGTTCACCACCTACGACGACGAGCGGACCGTCGAACAGCTCACCTCGTGGACCAGCCAGGGCCTGTCGAACGTGAAGATCAAGATCGGCGCGGACCGGGGCCGCTCCATCGAGCAGGACCTGCACCGGATCCGGCTGGCCCGCCGCACCGTCGGCCCCGACGTGGGCCTGTTCGTGGACGCCAACGGTGCCTACAGCCGCAAGCAGGCCGTCCGACTGTTCCACGAGGCGGCGGACAGCGACATCACCTGGTTCGAGGAGCCGGTGACCTCCGACGACCTCGCCGGTCTCCGCGAGGTGCGCGACCAGGTCGGCTGCGACGTGACGGCCGGCGAGTACGGCACCGACGCGACGTACTTCCAGCGCATGTGCGCGGCCGGGGCGGTGGACTGCCTGCAGGTCGACGCCACCCGCTGCGGGGGCTACACCGAGTGGCTGCGGGCCGCGGCCGTGGCCGCCACGCACGGTCTCGAGGTCTCGGCGCACTGCGCCCCCAACCTGCACGCCCACGTCGCCGCGGCCACCCCCAACCTGCGCCACCTCGAGTGGTTCCACGACCACGTGCGGATCGAGGGCATGCTCTTCGAGGGCGCCCTGAGTCCCGTGGGTGGCCGCCTGCGCCCGGACCTGGCGACCCCCGGCCACGGGCTGGCCCTGGACACCGCGGCGGCCGAGGAGTACCTGGCCGCCTGACCCACCGCCTCGCCCACCAAGGAGCTGCCCCGATGCCCGAGGAACCCACGATCCAGGACCCGCGCGACACCGAGGTGCGCCCACGCCTCGTCTGGGGTGGCATCGGCCTGGCCCTCGTCGCGGTGTGCCTCACCGGCGGCGGCCTGATGGCCGAGCTGGACTGGCTGACCTGGGGCAGCGCGGTGCTCATCGTCGTGGGGCTGCTGGTGGCGTGGCGAGGTGGCCTGCTCTTCGACACCCGTGGTCAGGAGCCGCCGCACCACGAGGTCCGCGAGGTGGTCGAGGGCGGCACGCACGAGGGCGTCTCACCGGCATCCGAGGTGGTGGGGCCACGCGCCGAGGCGAAGGCGGCCACGGTCACCGAGCGCACGGAGGCGCTGCTCGCCCGCTCGACCGCCGCTCCCCGCCGCAGCCTGCGCACCCTCGGCGCGTTCGGCCTCGTGGCGCTCGGGCTGTGGCTGCTCCTGGACAACTGGCTGCTGGACTACCCCTTCACCGTGGTCGGGCAGGACAGCGCCCTGCGCGACGTCGGGTTCGCGGTCGTGCTGGCGCTCTCGGGGCTGCGCCTGCGCCTGAGCAGCCGGAGCCTGCTGGCCACGGGGCTGGGCCTGCTGGGCGGGGTCTTCCTCGTCGTCGGTGCCCTGGCCCTCCCCCACGACTCGACGGTCGTGCGGTGGAACGAGCTCCTCAGCGGCCTCGCCGCGCTCGTCCTGGTCTCGCTGACCTTCCGGTGAGCCCGCCCGGCGCGGGCCTCCTGGGCGGCGCCGCTCAGTGTCCGCGCAGCTCGTGCCCGGCGACCGGATCGCGACCGTCGAACTGATGGCCGTCGGCGGACCGGTCGGCGCCGTCCTCGCCCTCCTCCAGGGCGGGTCCGCCGGCCGCGTCGTACCCGGCCTCACGCAGATCGCGAGCAGTGGGCGCCGGAAGGCTGTCCCCGAGCCAGAGATCCTGGAGACGACGCCGCAGGCGTTGCCTCCAGGTCCGCGCGGGAGTGCCGTCGTCGTCCACGACGTCGGCCTCACGGGCCGTGAGGGTGAAGACCACGTCCGGACCGAGCTGCGCGTGGCGCTCGCTGTAGCCGCCGTCGGGTGAACGCGAGACGATCCCCGTCTCACGTCCCTCGAGAACGCGCTCGCGGTCGTGGCGCTGGAGGCTGAGGCACCAGCGTCGCGTGAGGATGAACGCCAGCACCGGGCCGAGGAACACCGCACCGCGGAAGAGCTCGACGAGCGCGTTGACGTCGAGGTGGAAGACCAACGCCAGCACGTCGTCCCCGCCGGCCGCCCACAGCAGCCCGTAGAGGGTGACCATGGCGGCCAGGAACGCCGTGCGGTTGGGAGCGTCCCGGGGGCGCTGGAGCAGGTGGTGCTCCCGCCGGTCCCCGCTGAGCCAGGCCGCGACGAACGGGTAGCTCAGGAAGCTCACGAACAGCACCATCGGCATCAGCACGCCCGGGACGAACACGTTCCAGCTGATCGTGTGCCCGAAGGCGTGGGTCTCCACGCCCGGCATGATCCGCAGCAGCCCCTCCGGCAGTCCCATGTACCAGTCGGGCTGTGAGTCGGCGGTGACCTCAGCAGGGTTGTAGGGGCCGTACATCCAGATCGGGTTGATCGTCAGCAGCCCACCCATCAACACCGTGGTGCCGAACACGGTGGCGAAGAACCCGCCGGACTTCGCGGCGTAGACGGGCAGCATCGGATAGCCGACGACGTTCTTGTTGCTCCGTCCGGGTCCCGACCACTGCGTGTGCTTCTGGTAGACGAGGATCAGCATGTGCGCGCCGATCAGGGCGAGCAGCAGACCCGGGATGAGCAGCACGTGCACGATGAACAGGCGCGAGACGATCGCGGCGCCCGGGAACTGGCCACCGAAGAGGAAGAAGACCAGGTAGCTGCCGACCACGGGGACGGACTGCATCAGGCCCTCGGCGATGCGCAGGCCGGTCCCGGAGAGCAGGTCGTCGGGCAGCGAGTAGCCGGCGAAGCCCTCCAGGATCCCCAGCAGCAGCATGGCGCCACCGATGAGCCAGTTCACCTCCCGGGGCTTGCGGAAGGCACCGGTCACGAAGACCCGCATCATGTGCAGCAACATCGAGGCGATGAAGATGTTGGCGGCCCAGTGATGGGTCTGGCGCATCAGCAGGCCACCGCGGATGTCGAAGGAGATGTTGAGCGTGGAGGCGTAGGCCTCGGACATCTCCACACCCCGCAGGGGGGCGTAGGAGCCGGTGTACGTCGCCTCGGCCATGCCCGGGCGGAACCACAGGGTCAGGAACACCCCGGTCAGGAGCAGGACCACGAAGCTCCACAGCGCGATCTCGCCGAGCATGAACGACCAGTGGTCCGGGAAGACCTTGCGGAGGTACTTCTTGGACACGGCCGCCAGGCCGAGGCGGTCGTCCATCCACCTCGCGACGCCCGCCGTCCTGCTGTGCGTGGCCATCTACCCACTCCCGCCTGCCACCGATCCGGACCGTTCCCGCTGCGTCGGCGGTACCCTGGTTGCGGCAACGCAAACGTTCCGCGGGAGGCGACGTGGCGGAGCCCAGGGCTACTCGTCGAGGAAGCTGACGCTCCCGGCGCCCGCCGGGTGCCCGTCCACGTCGAGGATCGCCGCCCCCACCAGCGCCCGGACCCGCTGCCGGTCGGCCACGGGGTCACAGATGATCACGACCCGCTGGTCGCCGGCCACCGTCTCCGGGGTGGCCCGGAACCCCGCCACCCGCAGCGTGGCCAGCACGGCTGCCGAGTCCTGCCCGACGGGCACGCGGTACCTCAGGTCGTCGGTGTTCTCGACGCGGCGCCGTCGACGGCGCCGCCGCAGCACCCCGACCACTCCGGCGACCAGGACGACGACCGCCGCGAGCGGCCTGACGGTGCGCGTCTCGGTCCCCGGCCCCGCCGGTGCTCCCCGGCCCGCCCTCATGTCGCCCCCGCCGGGCCGGCGAGACGGCGGCCCGCCTCGAACATCAGGGCGTGCACGAACGCCTGCGGCAGGTTCCCCCGCAACTGGCGCTGGACGACGTCGAACTCCTCGGTGAACAGGCCAGGTGAGCCGCAGGCCGAGCGGTTGCGCTCGAACCAGCGCAACGCCTCGGCCTCGTGACCCTGCTGGTGCTCGGCCAGGGCCATGTGGAAGCCGGAGACCAGGAAGGCGCCCTCCGCCTCGTGCAGGGGACGATCGTCGTGGCGGAAGCGGTAGAGGAAGTAGTCCTCGCCCAAGGCCTCCCGCACCGCCGCCAGGGTGGCGCGGCTGCGCGGGTCGTCGGCGGGCACGGCGCCGCGGACGGCCGGCAGCAGCAGTGAGGCGTCCACCCGGTCGTCGGTGGGGCTGCGCTGCCAGTGTCCGGAGGGGTGCACCCCGGTGGAGCCGGTCTCGGCCAGGATCGCGTCCGCCAGGGCGGTCCACTCGGCGGCCTGCGTCGCGGGCGCCTGTCCGGAGATCGCCCGCAGGCCGGCCACGCAGATCAGCCGGGAGTGCGTCCAGTGGTCGGAGTGGGTCTCCCACACCCCGGCACCAGCGTCTCGCCAGCGCTGGTCGATCCCGGCCACGGCCTGCTCGACCGCCTGCCAGTGCTGGAGGTCGAGCCGGTCGAGGTCGGAGGCGGAGGCGAAGAGCAGCAGCGCCTCCCCGAACGCGTCCAGCTGGAACTGCCGGCGCACCCAGTTGCCGACCCGCACCTCGGCGCCGGGATAGCCCGGGAGGTCGAGCGTGCGCTGCTGGGGCACCGAGCCGCCGGTCACCGAGTACGCCGGCTTGAGCTGGGGGCCGTCGGCGAGCAGCCGCTGGCTGACGAAGCTCACGGCGTCGTCGAGCAGCGGGTGGGCACCGTCGGCGGCGATCGCCTGGCCGGCGAAGCACTGGTCGCGGATCCAGGAGTAGCGGTAGTCGTAGTTCTCCCCGGCGTCGGCGCGTTCGGGCATCGAGGTGGTGGCCGCGGCCACCATCCCCCCGCCGGGCAGCGTGAGGCCGCGCAGCACCGCGTAGGCGTGCCGGGAGTCGCGGGCGGCGATGGTGTTCTCGAAGGACGGCACCGCGTCCGCCCACGCGTTCTCCGTGGCCTGCCACGCGTGGGCCGGGTCCACCGGCTCCCGGGGCAGCTCCTGGTCGGAGAGCTCCAGCACCAGGTCGTGCTGCTCACCGGCGGCAAGATCCACGTGCGCGACCAGGCGGTCGCCCCGGCGCCGGGCACCCTCGGCGCCGGTCCACCGCAGCGAGAGCGCACCGGTGCGGGCGGACCACACCGGCCCGCTGCGGGAGACCTCGCTCATCTCCTCGGCCCCGAACCCGGCGGCCGCCTCGAGCTCCATCCGGACCCTGGCGTGGCCGCGCAGGCAGCGCAGCTGGCGCAGCACCACGGCCCGGTGCTCCTCGCCGGGATAGGCCAGTGCCTCCCGGCACTCCACGACCCCCTGCGTGGTGACCCAGCGGCTGCACCAGATCAGGGACCCGGGCTCATAGCTCCCACCCCAGACGAAGTCGACATCCTCCGGCGCCACGGCATAGGCAGCCGACCCACCGACCAGCGAGGAGAACACGGCGTCGCTGTCCCAGTGGGGCATGCACATCCAGGCGAAGTCGCCTCGGGGTCCGACGACGATGCCTCGCCAGCCATCGCCGAGGACGGCGTACTCACGCAGGACATGAGCGGACTGTTCAGGCATACCTGGCCACTACCCGAAGCACGCCTGCTCATGCCCGTGAGAGCGGCCACGCCCGGTCGCCGAGCCGCTCTGCGTCGGGCAACCGGCGCCTCAGGACCAGGTGCACGACCACCAGCACCGAGACGCAGGCGGCGTAGATGCACCACAGCGAGGCGAACGCCTGGGCGTAGACCGCTGCCACGACCAGCAGGCCGACCAGGTTGAGCACTCCGAACGCGACGATCGAGCGGTGCCCCGAGAGCAGCGAGGGCCCGATGACCGCGACCACGTAGAGCGCCGCCCACACGGCTCCGTGCTGGACGCCCGTGCTGTACTCCAGCGCGTGCGGGTGCACCGTCACCCCCACGGGTCCCGACAGCACTCCGACCAGCAGGGCCACCGACACGACCACCCCGAGCACCACGAAGATCGCGACCCGTGCCCGTGCCCGGCGAGGCTCGAGCAGCAGCACCGCCGTCGGCACGAGCGTGGGGAGCACGACGAGCGCGAAGACGACGTAGGTCAGCGTCGCGGCGTGCTGCACCCCGGAGGGCACGTTGCCGTCGGCGCCGCCCCACACCAGCGCCTCGACCAGCTGGTGCAGCGAGAACAGCAGCGGCAGCGAGGCGAACGGCACCTCGTTGGCCTGGCGCACCTCGCGCAGCGCGAACACCCCGAGGGGCAGCAGCGCCGCGCCGGCCACGACGTCGGCCTCAACCGAGAAGCACATGCGCGTCCTCCGCTCTCACGACCGGCGGGTGGGGGTCAGCGGATCGCAACGGTCGTCTCCCGGCGGGCGACCAGCTGGCCGATGACCGGATGGCCGGGGACCTCCCCCGCCACCAGCAGCCCGCCGGAGGTCTGGGCGTCGGCCAGCAGCAGCAGCTCGTCCTCGTCGACCGTGGCCTCGAGGTGCGGGCGCACCCACTCCAGGTTGCGGCGGCTGCCGCCCGGCACGAAGCCGGCAGCGTACGACGGCCGGGTGGCCTCGAGGTAGGGGACCGCACCGGCCTCGACCACGGCCGAGACACCGCTCGCGCGGCAGAGCTTGTGCAGGTGCCCCAGCAGTCCGAAGCCGGTGACGTCCGTGGCGCACACCGCGCCGCCGTCCAGGGCCGCCCGGGAGGCGTCCCGGTTGAGGCGGGTCATCGTCTCGACCGCCTCGGGGAAGACCTCGCCGGTTGCCTTGTGCCGGTTGTTCAGGATGCCCAGCCCCAGCGGCTTGGTCAGGGTGAGCGGCAGGCCGGGCCGGCCGGCGTCGTTGCGCAGCAGCCGGGCGGGATCGGCGAGGCCGGTCACGGCCAGGCCGTACTTCGGCTCCGGGTCGTCGATGCTGTGCCCACCCGCGAGGTGGCAGCGCGCCTCCGCGCACACCTCGGCCCCGCCCCGGAGCACCTCGGCGGCCAGCTCGAAGGGCAGCCGGTCTCGCGGCCAGCCCAACAGGTTCAGCGCGACGAGCGGCTCGCCGCCCATCGCGTAGACGTCCGAGAGCGCGTTCGCCGCCGCGATCCGGCCCCAGTCGCCGGGATCGTCGACGACCGGCGTGAAGAAGTCGGTGGTGGCCACCACGGCCCGATCCCCGGCGATCCGCACCACGGCACCGTCGTCCCCGGACTCCAGGCCGACCAGGAGGCCTTCGGCCACGTGGCCGGCCGGCAAGGTGGACAGCACCCGCTCCAGCTCGCCGGGCGGCACCTTGCACGCACACCCGCCACCGGAGGCGTACTGCGTCAGGCGGTGGCGTGCGGTCGAGGTCCCGGTCATGGGGGTCACGCTAGCTCCGGGGGTCAGCTCGCCGGACGCCCCGTCCCCGCCTGCTGCGGATCCGCCCCCTCTCGCTGCGCGGCACGCCGCGCCAGCCGCTCGCGCTGGGGCACCACGGTGTACTTCGGGTCCTTCGCCGAGGCGATGCCGGCCTCGAAGACGCCGAAGCGGGTCAGCACCGACGCCGCCACGAAGGTCGCCCCGCTGACCGCCGAGAGCACCCGGGAGCGACGACCGAGCACCGACAGCGCCGCCGAGGCGGCGGTCATCCGCGAGGCGGTCCGCATCAGCTGGCCCGGCCGACCCTGCTCGTAGGGCTCGGCGAGCATCCCCAGCCGGCGCTTGAGCAGCTGGGAGGCGGTCAGCTCGACCGCTGCGCCGGCCACCGCCATCCGCCGGGCGGGCGCGGCCTGCCCCACCGAGGTGAGCAGCAGCCCCATACCCCCCGCCGCGCTGGCGCCGGAGCCGGCGAAGACGAACGGCAGCTCCCGGTGCGCCTCGTGCCACGCCGGGACGGCCGTGTTGGCCACCAGGGCCGCGGTGTAGGTGGCCAGCGGCGGCCCGAACGCGGCCGCCCCCAGCCCGGCGAGCCGTCCCAGCCGCGGCAGCCAGCCGGTCACCTGGGAGGCCGCTGCCGCCGCCGACAACGCGCTGAACGGGGCCAGGATGAACGACCCCACGGACAGCGGCGAGGTCGGCTTGGCCACCCGGAGCATGTAGAGGAACCGCTCCGGGCGACCCAGGTCGTGGATCAAGAAGACGGTGCCGAGGCCGGCGCCGCTCGCGGCGGTGAGCCGGGAGACCCGCTCCAGCGGCCGGTTGCCGGTCGCGGCGGCTCCCTCGGCCAGCACCGAGGCCGCGCCGGCGAGACCACCGAGGAACAGGTAGAGCGGGACGTCGGGCGTCTTCCAGGTCGGGGTCTTGATGATCTGGCGGCCGTAGTAGGACTCGAACTCCGGCTCGGGCACCATGGCGCGCTCCCTCATCGGCGCCTCCCCAGGAACGAGGCGACGCCCAGCCCGGCCAGGGTCGCCGCGGCGGCGCCGACGTGCCTCCACATCGAGGCGATGTCCCGCGTGGTCACCACCGGGTCCGGTGGCAGGCCGTAGACCTCCGGCTCGTCGAGCAGCAGGAAGAACGCGCCGTCGCCACCGACCCCGTCGTCGGGGTCCCGGCCGTAGAGGCGCGCGACGTCGACCCCCTTCTCGTGCAGCTCGGCCAGCCGGTTGTCGGCCCGCTGCCGCAGCTCGCTGACCTCGCCGTACTGGATGGAGTCGGTGGGGCACGCCTGGGCGCAGGCCGGCGTCTGGCCGTCCTTGAGCCGGTCGTAGCACAGCGTGCACTTGAACGCCCGGCCGTCCTCCTCGCGCAGGTCGATCACCCCGTAGGGGCAGGCGGGCACGCAGTAGCCACAGCCGTTGCAGATGTCGGGCTGGACCACGACGGTGCCGAACTCGGTGCGGAACAGCGAACCGGTGGGGCAGACGTCGAGACAGGCGGCGTGGGTGCAGTGCTTGCAGACGTCGGAGGACATCAACCAGCGCACCCCGCCCTCGCCGGAGGCGGTCGCCTGGTCCTCCCCCGACGGGAGCCCGCTCTCGTAGCCCTCCCAACCCGGGGGCCCCATCCCGGGCAGCCCCAGGTCCGTGGTGGTCGGGTGGGCCGGCTTCTCCACGAACGCCACGTGCCGCCAGGTGTCCGACCCGAGCTCACCGGTGTTGTCGTAGGACATCCCGGTCAGGCTGATCCCGTCCTCGGGGACGGCGTTCCACTCCTTGCAGGCCACCTCGCAGGCCTTGCAGCCGATGCACACCGAGGTGTCGGTGAAGAAGCCCATCCGCGGCGGGTGGTCGTCGTAGCCGGCGTCGCCCTGCACGTCGTCCAGCCGGCCGTAGAGCGAACCGCTCACGAATCCTCCTCGTCGGCGGCTGCACGCCGCCGGTAGTCCTCGACGTAGGCGCTCAGGTCGTGGCCACGCGGGCGGCGACCCGGCTGGATGTCGCAGGTGCCCACCTTCCCCTGGATGTGCACGTTCGGGTCGAGCGTGACACCGACCAGGTCGTTGGTCGAGTCCCCGGTCGAGAGGCCGTTGCCGCCCCAGTGGTAGGGCAGGCCCACCTGCTCGACGTAGCGCTCCCCCAGGCGCAGGGAGCGCAGCCGCTCGGTCACCAGCACCCGCGCCTCGATCGCGGCACGGGAGGTCACGATGGTGGCCCAGCCGCCGTTCTCCAGACCACGCTCGGCGGCCAGCCGCGGGGAGACCTCGCAGAACATCTCCGGCTGGAGCTCGGCGAGGTAGGGCAGCGTCCTGCTCATGCCGCCGGCCGTGTGGTGCTCGGTGAGGCGGTAGCTGGTGAACACGTAGGGGTAGACCCGGGAGTACGACGGGTTCGCCGGGTTGGCCGGCTGGTCGACCCGCTCCAGCGCCGGGTTGCTCTGCTGGCCGTAGAGCGCGTTGTGCACCGGCGACTCCGGTGGCTCGTAGTGCGCCGGGAGCGGCCCGTCGGCCAGCCCGGTCGGCACGTAGAGCCACGCCTTCCCGTCGGTCTGCATGATGAACGGGTCGCGCCCGCCGAGCGCGGCCGGACCGGTGGCACCCTCCTCGGGCACGTGGTCCGGTGGCCGGTCGGCGACGAAGTCCGGCACGTCGTCGCCGGTCCACTTCTGCTGCTCGGCGTCCCACCACACGTAGCGCTTGCGCTCGCTCCACGGGTTGCCGTCGGGGTCGGCGGAGGCCCGGTTGTAGATGATGCGCCGGTTGGCCGGCCACACCCAGCCCCACTCGGGGGCGACGTGGTTCTGCTCCCACCGCGGCTTGCGCCGAGCGGCCTGGTTGACCTCGTCGGCGTAGACACCGCAGTAGATCCAGCAACCGCAGGTCGTGGAGCCGTCGTCCTGGAGCTGGGTGTAGGACGACAGCGCCGCACCGTCACCGTCCCAGCCGTTGATCTCGCGCAGCACCGCCTCGCCGCTGGGCTCCTGCAACGGCCCCTCGGTGGGGTAGTCCCACGTGAGGTCGAGCAGGGGCCGGTCGCGCTCGTCGGTGGAGCCGGCGAGCTTCTCCCGGACCCGCTGCCCGAGCTCGTAGTAGAACTGCAGCTCGCTGCGGGCGTCACCGGGCGGCTCCACGGCCTTGCTGCGCCACTGCAACATCCGCTGGGTGTTGGTGAACGACCCGGCCTTCTCCACGTGCGAGGCGGCGGGCAGGAAGAACACCTCGGTGCCGATCTCCTCGGTGACCAGCTCTCCGGTGGCGATCTCCGGGCCGTCCTTCCAGAAGGTCGCGGACTCGATCATCGCCAGGTCGCGCACCACCAGCCAGTCCAGGTTGGCCATGCCCAGCCGCTGCAGCTTGCCGTTGGCGGACCCGACCGCGGGGTTCTCCCCCACGACGAAGTAGCCCTTGCTGCGCCCCTCGATCTGGTTGACCACGGTGTCGTAGGTGCCGTGGTGCCCGGTGAGCCGGGGCAGGTAGTCGAAGCAGAAGTCGTTCTCGGCCGTCGCCGCCTCGCCCCACCACGCCTTGAGCAGGCTGACGGTGTACTGCCGCATGTTGCCCCAGAAGCCGGTCTTGCCGGCGTCCTCGGCGACGAAGGAGTCGAGGTCCTCGTGGTGCCGGGCGTGCGGCATCGGGATGTAGCCGGGGAGGATGTTGAACAGCGTGGGGATGTCGGTCGAGCCCTGGATGCTGGCGTGCCCGCGCAGGGCGAGGATCCCACCACCCGGGCGACCGATGTTGCCCAGGAGCAGCTGGAGGATCGAGGCGGTCCGGATGTTCTGCACCCCGGTGGAGTGCTGGGTCCACCCCACGGCGTAGCAGAACGCACTGGTGCGCTCGCGCCCGGAGTTGCTGGTCAGCGCCTCCGCGACCTGCGCGAACTGCTGCGGCGAGACGCCGCAGACCTGCTCGACCATCTCCGGGGTGTAGCGCGCGAAGTGCCGCTTGAGGATCTGGTAGACGCAGCGCGGGTGCTGCAGGGTCTCGTCGCGCTCGGGCTTGGCCCCCACCGAGGGGCCTCCGGACCCGGCCGTCTCCGACTGCGCGACGTCGTGCTCCTCGCCCTCGCTGAGCGCCGCCTTCGGTCCGCCCGGCTGGTCGGGGTCCCGCTGCCCCGCCGCCGGCGCCTGCGGTGCCCCGGCGTACTGCCAGGTGCGCGGGTCGTACTGCTGGGCCTCGGCGTCGTAGCCGGAGAAGAGGCCGTCGAGGTCCTCGGTGTCCTCGAAGGACTCATCGACGATCGCGGCGGCGTTGGTGTAGTGCACGACGTAGTCGCGGAAGTCGAGCTCGTTGACGAGCACGTGGTTGACGAGCGCGCCCAGGAAGGCGATGTCGGTGCCCGCCCGGAGCGGCACGTGCAGGTCGGCCACGGCCGAGGTGCGGGTGAAGCGCGGGTCGACGTGGATCACCGTGGCGCCTCGGCGCTTGGCCTCCATCACCCACTGGAACCCGACCGGGTGGCACTCGGCCATGTTCGAGCCCTCGATCAGGATGCAGTCAGCGTTCGCGAGGTCCTGCTGGAAGGTGGTGGCCCCTCCCCGGCCGAAGCTCGTCCCCAGACCGGGAACGGTGGAGGAGTGTCAAATGCGGGCCTGGTTCTCGATCTGGATCGCGCCCATCGCCGTGTAGAGCTTCTTCATGAGGTAGTTCTCCTCGTTGTCGAGGGTCGCTCCTCCGAGACTGGCGATGCCCATCGTGCGGCGCAGTCGGGTGCCGTCCTCGGCCTCCCACTCCCAGAACTCCTTGCGCGTCTTGACGACCCGGTCGGCGATCATGTCCATCGCGACGTCGAGGTCGAGGTCCTCCCACTCGGTGCCGTGCGGACGGCGGTAGCGGACCTTCGTCACCCGGCTCGAGGAGGTGACCAGCTGCTTGCTGGCACTGCCCTTGGGGCACAGCCGGCCGCGCGAGATCGGGCTGGCGGGATCACCCTCGATCTGGGTGACGGCACCGTCCTTGACGAAGACCTTCTGACCGCAGCCCACCGCGCAGTAGGGGCACACCGAGTCCACGACCTGGTCCGCCTCGCGGGTGCGCGGAGCGAGCTCCTCGCTGCGCTGGGACCGGGCGGCCGCGCCGCGGCCCCACGGGTCGTCGCCGGTCACCTGCCGCACGAGCGGCCAGGACCCGATGAACTGCGCGAACCCCACCCTGCACCCCTCGCTCTCCCAGTGACTCGTCGTGGACATCACAAACCTTGCCAGAGACAACGAGTTCAGGACAGGGGACACGGCCGTCTACATTGGGCGCGGAGGCGTTCCTCGTCTGGTGACGGGCGCGGTCCTCAAAACCGTTGTGGCCGGGAATCCCGGTCAGGCGGGTTCGATTCCCGTCCGCCTCCGCCAACATCCGTCCGCGCCACGCACCAGGAGGACCGGGGTGGTGAGCCTGTCCGATCCACGTCGCCGCACACCGCGCACCGACGCCGTCCTCGACGACCCCACCCTCGCCGGGGCCGTCCAGCGACTCGGGCGCCGGCGGGTCAAGCAGGTCGTGGTCTCGGTCCTGGAGCGGTGCCGCGGCGGTCAGGTCGCGCCCGAGGAGGTGCTCTCCACCGTGCTGGAGGAGCTGCCCGTGGGCGCCGCGTCGCTGCGACGGGTGGTGAACGCCACCGGGGTGGTGGTGCACACCAACCTCGGTCGCGCGCCCCTGTCCGAGGCCGCCCGCGAGGCGCTCGCGGTGGCCGCCGGCAGCACCGACGTCGAGCTCGACCTCGCCACCGGCCACCGCGGGACCCGGGGTGCCGAGGCGATGGCCGCGCTCGCGGCTGCCGTCCCCGAGGCCGGCGGCGTGCACGTGGTGAACAACGGCGCCGCCGCACTCGCCCTGGTCACCTGCGCCCTGGCCCGCGGCCGGCACATCGTGGTCGCCCGCGGGGAGCTGGTCGAGATCGGCGACGGGTTCCGCATCCCGGACCTGCTGGAGTCCCTCGGGGCCGAGCTGCGCGAGGTGGGCACGACGAACCGGGTGCGAGCCGAGGACTACGCCGCGGCCGTCGACGACGAGACCGCGTTCGTGCTCAAGGTGCACCCGTCCAACTTCCGTGTCGAGGGCTTCACCTCCACGGTCCCGGTGGCCGCGCTCACCGGGCTCGGCGTACCCGTGGTGGTGGACATCGGCTCCGGCCTGCTCGCGCCGCACCCGCGGCTGCCCGAGGAGCCCGACGCCGCCAGCGTCCTGCGGGCCGGCGCGGATCTCGTCACGGCCTCGGGCGACAAGCTGCTCGGCGGCCCCCAGTGCGGACTGCTGCTCGGCGAGGCCGGGCTGGTGCGCCGGCTGCGGCGGCATCCCTTCGCCCGTGCCCTGCGGGTGGACAAGCTGACGCTCGCGGCGCTGGAGGCCACGCTGACCGGGCCGACGCCGCCGGTGGCCACCGCGCTCGCGACGGACACCGAGGAGCTGTGGTCACGGGCCCGACGGGTCGCCGAGCAGGTGGGCTGGGCGCACGTCGAGGTGGTGGCCGCCGAGGGACGAGTCGGCGGTGGGGGCGCGCCCGGCGTGGTCCTGCCCAGCGTGGCGCTCGCCCTGCCGCAGGACCTGGCGGCGCAGCTGCGTGCCGGTGACCCTCCCGTGGTGGGGCGGGTGCACGAGGGACGGCTGCTGCTCGACCTGCTCGCGGTGGCGCCCGAGGAGGACGACCTGCTCGCCCTCGCCGTACGCCGCGCGCTGGACCGGCACCCGGAGGCCTGAGGTGCACGTCGTCGCCACCGCGGGTCACGTCGACCACGGCAAGTCGACGCTGGTGGAGTCGCTGACCGGTCGCCACCCCGACCGGCTGCGGGAGGAGCGGCAGCGCGGGCTCTCCATCGAGCTCGGCTACTGCTGGACCGACCTGGCCGGGGTCGGCGAGGTGGCCTTCGTCGACGTCCCGGGACACCAGCGGTTCATCGCCACCACCCTCGCCGGCGTCGGACCGGTGCCGGTCGTCATGTTCGTCGTGGCCGCCGACGACCCCTGGATGCCGCAGGCCGCCGAGCACCTGGCCGCCCTGGACGCACTGGACGTCCGGCGCGGGGTGCTGGTCGTCACGCGCAGCGACCTGGCCGATCCCGCCGTGATCCTGGCGCGGGCTCGGGCCGAGCTGGACGCGACGTCACTGGCCGGGGCGCCCGCGGTCACGGTCAGCGGCCGCACCGGGGCCGGGTTGGCCGAGCTGCGCTCCACGCTGGCCGAGGTGCTGCGCAGGGTCCCTGCCGTCGACCCGGCGGCCGACGTGCGGCTCTGGGTGGACCGGCGCTTCCACGTCCGCGGCACGGGCACGGTGGTGACGGGCACCTTGGCGACCGGCTCCATCGCGACCGGGGACGTCCTCGAGGCAGGGGCGGACCGGGTGCGGGTGCGCGGGATCGAGGCGCTGGAGGTGCCGCGCGACCGGGTCGACGCGGTCGCGCGGGTCGCGCTGGACCTCGGCGGCCGGGCGCCGGAGCGCATCGACCGCGGGACGCCACTGGTCACCCCGGACGCCTTCTCGCCCACGGCGGTCGTCGACGTGCGACTCGTCGGGGCGGCCGGCCTGCCCGAGCGCCCGCTGCTCCACGTCGGGTCCGCTCTGGTCGGCGTCCACGCCCGCCCGCTCGGGGACGACTTCGCCCGCCTGCGGCTGGAGCGGCCACTGCCCCTGCGCGTGGGCGACCACGCCCTCCTGCGGGACCCGGGCAGCCGGGAGCTGTGGGGCATCCGCGTGGTCGACCCGATGCCGCCGGCGCTCACCGGACGGGGGGCCGCCACCGAGCGGGCGAGAACGCTGCGCGGCCACGACGGCACCCTGCGCCGCGAGCTGGGCATCCGCGGGATCGTGCGTGCCTCCGACCTCGCCGCGATCGGCGTGCCGTCCACCCCGATGCCGGGCGGCGCGGTCCGGGCCGGGGACTGGCTCGTCGGCGCGGAGCGCGCCCGCGAGCTGCGCGCGGCGCTGCGCGAGCTCGTCGACCGGCAGCCCCCCCTCGCCGGGCCGCTGACCACGGCCGCGGCCGCCCACCGGCTCGGCGTGCCGGCCCCCGAGATCGTGTCCGCGCTCGTCGCTGCTCCCCTGCGGGAGGAGGGCGGCGCCGTGCTGGGCCCCGGGGACGACGAGCTGCCGGCCGCGGCCGCGGCGGCGCTGGCCGGGATCCGCGAGTCCCTGGCCACCAACCCGTTCGCCGCCCCGGACCGGTCCCGGCTGCGTGAGCTCGGGGCCGACCCCGCCGTGCTCGCGGCACTGCAGCGCAACCGGCGTGTCCTGCGCCTGGCCGAGGACGTCGTGCTCCTCCCGGACGCCGACGCGCGGGCTGCGGCCATCCTGCGGGAGCTGCCCCAGCCGTTCACCGCCAGCGAGGCCCGCACCGCCCTCGGGACCTCGCGGCGGGTGGCCCTCCCCCTGCTCGACCACCTCGACCGCAGCGGCCGCACGCACCGGCTGCCCGACGACCGCCGTCGCTCCCGCGACGGGGAAGGAGACTGAGATGAGTGGAGAACGGCTCGACGACTACCGCGAGAAGCGGTCGGGCTCGACCAGTGACGAGCCCCGGGGCTCGGGCGGCAGCCCCTCGGGCGACAGCCCGGTCTTCGTGGTCCAGCGCCACGACGCCACCAACCTGCACTTCGACCTCCGGCTCGAGATCGACGGGGTGCTGGTCTCGTGGGCGGTCCCCAAGGGCCCCTCCTTGGATCCCTCCGACAAGCGGCTGGCGCACCGCACCGAGGACCACCCGCTGGACTACGCCGACTACGAGGGCCGGATCGAGCAGGGGTACGGCGCCGGCACCGTGGTCGTGTGGGACACCGGCCCCTTCGAGAACCTCACCGAGAAGGACGGCGACCCGGTGCCGCTGAGCGACGCCCTCTCCGGCGGTCATCTCAAGGTGGAGCTGCACGGCGAGAAGCTCGCCGGCGCCTTCGCGCTCACGCACACCAAGATGGGCGGCGACGAGGCGAACTGGATGCTGGTCAAGGTCGACGACGCGGGAGCGGACCGGCGCCGCCGCCCGACCTCGACGCAGAACGAGTCCGTGCTCAGCGGCCGCACCAACGACGACCTCGAGGAGGACTGAGCGGGGTCATGCGCGCAGCCTCGCCAGTCGCTGCATGGCGCGGCCGAGGCCCTGGGCGTGCTGCCGCAGCCCTTCCCACGGGTCCCCGGTCCGGGCCGTCCTGCGGCCGAGCGACCGCACGGTGTGCCGGTCCGGCTCGATCCGGGACAGCTCCTCCCACCTGATCGGCGTGGACACCGGCGCGCCCGGCCGGGCGCGCACGGCGTACGGCGGGACCGCGGTCTGGCCATAGGCGTTGCGCTGCACGTCGACCAGCACCCGCTGCCCGCGCCTGTCCTTGCGGGCCTCCAGCGTGAGCAGCGCGGGCTCGCGGTCCACCAGCACCTGCGCGAGGTCCCGGGCGAACGAGCGCACCTCGTCGAAGCCCCGCTCCCGTCGCAGCGGCACGAGCACGTGGTAGCCACGCGAGCCGGTGGTCTTCACGAACGCCGTCAGGCCCAGCTCCTCGGCCAGCTCGCCGACCAGGCGGGTGGCGCGACGGACGGCCCGCAGGTCCGGGACCGAGGGGTCGAGGTCGAAGACCAGCTGGTCGGGACGGTCCAGGTCGGCGGTGGTGCACAGCCAGGTGTGCGGAGTGAGGCAGCCCTGGTTGGCCAGGTAGACCAGGCTGCGCTCGTCGGAGACGACCACCTGGCGCTGCGGGCCGTCCGCGGTCTGCACCTCCACGGTCTCGACGTAGTCCGGGAAGTGGCTGGGCACCCTCTTCTCGTAGAAGGAGGGCCCCTCGATGCCGTCGGGGAAGCGCTGCATGTTCACCGGTCGGCCGCGCAGGTGCGGGAGCATCAGCGGCGCCACGTCGGCGTAGTAGCGCGCGAGGTCGAGCTTGGTCACCGCCGGCGAGGAGGACGTGGCCGGGAAGAGCTGCTTGTCCGGCTTGGAGATCTCGACGCCGGCGACCTCGGGGTGCTCGCTCATCGTGCCTCCCGGACCACGTCGCCGGCCGCCTTGTCGGTGCGCAGCCCGAGGTAGCGCGGGTGGCGCAGCTGGCCGGCGTCGGTCCACTCGGTGAAGGCCACCTCCGCGACCAGCTCGGGCCGGGCCCAGTGCACCCCGGCGGAGGGGAGCCGGCCATCGGTGCACGGCGACTCGTCGACCTCCAGCGCCGAGAGGCGCCGGTGCAGGTCGCGCAGGACGTCGTCGGAGAACCCGGTGCCGACCTTGCCCGCGTAGACGAGCCGGTCCTCGCCGCCCGAGCGCTCGTGGTAGCCGAGCAGCAGCGCCCCGAGGGCCACCCGCGACCCGGTCGGCTCGCTCCACCCGACCACGACCAGCTCCTGGCCGGCCTCGCACTTGAACTTCAGCCAGCGGTCGGTGCGCCCGGCGGCGTACGGCGCGTCCGCGCGCTTCGCGATCAGCCCCTCCCACCCCCGGCGGCAGATCTCGGCGAACCAGTCCTCGCCGGCCCGGACGCGGTGCGGCGTCGAGCGGATCGGGTCCTCCCAGGTGAGCAGGCGTCGCAGGATCCGCTTGCGGTCGAGCAGCGGACGGTCGCGGACGTCGTCGCCGTCGACCTCCAGCACGTCGAAGACGTAGAACCAGACCGCGACCCCGGTGGCCCGGGCCCGCTCGGCGCTGGTGAGGTGGATCCGCGGCTGCAGCCGCGCGAAGCTGGTGCGCGACCCCTCGAAGGCGACCACCTCGCCGTCGACGACGAAGCCGCCCGCGGCCTGGTGGTCCAGCGCCTCGGCGATCTCCGGGAACGCGACGGTGACGTCGCGACCGGACCGCGAGTAGAGCCGGGTGCCGTCGCCGTCCCGCACGGCCAGGCACCGCTGGCCGTCCAGCTTGCGCTCGTAGACCCACCCGGGCTCCCAGAAGCGCTCGTGGCTGAGCGTGGCCAGGGCTGGGCTCGGAACCTTCGCAGTCACGCCCCCATCATCTCGATCCGACCGTCCCCTGACGAGGGGACCTCCTGCCCTGGGCAGCACCGGCCCGTCCCCGCGAGCCTGGACCCAGGGTGGGGCCGGTCACCGGAGGAGGGTGGGCATGGGCACGGACGACATCGCTCGGGCTCGACCGGGCTTGCTGCTCGCTGCGATCACCGGGCTGCTCAACGCCGTGTCCGCCGCCGCGGGCGGCGTCTTCCTCGCGCTCGGCGTGCTGAGCCTCGGCCCTGGCCTGACCGCCCGGCTGCCGTGGGGCAGTGCCGCCCTGGGCGGCACGGCGCTCGTGCTCTGGGTGGCGGTGCCCAACGCCGTGCTGACAGTGCTCGCCCTGCGTGCCGACCGACGCACGGGGGCCGCCTCGGTGGCGGTCGGGACCCTGCTCGTGGCCTGGATCGCGGTGGAGCTGGCCTTCATCCGCGAGCTCAGCTTCTTCCACCCGCTCTACGTCGTGATCGGCTCGGCCCAGGTCGCGCTGGGGGCCCACCTGGTCTCCGTGGTGCACCACGTCGGTCCGGCCACGCTGCTCGCGGAGGTGCGCGACGTCCTGGTCGACCTGCCGGTGTTCCTCACCTCCCCGCTCTACCGGCGCTGGCACCTGCGATGGGGGGCCACCGACGAGGAGGTCGCGGCACCGATGCCCGGCGACGACCTCTCGGCGGGGGCGACCTACCGCAGCACGCGGGCCATCGACGTCGCGGCACCGCCGTCGCTGGTGTGGCCATGGCTGGTGCAGGTGGGCTGCGGGCGCGCGGGCTTCTACAGCAACGACCTGCTCGACAACCTGGGACGTCCCAGCGCCCGCGAGATCGTGCCCGCACTCCAGCACCTCGAGCCGGGGTCGCTGGTCCCGATGTCCCCCGAGCCCTCCGAGGCGACGAGCTTCCGCGTCGTGGCCTACGACGAGCCGCGCTGGCTGCTGTGGGCCAAGCTGGACAGCACCTGGGCCTGGTCGCTCCAGGCGACGCCCGACGGCGGGACCCGGCTGGTCACCCGCATCCGGGCGAGCTTCGAGGGCAGGCACCCCGTCGCCGCGCTGGTGTGGCGCACCCTGATGGAGGTCGGCGACTTCGCGATGCTGCGCCGGATGCTGCGCGGCATCCGGGCACGCGCCGAGAGCCACGCTCACGTCGACGTCGACCCGACCCAGCTTCCGGGCCGGGGTCGGGGTCGGGAGCGGCGTCAGCCTCGGTGAACGCCGCGACGCAGAGGCGGACCACCACTGCCGAGGCCCGGTGACGTCGTCCGGGGACAGGTCGGTCAGCTGGCGGGCCCAGGGCCAGGGCGGTGCGCGGTGGCTCAGGCGCGGACCAGCCAGCAGGCCTGGTAGGGCGCGAGGTGGAACGCCTCGTCGTGCCCGGTCGGCCGTGCCCCCGTGATCCGGTCGACGACCTGCTCGGGATCCAGGCCGGCGTCGCGCAGTGCCCGGTGGGGCAGCACCCGGTCGGTGTCGGTCACGTTGTAGGCGCCGAGCATCGTGCCCAGCGGGTGGCGGCGCACGACGAGCAGGACGCCGGGGTCGTGAGGGTCGGGGATCTCGGCCGGGACCGCGGCGTGCAGGTGCGGCAGCGCCTTGCGGGCCGCGACCAGGGAACGTAGCCCGGCCTGCACCCCGTGCGTGTCCGGTGGGGGCGGCCACGGCAGCACCGGCCGGTGGGCCCACCGGTTGTCGTCGGCGTGCTCGGGCACCGACGCCCACGCGGGGTCGTTGAGCAGACCGAGCTCGTCGCCCATCCAGATGACCGGCAGGCCACCGAAGCCGAGGACCAGGGCGTGCACCAGCCGGATCCGGTCGCCCGCGAACCGGTCGCCGGCCTCCAGGCCCGCCAACGACGCGAGGCTCCCCGAGATCCGCCGGTCGTGGGTGACCGGGTTCTCCTGGAAGACCAGCCCCCGCGCCCACGATCCCGGGAAGGTGCCGGCGTAGAAGTCGGAGAGGAACCGGCGATGGCCGTAGCCGGTGAGTCCCACCGCGGCGGCACAGTCGTCGTCGATGGCCCAGCCGATGTCGTCGTGGCAGCGTGCGTAGGTGACCCACGCGGTGGTGCTGGGCGGGGTCGACAGCTGCTGGAGGGAGTACGCCGCGAGCCCGGCGTCCCGGCTGGCCAGCATCGACCAGATGTGCACCATCAGGCTGTTGTGATAGGCGAGGTCGCTGACCTTGCCGTGGTGCTCGCCCTGCCCCAGGTAGGCCAACAGGTCCTGCGGGCCCACGATCGCCTCGGCCTTGAACAGCGTCGCGGGACACGCGATCCGGGTGAGGGTCCGCAGCGCCTGGGTGATCGCGTGCACCTCCGGCTGGTTCTGGCAGCTGGTGCCCGGACGCTTCCAGAGGAACGCGATGGCGTCGAGACGGAAGACCTCGACACCGTGGTTGGCCAGCTCGAGGATGATCTCGGCGTACTCGCACAAGACGTCGGGGTTCGCCCAGTCGACGTCCCACTGGTAGTCGTTGAACGTCGTCCAGACCCAGCCCTCGAGGTCGTCGTCCCAGGTGAAGTTGCCGGGGGCGAAGTCTGGGAAGACCTCCGGCAGGCTGCGCTCGAGCTCGTCGGGGATGCGGCGGTCGTCGTAGACGTGGAAGTAGTCGCGGTAGCGCGACTCGCCCCGCCGCGCCCGCTCCGCCCACTCGTGCTCCCGGGCGACGTGGTTGAGGACCAGATCGAGGCACAGGCTGATGCCGTGCTGACGCAGGCGGGTGGTGAGGTGGCGCAGGTCCTCCGTGGTGCCGAGGTCGGCGCGGACGCTGAGATAGTCCTGCACGGCGTAGCCGCCGTCGTTCGGCGGGGTCCGTGGGGTCAGCAGCGGCATCAGGTGCAGGTAGGTGACCCCGAGCCCGGCGAGGTAGTCGGCCCGCTCCCCCACTCCGCGCAGGGTGCCGGCGAACCGGTCGGCGTAGGCCGCATAGCCCACCATGTCCTCGCGCTGGAACCAGTCCGGGGCCAACGACCGCTTCAGGTCCAGCGCGTGCAGGTCATCGGGCCGCGCCGCGAAGCCGTCCGCCGCGATCTGCACGAGGCGCTCGAGGACCTCCTCGGGCTCGTCGAAGAGCTTCGCGAGCGCGGCCTCGAGGTCGGGTCGCCAGCGCTCCAGGCGAGCCCCGAACAGCTCGTTCAGCCCAGGCACTCGTGGATCGCCCGCACGTAGGCCTCGGAGCGGTCGGAGCCGATGATGCCCGGGACCACCGTGCCCGGCTCCCACCACGGCGCCTGAGCGGCCAGGCTGGTCACCGTCTTGGTGGTGGACCAGACGTTGACGATCGTGTCCTCGGTCCAGGGCGTCGTCCGCGCCTGGTCGCGCCAGCCGCCCCAGACGTCGAGCAGGGTCTCCCCACCGACGTCGACCACGATGCTCGCGCCCAGCTCCTCACCGTGCTCGAGCTCCTCGGCCAGCACGTCCCTGACCGGGGCCAGCCTGGCGTCCGACGTCCCGTGGATCTCGACCATGCGTCCGCTCCCCTGCTCGATGCCTTCGTTGCACGATGGCCTGCCCGGCACCTGCACCGCAAGGTCCGGACTCACCCCAGCCAGGAGAGCAGCACGGCCGCGCGAGGATGACCGGGATCTCGCCCCTGGTGGGGATCACCAGGAGGGTGCCGACGAGCGCGACGGGGAGCACCGCCAGCACGCCGCCGGGCCGCCCGGGCCGGGACTCTCCAGGCGCCGGGCGAGCAGTGCGGAGGTCAGCCGTCGACGACCAGCACGTGGAGGTGGCGTGGACCGTGCACTCCCTCCACCCGGTCGAGCTCGATGTCGCTGGTGGCCGAGGGCCCGCTGATCCAGGTGAGCGGTCTGCGCGGGTCCAGGACGGCGAGGGCGTCCTGGACGTCGGCGACCACCTGCTCGGCACGCACGAGGCACACGTGCCGGTCGGGGACGAGGGTCAGGGCCCGGCGGCCCTGCCCCGGCCCGTGGTCGAGCACGATGGTCCCGGTCTCGGCGACGGCGACCGCCGCCTCGGTGACCACGGTGTCGATCCGGTCGAGATCGGCAGAGCTGAACGGTTCGTCGAGCAGGGCGCCCTCGACCTCGACGCGAAGGCCGGCGGGGACCACCACCCGTCCCTGGACGGCCGCTGCCACCCGCTGCGCCAGCTCCGCGGCCGTGCAGGTCTCCACCGCGGCGCGGTAGTCGGCGCACCGATCCACGAACAGCCCGACCGACGGTGGGCCCGAGGGGCTCAGCGGCGGTCGCGGAGGTGCCACCACGCCGGCGGTGGCCTCGCGCACGCGGGCCAGGATCTCCGCGCGCGCGCTCACCGCTGGGTCCGCTTCCACCAGGCCCGGAACGACTCGCGTGCCGGCACCGGCAGGTCCCGTGCCTGGGTCCACGCGGCGCCACCGGGGGGCCTGCTCCCCCGGCGCAGCAACCGGCCCGTGAGGCCGGCGACCCGCTCGCCCAGCGCCCACCACCGCGGCGACCCGAACGCGGCACCGGTGGCCTTCATCGTCAGCGACTCGGCCGTGGGCCTGTGGTCGCTGCGGTGGGCGTCGACGACCTGCGCGCGCAGGTCGACCAGCACCTCGGGGATGTCGATGCGCACCGGGCAGACCTCGAAGCACGCGCCGCACAGCGAGGAGGCATAGGGCAGGGAGTCGGTCTGCGCGTCCTCACCCACGCCCTTGAGCAGCGGGTTGAGGATGGCGCCGATCGGACCCGGGTAGACCGACCCGTAGGCGTGGCCGCCGACCCGCTCGTAGACGGGGCAGACGTTGAGGCAGGCCGAGCACCGGATGCAGCGCAGCGCCTGACGTCCCACGTCGTCGGCGAGCGCCCGGGTGCGGCCGTTGTCGAGGAGGACGACGTGGAACTCCTGCGGCCCGTCGCCGGGGGTGACGCCGGCCCACGTGGAGGTGTAGGGGTTCATCCGTTCGCCGGTCGAGGAGCGTGGCAGCAGCCGCAGGAAGACGTCGAGGTCCTGCCACGTCGGCACCACCTTCTCGATGCCGACCACGGAGACCAGCACCTCGGGCAGGGTCAGGCACATCCGGCCGTTGCCCTCGGACTCGACCACCACCAGAGTGCCGGTCTCGGCGACGGCGAAGTTGGCCCCGGAGACGGCGACCTTGGCCCGTAGGAACTTCTCGCGCAGGTGCAGTCGAGCGGCGCCGGCGAGCTCGGCCGGGTCGTCGGTGAGTCCCTCGGGAGCCGGCTTGCCGGCGGCGGCCATCCGGTCCCGGAAGAGCTGGCGGATCTCGGCGCGGTTGCGGTGGATCGCCGGGACCAGGATGTGACTGGGCAGGTCGTCGCCCAGCTGCACGATCAGCTCGGCCAGGTCGGTCTCCCACGCTGCGATGCCCTCCGCGGCGAGGGCCTCGTTGAGTCCGATCTCCTGGGTGACCATCGACTTGACCTTGACGACCTCGTCGACCTGGTGGGACTGGGCGATGCCCGCGACGATCCGGTTGGCCTCGGTGGCGTCGTTGGCCCAGTGGACGGTGCCACCGGCCGCGGTGACCGCCGCCTCGAGGTCGAGCAGGTGCCGGTCGAGGTCGGCCAGCGTCGCGTCCTTGATCGCCGCTGCGACGAGCCGCAGGTCCTCCCAGTCGCGGACCTCGGCGACCACCCGCGCCCGCTTGTCCCGGATGGTGGCGGTCGCGTGCGCGAGGTTGTGCCGCAGCTGGCTGTCGGCCAGGGCAGAGCGGGCGGCCTCGGGGAACGGGGGCATGCCGACGAAGGTGGCCGTCATCCCGGGTCTCCCTCCGTCGCCGCCAGCACCTCGGCCAGGTGCATCGTGCGCACGCCGGCCCGCTGCCGCGAGAGCAGGCCGCCGACGTGCATCAGGCAGGAGCTGTCCCCGGCCACCAGCACCTCCGCACCGGTCTCGCGCACGTGTCGAGCCTTGTCGCAGCCCATCGCGACCGAGGTGTCGGCGTTCTTGAGCGCGAAGGTGCCGCCGAAGCCGCAGCACTCGGTGGCACGGGGAAGGTCGACCAGGCTCAGCCCGCGCACCGCCTCGAGCAGTCGGCGCGGCCGGTCCCCGACCCCGAGCAGCCGCAGCGAGTGACAGGTGGGGTGGTAGGTCACCGTGTGCGGGAAGGAGGCGCCGACATCGGTCACGTCGAGCACGTCGACGAGGAACTCCGAGAGCTCGAGGACGCGGGGCTCGAGCCGGGCCACCCGGCGCTCCAGCCGCTCGTCGCGGGCTCTCCTGGCGACGAGACGCTGCTGGTGCCGGGCCGACCCTGCGCAGGACCCCGACGGGGTCACGACGGCGTCGTAGGCCTCGAAGGCGTCCACGAAGCTGCGCACCGCCGGCAGCGCCTCGTCGAGGTAGCCGGTGTTGATCATCGGCTGACCACAACAGGTCTGCTGCTCGGGGAACTCCACGTCGACGCCGAGCCGACGCAACAGGGTGACCACCGCCTTCCCGGCGTCGGGGAACAACGCGTCGTTGAGACAGGTCACCTGGAGGGCCACGCGCACCGGGTCAGCCTTCCGAGACGCCGCGCCGACAGGTGTCGGCCCTGCGGCACGGCCGCTCGTGGTGCGAGCCGCCGCCGGCGACGTCTACGACCTGGGTGGGCACACCGTCGATCGTAGACGCGGCCCGCCCGTCGCTCGCTACTCCTGCCCGAGGGCCAGCGCGGCGAACCGTTCGCCGATGCGGCGGTGGGCCGCTGCGCCCGGGTGCAGCTGATCGGCCAACGGCAGCTCCGCGAAGTCCGTCTCGCCGTACAGGTCGCGGCCATCGAGGTAGCGCAGGTTCGGATCCTCGGTGCCTCGTGAGGCGGTGATGCTCGCGAGCTGCTCCCGGATCCTGCCGAGCGTGAGGCGCGTGGGGTCCGCGGGGTCTCCGGTGGCGAGGAAGCTGAGCTTGCCCTCGCTGAGGTTGGTGAGGTCGGGCATGGCCGGGCCGGGGGTGTCCTCGTGGATGGGACACAGCAGTGGCGAGACCACCAGGATCGGCGTGGTCGGGTGCCCTTCGCGCAGGGTGTCGAGGAAGCCGTGCACCGCGGGCGCGAACGCGCGCAGGCGCATCAGGTCCGCGTTGACCAGGTTGATGCCGAGCTTGACGCTGATCAGGTCCGCCGGGGTGTCCCGCATGGTTCGCGCGGTGAACGGGTCGAGCATCGCGCTGCCGGCGAACCCCAGGTTGACCAGGTCGACTCCCCCGCGCGTCGCAGCGATCGCCGGCCAGGTCGTCGTCGGGCTCTCGGCGTCGGATCCGTGGCTGATCGAGCTGCCGTGGTGCAGCCACACCCTGCGCCCCCGGTGCTGCCCGGCCCCGGCAGGAGCGTTGGTCCGCAGTGCGACCAGCTCGGTGGTCTCGTTGTGCGGGAGCCAGATCTCGATGTCCTTCGCGCCCACGGGCAGGCCGGTGAACCGCAGCGTGCTGACCTCACCACGACTGGTCTCGATCACACCCGTACGCATGTCGACGGTGCGCGTGTTGCCTCCCGCCGCACGTGTCCGGCTGAGCAGGCGCCCGTCGACGACCAGGTCATAGACGCCGTCAGGACGCGGTGGTGCGCCGACGTAGGCCATCTTGGTGGGCAGCACGTCGAGCTCGACCACCGTGGCACTGGTGTGGATCACCACCCGCACGCCGGACGGCTGGGCCTCGGCCATGGCGAGCTGGTCATCGGGCACCTGGCTGCGCGCCCACCTCGGGAGCCGGTGCGGCAGCAGCCCTCGCTCCGTGGGCTCCAGGTCGAGCGCACCGCGCACCAGGTCAGCAGTGATCGGTGTCCTCACCCAGGCGCTCGTGCCCCGGTCTGCGGGACCTGTCTGCCACTCGGAGTCCATCGGCCGAGTCTGCCAACCAGCTGCGTCGCCCACCCACCCGGCCTCGTCCGACCGTCCTCGGCGGGCGGCCCTTCCGAGGACGAGTGGTGCGGGGCTGGCCGCGAGGTCGGACCTCAACCCTCCAGAAGCTCGCGGAACAGCTCGACGTACTGGATCAGGTGTCGATCGCCGAGGTACTCCGCCGTGACCCGCTCGCGGGCACTCCTGCCCAGGCGCGCGGCGAGCTCCGGGTCGCCGAGCACCGCCACGAGCAGGTCCGCGAAGGCCTCGAGATCCTCGGGGTCACCGAGGAGCAGCCCGCTCTCGCCGTCGACGATCTGGTCCTGGATGCCACCGACCTTCGAGGCGACGACGGCGCGCGCCTTCCACATCGGCTCGGTGACGGTGAGACCGAAGCCCTCGACGAGGCTCTTCTGTGCCACGACCTGCGCATGGCGCTGGAGCGCGTTGACGATGTGCGCGTTCTCGTCCCCGTCGTCCATCGGCAACGCGACGAGGTGGATGCGGGACCGCGCGCGGGAGGAGAGGGTCTTCCACTGCTCGACGCACTCGGTGAGCACCTGCGCCCCCTCGGGGTCGTCGCTCACCCCCGTCACGTCGGGGCCGACCAGCAGCAGGTGCGCGTCGGCGGGCATCCGGTCCAGGTGATCGGCGAACGCCGTCATCACGCCGCTCATGTCCTTGAGGTGGTCCCACCGGCTGACCTGCATCACGACCCGCGCGTCACCGGGCACGATGCCACCGGCGGCAAACGGGGCCTCGTGGTGGCGCACCCTCCCCGAGGACCCGTCCCGTCGGCAGAACTCGATCTCGTCGGGATGGCCGGGCAGGTCGAGCACTCCGGCACGGTTGAGCGTCGCCAGGACGACGTCGTCGTCCAGGTCGACGTTCTTGGTGCTGAACGGGTCGAGCGAGGGCGGGATGATGCGCACCCAGTCGTCGTCCACCCAGTCGGGGGCGTACTGGCGCCGCGAGAAGACCGTGGCGTGCGCGCGCCCGACGTAGGGCCGGAGGAACTCCCAACCACGATCGGTGTGTGCGTTGTCGGTGTCGCGGCCGATGTGGGAACGCCAGACGACGCGGGCGCCGGTCTCGAGCAGCGGCACCACCATGCCGGCCGTCTGGGGGTCGTGCAGCAGGACGATGTCACCCGCACGCACCCGGGACCGGAGGTCCTCGATGTTCGGCCTCAGCGCTTCCTCGTACGTCTCCCGCTCGGCCTCACCCAGCTCGCCTCCGTCGCCGGGAGTGCCGTGCAGGAGGTTGTGCACGCGCTTGGTGATCGCGAAGAACGCGGGGCTGCCGTCGAGGACCAGCCATCGGGTGTCCACGCCCGCGCCGCGGCTGTAGGCCAGCAGGGCCTGCAGCATCTCGGCGACGCCACCGCCGGTCGCGGTGGCGCTGACGTTCCACACCACCCGACCCTCCAGCAGCGTCCGGGCGGCCACGACGTTCTCCTGGAGCGCCTCGTTCCGCCCGTCCAGGAGCAGCGGAGCCAGGCGCTCCAGGGACAAGCTGTCGATCTCGACTTCTCGCATGTCAGTGACCTGCCCACGGCACTCGGTTCGAAACCCCGGCCGATCCGTGCGCGGGGCGCCGGCCGCGAGCAGGGGAGCCGGCGACGTCTCGACGACCGCTCCGGCATGGCGATCTCGACATCCCAGGTCTGCACGGCGTAGGAAGGAGAGTCGCAACCACGAGGAAGACAGAGGACCACACGATGGACGAAGCTCGCGCACGCACGCTGCTGGCTGCCGAGAGAGCCGAGGTGGAGGCCATGCTGGTCGAAGCCAACCGGTCCGGTGGAGCCGATCGGGAGGCCGAGCAGGAGATCGGCGACTCCGGCGACACCGCGGACGCGCTGGAGTCCGAGGGCGTCGACAACGCCGTGGAGTCGAGCCTCCGGGAGCGACTTGCGGCCATCGAGCGAGCGGAGCAGCGGCTTGCCGAGGGCACCTTCGGCCGCTCCGTGCGGAGCGGGCAGCCGATCCCCGACGCGCGCCTGGAGGTCGCGCCGACGGCCGAGCTGACCGTCGAGGAGGCATCGGCTCGCCCGTGATCGCGACCCGGTCGTGGTGATCTCAACCTTCACCTCCAGCGGTGGTGGTGGAGCCGGTCTCGGCGAGCACCTCCACGCTATCGCTTCGGGGGCGCAGGGCCTCCAGGATGTGGTCGAGCTCCTCGAGCGGACGACCGGGCGGGAGGATGAGGGCCGGCGCCTGGGCGCCGCTGGCGTACCACCGGTCCAGGCCCGCTCGGGCATGCTCCGCCTCGCCCCACAGGGTGAGCTCGTCGAGCAGGCCGCGGGCCCGCTCCGGCACCTCGAAGGTGCGCGAGGTCGGGTTGGCCGCCAGCACCGCCTGGACCGCTGCGCCGTGGCCGAGCCGGGTCAGGGTGTCGCGGTAGAGGGGTCCCATGCTGACCAGGTAGAACACCACCCACCACGACGCCACCTCGAGCGCGACGGCCGGATCGGCCGAGACGGCGGTCGGGATGCACGGCCCGACCAGCGGCAGCGAGCGACCTGGGGCGCCGCGTGCCGCCCCCTCCTCGAGGAGGCGGATGCCCGCCCCGAGTCCGGAGAGCGGCAGCAGGAACGGCGCCCAGCCGTCGGCCAGCTCTCCGGCCAGCCGCACGGCGCGCGGGCCGAGCGCGGCCAGGTGGACCGGCACCTCGGTCGCGGGCAGGACACCCAGCTTGAGTGAGCGGCGGCCCGGCACGACGGGGTCGACACGCTCGCCGGCGAGCAGGCGCCGCACCTGCCGCGTCGCCGCCCCCAGCTTCTGGACCGGCGCGGTGAACGGGACACCGTGGAGACCCTCGGCCAGGGGTGGGCTGCCGGCGCCGAGGCCGAGGACGAACCGGCCTCCCGAGACCTCCTGGAGCGAGGCCGCGAGCATGGCGATGCTCGCGGGGGTGCGACCCCAGATGTTGAGCACCCCGGTGCCGATCCGGATCCGGTCCGTGCGGGTCGCGACCTCGGCGAGCAGCACCCCCGCGTCGTGACCCCATCCCTCGGCGAGGAGGAACGCGTCGTAGCCGAGTGCCTCGGCGCGCTCGGCCACGTGCAGGATCACCTCGCGCCGGGTCTCCAGCGGCGTCAGGCCTACGGTGCAGGATCGTTGCGGGGGCATGGCTGCACTCTGCGCCCCGCCGTACCCGGAAAGCCAGGCCCACCTGGCTCTGACCCCCGGCGGTCTGCCTGCCACGCTCCCTCCCTCGGCCCGTACAGACTGGGAGCCACGTGGGAGACACCTACGTCGCAGCGGTGCGAGCCCGGGAGGAGGTGACCGCGGTGTCGGCACGACCCGAGCCGGCCGCTGCGCCGGACCACCCCGTCGACGCGCGGGAGCTCGAGCGGGCCCACGTGCAGCGCCGGACCCTCGCCGTGGTCGTGCTGGGCCAGGTCCTCGGGGGTGCCGGCCTGGCCGCGGGCGTGACCGTCGGTGCCCTGCTGGCGCGCGAGATGCTCGGCACCGACGGTCTCGCCGGCGTGCCGACGGCGCTGTTCACGCTGGGTTCGGCTCTGACGGCGTACCTGGTCGGACGGATCAGCCAGCGCGCCGGTCGACGGGTGGGCCTCGGGTTCGGGTTCCTGGCCGGGGGGCTCGGGGCTGCGGGGGTGGTCGTCGCGGCCACCGTGGACAGCGTGCCGCTGCTCTTCCTCGCCCTCTTCGTCTACGGGGCCGGCACGGCGACCAACCTGCAGGCCCGCTACGCGGGGACCGACCTCGCCGCACCCGCGGCACGCGGCAGGGCCATCAGCGTCGCCCTCGTCTCGACGACACTGGGTGCCGTGGCGGGACCGAACCTGGTCGGCCCGCTCGGCCACCTGGCTCTGCGCCTGGGTCTGCCCGCGCTGTCGGGGCCCTTCCTCCTCGCGGCCGTGGCGTACGCCGCCGCCGGTGGGGTCCTCTTCGCGCTGCTCCGACCCGACCCGCTCCTGCTCGCCCGCCGCCTCGAGACCGGGGCTGCCGTCGCCGACCCACCGCTCGGCGTGGCCGCCGAGGCGGACCTGGCCGCGCCGGAGCTCCCGCGCGCCGGCACCCGCCCCGGGTCCGGGGCCTACGTGGGCGCCACGATCATGGTCCTGACCCAGATCTCGATGGTCGCCATCATGACCATGACCCCGGTCCACATGCGACACCTTCACCACGGCCTCGGCGAGGTCGGCATGGTCATCGGCCTGCACATCGCTGCGATGTACCTGCCCTCACCGCTGACCGGAGTCCTCGTCGACCGCCTCGGGCGCACCGCGATGGCCGTGGCCTCCGGGATCGTCCTGCTGGCGGCAGGGATGACCGCCGCGCTGAGCCCCGGCGACTCCCTGCCCCTCACCGTCACCGCTCTGGTCCTCCTGGGGCTCGGCTGGAACTTCGGCCTCATCTCCGGCACCGCCCTCGTGGTCGACGCCACCGGACCCGCCAACCGGCCTCGCACCCAAGGCAGCATCGACGTGCTGGTAGCCCTCGCCGGGGCGACCGGCGGCGTCCTCTCCGGGATCGTCGTCGACGCGACCAGCTACGCCGTGCTCTCCCTGGGCAGCGGCCTGCTCGCCCTCGCGCTCATCCCTGCCCTCATGCTGGCGGCCCCGCCCAGGACGACCTGAGCATCGAGGAGAGGTGCCCACCAGCAGCCGGATCAACCGGGCTCTCGGCGGTCGGGCCGTCCCGTCTGGCCCGACTGGCCCGACTCGCCCGGACTGCCGAGCGCCGCCCGACCACCTCCACGCCACCACGACGCCGCCCACGGGACCGGCCAGCAGCAGGACGACGTCGACCACGGCGAGCAGGGCCGAGTGGTCCCAGACCTGGCGCGGACTGGCGGCATAGCCCTCCTCCAGGCCCGCGAGGATGTGCAGGTTCAAGATCACGATGCCGGCCAGGATCAGCCCGAGCACCCCCGCCGCCGCGGCCGAGAGCAGCCTCCCGACCCGATGATCGCTGTGCATGGTCACAGTCCCTCCTGCGCCCGCGGCAGGTCGGCGTCCCGCAGGTCACGGGTGCTCGCTGCCTGCTCGGCGCTGTCGATGGCGTGCAGACCCCCAGTCTCACCGAGGAGCCTGAGGCAAGCCGACGAGCACCTGGATCCGCGTGCGTCTCGTGCCGCAGGACCGGCCGGCGGCGCGGCCGGAGGAGGCGCCCTCGACTGGTGGAGTCCAGCCGCCTAGCCTCGAACCATGCCCACCATCGAGCTGACGGCGGAGAACTTCGAGTCGAGCGTCCAGGACAACGACATCCTCTTCGTCGACTTCTGGGCGAGCTGGTGCGGACCGTGCCGCCAGTTCGCCCCCACCTACGAGGCCGCCTCCGAGTCCCATCCCGACCTGGCCTTCGGGTCGGTCAACACCGAGGAGCAGCACCAGCTCTCCGCCGCAGCGCAGGTCTCCTCCATCCCCACCCTGATGGTCTTCCGCGAAGGCGTCCTCGTCTTCAGCCAGGCGGGGGCGCTGCCGCCGGCTGCCCTCGACCAGCTGATCGCCGCGGTTCGCGACCTCGACATGGACGACGTACGCCGCCAGATCGACGCCCAGCAGAGCGCCGACTGAGCCCGGGGCGAAGGAGAGACACGTGGATGCCGCCGCCTGGGACGAGAGGTACGCCGCCACCGAGCTGGTCTGGTCGGCCGGACCCAACCAGTTCGTCGAGTCCGAGCTCTCCGCGCTGCCACCCGGCCGTGCGCTCGACCTCGCCTGCGGGGAGGGTCGCAACGCCCGTTGGCTCGCCGAGCACGGCTGGCGCGTCACCGCGCTCGACTGGTCCTCGGTCGCCATCGGCAAGGGCCGCCAGGTCGAGGACCGGGTCGACTGGCAGGTCGGGGACGCCCTCACCGCTCCCCTGCCCACCGACCTCGACCTCGTCGTGCTGGCCTACTTCCAGGTCGCGCCCGAGGCCCGGCGCACTGCGGTGCGGCGCTCGTTCGACGCCCTCGCCCCGGGCGGTGTGCTGTTCGTGATCGCCCACGACTCCACCAACCTCAGCGAGGGCACCGGCGGACCGCAGGAGCCGAGCGTGCTCTACACCGCCGAGGACGTCCTCGAGGACCTCGCCGGGGTCGACCTCGAGGTCGTGCGCGCCGAGCGGGTGGCGCGAGCGGTCGCCTCCCCCGAGGACCCTGGGGAGGACTCTGGGGAGGACTCTGGGGACGACTCTGGGGACGACTCTGGGAGCACCCGCACCGCCTGGGACGCCCTCGTCCACGTGGTCCGTAGGTGACGCCCACCCAGCTGCGCGCCTTCGCCTGCGTCGTACGCCGGGGGTCGGTCAAGAGCGCCGCCGAGGAGCTGGGCACCACCGAGTCCGCGGTCTCGATGAACCTCAAGCAGCTGCGCACCGAGCTCGACGACCCCCTGTTCACCCGCACCCCCTCGGGCCTGGCCTTCACCCCCGGTGGCCTGCGCCTGGCGAGCCGGGCGATGGAGATCCTCGACCTGCAGAGCCGCACCGTGCTCGAGGTCAGCGAGGCGGGCAGCGGACGACGGCTGCTGCGGATCGCCTCCTCCGAGCCCTTCGCCGAGCACGCGGCGCCGGGCCTGATCAGCCTGTTCACCAGCCGGGCCCGCGATCTCGACGTCGAGCTGAGCGTCCACCCGGTGCCCGACTTCCCCCACCTGCTCGCCTCCCGCGCCGTGGACGTCGCGCTCGGCCCGACCGGGCCCGTCGACGACGAGGTCGTGCAGCAGCCGTTCCTCGGCTACGAGGTCGTCGTGGTCGCGGCGCCCGAGCACGCCGTCGCGCAGGGCGGTGTCGGCCTCGACCTGCTCCCCGACCAGGTCTGGCACCTCGGCCCCGGCGCGGTCGCCCCGGCGGGTGAGACCTCGGGCCTGCTGCACCGCATCGGCGTGCCCGAGCAGCGGCAGCGCATCTACCAGAGCGACGCCGCCGCCCTGGCCGAGACCAGGCGCGGGATGGGGCTCGCCATCGCGATGGGCTTCACCGTGCGCGAGGACCTGCGCCGCGGGCGCCTCGTGCGCATCGACGCGCCGCGTCTGAGCACCGGCGGCTCCTGGGCGACCTGGGTGCTGGCGGGCGGCCAGCGGTCCTCCGCAGGAGCCGAGCTGGTCCGCTTCGTGGCCACCCCGCGCGCGACCCAGGCCATGCTGCGCGGCGAGGGGGCCGGCGTGGGCCGGTTCCGGCCGGCGGTGCACGTCACCTTGTGGAGCTGACCCCGGCCCCGGCCACGGCCTCGAACACCTCCGGGAGGGCGGCCAGCGTGTGTGCGGGCAAGAAGGCGTCGCAGTGCGGCAGCGCGGCAGCCATCGACCCGACGAGCGGCTCGAAGCCGGCCGCTCCGGCCCGCGGGTTGAGCCAGACCAGGCGTCGGACCCGGCGCTTGATCCGCGCCAGCACGGTCCCGAGCAGCTCGGGGTCGTCGGAGTCCCAGCCGTCGGAGGCGACCACCAGCACCCCACCGCGCAGGGTCGAGCCGTGGCGGGAGGCCAGCAGGTCCTGCAGCGCGCCGGCCAGGTGCGTGCCGCCGTACCGGTCCACGACCCGCTCCTCGGCCAGCTCGAGCGCGGTCCGGGCCGAACGGTGCACCAGTGCCGGCGTGATCCGCGTCAGCGAGGTGGAGAACGCGAACGTCTCGGCCCGGCCGGTGCGGGCGAAGGTGCGCATCAGGTGCAGGTATGCCGCGGAGTAGGACTGCATCGACGCGCTCACGTCGGTGACCAGGGTGAGCGGACGGGGCCGGTCCACCCGCCGCTCGCGACGCAGCTCGAGCAGCTCGAACCCCGCCCGGCCCGAGGCCGCGATGGTGCGTCGCAGCGCGATCGACTCGCCGCGCCGCCCGGTGCGGACCCGCCGGCTGCGGCGCACCGGCCACCGTGGCGCGGCGCGTTCGAGCCAACGTCCCAGGATCGCCAGCTGCTCGTCGTCGAACTCCTCGAACGGCGTCTCCGACATCCCGGCCAGCGCGCTGGGCAGCAGCTCGGGGAGCAGCAGCGACGTGTCCTCCGCCGGCCCCTCCTCGGCCCGGGCGCGGGGCAGGGTGTGCCAGGGCAGGTCGCCGCCCTGCTCCTCCTCGGGTTGCCGGCGCGGCCCGGGCACCGAGACCAGCGGGTCCTCGGCCGCGGTCGCCTCGGGCTGCGGCCCCCGGCGCCGGGCGTGCGGGTCGCCACCGAGGTCGCTGTCGCGGAAGGCGGCCGCGAACACCCGGTCGAAGGTCTCCAGGTCGGGGTGGCGCCGGACCAGGGTCACCCGCATCGCCCAGTAGAGGTCCTCCACGTCCTCGGGCGGGGCTGCCCCCAGCGCCTGGCACAGGTCGGCCAGCGCGGTGGTGGGCACCCCGGCGCCGGCGCGACGCAGCCGGTCCCCGAACGCCGCGGCGAGCGCGGCCCGGTCGACGCCGCGCAGGATGGCCGTGGGCTCACTCATCGAGGACGGAGTCCAGGCCCCCGAGCACCAGGTCGCGGTCGTCGACGGTCTTGACCACCGCGCCCAACGTCGGCACCACCGTCTCGCGCACCAGCTCGGTGGCGCCGAGAGCGGAGAGCGCCGCCACCCAGTTGATCGCCTCGGCCATTCCCGGCGGCTTGTCCACCTCCAGGTCCCGCACCCGGCCGACGAAGCGGGCCGCCGACGCGATCAGGTCCTCACCGGCGGCCGGCACCGTGCGCCGCAGGATCGCGCACACCCGCTCCGGCTCGGGGTACTCCAGCCAGTGGTAGAGGCAGCGCCGGCGCAGCGCGTCGTGCAGGTCACGGCTGCGGTTGGAGGTGAGCACCACGACCGGTGGCCGGACGGCGGTGAACGTGCCGATCTCGGGCACGGTGACCGACCCCTCGCCGAGCACCTCCAGCAGCAGCGCCTCGAACTCGTCGTCGGCCCGGTCGATCTCGTCGACCAGCAGGACCGGCGGCTGCGACCCGGTGTGCCGCACGCAGCGCAGCACGGGTCGCTCGATGAGGTACTCCTCGCTGAACAGGTCGGCCTCGGTGAGCCTCTCCCCGCGCGACTCCGCCAGCCGGATCGCCAGCAGCTGCCGCTGGTAGTTCCAGTCGTAGAGCGCCTCCGCGGCGCTGAGGCCCTCGTAGCACTGCAGCCGGACCAGGGGTACGTCGAGACAGCGCGCCAGCACGTGCGCGGCCGCCGTCTTGCCCACCCCCGGCTCCCCCTCGAGCAGCAGCGGCATCCCCAGCCGCAGCGCGAGGAACACCGCCGCGGCCATGCCCTCGTCGGCGAGGTAGCCGTGCTCGTCGAATCCGGCGCGCACGGCCCCGGGCGAGGCCAGCGGCTCGTTCACGGATGCTCCGCCAGCATCGCCTCGTAGTCGGCCCAGGTGTCGATGTCGCGAGGCACCGCTCCGGCCACCCGGACCCGGACGACGTCGGCACCGCCGGCCCCGGAGTCCACCAGCTTCCAGACCCCCTTGTCGCCGTGCATCGTCTCCAGCTGGGCGAACATCGTGTGGTCGAACCACAGCGGGTGGCCCAGGCCGTCGTCGTACTCGCAGACGCCGACGGCGTGTCCGCGGGCAGTCGCCTCGAGCTCCTGGATGGTCTCCACCCGCACCCGCGGCTGGTCGCCCAGCAGGAGCACCAGCCCGGTGACGTCCTCGGGCAGGGCCTCGACCGCGGTCCGGATCGAGGTGGAGCAGCCCGCGCCGTGCTCGTGGTTCTCCACGACCTGCACCCCGGAGAGGTCGACCTCGCTGCGCACCTGCTCCGCGGCGCCCCCGAGGACCACGACCACCGGGGAGCAGGCCGAGTCCCGGGCGACCGAGACGGCGGCGTCCAGGACCGTGGCCCCGTCGAGCGGGAGCACCTGCTTGGGCTGGCCGAGGCGCCGGGAGGCGCCGGCGGCCAGCACGACGGCCGCGACGCTCACGAAGCGCGACCGGCAACGAAGCTGTCGCGACAGCCGGGGTTGCAGAACCAGTGCTCGGCGCCGTCGACCACCGCGTGCGGGGTGTCCGGGCCGATGGTGACCGTCATCCCGCAGACCGGGTCCACCGCCTGCCGGGCCGGCGCGGCCGGCTCGACGACGGGGCCGGTGGGGCCCGCGAGCCCGTCGACCCGGATGCTGCGCACCACCGCGGCCATGATCGACAGGGCCACCTCCGGCGCGGTCCGCGCCCCGATGTCGAGGCCGACGTGCAGGTGCACGCGGGCGGACTCCTCCTCGGTCAGCGCCAGCTCCGCCCGCAGCGCCTCGCCCCGGGTCCGGCTGCACACGACGCCGACGAAGCCGACGCCCGCGTCGAGGGCGGCCCGGACCGGGCCGGCCTCGCCGCCGTGGGTGGAGACGAGCACCACGGTGGCTCCACCCTCGGCCCGGTCGTGGGCCCGGTCGTGGGCCCGGTCGTCGTCGGCACGGTCGAGCACGAAGCCCAGCGCGGGGGCCAGCGCGGCGACGGCGTCGGCGGTGGGTGAGGTGCCCACCAGGTGCAGCACCGGCGAGGGCAGCAGCGGCTCGAGGTAGATCTCCATGGCGCCTCCGGACAGGCAGGGGTTCACCACGATGCTCGCGCCGGGGGCGGCGGGGAAGACGTCCTGGTCGTCCGGCAGCACCCGCAGCAGCACGCTCTCCCCGCTGTCGAGCGCCCCCAGGGCCGCCGTGCGCACCGAGCCGGCGGCGCAGTGCCCGCCGACGAACCCCTCCAGGGTGCCGTCGGCGAGGATGATCGCCCGGTCGCCCGCGTGGGCCGAGGTCGGCTCCTGGGCACGCACCACCGTGGCCTGCACGAAGGGCACTCCGGTGCGGGTCAGCTCGGCCGCCCGCTCGGACATCGTCGTGGTCACCGGCGCCACCTCAGATCGGCGGGGTGGGGTGGCCCTGCATGGCGTCCCACACCCGCGAAGGGGTCAGCGGCATGTCGGCGTGCCGGATCCCGTAGGGCTTCAAGGCGTCGATCACCGCGTTCACCACCGCCGGCGGCGAGCCGACCGTGGCCGACTCCCCCACGCCCTTCGCGCCGATCGGGTGGTGCGGCGACGGCGTGACCGTGTGGCCGGTCTCCCAGTGCGGGACCTCCAGCGCGGTGGGGATGAGGTAGTCCATGAACGACCCGGCGATGCAGTTGCCGTCCTCGTCGAAGGAGATCATCTCCATCAGCGCCATCCCGACCCCGTCGGTGAGCCCGCCGTGGACCTGGCCCTCGATGATCATCGGGTTGATGCGGGTGCCGCAGTCGTCGACGGCCACGAACCGGCGCACCGTCACCTCGGCCGTGCCAGGATCGACGTCCACCACGCAGATGTAGGCACCGAACGGGTAGGTGAGGTTGGAGGGGTTGTAGCAGATCTGCGCCTCCAGTCCCCCTTCGATGCCCTCGGGCAGGTCACCGGCGCCGTGGGCCCGCATCGCGATGTCCTGGATGGTCACCGACCGACCCGGGTCTCCCTTGACCTGGAAGGAGCCGTGCTGCCACTCCAGGTCTGTCACCGAGACCTCCAGCATCCCCGAGGCGATGATCTGGGCCTTGTCGCGCACCTTGCGCGCCACCAGAGCCGCTGCCGCCCCCGAGACCGGCGTGGAGCGGCTGCCGTAGGTGCCGAGCCCGAACGGGGTCTGGTCGGTGTCACCGTTGACGACCTCGATGTCGGCCGGAGGGATGCCGATCTCCTCCGCCACGATCTGGGCGAACGTGGTCTCGTGCCCCTGCCCCTGGCTCATGCAGGAGACCCGCAGGACGGCCTTGCCGGTGGGGTGCAGCCGCAGCTCGCTGCCGTCGGCCATGCCCAGGCCCATGATGTCCATGTCCTTGCGCGGGCCGGCGCCGACAGCCTCGGTGAAGAACGAGACGCCGATCCCCATCAGCTCGCCACGCGCGCGCTTCTCCTCCTGCTCGCGACGCAGGTCGTCGTACCCGGCGAGCTCGAGGGCGAGCCGCATCGCGCGCTCGTACTCGCCGGAGTCGTAGACCCAGCCGGTCTTGGTCGTGTAGGGGAACTGGTCGGGCTTGATGAAGTTCTTCAGCCGCAGCTCGACCGGGTCCATCTCCAGGTCGTGGGCCAGGCAGTCGACCAGGCGCTCCACGAGGTAGACCGCCTCGGTGATCCGGAACGAGCAGGCGTAGGCGACCCCGCCGGGGGCCTTGTTGGTGTAGACGGCCGTCATCGAGCAGTACGCCGCCTCGAGGTCGTAGCTGCCGGTGAACACCCCGAAGAAGCCGGCGGGGTACTTCGTCGGCGCCGCCGTGCCGTTGAAGGCACCGTGGTCGGCCAGCACGTGGGTCCGGACCGCGAGGATCTTGCCCTCCTTGGTGGCCGCGATCTCGCCCTGCATCACGTAGTCGCGGGCGAAGCCGGTGCTGACCAGGTTCTCGGTCCGGTCCTCCACCCACTTCACCGGCTTGCCGATGACCAGGGAGGCGACGATCGCGCACACGTAGCCCGGGTAGATCGGCACCTTGTTGCCGAAGCCGCCCCCGATGTCCGGGCTGATCACCCGGATCTTGTGCTCGGGCAGCCCGGCGACCAGGGCGTAGACGGTGCGGTGGGCGTGCGGGGCCTGGCTCGTGGTCCACAGCGTCAGCTTCCCCGAGACCCGCTCGTAGTCGGCCACACAGCCGCAGGTCTCCATCGGCGCGGGGTGCACCCGCGGGTAGACCATGTCCTGCTTCACCACGACGTCGGCCTGGGCGAAGACCGCCTCGGTGGCGTCCGCGTCGCCGGTCTCCCAGTCGAAGCAGTGGTTGTCGGCCTTGCCCTCGAGGTCGCTGCGGATCACCGGCGCGTCGGGGGCGAGGGCCTGGCGCACGTCGACGACGGGGTCGAGGGCGTCGTACTCCACGTCGATCAGCTCGAGCGCGTCCCGCGCGGAGTAGCGGTCCTCGGCCACCACGAAGGCGACCTCCTGCCCCTGGAAGCGCACTCGGTCGGTGGCGAGCACCGCCTGCACGTCGTTGGAGAGCGTCGGCATCCAGGCCAGGCCCTGCTCGGCGAGGTCCGCCCCGGTGATCACGGCCTTCACCTTCGGGTGCGCCTGGGCGGCACTGGTGTCGATGCTGAGGATGGTGGCGTGGGCGAGCGGGGCACGCAGGATCGCGAGGTGCAGCATGCCGGTGAGCTGGATGTCGTCGACGTAGTGGCCCATGCCCCGGATGAAGCGCGGGTCCTCCTTGCGCAGCATCCGCCCGTGTCCCATGGGGGTCTGGTCGTTGTCGGCGTGCTCGAGGTCCTCCTGGGCGGCGGCGACGCCTGCAGTGCCGTTCTCGACGGTGGTCATCACTCGCTCCCGCTCTCCGCGCCGGCGGCCGCCGGCTCGGGCTGGTCGGTGGTGGGGCCGTCGGGGTGGTCGGCGGCCCACTGGATCGAGCGCACGATGGTGGTGTAGCCGGTGCACCGGCAGATCTGCCCGGAGATCGCCTCGCGGATCTGCTGCTCCTCGGGGTGCGGCTCGCGGTCGAGCAGGGCCCGGGCGGTCATCAGCATCCCGGGGGTGCAGAACCCGCACTGCAGGCCGTGGCAGCGCATGAACCCCTCCTGCACCGGGTCGAGGACCCCGTCCCTCTCCAGGCCCTCGACCGTGCGCACCTCTCGGCCCCCGGCCATCGCGGCGAGGACCGTGCACGACTTGACCGGCTCTCCGTCCAACCACGTCACGCAGGTGCCGCAGTTGCTCGTGTCGCACCCCCAGTGGGTGCCGGTCAGGCCGAGCTCGTCGCGCAGGAAGTGCACGAGCAGCATCCGCCCCTCGACCTCCCGGGTCACGCTCTCCCCGTTGACCGTCATCGTGACCTGCATCAGCGTGTCCCTCCCTCGGGGCCGGAACCGGCCTGGTCGCCGGCCAGGCCGGCCTCGATGCGCTGGACCGCGGTGCGCAGGGTCCGGCGGGTGAGCTCGTCGGCGAGGTGGCGCTTGTAGGCGTCGGTGCCACGGTTGTCCGTCGCGGGTGAGCAGTTCGCCGCCGCCAGCTCGCCGGCCTGCTCGTAGAGCTCCTCGCTCGGCCGCTGGCCGCGCATCGCCTCGGAGATCGCCGGGATCCCCGCCGTGTTGGGTCCCACCGCCGCCAGCCCCACGCGGGCGTCGGTGATCACGCCGTCCTGCATCCACACCGCCGCCCCGGCAGAGGTGACGGCCCAGTCGCCGGCCCGCCGCTCCACCTTGGCGTAGGCGCTCGAGCCGCCCGGACGCACCGGCAGCCGGACCTCGGTGAGGATCTCGGCCTGACCCACCGCGGTCTCGTAGGGGCCACGGTGGAACTCCTCCATGGAGACCACCCGCTCCCCCGACGAGCTCTGGATGACGCAGCGGGCGTCGAGCGCGGTGCACACCGCCGTCAGGTCCTCCGAGGGGTCCGCCTGGCACAGCGAGCCGCCGATGGTGCCGCGGTTGCGCACCACGGGGTCGGCGATGACGCGCTCGGCGTCGGCGAAGATCGGGAACACGGCGGCGAGCTCGGGGGACTCCAACAGCTCGCGGTGCCGGGTCATCGCCCCGATGCGGACCTCCTCGACCCCGACGCGCACGTAGCCGAGCTCGTCGTGCAGGTCGTTGATGTCGATGAGGTACTCGAGGTCGGTCAGCCGCAGCTTCATCATCGGGATCAGGCTGTGGCCGCCGGCCACCAGCCGGGCCTCCTCACCGAGCCGCTCGAGGAGGCTGATGGCGTGGTCGACGCTGGTGGCGCGTTCGTAGTCAAAGGGGGCAGGTACCTGCACGGTGACCTCCGGGTGAGGTGGATCACCCGACTATCACCGCCCCCGCAGGCCCCGTCAACGGCAGTTAAGCGAATGCTTAGGTCGGTCAGGAGGTGTGGTGGCGCGCCTCGTCGGCCGAGTCGAAGACACCGCTCTCGGCATTGTCCCGGACCTTGCGCAGGTGCCGGCTCAGGCTCCACCCGAGCAGGGCCACCGCGATGCCCAGGGCGAGGAACACCCCGAACGCGACCCAGCCCGCCTTCACGTCGTTGTCGGCGGGGACCTTGTCGGCCCCGTCCACGAGCAGCGGCGCGAGGAGCATCAAGACGTGCATGGCCCCATCCTCTCAGGTCTCCAGGTCCGCGCGACCCCGGATCCCCGCGAACAGATCGTCCTCGGGCAGGTCGCTGTCGACGAACGAGCGCGCCAGCTCGAAGTCCTCGGTCGGCCAGGCCGCCTGGTGCACCTCCAGCGGCACGCGGAACCACGGGCCGTCGGGGTCGATCTGGGTGGCGTGGGCCAGCAGCGCCTGGTCGCGGATGGGGAAGTACTCCCCACAGGGCACCCGTGTGGTGATGCGCGCGTCGTGGGCCGGGTCGGGGGTCCAGTCGGCGAGCCGCTCGGCGTAGGGCGACTCGAGGCCGCGGCGCAGCAGCTCGTCGTGGAGTGCCTGGGTGCGGGGGCGGTTGAAGCTGTGGTGGTAGTAGAGCTTCAGCGGCTGCCAGGGCTCGCCGGCCTCCGGGTAGCGATCGGGGTCGCCGGCCGCCTCGAAGGCGACGACGGAGACCCGGTGGCACGCGATGTGGTCGGGGTGGGGGTAGCCGCCGTTCTCGTCGTAGGTGGTGAGCACGTGCGGCCGGAAGCTGCGGATCAGCCGCACCAGCGGCTCGGCGGCGACCTCCGGGTCCATCAGACCGAAGCAGCCCTCCGGCAGCGGCGGCTTGGGGTCGCCCTCGGGCCAGCCGGAGTCGACGAAGCCCAGCCAGTCCTGGCGCACGCCGAGGATCTCCCGGGCGGCGTCCATCTCCTCGCGGCGGATCTCGGAGATGTTGGCCAGCACCTCGGGCCGGTCCATCTTCGGGTTCAGGATCGAGCCGGCCTCGCCCCCGGTGCAGGTGGCGACGTGCACGTCGACGCCCTCCTTGACGTACTTCACCGTGGAGGCAGAACCCTTGCTCGACTCGTCGTCGGGGTGGGCGTGCACATGCATCAGGCGCAGCATGCCGCCCATCCTAGGGAGCGGGGTGGGTGGCAGAATCCGAGAGGTGAACCAGTCCGACCAGGCGATGGCCGCTCGCTACGGCACCGTCGCCCCGAGGCGCCGGCGCCTCGGCATCGCGGTCTCGGGCCTCGTGGGACTGGTGGCGCTGGTGTGGCTGGCGTGGGCGGTGTGGTTCCAGAGCACCCCGCAGGTGCAGTCCGCGCTGCGCTCCTTCGACGTCGTCGACGAGCACACCGTCGATGCGGTGGTCGAGGTCCGGACCCGCGACGAGCAGGTGCGGGCCAGCTGCCTGGTGCGGGCCTACGGCACGGACCACTCCGTGGTGGGCGAGCTGAACTTCCGAGTCTCCGGCGTGGACGGACGCCTCCGCCGGGAGGTCAGCCTGCGCACCGAGCGCCCCGCCACCTCGGTGCAGGTCGTCGGCTGCACCACGCCGGACCAGTCCCGCCCCCGCTGACTCGATTCTGCTCCCGCCCCCGAGGTTGGTAATATCGCCTACTTGCCCTGCAACCGGTTCTTCGATCAGTAGGAGTCTCACATGACCGAGCCGACCCAGAGCGACGTGATCTGGCTGACCCAGGCCAAGTACGACGACCTCACGGCCGAACTCGACGAGCTGCGCGGCCCCGCCCGCGCCGCCGTGGTGAAGCGCGTCAGCGACGCCCGGGACGAGGGCGACCTGAAGGAGAACGCCGGCTACCACGCTGCCCGGGACGAGCTGGGCAAGGTCGACGGCCGCATCCAGCAGCTGGTCGACATGCTGGAGCGCGCCGAGGTGGGCGAGACCCCCGCCGACGACGGTGTCGTCGAGCCGGGCATGAAGGTGACCGTCCAGCTGGTGGGCCTCGACATCACCGAGACCTTCCTCTTCGGTGCCCGCGAGATGGCCGGGGACGAGATCAAGGTCTACTCCCCGCAGTCGCCCCTGGGCCAGGCCATCGACGGCGCCAAGCGCGGCGAGACCGTCACCTACCTCCTGCCGAACGGCAAGGACCAGAAGGCCGAGATCGTCGAGGCGGTCCCCTACACCGGCTGACGCCCCCGCCGGCTGCGGCACAGCACTACTCGATGACGTGGTAGCCGTGCTCGCGCAGCCGGGCCAGGACCTCCTCCGCGTGCTCGGGCCCCTTCGTCTCCAGCTGGAGCCGCACCTCCACCTCCCCGACGTGCAGGGTCGTGGAGGTCCGTTCGTGCGAGACCTCGAGGACGTTGGCCCCCGAGTCGGCCAGCTCGGTGAGCAGGTGTGCCAGTCCTCCGGGGCGGTCCGGGATCACGCAACGCAGGTTGAGGTAGCGCCCGGCCGAGGCCATGCCGTGCCGGATCAGGTTGCCGAGCAGCAGCGGGTCGACGTTGCCGCCGGAGAGCACCGCCACCATCGGGGTCTCGAACCGCTGCGGCTGGTCGAGGACCGCGGCCACGCCGGCCGCCCCGGACGGCTCCACGACCATCTTGGCCCGCTCCAGCAGCAGCACCAGGGCCCGTGACATGGCCTCCTCGGAGACGGTGACGATCTCGTCGACGTGCTGGGAGACGAGGGCGAACGGGAGGTCTCCGGGGCGGGCCACGGCGATCCCGTCGGCCATCGTGGACATCCGTTCCAGGGCGACCGGGGCACCGGTGCGCAGCGACGTCGGGTAGGCGGCCGCCTCCTCGGCCTGCACGCCGACGACCCGCACGTCGGGCCGGACGGTCTTGAGCGCGAGCGCGATCCCGGCCAGCAGGCCGCCGCCTCCGGTCGGCACCAGGACGCTCGCCGCCTCGGGCGCCTGGCGCAGGATCTCCAGGCCGACGGTGCCCTGGCCCGCCACGATGTCGGCGTGGTCGAAGGGGTGGATGAACACCGCGCCGGTCTCCTCGGCGAACTCCTGCGCAGCCACCAGGGCCTGGGTGAGGTAGGCGCCGCGGAAGCGGACGTCCGCGCCGTACCCACGGGTGGCGTTGGCCTTGGGGATCGGCGCCCCCTCGGGCATGAACACCGTGGCCCGGATCCCCAGGAGCTGCGCGGCCAGCGCCACCCCTTGGGCGTGGTTGCCCGCCGACGCGGCGACGACACCTCGGCTGCGTTCCTCCGCGCTGAGCCGGGAGAGCCGCACATAGGCCCCCCGGATCTTGAACGACCCGGTGCGCTGGAGGTTCTCGCACTTGAGCAGCACCGGACCCCCGACGATCGCCTGCAGCCACCGCGAGTCCTCCATCGGCGTGCCGATCGCGACCTCGTCGACGAGCTCGACGACGTCCTCGATGTCAGCCAGTGTCACGCTCATGAGCCCACCCTAGGTGCGCCATCGCCTCCTCTCCGCCGGCGGAGAGGAGCGGCCGGGTGAGCCCACGGCCGGTCGCTGCGCGAGCACCGTGGCTCGGGTCAGGCGTCGGGCGGGGGGACGTCGCGGCGGTCGGCGACCTCCCCCGCCTGCGTGTCGGCCCGCCTGTCGACCTGCCTGTCGGCCCGGGCGGCGTCTGGCGCCTCGTCGGGGACCTCCCCAGACATCTCCCCGGACATCTCCCCGGACATCTCCCCGGACACCTCCCCGGGCACCTCCCCGATCTCGGTGTCGCTCGCGAGGTGCTGGACCACCGCGTTCATCGAGGCCGCGAGGGGCACGGCGATCAGGGCACCGGGAATGCCGGCCACGATCACGCCCATGGCGATCGCCACGATCACCCCGAGCGGGTGCACCGAGACGAACCGGCCCATCAAGAAGGGCTGGAGGACGTGCGCCTCGAGCTGCTGGACGGCCACCACCACCCCGAACATGAGCAGGGCGGTGATCGGCCCCTGCGCCACCAGCGCCACCAGGACGGCCACGGTCCCCGACACGAAGGCACCGATCATCGGGATGAACGCACCCAGGAAGACCAGCACGCCGATGGCGCTCACGAACGGCACCTGGAGGACGGCCGCGCCGATCATGATGCCGGCGGCGTCGGTGGCCGCCACGAGCACGGTGGCCCGCACGAACTGGGTCAGCGAGCGCCAGGCCACCCGGCCCGAGGAGTCCGCCCGGAGCCGTCCGGCCCGGGGGAACAGCCGGACCAGCCAGGCCCAGATCACGGGGCCGTCGGCGAGGAAGAAGTACGTCGCGAACAGCACGATGAAGATGCCGGCCACGACGTGCCCGACCGCGGTGCCGACCTCGGTGACCTTCCCGACCGCGTCGCTGCTGTAGCCGGAGATCTGCTGCTGCGCCTTGTCCAGGGCGGAGCTGATCTGCGAGTCGGTGACGTGCAGCGGCCCGTCGCGCAGCCAGAGGCGGATCTGGTCGATGGCGTCGGCGACCTGCTTGCCGAGGTCCCCGACCCCTTGCGAGACCTGGTTGCCCACGAAGGTGACCAGCAGCGCGATGAACCCGATCCCGAGCACCACCACGACCAGGGCGGCCAGCTTGCGCGGGACGCCGATCCGTTGCGCCCACGCGACCACCGGTGTGGCGAGCGCGGCGATCAGCAGCGCGATCACGACGGGCAGCACCACGACGAGGAAGTAGTTGAGCAGCCACAGCACGAGGGCGGTGGCGAGGCTGATCACCAGGAAGCGCCAGGCCCAGGCGGCGGCGAGGTCGACGCCGTAGGGCACCTGGCCTCGGCGCAGGTTGGACGGGCCCCCGGCGATCTCCGGTCGTGCGTCCATGGCGCGGCGGGTGGCGCGGATGTCGGCCCACTGCTGGGCGATCCGTTCGCGCAGCTCCAGGTTGTCGCTCTCGGCCTGGCTGGCCGCCCGGGTGAGCTCGGCCCGTTCGGTCTCCCGGGAACGCGCTCGCGCCCGGAGACCGGAGATCAACGTCCGGGGGGTTCGTCGCACGTCGACAGGCTACGTGCCAGCGCCGCCGCCGCGGCCGGTCGCCGCTCCGAGAGGAGCCCGACCGCGGCGAGCACGCAGTCGCGGTCCACCACGGTCCGCGGGTGCGCGGGAAGCTGCCAGCCCTGCGGCGAGTCGCCGGTCGACCCGGCGAGGATGCGCTGCGCGGCCGGTGGCCCGGCGTGCCGGAGCACCCCGCCGGACCCCACGAGCAGGGTCACCTCGCGCAGGTCCTTGCCGGTCCGCTCGACCAGCCTGCCGTCGGGTCCGAGCACCACCCGTGACCTGCCGGCGTGGCGGCGCACGGCCAGGGTGGCCGCGGCCGCGGCGATCTCCTGGTCCTGGCCACGCTCGACCTCGGTGGCGGGCAGGAGGGCCGGGTGCTCGGCGCGGCGTACGACGGCGAGGCGGAGGTCCTCACCCAGCAGCCCGTCGGCGACCCCCGCCTCCCAGGTGCCGACCGCGCTCGACCGCATGCCGAGGTCGCCCTCGACGGTGCGGGTGACCGGCGTGCTCGCCACCACCTCCCGGGACAGGCCGGCGTCCTCGGGGTCGAGCCGCACGACGGAGTGGACGTCGGTGGTGGCGCCGCCGATGTCGACGACCAGGACGTCCTCGCCGGTCTCCGCGGCCAGCACCTCCACCCCGGTGAGCACCAGGTCGGGAGTGGCGCCGCGGACCATGGCGGCGAAGCGGTCCCCCGAGCCGCTCGACGGGTCGGCGCGCGAGCTGAGGCCCTTGCCGCCGATCACGTGCTCGAGGAACATCTCCCGGATGGCGCGCCGTGCCGGCTCCGGGGCGAGCACCCCGATCCTCGGCACCACGTTCTCGGTGAGCACGTGGGGCGTGCCCGCAGCGTCGAGCAGCGCCCCGACGACCGCGTGCGACTCGACGTTGCCGGCCACGACCACGGGCCCACCCCAGCGGCTGCGGGCCAGCAGGCCCGCGTCGGCCTCCAGCACCTCGGAGTTGCCGCCGTCGGTGCCGCCGACGAGGAGCACCACGTCGGGCGCGGCCGACCGGAGCGCCTCCAGGGCGTCGGGGTCGAGGCCGCCGGAGAGCACCAGCACCACCCGGCCGCCGCTGGAGAGCGCCACCCGGCGGCCCGCCTCGGCGGTGACCAGCTCCTCGTTGCCGACCACCGCGATGCGCAGCCCCCCACCGGCCGAGGAGCACGCCACGACCTCCGCGCCGGCGGCCTCCGGGACCAGGCGGCTCAGCTCCTCCCGGCAGGCGTCCACCCCGTCCAGCACGTCGGTGCCCACGGTGGTGGGGTGGCTCGCCGTGGCGACCAGCTGTCCGGTGCCAGCGTCCACGAGGGCGGCCTTGGTGAAGGTGGACCCGACGTCCACGCACAGCCAGAGGTCCATCGGCACCGGATCAGCCGGCGGCCCGGGTGACGACGTGGACCCCGGCCAGGCCGAGGCACGCGCGGAGGGGCCGGCAGACGCTGTGGGCCGGCAGCGTGCGCTCGTTGGCCACCGTGAAGCACACGTCCGGCTCGGAGGCGTGCTCGGTGGCGCCCTGCTCAGCCAAGGGCGCGGTCCAGGTCGGCGAGGAGGTCGTCGGCGGTCTCGATGCCGACGCTGAGCCGGATCAGGTCGGCCGGCACCTCCAGGTCGGTCCCGGCGACGCTCGCGTGGGTCATCCGCCCGGGGTGCTCGATCAGGGACTCGACCCCGCCGAGGGACTCCCCCAGCGTGAACACCTCGGCCTGGGCACACACCTCGAGGGCGTGCTGCTCCCCGCCCGAGACCCGGAAGGAGACGATGCCGCCGTACCTCTTCATCTGCCGGCTGGCGACGTCGTGCCCGGGGTGCTCCGCGAGGCCCGGGTAGATCACCTGCGTGACCGACGCGTGCTCGCCCAGGAAGTCGACCACGCGCTCGGCGTTCTCGCAGTGGCGGTCCATCCGGACCCCGAGCGTCTTCAGCCCGCGGAGCACCAGCCAGGAGTCGAACGGTCCGGCGACGGCGCCCATGGAGTTCTGGTGGAACGCCAGCCGCTCGGCGAGCTCGAGGTCACGCACCACGAGGGCGCCGCCGACCACGTCGGAGTGGCCGCCGCAGTACTTCGTGGTGGAGTGCACGACCACGTCGGCGCCGAGCACCAGCGGCTGCTGGAGGTACGGCGAGGCGAAGGTGTTGTCGACCACCAGCAGGGCACCGGCGTCGTGCGCCACCGCCGCGAGCGTCTCGATGTCGCCGATGTTGAGCAGGGGGTTGGTCGGCGTCTCGACCCACACCGCCTTGGTGCGCCCCGGCTCGATGGCCGCGCGCATCGCGTCGACGTCGCTGACCGGCGCCGGGCTGTGCGCGAGCCCCCACGGCCGGGCCACCTTGTCGATGAGCCGGTAGGTCCCGCCGTAGGCGTCGTCGGGGATGACCACGTGGTCCCCGGGGTCGCAGATCGTGCGCAGCAGGGTGTCCTCGGCGGCGAGGCCGGAGGCGAAGGCGAACCCGCGCTCGCCCTCCTCCAGCGCGGCGATGTTCTGCTCGAGCGCGGTCCGGGTGGGGTTCCCCGACCGGCTGTACTCGTAGCCGCCGCGCATCCCGCCGACGCCGTCCTGCTTGTAGGTGGAGGTCGCGTAGATCGGCGGGATCACGGCTCCGGTCATCTCGTCGGGCTCGTAGCCCGCATGGATGGCGCGGGTCTCGAAGCCGGACTTGGCTCGGTGCTCCTGGGTCACACCGGCGAGGCTACTCGTCACCGAGGTGGAGACTTCGTGGAATACCCGCCCGGGCGGGTGACGTTGACGCAGGTGCCCGACGAAAGGGAGCCGATGTTCCAGCGCTCGAAGACCACCCTGCCCACCGCCACCGAGGCACTCCCCGGCCGCGCCGAGCGGTGGTTCCCCCTGGCCGAGCGGCACCAGGCCCTCGACGCGCCCCTCGTCACCGACGAGGTCCCCGAGGGCCACGAGGTCGTCGTGTTCGGGTTGGGCTGCTTCTGGGGGGCCGAGGAGGTCTTCTGGCAGGTCCCGGGCGTCTGGTCCACCTCGGTCGGGTACGCCGGCGGCAGCACGCCGCACCCGTCGTATGAGGAGGTGTGCAGCGGCCGCACCGGCCACACCGAGGCCGTGCGCGTCGTCTACGACCCGGCGAAGGTCTCCTTCGCCGACCTCGTCGCCACCTTCTTCGAGGTGCACGACCCCACCCAGGGGATGCGGCAGGGCAACGACATGGGCACGCAGTACCGCTCGGCGATCTACTGCACGACCCCCGAGCAGGAGCTGGTGGCCCAGCGGGTCACCGAGAGGTACCAGCCCGAGCTGAGCAGGCGCGGGTACGGCCAGATCACCACCGAGATCAAGCCGGCCGGCGAGGCGCCGTACTACTACGCCGAGGACCACCACCAGCAGTACCTGCTGAAGAACCCGTTCGGCTACCGGTGCCACGCCGCGACCGGCGTCCCGGTGCCCCGCTGAACCACCGGCGCTGGGTCCACCGGCGCTGGCGCCTGTCCGGATGGGGGTCGGGATCGGGCGCCTGCCCACGCGTCAGGCACACTGGGGCGCATGAGTGAGCAGACCCCACCCTCCGACCAGCCGAACCCGCCTGCGGCGAACGACGCCGAGGCCCCGGCCGAGGAGGGCGCGGCGCCGCCTCCCCCGCCGCCCGCCGAGACCACCCCCGAGACCGTCGCCGCGCCTCCGCCTCCCCCGCCCCCGGCCAAGAAGTCGCGCACGGGGCTGATCGTGGCGGTCGCCGTGGTGCTCGTGCTCGCCCTGGTCGGTGGCGGCGTCGCCGTGATCTTCGCGCTCAGCGGCAAGGACAGCCACTCCATCGCCATCCCCGCCACCGCCGGCGGGATGAAGCGGGACAAGGGCAAGGAGTCCCAGCTCAAGCAGCAGCTCAACGCCGCCGAGCAGCAGTTCAAGACCCAGGCCAAGAACGTCTCCTACGTCAAGTCCGGCGTCTACAACCAGGACGACAAGAAGCGCGGCCCCCAGGGAGCGCTGGTCTTCCTCGGCGCCAAGCTGAAGACCGACCAGAGCCCCAAGAAGTTCGTGGACGCCTTCGGCAAGCAGGCCGGCAGCAACGGCTTCAAGATCGACAAGGTCTCTGCCGGGGACGGCGGCGGCGAGGCCGTGTGCGCCTCGCAGTCCACCGGGCAGAAGGTCGCCATCTGTGCCTGGGCCACCAAGGACTCCATGGGTGAGCTGGTGCCGACCGTGCCCGGCTGGGAGTCCGACACGCTGGCCAAGATCCTGCTCGACCTGCGCAAGGACGTCGAGAAGACCGGCTGAGCCTCCCGGCCCGCCGGAGGTGCTCACCCGATGGGGGCGGCTGCTCGATCCCGACCGGCCGCTGCCCGAGCACCCGCGTCCGCAGCTGGTGCGCACGGGCTGGTGGAGCCTGAACGGCGTGTGGGAGCACGCCTTCACGGGCACATCGGACCGCCCGGCTCGCTGGGACGGGCCGATCGTGGTGCCCTTCTCCCCGGAGGCCGAGCTCTCCGGTGTCGGTCGACAGCTCCGGCCCGAGGAGTGGCTGTGGTACCGCCGCCGGTGCACCGCACCCGAGCCCCCGGCCGGCGGCCGCGTGCTGCTGCACTTCGGGGCGGTCGACCAGTCCTGCACCGTCTGGGTCGACGGCCACGAGGTGGGCTCCCACGTCGGGGGCTACCTGCCGTTCACCCTCGACGTGACCGAGCACGCCCGGGGCGAGGTGCTCCTCGAGGTCCGCGTGCGCGACCTGTCCGAGACCGGCGTGCACGCCCGCGGCAAGCAGCGGCTGGACCGTGGGGAGATCTGGTACACCGCCCAGTCGGGCATCTGGCAGAGCGTGTGGCTCGAGACCGTCCCCGCGTCGTACGTCGAGAGGCTGGTCCTGACGCCGCACCTCGGGGCCGGCGAGCTCGAGGTGACGGTCCTCGCCGGTGGTGACCCGGGCCAGCTGCCGGCCCGGGTGGTGGTCACCAGCCCGGCAGGCGGAGCCGGCACCGTCGTCGCGGACGTGCAGGTGCCGGTCGGGGTCCCGGCGCGGGTGCCGCTCGCCGAGGTGCACCCGTGGTCCCCGCAGGACCCGCACCTCTACGGCGTGGAGGTGCTGCTGGGCGAGGACCGGGTCATCTCCCACGCCGCGATGCGCTCCTTCGGGGTCGGCCGCGACACCGACGGGCACGCGCGCCTGCTGCTCAACGGGGACCCGGTCGTGCACGTGGGCGTCCTCGACCAGGGCTACTGGCCCGACGGGCTGCTGACCCCGCCCAGCGACGAGGCGATGGTGCACGACATCGAGACGATGCGGTCGCTGGGCTTCACGATGCTGCGCAAGCACGCCAAGGTCGAGCCGCTGCGCTGGTACGCCCACTGCGACCGGCTCGGGATGCTGGTGTGGCAAGACGTCGTCAACGGCGGCGGGCGCTACCGGCACCTGACCACCACCCGCCCGGCGACCCGGCGCACCTGGGTGCCGGACCGCCTGCACCGCCTGTTCGGGCGCGCGGACGCCGCCGGGCGCGCGGAGCTCCGCCACGAGCTCGACGAGACCGTGGACCTGCTGGCCAGCACCGCCTGCGTGGCGGTGTGGACCCTGTTCAACGAGGGCTGGGGGCAGTTCGACGCCGCTGCCCTGGCCCGGCAGCTGGCCGTGCGGGACCCGACGCGGCAGGTGAACCACGCCAGCGGCTGGGTCGACCAGGGCGGGGGCGACCTGCGCAGCTTCCACTCCTACCTGCGTCCCTTCACCATGCCCTCGCGCCGCGACGGCAGGGTCGTCGCCCTCGCGGAGTACGGCGGCTACAGCCTGCGCGTCGAGGGCCACGACTGGAGCCCGCGGGAGTTCGGCTACCGGCACTTCGAGGACCCCGACGAGCTCGCTCGCGGGTTCGCCGAGCTGCACCGGCCGTTGGCCGACGCCGTGCGGCACGGGCTCGGCGCCACCGTCTACACCCAGCTCTGCGACGTGGAGGACGAGCTCAACGGCCTGCTCACCTGGGACCGGGAGGTGCTCAAGGTCGAGGCCGGGGTGGTCCGCCGCGTCACGGCCGCGTTGCGCGGGCAGGGCCCGCCGCTCAGGCCTGAGCGTCCACCCACCGCTGGCCGATGACGCGCAGCTCGGCGGTTCCGGAGGTCAGCTCGGCCACGATCTCCTCCGCGACCGGCCTCGCCACCGGCGGGATCGCGAAGCGGAGCCAGGCCTCGTCGGTGTACTCCACGCCCAGGACCCGGGCGCCCCGCGAGCGGAGGTCGTGCTCGAGCCGCCCGACGGCGGCGATGTCGACGGTGACCTCGCACAGCTCCTGCAGCACCCGCTCGACGACGCCGACCTCGGCGAGGCCGGCCCGGGCGGCCTCGGCGTAGGCGCGCCCCAGCCCGCCGGTGCCGAGCAGCACGCCACCGAACCAGCGGGAGACCACCACGACGACGTCGGTGAGCTCGCGCCCGCGCAGCACCTCCAGGATCGGCGGGCCGCCGGTGCCCGGCGGCTCCCCGTCGTCGCTGGCCTGCTCGACTGCGCGCTCGGGCCCGACCACGAAGGCGTGGCAGTGGTGCCGGGCGTTCCAGTGCCGCTTGCGGACCTGGTCGACCACGCCGCGCGCCCCGAGCTCGTCGGAGACCCGCGCCACCGTGCACAGGAAGCGCGACTTCTGGACCTCGATCTCGGCCGTGCCGTCCCCCGCCACCGTGAGGTACGACGTGAGCGTCACCTCCCGACCGTACCCAAGCCCAGCCGTTTGGCACGATCGACGCATGCGGATCGTCTCCCTGCTCCCCTCGACCACCGAGATCCTGTTCGCCATCGGCGCGGGCGAGGACGTCGTGGGCGTGACGTTCGAGTGTGACCACCCGCGCGAGGCCCGTGACCGGACGATCGTCTCGACGAGCGCCCTGCCCGAGGGCCTGGACGCAGCCGGGATCGACAGCTTCGTCTCCGCCGCGATGCGAGCCGGCGAGGACCTCTACCACCTCGACGAGGGCGCCCTGTCCGGCCTGGACGCCGACCTCGTCGTCACCCAGGACCTGTGCGCCGTGTGCGCGGTCGACGTCTCGGTGCTCGACGAGGCCCTGGCCCACCTGGGGTGCACCGCGGAGGTGCTCACGATCGACCCGCACACCCTCGCCGAGGTGCTGGACTCGATCAGCACCCTGGGCGCCGCCACCGGCCACGAGGCCGAGGCGAGCCGGCTCGTGGACTCGCTGCGCGACCGGCTCGACCGGGTCGCGGAGCTGGTCGCCGCGCGGGGCGCGGAGCCTGGGCCCCGGGTGCTCCTGCTGGAGTGGACCGACCCGCCCTTCGCTCCCGGGCACTGGGTCCCGGAGATGGTGAGGGCCGCAGGCGGTCTCCCCGCCCTGGGCGAGGCCGGGCAGAAGTCGGTGCGGGTGACGTGGGAGCAGGCGCTGCGCAGCCGCCCGGAGGTGGTGGTGTGCGCCCCCTGCGGCTACGACCTGGCCGGCGCGAGCCGGCTGGGTGAGGACCTGCTCGCCTCCGGTGTGCTCCCGCCGGGGCTGCCGGTGTGGGCGGTCGACGCCAACGCCTCCTTCGCCCGCCCGGGGCCGCGTCTCCTCGACGGGGTGGAGAGCCTGGCCGGCATCCTCGCCGGCGACGTGCCGGCCGCCGCGCCGCCCCGCGGCGCCCGGCGGCTGCGCTGAGCGACCGGGCCGGGGTGAGTGGTGGGGCCGTCTTGGGAGGACGTCCCCACCACTCGAGACATCCGCGGATGGAAGTGGAGGGACCCGCGAACGGGCATTCCATGGCCTCGGATCACGCCTCGGCCCAGGGTCGGGACCCGAGCCCGGTGCGCAGGTCCAGACTAGGTCCGGGAGGGCCTGCTGGCGAGCCATACCGGACAAAATTGATTAAGACATTTCGGACTTTCTAGTCGCGCCCCACGTAGCCCAGCAGGTCCTGCCGGGTGAGCACGCCGACGGGGCGACCATCTTCTTGCACCAGCAGCGCGTCCGCGTCCCGCAGGGCCGCCACCGCCTCCTCGACGCCGGCGCCGGCCCCGACCGAGGGCAGCGGCTCGTCCATGTGCTCCTCGACGGGGTCGGCCAGCCGCGCGTCGCCGGCGTAGAGGGCGTCGAGCAGTCGCCGCTCGGAGACCGAGCCCGCCACCTCGGCGGCCATGATCGGCGGCTCCGCCCGCACGACGGGCATCTGCGAGACGCCGTACTCCTGGAGGATGTGCACGGCCTCGGCGATGGTCTCGTTGGGGTGGGTGTGCACCAGCGCCGGGATGTGCCCCTTCTTGGCGTGCAGCACCTCGCCGATGGTGAGCCCCTCGTCGGACCCGGCCAGGAAGCCGTACTGCGCCAGCCACGCGTCGCTGAACACCTTGGTCAGGTAGCCACGGCCGCTGTCGGGCAGCAGCACCACGATCACCGCGTCGGGGTCGTCGAGCTCCTGCGCGAGCTGGACCGCGGCGTGGGCTGCCATCCCCGAGGAGCCCCCGACCAGCAGCCCCTCCTCGCGCGCAAGGCGGCGCGTCATCGCGAAGGAGTCCGCGTCGGAGACCTCGATGACCCGGTCGGCGACCGTGCGGTCGTAGGTCTCGGGCCAGAAGTCCTCCCCCACGCCCTCGACCAGGTAGGGACGGCCGGTGCCGCCGGAGTACACCGACCCCGCCGGGTCGGCGCCGACGACCTGCACGTCGGGGTTCTGCTCCTTCAGGTAGCGACCCACGCCGCTGATGGTGCCGCCGGTGCCCATGCCGGTGACGAAGTGGGTGATCCGGCCCTCGGTCTGCTCCCAGATCTCCGGGCCGGTGTCCTCGTAGTGGGAGAGCGGGTTGTTCGGGTTGGAGTACTGGTCGGGCTTCCAAGCGCCCTCGGTCTCGCGCACGAGCCGGTCCGAGACCGCGTAGTAGCTGTCGGGGTGGTCGGGCGCGACCGCGGTCGGACAGACGACCACGTCGGCGCCGTAGGCGCGCAGCACGTTGCGCTTGTCCTCGCTGACCTTGTCGGGGCACACGAAGATGCAGTGGTAGCCGCGCTGCTGGGCGACCAGCGCCAGGCCGATCCCGGTGTTGCCCGAGGTGGGCTCGACGATGGTGCCTCCGGGCTGCAGCTCCCCCGAGGCCTCGGCGGCGTCGACCATCCGGATCGCGATCCGGTCCTTCACCGACCCCCCGGGGTTGAGGTACTCGACCTTGGCGAGCACGAGCGACGAGGTGTCGCCGACCGTGTGGTTGAGGCGGACCAGCGGGGTGTCGCCGATCAGCTCGAGGAGGGAATTGGCGTACTTCATGCCGGTCAACCTACCGGGCCGCCCACCCCCTCGGCGGGGGGCGCCGGAAGGGGCTTTGGCAAGCACCGACACCCCCGAATGGGCGCACCATTTTTCACTTCAACCCCACGTGACTCAGAAATTGGTGCATACTTCCCAAGATTCCTTACATGACCGCGAGTGAATTTCGAGGGAGACACGCCGAGATGACTGCCACCCGACCGAAGACCTTGGCTCGCGCCGTGGTCGGCCTGCTGAGCCTCGGCGTCTTGATGACGCCGCTTCTGGTCCCGACCGCCGGTGTGGCGAGGTACCAGGACCCGAAGTATCGCAAGGTCACGGCGCCGAACGTGATGTATCCCGTCCACGGCACCCGAGCGGTGAAGGATCGCAACACCTACAACCGCCGCACCCACCGGGGCACGGACATCGTCGCGGGCTGCAACGCGCCCGTCTATGCCACCCACCCCGGGATCGCCCAGGTCAGCACCAGCCCCGCGTGGGACGGCCGCTACGTGATCCGCATCTTCAGCGACAGCTCCCGCAGCCTGGTCACCGGCTACGCCTTCCTCAGCCGGGCCCTCGTCGCAGACGGGCAGATCGTGCAGTCCGGACAGCAGATCGGGCTCAACGGACGCAGCCCCCGCAGCCACCGCTGCGAGCTCTACTTCACCGTCTACCGCAGCGGGGTCGTGGCGAACGCGTCGATGTGGCTCAACCACTACGTCGGCCTGCAGCCCCGCGTGGGACACCTCTTCGACGACCCGGGGTTCATGGTCGCCTCGTTCAACATGCTCGGCGCCAGCCACACCAAGAACAACGCGCGCTACAACACCTACCCCTCGCGGCTGAACCGTGCCGTGTGGATGATGGACGGCCGCCACCTCGACGTCGTGGGCACCCAGGAGTTCCAGGAGATCCAGTACGACTACTTCGTGCGACGCGGCTACGAGAAGACCTGGGGCACCTACTACTGGGACCCCGAGGGCAACCGTCGTGACACCGAGAACGCCATCATCTGGCGCAAGTCGACGATGGAGTTCGTCTCCGGCGAGACCATCGACATCCCCTACTTCCACGGCAACACCCGGCACGTCCCGGTGGTGCTGCTCCGCGAGAAGGCCACCGGTCGGACGGCGTACTTCATGAACGTCCACAACCCGGCCGACGTGCGGGGCAACGCCGCCCGCTACCGCGCCCAGGCGATCGCGATCGAGAAGCAGAAGATGATCGACCTGCGTGCCACGGGACGCCCGGTGTTCCTGACCGGCGACTTCAACGACCGGCAGGCCGCGTTCTGCCCGATCACCGCCGACAAGCTGGCCATCTCGCCGAACAGCGTGCCCAGCATGAGCTGCGCCTACCCGAAGCCGTCCTCGATCGACTGGATCTTCGCGGCCGGGCAGGCTCGCTTCTCCCTGTTCAACCGGGACAGCTACCCGCAGCGGCACCGGATCAGCGACCACCCGATCGTCGAGGCCCGGGCGCACCTGCAGGACTGAGTGCTACTACCGCTCAGTAGCATTCCGGTATGGGTAAGGCAGCGGCGGCACGCAAGCTCGCGGCCGCTGCCGCCTACGGCGGCGGTGGGCTCTCGGTGCTGGGCGCCTCGCTCTACGGTCTGCTGCGGGCCGAGGCGACCGTCGCCCGCAAGACGATCGGGGAGACGACGGAACGGGTCCCGGACTCCACCGGCTGGTACGGCCGGGGGCGTCCGGGTCCGGCGATCAAGGTCGCCCTGCTCGGCGACTCCAGCGCCGCCGGCTACGGCGTCGGCGGGGTCGAGGAGACCCCGGGCGCCTGGCTCGGCTCCGGGGTCGCCGAGCGAGCCGACCGGCGGGTGCACCTGCGTGCGTTCGCGATGGTCGGGGCCCAGTCCAGCGACCTGGTCGCGCAGGTGGCCGCGGCGCTGCCCACCGACCCGGACGTGGCGGTCATCCTGATCGGCGCCAACGACGTCACCCACACCGTGCTGCCCTCGGCGTCGGTGCGGTTCCTCTCCGAGGCGGTGCGACAGCTGCGGGAGGCCGGCGTGAGCGTCGTGGTCGGCACCTGTCCCGACCTGGGGACGGTCTCCCCGATCCCCCAGCCCCTGCGCCAGGTCGCACGGGCGTGGTCGCGCCGACTGGCCGCGGCACAGACGATCGCGGTGGTGGAGGCCGGTGGCAGGACGGTCTCGCTCGGCTCCATCCTGGGTCCCGAGTTCGCCGCCGCACCGGCCCTGCTCTTCGGTCCCGACCAGTTCCACCCCTCAGCGGCGGGGTATGAGTCCCTGGCCCGGCTGATGGTGCCCTCGGTGCTCTCCGCCCTGGGCCTCGGCGAGGACGAGGAGGACCAGCCGCGGGCCGGGCGGGGCGAGGCCGTGCTGCCGATCGGCTACGCCGCGGTGCAGGCCAGCCAGAACCCCGGCACCGAGATCGACGGCACCGAGGTGGGCGGCGCCAAGCGCGGCGTCGGCGGTCGCTGGGTGACGCTCATGCGCCGTCGTCTGCTGCCCACCGGAGGGGCCGAGTCGCCCGACGAGGCGGAGCAGACCGACGCCCCGACCGAGGGTTCGGCCGAGGCGCCGGCGTAGCTCGCGCGGGGTGCCGTCGGGTCAGTCGTTGCCGCGCAGGATGGCGAGCAGCCGCAGGATCTCGATGTAGATCCACACGATGGTCACCGTCAGCCCGAAGGCCGCGCGCCACGACTCCCGCTCCGGCAGACCGGCGGCGATGCCGCGCTCGACGAAGTCGAAGTCCCAGATCAGCATCAGCACGCCGATGCCCAGGCCCAGGACGCTGGAGATCAGACCCATGGGGCCGAAGCCGTTGAAGCCGAAGCTGGCGCCGAAGAAGTGCAGCACGAAGTCGAGCATGCTCACCGCGACGAAGCCGAGCATCGCGCCCATGACCCACTTGCGGAAGCGGTCGCCGACCTTGATGTTGAAGAACTTGTAGGCGGCCAGCGTGCCGCCGACCGCGGCCATCGTGCCGAGCACGGCCCCCACGACCAGGCCGCCCTGGCCGGTGTCGGGGTTGACGAAGGCGCCCTCGAGCACCTTGCTGAAGCCACCGACGAAGAGACCCTCGAGCGCGGCGTACGCGATCACCAGCGCCGGGCTGACCACCTTCTTGAACGAGTTCACCAGGGAGAGCGCGAACCCGCCGAAGGCGCCCACCAGCGAGAGCGTGTAGAGCGTGCTCGCATCTTGGGAGTCGTAGACGTCCCCGGTGAGGATCCAGGTCGCCGCGGCGACCAGGACCACGGTCCCGAGGGTCATCGCGGTCTTCTGGACCACCGAGTCGATGGTCATCGGGCCCTGGTCCACGTGGGTGAGCGGTGCGCCCGGGCCGGCGGCTCCGGGCGTGCCCACGCTCCACTGGGAGGGGCTGCCGTAGCCCGGGGAGCCCTGCCGGTTGCCGGGGTAGGTCTGGCCTCCGCTGCGGCCGTTGAAGCCCGCTGCCCGCGTGAAGACCGGGTTCCTGCTCTGCATGGCGTCCTCCTTGGATGCCTGGGGGCGAACCGACCACTCTGGCGTTCGCAGGATGCCTCGGATCCTACCGAGGCATCACCTGCTCAACGTGCACCCGGGCACCGGTGTTCCCCCGGCCCCGCGCCCTCGCCGCGCCCTCGCCGCACCCTCGCTGCACTCAGGGCCGGGGCGTGACCTCCACCGTCACCGTCCTGCTCGAGGTCGCCCGCACCAGGAGCGTCGAACCGTGCTTGCGGAAGGTCCCACCGCTCACCTGCACGTCGTACCCGTGCGGCGAGGTGAGCGGGCTGACGAAGACCTGGGTGGGGGCGGTGATGCCGGGGTCGGGCCGGTAGGTCATCGAGAACCGTCCGGTGGCGGCGTCGTAGTCGATGGCGGTCGGGGTGCCCGCCGTCGCCTGCGGGTAGGTGCGCACCAGCTGGCGCAGCTTCTCGGTCTTGACCGTGCTCAGGTCGGCGTCGTCGGTGAACAGGCCCTGCGAGGCGTCCGCCGTCGTGGGGTCGTCCCAGTGCTTGTAGGCCCAGTAGGTCCAGCCCATCAGGGCGTCGTCGGCACCGTCGGCATCGATGCCGATCGCCTGCACGTTGTCGGTGGCCCCCCACTCGGTCATCAGGGCCGCGGCACCCATCCGCCCGGCCTGGTCGATGGCGTGCTGCTCCCGGTCGGCGGTGAAGTCGCGGCAGTTCTCGGTGTCCCCGCCCGGGATCCCCTGGCTCTCCAGGAACACGTCCGGGCAGTAGTTGTGCCAGGAGAGGCCGAGGTTCTGCTCCCCCGGCACGGAGGTGTAGTAGGTCTCCAGCTTCTGGCCGCCGGCGAACTGCTGCGGCTCCCACCAGACCATGTTCGTCCCGTCCGCCTTCCGGACCGCGTCCAGCGCGCGGGTCATCGCCGGCTGCAGCTCCCGCGCGTAGGTCGACTCGCAGCCCGTGGTCAGGCAGGTCGGCCACTCCAGACCGGCCCACGGCTCGTTCATCACGTCGTAGCCCATCGAGTAGGGCTGGTCGCGGTAGTGCCGGGCCACCAGCTCCCACGCGGCCGCCCACGCGCTCTGGAGGTCGTCCTGGTTGGCCCAGAAGCGGTCGAAGACGGTGGAGACCTCGGGGGTCCAGTAACCCTGTGGGAACGGCACCGGCACGTACGGCGTCAGCGCGAACGGCATCGGTCGCTTCGCGGCGAAGGCCGGGACACCCTCCCCGCCGTACTGCTCGTGCCACTGGTCCTGGTGGCCGTCGAAGAGCATCCAGACCTGCTGTCGCGCCAGCAGCCGGGTGACCCGGTCCATCCGCCGGAAGTACGCCGGGTCGGCGACCCCGGGCCGGTCCGGGGTGACTCCGGCCCACAGCATGCCGATCCGGGCACCGTTGAAGCCGTAGCGGTGCAGCCAGGCCGCGTCCTTCGCCGTGAAGCCCTCCGGGGTGTCCGGTGGTGCGTAGGGCGCCCGCTTCCACACCAGGTTCAGCCCGTGCACGATCACCACCCGGCCGTGCTGGTCGACCAGGAACCGGCCCTGGCGGTGCAGCCGCGGGGTGTCGTCGGTGGCGGCGGCGCGGCCCGCCGGCACCACGGTGAGCGCGACCAGGGCGACCAGGAGCAGGGCCAGCTTCTTCATAGGAGGGAGAACGAGTCCTCGTTGCAGGGGTTATCCCTCCGAGCAGGCGCCGCGTGCCCCGGGTGGGGGTCGAACCCACACTGAGCGGTGTTTAAGACCGCTTCCTCTGCCGATTGGGATACCGGGGCCGGTGGCCGCGACACACGGCCACCGCGATCATAGGTAGGTCTTGCGGGCGTGCAGGGCGTGCGCGCCCGCGACGCGGTCGAGGAAGAGCAGACCGGCGCAGTGGTCGATCTCGTGCTGGAGGGCGCGCGCCTCGAAGGCGTCGGTCTCGACGGTGCGGGTCTCGCCGGTGCCGGGCACCTGGCCGCGTACGACGAGGCGGGTCGCCCGCTTCACCTCGCCGGTGAGGTCGGGGATCGACAGGCAGCCCTCGCGGGCCTTCTCGTTTCGGGTGGCGCTGACCACCTCGGCGTTGCCCAGCACCACGGTGCCGTGCCGGGTCCGCGCCTTGGGGTGCTCGGAGACGTCCACGCAGAACAGCCGCAGCCCCACCCCCACCTGGGGGGCGGCGAGCCCGACGCAGCCCGGCGAGACCCGCATCGTGGCGACCAGGTCCGCGGCCAGCTGCACGACCGCGGGGTCGAGCGGGTCGACCCCGCCCCCGGGGGCGGACAGCACGGCGGCCGGGGCGGCGACGACCTCGCGGACCCGCCCCTGGGGCAGACCGGTCACAGGTCGTCGCTCTCCAGCGGGCGCAGCGACGCCTCCACCCCCAGGCGGTCGGCGACCCCGCGCACCGCCTGCTCGACGGTCTCCGCGGCCACGCCGTCGGGGAGGTCGCACTCCGCGAGCAGCACGTAGAGGTCGCCGGAGAGCCGGGTGGTCAGGTCCGTGACGTTGCCACCCACCCTCGCGAGCTCGGTGAGGATCGAGCTGACGATGCCGGGCCGGTCCCCGCCGTGCACACGCAGGAGGTAGGGCGCACCGGCGCCGGCCGGCTCCTCGGCCGGCACCTCCCGCACCGTGACCGAGAGCGTGCCGTCCGCGGTCAGCGGCTGCAGGGCGCGTTCGAGGTCCCCGGAGGCCGCTGCCCCGGCGGTGAGCAGCATCATCGCGAAGTGGCCGCGCAGCAGCGTCATCGTCGAGTCCTCGATGTTCAGCCCGAGGTCAGCCAGTGCGCTCGTGGTCTCGGCGATGATGCCCGGCCGGTCGTGGCCGAGGACGGTGATGGCGTGCAGGGTCACGCGCGGCAGTCTCTCAGAGCGGCGGTCGCTCAGACCGGCAGCCCCGCCAGCTCGGCCGCCCGGCCCAGCACCGCGTCCAGCATCGGCTCGGTCAGCCGCCCGGTGAAGGTGTTCTGCTGCGAGGGGTGGAAGCACCCCAGGAGGGTGAGCTCGCCGAGCCGCTGCTCGGCGGCGTGGCCGAACCGGGGTCGTGGTCGGGGGACGGCCACGCCCGCGGCGGCCAGGGCCCGCAGGGCGGCGTCCCAGCCGAATCCCCCCAGGCTGACCACGACGCGCAGGCCGGGCAGCAGCAGCCGCACCTCACGCTCCACCCACGGCGCACAGGTGTCCCGCTCCTGGGTGGTGGGCTTGTTCTGCGGCGGGGCGCAGCGCACCGCGGCCACCATCCGGGTGCCGAGGAGCCGCTGTCCGTCGCCGGCGTGCGTCGAGGTGGGGCTGGTGGCCAGGCCCACGCGGTGCAGCGAGGCGAACAGCCAGTCCCCCGACCGGTCGCCGGTGAAGATCCGACCGGTCCGGTTGGCGCCGTGGGCCGCCGGCGCCAGACCGACGACCAGCACCCGCGGCTCGGGGTCGCCCCACCCGGGCACCGGTCGGCCCCAGTAGGTCTCCCCGGCGTACGCCGCCCGCTTCTCGCGGGCCACCTGCTCGCGCCACCCGACCAGGCGCGGACAGGCCGCACACACCGAGACCCGCGCGTCCAGGAGGGGCAGCGACGCCCGGGCGGCCAGCCGGGCCACGCCGCCGGCCGACCGGGCCACCGGCGGCACCGTGTCGCCCGGCGCGACCGGGTCCCCCGGCCAGCCGGAGCCCGGCGGGACCGGGCTGGGCCGGCCGCTCACCGCCTGCCGAAGGGACGGTCTCCCGGGTCGCCCGGCCCGCTGGCCGCGAGCCGGATCTCCCGTTGCACCGCCAGGTCCCTGGCGCGGCGGGTGGCGGCCTTCTCGATGCCCCGGCCGTCGCGCACGGGCAGCTGCAGGGTCTCCTCCGCGGCGATCCCGGCCTGCAGCTCCCGGCCCCGCTCGAGCTCGGCGTCGAGCTCCGCGCCGAACAGCAGCGCCACGTTGGTGATCCACAGCCAGAGCAGCGCCACCACGACACCGGCGATCGAGCCGTAGGTCTTGTTGTAGGAGGAGAAGTTCGCGACGTAGAACGCGAACCCGACCGAGGCGACCAGCCAGACCACGATCGCCACGAACGCACCGACCGAGATGACGCGGAAGCGGGTCAGCGCGACGTTCGGGGTGGCCCAGTAGAGCAGTGCCACCACCATCATCACCACCAGGGCGAGGACCGGCCACTTGGCCCAGTTCCACACCACCACGAGGTCGTTGCCGACGCCGACCGCGTCGCCCACCGACTGCGCGACCGGACCGGAGACGATGAGGATCACCAGCGCGACCGCGCACAGGACGACGGTGACGACGGTGACGAGGAGCTGCATCGGGCGCATCCGCCAGAACGGCCGCCCCTCCTCCACCTCGTAGATGCGGTTCATCGCCCGGCTGAAGCCCCCGACGTACCCGGAGGCCGACCACAGCGCCCCCAGCACCCCGACCACCAGGGTGATCCCGGCGCCCCCGGCGCCGGCGAGCTCGGTGAGCGGGCCCCGGAGCTGGTCGAGGGTGCCGCTGGAGACCAGCGGGGCGAGGATCTCCAGGATCGTGTCGACCGACTCCTGCGCCTGCCCGACGATCCCGACCAGGGCGAGCAGGGCGATCAGTCCGGGGAAGATCGCCAGCACCGAGTAGTAGGTGAGCGCGGCGGCGAGGTCGGTGCCGCCGTCGTCGAGGAACTCCCGGACGGTGCGCCGCAGCACGAAGAACGCGGTACGCCGGGGCGGCGCCTCGCCGTCGCCCCCGGGGTGCGACGGCTTGCGGTCGTCCTCGTCCCCTGCCGGCGGCGTCGCGGCCTGGGGTCGCTCGTCCTTCTTCTTGCCGAACATCTAGGCCTTCTTCCCATCGGGGGACGATCGGGGCGGAGCCAGCGACCACGCGAGCCCGTCGAGGATGTCGTGCTCGGAGACGAGCAACGACTTCACGGTCGTGCGCCGCAGGATGCGGTCCAGGATCAGGCCGCCGGCGCCGATGACGTCCGCGCGACCGGGATGCATGTACGGCAGCGCGCGGCGCTGCTCGATCAGCATCGTGAGCAGCCGGGTGACCAGTCCCTGCACGGCGTCGGGTCGCAGCACGCTGTGGTGGATCAGCACCCGGTCGTAGGTGTCGAGGTCGAGCACGCCGGCGGCCAGCGTGGTGACGGTGCCGGCCACCCCGATCACGGCGCCGGCGTCCGCCGGGTCCACCGAGCACTGGTCGAGGGCGGCGTCGATGTCCTCGACGGCGGCGCGGATCTCCTCCTTCGAGGGCGGGTCGTCGGCGAGGTGGCGCTCGTTGAGCCGCACCGAGCCGATGTCGAGGGACTCCTGGGCGACGATGGTGCCGTCGGCCCGACCGAGGATCAGCTCGGTGGACCCGCCGCCGATGTCGCAGACCAGCAGCGGCTCGGGCAGCGGCGGCAGGTCTCGGGTGGCCCCGGCGAAGCTCACCCGGGCCTCCTCGAGGCCGTCGAGGACCTCGGGCTCCACCCCGACCCGCTCGCGGACGCCGGCGACGAAGTCCGCGGCGTTCTCGGCGTCGCGGGCGGCCGAGGTGGCGCAGAAGCGGATCTTCTCGACGTCGTGCTCGCGCACGAGGTCCATGTACTCCTCCACGGCGGCGAAGACCCGCTGCAGCGAGGCCTCGGCGATCCGGCCGGTGCGGTCCACTCCCTGGCCGAGGCGTACGACGCGCAGCTCGCGGACCAGTTCCTCGCAGCGTCCCGACTCGTCGATCTCGGCCACCAGCAGCCGCAGGGAGTTGGTGCCGCAGTCGAAGGCGGCGACACGGGTCATCGGCCCTCCTCCTGCGGTCCCGGCTGGTCGCCGGACCCGCTCGCTGCTCGACCACCGAGGGGGACGCACGGCCCGGCCCGCCACCACTCGCCGAGCTCGTCGAGCACCTCGTCGCCGAGCGGGTTCACCCCACGCCCCTGCGCCAGCGCCTGCCCGGCCAGCACGTGCAGGCACTTGACCCGGTCCGGCATCCCACCGGCGGAGACGCCGGCGATCTCCGGCACCTCACCGATCTCCGACCGAGCGGAGAGGTAGGCCTCGTGCGCCCGCCGGTAGGCCGCCGCCAGGGACTCGTCCTCGGCGAGGCGCTGGGTCATCTCGCGCATCCGGCCCGAGGCCTCCAGCGTCCCGATCAGCGAGGCCGCCCGCGGGCAGGTCAGGTAGAAGGTGGTCGGGAACGGCGTGCCGTCGTCGAGCCGCGGCTCGGTGGCGACGACGTCGGGGTGGCCGCACGGGCACCGGTGCCCGACGGCGTGGATCGAGCGCGGGGGGCGGCCCAGCTGGGCAGCGACGACGGCCGCGTCGCTCTCGGCGATGCCCGGGTCGGCCGCGCTCACCGGTCGGGTGAGGGGGTGGGCGTCGGCGGTGGGGAGATCCGGGTCGCCGGCGTCGGCTTCTTCGCCGGGTGGTCGGCGGCCTGCAGCGAGCCGTAGGCCTTGTGCCACCACGGGGCCGGCACCTGGCGCGCCACCGAGCTCGGGTCGGTCAGCTCGTCACCACGCTCGAGCGGCTTGCCGTCGCGGTCGATCACCTGGTAGCTGGTCTCGCCGGGCAGCACCCACCCGAACCGCTCCCGGGCCTGCGCCTCGACGTAGGCGTCGTCCTGCCAGCGTCGCTTCTCCCGCTCCAGTGCCGCGATGTCGTGCTGGGAGCTGGCGATCCGGGCACGGAGGTCGTTGGTGTGTGCGCGCTGCTCGAGGTAGGCGCGCATCGAGGAGGCGTAGGAGACCACCAGGACCGCGGCCACCACGACCAGGACCGCCATCCGGTTGGTGAACCGCGGCCGTGGCGCGGTGGCGGTCGGGGTCGTGCGCGCACGCTCGGTGGCCCGGGCCCCGGGCCGGATGTTGCGGGGCACCTGGCCGCGGCGGGCGCCCCTGCGAGGCCCGCCCTGCGGCGTACGACGTGTGGCCATGGCGGCGACCAGCTCAGCCCTGGTACCTCGGGAACGCGCCGCGGCCGGCGTAGCGGGCGGCGTCGTGGAGCTCCTCCTCGATGCGCAGCAGCTGGTTGTACTTCGCCACCCGCTCCGAGCGCGCCGGGGCGCCGGTCTTGATCTGACCGCAGTTGGTGGCCACGGCGAGGTCGGCGATGGTGGTGTCCTCGGTCTCGCCGGAGCGGTGGCTGATCATGCAGCGCAGGCCGCTGCGGTGGGCGAGGTCGACCGAGTCGAGGGTCTCGGTGAGCGTGCCGATCTGGTTGACCTTCACCAGCAGCGCGTTGGCGGAGTCCTCGGCGATCCCGCGGGCGAGGCGCTCGACGTTGGTGACGAACAGGTCGTCGCCGACGATCTGGAGCTTCTCGCCGAGCTCGCCGGTCAGCGTGGCCCAGCCGGCCCAGTCCTCCTCGTCGAGCGGGTCCTCCAGGGACACGATCGGGTAGGAGGAGACCAGGTCGGCGTAGTAGTCGGTCATCTGCTTGGCGGTGCGCTTCTTGCCCTCGAAGGCGTACTTCTTGCGGTCGTAGAACTCCGAGGCCGCCACGTCGAGCGCGAGTGCGATGTCGGTGCCGAGCTTGAGGCCGGCCTGCTTGACCGCCTCCGCGATCAGGTCGAGCGCCGCCCGGTTGCTCGGCAGCTCGGGCGCGAAGCCGCCCTCGTCGCCCACGCCGGTGCCGAGGCCCTTCTTCTTCAGCACCGCCTTCAGGGCGTGGTAGACCTCCGCCCCCTGCTGGAGCGCCTCCCGGAAGGAGGCGGCGCCGACCGGAGCGATCATGAACTCCTGGATGTCGACGTTGGTGTCGGCGTGGGCGCCGCCGTTGAGGATGTTCATCATCGGCACCGGCAGCAGGTGCGCGTTGGGGCCGCCGACGTAGCGGAACAGCGGGAGCCGGGCGCTCGCCGCGGCTGCGCGCGCGACAGCCAGCGAGACGCCGAGGATGGCGTTGGCGCCCAGGCTGCTCTTGTTGGGGGTGCCGTCGAGATCGCGCATCGCCTGGTCCACGAGGCGCTGGTCGCTGGCGTCGAGGCCGACGATCTCGGGCTCGATCTGGTCCTGCACGGCCGCCACGGCCCGCTCGGTGCCCTTGCCGCCGTAGCGCTTGCCGCCGTCGCGCAGCTCCACCGCCTCGAAGGCGCCGGTCGAGGCACCCGAGGGGACGGCGGCGCGGCCCGTCGCGTCGTCGTCGAGGAGCACCTCGACCTCGACCGTGGGGTTGCCCCGCGAGTCGAGGATCTCGCGGGCGATGACGGTGTCGATGGAAGCCAAGACACATGCTCCTGCGTGGGGGGACCGGCCCGACGTGCACGGGCCTGCTGGCTGGTTCAGCCTAACCGCCGCAGGGGTGGTTGCCGCGGAGCACCCGCTACTTCCCGGTGCCGAAGACGACGGGCTCGGAGCCGGACGCCGTGCCCAGCCGGGTGCACCGCCGCTGGCCCAGGTCGCAGCTCACCACGGCGTACGCCGCACCCCGCCGGTCGGCGAGCCCGTAGAACCGGGTGCCCTTGGTCCAGCCGGCCAGCTCGAAGGATCCGGGAAGGTCCCGCACCTCGACCCGGGAGCCGGACGTCGCGTCGTAGGGGATCGGCGCGCCGGCGGCGGTGAACGCGACGCCGAAGCGGCCCGGACCGCGCCGGGCGGTGAACCGTCCCTCGCCGGCGGTCACCTCGGTGACCGTGTCACCGTGCACCTCGACGTCGACCGAGCGGCCCAGGCGGTCGTCGGGCGAGGCGGGGGTCACCTGTCCCTCCACGGCGTTGCCGGTCGCCGTGGCGTAGGCGTGGTCGACCTGGTCAGCCGACTCGACGGCGGTGACCACGAGCCGGCTCGCGTCCGGGTTCACCTTCAGGCCCACCACCCCGGTCTGCCCGGTGGCCCGCAGCCGGGAGAGGTCGGTGAACCACAACCGGCCCTCGGAGAGCACGAACACCCCTCCGGGCACCACCACGAACGCCTCCACGTTGACCGGAGCGAGGTCGACCGACCGCCGCTCGACGTGCAGCACGCTGGCCTGGGCCCACACCACGTCGGTCGGGGAGACGTCCGCGTGCCCGACCGGGACCGAGGCGGGGGCGGGAGGCGGCGAGGCCGACGGGGTGGCCGTGATCGTCCGGGTGGGTGGCGGGGCCATCTCGTCGTCGGTCCCGATCGTGCAGCCGCCGGTCACCAGGGCCAGCGCCGCGGCGAGCGGCACCACCCGTGCCGGGTTCACGCACCCACCCGGCGCACGGCCTCGCGCAGCGCCTGCTCCGGGTCCTCCCCGGTGGCTCTGGCCTCGGCCACCAGCGCCAGCAGGCGGTCGCCCAGGTCGTCGGGGTCGGGCGCGGGCAGGGCCGTGCCGCTGCGCTCGAGCCGCTCGAGCACCTTGGCGGCGCGGGCGAGGGCAGGCAGCTCGCGGGGGATCCCGTCGAAGATCCCGGTGCGCTGCTTCTCCGTCGCCTTGAGGCTCTCCCAGGTCTCGTTGATCCGCTCGGGGTCGGTCTCCTCCACCTCACCGAAGACGTGCGGGTTGCGGCGCAGCATCTTCTCCTTCAGCCCCGCGGCCACGCCCTCGATGTCGAAGGCACCGGTCTCGGCGGCGATGGCGGCGTGCAGGTAGACCTGCAGCAACACGTCGCCGAGCTCCTCGCGCAGGTCCTCGGGGCGACCGCCCCGGTCCAGGTCCTCGATGGCCTCCAGGGCCTCGTAGGTCTCCTCGAGCAGGTGGCGCGCAAGGCTGCGGTGGGTCTGCGCGGCCTTCCAGGCACACTCGGCCCGCAGTCGCGCCATGATCGCGACGAGGTCGACCAGGGGGGACTCGGCTGTCTCCAGTGAGTCCGTCATGGTCTCAGCCGCACTTCTGGCTCGCGGGCAGCCCGCTGACCCAGGCCGCGTCCGGCTGGTCCTTCCCGGCGTCCTTGGCGAACTTCGAGACCGGCTTGGAGACCGAGCCGCTGCCGCCGCCGGGGAAGCCCTCCTTGCTGGGGTCGTAGCGCGGGTCGGTCTCGATGTCGGCCTTCTTCAGCCACGGCTCGCGGGCCTGCAGTCCGGCGTTGAGCAGCTGCTGCACGTTGCTGTTGCTGACCTGCTGACCGGTCGCCCGGCTGCCGGCCTCGACGAGGAGCGCCCGGCCGCGCGCCCAGTCCTGGAACACCTCACGCAGGACGGCGCGGGCGCTGCCGGGCAACGGGTCGATGCTGGGCTGGAACTGGGCGTAGATCCCCTGGGCCAGCCCGGTCGGCGCGGTGAGCCCCTCGTCCTTGGCGTACTGCCGGCTCAGCTCGGTGTCCATCAGCAGGCCCAGCGACTGCTGCTTGACCTGCGCGAGCGGCGTGGTGGTGGTGCTGCCCTGGGCGGCGGCGCGTTCGGCGGCCACGCACTGCGCGTGGGCCAGGTCGGCGACCTGCTCGTCGGTGATCCGGGAGCCGTTGACCACCGCAGCCGTGCCCGGGGTCAGGCCGGCGCACCCGGAGAGCAGGAGGAGGGCGATGGCCACCGCAGCGACGGCCCGGCCTCGGAGCTTCACGATCCGGTCTCCTTCGTGTGCGGGTCTGCTGGGGCGATCACGCCGTCGACGACCTGCCGGGCCCAGGCGAGCAGCTCCTCGTCGCGAGGGGGCTGGGCGCCGAAGCCGGCCGGCAGGGGTCGCGGCACCAGCATCGTACGCACCGGAGCCTTGTAGAGGCTCTTCGGGTGCAGCCGCTCCAGGCGTACGACGCGCGAGTCGGGCAGGTCCACGGGGTGGAAGCGGACGTACTTGCCCTGCACCGTGATCTCGGAGAGGCCGACCTGGCGGGCCCGTGCCCGGAAGCTGGCGACGGCGAGCAGCCGGGTGACCGGCTCGGGCGGGGGGCCGTAGCGGTCGAGCAGCTCCTCGTGCAGCAGCCGCACGTCGTCGTCGCAGCGCACCTCGGCCAGCCGCTTGTACATCTCCAGGCGCAGCCGCTCGCTGCCGATGTAGTCGTGCGGCAGGTGGGCGTCGACCGGCAGCTCGATCTTGACCTCGATGGGCTGCTCCACCGCCGCCCCGTCCTCCCGGAACTCCTGCACCGCCTCCCCCACCAGCCGCACGTAGAGGTCGAAGCCGACGTCGGCGATGTGCCCGGACTGCTCCCCGCCGAGCAGGTTGCCGGCACCGCGGATCTCGAGGTCCTTCATCGCGATCGCCATGCCACCACCGAGGTCGGAGTGCTGGGCCAGCGTGGCGAGACGCTCGTGGGCGGTCTCGGTCAGCGGCTTGTCCTGGGGGTAGAGGAAGTAGGCGTAGGCACGCTCGCGCGAGCGGCCGACCCGACCCCGCAGCTGGTGCAGCTGGGAGAGGCCCAGGGTGTCCGCCCGCTCGATGATCATCGTGTTGGCGTTGGACACGTCGAGGCCGGACTCCACGATCGTGGTGCACACCAGCACGTCGAAGCGCTTCTCCCAGAAGTCGAGCATCACCTGCTCGAGCCGGTGCTCGCCCATCTGGCCGTGCGCGGTGGCGATCCGGGCCTCCGGCACCAGCTCCTGCAGCTTCGCGGCGGCCTTCTCGATGGACTGCACCCGGTTGTGGATGTAGAACACCTGGCCGTCGCGGAGCAGCTCGCGACGCACGGCCGCGGCGACCTGTCGGTCCTCGTAGCCGCCGACGTAGGTGAGCACCGGGTGCCGCTCCTCCGGCGGCGTCGCGATCGTGGACATCTCCCGGATGCCGGTGATCGCCATCTCCAGGGTGCGCGGGATCGGCGTGGCCGACATCGCGAGCACGTCGACGCTGGTGCGCAGCGCCTTCATCTGCTCCTTGTGCTCGACGCCGAAGCGCTGTTCCTCGTCGACGATGATCAGGCCGAGGTCCTTGACCTTGATGTCCCGGTTGAGCAGCCGGTGGGTGCCGATCACGATGTCGACGCTCCCGTCGGCGAGCCCCGCGACGACCTCGCGCGCCTCGCTGTCGGACTGGAACCGGCTCAGTGAGCGCAGGTTCACCGGGAACCCGCTCATCCGCTCGGCGAAGGTGGCCTGGTGCTGGCTGACCAGCAGCGTCGTGGGGACCAGCACGACCACCTGCTTGCCGTCCTGGACCGCCTTGAACGCCGCACGCACCGCGATCTCGGTCTTGCCGTAGCCGACGTCGCCGCAGACCAGCCGGTCCATCGGGACCACCCGACGCATGTCGGCCTTGACCTCCTCGACGGTGCTGAGCTGGTCCGGCGTCTCGTGGAAGGGGAACGCGTCCTCGAGCTCGGTCTGCCACGGGGTGTCCGGCCCGAACGCGTGCCCCGTGGTCGCCTGGCGGGCGGCATAGAGCTTGATCAGCTCGGCCGCGATCTGGCGCACCGCCTTGCGGGCCCGTCCCTTGCGCTTGGCCCAGTCGCCGCCGCCCAGCCGGTCGAGGCTGGGCTGCTCGCCACCGACGTAGCGGGTCACCTGGTCGAGCGCATCGGCCGGGACGTAGAGCTTGTCGGGGGGGTGTCCACGCTTGCTCGAGCCGTACTCGAGGACGAGGTACTCGCGGACCGCTCCCTGCACCTCGCGCTGGCGCATCTCCACGAACCGGCCGACGCCGTGCTGCTCGTGGACGACGTAGTCGCCGGCCTGGAGCTCGAGCGGGTCGATCTGCTTCTTGCGGCGTGCGGGCATCTTGCGCATGTCGCGGGTGGTGGCCTTCTGCCCCGCGATGTCCTCGCCGGTGAGCACGACCAGCCCGGGCTCCTCCAGGACGAGACCGTGCGCCAGGCAGCCCTGGGTCACCAGCACGAGACCCTCGGCGTCGGCCCCCGCCCCGGACCCGTCCCCGGACCCGTCCCCGGATCCCTCCCCGGCGACCAGCCGCGCCGCGACGTCGTGCTCGGCCAGGACCTCGACCATCCGCTGCGCCGGGCCGTGTCCCTGGTGCACGGTGACCACCCGGCGGCCGGCGGCCACGTGCGCGCGGAGGTCGGTCACTGCCTGCTCGATGTCGCCGCGGTAGGCCGGTGCCGGCTGCGCGGCGACCTCGCGGGACTCCACGGTGGCCAGGGAGGGGTTCGCCGCGGTCTCCTGGGCGGCGCCCCCCTCGGGCAGGTCCAGCCCGAACGGGCTGATCCCCCACCACGCCTGGCCCTGGTCGAGGACCTGGGTGCGGACCTCGCCGAGGGAGCGCAGCGAGGCCGCGCCGAGGTCGATCGGCGCCTGGCCACCCGACGCGGCCGCGGCCCAGCTGGCGGCGAGGAACTCCTCGCTGGTGGCGACCAGGTCGTGGGCCCGGGTGCGCACCCGCTCGGGGTCGAGCAGCAGCACGTGGCTCTGCTCGGGGAGCAGCTCGACCAGCAGCTCCATCTCCTCGACGAGGACCGGCGCGAGCGACTCCATCCCCTCCACGGCCATGCCCTCGGCCAGCTTGTCGGTGATCTCGGCCAGCTGCGGGTGCTCGCGGCCGAGCTCGGCCGCGCGGCGGCGTACCTCCTCGGTGAGCAGCAGCTCGCGGCACGGCGGGGCCCAGACCCGCTCCACCGGCTCCAGGGTGCGCTGGTCGGCGACCGCGAACGCCCTGATCTCGTCGATCTCGTCGCCGAAGAACTCCACCCGCAGCGGGTGCTCCTCGGTCGGCGGGAAGACGTCGACGATGCCGCCGCGCACGGCGAACTCGCCGCGCTTCTCGACCAGGTCGACCCGGGAGTACGCCGCCCCGGCCAGCCGGCTCACGACGTCCTCGAGCTCCACCTCCTGGCCGGGCGCGAGCTCGACCGGCTCCAGGTCGGCCAGGCCCTGCACCTGCGGCTGCAGCACGGAGCGGACCGGCGCGACCACGACCTTCAGCGGCCCGTTGTTCGCCTCCTCACCGGGGTGCCGGAGCCGGCGCAGGACCGCGAGACGCCGGCCCACGGTGTCGCTGCGCGGGCTCAGCCGCTCGTGGGGCAAGGTCTCCCAGGCGGGGTAGAAGGCCACCGACGCGGGGTCGAGCAGGTCCTGGAGCTCCTCGGTGAGGTCCTCCGCCTCCCGCACCGTCGCCGCCACCACCAGCACGGTCCGGCCGGCGTCGACCAGCCCGCGCACGACGAAGGGCCGCAGCGCAGCCGGACCGGTGAGGTCGAGGGTCGCCCGGCCGGCTCGCGCGTCCTCCATCGACGTGGCGAGGACGGGCTCACGCAGGACGAGGTCGGCCAGACCGGCGAGGCTCAACGCTCCCCTCCCTGTGCTGCCGCGTGCCGGTGGCGGGCACGCACGACGGCCCCCCGCCGGGCCGGACAGGGGGTGTGCGTCCAGTCTAGGCGGGCGGTGAAGGCTCTGCCGGCGCCGGTCCCCCGGAGCCGCCGGCCACCGGCGGGGCGCCGCGCATCGCCCGGAGCGCGGCACCGGTGGTGAGCCAGCCGATGACGTCGCGGTGCTCCGCGTCGAGCACGGGCACGGCTCCGGTCGAGTGGTCCAGGCTGTCCAGCGCCTGGTCGAGGGTGGCGGCGGCCACGACCGCCGCCGGCCGCTCGAGCATCTCGGCGACCGGGACCTCGTCGTGCCGGTCGTCGGCCAGCGCCTCGACCGCGGTGCGCCCCGCGAGCACCCCCCGGTAGGCGCCGCTGCCGTCGTGGACGGGCAGGCACGGCTCGCCGGAGCGCACCAGGATCTCGGCCGCCTCGGAGAGGTTCATGTCCGCGGTCAGCCAGGCCGGCACCGGTCCCATCAGCTGGCCGACCGTGGTGTGCACCGCCCGGGGTGTCTGCTGCGCCGGCGAGGACAGGTCCACGCCGCGTCGCCGGAGCTTGAGGGTGTAGATGGTGTCGCCGGTGAGCAGGTTGCTCATGCCGGTCGCCAGCACGATCGCGCCCATCAGCGGGAGGATGATGGAGTACTCCCCGGTCAGCTCGAACATGATGATCACCGCGGTGATCGGCGCCCGCGCAGCCCCCGCGAACACGGCGCCCATGCCGATCAGGCCGTAGGCGCCGGCAGCGCCCACCCACGCCGGGCCGACCGCCTGCAGGGTCTGGCCGTACGCCGCGCCGAGCATCGCGCCGATGAACAGGCTCGGCGCGAACACCCCGCCCGAGCCGCCGATCCCGATGGTCAGGCTGGTGGCGACGGCCTTGCCGGCCAGCAGCACCAGCAAGAACCCGACCGCGTAGGCCCCGGAGACGCCCTTGTCGAGCACCGGGTAGCCCACGCCGTACATCTGCGGCAGCACCAGCAGCAGGCCGCCGAGCACGACTCCCCCGACCGCCGGGCGCAGCCACTCCGGCCCCCGCCAGATCGCGTCGCAGGCGTCCTCGATCAGGTAGAGCACCTTGGTGAACCCGACCCCCACGGCTCCGGCCAGGACGCCGAGGAGGGCGAAGAGGAGGTACTGCCCGACGTTGTCCACCGTGAACTCGGGCAGGTTCAAGAAGGCCTCGTTGCCCAGGGCGGCCCGGCCGATGACGCTGGCGGTGACGCTGGCCAGCACCACCATCCCGAAGGCCTCGGCGGCGAAGTCGGAGAGGATCAGCTCCATCGAGAAGAAGACCCCGGCGAGGGGGGCGTTGAAGGTGGCCGCGATCCCGGCCGCCGCGCCACAGGCGACCAGCACCCGCATCCGGCTCTCGGCCACCTTCACCACCCGGCCGAGCGTGGAGCCGAGAGCGGAGCCGATCTGCACGATCGGGCCCTCCCGGCCGACCGAGCCGCCGCCACCGATGCACAGCGCCGAGGCGAGCGCCTTGACCCCGGCCACCTGCGGCGCGATGCGTCCCCCGCGCCGCGCGACGGCGAACATCACCTCCGGCACCCCGTGCCCGCGAGCCTCCCGGGCGAACAGGTGCACCATCGGCCCGTAGACCAGCCCGGCCACCACCGGGGCCAGCACCACGAACCAGGGCCCCAGCCAGGGCACGTGCGGATTGATCGCGTGGCCGACCGAGGAGTAGTCGTCGTGGCCGGAGAGCGCCCGGGTGAACAGCTTGATCAGCCAGCGGAACACGATCGCGCCGAGCCCGGCGCCCGCCCCCACGAGCACCGCGAGGAACAGCAGGCCGGAGCTCCCCTCCCGCAAGACGTCGACCGCGACCCGGGGTGAGGCGGAGCGCAGCATGGACCGGAGGCGGGACGGCGGGACGGTGGCAGACACCATTGCAGTATGCAACTATTGCACCGTGTCAGGAAATTCGGGCCGTTCCGCGGACGCAGGAGCCGACGACCTCGCCACCGCCCTGCTGACCGCCTCCCGGGTGCTGGTCGCCGTCTCCGCGCGGTCGCTGGCCGGCATCGAGGAGCGGCTCACGCTGACCCAGTTCCGCGTGCTGGTGGTGCTCGAGGGACACCGGGGCCGTCCGCTCCGCGCGCTCGCCGACCAGCTGGGCGTCTCGGCCAGCACCGCACTGCGCACCGTCGACCGGCTGGTCGAGCTGGGTCTGGTCGCGCGCCGCGGGAACCCCGAGGACCGCCGTGAGGTCGTGCTCGACCTCACCGAGGAGGGCAACCGGATCGTCCAGGAGGTCACCGGCCAGCGCCGCCAGGAGATCGCCCGCATCGTGCACGGGATGCCCGACACCCACCAGGCCTGGCTGGTCTCGGCGCTGCACAGCTTCGCCGAGGCTGCCGGCGAGCCGGTGGCGGACGGCGAGCGCTGGTGAGGGCGCTCAGCGGGCCCAGGGCCCCTCGGGAGCGCTGACCCGCGCCTCGTCGGCCTCCTCGTCGGTCGGCTTCTCCTGACTGCGCCGCTCCGCCTCCACGCGGCGCAGGTAGTGGTCCACCTCGTCCTCGAGCCGGTCCGTGGCCCAGCCCAGCTCGGCGGCCATCAGCTCCGCGGCCGGGCGGGCCGAGGAGGTGCCCCGGTCGAAGGTCTCGATGGAGATGCGGGTCCGCCGGGCGAGCACGTCGTCGAGGTGCCGGGCACCCTCATGGGTGACGGCGTAGACGACCTCGGCGGCGAGGTACTCCTCGGCGCCGGGCAACGGCTCGCCGAGCTCGGGACGCTGCGCCACCAGCTCGAGCACCTCGCCGACCAGACCCCCGAACCGGCCCAGGAGGTGGTCGATCCGGGCGATGCTCAGCCCGCTGGAGCGGGCCAGCGCGACCCGCTGGTTGGTGCGCGCCTCGAAGCCGGCCGCCCCGAGCAGCGGGATCCGCTCGGTCACGCTCTCCCGGGCCGCCTCCTCGAGCCCCGCGACCGCGGCGTCGACGGCGTCACGGGCCATCACCCGGTAGGTGGTGAGCTTGCCGCCGGCCACCATCACCAGGCCCGGCACCGGGGTGGCCACCGTGTGCTCGCGGGAGATCTTGGAGGTGGGCTCGGTGGCCCCCTTCAGCAGCGGCCGCAGCCCGGCGTACACCCCGGCGACGTCGTCGTGGTCCAGCGGGGTGCGCAGCAGGGTGTTGACGTGCGCGAGCACGTAGTCGATGTCCGTGCGCGAGGCGGCGGGGTGGGCGAGGTCGAGGTCCCAGGGTGTGTCCGTGGTGCCGATGATCCAGTGCCGTCCCCACGGGATGACGAACAGCACCGAGTGCTCCGTCTTGGTGATGAACCCACACTCGCTGCGGATCCGGTCGCGCGGCACCACCAGGTGGATCCCCTTGCTGGCCTCGACGTCCAGGGCGCCCCGGCCGCCGAGCATGTCCTGGATCTCGTTGGTCCACACGCCGCCGGCGTTGACCACCACCCGAGCCCGCACCTCGAGCTCACGGTCGTTCTCCAGGTCCAGCAGCCGAGCTCCGACGACGCGGTCGCCCTCGCGCAGGAAGCCGACCACCTGGGTGCGCGAGGCGACGTGCGCGCCGTACGCCGCGGCGGTGCGCGCGATCGTCATCACCAGCCGGGCATCGTCGACCTGGCAGTCGTAGTAGCGCACCGCGCCGGTGAGGTCGTCGGTGCGCAGGTCGGGCGCCATCCGGGCGAGCTGGCGGCGGAACAGGTGCCGGTGACGGGGCACACCCATCGCGTGCCGGCCCGCGGCGGCACCGAGCTGGGCCATCGTGTCGTAGAGCAGCAGGCCCGCCCCGACGTAGGGGCGCTCCCAGGTGTGCTGCAGCGGGTAGAGGAACGGAACCGGCCGGACCAGGTGCGGCGCGATCCGGGTGAGCAGCAGCCCGCGCTCCTCCAGAGCCTCGCGGACCAGGCCGAAGTCGAACATCTCCAGGTAGCGCAGGCCGCCGTGCACGAGCTTGGAGGAACGGCTGCTGGTGCCGCTGGCGAAGTCGCGCTGCTCGACGAGCGCCGTCGACAGGCCCCGGGAGACCGCGTCCAGCGCGGTCCCGGCACCGACCACCCCCGCCCCCACGACGAGGACGTCGAGCTCGCCCTGCTCCACGGCCTCGAGGGCGCGCGCCCGCGAGCTGGGGCCGAGGTCGGCCGTGAGCGCCATTACTGGACGACGACCTCGATCCGCTGGAACTCCTTGAGGTCGGTGTAGCCCGTGGTCGCCATCGCCCGGCGCAGCGCCCCGACCAGGTTCATCGTCCCGTCGGCGACCCGGGACGGCCCGAACAGGATGTCGTGCAGGCTGCCGACCGCGGAGAACTCGACCCGCTCCCCGCGCGGCAGGTCCGGGTGGTGCGCCTCGGCGCCCCAGTGGAAGCCGTGCCCCGGCGCATCGGTCGCCCGCGCCAGCGGCGAGCCGACCATCACCGCGTCGGCCCCGCACGCCACCGCCTTGGCGATGTCACCGCTGCGACCGATGGAGCCGTCGGCGATGACGTGCACGTAGCGCCCGCCCGACTCGTCCAGGTAGTCGCGCCGGGCCGCCGCGACGTCGGCGACCGCACTGGCCATCGGGACCGCGACCCCGAGCACGGTGCGCGTCGTGTGCGCGGCGCCGCCACCGAAGCCGACCAGCACCCCCGCCGCGCCCGTGCGCATCAGGTGCAGCGCGGCCTGGTAGGTGGCGCAGCCACCCACGATGACCGGCACGTCGAGCTCGTAGATGAACTCCTTGAGGTTCAGCGGCTCCGCCTGGGCGCTGACGTGCTCGGCACTCACGGTCGTGCCACGGATGACGAACATGTCCACGCCCGCGTCCACGACCGTCTTGGCGAACTCCTTGGTCCGCTGCGGGCTCAGGCTGCCCGCCACGGTCACCCCGGCCTCCCGGATCTGCTGGATCCGCTCGGTGATCAGCTCGGCCCTGATCGGCTCGGTGTAGATCTCCTGCATCCGCCGCACCGCGTCCGGCCCGGTGAGCCCGGCCACCTCCTCGAGCAGGTCGGTCGGGTCCTCGTAGCGGGTCCAGAGCCCCTCGAGGTCGAGCACCCCCAGACCGCCGTACTGCCCGAACGCGATCGCCGTCTCCGGCGAGATCACCGAGTCCATCGGCGCCGCCAGGATCGGCAGGTCGAACCGGTAGGCGTCGATCTGCCAGGCCGTCGAGACCTCCTCGGGGTCGCGCGTTCGCCGGCTCGGCACGATCGCGATGTCGTCGAAGGAGTACGCCCTGCGCCCCCGCTTGGCGCGCCCGATCTCGATCTCAGTCACCCCAGCACCCTATCGGGGGCGACAGTTTCACTGGGTACCCAGTGAAACCGCCACTTCCCGTGCGTTGCAACGCGAGGGAAGTGGCGGTGTTGTGCGGGGAGTACGGCGGGGTCGCGCAACCTCAGCGGAGGGGCAGCCACATCACGTGCAGGTCGGCGTACGCCGCGTCGGGCAGCCGGTACGCCGCAGGGACGGTGCCCACGATCTGGAAACCGAGCGACTCCCAGAGCCCGATCGCGGCCGTGTTCGTCGAGACGACCGCGTTGAACTGGACCGCCCGGTAGCCGGCCGCGCGGAGCCACTCCACGGCGTACTCCACCAGCGCCCGGCCCACGCCACGGCCACGGGCGCCGGGCCCGACCAGGAACGAGGCGGTGCCGACGTGGGAGCCCTGAGCCGGGCGGTTGGCGTGCATCTTGGCCGAGCCGAGCACGTGGTCGCCGTCGACGGCGACCACGACGTGCTCGCCGGACCACAGTGCGCGGGTCTCCTGCTCGGAGGCCGGGACGTCGAGGGCGTAGGTCTCGCCCGCCGCGACGACCTCCACCACCAGGTCGTGCAGCTGTGGCCAGTCGCCCTCGGCCACCGGCCGCAACACCGGCCGCAACACCGGCCGCAACACCGGCCGCAACACCGGCCGACCGGGCCCGGGACCGGGGCCGGGGCCGGGCCCCCGCCTCGCACGGCCACCGGCTAGCGCCAGGAGTAGTTGGGCGCCTCGGTGGTGATCTGCACGTCGTGCGGGTGGCTCTCCTTCAGGCCCGCGGAGGTGATCCGCACGAAGCGACCCTGCTCGCGCAGCTCGGGCACCGTCCGCGCGCCGACGTAGAACATCGACTGGTGCAGTCCCCCGATCAGCTGGTGCGCCACCGCCGAGAGCGGTCCCCGGTAGGCGACCTGGCCCTCGATGCCCTCGGGCACGATCTTGTCGTCGCTCTCCACGTCGGCCTGGAAGTAGCGGTCCTTGGAGTAGGACTTCTTGCCCCGGCTCGACATCGCCCCCAGCGACCCCATCCCGCGGTAGGACTTGAACTGCTTGCCGTTGACGAAGACCAGCTCGCCCGGGCTCTCCTCGCAGCCCGCCAGCAGCGAGCCGAACATCACCGACTCGGCACCCGCCACCAGCGCCTTGGCGATGTCCCCGGAGTACTGCAGCCCACCGTCGGCGATGAGGGGTACGTCGGCCGGGCCGCAGGCCTGCGTGGCCTGGTCGATCGCGGTCACCTGGGGCACCCCGACACCGGCGACCACACGGGTGGTGCAGATCGACCCGGGGCCCACGCCGACCTTCACCGCGTCGACCCCGGCGTCGATCAGCGCCTGGGCGCCCGCACGGGTGGCCACGTTGCCGCCGACGACCTGGACGTGGCTGGTCGCCGGGTCGGACTTGAGCCGGCGGATCATGTCGAGCAGCAGCCGCGCGTGGCCGTGGGCGGTGTCGACGACCAGCACGTCCACACCGGCCTCGACCAGGGTGCTCGCCCGCTCCCAGGCCTCCCCGAAGTAGCCGACCGCCGCCCCCACGAGCAGCCGCCCGTCGGCGTCGTTGGAGGCGTCGGGGAACTGCTCGGACTTCACGAAGTCCTTGACCGTGATCAGCCCGGCCAGCTTGCCGCTGTCCTCGACGATGGGCAGGCGCTCGCGCTTGTGCTTGCGCAGCAGCGTGGTGGCGTCCTCGCGGGAGATGCCGACCGGAGCGGTGATCAGAGGCATCCGCGTCATCACCTCGTCGACCTTGGTGCTGGCCCACTCCGCCACCGGGGTGAACCGCAGGTCCCGGTTGGTGATGATCCCGAGCAGGCGGTCGTCGACGTCGACGACGGGGAGTCCGGAGACGCGGTACTCGCCGCAGCGCTGGTCGAGCTCCTCCAGCGTCGCGTCGGGACCGATGGTGACCGGGTTGGAGATCATCCCGGTCTGGGTCCGCTTGACCAGGTCGACCTGGTAGGCCTGGTCCTGGATCGAGAGGTTGCGGTGCAGGATCCCGATGCCGCCCTGGCGTGCCATCGCGATCGCCATCCGGGACTCGGTGACGGTGTCCATCGCACTGGAGATCAGCGGGGTGCGCAGCGTGATCGCGCGGGTCAGGCGGGTGGTGGTGTCGACCTCGCTGGGGATCACGTCGGTCTCCCCCGGCAGCAGCAGCACGTCGTCGTAGGTGAGGCCGAGCAGGGCGAACTTGCCGGGGACTTCGTCGGTCATGTGCTCCGGGGACCTTCCGGTGGGTGCGACTGGTCCCCGAGTCTAACCGCGGTAGGTGACCGGATCGCCCGCCGGGACGGGGACGCTCGTGGGGCGGCGGCGGATGCCGGTGACCACCATCCTGGCCGTGAGGATCCCGTCGCCGACCTTGATCCGCGCCCGCAGCCCGGCACCGCAGACCAGCGAGACGACGCCCTCGTCCTCGGCAGGGGCGAGCAGGACCAGCTCCTGCGCCCCCGCCGCCGCGGCCAGGGCGGCGGCCCGGGCGAGCAGCTGGGTGCCGATGCCGAGTCGTCTCCACGCCGGGGCGACCTCGATGGTGAGCTCGCGGTCGGCGGTCAGCGCGAACGCCGCCGCGCCGACCACATGACCACCGATCCGGGCGACCACGCCGCCGGGGCTCTCGACGTACTCCACCGGCTCGGCGCCGCTGTCGGCCGGCAGCCGACCGACGGGGTCGGCGAGGCTGCGCAGCGCCGCCGCGCGGGAGTGCTCGGTGGCGCTCCACTTCTCCGGGTGCGGCCCGAGGAGCCGCTCGAGCAGCCGCGGCAGCGCCGTCGGGTCGGCGACGACGTCCTGCGCCGCGGCGAGCCAGCGGGTCGGCTGGTCGATCAGGTCGTGAGTGGTGCAGGGTTCGACGCTCACCTCGTCCCCGCCTGCACCACTCACGAGCTCGGCGACCGCCCCCGCGGTCCAGTCCTCGGGCGCGCTGACCACCAGCTCGTCGGTCACCCGACCCAGGTCGGGAAAGAGCTGCAGGCCGAGGATGTTCAGGCCGGCGTCCCCGCACCGGCTGGCGAGCAGCGCCAGTGCCCCCGGGCGTTCGGTCAGTGAGGCGCGCACTCGGAAGAACATGGCGACACTGTCGCCGGGGCGTGTTGCAGGAGCGCTGCGCCCCTGTTTCGGACGTGTCAACAAACCTGTCTCCACCCACGGGTGGAGATCGGCGGATCAACCCCGGGGCCGACGCGCCAGCGGGGGCTGGATCCCTAGGTTCCTGGGGACAGGGGCGACCATCCACGGTCGCCGGAGGAGGAAGACATGTCCGCGGCACAGTACGCACTCAATCTCGGTCTGCTGGCCTACATCCTGGCCTCGAACCTCGGCACCCACCGGCTCACCCGCGGGCGCCTGCTGCTGCCGGTCGTCCTGGTCGCGGTCGCCGCCGGGGTGTTCCTGCGCGCGGTGCCCACGCTGGGCAACGACCTCGTCCTGGAGCTGATCGGCGCCCTCGCCGGGGTGGGTCTGGGCCTGCTGGCCGGCCTGCTGGTCCGGGTCGGCCCGGCCTCGGACGGCCGGCTGGTGATGACCGCCGGTGCGACGTACGCCGTGCTGTGGGGCACCGTGATCGGGGGTCGGGTGCTGTTCGCCTACGGGGCGGACCACTGGTACGCCCGCCAGATCGGGCTGTTCTCCTACCGGCACCAGATCACCGGGGCGGACGCCTGGACCGCCGGCTTCGTGCTGATGGCGCTGGCGATGGTGCTCACCCGCGTGCTCGTCACCGCGGCCGCCGGCCTGAGGGTGCGCGACGGCGCGCGGGTGGAGGTGGCGGCGTGACCGCCCCCGGTCGCACCGGCGAGCGCGGGCGGGCGCTGCGACAGGCCGTGGTGACCTGGGCGCTGTTCCTGCTGGTCGTGACCGGGGGCGACCTCGTCCTCGAGACGGCCCGGCCCGGGATCCCCGGCCAGGTCCGCGCCCTGGTCCTGACCGTCGTGGTCACCGCACTGGTGCTCGTGCTCTCCGGCCGCTACGCCCGCTGGTCCGAGCTCGGGGTCAACCGACCGCGGCAGTGGCACCACCGGCGGCTGCTGGTGGTGCCGGCCGTGCTGGCGGTGGCTCCGCTGGCGCTCGGGGTCCGCTCCGTGGCGTCGGGTGCGCTGGTCCTCCTCGCCGTGGGCTACCTGCTCACCGGGGTGGTCGAGGAGCTGTTGTGGCGCGGCGTGGTGCAGCGGATGCTCGCACCGCTGGGCATGCCGCGTGCCGTGCTGCTCACCGCCGCCCTGTTCGGCAGCGCGCACCTGGCGAACCTGCTCTTCCGCGACAGCACCGCACTGGTCCTGGCCCAGGCGTGGGGCGCGTTCTGCTTCGGGGTGGGGTACGGCGCCGTCCGGGCCCGGACCGGCACGATCGTGCCGCTGATGGCCCTGCACGCCGCCACGGACCTGGCGGCCGCGGTCGGCGCTGTCCCCACGATCCCCGTCCTCGTCGCCCAGGACGTGGTGCTGCTCGCCACGGGCCTGCTGCTGCTGTTCTCCCGTCGTACGCGGCCTCGGCGCAGCGGCACCACGGCGAGAACCCCCGGCACCGGGCAGCGCACCGGGCAGCGCACCGGGCAGCGCACCGGGCAGCGCACCGGGCAGCGCACCGGGCAGCGCACCGGGCAGCGCACCGTGCCCGCGTGAGATCCGGCACCAGGTCGAGGGGTTCTAGGGTGCTCTCGATGACCAGCAGGACCCGCGGCTCACGGCCACGCCCCGCCGCGTCGCTGCCCGAGGACGGGCGGTGGCGCCGCGGCGTCGTGCTGCTCGGCATCGTGTCGGCGGCGGCGCTGCTCCCCGGCATGGTCGCCGAGCTCGGCGACCCGCTGGCGACCGGCCTGCTGGGCGTCGGCCTCGCGCTGTGGCTGCTCGAGCTGCTCGCCACCCCGACCACCCTGTGGGTGGAGGCTGCCGTGCTGCTCGGCGTCGGCGTGTGTGGTGGCGTGCTGAACGCCGTCGCGATCGACTCCTCGGGGTTCCTGCTGTGCTACCTGGCCGCGGCGGCGCTCGGTCTGCGGCTCCCACTGCGCCAGGGCGTCGCGGTGCTCCTCCTGGTCCTGGCCGTCCTCGACGCCGGCGTCCTGCTGGCTTCCCCGCACCCGGTCACCTCGGTCACCACCGACGACCTCGGCGTGGCCTTCACCTTCGTCGTGGCCATGTCCGCCGCCAACGCACGCCGGGCGCACGCGCGCTCCGAGGCCCTCCTCCTCGAGCTCGAGGCGACCCGGGCGTCGGAGGCCGAGGCTGCGGCGCTGGCCGAGCGGGCCCGGCTGGCCCGGGAGATCCACGACATCTTGGCCCACGCCCTCTCCGGGCAGGTGATGTCCCTGGAGGCCACCCGGATGCTGGCGGAGCGGACCGGAGCAGACCCCCGGGTCGTCACCGAGGTGACGCGGGCACACCGCCTGGCGAAGAGCGGGCTGGCCGACACCCGGCGGGCGATCGGCGCCCTCCGCGGGGACACCCTGCCCGGTCCCGACCTGCTGCCCCGGCTCGTGGAGGAGGCGGGGGCCACCCACGGGATCAGGGCCACCCTGAGCGTCCACGGCGCTCCCCGACCGGTGCCCGCCGACGTCGGCCTGACGCTCTACCGCACGGCGCAGGAGGCGCTGACCAACACCGCCAAGCACGCCGGTCGGGGCGCCTGCGCGGAGCTGACCCTGACCTGGGGCGAGGATGCGGTGTCCCTCGCGGCGCGCGACGTACGCCGCGACGCGACCCCGGCGCCCCTGCCGTCCGGCGGCTACGGCATCACCGGCCTGCGGGAGCGCGCCGAGCTCGCCGGTGGCACCCTGACCGCCAGAGCCACCGACGACGGCTTCGAGCTGTGCCTGACCCTGCCCTACGAGCACGTGCGGACACTCCGGTGACCGCCCGGCCCGCGCCCGTGCGGGTGCTGGTCGTCGACGACCAGCGGGTCGTGCGCGAGGGCCTGCAGATGCTGCTGGGTCTCCTCGACGACGTCGACGTGGTCGGCTCCGCCGGCGACGGTCTCGACGCCCTGGCACTCGTCGGGTCGGAGTCCCCCGACGTCGTGCTGATGGACCTGAACATGCCGCGCATGGACGGCATCGAGGCGACCCGGCGGCTCGCGGCCGAGCACCCGCAGGTGCCGGTCGTCGTGCTCACCACCTACACCGACGACGAGCGCGTCTTCGCGGCCCTGCAGGCCGGCGCGCGCGGCTTCCTGACCAAGGATGCCGGTGCGGCGGAGATCGAGGCCGCCATCCGGTCCGCCGCCGACGGCCGCGCCCACCTCGACCCCGACGTGCAGCGCCGGCTCCTCGAGGCGCTGCGCTCCGGCGTCGCCTTCGGGGTCCCGTCCGCGCCGGGCCGCCTCCCCGGGGCACCGCCCCCCGAGCTGACTGCGCGCGAGGCCGAGGTCGTCCAGCTGGTCGCCGCGGGGCACTCCAACGCGGAGGCCGCCGCCGCACTGTTCGTCTCCCAGGCCACGGTGAAGACGCACATCAACCACATCTTCGCCAAGACCGGTCTGCGCGACCGGTCCCAGCTGGTGGCCTACGCCTACCGCACCGGGCTGGCCGAGGTCCCGAGCGACGACGCCTGACCACCGGGGTGCTCCAGCGGCTGCGGACCCGGGCACGGCGTGGTTCAGTGGAGCCATGGACGCGGTGCAGGCCGCCATGGACGCCGTGCCCCGCCAGGGGTTCCTCCCCCGGCGGGATCGTGCCCGAGCAGGCTACGACGGGCCGATCCGGATCGGCCACGGCCAGACCAACTCCCAGCCCCGCACGGTCGCCGCGATGCTCGGGCTGCTCGAGACCCACGAGGGAGACCGGGTCCTCGACGTTGGCTCCGGGTCCGGCTGGACGACCGCCCTGCTCGCCGAGCTGACCGGTCCGTCGGGATCGGTCCTGGGGGTGGAGCTGGTTCCCGAGCTGGCCGAGTGGGGCGCGAGCAACCTGGCGCGGACGGCGTACGACTGGGCCTCGATCCGGGCCGCGACCCCGGGGGTGCTGGGCCTGCCGGACTCAGCGCCCTACGACCGGATCCTGGTCTCCGCGGAGGCGACCTCGCTCCCGCAGCCCCTGGTGGACCAGCTGGCCGAGGGCGGGCGGATGGTCGTCCCCGTGCGCGGCACCATGCGACTGGCCGTGCGCCACGGCGGGGACGTCGAGGTGAGCCGGCACGGGTCCTACCGGTTCGTGCCGTTGCGGTGAGGGCCGGGGCACCGGGTCGGCGAGAGGACTGGAGGGGTGACTCCTCATCGCCCGGGCGGGAGGTCGTGCTGGTGCCGGTCGAGGTAGGCCTGCACGATCTCATCGATGCTCTGGTCGACGTGGACGACGAGGCCGCTCTCGTCCGGGGCGAGCGGCTCGAGGATGGCGAGCTGGGAGTCCAGCAGGGTGGCCGGCATGAAGTGGCCGGAGCGGCTGGCCTGACGACGCGCGATCACCTCACGGCTGCCGTGCAGGTGGACGAACTCGACGCCGGGGGCGTGCCCGCGGAGCTGGTCGCGGTACTTGCGCTTCAGCGCCGAGCAGCTCATCACGCCGCCGTCCGCGGCGTGCCCGTGGAGCCACGCACCGATCGCCTCGAGCCACGGCTGCCGGTCGTGGTCGTCGAGCGGCTCGCCGGCGGTCATCTTCTCGATGTTGGCCGGCGGGTGGAAGTCGTCGGCGTCGGCGAAAGGGACGCGGAGCCGCTGGGCCAGCGCGGCACCCACGGTCGACTTGCCCGAGCCGGAGACGCCCATGGCCACGACGAGTGGTGGTCGGTCCGGCATCTGGGTCTCCCTCGCGCTGGGTGAGATGGCGCTGTGGTGTTCGTCGGAGCCGTGATGCGCGCCGAGCTCCGCTGAGGCATCTGGCGACCGCCGTACTCCCCCACGAAAACAGCCACTTCCCGTGCGTCGCAACGCACGGGAAGTGGCTGTTTCACTGGGGACCCAGTGAAACTGCGGGCCCCAGCTCAGACCTCAGTGGCCGTGGCCGTGGCCGTGGCCCTGGCCCTGCTCGTCGTCCTCGTCCTCGGGCTTGTCCACCACGAGGGTCTCGGTGGTGAGCAGCATCCCGGCGATGGAGGAGGCGTTGGTCAGGGCCGACTTGGTGACCTTGACCGGGTCGAGCACGCCCTGGGCGACCAGGTCGCCGTACTCGCCGGTGGCGGCGTTGTAGCCGTTGCCACCACCGAGCTCGCGCACCTTGGAGACCACCACGTAGCCCTGCTCGCCACCGTTCTCGGCGATCCAGCGCAGCGGCTCGGAGGTGCTGCGGCGCACGACACGGACACCGATCGCCTCGTCGCCGCTCAGGCCGAGGTCGCCCTCGAGAGCCAGCGCGGCGTGGATGAGCGCGGAGCCACCCCCGGGGACGATGCCCTCCTCGATCGCGGCACGCGTCGCGGAGACGGCGTCCTCGATGCGGTGCTTCTTCTCCTTCAGCTCCACCTCGGTGGCGGCACCGACACGCACGACGCACACGCCGCCGGCCAGCTTGGCCAGCCGCTCCTGGAGCTTCTCGCGGTCCCAGTCGGAGTCGGTGGCCTCGATCTCGGCCTTGATCTGGTTGACCCGGCCGTTGACCTCGGCCGTGTCGCCGCCACCCTCGACGATCGTGGTGTTGTCCTTGGTCACCACGACGCGGCGGGCGGTGCCGAGCACGTCGAGCCCGACCTGGTCGAGCTTCAGGCCGACCTCGGGAGCGATCACCTGGCCACCGGTGAGGGTGGCGATGTCCTGCATCATCGCCTTGCGGCGGTCGCCGAAGGCGGGGGCCTTGACCGCGACCGTGTTGAAGGTGCCGCGGATCTTGTTGACCACCAGGGTCGAGAGCGCCTCGCCCTCGACGTCCTCGGAGAGGATGAACAGGGGCTTGCCGGCCGAGATGACCTTCTCCAACAGCGGCAGCAGCTCGGCGATCGCCGAGATCTTCCCCTGGTGCAGCAGGATGTAGGGGTCGTCCAGGACGGCCTCCATCGACTCCTGGTCGGTCACGAAGTACGGCGAGAGGTAGCCCTTGTCGAACTGCATGCCCTCGGTGAACTCGAGGTCGGTGCCCATGGTGTTGGACTCCTCGACGGTGATGACACCGTCCTTGCCGACCTTGTCGAAGGCCTGCGCGAGCAGGTCGCCGATGACCTCGTCCCGGCTGGACACGGTGGCCACGGCCGCCATGTCGGTGCGGTCGTCCACGTCGCGTGCGGCCTTGCCGAGCGCCTCGGTGACCGCCTCGGTGGCGCGGTCCATGCCGCGCTTGAGCGCCATCGGGTTCGCGCCGGCGGCCACGGCCCGCAGGCCCTCGTGGACCATCGACTGGGCCAGCACGGTCGCGGTCGTCGTGCCGTCACCGGCGACGTCGTTGGTCTTGGTCGCGACCTCCTTGGTCAGCTGGGCCCCGAGGTTCTCGAAGGGGTCGTCCAGCTCGACCTCACGCGCGACGGTGACACCGTCGTTGGTGATCGTGGGGGCGCCCCACTTCTTGTCCAGGACGACGTAGCGGCCACGGGGGCCGAGCGTCACCTTCACGGCGTTGGCGAGTGCGTCCACGCCGCGTTCGAGGCTGCGGCGGGCGTCCTCGTCGAACTCCAGAATCTTGGGCATCTGTTTCTCCTTGTATGCAGAGGACCTGGCGTGCCTGGCGCCCGGCTGGCAGGGCGCCGCCGCGAAGGCGACCTAGAGTGCGGAGCGGTCGCGCAGCGGCGGCAACACCGCCAGCCGGGATGCCAGGTGCGTCAGGAGACGACGGCGAGGACGTCGCGGGCGGACAGGATGAGGTACTCCTCGCCGGCGTACTTCACCTCGGTGCCGCCGTACTTGCTGTAGATGACCTTGTCGCCGATGCTCACGTCGAGCGGGACCCGGTTGCCGTTGTCGTCGATGCGACCCGGGCCGATGGCCAGGACCTCACCCTCCTGCGGCTTCTCCTTGGCGGTGTCCGGGATGACCAGGCCGGACGCCGTGGTCTGCTCGGCGTCCAGCGGCTGGACGACGATCCGGTCCTCGAGGGGCTTGATGTTGACCGACACGTTGCCGACCTCCACTTTCCACACAATGGTTGGTTTCGAAGTTTGCTGCTCGTGAGATGCACGCCGTCGCGGGGGTCGTACGTCGCCACAAGCACTGGCACACTCACGGGGAGAGTGCCAATGCAGAAACTAGCACTCACAACAACCGAGTGCCAGATCAGGTGGGTGCCGGGACGCGTCCCGGCGCAGCGGACCCCTCGCGGTGCGTGGTCGCGCGCCCTGCTGGGAGACTGCCCGGGTGGACCTCGACGCGTTCCGGTGGCTGCTCACCGACCCCGGGCAACGCCTCCTGACGGCGGCTCGCGAGGCCCTCGAGGCGGGCGCAGATCCGCTCAGGGCGGGGTCCGCGCTGCGCCGCACGGCGAGCGCGGAGCGGGTCGCCGTGGCCCTCACCCAGGTCGAGCTCCGGGGCCGGGCGACCGCGAAGTTCGGCGCGCTCGCGGAGCGGATGTACTTCACCCCCGACGGCCTCGAGCAGTCCACGCGCCTGCCTGTCGCCACCCACCGGGCGGCACGCGTGCACGCCGCCAGCGCGGCCACGCTTCTCGACCTCGGCTGCGGCATCGGCGGTGACCTGGTCGCCTTCGCCCGGGCCGGGATCACCGCCGCCGGGGTCGACACCGACCCGGTCCGCGTGGAGGTCGCCCGCGCCAACCTGGAGGCCCTGGGCCTGGGTGGTGCCGTCAGCCAGGCAGACGCGACCACGGTCGAGACCACCCCCTTCGACGTCGCCTACGCCGACCCGGCACGGCGCACCGCACGCGGGCGCACCTTCGACGTCGAGGACTGGGCACCACCGTGGTCCTTCGTCGAGACGCTGCTCGGCCGCGACTCCTGCGTGAAGCTCGCCCCCGGGATCCCGCACGACCTGGTGCCCGAGCGCGTGGAGGCCGAGTGGGTCAGCGACCACCACGACGTCAAGGAGGCGGTGCTCTGGTCCGGGCGGCTGCGCACCACGCGCAGACGCGCCACCGTCATCGTCGACGGTGGGCTGGCGACGCTGACCGACGAGGACGACCCGGGTGCGCCGACCGGCGGCGTCGCGGACTTCCTCTACGAGCCCGACGGGGCGGTGATCCGAGCGGGACTGGTCACCGCCGTGGCTGCCGGAGTGGGTGGACACCTGCTCGACGAGCACCTCGCCTACGTGAGCTCGACAGAGCGCTTCGAGACCCCGTTCGCGCGCGGCTACCGGGTGCTCGAGGAGGTGCCGTTCCGGGAGAAGCAGCTGCGGGCGGCCCTGCGCGAGCGGAGGGTCGGGCGGCTGACCATCAAGAAGCGCGGCGTCTCCGTCGTACCCGAGGAGCTGCGCAGGCGTCTCCGGCTCGCCGGCGACCAGGAGTCCACCCTGGTGCTGACCCGGGTGCAGGGCAGGGGCACCGCACTGCTCGTCGAGCCCCTCCGATGAGCGAGTTCCCGCACACCGGCGCACCCACCCCCGATCCCACCCCCGATCCCGCTGCCGGCCCCGCCCCCGATCCCGCTGCCGATCCCGCCCCGGACCCCGCCCGCTGGATCGCCCTGCTGGTGTGCTGCAGCGCGCTGTTCATGACCCTGCTCGACGTCAGCATCACCAACGTCGCGCTCCCCTCGATCAGCGAGGCGACCGGGGCCGGCCCCTCACAGCTGCAGTGGATCGTGAGCGGCTACACGCTCTCCTTCGGGCTGGTCCCCGTGCTGGCGGGCCGGCTCGGCGACGACCACGGACGCCGGCGGATGTTCCAGGTGGGGGTCGCCGGCTTCGCGGTGACCAGCGCGCTGTCCGGTCTGGCGCCGACCGCCGGGCTGCTGATCGCCGCACGGGTCTTCCAGGGGATCTCCGGAGGCCTGATCAACCCGCAGGTCTCGGGCCTGATCCAGCAGATGTTCCGAGGCTCGGAGCGGGGGCGCGCCTTCGGGGCCCTGGGCACCACGGTCGGCCTCGGCACCGCCCTGGGCCCGCTGGCCGGCGGGGCGCTGATCGCCCTCGGCGGACCGGACCTCGGCTGGCGGCTGGTCTTCTTCATCAACGTCCCGGTCGGGATCACGGTGATCCTCCTGGGCCGTCGGTTCCTGCCGCACACGCCCGCCGTCGGCTCGCACCGCCTCGACGTGCTCGGGTCGCTCACGCTCGGCGCGGCGACGTTCTGCGTGCTCTTCGGCGCCGTCGAGCTCGACCAGCTGGGCAGGTCGGTGCTGCTGCTCGCCGTCCCGGCCCTGGTGCTGCTGCTCCTGTTCTTCACCAGGGAGCGGCGGCTCACCCGCGAGGAGCTCGATCCTCTGGTCGACCTGCGGCTGTTCCGGCGCCAGTCCTACACCTCGGGGATCGTGCTGGCACTGCTCTACTTCCCCGCGATGGCCGGGCTGCCGCTGGTGCTGGCGCTCTACTTCCAGCGCGGACTGGGCTTCAGCGCCCTGGGCTCCGCCCTCGGCGTGACGGCGTTCGCGGTCGGGAGCGCCGTGTCCGCCCAGGTCTCCGGCCGGTTCGTGACCCGGATCGGCCGGCCCCTCGTGGTCGCCGGGACCGCGACCTTCGGTGCCGGAGCGGTCGCGATGGCGCTGGTCGCACGGACGGCCCCCGACCAGCACGCCGTGCTCGCCCTGGCCGGGCCGCTGTTCGTGATGGGTCTCGGCAGTGGCGCGGTGGTCACCCCCAACCAGGCGCTCACGCTCGCCGATGTCGACCCCGTCGCCGGCAGCACGGCCGGCGGGGTGCTGCAGACGGCCCAGCGGGTGGGTCTCGCCGTGGGGCAGGCCGTGATCGGTGCCGCGTTCTTCTCCGCGGTGGCCGGGCCCGGGCCGGCGTCCTACGGCCACGCGCTGGGGACGGCCGTGCTGGTGGCCCTCGGCTTCGTCGTCGCTGCGCTCGCGGTGGCGGCGGCCGAGGTGGTGCGCGGCCGTTCGGTGGCCAGGCGCGGCTGAGCGGGGCTCACCCCGCTCCGAGCGGAGCCGCGGTCCGACGCGGCTCTCAGGAGCCTGCGGTGCGGGTGCGCCCGGCCCGGGAGGTGACCCGGGAGGTGACCCGAGAGGTGACCTGGGCCAGGAACAGGCCGAGCGCGACCCCGGTGATGTCGGCGAGCAGGTCCCGGGGGTCCCCGTCGCGGCCGATGGGCAGCACCGACTGGAGGACCTCGGTCACCGCGGCGTACGCCGCCAGGCCGGCTCCGAGGGCCGGCCACGGCAGCCTCGCCCAGCGCCCGGCGACCGCGAGCGCCACGAAGATGCAGGCGTGCACGAGCTTGTCGTTCGGACCGTGCTGCGGCACGTCCTCGCCCGGCGTCAGGAACAAGACCAGGCTGACCAGGAGCAGCAGGGTGAAGGCCGCCCTGCCGAGCTGCCGGGTCCTCACGCCAGGTTGGCCCGCTCGGCGCCGATCGTGGTGTCCGGGCCGTGTCCTGCGTGGACGACGGTCTCGTCGGGCAGGTCGAGCAGCCGGGACCGGATCGACTCCTTGATCTGGTCCTCGTCGCTGAACGAGCGGCCGGTCGCGCCCGGCCCGCCCTCGAAGAGGGTGTCGCCGGTGAACACGCAGCCGAGGTCGTGCACGTAGAGGCAGACGGCGCCGGGGGCGTGACCGGGCGTGTGCAGCACCTTCACGGCCGCTCCGCCGACCTTGACGCTCTGGCCGTCCTCGAGGTCGACGTCCCACAGCTGGTCGGCGTGCGTGAGCTCCCAGACCGGCCGGTCGGCCGGGTGCAGCAGGAGCGGCGCCCCCACCTGCTCGCGCAGGTCGGGCGCGACCCGCACGTGGTCGTCGTGCGCGTGCGTGCAGATGATCGCCTTGACCTGGCGACCGGCCACGACGGCGAGGATCTCGTCGACGTCGTGCGGGGCATCGATCACCACGCACTCGTCGTCGTCCCCGATCACCCAGATGTTGTTCTCCACCTCGAAGGTCTCGCCGTCCAGGGAGAAGGTGCCGCTGCTGACGGCATGGTCGATGCGCACAGTCATGGACCCGACCCTACGGGTGCACCGAGGCACGCTCACGCGGGAGCGGGAGTCAGTCGAGCAGCACCACCGAGCGGAGCACGTCGCCGCGGTGCATCTTCTCGAAGGCCGCCTCCACGTCGCCGAGACCGATCTCCTCGGAGACGAAGGCGTCGAGGTCGAGCCGTCCCTGGCGGTAGAGGTCGACGAGCATCGGGAAGTCGCGGCTGGGCAGGCAGTCGCCGTACCAGCTCGACTTGAGTGCGCCCCCGCGGCCGAACACGTCGAGCAACGGGATCTCCGGGATCGTCATCTCCGGGGTGGGGACGCCGACGAGGACGACGGTGCCGGCCAGGTCGCGGGCGTAGAAGGCCTGCTTCCAGGTCTCCGGACGGCCGACCGCGTCGATCACGACGTCGGCCCCGTAGGAACCCGTCAGCTCCTGGATCGCCTCGACGGGGTCGTCGTCCTTGCTGTTCACGGTGTGGGTCGCGCCCAGCTGCCGGGCGGTCTCGAGCTTCCGGTCGTCGATGTCGACGGCGATGATCCGGCTTGCCCCGGCGAGTGCCGAACCGGCGATCGCCGCCGCACCCACCCCGCCGCAGCCGATCACGGCCACGGACTGGCCACGGCCGACGTGACCGGTGTTGATCGCCGCGCCGAGCCCGGCCATCACGCCACAGCCCAGCAGCCCGACCGCCGCCGCGTCGGGCGGCAGGCGTCGACCTTGGTGCACTGTCCGGCGGCGACGAGGGTCTTCTCGGCGAACGCGCCGATCCCGAGGGCCGGGGACAGCTCCGTCCCGGCACCCTCCCCCTCGGCCAGGGTCATCTTCTGGGTGGCGTTGTGCGTCGCGAAGCAGTACCACGGCTCGCCGCGGTGGCACGCCCGGCAGTCACCGCACACCGCGCGCCAGTTGAGGACGACGAAGTCGCCGGGCGCCACCTCGGTGACGTCGTCGCCGACCGCCTCGACGACACCGGCGGCCTCGTGCCCGAGCAGGAAGGGGAACTCGTCGTTGATCCCGCCCTCGCGGTAGTGCAGGTCGGTGTGGCACACCCCGCAGGTCTGCACCCGCACCAGCGCCTCCCCCGGCCCCGGGTCGGGCACGTTGATGGTCTCGATGGTGACCGGAGCTCCCTTGCTGCGCGCCACGACTCCCTTGACCTGGTGCATGCGACTCCCTCTCGGCGGATCGACCCCCATGTAAATCGGGGTTATGGACGCTTATCAAGCGCTGTACCGGCGGCGTACCGTCCACAAGCCTTGCCAAGTCGTACGACGATCAGCTGGTCCCACGAGCCCCACGGCGCGCCTGGGTGGCAAGGTACTCCCCGGCCAGCCGCTTCAGCGCAGAGCGTCTCGCCGGACCGAACAGGTCGCTCCACACGATGCGCGAGATCCCGAAACCCAACGCGCGCAGCCAGTCCTCGCGTTGCTTCTCCCGCCAGAGGGCCTCGGTGCCCTCGCCGAACTCACCGGAGTACTTCACCTTGCCGTCGAACTCGAAGATGTGGTCGTTGAGGACCATGTCGACGCGCACTCGCCGGCCTCCGTCCTCGATCCAGACCTGCGTGGTGGGCGTCCCGAACCCGAGCTCGATCACCAGCATCCGCGCCAGGCTCTCGGCCAGGTTCTCCGCACCCGCGTCAGCCAGTCGAACCGCAGCACGGGCTCTGGTGACGTTCGGCCAGGACCACATCTGAGTGAGCACGTCGTACAGCCCCGAACGAGGTACGCCGCGACGGAGCACCTGGTCGCAGACGATGACACCGTCCTCGACGCCGTACTCACGCGCGATGTCGACGGAAGTCCTCGCGAGGCTGGTGACGCCAAGGCCGTTCACCTCCGTCAGCTGGTCGTCCGGAACCCCGGCTGGATGGTGCTTGACGCCGCCCTCCGTACGCCCACCACGGACACCGGGATGACTCACGTGGACCAGCTCACGCCAGTGCGGCCGGCAGTGGAGGGCATGCACGACCCCTGCTGAGGAGTGGCTCAGCACGTAGGGGTGTCGCGCGACCAGGCTCACCGCGATGACCCGCATCAGATGCCGTCGTGCCTCGTCGGCGGCGTCCCACTCCCACCGCTCGGCGTAGGCGCCACGTCGTACGACCACCCAGTCGCCATGCGGCTGCGTGACCGTCTTGAGCTGCCGTTCGGTCATGCCCGAGTCGAGTGCCTGGCGACGGGTGACGACGCCGTACTGCTGGTCGGCGAGTGCTCTGAGATCTGGAGTCATGCCCGGACGATCGGCGGGCGACCGCGACAGACGCGAGGCCCTCGACCGCAGCTGAGGACGGGCCAGCCAGGGACGCAGCCTGTGCACGCCAAACGGCCGCCCATGTAAATCGGGGTTATGGACGGTTCGGGGCCGTCACCAGCCTTGATAAGCGTCCATAACCCCGATTTACATGGGGTTCAGACGAGCACCACGTCGACCGGCATCGAGGAGTCGGCGGGCAGCGAGAGGGAGGAGGGGGCGCGGCCGCGGGCGACCATCTCGGAGCCGAGCGCGGCGACCATGGCCCCGTTGTCGGTGCACAGCCCGGGGCGCGGCACGCGGACCCGCAGCCCCTGCCGGGCGGCGCGCTCCTCGGTCAGCACACGCAGCCGGGAGTTGGCCGCCACCCCGCCGCCGACCAGGATGTCCTCGATCCCCTGGGCCACGGCGGCGTCGACCGCCTTGCGGGTGAGCACGTCGCAGACCGCCTCCTGGAAGGAGGCGGCCACGTCGGCGACCGGCACCGGCTCCCCCGCCGCCTCCCGCGCCTGCACCCACCGGGCCACGGCGGTCTTCAGGCCGGAGAAGCTGAAGTCGAAGCGGTGCCGCTCGAGGTCCCGACGCGAGCTGAGCCCGCGCGGGAAGTCGATGGCCACCGAGGAGCCCGAGGTGGCGGCGCGGTCGATGTAGGGCCCCCCGGGGAAGGGCAGGCCGAGCAGCCGGGCCACCTTGTCGAAGGCCTCCCCCGCGGCGTCGTCGATGGTGGCGCCCAGCGGCTCCACCGTGCCGGTGACGTCGTCGACGCGCAGCAGGGAGGAGTGCCCGCCCGAGACCAGCATCGCCACGCACGGGACGGGCAGGGCGCCGTGCTCGAGCTGGTCGACGGCCACGTGCGCCGCGAGGTGGTTCACGCCGAACAGCGGCTTCTCCAGCCCCAGGGCGAGGGACTTCGCCGCGGCGACCCCGACGAGCAGCGCGCCGGCCAGCCCGGGGCCGGCCGTCACCGCGATCGCGTCCACGTCTCGCAGCGCCACGCCTGCGGTGGCGCAGGCACGCTCGATGGTCGGCACCATCGCCTCGAGGTGGGCCCGGGAGGCGACCTCCGGCACCACGCCCCCGAACCGGGCGTGCTCCTCCACCGAGGAGGCGACCGCGTCCGCCAGCAGCGTGTGGCCGCGCACGAGGCCCACCCCCGTCTCGTCGCACGAGGTCTCGATGCCCAGCACCAGCGGTTCGGAGGTCACGTGCGCCATTGTGCAGCCCAGCACCGCACTTCACCGAGCCGCCGGACGGGGGTAGCGTGCCGGAGTCGCTTCGTGCCAACTCTCGGGAGCCCGTCGATGCAGCCTCGCCACCTCCGCACCCTCACCCTCGCCACCCTCTCCGGCACCCTCTCTGCGACCCTGCTCGCGGGCAGCCTCGCGGGCGCCTCGCCCGCGCTCGCCCACGGACGGTCCGGCCACGCACACCAGCAGCACGCTCACCAGCAGCTGGCACCCCGGACCCACTTCACCATGGCGCCGGACGGGTCGAGCGGCGAGCGGGCCGACGGGGCCGGGATCCCCAACATCGACTCGGTGAAGTCGACGATCCGCACCTACTACGCCGCGCAGGACGGCATCGCGGACAAGACCGACTCCCCCTACATCCAGGAGATGCGCCGGACCGTGCACGCACAGTGGCGCTACCTGGCGCGGGCGAAGCGGCACGCAGCCCGGCACCACCAGCGCCCGGCGATCGTCCTCGACACCGACGACACCACGCTGTGGACCTACGACATGGAGGACGCGGCGATGCACTTCGTCTTCGACCCCCAGGTCCAGGACCGGGACTGGGTGCAGCCCGAGCGGTTCCCGGCCACCCCGTCGATGGTGGGCTTCGTGAACCGTGCCGCGAGGGCCGGCTTCGCGATCTTCGGCCTCACCGGGCGCAGGGACACCCAGGAGAAGGCCACCCTCGGCAACCTCGCCAGGGTCGGCTACACCCCCTTCGACGAGGACCGCTTCTTCACCAAGTGGTCAGGCACCGACCCGCAGCCGTCCTACGTCACCTGCGCCGCCGCGAAGTGCACCACGGTGGAGTACAAGGCCGGCACCCGTCGCCACATCGAGCAGGACCTGGGCTACGACATCGTGCTGAACGTCGGCGACCAGTGGTCCGACCTCCAGGGCGGGTACGCCGACCGGGTGCTCAAGCTGCCCAACCCGACCTACTTCCTGCCCAGCCCCGACCTCGACGGCTCGCCGGCCGACCGGCGGTTCTCTCCCCGGACACACTTCACGATGGCTCCGGACGGCTCCAGCGGCGCCACGCAGAGCGGTGCGGGCATCCCCAACATCGACATCGTGAGGTCGACGATCCGCACCTACTACGCCGCCACCGACGGCATCGCCGACAAGGCGCACTCGCCCTACCGCCGGGAGATGGCACGGATCACCCGCCGGCTCCAGCCCCGGCTGACCCGCGCCTGCCGGACCGCCGAGCACCGGGGCCGGCGCCCCGCGGTGGTGCTCGACGCCGACGACACCACGCTGTGGACCTATGACATGGAGGACGGCGCGATGCACTTCGTCTTCGACCCCCGGGTCCAGGACCGGGACTGGGTGCAGCCCGAGCGCTTCCCCGCCACCCCCGGCATGGTCCGGCTGGCGGCCGCGGTCCGCGACGCCGGCTGCACGCTGGTGGGCCTGACCGGCCGGCACACCGACCAGCTGGACGCCACGCTCGGCAACCTCGCCAAGGTGGGTTACCAGGGCTTCACCCGCGACCTCTACTTCACCAAGTGGAGCTCCGGCGAGCAGCCGCCCAGCTGGGTGGACTGCGGTGCGGACCACACCTGCACGACCGTGGAGTACAAGTCGGCGACCCGCCGGCACGTCGAGCAGGATCTCGGGTACGACGTGGTGGCCAACCTCGGCGACCAGTTCAGCGACCTGCTCGGCGGCCACGCGGACCGCCAGGTCAAGCTGCCCAACCCCACGTACTACCTGCCCTGAGGGGCGAGAGGAGAGCCGTGGACCTCCACGACGACGCCCGGAGCATCACCGGCGACCTGATCGAGCTGCGCCGACGGCTGCACCGGGCCCCGGAGATCGGGCTCGACCTGCCCCGCACCCAGGAGCTGGTCCTGGCCGAGCTCGAGGGCCTGGGACTGGAGATCTCGACGGGCACGGCCACCACGTCGGTCACGGGCGTGCTCCGGGGCGGGGCACGGGACGAGGCCGACCCGCGCACGGTGCTGCTGCGCGCCGACATGGACGCGCTGCCGGTCGGCGAGGAGACCGGGCTCGACTTCGCCGCGACCAACGGGGCGATGCACGCGTGCGGCCACGACCTCCACACCGCCGGGCTGGTCGGCGCTGCCCGGCTCCTGGCCCAGCACCGTGACCGGCTGCGCGGCGACGTGGTGCTGATGTTCCAGCCCGGCGAGGAGGGGTGGGACGGCGCCGGCGTGATGATCGAGGAGGGTGTCCTCGACGCTGCCGGACGGCGGGCCGACGCGGCGTACGGCATGCACGTGTTCTCCGCGATGTACCCGCACGGGCAGTTCACCAGCCGGCACGGCACGATGATGTCGGCCTCGCACGCCCTGCACGTGACCGTGCGCGGCGCCGGCGGTCACGGCTCCCAGCCGCACCGGGGGCGTGACCCCATCGCCGCGATGGCGGCGATGATCACCTCGCTCCAGACGATGGTCACCCGGCGCTTCGACATCTTCGACCCGGTCGTGCTGACCGTCGGCCGGGTCGAGGGCGGCACCCGGCGCAACATCATCCCGGACACCGCGTCCTTCGAGGCCACCGTGCGCCGCTTCTCGGAGGAGAACGCCGCCCGGCTCCAGGAGTCGATCGCGGACACGCTGCACGGCGTGGCCCGGGCCCACGGCGTCGAGGTGGACATCGACTACCACGGCGAGTACCCCCTGACGATCAACACCGACGCGGAGGTGGACTTCGCGGCCGACGTGGTCCGCCACGTCGTCGGCGAGGCGCGCTATCAGGACATGGCCGTGCCGATCTCGGGCTCGGAGGACTTCTCCCGGGTGATCGACGCCGTGCCGGGCGCGTTCATCGCCCTCGGCGCCGTGCTCCCGGGGCTCGACCCCGCCACGGCACCCACCAACCACAGCCCGCGGGCCGACTTCGACCCGGCGGTGCTGCCGGACGCTGCGGCGGTGTACGCCGCACTCGCGGTGCGGCGCCTGGAGTCACTCGCCGGCGTGTAGCAGCGTCTCGGAGCCGCCGCAGCCGGCCACGAGGGCGCGCCGCAGCACGATCGCCGTGACCGTGTCCTGGTAGTAGCGCGGCCGCCGGTCGATCTCCACGAACCCCTGGCCGGCGTAGAACGCCAGGGCGCCCCGGTTGTCCTCGCGCACCTCCAGCAGCAGCCGGTCCGAGGGGGTGTGCCGCACGGAGTCGACGACGCCTGCGAGCAGGCTCGCGCCGATGCCCTGGCGGCGCCAGGGACGGTCGACCGCGATCCGCTGCAGCTCGGCGATGGCCCCCGCGCTGGAGACGACCGCGTGACCCACGACCTCCTCGTCGACCTCCGCGACGAGGTAGGTCACGGTGGGCAGCGCGCCGGAGATCCCCTCGCGCACCAGCTCCTCGCTCCAGGCATCCGTGCCCAGGCAGTCCCGCTCCAGGCGAGCGACGGCCTCGACGTCGTCGGGCTCGGCCGGTCGTACGACGGTCACGAGCCGACCCCGTCGAGCGCCGCGGGCAGGTCGGGCAGGTCGTGCGGGTATCGGGCCACGGTCTCATTATGTCGCATCCACGGGGCCGATGAGAATTCTCGTGTCCATACCCATCCGGCCCGGCGGTTGCTCCGAACCACTGTCAGCACCGCTTCACGGTGTGCCCGCATCAGCCGATCTGCAAAGGTTGCCACGTGACCCGGACGCCCTCCGACGCCGCCGACCCCCCGGACGGGGTGCCGGTGCTCGCGGTGACACCCGGCCCGGCGACCCCCGGGCCCGGGACCGACCTGGGCGAGCTGCTCAAGCTGTCCGGTCTCGGGGACGAGTCCGCCTTCGCCCGGCTCTACGACGCCACGGCGGCTCGCGCCTTCGGGATGGCCGTCCGCGTCGTCCGCGACCCGAGCCAGGCCGAGGAAGTGGCCCAGGAGGCGTTCCTGGAGGTGTGGCGGACCGCGAGCCGGTTCGACCCCGCCAGGGGCAGCGCCGTCTCGTGGATCCTCACCCTGGTGCACCGCAAGGCGGTCGACCGGGTGCGCTCGGCCGAGGCGAGCACCCGCCGCGACACGACGTACCACCAGACCAGCCACGGGGTCGAGCACGACTCCACCGCCGAGGCGGCCCATGCCTCGATGGAGGCACGCCGGGTCCGGCAGGCGATGGCCTCACTGACCGAGGTCCAGCGCCAGGCCCTGGAGCTGGCCTACTTCAAGGGCTACACCCACACGGAGGTCGCCACGATGCTCGAGCTGCCGGTGGGTACGGCCAAGACACGCATCCGAGACGGGTTGATCCGTCTCCGAGACACGATGGGGGTGACCCAGTGACGGAGTCCTTGCACGCACTGTCCGGCGCCTACGTCGTCGACGCCCTCGACGACGCGGAACGTGAGGCGTTCGAGGCGCACCTGCCCGGTTGTGTCGACTGCCAGGCCGAGGTGGCCAGCCTGCGCGAGGCGACGGCCCTGATGGCCGACGACGCCACGATGACACCGCCTGCCTCGCTGCGTGCCTCCGTGCTCGCCGGGATCTCCACGGTCCGTCCGCTGCCGCCCGAGGTCGACCGGTCCTCGGTGGCCGCGTCTCCGGCCGGTGCGGAGGAGCCCGGGGCCACGGTGGTGCCGATGCGCCGGCGCCGCCTCAAGATGGCCTCGCTGGCCGCGGCGGCCGCCGTCGCCGCCACGATCGCCGTGGGCGCCACCTGGCACCCGTGGGAGGAGACCACCACCGGCACGCTGAGCAGCGCCGACCAGGTGCTGACCGCGGGAGACGCCCAGAAGGTCTCCATCGACTTCAAGGACGGCTCCAGCGCGTCGGTCTACCGCTCCAAGAGCCAGGGCCGTGCCGTGATCCTGACCCACGACATGGCTGCGCCGCCCGCGGGCAAGGTCTACGAGCTGTGGCTGCGCGAGGCCGGTGGCGACATGGTGCCCGCTGGTCTGATGAGCCGGGCCGGCGACAACAAGGTGCTGCTCGACGGCAACGCCGGCAAGGCGACCGGTGTGGGCATCACCATCGAGCCGAAGGGTGGCTCGAAGGCCCCCACGACCGAGCCGATCGCGGTCTTCGACCTCGGCCAGGGCGAGGCATGACCCGGCAGCCCCCCGGACGAGTCGCTGTCGTGGGCAGCGGGGTGGCCGGCCTGAGCGCTGCCCACGTGCTCGCGAGCCGGAGCAGGGTGACCCTCTACGAGGCGGACGCCCGGCTCGGCGGTCACGCCGACACCCACGTCGTGGAGCGGGACGGACGGACCTGGGCGGTCGACACCGGCTTCATCGTGCACAACGAGCGCACCTACCCCCACCTGCTGCGCCTGTTCGACGAGCTCGGGGTCGCCACGCAGGACTCCGAGATGTCGATGTCGGTGCGCAGCGACGAGCTCGGCCTGGAGTACGCCGGAGCGCTCGGGCCGTCGGGGCTGTTCCCGACGTGGCGCAACGCCGTGCGCCCGGCCTACCTGCGGATGCTCGTGGAGATCCCCCGCTTCCACCGGATGGCCACGCGGGTCCTGGCCACCCCGTCGGGCTCCACCGACGAGGAGACGCTGGGATCCTTCCTGGAGCGCGGCCGCTTCTCGGAGCTGTTCGGCACCCACTTCATGGAGTCGCTGGTCGCCTGCGTCTGGTCGTGCGACCCCGCGGTCGCCCTGGACTACCCCGCGCGCTACCTGTTCACCTTCCTCCAGCACCACGGGATGCTCCAGGTCTTCGGCTCGCCCACCTGGCGCACCGTCACCGGCGGCTCGCGGGAGTACGTCGACCGGGTGGCCGCGCGCCTGCCCGACGTGCGCACCGGCACCAAGGTGACCTCGGTGCTCGAGACGCCCGAGGGGGTGCTGGTCACCGACGGCAACGGGAGGGTGGACACCTTCGACGCCGTCGTCGTGGCCACCCACCCCGGCCAGGCCCTGGCGGTGCTGGCCGAGCCGACCGCGGCGCAGCGCGAGCTGCTCGCCGCGATGCCCTACTCGTCGAACACCGCCCAGCTGCACACCGACCCCAGCGTGCTCCCGCGGAACCCGCGCGCCCGCGCGTCGTGGAACTACCTGCGCCGTCCCTCGACGCAGGACCGAACGGTGACGGTCAGCTACGACATGACCCGGCTGCAGCGGCTGCCGGTGCCGCCCGACGGCACCCGCTTCATCGTCACCCTCGGCGGCCAGGACCTGGTCGACCAGTCCCGGGTCATCGAGACCATGGAGTACGAGCACCCGATCTACACCCCGGCCTCGGTGGCCGCCCAGCGGCGGTTGCCCGAGTGCGACACCGACCGCATCGTGTTCGCCGGCGCGTGGCACGGCTGGGGCTTCCACGAGGACGGTGCCCGGTCGGGGGTCCGCGCGGCCGCCGCCCTGGGCGTGGACTGGGACCGCGGCGCCGACCAGCCGGTCCCGGCGACCACCTACGCGACCACGATCCGGCACACGCGCCGAACGCCCTTCCGGCGCACCTTCACCCACCGCTCCCGCACCTGGCTGGTCGACCTCGACCACCTGCCGGACCACGGCGTGCTGGGCCGGTTCGAGGCGCGCGACCACCTCGGCGACCCGCAGCGCAGCCTGAAGGAGAACCTCGAGGGCTTCCTGGCCGCCCAGGGCGTGCAGACCGACGGCGGGCGCATCCTGATGGCCGCCGACGCACGCGCCCTCGGCTTCTGCTTCAACCCGATCAGCGTGTTCTGGTGCCACCGCCGCAGCGGCGAGCTCGCCGGCGTGGTCGTGGAGGTGCACAACACCTACGGCGACCGCCACGCCTACCTCGTGCACCCCGACGGGCAGGGCCGGGCCCGCACGGAGAAGCAGATGTACGTCTCGCCGTTCCACGGCACCGACGGCCACTACGAGATCGCCGTCCCCCCACCCGGTGACCGGCTGCACGTCTCCGTCACGCTGCACAGCGACGACGGCGCGGTGTTCAGCGCCTCGCTCGACGGCACCCCCACCGCGACCTCCCCCCTGCGCAGTGCGCCCGCGGCGCTCCGCGGAGCCCTGCTCATCCGTGCTCACGGGATCTGGCTGTGGGCCCGCCGGCTGCGGATCCGCACCCGCCCCGCCCATCCCCGACAAGAAGGCGTCTGAACGATGACGACCACTCCCACCAGGGCCACCACGTGGCCCGGCCTCGACACCGTCCCCACCGGCTTCAAGGCCGGTGTCTCCGCCCGGGTCGCCCGGGCGCTGTTCTGCTCGGCCGTGCGCCGCCTGCCCGTCAGCGTGCACGACGGCCGCACCGTGCACGGGCGCGGCGGCCCCGCGATGGTGCTGCTGCGGCCCGAGGAGTTCTACGCGCGCCTGGGCCGCGACGGCCTCATCGGGTTCGGCGAGTCCTACCTCACCGGCGCCTGGGAGGCCGACGACCTCGGTGGCTTCCTCACCGTGCTGGCCGCCGAGCTGCCCACGCTGATCCCGGCGCCGCTGCAGCGGCTGCGCAGTGCCTACGTGCGCCGGCCGCCGCGGGCCCAGAGGAACACCGAGGACAACACCCGCGAGAACATCGCGCACCACTACGACCTGTCCAACGACCTGTTCCGGCTGTTCCTGGACGAGACGCTGAGCTACTCCTCGGCTCTCTACGACACCTCGGTCGTCCGTCGCGGCGAGCTCGCGGAGGCCGCGCCGCCGGAGGGCCGGGACACCGAGCCGTTGGCCCGGGCACAGGGCCGCAAGATCGAGCGGCTCCTCGACCGCGCCGAGGTCGGTCCCGGCACCCGGGTGCTGGAGATCGGCACCGGGTGGGGCGAGCTGGCCATCCGGGCGGCCCGCCGCGGTGCGAGCGTGCACTCGGTGACCCTGTCCCTGGAGCAGCTCGAGCTCGCCGAGGAGCTCGTCGCCGAGGCCGGGTACGCCGACCGGGTGCGCCTCGAGCTCAGCGACTACCGCGCCGTGCGGGGGCAGTACGACGCGATCCTCTCCGTGGAGATGATCGAGGCCGTCGGCCACGAGTACTGGTCGACGTACTTCCGCACCATCGACCGCCTCCTCGCGCCCGGGGGGAAGGTCGGGATCCAGGCGATCACGATGCCGCACGACCGGATGCTGGCGACCCGGCGCACCTGGACGTGGATCAACAAGTACATCTTCCCGGGCGGCTTCCTGCCCTCGGTGCAGGCGATCGACGAGATCACCCGCACCGACACCTCCCTGCGGATCTCCGACCGGCTGTCGTTCGGTCAGCACTACGCCGAGACCCTGCGCCGGTGGGACCACGCGTTCCGGTCCGCGCGGGAGCGGGTGCGTGCCCTCGGCTTCGACGAGGTCTTCGAGCGGATGTGGCACTTCTACCTGGAGTACTCCCGCGCCGGGTTCGCCTCGGGCTACATCGACGTCCAGCAGCTGACGCTGACGCGGGGTGCCTGAGATGACCGCGACGGAGCACCGGGCGCCGCCCCGGCTCGCCGTGCCCGGCGGCGTCGCCCGCCGGCTGGCAGAGGCGCTGGAGCCCCTCGTGGGCGGTGACCTGCCGGTGCGGCTGCGTGCGTGGGACGGGTCGGAGGCCGGCCCTGCGGACGCCCCGCTGGTGGAGCTGCGCTCGCGCGACGCCGTGCGCCGGCTGCTGTGGCATCCCGGCGAGCTGGGCGCGGCACAGGCCTACGTGACCGGAGAGCTCGAGGTGCACCACGACCTCGACGAGGCGCTCACCCACGTCTGGACGGTGGCGGCCGAGCGTGGCCTCGCCGGCGTGCGGCCCTCGCCGGCCGCCTTCGGTCGCGCTCTGCGCGCAGCGGTGGGCGTGGGCGCCGTCGGCCGGGCGCCGCGGCTGCCGGACTCCCAGGCCCGCGTGGGTGGCCGGCTGCACAGCAGGCTGCGCGACCGACGCGCGATCAGCCACCACTACGACCTCTCCAACGAGTTCTACTCCTTGATCCTGGACCCCTCGATGGCCTACTCCTCGGGCTACTGGCGCGAGCAGGACCCGGCGTACGGCCTCGCCGACGCGCAGCGCGACAAGCTGGACCTGGTGTGCCAGAAGATCGGGCTCGGCCCCGGCCGGCGCTTCCTCGACGTCGGCTGCGGCTGGGGCTCCCTGTCGCTGCACGCGGCGCAGCACTACGGGGCGCGCGTCACCGGGGTGACGATCGCGGCCGAGCAGAAGCGGTTCATCGACGAGCGCGTCCGCGAGCGCGGGCTGGAGGACCTGGTCGAGATCCGGCTCCAGGACTACCGCGAGATCCCCGAGGTCCACCGGGCACCCGCGGGCACCGGGCCCTTCGACGCGGTCGCCTCGATCGAGATGGGCGAGCACGTCGGCGAGCAGAACTACCGCACCTACGCCGGGGTGCTGCACGACGCCGTCCGTCCGGGCGGCCGGGTCCTGGTCCAGCAGATGTCGCGCGCGGGCGGTCGCAACGCCCACCCCGGCGGCGGCCCGTTCATCGAGTCCTTCATCGCGCCCGACATGCACATGCGCCCGGTCGGCGAGACCGTGGCCTACCTGGAGCGCGGGGGGCTGGAGGTGCGCGACGTGCACGCGCTGCGCGAGCACTACGTGCGCACGGTGACCGGATGGCTCGCGCGCTTCGAGTCCAACCTCGGCCGGCTGACCGAGCTGGTCGGCGAGGAGGTGGTGCGCGTGTGGCGGCTCTACCTCGTCGGTGGCGCGATGGCCTTTCGCGACGGCCGGATGGGCGTCGACCAGATCCTGATGGTCCGTCCCGGCGGCTCGCACACGCTGCCCGCGGTGCGGACGTGGTGACGCTGCCGATGGTGCTCGGGGCATCCCTGGTCGCCGTGGCGGTGCTGATGACGGTGACCGCCCTGGTCTCGCACCGGGTGGGCCGGGTCGCGGTCGTCGACGTCGCCTGGGGCCCGGGCTTCGTCCTGGTCGCGCTGGTCAGCGCCCTGCTCGGCGACGAGCCGGTGCGGTGGCTGCTGCTGGTGCTGGTGGGCGGCTGGGGCCTGCGCCTGGCCTGGCACATCGGACGACGCCAGCTGGGGCACCGCGAGGAGGACCCGCGCTACGCCCGGATGCTGGGCGACGGCGGCTTCGGGGAGGCGCTGCGTCGCGTCTTCCTCGTGCAGGCCGTCGCGATCTGGGTGGTGTCCCTGCCGGTCCAGGTGGCCGCGGTCACCGGCACCCGCTGGCCCTGGCTGGTGTGGGTCGGCGCGCTGGTGTGGGCGGCCGGGATGGTCTTCGAGGCCGTGGGCGACGCCCAGCTCGCGGCGTACAAGCAGCAGCCGGACCGGCCCCCGGTGCTGGACCGGGGCCTGTGGGCGTGGACCCGGCACCCGAACTACTTCGGCGACTCCTGCGTGTGGTGGGGCGTCTGGCTGGTCGGCGGACTGGCCGGGGGCCCGCTGGCGGCGCTGACCGTCGTGGCGCCGGCCGTGATGACCTACTTCCTGGTCTTCGCCTCCGGCGCCCGGCTGCTCGAGCGCAGCATGATGAAGCGCCCCGGCTACCCCGAGTACGCCGCCCGCACCTCGATGTTCCTCCCGCTGCCACCCAAGCGCTCCTGATAGCCACCCGGGGACCGGGAGTGCGCCGGTCAGCTCACCGGCTTGGGCCGGCCGGGCTCCGCCGCGTCGGGGCGGCGCAGGTAGAGCGGGTCCGGGTCGCGCAGCTCGAAGCGCCGCCGGCGGACCACGTCGCACAGCACGGCCGCCGACGGATGCTCCGGGCCGGTGGCGTGCGGGAACTCCTCGGGGTACAGCGCGCCCCCGCGACCGACCACGGTCTGCGTCGTCGCCGCGTCCAGCGGCCTGCGGACCTCCGGGCCCTGCACCCGCCTGCCCCCGGCGTACGACGCGACGTAGACCTCCTTGCGGCGGGCGTCGGTGGCCACCACGAACTCCTCCAGTCCGTCGTCCATCGCCTGGGCCGCGAGGATGTCGAGCGAGCAGACACCGTGCACCGGGACGCCCAGGGCCAGGGTGAGGGTGCGGGCGGTCACCAGCCCGACCCGCAGCCCGGTGAACGGGCCGGGTCCTACGCCGACCGCGAGGCCGGTGAGGTCGGCGGCGCGGACGCCGGCCTCGGCGAGGACGTGCTCGATGCCGGGCGCGAGCATCTCCCCGTGCCGCATCGACTCCTCGGACTCGAAGGTCGCCACGACCGCGTCCCCGTCGTGCAGGGCCACGGTGACGTGCGGGGTGGCGGTGTCGAAGGCGAGCAGCACGGGGCGAGCCTAGACGACCCGTGGACGGCGCCCCCCTTCAGAACAGCAGCTCGCGCCAGCGTGGGCCGACCGGCGTCAGCACGAGCGTGCGCACGTCGTCGTCGGCGCGGGTCAGGGACAGCTCCAGCCGGTCGATCGACAGCGCCTCGGCCAGGCCCTCGCCCCACTCCACGACGGTGACGGCGTCGACGACGTCGGTGTCGAGGTCGAGGTCGTCGAGCTCGACGGAGCCGCCGAGCCGGTAGGCGTCGACGTGGATCAGGGGCGGCCCGGCGTTGAGCGAGGGGTGCACCCGCGAGATCACGAACGTGGGCGAGGTGACGGCACCGCGCACCCCGAGACCCTGCCCGATCCCCTGGGCCAGGGTCGTCTTGCCGGCGCCCAGGTCGCCGGTGAGGATCACCAGGTCGCCGTGACGCAGCAGCGTCGAGAGCCACTCGCCGAACGCGCGGGTGTCCTCGGCGGTGCACAGGACCCGGGTGATCGGGAGCATCTTGAGCATGTTCAACCGGTTGCCGTTGCGCCCGGAGACGACGTACCCGAGCCGGCGCCAGAACTCGATCGTCTTCGGCAGCTCGACCCGGGCCTCGACCTCCAGCCCGCCGAACTTGCGCGCCGCCGCGATCTCGGTGGCCTTCGTCGCCATCGCGGCGGCCACCCCCAGGCCGCGCACCGAGTTGAGCACGCCGACCCGGCGCAGGCCGAGCAGCCTGCCCCGCGGCTCGAGCAGCAGCGTCCCGACCGGCCTGCCCTCGTGCTCGACCAGCAGCCCACCGTGGGCGTCCAGCGCTCGGGCGACGGTCTCGCGGGTCTCCTCGAGCGCCGTGGCCGGGGGGTCCAGCGGGGGCCGGTCGGCGAAGGCCTCGTGGATCACGGCCAGCACGTCGGCCGCCCGGGACCCGTCGACGGTCAGGATCTCGGTCATGGCCGCCCCTGCTCCAGCAGGTCCTCGAGGACGGCGTTGACCTGCTCGCGGGCCTCGAAGATGACCATGTGCCCTGCTCCCGGGCACTCCACCAGGCGGGCCGAGGGGAGCTGCTTGGCCATCTTGCGGCTGTGCCCGATCGAGGTCAGCCGGTCCTCGGTGCCGCACACGATGGTGGTGGGGACGTTGCCGAAGGTGGTGAGGTGCTCGAACTTGTCGAGGGTGGTGAAGCTCGGGAAGAACTCGGCCAGCACCGTGAACGGCGTGCCCGCCAGCATCTCGTCGAGGAACTCCACCTCGGCGGCGGGCACACCCCGCCGGCCGAACGCGAACCTGTCCGCGACCAGGAAGCCGATGTTCGAGCCCGGGCGACGGGCCGAGTCGACCAGCTCGGGGGCCTTGGCCAGGGTCGCGATGAGGCGGGGGGCGACCATCTCGCCGACACCGTCGGGAATCCACCTGCTCAGCGTGCGGTGCGGGCGCAGTCCGCCGGCGGTGGTGGAGATCAGCGCGACCCCCGCGACCCGCTCACGGAACATCCGCGGGTGTCGCTCGGCGAACGCGAGGATCGACATCCCGCCCATCGAGTGCCCGGCCAGGACCACCGTGCCGGTCGGCGCCAGCGTCTCGATCACCCGCGCCAGGTCGTCGCCCAGCTGGTCGATGGTCGCGTGCTCCCGGTCCGAGCGCTGCGAGCGCCCGTGAGAACGCTGGTCGTAGAACACCATCCGGTGCTTGCCGCGGAACACCTCCCGCTGGAAGTGCCAGCAGTCGAGGTTCAAGGAGAATCCGTGCACGAAGACGAGGGTCGACTCCTCTGTCCGAGGATCCCCGGACGGTGTGCGGGATGCCTGGGGCGCGTCGTACGGCGCGACCTCGTCGACCTCCGCGTGCAGCACCACGCCGTCGTCGCAGGTCACCGGCACCCCCGCGGAGTGCAACGAGCCCAGCCGGTCGGCAGCGGCGGCACCCTCGCGCCGGGCACGGACCACCTGGCGCTCCACCACGACGCCGGTCGCGATCGCGCCCACCGCGGCGGCACCGAGGCCGCCGACGGCGTAGGCCAGGGATCGTCGCACGCTCACGACTCCTCCTCTCCGTCGACCCACACCCGGGTCGCTCGACCGCCCATCCGGGTGACGATCTCGTAGTCGATCGTCCCGCACCATCGGGCCCACTCGGTCGCGGTCGGCTCCCCGCGGGTCCCGGGACCGAAGAGCACGAGCTCCTCGCCCGCGTGGGCCCCGCCGGCCTCCACGACGAACTGGTCCATGCAGATGCGTCCCAGCACCGGGCGGCGGGCGCCGCCGAGGAGGACCTCCGCGGTGCCCGACGCGTGCCGGGGGATGCCGTCGCCGTATCCCATCGGCACCAGCGCCACCCGCATCGGCGCCTCGGCGACGAACTCGTGGCCGTAGGACACGCCGGCTCCCGGGAGCAGCTCCTTGGTGAGCACCGTCCTGGCGCGCACGGTCATCGCCGGGACCAGGCCCAGCTCCTGGCCGGTCACGACGTCGGGTGCGGGGCTGAACCCGTAGACCGCGATGCCCAGGCGGACCAGGTCGTGGCGGGCGGTGGGGTGCAGGAGTGCACCGGCCGAGTTGGCCAGGTGCCGCACCTCCGGGTCCAGCCCGGCCTCCTGCGCCAGGGCGCAGGCCTCGACGAAGGAGGCCTGCTGCGCCGCGTTGGCCGGGTGGTCCGGCTCGTCGGCGCACGCGAAGTGGGACCACACCCCGGTCACCTCGACGGCGCCCTCCTCCTCGGCCGAGCGGGCAGCGGCGACCAGGGCCGGCCACTCCGGGCGCGGGGCGCCGCCCCGGGAGAGACCGGTGTCGAACTTCAGCTGCAGCCGGGCCGTGAGGCCGCAGCTGCGCGCGGCACGGGCGATCTCGTCGACCTGCGTCACCGAGGAGGCCGTGACGTCGACCTCGCCCTCGACGAGCGGGAGGTAGTCCGCCCCGGGCGCCGCCAGCCAGCACAGCACCCGCCCGGGGTCCCCCGCAGCGCGCAGCGCCAGCGCCTCGGCGCCGGTCGCGACGCCCAGCCAGTCGGCACCCGCGGCGCGCGCCGCGCGGGCCACGGGGACCATGCCGTGGCCGTAGCCGTCGGCCTTGAGCACGACCATCAGCTGCGGCGTCGTGGCGTCGGCGGTGACCAGCTCACGCAGCCGTGCGACGTTGTGACGCACCGCGCCGAGGTCGACGACGACCTCGGCGTGGGGACTGGACGGGCTGGCCATTGGCACCCATCCTCCCATTCAGCCTGCCAGCTCTTGCACGACCTCCGGTATCGCGTCGGCGACCCGGGGTGCGCTGAGCGGTCCGCCCCCGCTCGCGGAGGCCGCAGCGGCTCCGTGCAGCCACGACCCGGCCGACGCGGCGTCCCACGGGTCGAGCCCTGCCGCCAGCAGGGAGCCGACCAGCCCGGCGAGCACGTCGCCGGCGCCGGCGACTGCGAGCCAGGGCACCCCACTGGTCGTGACCCGGACCCGGCCGTCGGGTCGCGCGACGAGCGTGTGACGGCCCTTGAGCAGCACCACGGCGTCGTACGTCGCGGCGGCGCGGCGGGCGAACGCCAGCTGGTCGGACTCGACCTCGGCGCGCTCGACCCCGAGCATCCGGGCGAGCTCCCCGGCGTGCGGGGTGAGCACCAGGCCCGGTGTGCCGGGCTCCACGTGGGTCAGGGCGTCGGCGTCGACGACGGTCGGGACCGCGTCGCCCAGGGCCCGGACCAGCGCCTCCTCGGCGTCGCTGTCCCCACCGGAGCCCACGACCCACGCCTGCACGCGCCCGGCGGAGGCGACGACCTCGGGGTGCCGGGCACGCACAGCGTCGCCGGCCGAGCCGAGGTAGCGCACCATCCCGGCGAGCCCGGAGGCGGCGCCGGAGGTGCACAGCACCGCGGCACCGGGATAGGTCTGCGACCCGGCGCGTACGCCGACCACGCCGCGGGTGTACTTGTGCCCCGAGGGGTCCGGCACCGGCAGCAGCGCCGCGACGTCCACCGGCTGCAGCGCCTCGACGGGAGCCGGGGGGAGGTCCAGGCCGAGGTCGACCAGGTGGACCACGCCGCACGCGCGGGCCGCCGGGTCGACCAGGTGGGCCACCTTGTGGGTGCCGAAGGTGACCGTCAGGTCCGCGGAGACGTGCGCCCCGTCGAGCCGGCCGGTGTCGACGTCGACCCCGGAGGGCACGTCCACGGAGACCATGGTCGCCCCCTCCACGGCTGCCAGCGCGCTCCGCGCCTCCTCACGCAGCCCCGGACGCCCGCCGATGCCGACGATGCCGTCGACCACCACGTCGGGACGATGCGCCTCGGCCACGGTCACCACCCGTCCCCCGGCGGCCCGCAGGGCCGCGAGCCCCTCGGCGTGCGCACGGGAGGAGAGCAGCACCGCCTCCACGGCGGCACCGCGGCGCGCCAGCCGCGCCCCGGCCCACAAGGCGTCTCCCCCGTTGTCGCCGCCACCCACGAGCAGCAGCACCCGCGCGCTGTAGACCCCGCCCAGCAGGTCGGCCACCGCCACCGCCAGGCCGGTCGCGGCCTGCTGCATCAACGCGCCCTCGGGCAGCCGGGCCATCAGCTCCGCCTCCGCCGTCCGCACCTGCTCGACCGTGTGTGCCCTGCGCATGGTCCCAAGTTAGCGGGCAGGCGACGGGCCGACGTCCTCCAGCACCACGAACGCGAGCGCGACCCCCGCGTCGTGGGACAGCGAGAGATGCACCCGGGAGGCACCGAGCTCCGCGGCCCGCTCGGCCACGCCCCCGCTCAGCTCGAGCGCCGGCCGGCCGCCCTCCTCGACGACCACCTCGACCTCCCGCCAGGACAGGCCCACGGGTGCCGCGAGGGCCTTGGCGAGTGCCTCCTTGGCCGCGAACCGGGCCGCCAGCGACTCCACCGGGAGCACCGCCTCCGCGTTCGTGAACAGCCGGTCGCGCAGGCTCGGGGTGCGCTCGAGGGCCGCGGAGAGCCGCGCCACCTCGACCACGTCGGTGCCGACCCCGACGATCACCGCTCCGCGCCCGCGGTCCTGCTCACTCGACGGTGACGGACTTGGCCAGGTTGCGCGGCTGGTCGACGTCGTGACCCATCACGGTGGCCAGCTCGCAGGCGAAGAGCTGCAGCGGCACGGTCGCCACGATCGGCTGGAGCAGCGTGGGCACGACCGGGAGCGTGATCGTGTCGTCGGCGTACGGCGCCACGTCGGTGTCACCCTCCTCCGCGAGCACGATGGTGTGCGCTCCCCGGGCCCGGATCTCCTGGATGGCGCTGGCCATCTTGTCGTGCAGCTGGTCCCGGCCCCGGGGCGGCACGACGCAGAAGACCGGGAGGCCTTCCTCGATGAGGGCGATGGGACCGTGCTTGAGCTCCCCGGCCGCGAACCCCTCGGCGTGGATGTAGGCCAGCTCCTTGAGCTTCAACGCCCCCTCGAGCGCCACCGGGAAGCCGGCGTGACGTCCCAGGAACAGCACCGAGCGTGCCTCCGCGTTGGCGCGAGCGAGCACGTAGACCGACTCCGCGTCGTCGAGCAGCCGCTGCACGTGGGCCGGCATCTTCTCCAGCTCGTGGACCACGGCGGCGATCTCGTCGCCGTACCTGGTGCCGCGCACCTGGGCGAGGTAGAGGCCGAGCAGGTAGCACGCGACCAGCTGGGTCAAGAACCCCTTGGTGGAGGCGACCCCGATCTCCGGGCCGGCATGGGTGTAGATCACCGCGTCGGACTCACGCGGGATGGTCGAGCCGTTGGTGTTGCAGATCGCGAGCACCTTGGCCCGCTGCTGGCGGGCGTAGCGGATGCCCATCAGCGTGTCGGCGGTCTCCCCGGACTGGCTGATCGCCACCACCAGGGTGTTCCGGGTCAGGATCGGGTCGCGGTAGCGGAACTCGTGGGCGAGCTCCACCTCGCACGGGATCCGGGTCCAGTGCTCGATGGCGTACTTGGCCACCAGGCCGGCGTAGTTGGCCGTGCCGCAGCCGATCACCACGATCTTGTCGATGTCGCGCAGCTCGTCCTCGGTGATCCGGACCTCGTCGAGCTGGAGGGTGCCGTCCCCTGCGTGCCGGCCGAGCAGTGCCTCCGAGAGGGCGTGCGGCTGCTCGAAGATCTCCTTGCGCATGAACCAGTCGAAGCCGTCCTTCTCCGCAGCCGAGAGGTCCCAGTCGACGTGGTAGCGGCGCGCCTCGGCGGGGTTGCCGTGGAAGTCGGTCACCTGGACGTCGTCGCGGGTGATGGTGACCACCTGGTCCTGACCGAGCTCGAGGGCCTCCCGGGTGTGCTCGATGAAGGCCGACACGTCGGAGCCGAGGAAGTTCTCCCCCTCGCCGACCCCCACCACCAGCGGTGAGTTGCGCCGCGCGCCGACCACTCGGGAGGGGTCCAGCGCGTCCAGGGCGACCAGGGTGAAGGCACCCTCGAGACGGCGACACACCTGCTGCATCGCCTCGGACAGGTCGGCTGCCTGCTCCAGCGCCGCCTCGAGCAGGTGGGCGGTGACCTCGGTGTCGGTCTCCGAGACCATGTCGCGCCCCTGCCGCTCGAGCTCGTCGCGCAGGGGCGCGAAGTTCTCGATGATCCCGTTGTGCACGACCGCGACGCGGCCCTGCTGGCCGAGGTGGGGGTGGGCGTTGGTGTCGTTGGGGGCTCCGTGGGTGGCCCAGCGGGTGTGTCCGATGCCGGTGGTCGAGGCCGGCAGCGGACTCTCCTCGATGGCCTTCTCCAGGTTGGCCAGCTTGCCGGCCCGCTTGTCGGCCACGATCGCCGCGTCGGCGACCACGGCAAGGCCGGCGGAGTCGTACCCGCGGTACTCCAGGCGCCGCAGACCCTCGATCACGACGTCACGAGCCTGCTTGTCCCCGACATAGCCCACGATTCCGCACATGGGCGAAGACTACCGGCGGCGCGGACTCGGCCCGTTCTCCCGGGCCGCAGGCCCACCCGGCGGCGTACCGGCCGGAGGCTGCCACAATCCCGTGCATGAGCAGCGGCGTGCACGCGAGCGAGTCCTCGCCGTACGTCGAGCTGGAGCGGGACGCGTGGGCCGCCCTGGGCCGCGCCACCGAGCAGCCCCTCACCCCGGCGGAGATCGAGCGCGTCAAGGGCCTCGGCGACGAGCTGGACCTCGAGGAGGTGCAGCAGGTCTACCTGCCGCTGTCGCGACTGCTCAGCCTCTACGTCGAGGCGTCGGGCAAGCTGCACCGCGCGACCGAGGACTTCCTGCACCAGCGGCAGCCGCCCCGCACGCCGTTCGTGATCGGGCTCGCCGGATCGGTGGCGGTCGGCAAGTCCACCACGGCCCGGGTGCTGCAGCTGATGCTGGCGCACTGGCCCGCGCACCCGCGGGTCGCCCTGGTCACCACCGACGGCTTCCTGCTCCCCAACGCCGAGCTGCAGCGACGCGGGATCCTGCACCGCAAGGGCTTCCCGGAGTCCTACGACCGCAAGGCGCTGCTGAAGTTCGTCATCGACATCAAGTCCGGCCGCGACGAGGTCGAGGCGCCGATCTACTCCCACCTGGTCTACGACGTGGTGCCCCAGGAGCGGGTCGTGGTCTCGCGTCCCGACATCGTGATCGTGGAGGGCCTCAACGTGCTGCAGTCCGCCGGCCGGCGCCAGGACGGCCGCACCGGCCTGGCGGTCAGCGACTTCTTCGACTTCTCGGTCTACGTCGACGCCGCGACCAGCGACATCCGGCGGTGGTACACCGACCGGTTCCTCCGGCTCCGGGAGACCGCCTTCCGCGACCCGGCCTCCTACTTCGCGCGGTACGCCTCGTTGTCGCGGGCGGAGGCCGTCGCCGAGGCCACCCGGATCTGGGACGAGATCAACGGGCCCAACCTCGAGCAGAACGTGCAGCCGACCCGCTCGCGGGCGACCCTGGTGCTCCGCAAGGACCACGACCACTCGGTGCGCTGGGTGCGGCTGCGCAAGCTCTGAGGGGCCGCCGACCCGCCGACCCGCCGCCCCGGGCGTCTCTGGATCTCGACAGGTGCGGCATGATGTGGACGTGTCGTACCTGCCTCTGCGCCACCCCCACGGGTCACCTGGCCGCCCGTCGGGGGGCCGCACCGCGCGCCGGTGAGCGAGATCCCGCAGACGCGCTGGGAGCGGCAGGTCGGCGCTCCGGAGTCGCGCTACGCCTCCGTCTTCGAGGACCTCATCGCCCGCGGCGAGGACATCGACGGCGAGGCCCGGCTGGTGGACGCGATCGCGCCGCGAGCGGCCCGGGTCCTCGACGCGGGCTCCGGGATGGGGCGCGTCGCAGGGGCACTCGCCCTGCGGGGCCATGCCGTGACCGCGGTGGAGAAGGACCCTGACCTGGTGGCGCGGTCCCGGGCGCGCTACCCCGGAGTGCCGGTCCTCGAGTCCGACATCCTCGCCCTGACGCCGGCGCTGCTCGAGGCGCACCACCGCCCTGCCGCCTACGACGTCGTCGTGGCCGTGGGCAACGTGATGGTCTACCTGGCCGAGGACACCGAGGTCCGGGCCCTGCGCACGCTGCGGGCGCTGCTCGCCGACGGCGGACGACTGGTCGTGGGCTTCCACCAGCAGCGCGGCCCCCGGCACAGCCGCGACTACCCACGCGCGCAGTTCGAGCAGCACGCCGCGGCGGCCGGTCTGATGCTCGACCACGTCTTCGGCGGCTACGACCTGGCGGCACCGGACTCCGACTACGTGGTCGCGGTGCTGGGTCAGGGGCCCGGCGGCCACGCTGTCGACCCGACGAATTTCTCGCCCAATTGCCGCGTCCGCGGACGATAGGGCACGGTGGCGGCACCACTGGTCTGAACCAGTCCTCGGCGACCCGCGCCACCCCGCGCCGACGCCCCTACGATGCGGCGCATGGCGACGATGAGCATGAACAAGGCCATCCACGGGGCCTTCCGCCGCGATCTCGACCGCTTCGTCACCGCCCTGAGCACCTTCACCCCGCGCGACACCCGCCGGGCCGACCAGCTGGCCCGCGCCTGGGAGAACTTCGACCGCCAGCTGACCGACCACCACGAGGGCGAGCACGCCATCGCCTGGCCCGCCCTGGAGCAGGTGGGCGTGTCTCGAGAGGTCCTCGCCGAGATGGACGCCGAGCACGCCGCCATGGCGGCCGCACTCGACGGCGCCCGCACCGCCATGACCGCCCTGCAGGCCCAGCCCGGCCAGGAGCAGGCGGACACCGCGCTGGCCTGCCTGCAGCGGCTGCGCGAGGTCACCACGGATCACCTCGACCACGAGGAGCGGGAGATCGAGCCGGTCTTCCTGGCCCACGAGGACAGCGCCCCCATCCGGGAGATGGGGCGCCAGTTCGCCCGGGTCGGCCCGGTGCGGGGCGGACGGTTCTTCGCCTGGGTGAGCGACGGAGCCGGCCCCGAGGAGATGGCCGCCATCGAGGAGAACGTCCCGCCCGCGGTGATGGCGGTGATGAAGAACGTCTTCGGCCGCCGCTACCGGCGGGTCGCGCGCACCTGGGCCGACTGAGACGCCGCCCTTGGGTCCGCTGCCTCGACGGTGTTGACTACCGAAGGTCGCCACCGACGATGCGAAGGAGACCCAGTGCCAGCACGCACCACACCGCCGTTCCGGGCCGACCACGTCGGGAGCCTGCTCCGTCCGCAGCCGCTGCTCCAGGCGCGCGCCGACCACGCTGCCGGCACCATCACCGACGAGCAGCTGGCCGCCGTCGAGGACGCCGCCATCGCCGACGTCGCGCGCCTCCAGCAAGATGCCGGGTTGCAGACCGTCACCGACGGGGAGTTCCGCCGTACGTCGTGGCACATGGACTTCATCTACCAGATCCAGGGCATCCGGCGCACCGACGAGCAGCTCGAGGTGCACTTCCACAATGCGCAGGGGGACCTCGACTTCACCTCGGCCGGGCTGGTCGTCGACAGCCCGGTGCGGATCGAGGAGCCGATCTTCGCCGGCGCCTTCGACTACCTCGCCTCGGTGGCCCCCCAGGGGATGACGCCGAAGCTGACGATCCCCTCGCCCAGCATGGTGCACTACCGCGGTGGATCGGCGGCGATCGATCCCGACGTCTACGCCGACGAGGACGAGTTCTGGCACGACCTGTCGGCGGCCTACGCCAACCAGGTGCGGATGATCGCCGAGCGCGGCTGCCGCTACCTCCAGCTCGACGACACCAGCCTCGCCTACCTCAACGACCCCGAGCAGCGCGCCACCGTGTCCGCGCAGGGTCGCGACGCCGAGCACCAGCACGAGCGCTACATCCGCCAGATCAACGCCGCGCTCGAGGACCGGCCCGAGGGCCTCTCGGTGACCACGCACATGTGCCGCGGCAACTACCGCTCGTCGTGGGCGGCATCCGGCAGCTACGACTTCGTGGCCGAGGCGCTGTTCAGCGAGCTCGACGTCGACGGCTTCTTCCTGGAGTACGACGACGAGCGGTCCGGCGGCTTCGAGCCGCTGCGCTTCGTGCCCGAGGGCAAGCAGGTGGTGCTCGGCCTGGTCACCACCAAGCGCCCGCAGCTGGAGTCCAAGGACGACCTGAAGCGGCGCATCGACGAGGCCGCGAAGTACGTCCCCCTCGAGCAGCTCTGCCTCTCCCCCCAGTGCGGCTTCTCCTCCACCGTCGAGGGCAACGACCTCACCGAGGGCGAGGAGATCGACAAGCTGCGTCTCGTCGCCGAGACCGCCCGCGAGGTGTGGGGCTAGCCCCGCCGAGAGGGGGATTCTGGCCCCCTGCAGTACGCCGAGAGGGGGATCCTGGCTTCCTGCAGTACGCCGAGAGGGGGATTCTGGCTTCCTGCAGTACGCCGAGAGGGGGATTCTGGTCGACCAAGAACCCCCGGTCGACGTCTTGGGGACCACCAGAACCCCCCGGTCAACGGCATAGGAGTGGCCAGAACCCCCCGGTCAACGGGCTAGAGGCTGAGCTGCTCGCCGACCACACCGGCGAGCCGGTCGGCGATCTGCTGGGCCTGCTCGACGCTCACGGCCTCGACCATGACCCGCACGAGGGCCTCGGTGCCGGAGGGGCGCAGCAACACCCGGCCGCTGTCGCCGAGCTCGGCCTCGGCCTCGGCCACGGCCGCGGCGAGCACGAAGTCCTCGTCGGTGCGCGACTTGTCCACGTTGGGCACGTTGACCAGCACCTGCGGCAACCGGGTCATCACAGCGGCCAGCTCGTCGAGTGGCCGGCCGGTCGCCGCGACCTGGTCCAGCACCTGCAGCGCGGTCAGCAGTCCGTCACCGGTCGTCGCGTGGCGGCTCATGATCACGTGCCCGGACTGCTCGCCGCCCAGCGTGTAGCCGCTCACCTTCATCGCCTCGAGGACGTAGCGGTCGCCCACCTTGGTCTGGCGTACGCCGATGCGGGCCGCGCGCATCGCCTGGACGAAGCCGAGGTTGCTCATCACGGTCGCCACCACCGTGTCCTCGGCGAGCTCTCCGCGCTCGCGCATCCCCAGGGCGAGGATGGCCAGGATCTGGTCCCCGTCGACCACCCGACCGTGGCGGTCCACGGCGAGGCAGCGGTCGGCGTCACCGTCGAGAGCGAAACCGAGGTCGGCGCCGTGCTCGACCACGGCCCGTTGGAGCACCTCGAGGTGGGTCGAGCCGCAGCCGTCGTTGATGTTCAGCCCGTCGGGCTCGGCACAGATGGCCACCACCTCGGCGCCTGCCTCGCGCAGGGCACGGGGGCCTACCTCGGAGGCAGCGCCGTGCGCGCAGTCGAGCACGACGCGCAGGCCCTCGAGGGAGTGGCCGATGGTCGAGACCAGGTGCGCGGCGTACTGCTCCACCGCCGTCGCGAGCGGCCGCACCCGGCCGACCGTGCCGCCGGTCGGACGCTCCCAGGGCTCGCGCATCCGCTTCTCGATGGCGACCTCGATGGCATCGTCGAGCTTCACACCGCCGCGCGCCAGGAACTTGATGCCGTTGTCGGGCATCGGGTTGTGCGAGGCCGAGAGCATCACGCCGAGATCGGCGCCGAGCTCGGCGGTCAGCCAGGCGACCCCGGGCGTCGGCAGCTCGCCGAGCAGCAGCACGTCGACGCCGGCGGAGGCCAGGCCCGCCACCACGGCGGCCTCGAGGAACTGGCCCGAGATCCGGGTGTCCCGGCCGACGACCGCGACCGGGCGGTGCCCCTCGAAGATTCCGCGCTCGGCCAGGATGTGGGCCGCGGACACCGACAGGTCCAAGGCGAGCTCGGCGGTGAGGTCCCCGTTGGCCAGGCCCCGCACCCCGTCGGTGCCGAAGAGGCGGACCATCTATCGCTTGCTGAACTGCGGCGCCTTGCGAGCCTTCTTCAGACCGGCCTTCTTGCGCTCGATCACGCGGGCGTCGCGGGTCAGCAGCCCGGCGCTCTTCAGGTCCGGGCGGTTGGCCTCCGCGTCGACGACGTTGAGGGCACGGGCCACGCCGAGGCGCAGCGCGCCGGCCTGACCGGTGATCCCGCCGCCGTGGATGCGGGCGATCACGTCGAAGCGGCCCTCCAGCTGGGTGGTCACGAACGGCTCGTTGACCACCTGCTGGTGGAGCTTGTTGGGGAAGTACTTGTCCAGCTCCTGGCCGTTCACGGTCCAGCGGCCGGTCCCGGGGACGATCCGCACCCGGGCCACGGCCTCCTTGCGGCGGCCGGTGGCCGCCGCGGGGGCGATGGTCGCGGGCTTCTCGGGGGTGTCGGCGCTGGGGGCGCTCTCGGAGGAGTATGCGAGACCCTGCTCGTTGACCTCGAAGGTCTCCTCGCTGGTCTCGTTGTCTACGTCAGCCACGGTGTTCCTTTGCCTTGGTCTCGAAAAGAGGGGAGTTACTGGGAGATCTGGTTGATCTCGAAGGGCTTGGCCTTCTGGGCGGCGTGCGGGTGCTCGGGACCGGCGTACACCTTCAGCTTCTTGAGCATCTGGCGGCCGAGCCGGTTCTTGGGGAGCATCCCCCAGACCGCCTTCTCGACGGCCCTGCGGGCGTCCTTCTCCAGCAGCTCACCCATCGGGGTGGCCGAGAGCCCGCCCGGGTAGCCCGAGTGGCGGTAGGACAGCTTCTTGCTCGCCTTGTCACCCGAGAGCGACACCTTCGAGGCGTTCACGACGATCACGAAGTCACCGGTGTCGACGTGGGGGGCGAACATGGGCTTGTGCTTGCCGCGCAGCAGGCTCGCGACCTGGACGGCGAGGCGACCCATCCGGACGTCGGCGGCGTCGATGACGTGCCACTCGCGCTGGATGTCGCCTGGCTTGGGGCTGTACGTGCGCAACGTTGTTGGCCTCACTACTCGTTCGTGGCCACTCCCCGGCTGATTCCAGGGGGTGGAGGTGGTGCTGCGCCTTCTGACGAACACTGCCCGAACGGCCGAAGATCCCGGCCCGCCGGGTCTGCCACCGGGTCACAACGAGGAAACCCGGAAGCGGCAGGAGGCGCGACCGACAAGATTACCGGCCCGGTCGCGCAAGCGTCAAAACGAGGGCCACTGGTCCGCTCCACCCACCTGGGCATAGGTTGAGGAGGGGAGGACCCGGGCACCCTACGGCACGGCAGTCCCCGCGCACCTGTCCACACACGACACCCCGCACCACCCGCACAGCCCTGGGGCAATCCCCCACGACCCGCACTGCGAGCGCAAGGAGCCGACGTGACCGACACCGGTGACAACAGCCTCACCGTCCGCGACAACAGGACCGGCAAGGACTACCAGATCCCGATCAGCGACGGCGCCATCAAGGCAGCCGACCTGGGCCAGATCAAGACCGAGGAGGACTCGCCCGGGCTCTCCACCTACGACCCCGGGTTCGTCAACACCGCCTCCTGCCGCAGCGCGGTCACCTTCATCGACGGCGAGAAGGGGATCCTGGAGTACCGCGGCTACCCCATCGAGCAGCTCGCGGAGAAGTCCAGCTTCCTCGAGGTGGCCTACCTGCTGATCCACGGCGAGCTGCCGAGCAAGCAGCAGTACGACACCTGGGTGCACGAGATCACCCACCACACCTTCCTGCACGAGAACGTGAAGACCTTCATGCAGGGCTTCCGCTACGACGCACACCCGATGGGGATGCTGATGGCCTCCGTGGGCGCGCTGTCCACGTTCTACCCCGAGTCAGGCAACATCCAGGACGGGGACAACCGGCACATGCAGATCGTGCGGATGATCGCGAAGATGCCGACCCTCGGCGCGTGGGCCTTCCGCCACGCCCAGGGCAAGCCCTACGTCTACCCCGACAACGAGCTGAGCTACACCGCGAACTTCCTCTCGATGCTGTTCAAGATGAGCGAGCAGAAGTTCGGCGCCGACGAGCGCCTGGTCAAGGCCCTCGACGTCTTGTTCATCCTGCACGCCGACCACGAGCAGAACTGCTCGACCAACGCGGTGCGTTCGGTCGGCTCCTCGCAGGTGGACCCGTACTCCTCGGTGGCCGCCGGCGTCGGCGCCCTCTACGGGCCGCTGCACGGCGGTGCCAACGAGGCGGTGCTGCGGATGCTGCGCCGCATCGGCGGCAAGGAGAACATCCCCGACTTCATCAAGGGCGTGAAGGACGGCAACGAGAAGCTGATGGGCTTCGGCCACCGCGTCTACAAGAACTACGACCCGCGCGCCAAGATCATCAAGAAGGCCTGCGAGGACGTCTTCGAGGTGACCGGGGTGAACCCGCTGCTCGAGATCGCCCAGGAGCTGGAGAAGATCGCGCTCGAGGACGACTACTTCGTCGACCGAAAGCTCTACCCCAACGTCGACTTCTACTCCGGCCTGATCTACGAGGCCTTCCAGTTCCCGCCCGAGATGTTCACGGTGCTCTTCGCCATCGGGCGCACGCCGGGATGGCTGGCCCAGTGGCTCGAGCTGGTGCAGGACAAGGACCAGAAGATCGCCCGACCCAAGCAGATCTACACCGGCGACCGGAGCCTCGACTTCGTCCCTGCCGCCGAGCGCTGGGCCTGACCCACGCCGGTGCGGGACGCAGCCGGCACCCCTGACCTGCGGGCTGACCTGCGGCGTGACCTGCGGCCGGTGACGGCGGCGACCACCACGGCAGTCGTCTCGCTGGCCCTGATGTACCTCGCCGTGCGCGGCGGTTGGCTCGGTGGCGACACCGGACGCGGCGACGACTTCTGCGAGGCGGCCAGGTCCGGTCTGGTGCGCCAGCCGGCCAACGCGCTGAGCAACCTCGGCTTCGTGGTCGCCGGGATTGCCGTCGGGTGGCGGGCCGGTGTCCCGGCAGGGCGCCTCGCCCGGCCCGGTCTTGCCGGGGCCTACGCGGTGGTCGTGGTGCTGCTCGGCCCCGGGAGCATGGCGATGCACGCGACCCAGGCGGAGCTCGGTGGCCGCCTCGACCAGCTGAGCATGTACCTCGTCGCCTCCTTCGCGCTGGCCTACGCGCTGGTCCGGCGTACCGGCTCGGGCACCGGCTCGTTCCTGGCCGTCTTCGCGACCCTGCTGCTCCTCAGCGAGGCCGTCGAGCAGCTCGGCGAGGTGCCCGTGGTCGACAACGCGGGCAACCTCGTCTTCGCGCTCGTCCTGGCCGCCGCGATCTCGACCGAGGTCGCCCTGCGCCGTCACGGCGGCCCCGACCTGGACGTCCGCTGGGTGCTCGCCGCCGTGGGGGTGCTGCTGGTGGCCTTCCTGATCTGGAACCTGTCCCACGACGCAGGGCCCTGGTGCGCCCCGCACTCGCTGCTCCAGGGGCATGCGGCCTGGCACCTGCTGTGCGCGGTGGCGGCGTACTGCCTCTACCGCTACTGGTGCTCGGCCGGGTCGACTGGCCCGACCCGCACGGCCCGGGCTGACCCGAGCGCTCACACGGTCGAGCGGTCGCGGCCCTCCCAGTAGGGCTGGCGCAGGTCCCGCTTGAGGATCTTCCCCGTGGGGTTGCGTGGCAGCGCGCCGAGGATGTCCACGGACTTGGGGCACTTGAAGCGGGCGAGGTGCTCGCGACAGTGGGCGATCAGCTCCTCCTCGGTCACCTCGGTGTCGGGCTTGAGCGAGACCACGGCCTTGACCGACTCGCCCCAGCGTTCGTCGGGCACGCCGATGACGGCGACCTCCATCACGGCGGGGTGCTCGGCCAGCACCCGCTCGATCTCCGGCGAATAGACGTTCTCCCCGCCGGAGATGATCATGTCCTTGAGCCGGTCCTCGACGTAGACGAACCCGTCGGCGTCGACCTTGCCCATGTCGCCGGTGCGGAACCAGCCGTCCTCGGTGATCACCTCGGCGGTGGCCTCCGGCTTGTTCAGGTAGCCCTTCATCAGCTGCGGCGTGCGGAACCACAGCTCACCGTGCTCGCCGGTCGCCACCTCCTCCTGCGACACGGGGTCCACCACCTTCACCTCGGCGCCCGGGATGCACTGGCCGGCACTGACCAGGCGCTCGGGATGCGCCTCGTCCCGGTGCGCCTCGGGCATCAGGTGCGTGATCACCCCGCACACCTCGGTGAGCCCGTAGACCTGGATGAAGTCCGTGTCCGGCCAGGCCTCGATGGCGGCGCGCAGCAGCGGCAGCGGCATCGGGGCGGCGCCGTAGCAGTAGGTCTTGAGCTGGCCGAACAGCTTGACGGCGTCCTCGCCGGACTGCAGGACCTGCGCCAGCACCGCCGGGACCAGGAAGGTGCGGTTGGCCCCCTGCATGATGGCACCGGCCAGCGAGGCCCCGTCGGGGTCGCGGGTCATCACGCTGGGCACGCCGTCGTGGATCCCGAACAGCACGTAGGAGGAGCCGCCGACGTGGAACAGCGGCATCGAGACCATGTTCTTGTCGCCGGGGTCGAATCCCCAGCCCTCGTGGGCGTTCAGGGTGTGGGCGACCATGTTGGCCTGCGAGATCGAGACGCCCTTGGGATGGCCCGTGGTGCCCGAGGAGTACATCACCAGGCAGGTGTCGTCCGGGGTGACCTCGGGGTCGCGCCCGACCGGCTCGGCAGCGGCCAGCATCGCTTCGTACTCGTCACCGTCCTCGCCCTCCGGGGTCACCTCGACGACGTGCTCGACGGTGGTGAGCCGGTCCCGGATCCGGTCGACCAGCGGCATCAGCTCCGAGCCGACCAGCAGCAGCTTGGCGCCGGAGTCGTTCACGGCGTAGTCGACCTCGTCACCGGCGAGACGGAAGTTGATGATCGCGTTCGCAGCGCCCAGGCTGGCCGCGGCCAGGGTCAGCTCGACACAGGCCGGGTGGTTCTTGTCCAGGAACGAGACCACGTCGCCGCGGCCGATCCCCCTGGCCCGCAGCGCTCCTGCGAGGCGGCGTACGCGCTCCTCCCACTGGGACCAGGTCCACGTGCGGCCCAGGTAGGTGAACGCCTCGTCGTCGGGACTCGTCTGCGCCCAGTGCGCGAGTCGGTCGTCGAGGAAGATCGGGTCGGCGAGCTCGGGCATGGACTCTCCTCAGGCCTCGGATCGGTGCGCAGAGCGTGACACGGGCCACAACTCAGGGGCAACACGCGTCGGGCCACGGCCCTCGGGTCAGGTCGCCTCGATCCGTCCTGGTTCCTCGGGGCGGCGTACGCCCATCACGATCGTGCTCGCCACCACCACCAGGGCCAGGCCGAGCACCTGCCAGGCATCGAGGCGCTGGCCCAGGATCAGGAGCCCGGCCAGCGCTGCGACCGCGGGCTCGAGGGAGAGCAGGATCCCGAACACGTTGGCAGCCAGCCGACGCAGGGCGAGCAGCTCCAGGGAGTAGGGCAGCAGCGAGGACAGCACGGCCAGGCCCAGGCCCTTGGCCACGTGCCCACCGGTCCAGACGTCGTCTGCCGCGAGGCCGGCCGGGAGCACCACGACGCAGGAGAACACCAGCGCGAGGGCCAGGCCGTCGAGCTTCTCGAACGCCGCTCCGGTGCGGCCGCTGAGCAGGATGTACGCCGCCCAGAAGACACCCGCTGTCGCCGCCAGCACCAGCCCCGTCCAGCTGAGCTCGTCGAGCGGCACCGTGAGCGCCTCGGAGATCAGCAACACCCCGGCGCCGGCGGCGAAGATCGCCACGAAGTCGAGCCGACGACGCGAGAGCACCGTGGTCAGGACCAGGGGGCCGAGGAACTCCACGGTCACCGCGACCCCGAGCGGCAGGTGTGCCAACGACCCGTAGAAGCTCCAGTTCATCAGCGCCAGCGACACCCCGAAGGCCACCACGGTCAGCCACGACCGGCGCGAGTGCCCCCGCAGCCGTGGCCGGGCGAGCGGCACCAGGATCAGCGCGGAGAAGAGGATCCGCAGCAGCACCGAGCCCCCCGCCCCGATCTCCGGGACCAGCGTGGCCGCCAGGGCCCCGCCGAACTGCACGGAGACCACCCCACCGAAGACCAGCAGAGGTGCAGGGACACGGGACACGACCGCCACCCTAGGACCGTGGGTGTGGGGCGGTGCGAGGCGATACTCGGTGCGTGGAGCTGATGGACTTCGAGGTCGAGGGCCCGGTGATCGAGTGGCGCGGCCCCGCGCCGTTCTTCTTCCTGCGGATACCCGAGGACGAGAGCGCGGACATCAAGTTCGCCGCCACGGGGGTGGAGTACTGGGGTCAGGTGCCGGTCCTGGTGCGCCTCGACGACATCGAGTTCACCACGGCACTGTTCCCCAAGGACGGCCGCTACCTCCTCCCCCTGAAGGACGCGGTGCGCCAGGCGGCCGGCGTCGAGGTCGACCAGGTGCGCCGGGTGGGGTTGAACGTCGCACGCGAGTGAGCAGCGCCAGGACCGGTCCAGTTCGAGTCGGCCGTGCCGTGTCGTCGCCGGGCGTGGCTGGTCGCCGGCGACGATGCGGGGTCGCGACCGGTCGCTGCGAGAGCAAGGGTGCGGGTCAGCGAGCCCGGCCGATCCGGCCCTCGTCCCAGACCGGCCCGGGCGACTCGTAGACCGAGCCGTCGGCACCGTAGACCAGGAACCGGTCGAAGCCCCGGGCGAACCAGCGGTCGTGCGTGACCGCGAGGACCGTGCCCTCGAACCGGGAGAGCCCCTCCTCGAGGGCCTCGGCGGACTCCACGTCGAGGTTGTCGGTCGGCTCGTCGAGCAGCAGCAGCGTGGCCCCGGAGAGCTCCAGGAGCAGGATCTGGAACCGGGCCTGCTGGCCTCCCGAGAGCGACTCGAAGCGCTGCTCCGCCGCCTGGGCCAGCTCGTAGCGGTCCAGCGCCCGGGAGGCCGGCTCCCGCGGCATGCCGTCGCGGTGCGCGTCCCCACGGTGCAGGATCTCCAGCAGCGTGCGGCCCCTCAGCTCGGGGTGGGCGTGGGTCTGCACGAACCAGCCCGGTCGCACGCGAGCACCGAGCTTGGCCCGCCCCGCGTGGGCCACGGGCGCGACCGGCGTGTCCCCCACGGGCCGGTGCTCGACGTCGGGGTCGCTCCCACCGGCGGCGAGCAGTCGCAGGAAGTGCGACTTGCCCGAGCCGTTGGAGCCGAGCACGGCCACCCGCTCGCCGTACCAGACCTCGAGGTCGAACGGCCTCATCAGCCCGGTCGTCTCGACCGGGCTCGACACAAGCAGCTCGAGCCCCTCGCACACCACGGCGCGCTTGCCCGTGCGGCCACCCGTCAGGCGCATGGTGACCTGCTGCTCGCGGGGCTGAGCGGTCGGCGGGCCGGCCTCCTCGAACCTGCGCAGCCGCGTCTGCGCCGCGCGGTACTGCGAGGACATGCCGTCGTTGTACTCCGCCTTGACCTTCAGCCGCAGCACCAACGCCTTGAGCTTGGCGTGCTCCTCGTCCCACCGGCGGCGCAGCTCCTCGAAGCGCTCGAAGCGGTCCCGCCGCGCCTGGTGGTACGACGCGAACCCGCCCGGATGGGTCCACACGCTGTTGCCGGCACCCGGGCCTCCGGCGCCCAGCTCGACCGTCACCACGCGGGTGGCGGTGTTGGCCAGCAGCTCGCGGTCGTGGCTGACGAACAGGATCGTCTTCGGCGACTCCCGGATCCGGCTCTCGAGCCACCTCTTCGCGGGAACGTCGAGGAAGTTGTCCGGCTCGTCGAGCAGGAGCACCTGGTCCGGGCCCGCGAGGAGCGCCTCCAGCACCAGCCGCTTCTGCTCACCGCCGCTGAGCGTGTCCAGGCCGCGGTGCTTCGCCTTGTCGAACCCGATCCCGAGCGCCGCCGTGCAGCAGGCGTCCCAGGCGACCTCGATGTCGTATCCGCCGGCGTCGGCGAGCTCGGCCAGGGCCGTCGCGTAGGCCATCTGGGTCGCCTCGTCGTCGACGTCCATCAGCGCGCGCTCCAGGCGGTCGACCTCGGCCGCGGCCGCGCGCACCCGTGGTGGCGCGACCGAGAGCAACAGCTCGGCGACCGTGGTCGACCCCCGGGAGACCAGCTGACGCATCACCCCGAGACCACCGGACCGGGTCACGGCCCCGTCGTGCGGAGTGAGCTCACCGGTGACGATGCGCAGCAGCGTGGTCTTCCCGGCGCCGTTGGCACCCACGAGCGCCACCTTCGCGCCCTCACCGACGCGCAAGGACACGTCGTCGAGGAGCACCCGCCCGTCGGGCAGCTCGTAGCGCACCCCCGCGACGTCGACGTGACCCATGCCCCGGATTCTCCCGGCCGCACAGCACCCTGTCACCGGGTTTGCCACGAAGCGCCGACTCCCGGGGCGGGCAGCACGCCTCGCCGCAACGTTCTCGATCTTCTCACCAAGGCTCCAGCCCCTGCACAGGTCTCCCACAGCAACGCGGCGCACTGTGAGCCCATGACGACACCAGGACCCGTGCCAGAGCGAGAGCGCACCCTGCGGCGTACGACCGCGGCCAAGCGCAGCGTCGTGGCCGCCGGGACCCTCGGCGCGATCGGCGCGGCAGTCGCGATCGGCGTGACCCCCCAGGCCACCTCGTCCTCCGACCAGGCGTCCGGCAGCGGCGCCACGAACGGCTCCAACCAGCCGCAGACCCGTCCTCGGAACAACGGCTCCGGAGACGACGAGCACGGCGAGGACCGAGGCCGCACCGGCGACGAGCACTCCGGTGACGACGGTGGAACCCGCCAGCAGCCGACGCCCAGCCGGTCCCTCACCAAGACCGCTCCCCGTGGCCAGCTGGCCACGACCGGCTCCGGCAGCGCCCCCCAAGGCCACTCCAGTGGCTCCTGAGACCCGTGCGCGACGAGGAGACCCGATGCACGTCCAGCCGAACGACCCCCGCCCCGACCGACGCGGCCACCAGCGCGACCGCGAGCGCAGCCAGGCCCTGAACCGGGTACGCCGCCTCCGGTCCCTGCTGGTCGGCGGCGCCCTGGCGGGCTCGCTGGCCGCGACCGGCGCGATGGTCGCCGTCGGGACCGGCCAGGCGGCGACCACCCCCTCGTCCACGACAAGCGCGACCGACCAGGCCACGACCGGATCCACGGCGGGCGGCCAGACCCCGCTCGCCTCGGCCGGCTCGACCGGCACGACGGGAACCCACGCGACCTCCGGGGGATCGTGATGAGCACCGCCCCGGCCAGCCGCGACTGGGAGCTGTGGACCAGTGCGTGTCGTCTCGTCGTCACCGACGCCGCGACCCTGCCCGCAGCCACGGCTCTCGTGGACGAGGAGCTCGCTCGGGTGGAGCAGGCGTGCAGCCGGTTCCGACCCGACAGCGAGCTGATGACCCTGGCCCGCAGCGAGGACGGCTCCGCCCTGCTGACCCCGCTCCTCGCCGAGCTCGTGGGGGCCGCCCTCGGGGCGGCCCGGGAGACCGGAGGCGCCGTCGACCCGACCCTGGGCTCGGTCCTGGTCTCGCTGGGCTACGACCGGGACCTCACCGAGGTCCGTGCCCGGGCCGGCGCCTCGCCGCTGCGCCTGGTGTCCCCCGTCGGCTGGCGTTCCCTGCACCTCCAGGGACGCCACCTCCGGATGCCCGCGGGCACCCAGCTCGACCTCGGGGCCACGGCGAAGGCGGTCGCCGCCGACCGGGCGGCCCGTCTGGTCCACGACCGTCTCGGCACCGGCGTCCTGCTCAGCCTGGGCGGCGACATCGCGACGGCCGGCCCCGCCCCGGAAGGCGGCTGGCAGGTCCGCGTGCAGGACCTGCCCTCCGACCGCCCGCACCAGATCACGCTGCACGCCGGTGCCGCCGTCGCCACCTCCAGCACGGTCCGACGAACGTGGAGCCAGGACGGCGCCTCCCGGCACCACCTGGTCGACCCGGCGACCGGGATGCCGGCCGTCGGTCCGTGGCGCAGCGTCACCGTGGTCGCCCACACCTGTCTGCAGGCCAACACCGCCACCACCGCCGCGCTCGTGAAGGGGCCCGACGCCCTGGCCTGGCTGCGCAGCACGGGGCTCCCCTCCCGGTTGGTCTCCCACGGAGGCAGCAGCGCCACCCTCGGCGGCTGGCCGCGAGAGGTGGCGGCATGAACGAGGCACTGTGGGCACTGGGCCGCGGCACCGGCGTCGTCGCGCTGGTCCTGTTCACCCTCACGCTGGTGCTCGGCATCGTCTCCCGCTCCGGCCGCTCGTGGGCCGGCCTGGGACGCTTCGGCCTGGCCGAGCTGCACCGGACCGCGGCCCTGACCGGCGTGGGCCTCGTCGCCGTGCACGTCGGCTCCCTGCTCTTCGACCCCTACGCGCAGCTGAAGCTGCTCGACTTCGTGGTGCCGTTCACGGGGGCCTACCGACCGCTCTTCCTCGGCCTGGGGACGGTGGCCGTCGACCTGCTCATCGTGATCACCGTCGCGAGCCTGGCCCGCAGCCTGGTCGGCCCCCGGTTCTTCCGCGCCGTGCACTGGTTGACCTACGTGCTGTGGCCCGTGGCCCTGGTCCACGCCCTGGGCACCGGGACCGACGCGTTCTCCCTGTGGATGGACGGGGTGGTCGTCGCCAGCTGCTCGGCGGTCGCCGCAGCCGTCGCGTGGCGGCTGGGTCCGTCGTACGCCGAACGCGGCCGCACCCGGATCCCCCGGGAGGTGCCGCGATGACCGCGCCACTCGCCGCCGCGACCGCTCCCGCCACCGGTGCCCGCCGCCTCCTCGGCCCCGCCCCCACCCTGCCGCTGCCCCGCCTCGAGACGGCCGAGCTGGTCGCCCTGGCCGAGCAGGCCGGCCTCACCGGACGGGGCGGGGCCGGCTTCCCGACCGCCCGCAAGCTGGCCTCCGTCACGGGACGCCGCACCGTGGTCGTGGGAAACGCGATGGAGGGCGAACCGCTCAGCTCCAAGGACGCGGTCCTGCTCGCCCACGCGCCGGGGCTGGTCATCGACGGGCTCTCGTTGCTCGGTTCCGCCCTGCGCACCCACCGGACCGTCCTCGCCGTGGGCCCGCGGGTCCCCTCCGGGCTCGCCCGGCAGGCGGCCCGTGGCACCCGGGTCGAGGTGCACCAGCTCGTCGGCGGGTTCGTGGCCGGCCAGGAGTCCGCGCTGGTCAACCAGATCAGCGGCCGACCCGGCGTACCCAGCGACCCGGTGGTGCCGGTGCGCACCCGCGGGGTCGACGGACGTCCCACGCTCGTCCTCAACGCCGAGACGCTCGCGCAGCTGGCTCTGCTGGCGCGGTACGGCGCCGACTGGTTCCGCTCGGTCGGCATGCCGGAGGACCCCGGCACCTTCTTGACCACGATCAGCGCGAACAACGACGCCATCCTGACCGACCCGGGGGTGCTGGAGGTGCCGCGCGGCACGCCCTTGCGCTCGGTGCTGCTCGCCGCCGGCACCGACCTCGACCGGGTCGGCGCCGTCCTGGTGGGCGGGTACCACGGGGCCTGGGTGCCGGCCGACCGCCTCGACGTGCCCCTGAGCCGTGCGGACCTCGCCCACGTGGGCGCCACACCGGGAGCCGGGGTGATCCACGCCATCGACCGGGACAGCTGCCCGCTGGCGGTGGCAGCCTCGATCGCCGGCTATCTCGCCGCGGAGTCGGCCGGGCAGTGCGGGCCCTGTCTCAACGGGCTGCCGCGCCTGGCCTCGGCGCTGCGCACCCTGGCGGTTCCGGGCAGCGGGCACCGACCACTGGCCGAGGCCGAGCGACTGGGTCGGCTCGTCGACGGCCGCGGCGCCTGCGCGCATCCGGACGGCTCCGCCCGGTTCGTCGCCAGCACGCTGCGGGTCTTCGCCGGCCACGTCCAGAGCCATCTCGAAGGAGGCTGCGATGCGGGTGCACGTTGACTGGACCAGGTGCGACGGACACGGCTCCTGTGCCGAGCTGCTGCCCGAGCTGCTCGACTCCGACGAGTGGGGCTACCCCCTCGTGATCACCGGCGACCGGGACCCGGAGGTTCCACGGTCGCTGCTTCCGCACGCACGTCGCGCGGTCCGGTCCTGCCCGGTGCAGGCACTGCGCCTCCAGGGCTGACCCGGCGGCCGGTTCAGCCCCGCCGGACCTCGAGCACGCGGAAGCCCTTGGCGCTGGCCAGCTTCTCGGTGGCGTAGCCCTGCTCGTCCAGCCAACCGGCGAGGGAGTCGGAGCCGAGGTTCTTGCCCACGACCATCAGTGCCCGCCCCTCGGGTCGCAGTCGGGGCAGCCAACGCAGCAACAGCCCGTGCAGCGCCTCCTTGCCCACCCGGATCGGCGGGTTCGACCAGATCTCGTCGTAGGTCACGGCCGGGTCCACCTCGTCGGGCAGCAGCGCGCGGAAGCGGTCGGCGACCCCCAGCCGCTCGGCGTTCTCCCGAGCGAGCAGGAGCGCCCGCTCGTTCACGTCGACGGCCGTCACCCGGGCCTGCGGCACCGCGACCGCGACCGCGAGGCCGATCACGCCGTACCCGCAGCCGAGGTCCAGGACCTCGCGCGCCTCGACCGGCGGCGCCGCCTCGCGCAGCAGCACCCCGGTCCCGGTGTCGAGACGACCCTGGGCGAACACGCCCGACCCCGAGGTGAGCTCCAGCCAGTGCCCCCAGACGTTGGCGCGCACCGGCACCCGGCGGAACGGGGTCGTCGGGTCGGCGGTGAAGTAGTGCTCGTCCACGCCGGTCCTCTCTCGTGCCGTCTCGGTGTCCACAACCCCGTGTGGGCGCCAACCTATCCACAGTGCCGAACCCACCCCTGGTGCGGGGACCGCACCGTGGACTGTGCTGCACCCATGGACGAGGACCTCGGCGGGCACCGCAACGACGTCATCCTGGTGGGTCGGGTCAGCGGCCCACCAGCCACCCGGGACCTGCCCAGCGGCGACCGACTGGTCACGGTGCGCGTGGTCGTCGACCGGCCACCGGCACGGGGTGTGACCAGGCGGGTGGTGGACACCATCGACGTGACCTGCTGGTCCAGGCGGACCCAGCGCACCGCGAGCGGCCTCGCCGCGGACGACACCGTCCGAGTGGAGGGCTCGCTGCGTCGCCGCTTCTTCACGACCCCGACGGGGCGGGCCAGCCGCCACGAGGTCGAGGCGGCCCGGCTGGTGCGGGTCAGCGCCCGGCGCGCGGGGTGAGGGTGCGCACCGTCCGGGCCTCCGCGGCCCGGCGGGCGAGCGCCTCGTCTGGCGGGTAGGCGACCTCCTCGAGCGTGAGCCCGTGCGCGTGCAGCACGGTGACCGCGGGGTCGCGCCGCCGCGCGTCGAGGACCTCCCGGGCCCACGCCACCGGGCGGCGGTGCTCCCCGGTCGCGACCAGGCAGCCGACCAGAGCGCGCACCATGTGGTGACAGAAGGCGTCGGCCCGCACGGTGGCCACCGCCAGACCCGCGGCGTCCCGCTCCCAGTGCAGGTCCAGCAGCGTGCGGACGGTGGTGGCGCCCTCGCGCCTCTTGCAGAACGCCGCGAAGTCCTGCTCGCCGAGCAGGGCACCGGCTGCCGCGTTCATCGTCTCGAGGTCGAGCCGGCGCGGCCACGCCAGCACGTGGCCTCGTGAGAGCGGGTCGGTCACCTCGGGCCGGTCGGCGACGCGGTAGGCGTAGCGACGCCAGCTCGCGGAGAAGCGAGCGTCGAAGCCGGGTGCGGCCCGGGTGACCGCGTGGATCCGCACGTCCGGGTCCAGCACCCCGTTGAGGCGACGCACCAACGCGGCCTCCCCCGGCTCCTCGCCGCGGCCCCGGACCGCGGCGAGGCGCGCCTCGTCGAGGTCGAGGTGGGTCACCTGCCCCCGGGCGTGCACCCCGGTATCGGTGCGCCCGGCCACGGTGAGCGAGGTCCCCCGGACCCGCAGGACGGTGTCCAGGGCGTCCTCGACGCAGCCCTGCACCGTGCGCAGCCCGGGCTGGCGCGCCCAGCCGTGGAAGCCGGACCCGTCGTAGCCGAGATCGATGCGCAGGCGCACGAGCCACATCCTCCCGCACCCACGGTCGCCGCGTGGAGCGACCGGGTGGGCTGCCATGCTCACCCTCGTGAGCGTCCCTCCCCTGCTCCGGGTGTGCCTGCTGGTCGGGGGCTGTGTCCTCCTCGGGACCGGCGTGGCGATGCTGCTCTCGGCCGACCTCGGCTCCGACGGCTACTCCACGCTCGTCAACGGCATCTCCATCGGCGGCGACGTGGCCTTCGTCGTCTCCAACCTGGCCGTGAGCCTGACCTTCGTGTGCCTCGCCGCCGCGCGCAAGGTGCTGCCGGGGGTGGGCACGCTCGTGCAGATCGTGGTGGTCGGACTCACCGTCTCCTGGTTGCTGCCGGTGATCGAGACGCCGGCGACCCTGGCCGGGCGGGGTGGGCTGCTGCTGCTCGCCTTCCCGGTGCTCGCGGTCGGGATCGCCTGCTACCTCGGTGCGCACCTCGGTGCCGGGCCGGCGGAGGGGGCGGCCCTGGCCTGGGACCCGCCGGTGCCGTTCCGCTGGAGCTACAGCGCCGTGCAGGGCGGCGGGGCGTTGGTCGGCTGGCTCCTCGGAGCCACCGTCGGCCCCGGCACGATCGCGGTGATCGTGCTGCTCGGCCCCGCCGTCGACCTGGCCAGCGGGGTGCTGAGACTCGACGTGCACCAGCGCGAGCGGGCCGCGGGGACCTGACCGCTGGGCAGCGGCGTACCAACGGCGCGCAGCGCCTCCGGGGTCCCCGCCCCTAGGATGGTCCCGAAGGCGGCGACAGAGCCGCGTGAGGTGGGAGGCTCGATGTCGCCTGCACCGGCCGAACCGCCCCGTGGGGCCGGCGACGACGACTTGACGTCGCTCCCGCTGGCGCGGGTGCAGTCGCTGCTGGGGTCTTCACCGAACGGCCTGAGCCAGGCCGAGGCGTCCGAGCGGTTGGCGCAGTTCGGGCCGAACGAGATCGACGAGCACAAGACCAACGTGTGGGTGAAGTTCCTGTCCTACTTCTGGGGCCCGATCCCGTGGATGATCGAGGTCGCGGCCGTCTTGTCGGCGCTGGCGAGGCACTGGTCGGACTTCCTCATCATCGTGGTGCTGCTCGTCGCCAACGGGGTGGTCGGGTTCTGGGAGGAACACCAGGCGGGTAACGCGATCGAGGCGTTGAAGGCCGAGCTTGCTACCACCGCCCGGGTGCGACGGGACGGGGCGTGGATCACGCCGCCGTCGCGTGAGCTCGTGCCCGGTGACGTGATCCGCTTGCGGCTGGGCGACATAGTGCCGGCAGACTCGCGACTGCTGGACGGCGACCCGGTGGAGGTGGATCAGTCCGCGCTGACCGGGGAGTCGCTGCCGGCCACCCGACAACCGGGCGAGGCGGTGTTCTCCGGCTCCGTCATCCGCCGCGGTGAGGTCGACGCTCTGGTGTATGCGACCGGTGCGCACACCTACTTCGGCAAGACCGCAGAGCTGGTTCAAGACGCGCACACCATCAGCCACTTCCAGCGTGCGGTGCTGCGGATCGGAAACTACCTGATCATTCTCGCGACCGTCTTGGTCGCGGTGATCGTGGCGGCCTCGCTCTTGCGCGGCGACCCGGCCGTCACCACGTTGCAGTTCGCCCTGGTGCTGACGATTGCAGCGATCCCGGTCGCGATGCCGACGGTGTTGTCGGTGACGATGGCGGTCGGTGCACGGCTGTTGGCCGCACAGCAGGCTGTGGTCAGCCGACTGGTGGCCATAGAGGAGCTGGCAGGGGTGGACGTGCTGTGCGCGGACAAGACCGGCACCCTGACCCAGAACACCCTGACCCTGGGGGACCCGTTCAGTGCAGGCGATGCCACGGTCGAGCAGGTCGTCGTCGATGCCGCCTTGGCCTCCAGGCCGGAGAACGGCGACCCGATCGACCTCGCCGTCCTGGGCAGGCTGAGCGACGGCTCGGCCCTGCAGGGGTTCACGGTGGTCGGCTTCCAGCCGTTCAACCCGGTGCACAAGCGCACCGAGGCCACCGTCACCGGCCCGGACGGGGCCACCTTCAAGGTCACCAAGGGAGCGCCCCAGGTGATCCTGGCTCTGTCCGCCGACGGTGGTCAGGACGCCCCGGCCGCCGAGCAGGCAGTCGACGACTTCGCGGCCCGAGGCTTCCGGTCGTTGGGGGTGGCCCGTGCCGACGCGAACGGTCCCTGGCGGTTGGTTGGGGTGCTGCCGCTGTCCGACCCACCCCGCACGGATGCTCGGTCCACCATCGCCCTCGCCCAGGGCTTGGGGATCTCGGTCAAGATGGCAACCGGCGATGCGTTGGCCATCGCGAAGGAAACCGCGACCGCGGTCGGGCTGGGCGCCAACATTCTCGATGCCACCGTGCTGGGCGAGGACAAGGAGGCGGAGACCGCAGAGGTGGCGAGGGCCATCGAGGCCGCCGACGGGTTCGCCCAGGTCTTCCCCGAGCACAAGTACCACATCGTCGACTCGCTCCAACGACGCGGCCACATCGTCGCGATGACCGGCGACGGTGTCAACGACGCACCCGCCCTGAAGAAGGCCGACTGTGGCATCGCCGTGTCCGGTGCCACCGACGCGGCCCGCGCCGCCGCCGACATCGTGCTGCTCACACCCGGCCTGTCGGTGATCATCGACGCGGTCAAGGAGAGTCGGAAGATCTTCGAGCGGATGAACAGCTACGCGATCTACCGGATCGCCGAAACCCTGCGCGTGCTGATCTTCGTCACCCTCACGATCCTGGCCTTCGACTTCTACCCCGTGACCGCCGTGATGATCGTCATGCTGGCGCTGCTCAACGACGGCGCGATCCTGTCCATCGCCTACGACAACGTGTCCTACCGGGACCAGCCCGAGTCATGGAACATGCGCCTGGTCCTCGGCATCGCCACGGTGCTCGGCATTCTCGGTCCGATAGCCGCATTCGGCCTGTTCTACCTCGGCGACCGCGTCCTTGACCTCGGGCACCCCCAGCTGCAGACCCAGATGTACCTGCTGCTGTCCGTCGCCGGGCACCTGACCATCTTCCTCACCCGGACCCGCGGCCCGTTCTGGTCCATCCCCCCCGCCCGCATCCTGCTCGTCGCCGTCCTCGGTACCCAAGCCCTGGCCACCCTGATCGCCGTGTACGGGATCTTCATGAGGCCCCTCGGCTGGGAAGGGGCAGGCTTGGTCTGGGGGTACGCCCTGGTCTGGTTCCTCCTCAGCGACCGCATCAAGCTGTTCGCCTACAGCCTCCTCGACCCCGTCACCACCGACCGCACCGAGGTGACCGCGAAGCCCGCCTAGGGCTGGTGCCGGGACCCACGTCGGATCAGGTCGTAGGCGGTGCTCGCGGGCGGCAGCAGGACGAGGAGGACCAGGAGCGGCCAGAGCCACTCGTGCGCACCGAGCCAGGGCACGGCGACGTCCCCCAGCCAGTCGAAGAGCCGGGTGTCGAGCACCGGCAGCCAGGGAGCCGCCGCGAGCAGGAGCAGGGCCAGGGCCAGCAGCACACGCAGGGCCCCCACCGTCTTGGACCCGAGCGTCAGCGCCACCAGGAGCGCTCCGGCAGCGAAGGCCGCCAGCCCGGTGACGCCCAGCACGGTGATGTCGGTGAGCATGGCCAGCACGCTGGCCACGATCAGCGCGAGACCGAACAGGCCCATCGTCTTGCGGCGTCCGTGCGCCGTGTTCGTCGCCACGTAGGCAGTCTGGGTGGCCGCCCGCGCGGTGGCGAAGACCGGGCGCAAGGAGGCGGGGGGCTTGCGCAGACCGGTCCCCACCGACGTGGCGACCGCCGCCGCGTGAGCGACGGTGCGCAGGAACAGCGGCGTGGCGCGGCGCCGCTCGTCGTCCAGCCGTTCGCCGGGGACCGGGCAGGTCTCCAGGAGGTCGGCCACGACGTGCGGATCGGCCGGGCCGTGCGGCCCGGGCACCTTCGCCTGCTCCACCTTGGCCACCCAGGTCGCGGAGGAGGGTGAGAGCCGCTCGGTCGTGTCGGCACGCACGTGTGCCGCGAGCACGGGCAGCTCCTCGGCGGCGATGTCGCGCTGCAGGGCCTGCGCCGCCCACGTGGAGATCTCGGGGAGGCTGACCGGGAACGGCTGGGTGCTGTCGTCGAGGAAGGCGAGCTGGGCGATCAGGCCGTCGGGCACCGTCGCACCCACGGCGGCGCCCAGGCTGCTGGAGAACGTCACGGCTCGCTGCCCGACCGGCACGCCGTCGTTCTCGAGGACTGCCAGGATCCTTCGCGGGTCCAGCAGGACGTGCACCAACCAGCCACAGCCGTCGAGGCGGCCCCACATCCAGTCGTTCGCGCGCCAGGAAGCCTTGTAGAACGCGCCGAAGTGCCGCAGCTGGAGCCCGGTGAGCTTGCGTGCGGCCTGCCGGTGGCTGGGCGCGAGCGCGGTCCGGGTGTCCGCACTGACCTGGACCAGCTCGACCGGCTGTTCCACCTCCATCAGCACCGGCATCACCGAGCGCGTGGCCACGTGCAGCTCCAGCAGGTGGCGCACTGGCTCATCAGAGCCCAGGAAGTCCAGGTAGGTGGACAGCTCAGCGGCCGCCTCGGCACGACGCTGGGCCATCGAGGGGCGGGGCGACGGTGCCGCGGCGGCGGCGGGGCTGGACCCTGCCAACGAGCGCAGCGTGTCGGCGGCGGCGGTGAGCACGCCGCCCAGCTGCCGCCACGCCTCGTCGAGCTGGTCGGCGGAGCCCTGGCCGGCGACGTAGTCGCGAGTCAGCCGCGGGACTGCTTCCCCGGGGGACAGCGACCGGGCGACAGCCTCGTCGAGACACGTGCGCACCAGCTCGGGCAGGTCGTCGCGGAGGGGCTCGGGCAAGGCAGCGTGGACGTCGGTCCCCCAGTGGGAGAGCACTCCCCGCAGCGCCACCCCGTCAGCGAGCACGTGGCCGAGGCGCAGGAGGCGCAGGACCGTGGCCTTGGCCGCGTCGAAGGCGGGGCGGCCGAGGGCGACCCCCGCCCCCAGCACCGCCTCGGCTCCGAGCGGGGTCTGCCTCGGCCAGCTCCCTGTCGCCTCGTCCAGGGCCAGCGTCCGCATCGCGGCGTGGTGGTCGGAGCCGGGCCGGCTGCGCCACGAGTCGGGCAGCGCGCCCTCCCGGGTGGCCACCTGCCGTGCGAGCTCGGCGACGAGCGGCGTCACCAGCCAGTTGCCCTGACGCACCTGGTAGCCAGACCAGGTGGCTGCGTCGCAGAGCGGGCGGTCGTCGCGAAGCCGTGCTCCCAGTGTCGCGATCCGGAGTCGGGTGTCGGAGGCCGCACTCGTGCGGTCGTTGTGCTCCTTGATGGCGGACAGGTCTGCGGCGATGGACTGGTTCAGGGTGGCGGTCACGTCGTGCATGACCGCCGCTGCGATGTTCAGTGGCGCTGCGTAACGCTCCTCGACCGGCTCCGGCTCCGGCGCGCTGGTGGGCACGACGTACAGGAGCGTGCGGCGGACCTCACGGTTCGTGCCACGGTCGAAGACGGTCCGCAACAACGGCGCCAGCGGACGGTTCACCAGCAGCCCACCGTCGGCCGCCCAGTGCGACCGGGTGATGTTGGTGTAGCCGGCCATGTCGGGGTGCCCGTCGTCTGCGGCGAGCGCGGCCTCGGTCCCCCAGGCGAGGTAGGAAGGTTCGAACGCGGCCGGGAACGAGGCACTGCTCCGGGCGGCGAGGGCCAGCGGCCCGATGATGGCGTCCTCGGCCAGCGACCTCTCGTTGAAGCGGAACAGTGCGTGGTGGTCTGCGTCGACGATCTGGGTGCCGAAGTCGTCGGAGAAGCGGGTGGTCTCCGGCGTCAACAAGGTCGTGGTGACGAACACGTCGGTCAACCGCCCTGCCTCGGGGCCCGGCGCCCGCTGCAGGAGCTTGCCGATGCCGCTGCGCAGCTCGGCCAGCATCTGCTCGTCCCCCTTCAGCAGGGACGGCGGCGCCACCTGCCTGGGGTCGCGGAGCAGCTCGCCGAGGTCCCCGGCCCGGATCCAGAGGTCGCGCAGGTCCCCGAGGTCGAGGTCGCGCGCGTTGGCCAGCCCGAGCAGTGCTGAGTTGATGCCTCCGGCACTGGTTCCGGCCAGCACGTCCACGGCCACCTGGACGTCGAGCAGGTCCAGCAGCCGGCGGTACCGGGTCCGGACCGGGTCGGGGTCGGATCCGGGCTCTGGCTGGTCCGGTGTGCGTCGGCGCCCACTGGCCTGGACGAGCAGGTTCACCTCCTGGGCCACCCCGCCCATCCAGATGGCGAGGCTGACCCCGCCGGTGAACGCCAGGGCGAATCGGACCTCCTGGGTGGCCAGCGTCGAAGGCCGCGACATCTCGCCCTCGCTTCCCGGGGCCGGCGGATCCTGAAGCAGCTCCGGACGACTTCCTCCTGAGCTGCGCACCTGCGTGCGCTGCTCGGTGCCTGCGGCGGTCGTCTGCGCGACCGGTGGAGTCGGTTGTGGCGACGGGTCGACGGTCATGGGCGACTCCCTGGCTCGAGCGCAGGACCGCGGGCCGAACCAGTCCGTTCTCGCCCGCCTGACTGGCTCCTTGGTACCGGCTCGCCGGGACGCTTGCCCATAGCCCGTGTGGGCCATGTACCTCAGGGCCGTCGGGTGGAGTGCCGCCGCCCGTGGACCGCAACGAGGAGGCCCGGCACCACGAACCGTGGTGCCGGGCCTCCTCGACGTGCGTGGCCGTGGGGGTCAGGCCTTGGCGTCGTCCTCCGGCTCCGCCGGGGCGGAGTCCTCGGCGGCGGGCGCCTCGGCGTCCCCGGCCTCGCTCTGCGCCGCGGCGGTCTCGGGCTCGGCGGCCTCGGTCTCCACCACCTGGGTCTCCCCCGACTCGTCGGTCGCCTCCACCTCGGCAGGTGCCTCCGGTGCCGACTCCTCGACCTCGGCGGCCGGTGCCGGGGTGGGCGCCGGGGCGTCCTTCTTCGCCTTCGGCGCCGAGGGGGTGTAGGACTCGGTGACCAGCTCGATCACGGCCATCGGCGCGTTGTCGCCCTTGCGGGGTCCGAGCTTGGTGATCCGGGTGTACCCACCGGGGCGGTCCTTGAAGGTCTCCGCGATGTCGGTGAACAGGGTGTGCACGACCGACTTGTCGCGGATGGTCTTCAAGACCTCCCGACGGTTGTGCAGGTCGCCCTTCTTGGCCTTGGTGATCAGCTTCTCCGCGACCGGGCGCAGCACACGTGCCTTGGCCTCGGTGGTGGTGATCCGGCCGTGCTCGAACAGCGCCGTCGCGAGGTTGGCCACGATCAGGCGCTGGTGGGACGGGCTACCGCCGAGGCGGGTGCCCTTCTTGGGAGTAGGCATTGGCTTGTTCTCGTTTCTCCCCGGCCGTACGAGGTACCGGAGTAGAGGGGTGGGGAGCCGACAGACTCAGCGCTGCTCTTCTTCGACGCTGTGTCAGTACTGCTCGTCTTCGACGAAGCTGTCATCGTCGTCGTCGTAGGCCGCCAGAGCGGTCGCCGGGTCGAAGCCGGGCGCGCTGTCCTTGAGGGACAGACCCATCTCGACCAGCTTGGCCTTGACCTCGTCGATCGACTTCGCACCGAAGTTGCGGATGTCGAGCAGGTCCTGCTCCGAGCGGGAGATCAGCTCACCCACGGTGTGGATGCCCTCACGCTTGAGGCAGTTGTAGGAGCGCACCGTCAGGTTGAGGTCCTCGACCGGCAGGGCGAGGTCCTGGGCGAGCTGCTCGTCCACCGGCGAGGGGCCGATGTCGATGCCCTCCGCCTCGACGTTGAGCTCGCGGGCCAGCCCGAACAGCTCCACGAGGGTCTTGCCCGCCGAGGCGATGGCGTCGCGCGGCGTGATCGACGGCTTGGTCTCCACGTCGATGACCAGCTTGTCGAAGTCGGTGCGCTGCTCGACACGGGTGGCCTCGACCTTGTAGGTCACCTTGAGCACCGGCGAGTAGATCGAGTCGACGGGCAGCCGGCCGATCTCGTTGTCGGCGCCCTTGTTCTGCACCGAGCTGACGTAGCCGCGGCCACGCTCGACGATGAGCTCCATCTCGATCTTGCCCTTGCCGTTCAGGGTCGCGATCTTGAGGTCGGTGTTGTGGACCTCGACTCCGGCGGAGGCCTCGATGTCGGCGGCGGTCACGTCGCCGGGACCGCTCTTGCGCAGCACCATGGCGACCGGCTCGTCGTGCTCGCTGGAGACGACGAGGCCCTTGAGGTTGAGGATGATCTCGGTGACGTCCTCCTTGACGCCGTCGATGGTGGAGAACTCGTGCAGAGCCGTGTCCACCTTGATGCTGGTGACCGAGGCGCCCGGGATCGAGGACAGCAGGGTGCGACGCAGCGAGTTGCCGAGCGTGTAGCCGAAGCCGGGCTCCAGCGGTTCGATGACGAACCGCGACCGGAACTCGTCGACGACCTCTTCCGACAGGGTCGGGCGCTGAGCGATGAGCACTGTTGATTTCCTTTCCGAGCCCACCCACTATTTGACGGGCTCGAACTCACACAGGGTTGGGTGGTGGCGGCACCGGGGGCGGAGCCCCCGTGTGCTTACTTCTTGGAGTAGTACTCGACGATGAGCTGTTCCTGGATCGGCAGCTCGATCTGCGCCCGGACCGGACGCGAGTGCACGAGCACACGCATGCGGGAGGGGATCGCCTCGAGCCAGGCCGGGACGACCCGCTCGCCGTGGGTCTCTCGAGCCACGATGAACGGCGTCATCTCCAGGCTCTTCTCCCGCACGTCGACGATGTCGTGGGCGTCGACCTGGTAGGAGGGGATGTCGACCTTCTTGCCGTTGACCCGGAAGTGGCCGTGCACGACCAGCTGACGGGCGTGGCGACGGGTGCGGGCGAACCCGGCCCGGTAGACGACGTTGTCCAGCCGGCACTCGAGGAGCTGCAGCAGGTTGTCACCGGTCTTGCCGGGACGACGGCTGGCCTCGTCGTAGTAGCGGTGGAACTGCTTCTCCATCACGCCGTAGGTGAAGCGGGCCTTCTGCTTCTCCTGCAGCTGGTTGCGGTACTCGCTCTCCTTGATGCGGGTGCGGCCGTGCTGGCCGGGGCCGTAGGGGCGCTTCTCGAACGCCTTGTCCTCGCCGACGAGGTCGACACCGAGACGGCGCGACTTCTTGGTCATCGGACCGGTGTAACGGGCCATGGGTCAAAGTCTCCTGTTCTGTCTCGGGTCAGACGCGCCGGCGCTTGGGCGGGCGGCAACCGTTGTGGGGCGTGGGGGTGACGTCCTGGATGGTGCCGACCTCGAGGCCGATGGCACCCAGGGAGCGGATCGCGGTCTCACGACCAGAGCCCGGGCCCTTGACGAAGACGTCGATCTTCTTCATCCCGTGCTCCATCGCCCGCCGGCCGGCGGCCTCGGCGGCCATCTGTGCGGCGAACGGGGTGGACTTGCGCGACCCCTTGAAGCCGACGGTGCCGGCCGAGGCCCACGAGATCACCGCGCCGGTGGGGTCGGTGATCGTGACGATGGTGTTGTTGAACGTGCTCTTGATGTGGGCCTCGCCCTGGGCGACGTTCTTCTTCTCCTTGCGGCGCACCTTCTTGGTGCCGGCCGCGCTGCGGCTCTTGGGGGGCATGTGGCGGGTCTCCTTGAAATCTGTGAGAGGTCGGTGTCAGCAGTGACGCCGGTGCGGAGGTCGTGGTGCGACCGTCACGGACCGGTGTGGGTCACTTGGCCTTCTTCTTGCCGGCGACGGTGCGCTTGGGACCCTTGCGGGTACGCGCGTTGGTCTTGGTGCGCTGTCCGCGGACAGGCAGTCCCATGCGGTGCCGGCGGCCCTGGTAGCTGCCGATCTCGATCTTGCGGCGGATGTCGGCCTGGACCTCGCGTCGGAGGTCGCCCTCGAACTTGAAGTTGGCTTCGATCTCGTCGCGGAGCTTGACCAGCTCGTCGTCGCCCAGGGTGTGCACCCGGGCCTCGGGGTCCACGCCGGTCGCGGCGAGGATCTTCTGGGAGCTGGTCCGGCCGATGCCGTAGATGTAGGTGAGTGCGACCTCGATGCGCTTGTCGCGCGGAAGGTCGACACCAACGAGGCGTGCCATGTGGTGGCTTTTCCTTTCAGTCACGGTGGTCTGGTCATGTCGCGTCCCCGCGGTCTTCGCTGAGATGAGGCTTCGACGAAGGCGGGGCTCCGGCCATCCGCTCCGGAGGTGGTTCAGCCGCTGCGGCCCGTCGGGGCCGACCACGACCTAAGCGATCACGTGGGTGGTGTGTTCAGTTGTGAGCGGGGGCTCAGCCCTGGCGCTGCTTGTGACGCGGGTTGTCGCAGATCACCATGACGCGGCCGTGGCGACGGATCACCTTGCACCTGTCACAGATCTTCTTGACGCTCGGGTTGACCTTCATGTCAGCCCCTTCTGGGTCGGCTGTGGAACGGTTACTTGTACCGGTAGACGATGCGACCCCGGGTGAGGTCGTAGGGGGACAGCTCCACCACCACACGGTCCTCGGGGAGGATCCTGATGTAGTGCTGACGCATCTTGCCGCTGATGTGGGCGAGCACCTTGTGTCCGTTGGTCAGCTCGACCCGGAACATGGCGTTGGGAAGGGCCTCCACGACGGAGCCCTCCATCTCGATCACGCCTTCCTTCTTCGGCATGTCCTCCGCAATCTGTTGATCGTCATCTGCCTGCCGTCGGCCCGGGAACCGCCCGGTCCAGATGGTGCGAGACCGTCCGTGACCGGTGGACCTCGTGCGACCGCCGTGGTCCTCATTTCCCTGGGCGCGCGCAGACCTGTCGTACGAGTCAGCGCTTGTCCGGGCAGCCGCGAGGCACCACAAGACGAGCCCACGTTGGGCCGAGGAGACAGTCTACGCAGAAACCCTCTGCAACCGTTAATCGAGCGGGCGGCAGCGGCGCGGGGGCAGGCGGGCGGGCCAACGGGCGGGGGCCGACGTCGGCCGGGCCCCGGCGAGCACGCCGGAGCCCGACCCACGGGTTCCGGCCCCCCGGAACCGGAAGCTCACACGTGCGCCCCGCACTCGCCACAGAACTTCATGGTGGTCTCGAGCTTGCTCCCGCACTCGGTGCAGAACGCGTGCTGGGTCTCGGGGGCGGGCGTCTCGGGAGCCGGGGCGCTCTCGTTCTGCGCCGCCGGGGTCGCCTGCGGGGTCGCCGCCTGCGGAGCCGGGGCACCGGTGGCCTCCGCCGCCGGTGGTGCCGCCTGCGCGGGCACCGAGGCGGTCGTGGTCGTGCCCGGGTTGGCGAAGCCCACGGGGGTGCCCGACCCGACGGGTGCCGACGTAGGTGTGCGCACCGGGCCGGTTGGCAGCGGCTGTGCCACCGAGCTCACGTCGGTCGACTGGCCCCCCGAGGCAGACCCGGTGGTCGCCAGCGGTCGGGTCGGCTCCTCGACCTCCCCACCCCGCGCCCCTGGGGCGCCGGCCGAGGTGGCGGCCTCCGAGGAGGGCCACGGCGCCGCCCCTCCCTGCGCCACTCCCTGCGCCACTCCCTGCGCCACTCCCTGCGCCACTCCCTGCGCCGCCGGCGCGGGTGCCGGCAGGCCGGACTGCGCGCCGGACGGCGTCGGTGCCGGCATCGTGGCCGGTCCCGCCGGAGGGGGGCCGCCCCGCTTGCGCCGACCGAGCAGCATCGCCACCAGGCCACCACCGAGCAGCAGCAGGAGAACCGCGACCGCTCCGATGACCAGCAGGGGCGAGACCCCGCCGGAGTCGGACTTGACCGGCTTCGGGTCGGGCAGGGCCTTTGCCTTCTTCAGATAGTCCGTGGCGAAGCCGTTGGCGGGCTGCTCGTCGACGACCGCGGAGAGGTTCTTCACCGCCGTCGCCTTGTCCTTGGCGAAGTAGGCCTTGATGCCGGCGCGGTACTGCTTCGTGCTGTCGCTGAGCTGGTTGTCCACCCCGGAGCTGTTGAGCAGCTCGGTCACGCGCTCTGCCCACACCGCGTAGTTGAACGGCTCTCCCACGAACCGGGAGCTGTTCACCCCGACGACGTCGCCGGCGTAGTTGACCGTCGGACCGCCGCTCATGCCGCCGGACAGGGAGGCGCTGAGCTGCAGCACCGGCAGCAGCCCGTTGGCCACGGTCTTCTTCGAGCTGACCGTGCCCGGGTTGAACGTGGGCACCAGGTCGGGGTCGGTGAAGCCGTCGATCACGGCGGGGTAGCCCACCGCGACGACGTTGCTGTTGATGTCCACGTCCTTGCCAGAGCCCAGGGGGATGGCGTTGAGGTCAGACTCGTCGACCTTGAGCAGTGCGCTGTCACCGAGCTCGTACTTCTGGAACCCGATCAACCGTGCCGGCTTGCTCTTGGCGACCTCCACGCCGGAGACGGAGGCACCCCAGGCGGTGGTGATGTTGCGACTCACCGTGTTGCGGTGCAGCTTGTCGTCGGCGTCGAAGGTGTTCACCCGGTAGTGCTGGTTCTTCAGCAGCGAGGCCACCGACGTACCTGCGGCGTACCAGCCGTTGGCCACGGCCCAGGTGGCCGCCTGCTGGATGACGGCCTTCTTGCCCTCACGGCTGTCCACACAGTGCCCGGCGGTGGCGATCCACCCGTCGGGGTTCACCACGAACCCGGTGCACTGCATCGGGGCGGCGAACTCCTTGGCGTTGTCGCCGGTGCCGATGTAGCGGTCGTTGTCGATGTCCCAGACGTAGCCCTTCCACGTGATCGCCTCGTAGACGATCGAGGGCTGCACGAGCGGCGCGACCTGGTCGAGGTCGGTCGTGGGCGGGTCGGCCGCCTGCGCCACGCCGATGGTCGATGAGACGGCTGCGACGGCAAGGGCGGCTGCGGCTGCGAGTGCTCGGAACACAAGATCCCCCGGCAGTGTGTGGTCAATCCCTCCGCCCCTGCGGCGGAAGAGTGTTGGCCATTCGATTACGCGCGAATCGCGCACAGCCGGTCAATGGGCAGCGCTCGCTATTGCCTGGACACGAACGGGTCATACAAGTCCAGACATGCCGGATCTTTCCGCGGAGATCAACGCCGGTGGAGCTGCACGAAGTTCACCAGCATCCTCATCGGATGGCTCACCTCCACCGCGCGCGAGCGCTCCTTGAGCGCGGCCGCCTCACCGGGCGGGAAGTAGCCGGCGTCCTTGTAGACCTCGATGCGGGTGCAGATGCCGGCGAGGTCGAGCTCGGGGTGGAACTGCGAGGCGTAGACGTTGCGCCCCACCCGGAAGGCCTGCACCGGGCAGCTGGTCGAGGTCGCCAGCCCCACGGCCCCGGGCGGGAGGGTCACCATGGCCTCCTTGTGACCGCCGTACGCCGCGAACTCGGCCGGCATGCCCGCAAAGAGCGGGTCCGCGCGCCCGGCGGCGGTCAGCGTCACCGACAGCGGCCCCACGGGCTCGGGCCAGCTCCGGTCGACCACGGCCCCCTGGTGCATCCCGAGGGTGCCGATCCCGTAGCAGGCGCCCAGGAAGGGGAAGTCGCGCGCCACCACCACGTCGAGCACCCGGGCGATGGCGCTCTCGGCGGCCACCTGCGCCGGGGTCTTGGAGCACGGCGCGTCGCTGGCGTTCCACGGCCCCCCGCCCAGCAGGATCCCGGACCACTGCTGGAGGTCGACCGTCGCCAGCTCCTCGCGCGCGAGGTTGACCCGCGTCAGCTCCTGCTCCGGCAGGCCGGTGAACCGGAGGAAGGAGTCGTACTCGTTGTCGGCCGCAGCCTGCTCCCCCCGGATGGAGAGCAGCAGGAAGGGCTTCACCGGCCCCGGACTCCCCGTCGGAAACTGCCACATCCCACCTGTTGCGACGTACGGGAAGTGGCGGTTTCACTGGGGACCCAGTGAAACATCAGTCCCCGCCGTACGGGACGCCGAGCTCGGCGAGGCGGGAGCGGCCGCCGTCGAGGGCGGTGAGGACCCAGGCGCCGTCGGGGGTGAGGGTGAAGCTGTGCTCGTAGTGGGCCGCCCAGCTGCCGTCGGCAGTGAGCACCGTCCACCCGTCCTCGGCGAGGACCGCCTGCTTGGTGCCCAGGGTGATCATCGGCTCCACCGCGAGGGCCAGGCCGCGTTCCAGCTTGGGGCCCCGGCCGGCCCGGCCGTAGTTGGGCACGTTGGGGGGCTGGTGCATCGCGGTGCCGATGCCGTGGCCGGTGAACTCCTCGAGGATGCCGTAGCTGCCGCCGGTGGGGTGCGGCTGGGAGCGCACGTAGCCCTCCACCGCGTGGGAGATGTCGGTGACGCGGCCACCGAGACGGGCAGCGGTGATCCCGGCCCACAGCGAGGCCTCGGTCACCCGCATCAGCTCCCGCACGTCGGCTCGGACCTCGCCGACCGCGACCGTGATGGCCGCGTCGCCGTGCCAGCCCTCGACGATGGCGCCACAGTCGATGGAGATCACGTCGCCGTCACGCAGCTCGAGCGAGCCCGGGATCCCGTGCACCACCTGGTCGTTGACCGAGGCACAGATGCTCGCCGGGAACGGCGGGTGGCCGTAGCCCTGGAACGAGGGCGTGCCCCCGCCGTCGCGGATGTTCTCCTCGGCGATCCGGTCGAGGTCTCCGGTGGTGATCCCGGGCTTGACCGAGGCGCGCAGCAGCTCGAGGGTCTCCCCGACCAGCAGGCCGGCGACCCGCATCTTGGCGATCTGCTCCGGCGTCTTGATCTCGACGCCGCGGTCGCGTAGTCCCATCGGGGATCAGCTCTCGCGGACGCTCTCGAGCGCCGCGAAGATCCGCTCGGTGACCTGCCCGACCTCGCCCATCCCGTCGACCTCGATGAGCAGGTCGCGGTCGCGGTAGACCTCGATCAGCGGCTCGGTCTGCTCGGCGTAGACCTCCTGGCGGCGACGGATGACGTCCTCGGTGTCGTCGGAGCGGCCGTCGGTCTCCGCGCGCGAGAGCAGCCGCTGCACCAGCTCCTCCTCGTCGACGGTGAGGACGACGACGGCGTCCAGCTCGTGGCCGGTGAACTTGATCATCCCGTCGAGCTCCTCGACCTGCTGGAGCGTGCGGGGGTAGCCGTCGAGCAGGAACCCCGGCTGGGCGTCGGGCTCGTCGATGCGGTTGCGCACCATCAGGTTGGTGATCTCGTCGGGGACGTACTCCCCCGCGTCCATGTACTCCTTGGCCTTGCGCCCGAGCTCGGTGCCCTCGGAGACGTTGGCCCGGAAGATGTCGCCGGTGGAGATGGCGGGGATGCCGAAGCGCTCGGCGACCCCCGTGGCCTGGGTGCCCTTGCCGGCCCCTGGGGGGCCCATCAGGATCAGTCTCATGCGACCCTCCGGGGTGCGCGGGCGGACACCGGCGAGACGAGTGTCGTGGTCGGGTGCATTAGCGCAGGAATCCTTCGTAGTTGCGCTGCTGGAGCTGGGACTCGATCTGCTTCACGGTGTCGAGCGCGACACCGACCATGATCAGCAGCGAGGTGCCTCCGAACGGGAAGTTCTGGTTGGCGTTGACCCACACGAGCGCGATCAGCGGGATCAGGGAGAGCAGACCCAGGTAGAGAGCGCCCGGCAGCGTGATGCGGGAGAGGACGTAGTTGAGGTACTCCTCGGTCGGCTTGCCCGCCCGGATCCCGGGGATGAAACCGCCGTACTGCTTCATGTTGTCCGCGACCTCCTGGGGGTTGAAGGTGATCGCGACGTAGAAGTAGGTGAAGAAGATGATCAGCAGGAAGTAGGAGGCCATGTAGAGCGGGTGGTCGCCCCGCACGAAGTAGGTGGCGATCCAGCGCACCCACGCGGAGTTGGAGCTCTGGTTGAACTGCACCGCCATGGCCGGCAGGTAGAGCAGGCTGGAGGCGAAGATGACCGGGATGATGCCCGCCTGGTTCACCTTCAGGGGGATGTAGGTCGAGGAGCCGCCGAACATCTTGCGGCCCACCATCCGGCGGGCGTACTGCACCGGGATGCGGCGCTGGGCCTGCTCGATGAAGACCACTGCCCCCATCACGACCACGCCGACGATCAGCACTCCACCGAAGATCCACGGTCCCTTGGCCTTCTGCACGCCCCACAGGGCGGCGGGGAAGGTCGCGATCACCTGGGTGAAGATCAGGATCGACATCCCGTTGCCGATGCCGCGCTCGGTGATCAGCTCACCGAGCCACATGATCACCGCGGTGCCCGCGGTCATCACGATGACCATCAGCAGGGCGACCCACGTGCTGTCCTTGTAGAGGAGTGGCTTGGTGCAGCCCTGCAGCAGGTTGCCGCTGCGGGCGAGGGCGACGATGCCCGTGGCCTGGAGGATCGCCAGGGCCAGGGTGAGGTAGCGGGTGTACTGGGTGATCTTGGTCTGACCGGCCTGCCCCTCCTTCTTCAGGGCCTCCAACCGGGGGATGACCACCACCAGGAGCTGCAAGATGATGCTCGCGGTGATGTAGGGCATGATCCCGAGCGCGAAGATCGTCAGCTGGAGCAGCGCGCCGCCGGAGAACAGGTTGATCAGCCCGTAGATGCCGCTGTCCTTGGTCTGCTCGAAGCAGGCCTGGACGTTGGGCACGTTGACGCCAGGGGTCGGGATCTGCGACCCGAGCCGGAAGATGGCCACGATGAGCAGCACGAACAGCAGCTTCTTGCGCAGATCCGGCGTGCGGAAGGCGTTGGCGAATGCGCGTAGCAACGTGCCCCTCTTTCGGTGTGCGACAGGCCCGAACGGTCGGGACCAAATCCGTGGAAGCCTAACAGGGCAGGACGATCGTTCAGCGGCCTAGGCCGGGAACGTCATCCTGCCCTGAGGAGCGGCGTACGGCGGGTCAGAGCTCGGTCGCGGAGCCACCGGCGGCCGCGATCTTCTCCTTGGCCGATCCGGAGAACCGGTCCGCGGTCACCTGGACGGCCACCGACAGGTCGCCCTGCCCGAGCACCTTGACCGGCTGGCCCTTGCGGACCGCCCCCCTGGCGACCAGGTCGGCGACGGTGACGGTGCCACCCTCGGGGAACAGCTCGCTGATCCGATCCAGGTTCACGACCTGGAACTCGACCTTGAACGGGTTCTTGAAGCCCTTCAGCTTCGGCAGCCGCATGTGGATGGGCATCTGGCCACCCTCGAACGCCGCCGGCACCTGGTAGCGGGCCTTGGTTCCCTTGGTACCGCGGCCGGCGGTCTTGCCCTTCGACGCCTCGCCGCGACCCACACGGGTCTTCGCGGTCCTGGAGCCGGGTGCCGGACGCAGGTGGTGCAGCTTCAAACTCATCTGGAGTCAACCTCTCCGTCGACTTCCGTGACCACCACGAGGTGGCGCACGGTGTGGACCATGCCCCGGACCTCGGGGCGGTCCTCCTTGACGACCACGTCACCGATCCGCTTGAGCCCCAGCGAGCGCAGCGTGTCGCGCTGGTTCTGCTTGCAGCCGATCGTGGACTTCTTCTGCTCGACCTTCAGGCGCGACATCAGGAGGCCACCTCCTGGCTCACGCCCTCGGGCACCTCGCTCCTCGCCCTGAGCAGCGCCGCCGGGGCGACGTCCTCGACGGCGAGACCGCGGCGTGCGGCGACGGCCTCCGGCTCCTCCAGGGAGCGCAGGGCCTCCACCGTGGCGTGCACGATGTTGATCTGGTTGGAGGAGCCGAGCGACTTGCTGAGCACGTCGTGGATGCCGGCGCACTCGAGCACCGCACGCACCGGGCCACCGGCGATCACACCGGTACCGGGCGCGGCCGGGCGCAGCAGGACGACGCCTGCGGCCTTCTCGCCCTGCACCGGGTGCGGGATGGTGCCCTGGATGCGCGGGACGCGGAAGAAGTGCTTCTTCGCCTCCTCGACGCCCTTGGCGATCGCCGCGGGGACTTCCTTGGCCTTGCCGTAGCCGACACCGACCATGCCGTCGCCGTCACCGACGATCACCAGGGCGGTGAAGCTGAAGCGACGCCCGCCCTTGACGACCTTGGCGACGCGGTTGATGGCCACGACGCGCTCGATGTAGACGTTCTTGTCGGCGCCGTCACCACCACGACGGTTGTCGCGGCCGCCGCGGCGGTCACCGCCGGAGCGCTGTCCGCGCTGGGGTCCGCTCATGAGTTCTACCTCTTCCGTTTCTAAGGCTCTGTGAGATCCGCTGGGAGTCTCGGGGCGATCAGAAGGTCAGGCCGCCCTCGCGGGCGCCGTCGGCCAGGGCCGCGACACGACCGTGGTACTTGTTGCCGGCGCGGTCGAAGACCACGCCCTGGACGCCGGCGGACTTCGCACGGTCGGCGACCAGCTCGCCGATCTTGCGGGCCTTGGCGGTCTTGTCGCCCTCGAAGGCGCGCAGGTCGGCCTCCATGGTCGACGCCGATGCCAGCGTCTTGCCGACCAGGTCGTCGACGACCTGCACGGTGATGTGCTTCGAGCTGCGGGTGACCACCAGGCGCGGACGCTCGGAGGTGCCGCTGACCTTCTTGCGGCCACGGATCTGGCGACGCGTGCGGGACGCGACGCGCGCCGCGGCGTGCTTGCCAGTCTTGAGTGCGATCGCCATGGTCACTTACCAGCCTTTCCGACCTTGCGGCGGACGTGCTCGCCCGCGTAGCGGACGCCCTTGCCCTTGTAGGGCTCCGGACGGCGCAGCTTGCGGATGTTCGCGGCGACCTCGCCGACGAGCTGCTTGTCGATGCCCTGGACACCGAACTTGGTGGGCCCCTCGACGGTGAAGGTGATCCCCTCGGGGGCGTTGAACGTGATCGGGTGGGAGTAGCCGAGCTGGAACTCCAGCTGCGTCGGGCCCTTGGAGAGCACGCGGTAGCCCACGCCCACGATCTCGAGCTTCTTCTCGTAGCCCTCGGTGACGCCCACGACCATGTTGTTGATCAGGGTGCGGGTGAGCCCGTGCAGGGACCGGCTCTCCCGCTCGTCGTCTGGTCGGTTGACCTCGAGGGCGCTGTCTCCCTGCACGACGGTGATGGGATCGGCCACCGTGTGGCTCAGGGTGCCCTTGGGCCCCTTCACCGTGACCGTGCTGGCCTGGACCTGCACGTCGACGCCGGTGGGGACCGGGACGGGCAGCTTGCCGATGCGCGACATTGCTTCTACCTCTGCTTCCTGGTCACCAGACGTAGGCGAGGACTTCCCCACCCACACCCTTGCTGTTGGCCTGACGGTCGGTCAGCAGCCCCTGGCTGGTCGAGATGATGGCGACCCCGAGGCCACCGAGCACCTTGGGCAGACCGGTGTGCTTGGCGTACACACGCAGGCCCGGCTTGCTGATCCGGCGCACGCCCGCGATGGAGCGCTCCCGGTTGCGGCCGTACTTGAGCTGGATCTCCAGGGTCTTGCCCACGACCTCCTCGAGGTCGCGCACCTCGAAGGAGGTGATGTACCCCTCCTGCTTGAGGATCTCGGCGACACCCTGCTTGAGCTTGCTGTAGGGCATCGACACCGAGTCGTGGAACGCCTGGTTGGCGTTGCGCAGACGCGTCAGCATGTCTGCGATCGGGTCAGTCATCGTCATGGCCGTCTCGGCCCTTTCTCGTGGTGGTTTCCGTCGGACCGGTGTCCGGCGGACCTGCCGCGTTCGTTGTCGGAATCGTCGTTCGCGTTGATGGAGGTCACCAGGAGCTCTTGGTGACACCCGGCAGCTCGCCGCGGTGCGCCATCTCCCGCAGGCAGATCCGGCACAGGCCGAACTTGCGGTAGACCGCCTTGGGGCGGCCACAGCGCTGGCAGCGGGTGTAGCCGCGCACCGCGAACTTCGGCTTGCGGGAGGCCTTGACCTTCAGTCCGGTCTTCGCCATGTCAGTTGCCCTCCTTGAAGGGGAATCCGAGCTTCTTCAGCAGCGCACGACCCTCGTCGTCGTTGGTCGCGGTGGTCACCACGGTGATGTCCATGCCGCGGGAGCGGTCGATGCGGTCCTGGTCGATCTCGTGGAACATGACCTGCTCGGTGAGACCGAAGGTGTAGTTGCCACGTCCGTCGAACTGCCGGTCCGAGAGCCCGCGGAAGTCACGGATCCGGGGCAGCGCCAGGGCCAGCAGCCGGTCCAGGAACTCCCACATCCGGTCGCCCCGCAGGGTCACGTGGGCACCGATGGGCATGCCCTCGCGCAGCTTGAACTGCGCGATCGACTTCCGGGCCCGGGTCACCTGCGGCTTCTGGCCGGTGATCGCGGTGAGGTCGCGGACCGCGCCCTCGATCAGCTTGGAGTCGCGGGCGGCCTCGCCCACGCCCATGTTGACCACGATCTTGGTCAGGCCGGGCACCTGCATGACGTTGCCGTAGCCGAACTCCTCGCGCATCGCGGGGAGGATCTCCGCGCGGTAGCGCGCCTTCATGCGCGGCGCGGCGCTCTGCTCAGTCGTTGCTTCACTCATCAGATCTCGTCTCCGGACTTCCGGGCGATACGCACGCTCCGGGTGGTCTGGTACGTCGAGCCGTCGGGTCGACGCTTCGTGGCCTCCACACGCTTGGCGCCGAGCCGGGTCGTGCCCTTGCCCTCGACCACCATCACGTTGGAGACGTGGATCGGTGCCTCGGAGGTCACGATGCCGCCGGTGTTGCCACCGCGGCCACCCTGGTTGACCACCTTGGTGTGCCGCTTGACCCGGTTGACGCCCTCGACGATCACCCGCTGCTCCTCACGGAGCACCTGGATGACCTTGCCCTCGGCACCCTTGTCCTTGCCGGCGATCACCTTGACGGTGTCGCCCTTCTTGATCTTCACACTCATGCTCAGAGCACCTCCGGCGCCAGCGAGATGATCCTCATGAACTTCCGGTCGCGCAGCTCGCGGCCCACCGGACCGAAGATGCGCGTGCCGCGGGGCTCCCCGTCCGCCCTGAGGATCACGGCGGCGTTCTCGTCGAAGCGGATGTAGGAGCCGTCGGGACGACGGCGCTCCTTGGCGGTGCGCACGACCACGGCCTTGACGACGTCGCCCTTCTTGACGTTGCCACCGGGGATCGCGTCCTTGACGGTGGCGACGATGACGTCACCGATGCCGGCGTAGCGCCGACCGGAGCCACCGAGCACACGGATGCACAAGATCTGCTTGGCTCCCGTGTTGTCGGCGACCTTGAGTCGCGACTCCTGCTGGATCACTGCTGTCTCCTACGTCGACCCGTCGGCTGCACCGACGGAACTACCTCGTCCGGCGCGAGCGCCGGGCTCTCCATTGTCTGCCGCGTGAGCGGACGCGTCGTGCTCGCGCTCACTTGGCCTTCTCGAGGATCTTCACCACGCGCCAGCGCTTCGTCGCGCTCAGCGGGCGGGTCTCCATGATCAGGACGCGGTCGCCGACCCCGCACTCGTTCTGCTCGTCGTGCGCCTTGAGCTTGTTCGTGCGGCGCAGGACCTTGCCGTAGAGCGCGTGCTTGACGCGGTCCTCGACGGAGACCACCACGGTCTTGTCCATCTTGTCGCTGACGACCAGGCCCTCGCGGACCTTGCGCGCCGAGCGCTCCTGCACGGCGCTGCCCGCTGCCGGGTTCTCGCTCATGCGCCCATCTCCTTCGATTCGGCATCCGCGCCCGGTGCAGTCCGGATGCCGAGCTCGCGCTCACGCACCACGGTGTAGATCCGGGCAATGTCCTTCTTGACCGCACGCAGGCGGCCGTGGCTCTCGAGCTGACCGGTGGCGGCCTGGAAACGGAGGTTGAACAGCTCCTCCTTGGCCTCACGCAGCTTGCCCTCGAGGTCGACGTTGTTCAGGTCGTCGAGGTCGTGTGCGGTCGCCATCAGAAATCACCTGCTTCACGACTGATGAACCGGCACTTCATGGGGAGCTTGTGGATCGCGCGACGCATGGCCTCGCGCGCCACGTCCTCAGGGACACCGGAGAGTTCGAACATGACACGGCCGGGCTTGACGTTGGCCACCCACCACTCGGGCGAGCCCTTGCCCGAGCCCATCCGGGTCTCGGCGGGCTTCTTGGTCAGCGGACGGTCGGGGTAGATGTTGATCCACACCTTGCCGCCGCGCTTGATGTGCCGCGTCATCGCGATACGCGCGGACTCGATCTGGCGGTTGGTGACGTAGTGGGCCTCCACCGCCTGGATGCCGTAGTCGCCGAAGGCGAGCTTCGTGCCACCCTTCGCAGCACCCGTGCGCTTGGGGTGGTGCTGCTTGCGGTGCTTGACCCTGCGGGGCATCAACATGGTCAGCCCTCCCCGTTCGTCGTCGAGCCGGTGGTCGGCGTGGCAGCGGCTGCCTCCGCCTGGGCGGGGGCGGCCGAGGCCCCTTCGGCGGCACCCTGGGCGGCACCCTGGCCGGCGGGAGCCTCCGCGCGGTCCGACCTGGTCGGACGCTCGGCGCCGCCGCGGGAGCCGCGCGTGGGCCGGTCACCGCGCGAGCCGCGCCCGCGACCTGGAGCACCCGCTCGGGCAGCGGCCTGGGCCTCGCGCTCGGCGCGGGTCCCGGCAACCTCACCCTTGTAGATCCAGACCTTCACGCCGATCCGGCCGAAGGTGGTCTTGGCCTCGTAGAAGCCGTAGTCGATGTCGGCACGCAGCGTGTGCAGCGGGACCCGGCCCTCGCGGTAGAACTCCGAGCGCGACATCTCCGCGCCGTTGAGCCGACCGGAGCACTGGATCCGGATGCCCTTGGCGCCCGAGCGCATCGAGGTCTGCATCGCCTTCTTCATGGCGCGGCGGAACTGCACGCGCCCGGCGAGCTGCTCGGCGACGCCCTGGGCGACGAGCTGGGCCTCGATCTCGGGCTGCTTGACCTCGAGGATGTTCAGCTGCACCTGCTTGCCGGTCAGCTTCTCCAGCTCACCGCGCAGCCGGTCGGCCTCGGCGCCGCGCCGACCGATCACGATGCCCGGGCGCGCCGTGTGGATGTCCACGCGGACCCGGTCGCGGGTGCGCTCGATCTCGACCTTGGCGATGCCGGCGCGCTCCATGCCCTTGGAGAGGAGCCGCCGGATGGCGACGTCCTCGCCCACGTAGGACTTGTAGAGCTTGTCGGCGTACCAGCGGCTCTTGTGGTCGGTGGAGATGCCGAGGCGGAACCCGTTCGGGTTGATCTTCTGACCCATCAGGCCTTCCGTCCCTTCGTCTGCGTGGTGGTGGCGGCCTCGTCGACGGGCTGGACCACCAGGGTGATGTGGCTGGTGCGCTTGTTGATCCGGGTGGCCCGGCCCTGCGCACGCGGCCGCCAGCGCTTCATCGTGGGGCCCTCGTCGACCATCGCCTTGGTGACCACCAGGTCCCCCCGGTCGAGGTCCTCGGTGGTCTCGGCGTTGGCCACGGCGCTCTCGAGCACCTTGTAGATCGTCTCGCTGGCGGCCTGCGGTGCGAACTGCAGCAGGGCCAGGGCGTCGTCCACCGGCAGGCCGCGGACCATGTCCACGACCCGGCGAGCCTTCATCGGGGTGATCCGGACGAAGCGCGCGCTGGCGAACGCGCCCGGCTGGTCGCCGAGCAGCGAGTCACGGCGGGCGCTGGTGCGCCGACGCTCTGTAACGCTCATGTCTGTTCTCTCCTCAGCCACCGCGGTCAGCGGCGGCGGCTCTTCCGGTCGTCCTTGACGTGGCCCCGGTAGGTGCGGGTGGGCGCGAACTCACCCAGCTTGTGGCCGACCATCGAGTCGGTCACGAACACCGGGACGTGCTTGTGCCCGTCGTGCACGGCCAGGGTGTGGCCGATCATGGCCGGCACGATCATCGAGCGACGCGACCACGTCTTGATCACGTTGTGCGTCCCGGCCTCGTTCTGCGCGTCCACCTTCTTGATCAGGTGGTCGTCGACGAACGGGCCCTTCTTCAGGCTGCGAGGCATTCCTTAGTTCCTATCGGTGGTCGAGCTTGTCGAGGCCGTCAGCGCTTCTTGCCGGTCCTGCGGCGACGGACGATCAGGGAGTCGCTGGCCTTGCGCTTGCGCGTGCGGCCCTCGGGCTGACCCCACGGGGTGACCGGGTGCCGGCCACCGGAGGTCTTGCCCTCGCCACCACCGTGCGGGTGGTCGACGGGGTTCATCACGACACCGCGCACGGTCGGGCGCTTGCCCTTCCAGCGCATCCGGCCGGCCTTGCCCCAGCTGATGTTGGACTGCTCGGCGTTGCCGACCTCGCCGACCGTCGCGCGGCAGCGGACGTCGACGTAGCGCATCTCGCCCGAGGGCATCCGCAGCTGGGCGCGGGAGCCCTCCTTCGCGACGAGCTGGGCGCTGTTGCCCGCCGAGCGCGCGATCTTGGCGCCGCCACCGGGCCGCAGCTCGATGCAGTGGATCGTCGTACCGACGGGGACGTTGCGCAGCGGCAGGTTGTTGCCCGGCTTGATGTCGGCCGTGGCGCCCGACTCGACGGCCGTGCCCTGCCGCACGCCCAGCGGCGCGATGATGTAGCGCTTCTCGCCGTCGGCGTAGTGCAGCAGCGCGATCCGTGCGGTGCGGTTCGGGTCGTACTCGATGTGCGCGACGGTCGCCGGCACCCCGTCCTTGTCGTAGCGACGGAAGTCGACCACGCGGTAGGCGCGCTTGTGGCCTCCTCCCTGGTGACGGGTGGTGATCCGACCCTGGTTGTTGCGGCCGCCCTTCTTGGGCAGCGGCTTGACCAGGGACTTCTCCGGGGTGGTCCGGGTGACCTCGACGAAGTCGGCCACCGACGAGCCCCGGCGACCCGGGGTGGTCGGCTTGTACTTGCGGATAGCCATGTCTAGTTCCTCAGTCCTTCCGGGCCGGTCAGGAGACCGGTCCCCCGAAGATGTCGATGCGGTTGCCCTCGGCCAGGCTCACGATCGCGCGCTTGGTCTCCTTGCGGCGACCGATGCCCGTGCGGGTGCGACGGGTCTTGCCCGGCCGGTTGAGGGTGTTCACGGAGGTGACCTTGACGTCGAAGATCTTCTCGACGGCGACCTTGATCTCGGTCTTGTTCGCGTCCGGACGCACCAGGAAGGTGTACTTGTTCGCGTCGAGCAGGCCGTAGCTCTTCTCGCTCACGACCGGCGCGATCAGCACGTCACGGTGGTCCTTGTGCAGGGTGCTCACTTCTCGTCCTCCCCGGAGTTGTCGGCACCGGCCTCGACGACGGTCTCCTCGGCGTCCTCGGCCGCGTCGTGCGCCGGCGGCTCGACGATGCTCGCCGGCCGCGTGCCGGTCGCCGTGGTGGCTGCGACGAAGGCGTCGTAGGCGCCCTGGGTGAAGATCACGTCGTCGGAGAGCAGCACGTCGTAGGTGTTCAGCTGGTCGACCGCGAGCAGGTGCACCGAGGCCACGTTGCGCAGCGAGAGCCAGGTCAGCGCGTCGTCGCGCTCGAGCACCACCAGCTGGCGGCGGTGCTCGGTGAGCCCGTCCAGCGCGGCCACCGCGTCCTTGGTCGAGGGCTTGTCGCCGGCGACGAGGGACTCGACCACGTGGATGCGTCCGGCGCGGGCCCGGTCGGAGAGGGCACCGCGCAGGGCGGCAGCCTTCATCTTCTTCGGGGTGCGCTGGTCGTACTCGCGCGGCTGCGGGCCGTGGACGGTGCCACCCCCGGCGAACTGCGGTGCGCGGGTCGAGCCCTGGCGGGCGCGGCCGGTGCCCTTCTGCTTGTAGGGCTTGCGGCCACCACCGCGGACCTCGCCGCGGGTCTTGGTGGCGTGGGTGCCCTGGCGGGCGGCGGCCTGCTGGCCCACCACGACCTGGTGGATCAGCGCCACGTTGGCCTGCACGTCGAAGATCTCCGCGGGGAGATCCACCTGGACGGTCTTGGCAGGGTTCTGCGCGCTCATGCGCCGGCCTCCTCGATCCTCTTCGCAGCCGAACGGATGACCACCAGCCCGCCCTTGGGGCCGGGAACGGCGCCCTTGAGCAGGATCAGGCCCTTCTCGACGTCCACGGCGTGCACGGTGACGTTCTGCGTGGTCACGGTGTCGGTGCCCATGCGGCCCGACATGCGCATCCCCTTGAACACGCGACCAGGGGTGGCGCAGGCGCCGATGGAACCCGGCTTGCGGTGGTTGCGGTGGGCGCCGTGGGAGGCGCCGACACCGGAGAAGCCGTGCCGCTTCATCGTGCCGGCGAAGCCCTTGCCCTTGCTGGTGCCGGTGACGTCCACGTCCTGCCCGGCGGCGAACAGGTCCGCGCCGAGCTCCTGACCGACCTGGTAGGCAGCGGCGTCGCTGGTGCGGATCTCGGCGACGTGGCGGCGAGGGGTGACCCCGGCCTTCTCGAAGTGACCGGCCGAGGGCTTGGTGACCTTCGCGCCGTCGATCTCGCCGAAGCCGACCTGGATGGCGTTGTAGCCGTCCTTCTCGGGCGTGCGCACCTGGGTCACCACGTTCGTGCCGGCCGCGATGACGGTGACCGGGACCACGCGGTTGTTCTCGTCCCAGATCTGGGTCATGCCGAGCTTGGTGCCCAGCAGTCCCTTGCTGTTGCGTTCGAAAGTGCTCATGGTGTCAATCAGCTCCTCGGCCTCAGAGCTTGATCTCGATGTCGACGCCGGCGGGCAGGTCGAGGCGCATCAGCGAGTCGACCGTCTTCGGCGTGGGGTCAATGATGTCGATCAGACGCTTGTGGGTGCGCATCTCGAAGTGCTCGCGGGAGTCCTTGTACTTGTGGGGCGAGCGGATGACGCAGTAGACGTTCTTCTCGGTCGGCAGCGGCACCGGGCCGGCGACCTTCGCACCCGTACGGGTCACGGTGTCCACGATCTTCCGCGCCGAGGTGTCGATCACCTCGTGGTCATAGGCCTTGAGCCTGATGCGGATCTTCTGTCCCGCCATCAAACAACGTCCTTACTTCGTAGTCCCAACGGCTGGTCTCGGACTCCCTCGGTGAGGGGGTCCGCCCCTGCTCCCACTCGGTCCGGGTCCGACCCCCGAGGTCGGGCGTGTCGCGGTCCTCGTGACGGGCGCGACGCACCGTTCTCGTGCTGGTCGTTGTCTGGAGTGGCGCCCGGGGGGCCGGGCTGAACGGGATCTCCTGGTGCGGCGCGGACGCACGACCACTGCAGCAGCCGATCGGCAGCTCAGGAGAACCTGTTCACTAGTCAATGTCCGCGCCCCGGCGACCCCGCCGGAGCAACCGGACTATCTTGTCAGAGAGTGCCGCGATGCGCCAAATCGGTTCGGCAGCCAAAGCCGGCCACGGCTGGCAGGATGGCACCGGCCAGCCGCCGACCAGACTGCCAGCCACGTTTCGGGGGGCCCTGATGACGCACCATCCGTCCGGTGACGGCTCCGAGGGCGGGTCCTCCGACCAGGGCTCCGCCGGCCTTCCGGGGGCTGGTGCCCCGCCACCGGGCTACCCGCCACCGGGATACCCGCCACCGGGCTACCCGCCACCCGGCTACCCGCCACCCGGCTACCCGGCACCCGGCACCGGTCCGGCCGTTCCCGGCCCCGCGCCCTACGGCGGCCCCGCGCCCTACGGCGGCCCCGCACCGCACCCGCGGGCACAGCCCGGCTGGCAGCCGCCGGTGCATCAGCCCGGTGTGGTGCCGCTGCGCCCGCTGAACCTCGGGGACATGTTCGGTGGTGCGCTGCAGACCATCCGCCGCAACCCCCGGGGCACCGTCGGCATGGCCCTGCTGGTGACCTTCGCCTTCATGCTGCTGCCGATCCTGGTCACCCTCGTGCTGGGTGCCGAGGACGTGCTGCCCTCGATGGACCCGCTCGCGGCGGACGCCTCCTCCGGCGCCGCGGACCAGATCGGGATCCTGTTGTCCAGCGGCACCACCAGCGTGTTCAGCGTGCTGGCCACGATCGTGGTCACCGGGCTCATCGTGCGCACGGTGGAGCAGGCCGTCGTCGGGGTGCCGTTGAGCGCCGGGGAGGCGTGGCGGCGCAGCCGGGGCCGGTTGCTCCCGCTGCTCGGGCTCACGCTCGTCACCGCACTGGCCGGACTCCTCCTGGTGGGGCTGCCCGTCCTGGCGGGGTTCCTCCTCGGGCTGTTCGTCGACGTCGCCCTCGGGGTGGTGGTCGGGATCGTCGGGCTGGTGCTCGCGATCCTCGCCGCGGTCTTCGGCTACACCCGCTACGTGCTGCTCGCCGCGCCCGTGCTCGTGCTGGAGGAGCGCGGTGTCTTCGCCTCCCTCGCCCGCGCCGGCCGGCTCTCCCGAGGCGACTTCTGGCGTCTGCTGGGCATCTACCTGGTCACCGGCCTGGTGGGGGCGCTGGTGGGACAGGTCGTCTCGGTGCCGTTCAGCGTGCTGGGCATCGTCAGCCTGTTCGCCCTCCCGGGCAGCTGGGCGACGGCCGGGATGCTGCTGACCTCCCACGTCTCCACGGTGCTCAGCGGCGGGCTGGTCGGCCCGTTCACCGGAGGTGTGATGGCGTTGCAGTACCTCGACCAGCGCTTCCGCAAGGAGGGACTGGACATCGAGCTGCTGAACCGGACGACCGGGTCGACGACCCGGTGACCCCGGTCCCGACCGCGGCGTACCCCTGGGCGCTGCTGCCCGACCCGGGCACCGCGCGTGACTGGCTGCGCGAGGAGCTGGCGCGACCGGAGTACCACGAGTCGCTGCTGGACCGGGTCGTCCGCTGGTTCGGCGAGCTGCTGGACCGGATCCGGGAGGCGAGCGCGACTCTCGGCGGGCTGGACCCCGTGTCGGCCTCCGTCCTCCTCGTCCTGGTCGTCGGCCTTCTCGCGTGGGCGCTCTCGCGCCTGGGGCGCAACCCGGGCGTGCGCGCGCAGGGGGCGACGGTGTTCGCCTCCCCACGCCTCGACGCGGCGCAGCACCGCGTCGAGGCGCACCAGGCCCTGGAGGAGGGACGCTGGGACGACGCCGTCGTGGCGTCCGTACGAGCACTGGCCGCCGGCCTGGTCGAGCGCGCCCTGGTCCCGGAGCAGGCCGACGTGACCGTCCACGAGCTCACCGGCCGCGCCGCCGCGCTCTTCCCCGACCTGGCCGAGCGGCTGGAGGCGACCGGGCTGGTCTTCGACGAGACGAGGTACGGCGACCGTCGGGCCACCTCCGAGCAGGCCCGCGCCGCGGCCGACCTCGACCGGGAGGTCGGGCGGTCCGCACCCACCCCGGACCCGACCCGCGTTCCCGCGACGGCGGTGCCGCGTTGACCGCCTCCGGGTGGCGCGGCCGGCGCGGACCGGTCCTCCTCGGCGTCGCCCTCGTGCTCGCCCTGGTCGCCATCTCGGTGCTGACCCGCGACCAGGCTGCGTTCGGCGACCCGCTCGACCCGCGCAACCCGTCGCGGGACGGCGCGCAGGCGGTGGCGCGGGTGCTCGACCGGCACGGGGTGGGGGTCACCGTGGTGCGGGGGGAGGACGCACTCCTCGACCACCCGGTCGACGCCGAGACCACGGTGGTGATCACCAACCCCGCTGCCCTGGGCCGCACCACCGCGGACCGCCTGCGCGCGCACGCGCGCAGCGCCGGCGCCCTGGTGGTCGTCGGCGACGCGGGCCCGGTCAGCCTCTGGTTCGGCGGCGAGGCGGGCTCGCGGCTCTCGGGGACCCACCGGGCACACTGCGACGTCGGTCTGGTCCGTGGGCTGGCCGTGCGCACCTACGGCGCCGGGCTGCGGCACGAGGGGTGCTTCGGCGCCGACGGCTCGGCCGCCCTGGTCCGGCGCCGCGACCTGTGGCTGCTCACCTCACCGGGGTCCCTGACCAACCAGCACGTCCTCGAGGCGGACAACGCCGCCCTGGCGCTGCGACTGCTCGGGCAGCACCGCCGGACCGTGTGGTACGTCGCCGACGTCGCCGACACCCCCGCCTCGGACGGGGTCCGGCTCTCCGCGCTGCTGCCCCCCTCCCTGGTGCCCTCGCTCTTCCTCCTGCTGGCCGCGGTGGCCGTCCTCCTGGTCTGGCGCGGCCGGCGCCTGGGCCCCGTGGTCACCGAGCCGCTGCCGGTGGTGGTGCGGGCCGCCGAGTCCACCCGGAGCCGGGGACAGATCTACCGGCGCACCCACGACCGGCACCATGCGGCCACCGCCCTGGTCCGGGCCACTCGCACCCGGCTCGCCGCGACGCTCCGGCTGCCCCGTGACACACCACCGGACGAGCTGGCCGCGGCCGTCGCCGCCCGCACCGGGGGCGACCCCGCCGCCGTGCACCATCTGCTGGCCGACCCCGACATCACCCACGACTCCCAGCTGGTCGCCCTCGGCCAGCAGCTCACCCGGATCGAGAACGAGGTAGGCACACCATGACCCCACCCGACCGACCCACCGACCAGGTGGCCCCCGAGGAGGCCCGGGCTGCTCTCGCGGCCGTGCGCGCCGAGGTCGCCAAGGCCGTCGTCGGCCAGGACGCCGCCGTGAGCGGGCTGCTGATCGCGCTGCTCTCGCGCGGCCACGTCCTCCTGGAGGGCGTGCCGGGTGTGGCGAAGACCCTGCTCGTGCGCACCCTGGCGGCCGCGCTGGACCTGGAGGCGCGGCGGGTGCAGTTCACTCCCGACCTGATGCCGGGCGACATCACCGGTTCGATGGTGATCGAGGGCGGCTCCGGCCACGACCTGACCTTCCGGCCGGGCCCGGTCTTCACCAACCTCCTCCTGGCCGACGAGATCAACCGCACCCCACCGAAGACCCAGTCGGCGCTGCTGGAGGCGATGGAGGAGGGCACGGTCTCCACCGACGGCCGCAGCCGCCCGCTGCCGAGGCCCTTCCTGGTGGCGGCCACGCAGAACCCGGTCGAGCACGAAGGCACCTACCCGCTCCCGGAGGCGCAGCTGGACCGGTTCCTGCTGAAGGTGACGCTGCCGCTGCCCGAGCGGGGCGAGGAGCTGGTGATCGTCCGGCGCCACGCCGAGGGTTTCGACCCGCACGACATCGCCGCCGCCGGGGTGCGTCGCGTGGCCGGCGCTGCCCACGTGCAGGCAGGGGTCGTGGCCGTGGGCGACGTGCGGGTCTCCGAGGAGGTGTCGGCCTATGTCGTCGACATCGCCCGCGCCACCCGCGCTGCGCCGTCGCTGTTGCTCGGGGCGAGCCCGCGCGGCGCCACCGCGCTGCTCCGATCGAGCCGGGCGTGGGCCTGGCTCAACGGTCGTGACTTCGTCACCCCCGACGACGTCAAGGCGCTCGCGCACGCCACCGTGGCGCACCGGCTCGCCCTTCGCCCGGAGGCAGAGCTCGAGGGTGTCGACGTCGGCCAGGTGCTCGCCGCCGCCGTCGGGTCGGTGCCCGTCCCCCGCTGATGGCGATCACCTGGCGGGTCCCCGCGCTGGTGCTGCTCGGCATCGGCGCGGTGCTGCTGCGCCCGCACGCCTCGACGGTGTGGCTCTGGCTGCTGCTCGTGCTGGCCCTCGTGCTCCTCGACGCGTTCCTCGCCCCTTCGCGCACGGCCCTGACCGTCGTACGCCGCCCGGTGCCGCGGACGCGGCAGGGTGAGGTCACCGGCACCGTGCTCGAGGTCACCAGCTCCTCGCGCCGGCGCGTGCGCGGCGTGCTGCGCGACGCCTGGCAGCCCTCGGCCGGTGCCACCGGCAACCGGCACCGGCTCGACCTGGGCCCGGCCGGCGGCCAGGAGCTGCGCACCGGCCTGTGCCCGGCCCGCCGCGGAGACCTGCGCGCGGACCGGGTCACCGTGCGCACGACCGGCCCCCTCGGTCTGGCTGCGCGCCAGGGTGCCCTCGAGGCGCCGGGGACCCTGCGGGTGCTGCCGGCCTTCCCCTCGGTCAAGCACCTGCCCAGCCGGCTCGCGCGGCTGCGCGAGCTCGACGGGCGTGCGGCGGTGCGGGTGCGGGGGCAGGGCACGGAGTTCGACTCGCTGCGCGAGTACGTGCTCGGTGACGACGTCCGCAGCGTCGACTGGCGGGCCAGCGCCCGCACCCGCTCGGTGGTGGTGCGCACCTGGCAGCCCGAACGGGACCGGCGCGTGATCCTGGTGCTCGACACCGGCCGCATCTCGGCCGGCCGGGTGGACGACGTCCCCCGGCTCGACTCCGCGATGGACGCCGCGCTGCTGCTGGCGGCGCTGGCCTCGCGGGCCGGCGACCGGATCTCCTTCGTCGCCGGTGACCTCGGGGTGCGGGCTCGTTGGCGGGGCGGACACCGTCGTGACGCGGTCGAGGACCTCCAGGACGCGATGGCGAGGCTGCAGCCGGTCCTGGCCGAGACGAACTGGCGGCGCCTGGTCGGGGCCGTGGACGCCCTCGGCCGGCAGCGGGCGCTGGTGGTGCTGCTCACGGCGTTGGAGCCCTCCGCCCTCGAGAGCGGCCTGCTGCCGCTCGTCGGGCCCCTGACTCGGCGGCACCGGGTGCTGCTGGCCTCGGTGCGCGACCCGGAGCTGGACCGGATGGCCCGGCGCCGCGAGGACGCCCGCGCGACCTACGACGCGGCCGCCGCCGAGCAGGCCGCCGCCCGCCGGGACCGGACGGGTCGGCTGCTCGGAGCCCTCGGCGTGGAGGTGCTCGACGCCGACGCGGCCACGCTGCCGGTGCGGCTGGCCGACCGCTACCTCGAGCTCAAGGCCCGCGGCCTGCTCTGAGCCGGCGCCCGCGACTGCTACCCGGCCGTGGCCACCCGATCCTCGAGCAGCGCGTCGTCCAGGTCGCCGGTGGCACCGGACCGGCAGGCCCGGCGCCCCGGTCCGAAGACGTAGCCCAGGAAGACCAGCTCGGCGGCGACGCCGACCGCGATCCGGGCCCACGTGGGCAGCCCGGAGGGCGTGACGAAGCCCTCGATGACGCCGGAGACCAGCAGGACCACCGCGAGACCCATCGCCACGCCGCCCGCGGACCTGCCCTCGGCGGCAAGCGACTGGGCGCGGGCACGGCCATCGGGCACGACCCAGGACCAGAAGACGCGCAGCCCCACCCCGGCAGCGACGAAGACGGCCGTCAGCTCGAGCAGGCCGTGCGGCAGGATCAGCCCGAAGAACAGGCTCCCCCGGTCGTGCCGGATCATGATCGACGCCACCAGCGCCAGGTTGAGCACGTTGCCCCACAGCACCAGGACGACCGGCACGGCGAAGACACCGAAGGCGATGCAGATGGCGGCCACCCAGGCGTTGTTGGTCCACACCTGGGCGGCGAAGTGCGAGGCCGCCGACTCCGAGTAGTAGCCCTCGAAGTCGTTGTTGACCAGCTGGTCGACCTCCTGGGGGCCGAGCATGGACTGCTCGACCTGGGGGTGCTGCACCAGCCACCAGGTGATGATCGCGGCGACGGCGTAGCTGAGCAGCATCGTGGTGAGCCACCACCACCGGGTGCGGTACAGCGCGGCAGGGAACCGGCGGGCGAAGAAGTCCGCGACCCCGGCCCAGCCCGGGGTCCGGGTGCCGACGGCGCGGACCCGCGCACGGGCCAGTACCCCGCTCAGGTAGGCCACCACTCCCGGGTCGGGCGCTGTCGAGCGGACGACGCTGAGGTGGGTGGCCACCTCCTGGTAGAGCTCGACGAGCTCGTCGGCCTCCGCGCCCGACCGTGGACGCCTGCGGCTCAGCTGCTCCAGCCGCTGCCACGCAGGCTGGTGCGTGTGCACGTAGGCATCGAGGTCCATGCGCGTCAGGGTACGGCGAAGCATCTCGCCGGTCGGGTCGTTCGGCCTAGCCTGAGCAGGTGACCCACGACCGCGCGTTCGCCGACGTCGACCAGCTGGTCACGGGGGAGGCGGTCGCGCTCGAGCTCCCGCCGGCCTCCCTCGGTCTGCGCGTCCTCTCGGGGCTGCTCGATGTCGCCCTCCAGCTCGCGATCCTGGTCGCCGGGTCGGTGGTGGCGTCGCTGGCGGCCCCCGACGCCGCCCTCGGCGCGGTCGCGGGGGTCGTCCTCGTGGCCGGCACCCTCGTCCTCGGGCCGGCACTGCTCGAGACGGCGACCACGGGGCGCACGGTCGGCAAGCTCGTCCTCGGCATCCGGACCGTGCGCGACGACGCCGGGCCGATCTCTTTCCACCATGCGTTCGTGCGCCACCTGATCGCGATCGTCGAGGTGTGGATCCTCAGCGGCGTACCCGCCCTGGTCAGCGCCCTGGTCAGCGCGAAGGGCAAGCGCCTGGGCGACTACGCAGCCGGCACCTACGTGGTGCGGGACCGGTTCCGGCTGCGGTTGCCCTGGCCGGTGTCGATGCCACCGCACCTCGCGGGCTGGGCGGCGCACGCCGACCTGGCCCCGCTCCCCGACCAGGTCGCCGTGGCGCTGCGCCAGCTGCTCGCCCGCACGGCGACGTTGGCGCCGGCGGCGCGCCAGGACCTCGTCACGCGCATCCTCGAGCAGGTCGCACCGCTGGTCTCGCCGCAGCCCCCGCCGGGCACCCGCCCCGAGGACTTCCTGGCCGCGGTGGCCGCCGAGCACCGCGCCCGCGACGAGCAGCGGCTGCGGCACGAGGCCGAGCAGCGTCGGCGGCTGACCCAGCGCCCCTAGGACCACCAGCTGGCCCCGGGGTGGGCCACCCAGTCGCCGAGGTAGACCGCGACGTAGCCGATCACGCTGAGCATGCCGAGCACGAGGGCGACGACGGCTCGACCGGAGCCGGTGGCAGCACGCCGACCTGCGTAGCCGAGCAGGACGGCAGCCGCTCCGAGCACGACCGGCAGCCCGGACCAGAACGCCGGCACCAGGAGGAGTACGCCGACGGCGCCCAGGAGCACCCCCCGGCCACCGGCGGCCTCGGCCCGCAGGCCCCGGACGACGACGAGGCCGAACACGAGCGCGAGGGCGAGGACGTCCACCACGAGCATGGCCGCGCCCTCGGGCAGGGTGTCCGCGCGGGCGAGGTTGAAGAAGGCCGAGACCAGCAGGACGCCGACGGCGACCGGACCGAGAGCGCGTCGGGCACGCTCGCGGTCGGCGGACACCCTCGGTGCGGTTCCTACGGTGATGGAGTTCATGGCGAGTCCTTTCGGTTGTCGAGCTGGCTCGGGCCAGTCTTCGACGACCGGCGCCCGCTCGTCGTCACCCCGACCGGCGACGACCTGGTCCCCGAGAGTGAGGTGGGGCGTCATCCTCAGGAGTGACCCCGGGGCGCTCGCCGGGTTCTACCGTGGTCGCATGGCGCTCCGTCGACTCGTCCGCAGGCACGGGGACGCGCTGATCGCCCTGGCCCTGGCCACTGTCTACGTGGTCGAGCTGCTGCGCTTCCCCGACGCCCACCTGGACGTGACGCTGCCGCTCGGAGTCGGCGCCTGCCTCGCCCTCGCCGTACGCCGCAGGGCCCCTCTCGCGATCTTCGTCATCGTGACCGTGCTCAACGGCGCCGTCCCCCACCTGGCTCAGGCGTTCGACGCGAACTCGATCTCGTTCGTCGCGGTGTTCATCGTCAACCTGTACTCGCTCGGGGCGCACGCGCGCGGGATCGAGTTCTGGCTCGGCGCCGTGGGGGTGGCGGTCTCGACGGTGTTCGCGACGCTCGAGGACGGGGACACCTCACCCTCGGGGCTGTTCTTCTTCCTGGTGCTGACGGGCCTGCCGTGGGCCGTGGGGGTGGCGTTCCGGCTGCGGCGCGACAAGGATCGTGAGCTTCGGGAGCGGGAGCAGGAGGCGCGAGCGGAGACGACCCGCGCGGTCGCCGACGAACGGGCCCGCATCGCGCGCGAGCTGCACGACGTGGTCTCCCACGCCATTGCGGTCACTGTGCTGCAGGCCCGCGGCGGCAGGAAGCTGGTCGGACGTGACGACGACAGTGTGCGTCGAGCGCTGCGCGCGATCGAGGAGACCAACACGGCCGCCCTGGCCGACATGCGAAGACTGCTCGCCCTGCTCCGGGAGAGCGGGTCAGGAGGTCCGGAGCTCGAGCCACTGCCGTCGCTCGAACGCCTCGAGCACCTCGTCGACCACGTGCGCGGATCGGGGGTGCCCGTCGAGTTCGAGGTGACGGGCGATCCCGTCCCGCTGCCTCCGGGCCTGGAGCTCTCGGCCTTCCGGATCGTCCAGGAGGCACTGACGAACGTGCTCAAGCACGGCGGAGCGGCGGCCCGGGCGCGGGTCGAGCTGGCCTACGGTGCCGAGGGCCTCGAGGTGTGCGTCACCAACACCGGGACGTCGGCCGCCGCCGTCAGCGCGAACGGCGGTCAGGGGCTGATCGGCATCCGCGAGCGGGTGGCCGTGGCCGGCGGAGACGTGGAGGTCGGACCTGCGCCCGACGGATTCGCGGTGCGCGCCCGGTTGCCCTACCTTCTGGAGACCTCATGATCCGCACCGTGCTCGCCGACGACCAGCCGCTCGTCCGGGCAGGGCTGCGGATGATCCTCAGCGACCAGGCCGACGTGGACATCGTGGGCGAGGCAGCGAACGGCCGCGAGGCCGTCGACCTCTGTCGCAGCCTTGCTCCCGACGTCGTGCTGATGGACGTCCGGATGCCGGAGGTGGACGGGATCGAGGCGACCCGCTTGATCACGGCCGAACCGGACCCTCCACGGGTGCTGGTGCTGACGACCTTCGACCTCGACGACGTGGTCTACGACGCGCTGCGCGCAGGCGCCAGCGGCTTCCTGCTCAAGGACGCACCCGAGGCCAGACTGGTCACCGCCATCCAGGTCGTCGCCGACGGCGGTTCACTCTTCGCGCCGTCGGTGACGCGGCGGCTCATCGAGGAGTTCGCCCAACGCCGCCGGCGGTCGGGCCCCGCCCCCGAGGTCGAGCGACTGACCGATCGCGAGACCGAGGTGCTCAACCTCGTCGCCCGGGGCCTGTCCAACCTGGAGATCGCGCAGCGGCTCTTCGTCACGGAGAACACGGTGAAGACCCACGTCGCCCGCGTGCTGATGAAGCTGGAGCTGCGCGACCGCGTCCAGGCGGTCGTGCTCGCCTACGAGTCCGGCATGGTGCGACCCGGCTCCTGAGCCGCTACCGGCGGCGGTAGGCCAGGTCGGTGATCGTCCGGCCCGCGGCCACGCCCTTGCGCTCGAACTTGGTCACCGGCCGCTCCTCCCAGCGCGGCACCGGACCGCCCCCGAGCCCGGGTTCGGCGTCGAGCACGGCCCGCATCCGTCCGGCGTACTCCGTCCAGTCGGTGGCCAGCCGCCAGAGCCCTCCCGGACGCAGGCGCGAGGCGGCCAGGGCGGCGAATGACGGGGTCACCAGGCGGCGCTTGTGGTGCCGCTTCTTGGGCCACGGGTCGGGGAAGAACGTCCAGAGCTCCTCGACCGACCCGGGGGCGAAGAGGTGCTCGAGGCACCAGACCGCGTCGACGCCGAGCAGGCGCACGTTGGTCGCGCCGGCCTCGGCGAGCAGGCCCAGCGTGTGCGCGATGCCCGGCCGCCACACCTCCAGCGCCACCACGTCGTGGGTGGGGCGGGCCGCGGCGAGGGCTGCGGTCGCCTCGCCGACACCGGAGCCGATCTCCACGACCCGCGGCGCCTCGCGGCCGAAGGCCTCGCCCCAGTCGAAGCCGGGGTCGTCGACGGCCTCGTCGGGGATCACCCAGCGATGGTGGTGGGCGTCCCAGGACTCCTGCTGGGAGGGCGTGAACCGGCTGCCCCGCCGGGCGTAGGTGAGCACCTCGCGGACGCGGCGTCCGTCGTCGGTGTACCGCTGGTGCGGCCGGGCCGGAGGCAGTGCGCTGTCCACGCAGGCCATTGTGCCCAGCGGGGCATCCCTGGCCCGAACCGGTGTGCTCTGCCGGCCGCTCCCCGCTCGCCGGGATGCAGAAGGCCCGGTCCCCCAGGGGGGACCGGGCCGACCGATGCTGCCGGTGGCTCAACCAGGCTGCGTCACGTGCTGGTCACTTGGTGATCTTGGTGACGCGGCCGGCGCCGACGGTGCGGCCGCCCTCGCGGATCGCGAAGCGGAGGCCGTCCTCCATGGCGATCGGCTGGATCAGCTCGACGGTCATGTCGGTGTTGTCACCGGGCATCACCATCTCGCGGCCCTCGGGCAGGGTCACGACGCCGGTCACGTCCGTGGTCCGGAAGTAGAACTGCGGACGGTAGTTGTTGAAGAACGGCGTGTGCCGGCCGCCCTCCTCCTTGGAGAGGATGTAGACCGAGGCCTCGAAGTTCGTGTGCGGGGTGGTGGTGCCCGGCTTGACCACGACCATGCCGCGCTCGACGTCCTCGCGCTTGGTGCCGCGGAGCAGCAGGCCCACGTTCTCGCCGGCCTGGCCCTCGTCGAGCAGCTTGCGGAACATCTCGACGCCGGTGACCGTGGTCTTCTGCGAGCCCTCGCGGATCCCGATGAGCTCGACCTCCTCGTTGACCTTGACCACACCGCGCTCGATCCGGCCGGTGATGACCGTGCCACGGCCGGTGATCGTGAAGACGTCCTCGACCGGCATCAGGAACGGCTTGTCGGTGTCACGCTCGGGCTGCGGGATGTAGGTGTCGATCTCGTTCATGAGCTCGAGGATCGACTCGGCCCACTTCTCGTCGCCGTTCAGCGCCGGGAACGCGGCCACCTTCACGACGGGGACGTCGTCACCGGGGAACTCGTACTCGCTGAGGAGCTCGCGCACCTCCATCTCGACGAGCTCGATGAGCTCCTCGTCGTCGACCATGTCGCACTTGTTCAGCGCCACGACCAGGGCGGGCACGCCGACCTGGCGGGCGAGCAGCACGTGCTCACGGGTCTGCGGCATCGGGCCGTCGGTGGCGGCCACGACCAGGATCGCGCCGTCCATCTGCGCGGCACCGGTGATCATGTTCTTGATGTAGTCCGCGTGACCCGGGCAGTCGACGTGCGCGTAGTGGCGCGCGGCGGTCTGGTACTCGATGTGCGCGATCGAGATGGTGATCCCGCGCTGCCGCTCCTCGGGAGCCTTGTCGATCATGTCGAAGGCTTCGGTGTTCGGGTTTGCAGCCGGGTCCTGGTCGTGCAGCACCTTCGAGATCGCCGCCGTGAGCGTCGTCTTCCCGTGGTCGATGTGACCGATGGTGCCGATGTTGATGTGCGGCTTGTTCCGCTCGAACTTCGCCTTAGCCACTGCGGGCTCCTCCTGTTGTTGTTACTTGACTCGTGTGGTTGAACTGCTGTGCTGCCGAGGCCGGTGCGAACCTTACTCGCCACGGACCTTCTTGATGATCTCGTCGGCGACGTTCTGGGGAACCTCGGCGTACGAGTCGAACTCCATCGAGTACGACGCCTGACCAGAGGTCTTCGACCGCAAGTCACCAACGTACCCGAACATCTCCGAGAGCGGCACGAGGGCGTCGACGACCCGGTCGCCCGACCGCTCGGACATCGACTGCACCTGTCCGCGGCGCGAGTTGATGTCGCCGATCACGTCTCCGAGGAAGCTCTCCGGAGTGACGACCTCGACCGCGAACATCGGCTCGAGCAGGACCGGCTTGGCCATCCGGGTGGCCTCCTTGAAGGCCTGGTTGCCGGCGATCTTGAAGGCGAGCTCGGAGGAGTCGACGTCGTGGTAGGCGCCGTCCTCGAGCGAGACCTTGACGTCGACCATCGGGTAGCCGGCCAGCACGCCGAACTCCATCGCCTCCTGGGCGCCCTGGTCCACCGAGGGGATGTACTCCTTGGGAACGCGGCCGCCGGTGACGTTGTTGGCGAACTCGTAGCCGGCGCCCAGGCCGGTCTCCTCGTCGATGCTGGGCTCGATCGAGATGATGACCTTCGCGAACTGCCCGGACCCACCGGTCTGCTTCTTGTGGGTGTAGGAGTGCTTCTCCACCTTGCGGCGGATCGTCTCGCGGTAGGCCACCTGCGGCTTGCCGACGGTGGCCTCGACGCGGAACTCACGCTTCATCCGGTCCACCAGGATCTCCAGGTGGAGCTCGCCCATGCCCGCGATGATGGTCTGGCCGGTCTCCTCGTCCGCCTTGACGGTGAACGTGGGGTCCTCGTCGGAGAGCCGCTGGATCGCCGTGGACAGCTTCTCCTGGTCGCCCTTGGTCTTGGGCTCGATCGCGACCTCGATCACCGGGGCGGGGAAGGTCATCGACTCCAGGATCACCGGGTTGCCCTGGTCGCACAGGGTGTGCCCGGTCTTGGTGTCCTTCAGGCCCATCACGGCGACGATCTGGCCGGCGCCGACCGAGGCGATCTCCTCACGCTTGTTGGCGTGCATCTGGTAGACCTTGCCGATCCGCTCCTTGCGCCCGTTGACCGAGTTGAGCACCGAGGAACCGGCCTCGAGCTTGCCGGAGTAGACCCGCACGTAGATCAGCTTGCCGAGGTGCGGGTCGGTGGCGATCTTGTAGGCGAGACCGGAGAACGGCTCGTCGTCGCTGGGCTGGCGGACGATGACCTCGTCCTCGTCGTTGACGGCGTGGCCCTGGATGCCCTCGACGTCCAGCGGGGAGGGCAGGAACTTCACGACCGCGTCGAGCAGGGGCTGCACGCCCTTGTTCTTGAACGCCGTGCCGCACAGCACCGGGTTGATCTTGTCGGCCAGGGTGGCGCGACGGATCGCGGCCTCGAGCTCCTCGACGGTGAAGTCCTCCTCGCCCTCGAGGTACTTCTCCATCACGTGGTCGTCGGCCTCGGCGAGGGTCTCGAGGAGCTTCTCGCGGTACTCGGCGGCCTGCTCGGCCATCTCCGCGGGGATCTCCTCGACCTCGTAGTCCTCGCCGATCCTGGTCTCGCCGCGCCAGGTCAGCGCACGCATGCCGACCAGGTCGACGACACCGAGGAAGTCGGACTCCGCACCGATCGGCAGCTGCATCACCAGCGGGGTGGAGTTCAGCCGCTCGACCATCATGTCGACGCAGCGGAAGAAGTCCGCACCGGTCCGGTCGAGCTTGTTGACGAAGCACATCCGCGGCACGGAGTACTTGTTGGCCTGGCGCCACACGGTCATCGTCTGCGGCTCGACGCCGGCGACACCGTCGAACACGGCGATGGCCCCGTCGAGGACGCGCAGGGAGCGCTCGACCTCCGCGGTGAAGTCGACGTGCCCGGGGGTGTCGATGATGTTGATCTGGTGGTCCTTCCACCAGCAGGTGGTGGCGGCGGAGGTGATGGTGATGCCGCGCTCCTGCTCCTGCTCCATCCAGTCCATCACGGCAGCGCCGTCGTGGACCTCACCGATCTTGTAGCTGATGCCGGTGTAGAACAGGATCCGCTCGGTGGTGGTGGTCTTCCCGGCGTCGATGTGCGCCATGATGCCGATGTTGCGGACCTTGTTGAGGTCAGTGGTGATGTCGACGGCCACGTCAGTCAGCGTTCCTTAGCTTTGTGTCGGATAGTGCGATCCGTTGTGTGGTACGGGATCGAGGCGCCCGTACCACCTGAGGCCCCGACCACGAAGGCGGTCGCAACCCCAGCGGACCAGTCACCAGCGGTAGTGCGCGAAGGCCTTGTTGGACTCGGCCATCTTGTGGGTGTCCTCCCGCTTCTTCACAGCGGCGCCGAGGCCGTTGGAGGCGTCGAGGATCTCGTTCATCAGACGCTCGGACATCGTCTTCTCGCGGCGTGCCTGGGAGTAGCCCACGAGCCACCGGAGCGCCAGCGTCGTGCTGCGTCCCGCCTTGACCTCGATCGGCACCTGGTAGGTGGCGCCACCGACGCGGCGGGACTTCACCTCGATGGAGGGCTTGACGTTGTCCAGCGCACGCTTGAGCGTCACGACCGGGTCGGTGCCGGTCTTCTCGCGGGTGCCCTCGAGGGCGCCGTAGACGATGCGCTGGGCGACCTGCTTCTTGCCGTCCTGCAGCACCTTGGAGACGAGCTGCGAGACCAGCTGCGACCCGTAGACCGGGTCGACGTCGATCGGCCGCTTCGGTGCGGGACCCTTGCGCGGCATATCAGCTCTTCTCCTTCTTCGCGCCGTAACGGCTGCGGGCCTGCTTGCGGTTCTTCACACCCTGGGTGTCGAGCGAGCCGCGGATGATCTTGTAGCGGACGCCGGGGAGGTCCTTGACCCGGCCGCCGCGCACGAGCACGATCGAGTGCTCCTGCAGGTTGTGGCCCACGCCCGGGATGTAAGCGGTGACCTCGACGCCACTGGACAGGCGCACGCGGGCGACCTTGCGGAGGGCGGAGTTCGGCTTCTTCGGGGTGGTGGTGTAGACGCGCGTGCAGACACCGCGTCGCTGGGGCGAACCCTTCAGGGCAGGCGTCTTGTTCTTCGACACCTTGTCCTGGCGGCCCTTGCGGACCAACTGCTGAATGGTGGGCACCTGGTGGTTCCCTTTCTGTTCTGCTCTCAGTACCCGACGCCTTGCCGGGCACGGTGATGATGCTTCGTGCTGTGGTGCGGTGGTGTGCGCTGCCATGAGGGCACGCAGAGAGGCCTGGATCGCCCAGACACAAGGATTGAGATTACCGGGTGCTCCGGGGCGGGTCAAAACGAGGATGCAGCAGCTCGGCCAGGTGCAGCCCCCGCCGCCCTGCGAGGTCGTCGAGCTGGGTCCGGCAGGAGAACCCGTCGGCGAGCACCACCGCGTCCGGTCCGGCAGCACGGACGGCGGGCAGGAGGTCGTGCTCGGCCACCGCCACGCTGGTCTCGTAGTGGCCGAGCTCGACCCCGAAGTTGCCGGCCAGGCCGCAGCAACCGCCCACCCGGGTCAGCTGCGCACCGGTCAGAGCGAGCAGGGCGGCGTCGGTCTCCCAGCCCAGGACCGCGTGGTGGTGGCAGTGCGGCTGCGCGACCACCTCGACGCCGGTGAGGTCCGGCGGAGTCCATCCCCCTGTCTCGACGCGGCCGGCGAGGAACTCCGCCAGCGTGCGCACCCCGCTGCCGACCTCCGCGACGCGTGGGTCCTCGACGAGCTGGGCAGCGTCCTCGCGCAGGGCGGCGAGACAGCTCGGCTCCAACCCGATCACGGGAGTCCCTCCGGCGACGTAGCCGTGCAGGGTGTCGACGGCGCGCGCCACGATCCGCCGCGCCGCGGTGAGCTGGCCGGTGGTGATCCAGGTCAGGCCGCAGCACGCCGGCTCGGGGATCACGGCCGCACGCAGCCCCATCGAGCCCAGGAGCTCGATGGCGGCCCGGCCGGTGTCGGCGGCGAACCGGTCGGTGAAGGAGTCGGCCCAGAGCCACACGTCCGGGGCCTCGGCCGGGGCCCCGGACCGCAGGGGCCGGGCGGAGAACCGGGGCAGGCTGCGGCGCTGGTCGACCCCGGCCGCGGCCTTGGCGAGGCGGCCGACCGTCTTGCTGCGGAGCATCGCGTTGGCCAGCCTCGGGGGGGTCATCCGGGCCCAGCGGGGCAGCTGGCCCAGGGCGTAGTGCGCGCGCGGTCGCAGCTTGCCGCGGTACTTCTGGGAGAGCGCCTCCGACTTGTAGGTGGCCATGTCGATGCCCGTGGGGCAGTCGCGGGCACAGCCCTTGCAGGAGAGGCAGAGGTCGAGGGCCTCGTCGACGGCCGGGTCGTCGAAGTCCAGTGTCGCGTTGACGACGTCCTGGAGCACGTGCGCGCGCCCGCGGGTGGAGTCCTTCTCCTCCCTGGTCGCGAGGAACGAAGGACACATGACCCCACCGCCGGCGGTGTTGTCGGCGATGCACTTGCCGACTCCGGTGCACCGGTGGACCGCGTCGGAGAACGACCCGGAGTCATGGGTGAGCCTGAGCGTCGTACGCACCGGACGCATCGGCGCGGCCAGGCGCAGGTCGGCATCGAAGGGCGCCGGGTCCACCAGCACGCCGGGGTTGAGCAGGTTGGCGGGGTCCAGGAGCCGCTTGGCCTGCTCCATCAGGGCGATCGCCTGCGGTGAGTACATCCGGGGCAGCAGCTCGGAGCGGGCCCGGCCGTCGCCGTGCTCACCCGACATCGAGCCTCCGTAGGAGGCCACGAGCGTGGCGGCGTCCTCGATGAACTGCCGGAAGCGGCCGCGACCCTGCCGGTCCTCGAGCTCGAAGTCGATCCGCACGTGAACGCACCCGTCGCCGAAGTGGCCGTAGGGCACGCCGTCCAGGGCACGGTCGCGGAGCAGGGCGTCGAAGTCGCGCAGGTAGGCACCCAGCTTCGCCGGCGGGACCGCGGCGTCCTCCCAGCCCGCCTGTGCCGGCCGGCTCAAGGAGCGAGCGGCCAGCCCGGCGCCGTCCTCACGGATCCGCCACAGCGCGAGCTGCTCGACGGTGTCGGTGACGATCCGGTGCGGCACGCCCGCGGTCCGCGTCACCGCTCTGGCCCTCGACTCGGCCTCGGCCCTGGTCCCACCGGTGACCTCGGCGAACAGCCAGCCGCCGCCCGCGGGCAGCTCCGGGTGGCCGGGGACCATTCCGGCGATGCGCTGGTCGAGTCCCTCGCAGGCCACCAGCGGGTGCTCGAGGAGTGCGGGCACGGCGTCCGCGGCGTCGGCCATCGTCGGGTACCCCAGCACCGCGAGGGCGCGAGCCGGAGCGTCCTCGACCAGCCGGACGGTCGCCTCGAGCACCAGCCCCAGCGTCCCCTCGGTGCCGGCCAGGAACCGGTCGAACCGGCGCCCGTGCTCCGGGAGCAGGTGCTCGAAGGAGTAGCCCGACACCTGCCGGCCGAAACGGCCGAACTCGGTGCGGACGGTGCCGAGATGCTCCTCGACCAGGGCGTCGAGAGCCTCGACCCGGGTCACCACCGAGCCGTCGGCCAGCAGCACGGTGAGTGCCTCGACGTTGTCGACCGTGCGGCCGTAGCCGAGCGCCCGGGACCCGCAGGCGTTGTTGCCGATCATCCCGCCGATGGTGCAGCGCGTGTGCGTGGAGGGGTCGGGGCCGAACCGCAGCCCCACGGGCACCGCCTGCCGCTGCAGGCCGGCGTGCACCACTCCCGGTTGCACCCGGGCCGTGCGGGCGTCGCGGTCGAGCTCCAGCACCCGGTCGAGGTGTCGGGCGGTGTCGAGGACGATCCCCGCCCCGACCGCGTTGCCGGCGATCGACGTGCCTGCCCCACGCATCGTGATCGGCGTACCCGACTCGCGCGCCACGGCCAGGGTCGCTGCGATCTCGTCGGTGTGACGGGGGCGGACGACGACCATCGGCGGGATCCGGTAGAGCCCGGCGTCGCTCGCGTAGAGCGACCTCGCCAGCTGCGAGTCGTCGACGTCGGTGAGCCCCTGGGCCCGCAGCGCGTGGGCGATCCCGGTGGTGCTCACCACAGCTCGAGCGAGCGCGTGAGGATCCCGGCCACGTCCTCGGCGGTCACCTCGCGCGGGGCGGTGGCGAGGAGACGCTGCTGCTTCAGCGCCCCCTCGACCAGGTCGTCGACGTCGCCCTCGTCGTAGCCGACCGCCGCCAGGCCGTTGGGGATGGCGATGTCTCGCATCAGGTCCGCGAGCACGCCGGGCAGGGCGTCGGGCCCGTCGTAGGCGTGGCCCGGCGCGAGCAGGGAGGCCGCCTTGAGGTGGCGTTCCGGGGAGGCCTCGAAGGTCCAGCGGAAGGCCTCGGGCGCCGTCAGCGAGACCGCCATGCCGTGCGGCACCATCGGCTCCTCCTCCGGGTAGCCCTCCGGGTGGAAGTCCTTGACCCGGCCGGCGATCGGGTAGGCGTTCGCGTGCGGGAGGTGCACGCCGGCGTTGCCGAAACCGAGTCCGGCGAAGGTGGCGGCCATCGCCATCTGGTGGCGCGCGTCGGCGTCGTCGCCGTGGTGCACCGCCCGGCGGAAGGAGGTGGCGAGCAGGGACATGGCCTGCTCCGACCACATGTCCGAGATCGGGTTCGCCCCGCAGTACGGCACCCGCTGCTCGGGCTGCTTGCGCTCGTAGGAGGAGTAGGGCCGCGCGGTGTAGCTCTCCAGCGCGTGGCACAAGATGTCCATCCCGGCAGCCGAGGTGACCCCCGCGGGCTGGGTCAGGGTCAGCGCCGGGTCGACCACGGCCAGCGTCGGGCGCAGGCGCGGGTGGCTGATCCCGGTCTTCACCTTCTGGGCGAGGACGTCGAGCACGCAGATCGTCGTGGACTCCGCGCCGGTGCCGGTCGTGGTGGGGACCGCGACGAGCGGCCGGAGCGGCTTCTCGGGACGGCGGGCCCTGCCGACCGGGGCGTTGACGTAGTCCATCAGCTCGCCCGCGTTGGTGGTGAGCAGGTTGACCGCCTTGGCCGTGTCGATGGCAGAGCCTCCGCCGACCGCGACATAGGCGTCCCACGGTCCGGAGGCGCGGGCGTGCTCGATCGCCTCCTCGAGGCTGGCGTCGGTGGGCTCGACGTGGGCACCCTCGTAGACCGCCGCCTCGATGCCGAACTGCGCCATCTGCTCGGCCACTCGCCGGGGGTGCCCGGTTGCCGCGACCCCGGGGTCGGTGATCACCAGCACCCGGCGCGCGTCGTACTGCGAGAGGTCGTAGCCGATCTCGTCGGAGGCGCCCTCGCCGAACTTCAGCCCGGGGGCGCCGTAGGTGAAGACGGACTCGGTCCTCACGGGGTCCCCGCGCAGTCGGGAGCACCAGCCAGCGATGGGGTGGGGTGTTCACTCATGGCGCAAATCTAACGACCGGCCTCCATCTCCAGCGCGGCGGTGACCAGCGTGGACACGGCCCGCCCGGTCGAGCCCACCTCCGCGAGGGGGACCCACGCGGCGGCGTCGGTCGTTCCGGTGGGGTCCGCCACCGCCGGTTCACCGGCGCCGACCACGGCCGCGAAGACGAGGTGCACCCCGTGGAAGTCCTCCTCGCGACCGTGCGGGGCGGTGCCGGTGAAGTGCTCGTCGTGGACCCCGAGCAGGGCTCCCACCTCGGCGCGCAGACCGGTCTCCTCGAGGACCTCGCGGCCGACCGCCTCCGCAGGCGACTCGCCGTGGTCGACCCCGCCCCCGGGCAACGTCCACACACCGGGACGGGGTCCGCGGTCGGAGTGCCGGGTGAGCAGCACCGTGTCGGCACGCCGGACCAGGGCGTACGCCGCCAGCCGCTGGCGCGGTGCCGGCCGGTGGCGGGCCAGCGCCTCCCGGACCATCGGCACCGTGGGGACCCGCCCGGAGGTCACCTCCGCCACGGGCACCCAGCGGGCGTCCACGGTCGAGCCGCCGACCTCGACCACCCGCGGCTCCGGTGCGTCGGCGGCGACCCACGCCTCGTACACGATCCGCACCGAGTGCAGCTCGGTCTCGCGGCCGGTGCGCCGGTCGACGACCCGGTGCGCCGAGCCGAGGCACAGCGGTGGTCCGAGCACACAGGCGAGCCCGGTCTCCTCGTGGACCTCGCGCACCACGGCGTCGTCGGGGTGCTCGCCGAAGTCGATGCCCCCGCCGGGCAGGGTCCACAGCTCCACCTCGGAGACCGACGGCGCCAGCCGGGACAGCAGGATCTCCCCACCGCGCACGATCACGGCGTACGCGGCCACCCGCTGGCGTTGCGGGAGCCCGCCGGGCTCCGGGGACATGGGGGCGAGTCTAGGGAGTGGGCCGGGTACCTTGTCGCCGTGCCTGACACCGCCGCTCCCCCCGTCCCCGGGCCGACCCCGGTCAAGCAGCGGGACCCGTGGTTCGACAACGCGAAGATGGCGCTCGTCATGCTCGTGGTGGTCGGGCACTCCTGGACGCTGCTCCCGCTGTTCGCCCACGACGTGGGCGGGGGGACCGCCAAGCTCTACGACCGCTGGCTCTACCACTTCCTCTACGCCTGGCACATCCCGGCGTTCGTCATCGTCACCGGCTACCTCTCGAGGTCGTTCGCCTGGACGCGCCCGCGGATGTGGTCGCTGTTCACGACCGTGGCCGTGCCCTACCTCGTCTTCGAGGGCCTCTATGCGCTCTACCGCCACGACGTGGGCGGTGTCGACTTCAAGCTGCTGTGGGCGAACCCGCACTGGCCGATGTGGTACCTCGCCGCCCTGTTCTTCTGGCGCCTGGCCGCCCCGGCGCTGTCCAGGCTGCCCGCGAAGGTCGTGGTGGCCGTGGCGACCAGCCTGCTGGCGGGCCTCTACGCCAACGACATCCTCGACAACGCCCGCATCCTCGGGCTGCTGCCGTTCTTCGTGCTGGGGCTGAAGATGCACGAGGGGCACTGGAGCCTGCTGCGCACGCGGCGCGCGCGCTGGTACGGCCTCGCGGTCCTGCTGGTGCTGTTCGTCCTGGCCCGGTTCTGCGACCACTGGCTGGCGACCGAGTGGTTCTACTACCGCTCGCGCTACGACACCCTCGACCCCGACAACCTGCGGGCCATCACCATCCGGATGTGCCTGCTGCTGGCCGGCCTGGTCGGCTCCTTCGCCTTCTTCGCGGTCGTGCCACGCACCAAGACGTGGTTCTCCGCTCTCGGTGGGGCCACGATCGTGGTCTACCTCTTCCACGGGTTCTTCGTGCTCAGTGCCGAGTTCGCGGGATTCAAGGGGTGGGCCGCCGACCACTGGCCGCTCTCGCTGGTGCTGGTGACGTCGCTGGCGCCGGTGCTGGCGGTCACGCTGGCCTGGCACCCGGTCTCGAGCCGGCTGAACCACCTCGTCGACCCCCTCGGGTCGTTCACCCGCTGGCGTCGAAGGCGTCGAGATCGGGGCCCCAGCTCGGGGTGACCGCGTTGAACGGCACCACGTCGAGACCCCGCGCCCGGTGTCGCGAGGGCGCCTGCCCGCCGAGGTGGGCGGGATACCACGCCGCGACCTCGCCGGGGCGGGGCTGGTGGTGCGGCAGCCGCTGGACGCCCTCGAGCAGGTCGGTGAGGCGGTGCCCCAGCTCGTGGGTCTGCTCGGTGAGGTCGTCCCCGGGCGCCAGGCGCATCGGGGTGCCGAACGCAAGGTCCACCCGCCGGTCGCGGGTCAGGTCGGGAGGCGGCTCGGGGTCACCCACCGAGAACAGCCGCTGGGTGCCCCAGACCCCGACCGGCACCAGCGGCGCCCCGCTCTCGCGCGCCAGCGAGACCAGGCCCCGCATCAGCGGGCGCACCGTGTAGGAGTAGGAGATGCCGGCCTCGGGGAAGCCGCACACGGCCTCCCCGGCCGCCAGGGCGCGGCGCGCGCGCAGGTAGGTGTACGCCGGGGTCTGCCGGTCGACCGGGATGTGTCCCATCCGGTCCATGAACCAGGACACGGCCGGCACCTCCCACACGTCGTGACGGGTCAGGAAGCGCAGGTAGCGACCGGTCGTGACCGCCGCGCGCTCGATGAAGACGAAGTCCGGGTAGGAGACGTGCGTGGCCGCGACCAGGACGGGACCGCTGGTGGGGAGGTGCTCGAGGCCCGTCCACCGGACGTCGAGGCGCAGACCGCGCAGCGTCAGCCGGCCGAGCCCGTTGACCACCCGGTAGACCGTCTCCGGCACGCTGCACCTCCGTCCCTGCACCTCGGCGCGTCCCACGGTAGGGGCTTCGGCGCCGACCGGGCCTCCGGATGGGGCGGCAGGGCTCAGCTGAACGGCGGCCGGTCGTCGAGGCGAACCGACTGCCGCCCCGCCCAGCGCCACACCCGCGCGGCCCGGTCGCGGTCCTCGTCGGTGACCAGGTTCCCCATCCACCGCAGCGCGAGGGTCATCAGCCAGTCGCTGCGCATGCCGGCCGGACCGAGGGTGGGCAGCAGCCGGGGCACGGTGACCAGGCCGGCCAGCCGGCGCGCGATCGAGAAGGCCTCGCCGTAGTGGTCACCCAGCAGCTGCGGCCACGCCGGGGCCAGGTCCTCCCCCGCCACCAGCAGGTCGGCGAGCAGGCGCCCGCCCTCGAGGCCGTAGTCGATGCCCTCGCCGTTGAGCGGGTTCACGCAGGCCGCCGCGTCGCCGACCAGCGCCCAGTTGGGCCCGGCGACGTGCGAGACCGCGCCACCCATCGGCAGCAGCGCCGAGGTCGGCGCGCGCAGCTCCCCGGAGAGGTGGAACTCCTCCCGGCGCTCGTCGGCGTAGAACTGCATCAGCGGCCGCAGGGCCACGTGGGCAGGTCTCCGGTCGGTGGCCAGGGTGCCGACGCCGATGTTCACCTGCCCATCGCCCAGCGGGAAGATCCAGCCGTAGCCGGAGAGGATCTCGCCCCCCTCGCCCCGCAGCTCGAGGTGGCTGCTGATCCACGGGTCGTCGTGCATGCCGGAGTCCACGTAGGAGCGCGCGGCCACGCCGTACGCCGTGTCGCGGTGCCACGCGCGTCCCAGCCTCCTGCCCAGCGGCGACCGGACGCCGTCGGCGACCACGAGCCGGTCGCAGGAGACCTCGACCAGCTCCGTCGACGCCTCCGCCGAGCCCGTCGAGGTCTCGAGCAGCACGCTTCGCACCCGCCCCTGCTCGGTGCGCACGTCGACGGCACGGGCGCCCTCCAGTCCCTGCGCCCCCGCCTTGATCGCGGTCGTGCGCAGGTGGTCGTCGAGCTCGGTGCGGGCCACCGCCGAGCCGTAGGCCGGCAGCCCCGTGTTCGATCTACCGGGGCCCGGCCACGGCAGCAGCAGCGTCTGGCCGAAGCCGTGGGCACGCAACCCGTGGTTGACCGTGTGCGCGCGCACCCAGTCACCCAGGCCCAGCCGCTCCAGCTCCCCGATCGCGCGTGGGGTGAGCCCGTCGCCGCAGGTCTTGTCGCGAGGGAACACCGCGGCGTCGGCGAGCACCACGTCCAGCCCGGCCCTGGCCGCCCAGGCCGCCGCCGCGGACCCTGCCGGCCCGGCCCCCACCACCAGCACGTCGGTGCGCGCGGGAACGGGACTCATGCTCACCCCCTCATTCTCGCAGTGGTGTCGGTCTCCCTGGCGGCCGGCACGGCAACGGCCCCCGGCGTGGTGCCGGGGGCCGTGGCGCGTGGTGCAGCGAGCGGTCAGTTCTGCTGGTAGGACCCGAAGTCGAAGTCGTCCAGCGCGACGGTCTGACCCGCCCCGGAGCCGAAGTAGTCGTCTCCGTAGTTGTCGTAGCCGGTCACGGCGTACGCCGCGGCGCGGGCCTCCTCGGTGGGCTCCACCCGGATGTTGCGGTACCGCTCGAGACCGGTGCCCGCCGGGATCAGCTTGCCGATGATCACGTTCTCCTTCAGACCCAGCAGCGAGTCCGACTTGCCGTTGATGGCGGCGTCGGTGAGCACCCGGGTGGTCTCCTGGAAGGAGGCCGCCGAGAGCCACGACTCGGTCGCCAGCGAGGCCTTGGTGATCCCCATCAGCACCGGGCGGCCCGAGGCGGGCTTGGTGCCCTCGGAGACCGCGCGGCGGTTCTCCTCCTCATAGCGCACCCGGTCGACCAGGTCGGAGGGCAGCAGCTTGGTGTCGCCCGACTCGATCACCGTGACCCGGCGCAGCATCTGCCGCACGATGATCTCGATGTGCTTGTCGTGGATCGAGACGCCCTGGCTGCGGTAGACCTGCTGGACCTCGGCCACCAGGTGCTCCTGGGCCTTGCGGACCCCGAGGATGCGCAGCACCTCCTGCGGGTCGGGCGTGCCCTGGGTGAGCTGCTGGCCGACCTCGATGTGGTCGCCGTCGGCCACCAGCAGGCGCGAGCGCTTGCTGACCGGGTACTCCTGCACCTCCGAACCGTCGTCGGGGGTGACGATGACCTTGCGGGCCTTGTCGGTGTCCTCGATCTCGATCCGGCCGGCCGACTCCGAGATCGGAGCACGGCCCTTGGGCTGGCGGGCCTCGAAGAGCTCCACCACTCGGGGCAGACCCTGGGTGATGTCGTCGGCCGAGGCCACACCGCCGGTGTGGAAGGTCCGCATCGTCAGCTGCGTGCCGGGCTCACCGATGGACTGCGCGGCGATGATGCCGACCGCCTCACCGATGTCGACCAGCTTGCCGGTGGCCAGCGAGCGGCCGTAGCACTTCGCGCAGGTGCCGGTGCGGGCGTCGCAGGTCAGCACGGAGCGGACCTTGACCTCCTCGATCCCGGCCGCGACCAGCTCGTCGATCTTGATGTCACCGAGGTCCTGACCGGCAACGGCGAGCACCTCCCCGGTCTCCGGGTGGGTGATGTCGACGGCCGCGGTGCGGGCGTACGCCGAGGTCTCGACGTTCTCGTCGTTGCGGACGACGCCGTCCTCGCCACGCTCGCCGATCACCTTCGGCATGCCGCGCTCGGTCCCGCAGTCGTCCTCGCGGATGATCACGTCCTGCGAGACGTCCACCAGACGACGGGTGAGGTACCCGGAGTCGGCGGTGCGCAGCGCGGTGTCGGCGAGACCCTTGCGGGCACCGTGGGTGGAGATGAAGTACTCCAGCACCGAGAGGCCCTCGCGGAAGTTCGCCTTGATCGGACGCGGGATGATGTCGCCCTTCGGGTTGGCCACCAGACCACGCATCGCGGCCACCTGACGCATCTGCATCATGTTCCCGGACGCACCCGAGTCGACCATCATGAAGATGGGGTTGTTCTTGTCGAACGTCTTCTCCATCTCCTTGGCCACGTCGTTGGACGCGCGGGTCCAGATCTCGATGAGCTCCTGACGACGCTCGTCGTCGGTGATCAGCCCCAGCTCCGCCTGCGACTGGACCTTGGCGGCCTGCTTGTCGAACTCGGCCAGGATCTCCGGCTTCTTCTCCGGGGTCACCACGTCCTCGATGGAGACCGTGACGCCCGAGCGCGTGGCCCAGGCGAAGCCGGTGTCCTTGAGGGCGTCGAGGCTGTTGGCCACCTCGACCTTGGTGTAGCGCTCGGCGAGGTTGTTCACGATCCTGCCCAGCTCACGCTTGCCGACCCCGAACTCGACGTACTCGTAGTTCGCGGGCAGCGTCTCGTTGAACAGGGCCCGACCCAGGGTCGTCTCGAGCGTCAGCGGGTCGCCGGGCTCCCAGCCCTCGGGCAGCTCGGCGTCGGCCGGCGGCACGATGGCCTCGAGACGGATGCGCACCTTCGACTGCAGCGTGATCTCACCGTGGTCGAGGGCCATCACCGCCTCGCCGACCGAGGAGAACGAGCGGCCCTCGCCGAGCGCGCCGTCGTCGGCGCGGGTGAGGAAGAAGATGCCGATGATCATGTCCTGGGTCGGCATGGTCACGGGGCGACCGTCCGACGGCTTGAGGATGTTGTTCGTCGACAGCATCAGGATCCGGGCCTCGGCCTGCGCCTCCGCGGACAGCGGCAGGTGCACCGCCATCTGGTCACCGTCGAAGTCGGCGTTGAACGCCGAGCAGACGAGCGGGTGGATCTGGATCGCCTTGCCCTCGATCAGCTGCGGCTCGAAGGCCTGGATGCCGAGGCGGTGCAGCGTCGGTGCGCGGTTGAGCAGCACCGGGTGCTCGGCGATGACCTCCTCCAGCACGTCCCAGACCTCGGGTCGCACGGCGCGCTCCACCATCCGCTTGGCGGACTTGATGTTCTGCGCGTGCGAGAGGTCCACCAGTCGCTTCATCACGAACGGCTTGAACAGCTCGATCGCCATGTACTTCGGCAGACCGCACTGGTGCAGCTTCAGCTGCGGACCCGACACGATCACCGAGCGGCCCGAGTAGTCCACGCGCTTGCCGAGCAGGTTCTGACGGAAGCGCCCCTGCTTGCCCTTGAGCATGTCCGAGAGCGACTTCAGCGGCCGGTTGCCCGGGCCGGTGACGGGACGCCCACGACGGCCGTTGTCGAACAGTGAGTCGACGGCCTCCTGGAGCATCCGCTTCTCGTTGTTGACGATGATCTCGGGGGCGCCGAGGTCGAGGAGCCGCTTGAGCCGGTTGTTCCGGTTGATCACGCGGCGGTACAGGTCGTTGAGGTCGGAGGTCGCGAAGCGGCCACCGTCGAGCTGCACCATCGGGCGCAGGTCCGGCGGGATCACCGGGACCGCGTCCAGGACCATGCCCATGGGGCTGTTGCCGGTCTTGCGGAACGCGTCGACGACCTTGAGCCGCTTCAGCGCGCGCACCTTCTTCTGGCCCTTGCCGGTGGCGATGGTCTCGCGCAGCGAGGCGACCTCGTCGGCGATGTCGAAGGTCTCCAGACGCTTCTGGATCGCCGTGGCACCCATGTGGCCCTCGAAGTACTTGCCGAACCAGGCCTTCATCTCGCGGTAGAGCAGCTCGTCGCCCATCAGGTCCTGGACCTTGAGGCTCTTGAAGGTGCTCCACACCTCCTCGAGGCGTGCGAGCTCGGCCTCGGAGCGCTTGCGGATGCCCGCCATCTCACGCTCGGCACCGTCCTTGACCTTGCGCTTGGCGTCGGCCTTGGCACCCTCCTCCTCCAGCGCGGCGAGGTCGTTCTCGAGCTTCTGGGCCCGGTCCTCGATCTGCACGTCCCGGCGGTTCTCCAGGCTCTTGCGCTGCAGGCCGATCTTGCCCTCGAGGTCGGAGAGGTCGCGGTGCCGGGCGTCCTCGTCGACGCTGGTGATCATGTACGCCGCGAAGTAGATGACCTTCTCCAGGTCCTTCGGCGCCAGGTCCAGCAGGTAGCCCAGCCGGCTCGGCACACCCTTGAAGTACCAGATGTGCGTGACCGGCGCGGCGAGCTCGATGTGGCCCATGCGCTCACGGCGCACCTTGGAACGGGTCACCTCGACGCCGCAGCGCTCGCAGATGATGCCCTTGAAGCGCACCCGCTTGTACTTCCCGCAATAGCACTCCCAGTCCCGCGTGGGACCGAAGATCTTCTCGCAGAACAGACCGTCACGCTCGGGCTTGAGGGTGCGGTAGTTGATGGTCTCCGGCTTCTTGACCTCGCCGTGGCTCCAGGCGCGGATCTCCTCCGCGGTGGCCAGGCCGATCTTGAGCTGGTCGAAGAAATTCACATCCAGCACTTACGTGCTCCTTCGGTTTGTTCGCATCTGTGGGACTTGTGTGGTGTCTGAGCGGGAAGGGCTTCGCCCTGCGGCGCCGCCTGCTCCGGGGACCAGGCGCTTCGCGCGGATCCCCCCGTCAGACCTCTTCGACCGAGCTGGGCTCGCGGCGGGACAGGTCGATGCCGAGCTCCTCGGCGGCGCGGAAGACGTCCTCCTCCGCGTCGCGCATCTCGATCGCGGTGCCGTCCTGGGACAGCACCTCGACGTTGAGGCAGAGCGACTGCATCTCCTTGACGAGAACCTTGAACGACTCCGGGATGCCCGAGTCGGGGATGTTCTCGCCCTTCACGATGGCCTCGTAGACCTTGACGCGACCGGGCACGTCGTCGGACTTGATGGTGAGCAGCTCCTGCAGGGCGTAGGCGGCACCGTAGGCCTCCATCGCCCAGACCTCCATCTCACCGAAGCGCTGGCCACCGAACTGGGCCTTACCGCCGAGCGGCTGCTGGGTGATCATGGAGTAGGGACCGGTCGAGCGGGCGTGGATCTTGTCGTCGACCAGGTGGTGGAGCTTGAGGATGTACATGTAGCCCACGGAGACCGGCGCCGGGAACGGCTCACCGGAGCGGCCGTCGAACAGGTTGGCCTTGCCGTTCTCCCCGACCATGCGCACGCCGTCACGGTTGGGCAGGCTGGAGCCCAGCAGTCCGACGATCTCGTCCTCCCGGGCACCGTCGAAGACCGGGGTCGCGACGTTGGTGTCCGGCTCGGCGGTGTCGGCGTGGATCTTGATCAGCCGCTGCTTCCAATCGGCGTCCGAGGCGTCGTCGTGCAGCTTGAGGTCCCAGCCCTGCTTGGCCAGCCAGCCGAGGTGGAGCTCGAGGATCTGCCCGATGTTCATCCGTCGGGGGACGCCCAGCGGGTTGAGGATCACGTCGACCGGGGTGCCGTCCTCGGTGAACGGCATGTCCTCGATCGGCAGGATCTTCGCGATGACGCCCTTGTTGCCGTGGCGCCCGGCGAGCTTGTCGCCCACCGAGATCTTCCGCTTCTGGGCGACGTAGACGCGCACCAGCTGGTTCACGCCCGGGGGCAGCTCGTCGCCGTCCTCGCGGTTGAACTCGCGTACGCCGATGACGGTGCCCGACTCGCCGTGGGGAACCTTCATCGAGGTGTCGCGCACCTCGCGCGCCTTCTCGCCGAAGATCGCGCGCAGCAGCCGCTCCTCGGGGGTCAGCTCGGTCTCGCCCTTGGGGGTCACCTTGCCGACGAGGATGTCACCGGTGGTGACCTCCGCCCCGACGCGGATGATGCCGCGCTCGTCGAGGTCGGCGAGCAGGTCGTCGCTGACGTTGGGGATGTCGCGGGTGATCTCCTCGGGACCCAGCTTGGTGTCCCGGGCGTCGACCTCGTGCTCCTCGATGTGGATCGAGGTGAGCACGTCCTCCTGCACCAGGCGCTGGCTCAGGATGATCGCGTCCTCGTAGTTGTGGCCCTGCCAGGGCATGAAGGCGACGAGCAGGTTGGTGCCCAGCGCCATCTCACCCTCGTCGGTGCAGGGGCCGTCGGCGATCGGCGAGCCGACCTCGATGCGGTCACCCTCGCTGACCAGCGGGCGCTGGTTGATGCAGGTGCCCTGGTTGGAGCGGGTGAACTTCAGCAGCCGGTAGGACTTGTCGCCGCCCTCGTCGGTCATGATCACGACCTCGTCGGCCGAGACCGACTTGACCACGCCGGCCACGTCGGAGGTGACCACGTCGCCGGCGTCCACCGCGGCGCGGTACTCCATGCCGGTGCCCACCAGCGGGGCGTCGCTCTTGATCAGCGGCACCGCCTGACGCTGCATGTTCGCGCCCATCAGGGCGCGGTTGGCGTCGTCGTGCTCCAGGAACGGGATCAGCGCGGTCGCCACCGAGACCATCTGGCGTGGCGAGACGTCCATGTACTCGACCTCGTCGCGCGGGATGTCGACGGCCTCACCGCCACGCGTGCGCACCAGCACCCGCTCGTCGACCAGGTTGTCCTGGTCGTCGAGGCGCGCGTTGGCCTGCGCGATGACCTTCGAGTCCTCCTCGTCGGCGGTCAGGTGGTGGATCTCGTTGGTGACCCGACCGGCCTTGACCACCCGGTAGGGGGTCTCCACGAAGCCGAACGGGTTGATCCGGCCGTAGGAGGCGAGCGAGCCGATCAGGCCGATGTTCGGGCCCTCCGGGGTCTCGATGGGGCACATGCGGCCGTAGTGCGAGGGGTGCACGTCGCGGACGTCCATCTGCGCCCGGTCGCGCGAGATGCCGCCGGGGCCCAGCGCCGAGAGCCGGCGCTTGTGCGTCAGCCCGGCGATCGGGTTGGTCTGGTCCATGAACTGCGAGAGCTGGGAGGTGCCGAAGAACTCCTTCAGCGCCGCCACGACGGGCCGGATGTTGATCAGCGACTGCGGCGTGATCGCCTCGACGTCCTGGGTCGTCATCCGCTCGCGCACCACGCGCTCCATCCGGGCCAGGCCCGTGCGGAGCTGGTTCTGGATCAGCTCACCGACGGTGCGCATCCGGCGGTTGCCGAAGTGGTCGATGTCGTCGGCGTGGACCTCGATCGAGTCGCCGTGGGCGTCCTTGGTCTCGGCGCCCTGGGTGTCGACCAGGTTCTCCTTGCCGGCGTGCAGCTGCACGATGAAGCGGATCGTCGAGACGATGTCCTCGACGGTCAGCGTCTGCTGGTCGAAGGACTCGTGGGTGCCCAGCTTCTTGTTGATCTTGTAGCGGCCGACCTTGGCCAGGTCGTAGCGCTTGGGGTTGAAGTAGTAGTTCTGCAGCAGCGTCTGCGCGGCCTCACGCGTGGGCGGCTCGCCCGGGCGGAGCTTGCGGTAGATGTCGAGCAGCGCGTCGTCCTGGCCCTCGGTGTGGTCCTTCTCGAGGGTCAGCATCATCGACTCGTACTCGCCGAACTCCTCGCGGATCTGCTCGGTGGTCCAGCCGAGGGCCTTGAGCAGCACCGTGACGTTCTGCTTGCGCTTGCGGTCGAGGCGTACGCCGACCATGTCGCGCTTGTCGATCTCGAACTCCAGCCAGGCGCCGCGCGAGGGGATCACCTTGGCGGTGAAGATGTCCTTGTCGGAGGTCTTGTCGGCCGAGCGCTCGAAGTAGACACCGGGCGAGCGCACCAGCTGGGAGACCACCACACGCTCGGTGCCGTTGATGATGAAGGTGCCCTTGCGGGTCATCATCGGGAAGTCGCCCATGAAGACCGTCTGGCCCTTGATCTCGCCGGTCTCACCGTTGGTGAACTCCGCGGAGACGTAGAGGGGGCGGGAGTAGGTGAAGTCCTTCTCCTTGCACTCCTCCTCGGTGTACTTGGGGTCGAGGAAGACAGGGTTCTCGAACGAGAGCGACATCGTCTCGGAGAAGTCCTCGATCGGGGAGATCTCCTCGAAGATCTCGTGGAGTCCCGACTTCTGCGAGAGCTCCTCGCCGGCGCTCCGGCGCTCCGCAACCTTGTTCTCCCACTTCTCGTTGCCGATCAGCCAGTCGAAGCTGTCGGTCTGGAGGGCGAGGAGCTGCGGAACCTCGAGGGGCTCGGAGATCTTGGCGAAGGAGATGCGGTGGGGACTGTCGTTGTTGCTGTTCTTGCTGCGCGAGGCGGCCAAGAGTGGTCCTTCCGAGGCTCACATGTGTGGCGGCACCCGTCCCACCACAAACCAGCCACCGGGCAGGCAGGAAGCATTTGAGGGAGGGCGCAAAGAGTCAGATTACAACACGGCCCAAGCCCAGGACAACCCGGGACCGCCACAGCGGTCGTCGGCGTCGCGCCTGGGTCCTCTGGCCGGACACGCTACCCCGTCGGCGCACCGATGCGTAGCCTTTCGGCGGGCCGCGTCAGTAGCTCTTCACGGCGTCGACCAGCCAGCGGTTCCCGTCCTTGCGCATGGTCATCGTCACCCGGTTCTGGAAGATCTGGGTGTCCACCTTGGGCTTCTCCGAGACCTGGTTGACGTAGACCAGCACCCGCACCACGCCGTCCTCGGCGTCGACCACACCGGAGCCCACCACGCTGGCCTTGACCACCGCCTTGCTCTGCACGGCCAGGCCGGGCGAGCCGTCGGCCTGCTTCTCCAGCTGGGTGAAGTTCTTCAGGTACTTCTTGCCGAAGGAGTCGGTGACGAAGGTGGCCGCCCGTTTCCGGTCCGCGGGAAGGTGGCGGTAGTCGTAGGAGAACAGCGCCTTCGCCGCCTGCTCGGCGGCCGCGGGGGCCTCCTGGCGGGCGTCCGCCACCCGGGCGTCCCGGCGCACCTGGAGCCCGAACCACCCGGCCACGACGAGGGCGAGCACCGTGAGCACGGCCAGCACCGCGGTGAGCAGCAGCGCCCGGCGCGAGGCGGGCTCGGTGACGCCAGGCTGGTCCGCTGCGTCAGCACGGGCCTCCGCCCGCGCCCGGCGACGCTCGGTCCGACGCCGGCTCCAGCGCCGGAACCAGCCGGACCGGGGCTGCTGCGCTGCCTCCGGCTGGGCGTCCGCGGAGCCGGCTTCGCCCTCGTCGCGCTCGGGGGTGCCGGTGCCCTCAGGCGTGCCGGTGGCCTCCGCGGCTTCGGTGGACTCGGCGTCCAGCGAGGCGTCGTAGGCGGCCCGCCGCTCCGGATCGAGGAGCACGTCGGCGGCCTCGCTGAACATCCGGAACTGGCCCGAGCCCGAGCCGGGCTCGAACTTGTCGGTCGCCGAGCGCCAGGCGGCCTTGATCTCCTCGGGACTGGCCCCGCGCGAGACCCCGAGGACGTCGTACCAGGTCGGGGTGGGCGTCGCGGTCATGTCGGATCCCATCAGTTCACCGGGGTGAAGTCGTCGACGAGCCAGTCGCCGTTGACCTTGACCATGTCGACGGTCCACCGGTAGTGGTGCTCGATGTCGCCCTGGGTGGTGGTCACCGACGCGTCGTGCACCACCAGGACGGTCGCGGAGTCGGCGTCGGAGTCACCCACCGCGGTCATCAGCACCTTGCCGGTGCTCTTGACCTTGGCAGCCTCGTAGCTCTGCTTCATCACCTCGAAGACCTGGGAGTTCTTGGTCCTCGCCTTCGTGGTCAGCAGCTTGTTGACGCTCTTGATGTAGGCGTCGAACTTGGTGCCGTCCACCTTGTCCATGCGCAGGGCGAACTGCTCGGCGACGTTCGCGGCGGTGGCGCGCTGCTGCTTGCTCTCGTCGTCGTGGCGGTACCTCAGCCCCAGCCACACGGCACCGGCCACGCCGAGCACGAGCACGACCGCGAGCACCGCGGCGAGCACCCGCACGGTCCGGGCCCGCGGTCGTCGCGCAGGGCGCCGCTGTTCGCCGGGATCCTCGATCCCGGCGCTGGTCTCATCGGGCACGTTCTACTCCTGGTCGTCGCTCAGCGACGGCTGGAGCAGCATCCACTTCCAGGAGTCGTCGCCGAACAGCTTGGCGGCACCGCCGTCGTAGGCGAGGCGGGCGCCGTTGCCCTGGTCGCTCCACGTCACCTTGCCGGTGCTCTGATCGTAGGTCGCCACCGGTGAGCGGTAGGCGGCGCCGGTGCGGCCCCGGGGGGCCTTCTCGGCACCGCGCGGGTTCACCGACGGGCCGGCCGTGCAGCCCACGTTGGTCTTCATCGGTCGGTCGGCGGTGTCCTGGGCGGGGCGGCGGTCGGTCGCCTCGTAGCCCTTCTTGCACACCTTGGGGTCCTGGGTGAGGATCAGCCCGAACTGGGCGTCGTACTTCCCGTGGGCGTTCTTCTTCGCCACGGTGAACCCGCCGGCCACCACGTAGGGGTAGATCACCAGGATCTGCCGGATCCCCTTGAGGTGGTGGACCACGATCTGGTTGGTGGTCACCAGGTTGTTGAGCAGCTGGCCCAGGTTGACCCGGTTCTCCTCGAGGAAGGTGCGCAGCTGGTTCGCGGTGGCCGAGCCGTTGTCGATCAGGGAACGGAGGTACTTGTCGTTGGCGGCCACCGTGCCGCTGAACAGCGCCAGGTCGTGGGAGAAGCTGCGGATCGCCGACCCCTTGTCCACCTGGGTCTGCAACACCACCCGGGAGTCGCGGATCAGCGCGGTCGTGGTGTCGAAGTTGGCCTCGGCGGTGTCGATGAACGAGCTCGAGGTGTCCACGATCTGACCCAGGCTCGGGCCGGCGTCCTTGAACGCCGCTCCGGACTCGGCGACCACCGTGCGCAGATCGGCCTGGGGGACCGACTCCACCAGGTTGTCCAGGTTGGTGAGGATCTCCGTGGTGGACACCGGCACCTGCGTGTCCGGGGTGTCGATCTCCGAGCCGTCCTTGAGGTAGGGACCGTCGTTGCTGTGTGGCTGGAGCTCGACGTACTGCTCCCCCACGGCCGACTTGTTGCCGACCAGCGCCAGCGCGTCCTGCGGGATCTTGTCGTGACCCTTGTCGATGGAGAGCAGCACGTCGACGCCCTTGTCGGTGAGCTTCATCTTGGAGACCTGGCCGATGCCGACCCCGCGGTAGGTCACCTCGGCGCCGGTGAAGATGCCACCGGACTGGGCGTAGTGGGCGGTGACGGTGTACGCCGAGTCGTAGAACAACCGGTCCAGCCGGGCGTAGCGGGCGCCGACGAAGGTCACCCCGAGCAGGGTCAGGATGACGAAGACCAGGAGCTGCTTCTTGGTGCGTGCGGTGATCATCGGACCTCAGCCACCCCCTGGAACAGCAGCGTGCCGACGCCCGGGTCGAGGCCCTTGGCCGCCAGCCCGAACGGGTCGAGCGGCTGGGGGACCTGGTAGCCCGTGCCCAGCTGCGCCCTCGGGACCAGGCCGCCGAGCCCGCCGTTGTCGCCGCCCAGCAGCGGGCCGAGCGTCGGGGTGGGCAGCCCGGTGGGGTTGTTGACCAGCTGGCACAGCGGGTTGGTCGAGCCCTTCGGGCACAACTTCTGCACCAGCGGCGAGCCGAGCACGTCGCTCAGCGCCTGAGCCACGGCCTTGCGGACGTCGTTGCTGGTGGAGGAGCAGCTCACTCCCTGCACGGCCTTCGTCACCGCGTTGATCAGCTCCTTCTCCCCGAGCCCGCCGGGCAGGTTCGGCAGCGCGCCGACCTGCTTCTTGACCTCCGAGCGGATGCGCTTGGCGAGGTTGCAGACCTGCGACGGCACCGGGACGGGGACCTCCGGAACGCTCAGGTCGGCCACGCTGAGGTCGAGGTTGACCGAGAGGTTCGTGAAGTCGCCCATGTGCAGGTTGCGCGCCACCTGCGGGTCCCGGCCCACCGCGGCGTCCACGAACGGGTAGGTCAAGAACACCTGGAAGGACTTCGGGAAGTTCTCCCCAGCCTTCGCGAAGCCGTTCAGCACCGGTGAGAGGTCGCGCAGGCTGTTGATGGTGGCCTCCTTGGAGGCCTTGATCACCTTGACCCCCACGCCACTGAGCCGGGTCAGCGCCTGGAGCAGCTTGACCAGGTCCTTGCGCTGGCTGTCCACCGAGCGCAGCGTGCCGGGGATGTTGTCCAGCGCGCTCTTGACGGTGCCGTCCTGCTTGCGGATCTCGGCCGCAAGCCGGTTGGTGTTCTCGATCGCGGCGACCACCGACTGCTTGTTCTGGTCCAGCTGGCCCATGAAGGTGCGGATCTGGTTCAGCACCGAGCGGACGTCGCCCTCACGGCCGCCCATGGCGTTGTTGAACTCGGAGACGATCGTCTTGAGCTGACCCACACCGCCGCCGTTGAGCAGCAGGGCGAGCGCACCGAGGACCTCCTCGACCTCCGGGTTGCGCCCGGTGCGGTCCAGGCCGATCACGTCGTTGTCCGAGAGCTTGCCGGTGCCGGGGTTGCGCGGCTTCTCCAGGGAGACGAACTTCTCGCCGAGCAGGCTGGTCTGGCGGATCTGTGCGGTGGTGTTGTCCGGCATGTCGACGTTGCCGGGGATCTCGATGGTGACCTTGGCGACGTACCCCTTGAGCGAGATCGCGGTGACCTTGCCGACCGAGACGTCGTTGACCTTGACCGTCGACTGTGGAACCAGGTCGAGCACGTCGCGGAACATCACCGTGATCTTCATCGGGTTGTCCCCGGTGTCCGGGCCACCCGGGAGCGGGATGTCGTAGACCGAGCACCCGGACAGGGTCAGCACGCCGGCCAGCAGGGCCGCCAGCAACGAGGCGGTACGACGTCGCAGGCCGGTCATCGCTGCACCTCCAGCAGACCGCCCATGGAGCGGTCGATCGGCTCGGTCACCCGCGGCGGGGCCGCGTCCTCACCCGGGGTGAACGGGGTGGTGCGCGGCAGGCCCTTGAGTGCCTGCTGGATGACGTCGCAGGTCTTGCCGGTGGAGTCCGCCTGGCCGATCAGGGTGCACAGCACGGCGGAGGGGTTGTCCTGGAGCTGCCCGAAGAGCTCGTTGATGTTGTCCCGGGTGTCCAGGGTGCCCTGGTGCACGTTGCCGGCGAGGAAGAGGTTGTTCAGCGCGTCCGGGGCGTACTGGAGCGTCTTGTCGAGCGCCTTGCGCTGCTTGACCAGGGTCTTGGAGATCCGGTTGAGCCCGGAGATGTTGCGGGTCAGCGAGTCGCGGTTCTCCTTGACGAAGCTGCGGACCTGCACCATGGCTGCGCTCAGGTTGCGCAGCACCGCCGCCAGGTCCTTGCGCTCGCCGGCGAGCAGGTCTGCGCCGCTGGCCAGCGAGTCGTTGAACCGGCGCACGGTCTTGTCGTTCTTGGACAGGGTGCTGGTGAACTTCTCGACCTGGTCGAGGGTGCCGAAGAGCTCGTCCTTGTTGTCGGCGAGCGTCTTGGTGAACGCACCGAAGTTCTTCAGGGTCTTGTTGAACTGCACGCCCTGACCACCGAAGTTGCGTGCGGTGGAGTCCAGCAGCCGGGTCAGCGGGCCGACGCCGCCCGCGTCGGCCTTGTTGGCGCCGTCGGGACCCAGAGCGATGTTGAGGTCGTTGAGGCTGCTGAAGATCTCGTCGAGCTCCAGCGGCGTCGCTGTTCGGTCCACGCCGAGGTGTGCGTTGTTGGCCATCACCTTCCCGCCGTCGTAGGCCGGGGTCAGCTGGACGAACCGGTCCCCCACGATCGAGGGGGAGATGACGGCTGCCTTCGCGTCGGCGGGGATCTTGTACTTGCCGTCGTAGTGCAGCTTGACCCGCACCGTGGTGCCCGAGGGGACGACCGAGTCGACCTTGCCGACCGCGACCCCCAGGATCTTGACCTCGGACCCCTCGTAGAGCGAGACGGTCCGCGGGAATTCGGCCACGACGTACTTCTCGTTCGAACCCGGCCAGAAGACCCACAGCAGGGAGGCGACGACGGCCACGGCGGCCACCGCCGCGATCAACGGGTTGATCCTGGTGAACAGTCTCATCCTCATCCACCCGCCGTCGGAGCCAGGTCGGGGATGGGGGGCAGGTTCGAGATCCAGGTGTCGAACCACGGCCCGCTGCCGAGCGTGTTGGCGAAGACCCGGTAGAACGGGGCCATCAGGCGCAGGCTCTCGTCGAGGTTGTTCTGGTTCTTCAGCAGCAGGTTCACCACGCCCTGGAGGTTGCTCAGCGCAGGCTTGAGGTCGCCTCGGGACTGCTTGACGAGCAGGGTCAGCTCCTTGGAGAACCGGCTGGTGGAGACCAGCAGCCGGTGCACGGCCTCGCGGCGGGCCACCAGGGCGCGCAGCAGGGTGTCGCTCTTGCTCATCAGCGTGACGATGTCCTGGTCCCGGTCGGCCAGGGTGCCCGAGACCGTATCGAGGTTCTTCAACAGCTCGTTGATCTGGTCGTTGCGGCTGGCGACCGTCTGAGACAGCCGCGAGAGCCCGCGCAGGGTCCCCTGGAAGGCCGCGGGCGTGTTCTTGGTCAGCTCCGCGAGGGTGTCGATGGAGCTCGCGAGCCGGTCGGTGTCGATCCGCTCGGCCCGCTGGGCGAGTCCCGAGAAAGCCTGGACCACGTCGTAGGGCGACTTGGTCCGCGACAACGGGATGGTCGAGCCCTTCTTCAGCTGCCCGGGCCCGGCGGGCACGAGCGCGACGAACATCGCGCCGAGCAGGGTCTTGACCTTGATGTGGGCGGCGGTCTCGTCGCCGAACTTCGACGGCGTGTCGACCTTGAAGGTCACGTCGACCTTGGGGCCGTCGAGGTCGATGCCGGTCACCTTGCCCACCCGGACCCCGGCGATGCGCACCTCGTCGTTCACCTTCAGGCCACCGGCCTCGGAGAACGCGGCGTGGTAGGTGTCACCGCCGCCGATGAGGGGCAGGTCGCCGGCCTTGAAGGCGACGACGAGCAGCGCCAGCAGCACCGCGATGCTGATCGCGCCGATCGTCACCGGGTTGCGCTCACGGAAGGGAACACTCATCCGAGGTTGCACCTCGTTCCCGGCTTGCCGATGTCGTACTTGATCGGGATCCGACCCCCCGTCGGCAGCTTGACGTTGCCCTGGAACTGGCACAGGTAGAAGTTGAAGAAGGAGCCGTAGATCGCCGTGCGCCCGATCTTGTTGAGCTTGACGGGGAGCACCTGCAGCGCCCGGTCGAGCTCGTCGCGACCGTTGTTCAGGTTGGTCGCCACCTTCCGCAGGCCCTTGACGTCGCGGACCAGGGAAGGCCGGATGCCGACGGCGAGGTCGGAGGTCTGCTCGGCGAGCCGGGAGACCGAGTCCAGCGAGCCGAGGATCGCGTCCTTGTCCTCCACCAGGCCGGACATGAACCGCTTGAACTCGATGATCAGGTCGTTGAGCTCCTTGTCGCGACCCGACAGCGTCTTGAGCACGACGTTGAGGTTGTCGATCACCTGGCCGATCACCCGATCACGGTCGGCCAGGGTGTTGGTCAGCGACGCGGTGTTCTGCAACAGCGCGTTGAAGTTCCCGCCCTCGCCCTGGAACACCGCGATCAGCTCGGCCGACAGCTTGTTGATGTCGGCCGGGGACAGCGCCGCGAACAGCGGCTTGAACCCGTTGAACAGCACGGTCAGGTCGAGCGCCGGCTCGGTCCGGTCCATCGGGATGGTGGAGTTCTCCGGGAGCCGGTCGAGGTCGCCGACCCCCTGGGTCAGCTGGATGTAGCGCTGGCCGACCAGGTTGCGGTAGCGGATCGTGGCGGTGGAGCTCTTGGTGACGATGGAGTCGTCCGCGACGTCGAAGGTGAGCCGCGCCCGGTTGCGGTCGATGATCTCGACCCCCTTGACGCTGCCGACCTTCACCCCGGCGATCCGGACGTCGTCGCCCTGGACCACCCCGGTGACGTCGGAGAAGACCGCCTTGTAGTCGCGCGCCGACTGGAAGGTCAGGTTGCCGATCAGCACGACCAGCACGCTGGTCGCCATCGTGGTGACCACGATGAAGATGACCAGCTTGACCAGGGACTGGCTCGTCTGCTTGTCCAGGATGCTCATCCCACGCTCACCTCCGTCCCGGCGAGGGTGGGGGCGTAGAGGATGGCCGCCAGGTCGGACATCTGGTCGACCGGCACGTCCATGGAGGGGGCCAGCAGGGAGTTGATCAGCGCCTTCTGCGACGCCGTCCCGGAGGTGCCGGTGGTCAGCCCCGTCGGGGTCTGGCGCTGCGCGAAGCCGGTCGCCGTGCGCTGGTTGTCACCCCGGCCGAGGTTGTTCGCTCCGTCCTTGAGGTTCGGGAACTCGCCGCCCTTGGGGTAGTACGGGATCGGCGGGTTGGGCAGGCCGGCGCAGTTCGGGGCGTTCTTCGCGCCGTAGACCGGGGCATCGGCCGCGGTGTAGCCGCGCGGCTGCTTGGGGAGCGTCTTGAGGTTGATGTGGAAGATGAAGCCCCGGAAGGTCTGGGCCAGCTGAGGGGCCTGCTTGACGATCCCCTGGAGCATGCACGGGAAGGTGCCGGAGTAGCGACGCAGCAGCGCCAGGATGGGCTCGGAGAGCTTGCCGAGCCTGATGATGTTGTTGCCGTTGTCGTCGAGGAACGTCTTGGTGGTGTCGGAGAAGGACGTCAGGTCCTTGAGGAAGGCGTTGAGCTTCTGCTCCTTGGAGACCAGTGTCTTGCCGGTCTTCACGGTGTTGCGCAGGGTGGCTGCGAGGTCGGGCATCACATCGGCGTAGGTGTCGGTGACCTGGGCCAGCAGCTTGATGTCGTCGATGAGCGCCGGCAGCTGGGGGTTCATCTTCTTCAGGTAGCCGTCGAGGGTCACCAGGCTCCGGCCGATCTTCTCCCCACGGCCGTCCAGGGCGTCGGCGAGAGCGTTCAGCGTGTAGCTCAGCTCCGCCGGCTGCACCGTGCGCAGCAGCGGGTAGAGGTCGTTGAGGACCCGCTCGACCTCGATCGGCAGCTTGGTCTCGTCGATCTCGTCCCCGGCCGCCAGCGCCTGCGAGGACGGGTCGGAGGGGATCTTCAAGGAGACGAACTTCTCGCCGAACAGCGTCTTGGGCAGGATCGCGGCGGTCACGTTGCGAGGGATCGTGTCGATCTGGTCGGGCTTGATGCCCAGCACCAGCTTGGCACCGTCGCCGGTGGAGTCGACGCTCATCACCTGGCCCACGATGACGCCCCGCACCTTCACGTCGGCCCGGGCCGGGAGCTGCAGGCCGGCGGTGCCGCTGGTCATCGCGACCTTGTCGAAGGAGACGAACTTCTGGGTGAACACGGCGTTGACCAGCCACACGGCGAGCACGAGCATGCCGATGAAGACGACCCCCAGGACGCGGTGGTTCATCATGATCTTCTTCATCGCTAGCCCGCCAACCTGACCGTGGTCGAGGAGCCCCAGATCGCCATCGACAAGAACAGGTCGATGACGTTGACCGCGACGATGGAGGTCCGCACGGCGCGTCCGACCGCGACCCCGACGCCCGCGGGCCCGCCGCTGGCGGTGTAGCCGTGGTAGCAGTGGATCAAGATGACCACCACGGAGAAGACCAGCACCTTGCCGAAGGACCACAGCACGTCGCCTGGTGGCAGGAACTGGTTGAAGTAGTGGTCGTAGGTGCCCGGACTCTGCCCGTAGAACTGGATCACGGTCAACCGGGTCGCGAAGTAGGACGAGAGCAGACCGACCACGTAGAGCGGCACGATCGCGACGAGCCCCGCCACGATCCGGGTGGTCACCAGGAACGGCATCGAGGGGATCGCCATCACCTCGAGGGCGTCGACCTCCTCGGAGATGCGCATGGCGCCCAGCTGAGCGGTGAAGCCGCAGCCGACCGTCGCCGCGAGGGCGATGCCGGCCACGAGGGGGGCGATCTCACGGGTGTTGAAGTAGGCCGAGACGAAGCCGGCGAACGCGGCGGTGCCGATCTGGTTCAGCGCGGCGTACCCCGACAGCCCGACCTGGGCGCCGGTGAAGAAGGTCATCGCCGCGATGACGCCGACGGTGCCGCCGATCACAGCCAGCGCGCCCGAGCCGAGCGTGACCTCGGCCAGCAGCCGCAGGATCTCCCGGGGGTAGCGGGTCACCGAGCGGGGCGTCGCCCGGATCGCACCGATGTAGAACGCCAGCTCCTCGCCCATCGTGTCCAGGGCGGAGAGCGGCTTGGTGTAGGCCTGCTTGAGGTCGGTCAGCTTCGCCATCGGCTCAGCCTGTCTTCGGTGGCACGAGCTGGAGGTAGATCGCGCTCAGCACCAGGTTGACGACGAACAGCAGGATGAAGGTGATGACCACGGACTCGTTCACCGCGTCGCCGACCCCCTTGGGGCCCCCGCCGGCGGACATTCCCTTGTAGGCGGCCACGATCGCGGCGATCATCCCGAAGACCAGGGCCTTGATCAGGCCGATCCACAGGTCGGGCAGCTGCGCCAGGGCGGTGAAGCTGGCCAGGTAGGCCCCGGGCGTGCCCTGCTGGAGCACCACGTTGAAGAAGTAGCCACCGGCGACCCCGACGACGCTGACCAGACCGTTGAGGAAGACCGCCACCATCATGCAGGCCAGCACGCGGGGCACGACGAGGCGCTGGATGGGGTCGATGCCGAGCACCATCATCGCGTCCAGCTCCTCGCGGATCTTGCGGGCGCCGAGGTCGGCGGCGATGGCCGATCCGCCGGCACCGGCGATCAGCAGCGCCGTGGCGATGGGACCGGCCTGCTGGACGACGGCCAGGACCGACGCCGAGCCGGTGAACGACTGCGCACCGAACTGCTTGATCAGGCCGCCGACCTGCAGGGCGATCACCGCGCCGAAGGGGATCGCGATCAGGGCCGTCGGGATGATGGTCACCGAGGCGATGAACCAGGCCTGCTGGATGAACTCGCGCAGCTGGAAGGGTCGCTTGAACAGGTTGCGGCCGACGTCGAGGCCGAACGCGAAGAGCTTGCCCGCAGTCCCGATCGGGGCGAGGACCCGGGTGGCGGTGGCGGAAGCCATCAGCCGATCACGCGCCCGTGGTCATGGTCATGTTCTCTTCGAACGAGCCGGGCGGCGGCGTGACTCCGTTCTCCTTGCACCAGGCCCCGGGCGCGCGCTGGCTGCGTCGCGGCTGACCGCTGGTCGGCTCGATCTGAGGTGGGATCGGGGGCAGCGGCGGCAGCTCCATGTCCTTCTCGGAGGCCAGCTCGTCGGCGTCCTTCTCCTCCGACATCCCGATGGGCCCGACCATCTGGGCGTTCAGGAACTGACGGACCACCGGCTCCTCGGAGGAGAGCAGCATCTCCCGGGGACCGAACATCGCAAGGTGCTTGTGGTAGAGCAGCCCGATGTTGTCCGGCACCGTCCGGGCGGTGTTGATGTCATGGGTCACGATCAGGAAGGTGGCGTCGATCTGGGCGTTCAGGTCGACGATGAGCTGGTTGAGGAACGAGGTCCGCACGGGGTCCAGGCCGGAGTCCGGCTCGTCGAAGAGGACGATCTCCGGGTCCAGGACCAGCGCTCGGGCCAGGCCGGCGCGCTTGCGCATCCCGCCGGAGATCTCGCCGGGGAGCTTGTCCTCGGTGCCGAGGAGGCCGACGAGGTCCAGCTTCTCCATGACGACGTCGCGGACCTCCGACTCCGACTTCTTGGTGTGCTCACGCAGCGGGAAGGCGACGTTGTCGTAGAGGTTCATCGAGCCGAACATGGCGCCGTCCTGGAACAGCACGCCGAACAGCTTGCGGATCTCGTAGAGCTCCTTCTCGGGGCACGAGGCGATGTCGACGCCCTCGATGACCACGCTGCCGGTGTCCGGCTTGAGCAGGCCGATGATGGTCTTGAGCAGCACCGACTTGCCGGTGCCCGAGGGGCCGAGCATGACGCAGATCTCGCCGGCGGGGACAGTGAGGGTGACGTCGCCCCAGATGAGCTGCTTGCCGAAGCTCTTGGTCAGATCCTTGATCTCGATCTCGACACCCATCGGGACCTCCCTCTCACACTCTTCGTCGGTCGCGGGCCTGGACAGCGACGTACGCGTAGATCTCCCCCACCCACGCGTACCAACGAGTAGCCGACGGCTAAGTTACGCACACTTTGTCCCGCACGTCACCCACTTGGCGATCAGTCTCAGGAAAAGCCATCAGGCCTGGCTCGGTGCGAGTGCACAACCGTACACACCCCCGCGGACGCACGACGGCCGCCCCGGACCACGAGGGTCCGGAGCGGCCATGGCGGTCACGCGCCGTGCTCACGACGCGTGCCGGTGGGTCACTTCAGGGTGACGGTGGCGCCGGCGCCCTCGAGGGACTCCTTGGCCTTGTCCGCGGCCTCCTTGTTGACCTTCTCCAGGACGGCCTTGGGAGCGGCCTCCACGAGGTCCTTGGCCTCCTTCAGGCCGAGGCTCGTCAGGGCGCGCACCTCCTTGATGACGTTGATCTTCTTCTCGCCGGCAGCCTCGAGGACGACGTCGAACTCGTCCTGCTCGACAGCGTCGTCGGCGGCGTCGCCGGCGGCACCGCCGGCGGCGGGGGCGGCGGCGACGGCGACCGGGGCGGCCGCGGTGACGCCGAAGGTGTCCTCGAACTGCTTCACGAACTCGCTGAGCTCCAGGAGGGTCATCTCCTTGAAAGCGTCGAGCAGCTCGTCGGTGCTGAGCTTCGCCATGGTGGCGTTCCTTTCAGTGATGTTGCGGCGTGGGACCGCAAACGGGTGTCAGGCCTCGGTGCTCTCGCTGGCCTCGGTGGTCTCCTCAGCCACGGTGGCCGGCTCACCGGCACCGCCCTGGAGGATGGTGGGGTCCTGCGACGCCGCATCCCCGGCACCGCCGGCGAGGATCGAGGGATCCTCCTGCGCGGCAGCCTGCAGGGCGCCGGCGAGCCGGGCCGCCTGCGAGATCGGGGCGTTGAGCAGTTGGACGGCCTCGGTCAGCGAAGCGAGCATCGCGCCCGCCAGCTTGCCCAGGAGAACCTCGCGGGACTCGAGATCGGCCAGCTTGGCGATCTCCTTGGCGTCCATCGAGGCACCGTCGACATAGCCACCCTTGATGATCAGGGCGGGGTTCGCCTTGGCAAAGTCACGCAGACCCTTGGCGGCCTCGACCAGGTCGCCGGAGATGAAGGCGATCGCGGTGGGGCCGACGAGCAGGTCCTCGAAACCGTCGACCCCCGCCTCCTGGGCGGCGATCTTGGTCAGCGTGTTCTTGACCACGGCGTAGTGGGCGTTCTCGCCGAGGGCTCGCCGCAGTTCCTGCAGCTGCTTCACGGTGAGACCGCGGTAGTCGGTCAGCACAGCACCCGCGGAGTCGTGGAACGCATCGACGATCTCCGCGACGGCTGCTGCCTTGTCTGGCCGCGCCATGGGTCTCCTTCCAGCTGGTGCGCGACACACGGATGTGTGTCGCCCGCGCCTCGGACCGGAGAAAGACAAACGCCCCGGTGCAGGTGCACACGGGGCGGAGGACGTCGTGGACGTCTCACTCGGTGTCTCCTGCACAGGTCGTCCGCTCGCTCGCGAACCTTCGGGTCACCCGGAGGTGACCGGCCGGCGGTCTTCGGCTACGCGGAGGACGATACGGGGTCGGGCCCGGCCCGGCCAAATCGGCCCCGGAGACGCCGACGGGCCGGGAGGCCGACGCGCGGTGAGGCGCGCCGGCTGCTCCCGGCCCGTCGGAGTGGCTGAGCGCCGGTGGTGGCTCAGTCGTCGCCCGAGGCCACGTTGCGGGTGCGGTTGGGGTCCACCTGGACTCCCGGGCCCATCGTCGTGGAGACCGTGATCTTCTTGATGTAGCGGCCCTTGGAGCTGGCCGGCTTGAGCCGCAGCACCTCCTCGAGGGCGGCGGCGTAGTTCTCGGCCAGCTGGACCTCGCTGAAGGACGCCTTGCCGATGATGAAGTGCAGGTTGGCATGCCGGTCCACCCGGAACTCGATCTTGCCGCCCTTGATGTCCGAGACCGCCTTGGCGACGTCGGGGGTCACCGTGCCGGTCTTCGGGTTGGGCATCAGCCCGCGCGGGCCGAGGACCCGGCCCAGGCGCCCGACCTTGCCCATCATGTCCGGGGTCGCGACGACGGCGTCGAAGTCGAGCCAGCCGCCGTTCACCTTCTCGATCAGCTCGTCACCGCCGACGACGTCGGCGCCGGCCTCACGGGCGGCGTCGGCCTTCTCGGCGTTGGCGAAGACCAGCACCCGGGCCGTCTTGCCGGTGCCGTGGGGCAGGTTGACGGTGCCCCGGACCATCTGGTCGGCCTTGCGGGGGTCGACGCCGAGGCGCATGGCCACGTCGACGGTCTCGTCGAACTTCTTCTTGGCGCCGCCCTTGGCGATCGTGATGGCGTTCAGCGGGGCGTGGAGCTCGTCCTGGTCGAACGTCTCCGCGACCGCGCGGTAGGTCTTGCTGCGCTGCATGGTGTTCCTCTGTTCCTTGAAGGAGTCGTGGTCTGGTGAGCCAGCGCGGCTCTGCCACAGGCTGTGATCGGGTCGTGCTCGTGCCGACCGGTCAGTCGGTCGTGATGCCCATCGAACGGGCCGTGCCCTCGACGATCTTCATCGCGGCGTCGAGGTCGTTGGCGTTCAGGTCGGGCAGCTTGGTGGTCGCGATCTCGCGGATCTGGTCCTTGGTCAGCTTGCCGACCTTGTCCTTCTGCGGGACCCCGGAGCCCTTGGCGACGCCGGCTGCCTTCTTGATCAGCTCGGCGGCCGGCGGGGTCTTCGTGATGAAGGTGAACGACCGGTCCTCATAGATCGTGATCTCCACGGGGATCACGTTGCCGCGCATGGGCTCTGTCTGGGCGTTGTAGGCCTTGCAGAACTCCATGATGTTGACCCCGTGGGGGCCCAGCGCGGTACCGACGGGCGGCGCGGGCGTCGCGGCGCCCGCCTGGAGCTGCACCTTGACCAGGGCAGCGATCTTCTTCTTGGGAGGCATGTCCTTGTTCTCTCTCTCGTGTGGTCATGACGGGGGCTGGTCGCCCTCTGCCACTGGTGTTGCTTCCTGCTTTCCCAGTTGGCGTGTTCCTCGCACCTACTGGGTTTCGAGACGCGTCGACCTCGTCGGCCTTCGCCTCAAACCTTCTGGATCTGGGTGAAGCTCAGCTCGACCGGGGTCTCCCGGCCGAAGATCTCCACGAGCGCCTTGACCCGCTGCGACTCCGCGTTGATCTCGGTGAGCGTCGCGTGCAGGGTCGCGAACGGACCGTCGACGACCATCACCGAGTCGGAGACCTCGAAGTCCGAGACCGCGACCTGCTGGCGCGAGGCGGCCGGCGCCGGTGCGCCGGCGGAGTCCGGGGTCGCGGCGGCCTCGACCTGGGCCTGGACGGCGGGGGCGAGCATGTTCTCGACCTCCTCCAGGCTCAGCGGCACCGGCTGGTGGCTGTGCCCCACGAAGCCGGTCACCGACGGGGTGTGCCGAACCGCGGCCCAGGACTCGTCGGTGAGATCCATCCGCACCAGCACGTAACCGGGGAGGACGGTGCGCTTGACCAGCTTGCGCTGGCCGTTCTTGATCTCGGCGACCTCCTCGGTGGGCACGACCACCTCGTGGATGAAGTGCTCCATGTTCAGCGAGGTGATCCGGTTCTCCAGGTTGGCCTTGACCCGGTTCTCCATGCCCGAGTAGGTGTGCACGACGAACCAGTCGCCCTCCTTCTCGCGCAGCGCGGAGCGGAACTCCTCCATCGGGTCGGCCGGGTCGCCGGACTCGTCGCCGGACTCGTCGCCGGGCTCGTCACCGGGCTCGTCAGCCACAGATGCCTCGCTCCCGGAGTCCTCCGCGGGCTCCTCGGCGGGCGCGACGACGTCGTCGGACGCCGGCGCCGAGGACTCGTCGGGCTCGCCGGCCACCGGGGAGGCGACGGTCTCGCCGGTCTCCGGGTCGGTGAGGACCTCAGGGGTCTCTGCGACCGGCTGGTCGGCGGGCGCCTCGCCCGTCTGTCCGCCCGTCTGCTCGTCGTACTGCTCAGACACGATTACTCCGTCATCTCGTCATTTCGAAACCTGCTCGCGCCCGTCGCGGGCGGCGGATGGGTGCTGCTACTTGCCGCCGAAGAGCGCGAACACGGCCTTGCCGAAGCCCAGGTCCAGCACCGAGACGTAGGCGATCATCACGATCACGAACACCATCACCACGACCAGATAGGTGACCAGCTGCTGCTGGGTCGGCCACACCACCTTGCGCAGCTCGGCCACGACCTGGCGGTAGAACGTGATCGGGTTGGTGCGCTCGCCAGACTTCTGCGAGCGGACCGAGGACCTGTCCGACACGTTGTTCCTCCCGGGTTGCCTGCTGGTGGGGTGCGGTGGGTGCACCTGGTGACTTCTCGCAGGGCACGAGGGACTTGAACCCCCAACCTTCGGTTTTGGAGACCGATGCTCTGCCAGTTGAGCTAGTGCCCTACGGCGGACCCCGGCCCGACCTGCCGGCCGCCGCGCACCGGTGTCGAGGCTACGAGGGCATGGCAAGCAAGGGTGGGTTCCACCAGTGAGGGAGTCTACGCAGGGGGCCGAGGGCAAGTCCAAATCAGCACGCCCGCACCGCCTACGATGACGGACATGAGCACCCCCCAGCCGAACCACTACGAGAACACCGCCCGCGTCTCCGCCCGGGTCGGCGGCATCGCCGAGTCGGCCACCTTGAAGGTCGATGCCAAGGCCAAGGCGCTGAAGGCGGAGGGGCGACCGGTCATCGGCTTCGGGGCCGGCGAACCCGACTTCGCGACCCCGCAGTACGTCGTCGACGCGGCCGTCGAGGCGTGCCGGGACCCCCGCAACCACCGCTACAGCCCCGCCGGCGGCCTGCCGGAGCTCAAGCAGGCGATCGCGGCGAAGACCCGGCGCGACAGCGGCTACGAGGTCGAGCCCAGCCAGGTGCTGGTCACCAACGGCGGCAAGCACGCCGTCTACGAGGCCTTCGCGACGATCCTCGACCCCGGTGACGAGGTGATCCTGCCCGCGCCGTACTGGACGACCTACCCGGAGGCGATCAGGCTGGCCGGCGGCGTGCCCGTGGAGGTGCTGGCCGACGAGACCCAGGGCTACAAGGTCACCGTCGAGCAGCTCGAGGCGGCCCGCACCGAGAAGACCAAGGTGCTGCTGTTCTGCTCCCCCTCCAACCCGACCGGCGCCGTCTACACCTCTGCGGAGATCGAGCAGATCGGCGCGTGGGCCGTCGCTCACGGGCTGTGGGTGCTCACCGACGAGATCTACGAGCACCTGGTCTACGGCGACATCGAGACCGGCTCTCTGCCGGCGCTGTGTCCCGAGGTCCGCGAGCACTGCCTGGTGGTCAACGGCGTGGCCAAGACCTACGCCATGACCGGCTGGCGCGTGGGCTGGATGATCGGTCCCCCCGACGTCATCAAGGCGGCCGGCAACCTGCAGTCGCACGCGACCTCCAACGTCGCCAACGTGGCCCAGCGCGCGGCGATCGCGGCGCTCGAGGGCGACCTGACCGCGGTCGAGGAGATGAAGCGGGCCTTCGACCGGCGCCGTCGGCGGATCGTGACGATGCTCAACGAGATCGACGGGGTGGTCTGCCCGGAGCCGGAGGGGGCGTTCTACGCCTACCCGCAGGTGCGAGGTCTGCTCGGGCGCGACATCGACGGCGCCGTGGCGAACACGTCGGCAGAGCTGGCCGAGATCATCCTGGAGAAGGCCGAGGTCGCGGTCGTCCCGGGTGAGGCGTTCGGCTCACCGGGCTACCTGCGACTCTCCTACGCCCTGGGGGACGACGACCTGGTCGAGGGGATCACCCGGCTCCAGAAGCTGTTCGCCTGACGGTGCGTCCCCACCGTCGGGCACTCGCGGACCTGCCCAAGGCGCACCTGCACCTGCACTTCACCGGCTCCATGCGGCACTCGACCCTCCTCGAGCTCGCCGAGCGGGACGGCCACCACCTGCCCGACGCGCTGGTCGAGGACTGGCCCCCGGTGCTCTCCGCGGCCGACGAGAAGGGCTGGTTCCGCTTCCAGCGGCTCTACGACGTGGCCCGGTCGGTGCTGCGCACGCCGGAGGACGTGCGCAGGCTGGTGCGCGAGGCGGCCGAGGACGACAAGCGCGACGGGGGCAGGTGGCTGGAGATCCAGGTCGACCCCAGCGGCTACGCCGCGGGCTTCGGCGGCATCACCGCCTTCACCGACCTGGTGCTGGACGCCGTGCGGGAGGCCTCGCGCGAGGTCGGCATCGGGATGGCGGTGGTGATCGCGGCCAACCGCACCCGGCACCCGCTGGACGCGCGCACGCTCGCGCGTCTCGCGGCGCAGTACGTCGACCGGGGTGTGGTCGGCTTCGGCCTGTCCAACGACGAGCGCCGCGGCTCCACCCGCGACTTCGCCCCGGCGTTCGGCATCGCCGAGCGGGCCGGGCTGCTGCTGGATCCCCACGGAGGAGAGCTGCTGGGACCGGACTCCGTGCGGGTCTGCGTCGAGGAGCTGCACGCCCAGCGGCTCGGTCACGGCGTCCGCGCGGTCGAGGACCCCCACCTGCTCGACCTGATCGTCTCACGGGGGATCGCGCTGGAGATCTGTCCTGTCTCCAACGTCGCGCTCGGGGTCTACACCGACCTCACCTCGGTGCCTCTGCCCGAGCTGATGGCGGCCGGGGCGACGATCGCCCTCGGTGCCGACGACCCGCTGCTGTTCGGCTCCCGGCTGGGCAGCCAGTACGCCACCATGCGTGCCGCGCACGACCTCACCGACGAGCAGCTCGCCGAGCTGGCCCGCTCCTCCTTCCGCGCCTCCCGGGCGCCCGAGGAGGACAAGGCCCGGTGGCTGGGTGAGATCGAGAGCTGGTTGGGGACAATGGCCCCATGAGCACCTATCCGGGCGAGAACCCGCAACGGCCCGACGACCCCGCGTCCGAGGGTGGCTCCGAGGAGCCGACACCGCCCCCGCCCCCGGCTCCACCACCGGGTCCAGCGTGGGGCCCGCCATCGCGAGCCGCGGCCGACGCCGGCACCGAACCCACCGAGCCGGTCGGCTACTGGGAGCGCCAGGCCGCCGAGCAGGCACGTCAGCAGAGCCAGCAGGGGTACGGCCAGCCCGCCTACGGCCAGCCCCCGTACGGCCAGCCGGGCTACGGCCAGCCCCCGTACGGCCAGCAGGGCTACGGCGGACCGGCCTACGGCCAGCCGGGCTACGGCCAGCTCCCGTACGGCCAGCCGGGCTACGGCCAGCCGCCCTATGCCGGCTTCGCGCCGGCCCGTCCCGACCACCCGCAGTCGACCGTGGCGCTCGTGCTGGGCATCGTCGGCCTGGTCGGCGGCCTGGTGCTGTGCGGCCTGGGTCTGGTCGCCTCCCCGTTCGCCTGGGCGCTGGGCCGCAACGCCCTGAAGGAGATCGAGGCCTCGCAGGGTCGGCTCGGCGGGGAGGGGGCCGCCCGGGGCGGCATGATCACCGGGATCATCGGCACGGTGCTGCTGATCCTGGCCGTCCTGGGACTGATCGCCCTGGCCGTCCTGGCCACGGTCGCAGGGACGTCGAGCGGCGGCAGCAACATCTAGGGCCCATCACAGGGTGCAGCCCACGAGCACCGGCTCGTTGACCAGCCGGATCGCGAACTGCTTCTCGACGCCGTCGCGGATCTCGCGCGCCAGGGCGAGCAGCTCGGCAGTGGTGCCGGCACCACGGTTGGTCAGGGCGAGCGGGTGCCGTGAGGACACTCGGACGCGGTCGGTGCCGTAGCCCTTCGCGAAGCCGGCGTGCTCGATCAGCCAGGCGGCGCTCGTCTTGACCTGCCCGTCCGGCTGCGGCCACCCGGGGGCGCCGGCGGGCACCCGGTCGGCGGGCACGACCGGGTTGGTGAAGAACGAGCCCGTGCTCCAGGTGTCGTGGTCCTCCGGATCGAGCACCATCGCCTTGCGCTGGCGCAGCCCGAGCACCGCCTCGCGGACCGCCCGGGCGGGGGCACGCTCCCCGATCCCCACGTCGAGGGCGGCGGCGAGCTCGGCGTACTGCACGGGGGCACCGAGGTCGCCGAGGGGAAGCTGGAAGGTGGTGCTCAGCACCACGAACCGCTCCGGGTCCTGCTTGAACCGGCTGGTGCGGTAGCCGAAGCGGCACTCGGCGGCGGCGAAGGTGCGCACGCTGCGCCGGACCCGGTCCCACGTGCGCACCCGGGCGAGGGTCCCGGCCACCTCCTGCCCGTAGGCGCCGACGTTCTGGATGGGGGTGGCTCCGGTGGTGCCGGGGATGCCCGAGAGCGCCTCGAGACCCACCCAACCGCGCTCCACGGCCGTCGCGACCACGCCGTCCCAGTCCTCCCCCGCTCCGACCTCGACATAGGCGCCGCCACAGGCGTCCGCCTCGACGGACAGGCCGGTGTTGCGGACGACGACGACGCGCCCGGCGTACCCCTCGTCGGCCACGACCAGGTTGCTGCCGCCGCCCACGACGAGCACCGGGACACCGGCGGCGTCCGCGGAGCTGACCGCCTCGACGAGCGAGGCCTCGTCACGCGCCTCCACCACCTCGGCGGCAGGACCGCCGAGGCGCAACGTGGTCAGCTCGGCGAGAGCCGGGGCAGCGGTGTCGGGCACGGTGCTGACGCTAACGGGTCACCCAGCGGGGCAGTCGCCCAGACGCAGCAACGGCCCCGGCGATGCCGGGGCCGTTGGTGGTGCGAGGAACCTGAGCCGGGGCTCAGCGGGTCTCGCGGTGCTCGGTGTGCTTGCGGCAACGGGGGCAGAACTTCTTCAGCTCCATGCGGTCCGGGTCGTTGCGACGGTTCTTCTTGGTGATGTAGTTGCGTTCCTTGCAGTCCACGCACGCCAAGGTGATCTTGGGGCGGACGTCAGAGCTCTTGCTGGCCACGTTCGTGCCTTCTTCCTTGCCTGCGGGTGGTGCCTTGCTGCGGTCGGTGCCTGAGTAGCGGGGGCGGGACTCGAACCCGCGACACCACGATTATGAGCCGTGTGCTCTAACCACCTGAGCTACCCCGCCACTGGGAACACGCCCGGCCACCGTGGCATTCCGGGTGGCGGCGGGAGACTCCCAGAGCCCCTTTACGGAATCGAACCGTAGACCTTCTCCTTACCATGGAGACGCTCTGCCGACTGAGCTAAAGGGGCGCGACCCAGATCGTGCTCCGTGGGCCAGCGAGCAGAATACACAGGGCCGGTGCGATACCCGAAATCGGTCGGCGGGGGGCCGTCACCGCTGCTGCGGCACTCGGCCCGCGGGGCCCTCGGGACCGCACGGCCGGCAGGTGTGACCCGGCGGGATCAGTCCTGGATGCGGGCGAACGGGTGGGCTTCCTCGAGCTCGTAGGCGAGCTCGAGCAACCGGCGGTCATAGCCCCGCCCGGCCGAGAGCTGTACGCCGATCGGGAGGCCGTGCGCGGTCGACCCCATCGGCAACGAGATCGCCGGGTCCCCGGTGGCGTTCTGGAGCGGGGTGAAGGCCACCCACTCGAGGAGTCGCTCGATCACCGTCTCGTAGGGCTGCTTCGGGTCCAGCCAGCCGAGCTCGGGGACCGTCTTGGCCAAGGTCGGGGTGAGCACCACGTCGTGGACCGAGAACAGCCGGGCGGTGGTCATGTGCGAGCGCCGGAGCCGCGCGATCGCCACCGGCATCCGCCACAGCCGCCCGGTCGCCCGCCGGGCCAGCCCCTGGGTGAGGTTGTCGTTGAGGCGGCGGTCGAAGCCGGGGTTGAACATCTTCTTGCCGGTGCGGCTGATCGCCAGCGCCAGCAGGCTCCAGTAGTCCAGGAAGTCCTCGGCGAAGGACTCCTTCACCGGCAGGTCCACCCGCTCCACGACGTGACCGAGCTCCTCGAGCAGGGCCGCGGTCTTCTCCACGGCGCCGAGAGTCTCCGGGTCGGTGCTCCGCCCGCCGATGGAGTCGGTGACCAGCGCGACCCGCAGCCTCGGCCTGCCGGGCCCGGTCACGTCGCCGACGGGCGGCAGCTTCAGGTCGCGGTAGACCCGCTCGGACTCCCGCACGAAGGCAGCGGTGTCGCGCACCGAACGGGTGACCACGCCGTCGTGCACGATCTGCACCGGCATCTCGCGGTTGGCCTTGTCGCTGGGGATCCGGCCCCGGGTGGCCTTCAGCCCGACCAGGCCGGTGCACGCGGCCGGGATCCGGATCGAGCCACCACCGTCGTTGGCGTGCGCCATCGGCACCGCACCGCCGGCGACGAACGCCGCCGAGCCGGCCGAGGAGGCCCCCGAGGAGTAGGCCGTGTGCCACGGGTTGCGGACCGGAACGTCGTCCCTGAACTCGGCACTGGCACTGAAGCCGTACTCGGAGAGGCGGGTCTTGCCGAGCACCGTCGTCCCGACCAGCCGGATCATCCGCGCGAAGTCGCCGTCGGCGGGGGCCGGCTCGGCGACGTAGGCGCGACTGCCCTGCTGGGTGGGCTGTCCGGCCACGTCGCTGTTGTCCTTGACGAAGGTGGGCACCCCCCCGAAGAAGCCCTCGCCAGGGGTGCTCGCCTCCGCGGCGGCCTCGTCGAACCGCTCGGCCGCGAGGCCGTCGAGCACCTCGTCCAGCGCCCGGGTGCGGGCGATCGCCGCCTCGACCAGCTCGGCACGCGAGACCCGGCCCGCCCGGACCTCCGCGGCGAGGCCCACCGCGTCGTGCTCGCCGAGGGCGTCGTCTCCGAACGCGTGGACTCGCGTGCGCGTTGATGTCATGGCGCACAACCTAGTGTCTCGCCCCGGCGTGCGTGCTTGAGTGGGCCCATGGCGACCGCTGCGTCCCCGGAGGCGCTCACCCAGCTGGCCGACTCGCTCCCCTCGGGCGTCGTGCTCACCGAGCCCGAGGCCCTCGAGCAGTACCGCTACGACTGGGCCCGCGACGCCGGCGCCGGCACACCGGCGGCTGTCGTGCGCGCCCAGGACGCGAGCCAGGTCCAGGTCGCGGTGCGCTGGGCGGCACGGCACGGCGTGCCCGTCGTGCCGCGCGGGGCGGGCAGCGGCCTGTCGGGGGGCTCCTCGGCCGTCGAAGGTGGCCTCGTCGTCAGCCTGGAGCGAATGCGCGCGGTGGAGATCGACACCGCGTGCCGGGTCGCCGTCGTGGAGCCGGGGGCACTGAACGCGGAGGTCAAGGCGGCCGCGGCCGCGGCGGGCCTCTGGTACCCGCCCGACCCCTCGTCGTTCGAGATCTGCTCGATCGGCGGCAACGTGGCGACCAACGCGGGAGGGCTGTGCTGCGTGAAGTACGGCGTCACCACCGACTACGTCCTCGGCATGGACGTGGTGCTGGCCGACGGCACCCTGGTGACTCTCGGCGGCAAGCGGATCAAGGACGTCGCCGGCCTGTCCCTGCTCAAGCTCTTCGTCGGCAGCGAGGGCACCCTCGGCATCGTCACGCGGGCGATCCTGCGGCTGGTCCCGGCTCAGGGGGACCGGGCGACGATGGTGGCCACCTTCGCCTCGATGACGGCCGCCTCGCGTGCGGTCGTCGCGATCGGCGCCCGGGTGCGTCCCTCGATGATGGAGCTGATGGACAACGCCTCCATCAACGCCGTCGAGGACTGGAAGTCCCACGGCCTCGACCGCGCCGCGGGGGCGCTGATGGTGGCCCAGTCCGACGCGCCGGGAGAGGCCCGCGCGCTCGAGATCGGGGTGATGGAGCAGGCGTGCGCCGCGGCCGGTGCGAGCGAGGTGGTGGTGACCACCGACCCCGAGGAGTCGGAGATGTTCGTCTCGGCGCGACGCAACGCCTTCGTCGCCCTGGAGCTCAAGGGCAGCCTGCTGCTCGAGGACGTGGGGGCACCGATCCCGCTGCTGCCGGACCTCGTCGACGGGATCGCCGAGATCGCGGACCGACACGACGTGCAGATCCCCGTGGTGGCGCACGCCGGGGACGGCAACACCCACCCGATCATCGTCTTCGACCCGACCGACCTCGAGGCGGAGCGCCGGGCCCGGGTCGCCTTCGACGAGGTGATGGCGCTGGCGATCTCGCTCGGGGGCACCATCACCGGCGAGCACGGCGTCGGCCGCACCAAGAGGGCGGCGCTGCCCGACCAGCTCGGCCCGGACGTGATGGCGCTCAGCCGGCGCGTGAAGCAGGCGCTCGACCCGGACGGCATCCTCAACCCGGGTGCGGTCCTCCAGCCGGACCCGGTCATCTAGGTTCGAGCCATGACCTCCCTCCGCCAGCGCCACCTGTTCGGCCCCGGACCCAGCAACCCCTACCCCGAGGCCACGGCCGCCCTCGGGCTGCCGCTGCTCGGCCACCTCGACCCGGTGTTCATCGACCTGATGGACGAGACCTGCGAACGGCTCCGCCGGGTGTGGGGTACGACGAACGCGCGCACCCTGCCCCTCTCGGCGACCGGCTCGGCAGGGATGGAGGCGGCGTTCGTGAACACCGTGCACCCCGGAGACGTCGTCGTCGTCGCGGTGAACGGGCTGTTCGGGCAGCGGATGTGCGAGGTGGCCGCCCGGTGCGGGGCCGACGTCGTACCCGTGGAGCACGAGTGGGGCACCCCGGTCGACGTGCAGCGCGTGGTCGAGGCGCACCCCGAGCCGGCGATCATCGCGGCCGTGCACGCCGAGACCTCCACCGGGGTTCGTTCCGACATCTCGGCACTCGGTGCCGCGCGCGACCGGGACCGTCCCGACGCGCTGCTCGTGGTGGACGCGGTCACCTCGATCGCGGGCATCCCGGTGCACGCCGACGACTGGGGCGTGGACGTGGGCTACGCCGGCACCCAGAAGTGCCTCGGGGTCGCGCCGGGGCTCGCCCCGTTCACCATCAACGACCGCGCCTTCGGGCGACGGGTCGAGAAGCCGCAGTCGTGGTACCTCGACCTCGGCCTCCTCGGTGGCTACGTCGGCGAGGCGGGCACGGGCGGCGGCGCGACGAAGCGGACCTACCACCACACCGCGCCGACGGCGATGGTCGTCTCGCTGCACGCCGCGCTGGGTCGGATCCTCGAGGAGGGGCTCGAGCCCGTGTGGGCCCGGCACGCGGAGGCCGGCCGGCTGCTCCAGGACGGGCTGGAGGCGATGGGGCTGACCCTGTTCGCCGAGGAGGGCCACCGGCTCCCGGAGCTGACGACGGTCCGCGTGCCCGAGGGCGTGGACTCCGCGCGGGTGCGCGGCTACCTGCTGGAGCGGCACGGTCTGGAGATCGGCGCCGGCGCCGGGGAGTTCGCCGCCTCGGTGTGGCGGATCGGCCTGATGGGGCACAACGCCCGGCCGGACACGGCGCTGCTCGTGCTCGCCGCGCTCCAGGAGGCCATCGAGCACGCCTGAGCGGCGCCGCGTGCCCCCGGGCGGCGGTCTCGATGTGCATGTGCTTGAGGTGAGCAACTAATCTTGATCGGTCGGCCCGACCCGCTCGACCGCCCCACCACGACCCGAGGCAGCTCTACTTGGCGACCACCACCGCAACCGATGCCGGATCCCCCGCCCACGACGCCGGGACCGAGCACGAGGACTACACCCATGCCCAGATCCTGACGATCCTGTCCGGCCTGTTGCTGGGCATGTTCCTGGCCGCGCTGGACCAGTCCATCGTCGCCACGGCGATCCGCACCATCGCCGACGACCTCAACGGGCTCTCGATCCAGGCGTGGGCGACCACGGCGTACCTGATCACCACCACCATCACCACGCCGATCTACGGCAAGCTCGGCGACCTCTACGGGCGCAAGAAGCTCTTCCTGTTCGCGATCACGGTGTTCATCATCGGTTCGGCGGCGTGCTCGTTCGCCAACTCGATGTACATGCTGGCCGCCCTGCGCGCCCTGCAGGGCCTGGGTGCCGGCGGGCTGTTCACCCTGGTTCTCGCGATCATCGGCGACATCGTCTCGCCGCGCGAGCGCGCGAAGTACACCGGCTACTTCATGGCCGTCTTCGCCACCTCGAGCGTGCTCGGTCCCGTGGCCGGCGGCCTGTTCGCCGGCCAGGCCTCCATCCTGGGCATCACCGGCTGGCGCTGGGTGTTCCTGGTGAACGTCCCGATCGGGATCGCCGCACTGTTCGTGGTGACCCGCAACCTGCACCTGCACCACCAGCGTCGCCAGGCCCGCATCGACTGGTGGGGGGCCGTCTCGCTGGTGGTCGCACTGGTGCCGTTGCTCACGGTGGCCGAGCAGGGCCGCACCTGGGGCTGGGGCTCGCCGCGCTCGCTGGGCTGCTACGCCGTGGGCGCCCTGGGGGCGCTCGCCTTCGTGCTCGCGGAGCGCCGGATGGGTGAGGACGCCCTGATCCCGCTGCGCATCTTCCGGCTGCGTGCCGCCGCGGTGGTGATCGCGGCCAGCGTGATCGTCGGCTCGGCGATGTTCGGTGCCATCACCGTGCTGCCGCAGTACATGCAGATCGTGCACGGGGCCTCGCCCACCAAGGCCGGCCTGATGATGCTGCCGATGGTGCTCGGGATGATGAGCGCCGGCATCGTCACCGGCCAGATCACCTCGCGCACCGGCACCATCCGGATCTTCCCGATCATCGGCTCGGCGATGGCGGGGCTGTCGATGATCGGGCTGTCCCTGGTCTCGGCCGACACCAGCCTGCTGTGGGTGATGGGCGGGATGGTCTTCCTCGGCCTCGGGATCGGGCAGTGCATGCAGCCGCTGACGATCATCGTCCAGAACGCCGTCCCGCCACGGGAGATCGGCGTCGCGACCAGCTCGGCGACCTTCTTCCGACAGCTCGGGGGCACCCTGGGTGTCGCGGTGTTCCTCTCGCTGCTGTTCAGCACGCTGGGCGAGAACATCCGCAGCGCCTTCACCGCCGCCGCGCCGGACATCGAGAAGGCGGCCGCGGCCGGGCAGATCCCGCACAGCACGCTGAACGACCAGGTGCTGGCCGGCCTGGCCCATCCCAGCCAGGGCGGCGGCGTCTTCGCCTCGGTGCAGGACGACTCCTCGATCATCGGCAGGATGAACGACCTCCTCGCGCACCCCTTCCAGGTGGGCTTCGCCGACTCGATGAGCCTGGTGCTGCTGTGCGGCGGCAGCGTGATGCTGCTCGCCTTCCTCATCCTGTTGCTGATGCCCGCGGTGGAGCTGCGCACGACCTCGGCCAGCGCCGCCGCCCGCGCCGAGACCGCGGCCGCCGACGCCGCGAGCTCCCAGCAGGCCGAGCAGCGGCCCGCGCAGCCGAGCGCGCAGCCGAGCGTGCAGCCGAGCGTGGAGCCCGGAGTCCACCGGGCGGAGGGTCCGGCCACGGTGGGTGAGCCGGCCGGGGCCGACGTCCCCGTGGCCGAGCCGGACGCGGCCGCCGGCCGCCACGCGGCGGCCACGGAGGACGAGCGGCCCGCCGAGGCCTAGTCAGTCGGGCCACAGCCCGCTCGCGCCGCGGCGGTGGCAGCCGAGCAGGTGGGTGTCGACCAGCCCGGTGGCCTCCATCAGCGCGTGCATGGTGGTCGGGCCGACGAACGCGAAGCCCCGCTTGCGCAGCGCCCGGGACAGCGCCGCCGACTCGGCCGAGACGGTCGGCACCTGCTCGGCGGTGACCGGTCGCGGCGTCTGCTCGGGCCGGAAGCCCAGGACGAGCTCCTCCAGCCCGCCGTCGGCACGCAGCCTCGCGGTGGCGACGGCGTTCGTGCGGGTCGCCTCGACCTTGGCACGGTTGCGGACGATGCCGGTGTCCTGCAGCAGTCGCTCGAGGTCGGTGTCGCTCATCGACGCCACCCGGTCGACCTCGAAGCCGTGGAAGACCTCGCGGAAGCGGTCGCGCTTGTTCAAGATGGTCGCCCACGACAGGCCGGCCTGGAAGCCCTCCAGGCTGAGCCGCTCGAACAGGCCGGTCTCCCCGCGCACCGGGACCCCCCACTCGGTGTCGTGGTAGTCCTGCATGGTCCCGGGCTGCCGGGCCCAGGGGCAACGGGCGATGCCGTCCTCGCCGGTCACCGGCCCCTGGCTCATCGGCGCTCCGTCGTCTTGCCGGGGATGGCGCCACCCCGCTGCTGCCCGGTCACCTCGGTGAGCCTAGGCGGGCCGGCGTCCCCGCGGTCAGGGGCCCCGCTTGAGCATCCGCGCGTTCGGCAGCGGGGGCGCGGGCAGCGCCTCCAGCGGATCGTGCTCGGGCAGTGCGAAGCGCCGGTCGTCCCCGTGGGCCAGGAGCGCCTGCCAGGCTGCCCGGTAGTCGAGGACCTCCTCGTGCTCGCGCCCGATGAAGTTCCACCACATCACGATCCGCTCGCCGAACGGCGCGCCACCGAGCACCAGGACCCGGGCGTCCTCGGCGGCGCTGAGCTCGACCTCGGTGGCCCCCGGGGTCAAGAAGCCGAGCTCGTGGGTCCCCAGCGGCGTGCCGTCGACCCGCAGGCTGCCGGTGTCCACGAGCACGCCGAGCTCGTGGGTGGCCTCGACCGACAGCGCCAGGGTCGTGCCCGCGGCGAGAGTGACCTCGGCGCCGAGCACGGGGCTGTAGGTGCGCACCGGAGAGGTGGAGCCGAGCAGCGAGCCGAGGAAGACCCGCGCCTCCCACCCCGCTCCGGAGACCGGCTCCGGAGCGTGGTGCTCGAAGGCCGGGTCGACCTGGCGGTCACCGTCGGGCAGGGCCAGCCAGAGCTGGGCGCCGTGCAGCGTGGTCGTGCCGGTCGTGGAGTACTCGCTGTGGCTGATCCCGCGGCCGGCGGTCATCAGGTTCAGCTCACCGGGCCGGACGAAGGCGTGGTGGCCGCCGGAGTCGCGGTGCTCGATCTCACCGGTGAACAGCCAGCTGACGGTCTGCAGCCCGGTGTGCGGGTGCGGCGGCACCACCATCGCGCCCGAGCCGTCGACCTGGTCCGGCCCGTAGTGGTCCAGGAAGCACCAGGCACCGATCAGGGAGCGCCGGCGCTGCGGGAGCGTGCGCCGCACGGTCATCGCCCGCAGTCCGCCGAGGGGCACGTCGCGCGGGGTCAGCACCTCCATGGGGACCAGCCTGCCACGCCGGTGCGGGCGCCCGTCCGGCACGGCACCGGGCCGTGCCGGCGCGGGTCCTCGCCGCAGGCTCGCTCAGCGAGAGCGGCGGCTGCTGCTGAAGCCGGCGGCACTGTGGCCGCCCGACCGCGCCTGGCCCGAACGCGACTGGCCCGATCCCGACTGGCCCGAACGCGACTGGCCCGACCGCGACTGGCCCGAACGCGACTGGCCGCCGCGTCCCCGGCCGCCGGAGCGACGTCGCCCACCGCCCCCTGCGGAGCCGGGGCCCTGGGCGGAGGCCGCCGGACGGTCCTCGACGAGGCCGCCCTCGACGAGCACCCGCTCACCCGGTGCGAGCTGGGTGAGCACCGGGTGACCCGGACCGGCGACCTTCGTGGTCGTCGGCGAGATCTTCGCCGCGCGGGTCAGCGCACGCACGTCCTTGACCTGCTGGTCGGTCATCAGCGTGATGACGGTGCCGGCAGCACCGGCACGCGCGGTGCGTCCCGAGCGGTGCAGGTAGGCCTTGTGCTCCGCGGGCGGGTCGGCGTGGATCACCAGGGCCACGTCGTCGACGTGGATGCCGCGCGCGGCGATGTCGGTGGCCACCAGGGTGCTCGCCTTGCCGGAGTGGAAGGCCTCCATGTTGCGGGTGCGGGCGTTCTGGGCCAGGTTGCCGTGCATCTCCACGGTGGGCACGCCGTTGCGGTTCAGCTGGCGCGCCAGCGCCTTCGCGCCGTGCTTGGTGCGGGTGAACACCACCGAGCGCCCCGGCGCGCTGGTCAGGTCGACCAGCACCGGCACCCGCTGGTCGCGGTGCAGGTGCAGCACGTGGTGGTCCATCGAGGACACCGGCGAGACCGCGGAGTCGGCCTCGTGGGTGGCCGGCGAGGACAGGTAGCGCTTGACCAGCACGTTCACACCGGAGTCGAGGGTCGCCGAGAACAGCATCCGCTGACCGTCGCGGGGAGTCCGGTCCAGCAGGCGGCGTACGGCGGGGAGGAAGCCGAGGTCGGCCATGTGGTCGGCCTCGTCGAGCACCGTGACCTCGACCGCGCCGAGGTCGCAGGCGCCCTGGCTGATCAGGTCCTCGAGCCGCCCGGGACAGGCGATGACGACGTCGACGCCCTGGCGCAGGGCCTGCACCTGGGGGTTCTGGCCGACGCCACCGAAGACGGTGCGCGAGCGCAGCCCGGCCGCCTTGGCCAGCGGCTGGAAGGCCTCGTCGATCTGGGCCACCAGCTCACGCGTGGGAGCCAGGATCAGGGCGCGCGGACGCGTGGCCGCACGGCGAGAACCCGACGCGGCGAGGCGGGCGACGAGCGGGAGCAGGAACGCGATCGTCTTGCCGGAGCCCGTGCGGCCGCGGCCGAGGACGTCACGACCCGAGAGCGAGTCCGGCAGCGTCGCCGCCTGGATGGGAGTGGGCACGGTGATGCCCGCCGAGGCGAGCACGTGGGACAGCTCGGCGGGGACGCCGAGCTCAGGGAAGGAAGACACGTGGAAGGGAGTCGCTAACTGTGTGGAGGTCTCACCACAGCCGATGACGATTGCTTCGTCGAGGAACGGGCGGCGTGGAGCACGGTGCCCACCGGGGTGTGCGACCAGTGCTGCGAACACGCATCAGGATCGAGGCGAGACTGGACGATCCTTGTGCCACCAGCGTAGGGCATCGGCACCGGTTCCGGCACATCGACCGGCCGCCGGGCCCTGTGACCTGCGCCTCCTAGCGAAACGCGTCCTGGCCGGTGAGCGCCTTGCCCAGGACGAGCTGGTGCACCTCGCTGGTGCCCTCGTAGGTGAGCACGGACTCCAGGTTGTTCGCGTGCCGCAGCATCGGCCACTGCGAGGTGATGCCCGCCGCGCCGAGGATGGTGCGGCACTCGCGGGCGATCCCGAGCGCCTCGCGGATGTTGTTCAGCTTGCCGATGCTGACCTGCTCGGCGGTGATCCGGCCCTCGTCCTTGAGCCGGCCCAGGTGCAGCGCCAGCAGCATCGCCTTGCCCAGCTCCACGGTCATGTCGGCGAGCTTGGTCTGGGTGATCTGGAAGGCGCCGAGCGGCTTGTCGAAGATCTCCCGCTCGCCGACGTAGCGCAGCGTCGCCTCCAGGCAGTCCCGGGCAGCCCCGACCGAGCCGAAGATGATGCCGAACCGCGCCTCGGTCAGGCAGCTGAGCGGACCGCGCAGCCCGCTCACGCCGGGCAGGACCGCCTCCGCGGGCAGCCGCACGCCGTCGAGGACCAGCTCGCTGGTCACCGAGGCGCGCATCGACATCTTCTGCTTGATCTCCGGGGCGGAGAACCCCGCGGTCTCGGTGGGTACGACGAACCCGCGGATGCCCCGGTCCGGCCCCTCCTCCACCCGGGCCCACACGACGGCGACGTCGGCGACCGACCCGTTGGTGATCCACATCTTCGAGCCGTCCAGCACCCAGTCCGACCCGTCCCGCCGGGCCCGCGTGCGCATCCCGGCGGGGTTGGAGCCGAAGTCGGACTCGGTCAGCCCGAAGCAGCCGATCCTCTCGCCGGTGGCCATCTGCGGGAGCCACTGCTGCCTCTGCTCCTCCGAGCCGTGCGCGTGGATGGCGTACATCGCCAGGCTGCCCTGCACCGACATCAGCGAGCGCACGCCCGAGTCGCCGGCCTCGACCTCGAGGCAGGCAAGCCCGTAGGCCGTCGTGCTGGTGCCGGCGCAGCCGTAGCCCTCGAGGTGCATGCCGAGGGCGCCGATCCCGCCCAGGTCCCGGGCCAGCTCGCGCACCGGGGTGCTGCCGTTCTCGTACCACTCGGCGATCTCGGGACGGATCCGGTCGTCGACGAAGCGGCGCACGGTCTGCGCGATGGCGCGGTCCTCCTCGCCGACCAGCGAGTCGGTGTCGAGCAGTCCCAGGGGAGAGCGGTCGGCCATGGGCTCCAACATAGACGGACCGGGCGCTGGGACGCTGCGGCGCTCGGCGAGGATGGAGCCATGGCAACTCGCGCACTCCCCCACGGCTCGTGGCCCTCTCCCGTGTCCACCGCGGACCTCGTCTCGTCCGGAGGCGTGCCCGCCGACCCCCGCGCCGACGGCGGGTCCGTCTACTTCCTGCGCACCCGGCCCGAGAGCGGCGGACGGGTCATCTTGTGCCGCCGGGAGCCCGGGGGCGGCACCGTCGACGTCTCACCGGCCTGGATGTCGGTGCGCTCGCGCGTGCACGAGTACGGCGGGGGCGCCTACGCGGTGCGCGAGGGGATCGTCCTCGCCGTGGACTTCAGCACCCAGCAGCTGTGGCGCCTCGACGGCCGTGCACGACCGTTGACCCCGCCGGTGGACGGGGCGGCCGTGCGCTGGTCGGCCATGGAGATCGATCCCGGCCGCGGGGTGTGCTTCGCGGTGCGCGAGGACCACCGCTCACGGGGCCTCGAGCCGGTCAACGAGCTGGTCCGCCTGCCACTGGACCCCGCCGAGCCGACCCTCGGCGTGGTGGTCGTGCCCGGCCGGCGGCGCAGCGTCCCGCGCCCCGACGCCGACGACGCCGGCGACCCCGGGCTCCCCGACTTCGTCGCCGACCCGGCGCTCTCGCCCGACGGCCGCCGCCTCGCGTGGGTGCAGTGGTCCCACCCGGCCATGCCGTGGGACGCCGCCTGCGTGCGGGTGGCCGACCTCGACGAGGAAGGCGCGGTGGTCACGGCGCGAGAGGTGGGCGGCGGGCCGGGCCGCACCGCGCTCGAGCCGGTGTGGGTCGACGCCGACCGGCTCGCGTTCCTCGCCGACCCGGGTGGCTGGTCGGTGCCCTTCCTCGCCCACGCCGCCGGGGAGGACCCGCCGGTCGCCCTGGCCGGGGAGGGCAGCGAGTACGGCGAGCCGGCGTGGACTCTCCGCACCCGGGCGATGACCCGCTCCGCCGACGGCCGGCTCGTCGCGGTGCGCCACGTCGCGGGCCTGGGGCGCCTCAGTGTGCTCGACCCCGACCGGCCCGGCGCCGTGACCGACCTCGACCTGCCGCTCGTCTCGGCGACCGGCCTGGGGCCGCACCCCGACGGGATCGTGTGCGAGGCGGGGCTGAGCGAGCGCGGCTACGCGACGGTCGTCGTGGACCTCGATGCCGGGTCGCTCACGGTGGTCGAGGCCCGGGGGCCGGCACCGGACCCGGCGTACACCCCACGGGCGGAGCCGGTCAGCTGGCCCGGCCACGACGGCGAGACCGCGCACGGGTTCCTCTACCGGCCGACCCACCCCGACGTCACCGGACCGGCGGACGAGCTGCCGCCGCTGATCGTGACCGCCCACGGGGGGCCGACCTCGGCGGCGGTGGCGGTCCCCCGGCCCTGGGTCGGCTACTTCACCTCGCGGGGCCTGGCCGTGCTCGACGTCAACTACGCCGGGTCCACCGGCTACGGCCGCGCCTACCGGGAGCAGCTGCAGGGGACGTGGGGCGTCGCCGACATCGAGGACTGCGTCTCCGGCGCCCGGCACCTCGCCGAGACCGGGGTCGTCGACGGTGACCGGCTCGGGGTCCGCGGCGGGTCGGCGGGTGGCTTCGTGGTGCTCGCCGCGCTGGCCTTCCACGACGTGTTCAGCGCCGGCGTCAGCTACTTCGGGGTCGCCGACCTCTCGCTGCTCGCCCAGGAGACCCACAAGTTCGAGTCCCGCTACCTCGACGGCCTGGTCGGGCCGTGGCCGGCGGCCCGGGAGACCTACGCGGCCCGCTCACCGCTGCACCACGTCGAGGGCATCGACCGCCCCCTGCTGCTGCTCCAGGGCGAGGAGGACCGGGTCGTCCCGCCCGGGCAGGCCGTGGAGATGGCGGCGGCGCTGCGCGCACGGGGGCTGCCGGTGGCGCTGGCGATGTTCCCCGGGGAGGCCCACGGCTTCCGAGAGCCGGCGGCGGTCGTCCGGGCCGCGGAGCTGGAGACCAGCTTCCTGGCCCAGGTCTGGGGCTACCCGACGGCCGACGATCCCGCGCGGGTCGAGGTGGAGAACCTGCAGGCGCCCTGACCCGCGGGAGGGTCAGCGGGGCGCTGCGAAGCCTTCGCGCCGGTAGGCGCGCAGCGGGATCCGGTGCATCCGCCAGGTCGCCGGCAGCCGCCGGTAGACGACGTCCAGTGCCCGGCAGCACGCGGCGAACCGCCGGTAGCGGCGTTCCCGGCGGTCGTCCCACGGCAGGGCGAGGATCTCGCGGGCCCGCGGCGGCATCCCGCCGATCGTGAGTGCGGAGCTGACCGCGTTCACCGGCCGGCGCAGCAGCCACCACACCGCGCGCGGGACCCGCTGCGGCCGCGGCCAGCCCTTGGTCGCGTAGCCCACGCCGTAGGTCGCCGTCCGGTGGGCGACCAGCCGCTCCTCCAGGGCCTGCTGGTGGTAGGCGACGAACTCCGCGTAGGTCCGCGGGGTGCCGTGCGAGCTCACGCCGTACCGGTCGAACCAGGTGAGCGACTCGGCGAAGAGCTGTTCCTTCTCCGCAGCACCGAGGCGGCGGATGAAGGTGTCGGTCGCGGTGATCAGGTGCTCGACGAAGCAGGCGTGCGCCCAGTAGTAGGTGCCCGGGTTCAGCGCGCTGTAGGCGGTCCCGTCGGGCAGCCGGCCCCGGATCGACCGGTGGAAGTCACGGACCTCGTGTCCGCTGGTCTCGGGGTCGGCGCCGTAGACGGTCTCATAGATCGGCGGGATGCTGCGCTGCAGGCGGGCCAGGGTCTCCGCGAACCACACCGAGTGGTCCTCGACCCCCTGCCCCAGCGCGGGGAGCATGTTCTGCAGCACCGCGGCCCGGGGGCCGAGCAGGGCCATCCGGTGGTCGCCGAAGTAGCGCCACGTCAACGAGTCCGGCCCGAGCGGCAGCGCCCGGACCGGACGCGGGGCAGCTCGCCGTGCCGTGGTCATGGTGATACATTGAAACAGATTTGTCGCAACATGTCAGCGCGGAAGGCGGACGCGATGGCGGTGAGCACGCCGGCCGGGCACAAGCGGGCACGGGGGCCGGTCCTGGGCCTGCCCCACCTGCTGCAGCTGCGCTACCACCCGATCGAGCACAACGCGTGGCTGCGGGAGGCCTACGGAGAGGTCTACCGGCTCAACGTCTTCGGCATCACTCTCTACGTCACGGCCGGGGCGGACCTGGCCGAGCAGGTGCTGGTCAACCGGGACCGGACCTTCGCCAACGGCCCCGCCTGGTCGCACTTCATCGGGCCCTTCTTCCACCGGGGCATCATGCTGCTCGACTTCGACGAGCACCTGCACCACCGGCGGATCCTGCAGCAGGCCTTCACCAACGACGCGCTGCGCAGCTACCACGCCGTGATGGCCCCCCACGTACGCCGCAACCTCGCCCGGCTCGACACCACGCAGCCGGGTGCGGCCGCGCGGCCCGGCGGGGTCGGGCGGCCGGTGCGGATGCACCACCTGTTCAAGGCGCTCACCCTGGACCTGGCCCTGGAGACCTTCGTCGGCGTCGAGCTGGGCCCCGAGGAGCAGCAACGGGTCAACCAGGCCTTCGTCGCCGCGGTGCGCGCCGGCACCTCGGTCCTCCGCAAGCCCGTCCCCGGCACGCCCTGGGCCCGGGGGCTCAAGGCACGGGCCTTCCTGGAGGAGTTCTTCCGCGCCCACCTGCCCGCCAAGCGCCGCGAGGGGGAGCACGGGGGCGGCCGGGACCTGTTCGCCCAGCTCTGCGCGGCCCGCAGCGAGGACGGCCACGAGTTCAGCGACGACGACATCGTCAACCACATGATCTTCTTGCTGATGGCCGCCCACGACACCACGACCATCACGATGACCTCGATGGCCTACCACCTGGCCAAGCACCCCGAGTGGCAGGAGCGGGCGCGTGCGGAGTCGCTCGCCGCCGGGGACCTCGACTACGACGGCGTGCTGGAGCTGGAGGTGCTCGACCGGGTGATGAAGGAGTCGCTGCGGCTCTGCGCACCGGTGCCGTCGCTTCCGCGCGTCGCGGTGCGCGACACCGAGCTCGGCGGCTACCACGTCCCGGCCGGGTCGTTCGTGACCGTCTCGCCGTACCTGAACCACTACCTGCCCGAGCTGTGGCCCGACCCCACGCGCTTCGACCCGGACCGGTTCGCCCCCGACCGCCGGGAGGACCGCTCGCACCGGATGGCCTTCGAGCCGTTCGGCGCCGGGGTGCACAAGTGCATCGGGATGCACTTCGCCGGGATGCAGGTCCGCGCCGTCTTCCACGAGCTGCTGCGCACCCACCGCTGGTCGGTGCCGCCGGACTACGTCTGGCCGATTGACCTGACCGCGCTGCCGCTCCCCCGCGACGGGGTGCCGGTCCGGCTCGAGCGGCTGGCCCGGCCGGCTCCGGGCGCCCCGTGAGCGGCCAGACGGCCACCACCGGCCTCCTGGACGCGGCCCGGCAGGTCTTCGAGCGCTACGGCGCCCGCCGCGCCAACGTCGCCGACGTCGCCCGGGCGGCCGGCGTCAGCCGGAGCACCCTCTACCGCGCCTACCCCACCAAGGAGGCGCTGCTGGAGGCGGTGCTGCTGCGCCAGCTCGACGACTTCCTGACCGAGCTGGACCGGGTCGCGGCGAACCTGCCGCCCCGCGAGGCGGTCGTGGAGTGCTTCACCCAGGGCCTGCGGCTGACCGGCGAGATCCCCCTGCTCGCCCGGCTCGCCGAGAGCGAGCCCGACCTGATCACGGCCGCGGGGGCGGCCTCGCACAGCTCCCTGGTGCTCGGCTCTGCCGAACGGGTGGCCGGAACCCTGCGCCGCAGCGGGGCGACCATGCCCGATGAGGAGCTGCGCACCGTGGCCGAGCTGATGCTCCGCGTGGCCTGGACCTACCTGCTCAACCCGCGCGGCGGCCTCGACGTCACCGACGAGCACGCCGTGCGGGACTACGCCCGGAGGTACCTGGCGCCGCTGGTGAGCTGAGCGCCACGAGCTCGCGTGAGGGCGGCGAATGGCCGTCGCGCGAGGACGAACGGCCCTACGGCGTCGAGGCAGCCGGTGGCACCGTGGGGGCATGACCAACGAAGAACGCCTCGCCCAGCTGGAGGCCCAGATCGCCGAGCTCAGCACCAAGCAGGGCGAGCTCTACCAGCAGCTCGCCCAGGCCGAGCGCGACCGGTGGCAGGGGTACATCGACGACGCCGAGGTGCAGCTGCATCTGGGCGCCATGGAGGGCAACGACCGGATCCGCGAGCTCATGGACTCGCTGCGCGAGGCCTGGGCCGAGACCCGCCGCGACCTCGACCGGCGGGGAGCCACGGCCACCGATGTCGGAGCCACCCTCCGCGACGGCTTGCAGAGCGCGCTTCGCGACGTACGCCAGGCACTGCTGGACAGTCGCGCGAAGATCCGCTCCTGACCCAGCGAGCGGCGGTCCGGCAGCCGGGCCACGTGGGACAGGTCAGGGCGCGATGCCGACGTACTTGACCGAGAGGTACTCCTCGATGCCCTCGGGCCCACCCTCGCGGCCGAAGCCGGAGTGCTTGACCCCGCCGAAGGGCGCCGCGGGGTTGGACACGATGCCCTGGTTGAGGCCGACCATGCCGAACTCGAGGCCCTCGCTCACGCGCACGGCCCGGCCGAGGTCGGTGGTGTAGGCGTAGGAGACCAGACCGTACTCGGTGTCGTTGGCCAGCTGCACAGCCTGCTCGTCCTCGGAGAAGGTGGTGATCGGCGCGACCGGGCCGAAGATCTCCTCGCGGAACAGGTCCGCGTCGGGCGCGACGTCGGTGAGCACGGTCGGCTCGAAGAAGTAGCCCTGCTCGCCGGTCGCCGACCCACCGGTCACGACCGAGGCGCCCCGGCTGGTGGCGTCCTCGACCAGCTCGGTGACCTTGTCGCGCTGCTTGCCGTCGATGAGCGGGCCCACGGTGACGCCGTCCTCGGTGCCGCGACCGAGCTTCTCCGCGGTCATCTTCTCGGCGAACCTGGTCGCGAACTCGTCGGCCACCGACTCGTGCACCAGGAACCGGTTGGCGGCGGTGCAGGCCTCGCCCATGTTGCGCATCTTGGCGACCATGGCGCCCTCGACGGCGGCCTCGAGGTCGGCATCGGCGAAGACCAGGAACGGTGCGTTGCCGCCGAGCTCCATCGAGACCCGCAGCAGCTGGTCGGCCGACTGCCGGACCAGGCTCTTGCCGACCGGCGTGGAGCCGGTGAAGGTGAGCTTGCGCAGCCGGGAGTCGGCGATGATCGGCTCCATCACCTCTCCGGTCCGGGAGGTCGAGATGACGTTGAGCACGCCGTCGGGCACCCCGACCTCGCGGAGCAGGTCGGCCAGCGCCAGCATGGTCAGCGGGGTCTGCGAGGCCGGCTTGACCACCATCGTGCAGCCCGCGGCGATGGCCGGGCCGATCTTGCGGGTGCCCATCGCCAGCGGGAAGTTCCACGGCGTGATCATCAGGGTCGGTCCCACCGGCTGCTTCATCGTCATCAGCCGGGTGTTCCCGTCAGGGGAGCTGCCCCAGCGCCCGGCCACGCGCACGACCTCCTCGGAGAACCACCGGAAGAACTCGGCGCCGTAGGTCACCTCGCCCTTCGACTGGGCGAGCGGCTTGCCCATCTCGAGCGTCATCAGCATCGCGAAGTGGTCGGCGCGCTCGGTGATCAGCTCGAAGGCGGAGCGGAGGAGCTCGGCCCGCTCGCGGGGAGCCGTGGCCGCCCAGTCGCGCTGCGCCGCGGCCGCGGCGTCGAGGGCGGCGGTGCCGTCCTCGGGGGTCGCCGAGGCGACGGAGGTCAGGGTCGCGCCCGTGGCCGGGTCCTCGACGTCGATGGTGGAGCCGTCCGCGGCGTCGCGCCACTCACCGTTGATGAAAAGCCCGGTGGGCACCTGGTCCAGGGTCTCGCGCTCATTCATGGCTCCCAACCTAGGACAGGGGTGGGCGAGCCGCTCAGCCCTCCTCGGTGAAGGTGTTGCGGTGCGCCTGGCCGCCGAGGACCACGGCCGCCACCAGGGCCGCGACCAGGGCGGAGATCCCGCAGACCAGGTAGCCCACGGAGTAGGCGTTCGACAGCGCGTGGAAGGCCACGTCCTTGAGCGGGTTGAACGGGACCAGCTGGCCGTCGGGGCCGGGGATCATCGCGGGCACGCCGTTGGCGCCGAGCGGCCCGGAGTTCACGGCGCCGACCGCGCCCGCGACCTCCGGGCGCTCCGCGGCGGGCACCTGGCCCGGCAGCGCGTTGAACGCCTTCAGCGAGGCCTGCAGCTGTGGGGAGGCGGCGATCTTGGCGCTGATCTCGTTGGCCGCGCGACCGAGCGCGACGGCCCCCACGATGGCCGGCCCCAGCGTGAGGCCGAAGTCACGCAGCATGCTGGTGGCGCCGCTGGCCATGCCGGCCTTGGAGGTCTGGACGCTGTTCACCGCCACCACCGTGATCGAGGTGACCGAGAGCTTGAAGCCGGCGCCGATGAGGAGCAGCGGGACTGCCACGGCCACGATGGAGAGGTTGGTCGCGGGGATGGCGGCCAGCCACAGGTCACCGACCCCGATCGCGGCCATCCCGGCGGCGAGGGTCCAGCCGGGGTTGTGCCGCTCGATCATCCGGGCGCTCACCGGGAACAGCACGACGCCCATGATGTTCAGGCACACGAACCCGATGGAGGTCTTCAGGGGCGAGTAGCCCTGGATCGCGGAGAGCCGGATGCTGGTGGCGTACGCCGTGCCGAGGTAGGCGAACATCCCGATCACGGTGACCACCGCGCTGCCCACGAAGACCCGGTTGGTGAACAGGTCCAGCTGGAGCAGCGGCATCCGGGTGCGCCGCTCGATCAGCACGAAGGCGACCAGGAAGACCACGGAGACCACGAAGGCGGCCACCACCCAGGGGCTTGCGTAGCCCGACTCCGAACCCTCGATCACGCCGTAGAGCAGCGCGAACAGGGCCACCGCGACGGTGATCTGCCCGGGCCAGTCCAGGGAGCGGCCCTGCGGCGCCGAGGAGTTCCTGGCGAGGGCGAGGGTGACCACGGCGCTGACCAGCCCGAGCCCGGCGAGGGCCAGGAAGGCCCAGCGCCAGCTGGACTCCGGCCCACCGGAGTGGTCCAGGCGCACCAGCGACCCGGCGATCACCGGCGAGATGAAGCCCGCACCGGTGAGCGCGGCGGCCCACACCGAGATCGCGTGCGAGCGCTCGCGCACGGTGTGCGTGCCGGCGGCCAGCATCGAGACGCTGGTCGGGAAGATGGCGGCGGCGCCCAGCCCGGCGATGGCCTGGCCGGCGAACAGCACCGCGACCCGGGTGCCGTGCGCGGTCCCGGGGCCGGGGGTGAAGAAGGCCAGCAGGGCACCGGACATCATCAGCAGCGCGCCGATGGCCAGCAGGCGCTTGCGGCCGAAGAGGTCGCCGACCACCCCGAAGGTCAGCTCGAAGAGCGTGATCGGCACCAGGAAGGCGTCGGAGATCCAGGTCAGCTGGGTGCTGGTGGTGCCGAGGTCCTGCTGGAACATGCCGTTGAGGACGGCGGGGATGGACAGGCCGACCTGGGCGAGAGCGACGGCGAGAGCGGCCGCAACGAGAGTTCCGGCGCTCAGCCGGTGGCGGGAGGCGGTGGCGTCGGCCTGCGTGGCGAGAGGGCTGGTCATGACTGTGAAGCCAACCACGGAGCGAGCCCGATGTACAGGTTTCCTGATGATTTTCTTTCAGGAAACCTGTTCTTTCTCGCCACCCTCCCGGACCGCGGCCGTGGAGGTCTCCTTGAGCGCCTCGCGGCACGAGAGCAGGGCCGCGCGCAGGTCCGCGGCGGCGTCGGGTGGCATCAGGGAGAGCATCTGGGCTTCCAGGTCGCGGACGGCCGGACGGTAGCGGGCGAGCAGCGCCCGGCCCTCGTCGGTGAGCGCCAGCACGAGGCGGCGCCGGTCGGCCGGGTCCTGGTGCCGGTCGATCAGGCCACGCGAACGCAGGGTGGCGATCATGTCCGCCATGCTCTGCGCGGTCACGAAGGAGTTGCGCGCCAGGTGGGCGGAGGTCAGGTCGGGGTGTCGCTCGAGCACGGTCAGGGCGGTGTACTGCAGGGCGGTCAGCCCGGCCGGGCGCACCAGCTCGTCGAGCCGGGCCCGCACGGCCAGCTCCACCTGCTTCATCAGGTAGAGCAGGGTGGGCGGCGCCGCACCCTCAGGCAAGGCCCAGCACTCCGGCGGCGTTCTGCTTCACGATGCCCTCCCACAGGTCGGGGTCGATGCCCAGCTGCTCGAAGTCCGCCATCCACCGCTCCGGGCTGATCAACGGGTAGTCGCTGCCGAAGAGCACCTTCGCGCGCAGCAGCCCGCCCGCCGCCCGGACCAGCTCGGCGGGAAAGTACTTCGGGCGCCATCCTGACAGGTCGATGAAGACGTTGGCCTTGTGCGTGGCCATCGAGATCGCCTCGGCCTGCCACGGCACCGAGGGATGGGCCAGGATCACGGTCAGGCCCGGGAAGTCCGCCGCGACGTCGTCGAGCAGGATCGGGTTGGAGTAGCGCAGCTTGATCCCGCGGCCACCGGGCAGGCCGGCGCCGATCCCGTTCTGCCCGGTGTGGAACAGCGCCGGCACCCCGAGCTCCTCGACGGCCGCCCACAAGGGGCGGAAGGCCGGGTCGTCCGGGGCGAACCCCTGGAGGCTGGGGTGGAACTTGAACCCGCGCACACCGTGCTCCTCCACCAGCCGGCGCGCACGCTCGACGGCGGCGTCGCCCTGGAGCGGGTCCACCGAGCCGAACGGGACCAGCACGTCGGCGTGCTCCGCCGCCCGGGCGGCGATCTCCTCGCTGGACAGTGCCCGGTGGCCGGTGTTGGTGGAGGCGTCCACGGTGAAGACCACCGCCGCCATCTCGGCGGCGCGGTAGCGCTCGGCGAGGTCGGCCACCGTGGGGGTGCGGTTCTCCGAGCCCGTGAAGTACGCCGCAGAGGCGTCCATCAGCTCCTCGTCGAGCGAGAGGCACCCGTGGTCGTCCTGCTCGACGTGGACGTGCACGTCGATGGCCCGCACGGCGTCGAGGTCGATCTGGGGAACGTAGGTGGTCACGCGAACATCTCCTTGACCCGGGACTTGACCAGCTTGCCCGAGGCGTTGTGCGGCAGCTCGGCGACCACCTCGACGTGCTTCGGGATCTTGTAGCGAGCGAGCCGACCCCCGAGGTGGCCGAGCAGCTCCTCCTCGCTGATCTCGGCGCCCTGCTTGAGGGTCACCACCGCGCGGCCGACCTCGCCCCACCGCTCGTCGGGCACCCCGATGACGGCGCACTCCGCGATGGCCGGATGGGTGTGGATGACCTGCTCGACCTCGGCGGGGTAGACGTTCTCGCCGCCGGAGATGAACATGTCCTTGAGCCGGTCGACGATGGTCAGATAGCCCTCCTCGTCCACGACGGCGAGGTCGCCCGTGCGCAGCCAGCCGTCGGTGAGGGCGTCCCGCGTCGCCGCCGGGTCCTGCCAGTAGCCCGAGGTCACGTTGGGGCCCTGCACGAGCACCTCCCCCGGCTCGCCGACCGGCGCCGGCTCGCCCGTGGGCGTGACCACGCGGACGTCGGTGAAGAAGCAGGCGGTCCCCGCCGAGCCGAGCTTGCGGACGCCGTCGGCGGCCCGCAGCATCGTCGCGCCGGGCGAGGACTCGGTGAGCCCGTAGCCCTGGGTGATCATCAGCCCGCGGTCCAGCCAGGTCCGCAGCAGCGACTCCGGGATGGGGGCTCCCCCGCTCAGTGCGCTGCGCAGGGTGCCCAGGTCGGCCTCGTCGAAACGCGGTGCCGCCGCGATCGCGAGGTACATCGAGGTCACCCCGAACAGCAACGTCACGCCCTCGGCCTCGATGAGCTCGATCGCCCGGTCGGGGTCGAACCGGGCCTCGAGCAGGGCGGTCCCGCCCTTGAGGAGCGTGGGGAAGAGCACCTGGTTCAGCGCCGCGGTGTGGAACAGCGGCGCCGTCACCAGCGCGACCTCGTCGCTGCCCAGGTCGACGTCGACCATCAGGTTGACCACGTTCCACACGATGTTGGCGTGGCTGAGCAGCACGCCCTTGGGGCGTCCGCTGGTGCCCGAGGTGTACTGGATCAGGAACAGGTCGTCGAGCGCGACCGGCTCGTCGAGCAGGCCGCCGTCTCGGTGCAGGACGGACAGGCTCGCGCCCCCGTCGTCCTCGAGGCGCACCGTCTCCAGGCCCAGGCCGGCGACCTCCTCCGACTCGACCTCGGGTGCGAAACCCCCCTGCCAGAGCAGCAGCCTCGCGCCGCTGTCGGAGAGCACGTGGTGCAGCTCGGGCGGGGCGAGCCGGGTGTTCACCGGCATGAAGACCGCGCCCAGCTTGGCGACCGCGAACATCGTCTCGACCAGCTCGACGCAGTTGAGGCCGAGGAACGCGACCCGGTCACCTCGGGAGATGCCCCGCTCGCGGAGTCCGTGCGCCAGCAGGGTCGAGCGGTGCTCCAGCTCGGCGTACGTCGTGACCCGCCCGGCCTGCACCAGCGCCGCCTTGTCGGGCGTCATCCGGGCTCGTCGGGCGGGCCAGGAGCCGAGTCCCTGGTCCTTCATCGCCTCTCCTCCGCCGGCCCGGCGTCGAGGCCGAGCCTGCTCTTGGTCTCGAGCAGCTCGCGCAGCGCCCGGTCGCGCCGCGCGGTCACCTCGGCCTCCCGGCCGCCGAGCTCCTCGCGGACCCCGGCCACGAGCAGGTCCACCAGCTCGGGGGTGAGGTCGGGGGTGCCCAGGTCGTCCCACCACTGCACCATCGGCGGCCCGAGGTGCTCGAGCACGTGCTCCAGGCCGCCCGGTCCGCCGGAGAGGTGCTGGGTGGCGAAGGGCCCGAGCAGCGCCCAGCGCAGCCCGGGACCCGAGGAGATGGCCCGGTCCAGGTCGGCCACGGAGACCACGCCGGTGCCGACGAGGTGGTAGGCCTCTCGCCACAGCGCTGCCTGGAGCCGGTTGGCCACGTGGCCGGGGAGCTCCCGGCGCAGCCGGATCGGACGCTTGCCGAGGTGCCGCATCACCGCCATCGCGGACTCCACGGCCTCCTCGGAGGTCTGCTCACCGCCGACCACCTCCACGAGCGGCACCAGGTGCGGCGGGTTGAACGGGTGGGTCACCAGCACCCGCTCGGGGTGGTGGCACCCACCCTGGAAGTCGCTCGGCGCCAGCCCCGAGGAGCTGCTCGCCAGGAGCACGTCGGGCGGCGTGGCCTCGCCGAGCACGCCGAACAGCTCGCGCTTCAGCTCCAGACGCTCGGGCCCGCACTCCAGCACCAGGTCGGCGCCGGCGACGCCGGTGGCGGTGTCGGCGCTGAAGCCGAGCCGGTCGCCGGGCGGCGGCGCCCCGAGCTCCTCGAGCCGCAGCCGGACGTTCTCGCGCAGCCGCTCCTCCGCCCCGGGCGCCGGGTCGGTGGCCACGACGTCGAGGCCGCGGGCCAGCACGAGCGCGGCCCAGCTCGCCCCGATCGCGCCGGCGCCGACGACGGCCACCGTGCGGACCTCCTCCGCGGCGATCATCCGCACTGCTCCCGCCGGGACCGGGCCAGCTCCGCGAACGCGTCCAGCGACGCCGGGTCGGCGAGCGCGTCCCGGCTGGCCACCTCCTCGAGCCGCGCACCCAGCAGGATCCGCTTGGCCGGCAGCTCGAGCTTCTTGCCGGTCAGGTTGCGTGGGACGGCAGGCACCGCCACCACGTCGTCGGGCACGTGCCGCGGGGACAGCGCCGAGCGCAGCGCGGAGCGCAGCCGTCCGCGCAGCGCGTCGTCGAGCCCGACCCCGGCACGGAGCGTGACGAACAGCAGCAGCTCGCCGTTGCCGCCCGCGGGGTCCTCCAGGTGCACCACGAGACTGTCCTCGACCTCCTCGAGCTCCTCGACCACCCGGTAGAACTCGGCGGTGCCGAGCCGCACCCCGCCGCGGTTCAAGGTGGCGTCCGAGCGCCCGGTCACCACGCAGCTGCCGTCGGCGTCGAAGGCGATCCAGTCGCCGTGGCGCCAGACGCCGGGGAAGTGCTCGAAGTACGCCGCCCGCAGCCGGCTGCCGTCCTCGTCGCCCCAGAAGCCGACCGGCATCGAGGGCATCGGCGAGGTGATCACCAGCTCCCCGGGCTCGCCGAGCACCTCCGCTCCGCTCTCGTCGAAGGCGTGCACGTCCACGGCGAGCGCGCGGCCGGAGATCTTGCCGGCCAGCACAGGCAGCAGCGGGTTGTTCTGCACCAGGCCGCTGCACACGTCGGTGCCGCCGCTGCCGACGTTCAGCAGCACCTCGGGGCCGAGCTGCTCGCGGATCCACGCGTAGCCCTCCGGCGGCAGCGGCGCGCCCGCGGACCCGACGGTGCGGACGGAGAGGTCGAAGTCCGCCAGGTCGATCCCGGCGGCGCGGCAGGCCATCACGAACCCGGGGCTGGCGCCCATCAGCGTGGCCCCCGTCTCCTCCGCGAGCCGCCACTGCCACGACAGGTCCGGGAAAGCCGGGTCGCCGTCGACCATGACGATCGAGGTGCCCACCAGCAGCGAGGAGACCAACGCGTTCCACATCATCCACGCGGTGGTGCTGAACCAGAGCATCCGGTCCTCAGGCCCCAGGTCCCAGGACAACGCGTGGTTCTTCAGGTGCTCGAGCAGGATCCCGCCGTGCCCGTGCACGATCGCCTTCGGCTGGCCGGTCGTGCCGGAGGAGAACAGCACCACGAGCGGGTGGTCGAACGGCACCGGCTCGAAGGAGAGCGCGGGGTCCCGGACCGCGGCGAGGAGGGCCGGCCAGGACCCGGCGTCGGCGACCCGCCAGTCGCCGTACTCGATGTCGACGACGGTCGCGTCGGGCAGGGCGGCCCGGATCTCGCGCACCTGCTCACGCCGGTCGACGTCCTTGGTGCCGTAGCGGTAGCCGCCGGCGACGAGCAGGACCGCGGGCTCGATCTGGGCGAACCGGTCGACCACGCTGCGTGCCCCGAACTCGGTGGCGCAGCTGGCCCAGGTGGCCCCCAGGCTCGCGGTCGCGAGGAAGGCGACCAGCGCCTCGGGGACGTTGGGCAGGTAGCCGGCGACACGGTCGCCGCGGCCCACGCCCATCCCGGCCAGTGCGGCGCGGGCCCGGGCCACCTGCTCACGCAGCTCCCCGAAGGTGAGGTCGACGTCCGCGCGGGTCTGGGAGCGGCCGAGCACGGCGACGCGGTCGGTGTCCTCGGGCCCACCGAGCGCATGCTCGGCGTAGTTGAGCAGCGCCCCCGGGAACCAGCGGGCTCCCGGCATCTCGCGGCCGTCCAGGACCGTGGTGTACGGCGCGTGGGCGGTGACGTCGAAGTACTCCCAGACGGCTGACCAGAAGCCCTCGAGGTCCTCCACCGACCAGCGCCACAGCTCCTCGTGGGTGGTCATCGACCGGCCGCGGTGCTCGGCCAGCCAGGTGAGGAAGGCGCCCACCTCGCTCCGGGCCAGCACGTCCGCCGGCGGGGTGGACATCACCTGGCCGACCTCGACGGGGGCCGTCGTGCGCTCGGTGGCCGCGCGGCTCACCGATCGGTCACCTTCGTCGAGCGGCCGTCGAGGAACTCGCGCATCCGCAGCTTGGCGTCGTCGGTGCCCTGGTTGATGGCGGCCATCAGCGCCTCCATCAGGTAGCCCTCGCGCGGGTTGGCCTCGGCGATGCGCGGCAGTGCCTGGACCACCGCGAAGTTGGTCTGCGGGGCGTTGTCGGCGATCCGCCGGGCCAGCTCCATCGCCTCGTCGAGACCGTGACCGTCCTCGACGACGTACTGGCTGAGCCCGATGGCCAGACCCTCCTCGGCGTCGTAGCGCCGGCCGGTGAGCATCAGGTCGATCATCCGGGCGGCCCCGATCAGCCGCGGCACCCGCACGGCGCCACCGCCGCCCACGAACAGTCCACGCTGCCCCTCCGGGAGCGCGTAGAACGTCGAGCGCTCGGCCACCCGGATGTGCGTGGCCGCCGCCAGCTCGAGCCCGCCGCCGACGACGGCGCCCTTGAGCGCGGAGACCACCGGCACCGGGCCAGTCTCGACGAGGTCGAAGACGCGGTGCCACATCCGCGAGTGCCGCACCCCGGCCAGCGCGTCGTGCCCGTCCATCTCGGCGATGTCGAGGCCGGCCGAGAAGTGCTCGCCGTCCGCGGCGATCACCACCACCCGCACCTCGGGGGGCAGGGTGGTGAAGAAGCGCTCGATGCCCAGGACCGTCTCGTCGCTGAGCGCGTTGCGCTTCTCCGGGCGGGCCAGGGTGAGCACAGCGACGGTCTCGAGGTGCTCCGCGCGCAGGGTGGTGGGAAGATCGGTCGCGATCCACGCGCGTCTCTCGGTCACGAGGGCCTCCGAGGCTGGGAACAAGATGGACAGGATTCCTGATGATTATGCCATCCGCTCCACCCCGCGGGCAACTGCCCTGCCCACCCCACGGCCGGTGCGCGCAGTGACGACCCGCGAACGCGTCATCGGCGAGGGCGTCACCTGGTTGTCCCGGTGGACCTTGCGCTGGGTGGTCATCGCCGCCGGCGCCGTGCTGCTCGGCTACGCCGTCCAGCAGCTGTGGATCATCCTCCTGCCCGTCGCGCTCGCCATGCTCCTGACCAGCGTGCTGCAGCCACCGGCGCTGTTCCTGGAGCGGCAGTGGCACTTCCCGCCGGCCCTCGCCGCGGTGACCACGATCCTGGCCACCCTGGCCGGCCTCGTGGGGGTGGGGCTCGCCATCGCGCCCTCGATCGGGACGCAGGTGGCCGACATCGCGACCAGTGCCTCCGACGGCCTGGACACGGTGGAGCAGTGGGCCCGGGAGAGCCGGTTCAACATCACCCACACCCAGATCGACGCGGTCGTCAGCGCGGCCCAGGACCGGCTCCAGTCCAGCGCCAGCAGGATCGCGACCGGGGTCCTCGTCGGGGTCAGCGCGGTCACCTCCGCCCTGCTCAACCTGCTGCTGACGCTGGTGCTCACCTTCTTCCTCCTCAAGGACGGCCGTCACTTCCTGCCCTGGCTGCGCGGTCTCACCGGTCCGCGCGTCGGCGGCCACCTGGCCGAGGTCGGGTCCCGGGCCTGGGACACCCTCGGCGGGTTCGTGCGCACCCAGGCGCTCGTCGGCCTGATCGACGCGGTCCTGATCGGGCTGGGGCTGGTCGTCGTCGGGGTGCCGCTGGCGGTCCCACTGATCGTGCTGACCTTCGTCGCTGCCTTCGCACCCATCGTCGGTGCGGTCACCGTCGGCGCGCTGGCCGTCCTCGTCGCCCTGGTCGCCAACGGGTGGGTCTCCGCCCTGATCATCCTCGGGGTCGTGCTGGTGGTGCAGCAGCTCGAGGGGAACCTCTTCCTGCCGTGGCTCCAGGGCAAGCGCCTGGACCTCCACGCGGGCGTGGTGCTGCTCGCGGTCGTCCTCGGCTCCAGCCTCTTCGGGGTCACCGGAGCCTTCCTCGCCGTGCCGGTGGCCGCAACCGGCGCGATCGTGGTCCGCTACCTCAGCGAGATCGCGGACCGACGGGTCGAGGACGGGCCGGTCGAGGACGGGCCGGTCGAGCACGGGCCGGTCGAGGACGGGCCGGTCGAGCACGGGCACCGCCCCGGTCGGACCGGCTCGGAGCCGTCCGACACGGACCGTCCCGGCTCCTGACCCGCTCGCGGACCCAACTGGGCCTGTGCTGGCTCCGGGGACCGCCGACCGGACTCTCCGAGGAGGTCAGAGCTCCCTCAGCGCCGAGCCGCTGCCGAGTGCGCTCGCCGGGACCACGCTGAGGGTGCCGTTGGGCTCGAGGACCACGGCCGCCACCAGCTCCAGTCCGCCGATCCCGGCGCCGCGGACCGCCTCGCGCAGGCTGTGCTCGGAGATGCGCTGGCGGGCCAGGGCCGCGGGCAGCGGTTCCCCGTCACGGAGCAGCAGCGTGGGCTGAGAGGTCACCGCCCGCCGGAACCACGAGAGGCGCACGGAGGCCCAGGCCACGACCAGCTGGAGGACGGCCAGCAGCGCGAGGGCCAGGGCTCCCTCGGCCAGGGGGAGGGTGTCGCTGAGGACCACCGTGGCCAGCGTCGAGCCCAGGGCGACGGTGACGACGAAGTCGAACGCGTTCAGCTGGGCGAGGGTCCGCTTGCCACTGACGCGCAGCACGGCGACCAGCCACACGTAGGCCACCGGGCCCACGACCAGCACCCGCGCGAGACCGGACAGGTGGTCGAAGAACACGATCCCTCCGCCGGCTCAGCCGTGCTTCTCGACGTACTCCTCCGGGTCGGGCTCCTCCAACGGGATGCCGTCGGCGTGCTTGCTCTCGAAGGCGATGAACTGCACGGCGATCTCGTGCCGGGTCTGGGTGTCCGCGTGCTGCCGGAAGTCGGCGAGGTCCTCGCGCTCCTCCTCGGCCATGTGGTCGCTGTTGGCCTCACGGGCCTCGTAGACCGCGGCCCACCACTCCTCGCTGCCCGCGGGGTGCTGCTCGGACTTCTTGATCGCCTCGCGGATCTGGTTGTGGTCCTTGACCGCGTCCTCGGTCTCGGCGCCGGGCCCGTCGTCGTCCTCACCGGGAGGACCCTCGCCGACCTGGAGGAGCCGGGGGTAGAAGAAGCGCTCCTCGGCCGCGGCATGCACCTCCAGCAGGATCGTCAGCCGCTTCCAGACCGCCGCCAGGGTCTCGGTGTCCTCACGGGGCAGCTCGTCGAGGAGCGCGAAGGTGCGGCGCTGCTCGTGGTGCTGGAACAAGATCAGCTCGGTGATGTCCATGTGTCTCCGTGTCTCCCTCTCGTGCGGGGACCTTCTGTACCCCTCGATCGTCGGAACATCCCCCGGACCGCCGTAGGCATCACAGAGCGCGTGGTGCCCTTCGACCGCACGTGGTCGACGCGTGCGCACTCGAACATGCTGCGGGTGGAGCTGTCGAGGCACCGCGGGCTAGCCCACGCACCGCGCGCGGGCCGTCGTACGCGTACGGTCGAGAGAACGAACGTGCCGACAGGTGTCTGTCGTCGAGCCGACGCAGCGGACACCGACTTGTGAATCCACGGCGCGTCGGCGCCAAGCACCGATGCGTCTCCGCAGTGTCCAGACCCGCCGTCGCTCGATACCGGTCCTCCCGGTGAGCGGCCCCGGTCCACAAGCGTCGTCGCCAGCGTCCCAGGTTGCTCGTCCCCTTCCGGCCAGCCCGCATCCGCGCCTGCCCGGAAGGCACTGACCGCCGGCGCCGGCCGCTCCTGGGCCTCGCACCAGCCATCCACGAGCCCAACGACCCGATCGCCCAGAATGGGGTGCCCGACGTGACTACCACCATCCCCGCACCAACACCGCGCGCACCCGCGATGGACCCGACCCGGAGGGCGGCACTGATCTGCGGCGTGTCCTTCATCGTCACGTTCCTCGCCTCCATTCCCGCAGTGTTCGTCTTCTACGAGCCGGTCCTGAAGCACTCGGGCTACATCCTCAGCGGCGGGGCCGACCACCGGATCGCCTTCGGTGCCCTGCTCGAGGTGATCCTGGTCATCGCCAACCTGACGTCCGCGATCGTGCTCTTCCCCGTGCTGAAGCGGGAGAGCGAAGCCCTCGCGCTGGGCTACGTCGTCGCGCGCACCATGGAGTCCGTCCTCATCGTCATCGGGATCCTCAGCCTCCTGACCCTCGTCACCTTGCAGCAGAGCGCCGGGACAGTCGGCGCCACCGACCCCACGGTGCTCATGTTCGGCAGGTCTCTGGTGGATCTCCACGACTGGACCTTCCTGCTCGGACCCGGGTTCGTCGTGGGGCTGGGCAACGGCATCATCCTGGGCTACCTGATGTACCGCACCCACCTGGTGCCGCGGCGCATGGCCATGCTCGGACTCCTCGGCGGCCCCCTGATCGTCCTCTCGGGGACAGCGGTCCTGTTCGGTCTCTACGACCAGGTGTCCCCGTTCTCGGCGATCGCCACCATCCCGGAGTTCTTGTGGGAGCTCAGCCTCGGCATCTATCTGACCGTCGTCGGCTTCCGACCGACGGCAGTGGCCAGGCTCTTCCTCAGCCGGGACCCCACGCTGCGGTAGACCGGGAGCCACACCGATGGCGTTCGTCTTCAACCGTGAAGGACTCCTCGACCTTGGACGACACGGCCCCTCTCCGCGCGACCGGTGGGTGATCATCGTCTGCTGCTCGCAGGTTGCCTACTCGCAGGCCACGCCGTCACCGTCGCGGTCCAGGTGGGAGTCGTAGCCGGGGTCGCCACGGTGCAGGGGCGCTGCCCCGGCCGCCCGGGCGGCGTCGCAGTTCTGGTAGTAGACCGCTGCGCCCGAGCCGCTGCTACGCGTCCCGGAGGGCGAGGTAGGGGGCGTCGTCGGCTGGGCGCCTGGGTCGCGGATGTCCTGCTCGACGTGCGTCGAGGCATGGGTCACGTCCGGCGTCGCCGGCTGACCGGGGCACCTGCCCAGCTGCGCTGCCGTGGCGGTTCGTTCCGACGGGGTGATCCTGAGGCGGTACTTCGCCTTCACCGCGATCTGCCGGGCGACGTACGCACAGCGGTAGGACTTCTCGGGCGGCAGCCAGGACGCGGCGTTGGCGTCGCCCTTCTGCCGGTTCGCGCCGGCGTCGACGGCCAGCAGGTTCAGCGGGTCGTTCGCCAGGGCGGCGCGCTCCTCGATGTCGAACCGCCACGCGCCGCTGACCCACGCGTTGCCCAGGGCGACGACGTGGTCGATGTCGACGGAGTCGCTCACGGCGCGCTCGAAGGCGATCCGGGTGCCGGTGTAGGGGTCGGGCAGCATGCCCGTCAGGACGACGCAGCCGTTGGTGCCGGGCTTGACGGTGATCTGGCGCAGGTCGCGGCGCAGGATGTCGTTGCGGGTGTCGCAGCCGTTGCGGTCGGCGTCGAGCCACGCCTGGCCGAACCGGTCCCGGTCATAGCCGGTCATCGGCGCGCGGCCCGCCACCGTGAGCGTCTTCAGCTGCGCCAGCGCCGTGCCCGCCCCGCCGTCGCGTGCCCGCGCCGGCGACGTCTCTGCGGGTCTCGGTCGAGCGGAGTGTCCCTTCGGTCCCGGAGTCGCGGCGTCGGGGTGCTCGGCGGCACACCCGCTCGCCGCGAGCAGCGCGGCCGCCACGACGCCGGCCCAGGATGGCCAGTTCGACATCGATGTCCCCGGGTGAGGTAGCAGTGGCCCCGCACGTCGGGCGGGGCGTCGAAGCATCGTAGGCACCCGACGGCTGGGCTGTCCGTCGATCTGGCAATCGAGCCACCGCCGGCGGATCCGCGGATGCCCGCGCGCAAACCTCCTGTGGTGAGCGCAAGACCGCGCCGCCTCCCTGAAGGAGACCTCACGGCGCTCGACACCTCACTGGAAGAATGTGCCGGGTGTCGCCGACTCTCGCCGAATTGGACTGGCCGCTGCGCACCGAGCGGCTGTTGATCAGGCCGTCTCACGACGGGGACGCTGAGGCGCTGTTCGCCCTGCGTGTCCGCCCTGAGGTCGCGACGTGGGCCCACTCGGTGCCCACCGACCTTGCCAGTTGGCGCGAGCGGTTCCGCGACCCGGCCATCGCACCGCACATCTTGACCGTCGAGCTGGACGGACGGGTCGTCGGTGAGCTGATGGTGCACCGACGCGACGGCAGCGCGCAGAAGGAGGCGCGCGACGCCGCCGCCGGCACCGAGGCCGAGCTGGGCTGGCTGATCTCACCGGAGCACCAGCGCCGGGGCCTCGGCACGGAGGCGGGACAGGCGCTGCTCAGCCTCTGCTTCGGCCCACTGGGCCTGCGTCGTGTCGTGGCGTCCACCTTCGCGGCCAACCAGGCCTCGTGTCGGGTGATGGAGAAGCTCGGCATGCGGCTGGAGACGCGCTCGCGGAGAGACACCCTGCATCGTGCCCGCGGCTGGATGGACGGGCGCGTCTATGCGCTCCTCGCGGACGAATGCTGCACCACTGGCGAGTGAACGAGGGACGCGAGCCTGTCGCGATCCGGGCGTGTGGCCGAGGCAGGTCCGGCTCACCACTGCAAACCGGCAGGTCAGGGTCGCGACACCCTCGACCAGCGGGTGGCTGGCTGGTGGCAGGTGCAGGATTCGAACCTGCGTAGGTATACACCGACGGATTTACAGTCCGTTTCCATTGGCCGCTCGGACAACCTGCCATGCGTCTGGACCACGTACTGTGGGCCAGCAGCGCAAGCGAGGATAGCGCAGCACCGACAGCAGTCATAAATCGGATGGAGGTCCCCGCACCATGGCCGACTCGTCGTTCGACATCGTCAGCAAGCTCGACCACCAGGAGGTCGACAACGCCCTGTCGCAGGCCGCCCGCGAGATCTCGCAGCGCTACGACTTCAAGGGCACCGGGGCGGAGATCGCGTGGTCGGGCGAGAAGGGCGTCGAGATCTCGGCCAACGCCGAGGACCGGGCCCGCGCCGTGCTCGAGGTCTTCAAGGAGAAGCTGGTCAAGCGCCAGCAGTCGCTGAAGATCCTCGACGCCGGCGAGCCGCGTCAGTCCGGCCGCGAGACCAAGATCAGCGTGACGTTGAAGGAGGGCATCAGCTCCGAGGACGCCAAGAAGGTCGGCAAGCTGATCCGCGACGAGGGCCCCAAGGGGGTCAAGGTCCAGGTGCAGGGCGAGGAGCTGCGGGTCACCAGCAAGAAGCGCGACGACCTGCAGGCCGTCCAGGCGCTGGTGAAGAACCAGGACTACGACTTCGCGGTGCAGTTCACCAACTACCGCTGATCTGGGCTGTTTGTGCTGGTCAGCGCGTTGTCACCGCTCGTCAGTCCGCACGGAGTCCGCAGGGAGTACGCCGACCTGCCGCATCAACTCGGTCGCGGCCGCTCGGGTGCGGTCATCCGCGGTGGGCCACAGGTGGCTGTAGGTGTTGAGGGTGATTGAGGCACTGGCGTGGCCAAGTGCACGCTGGACGGTGACCACGTCGCAGCCGGCCGCGATCAGGCCACTGGCGTAGAAGTGGCGCAGGTCGTGGAGGGTGAACTCGTCCATGCCGATCCTGGCTCGGATCAGGCGCCACTGGTGGTCGGTGAGCGTGTCGGTGAGGCTGGTCGGGATCGGTACGTCGCGTTCCGAGCCTGCCTTCGGCGGGACGATGTGCTGCTTGCCGCGCACCTGGCCCTGGACCTGGCGGCGCACGGCGAGGACGTGGCTGGTCGTCTCGATGTCGCTGGCCTGGATCGCTGCTGCCTCGCCGAGCCGCAGGCCAGCGAAGGTCACCGACCTCGCTGACAGGTCAGCCGTGTCCCGGGTCGAGTGCGCCCAGGTCTAGCGGGCCGACCAGACCGTCCACCGTGCGGCGAAGGTGACCTTCCCGGCGTCGGGATCGACGTACGCACCGGTGAGGACGAGTGAGCTGACCTCGTCGAGCCAGCGCTGAGCGTCGACCCAGGCGACCACGTCCTCGACGCGGTAGCGCAGGTGCTTGCCGAGTCGGCAGCACTTTGGGCCTTCCCCGTACGCACGCCAGTAGCGCAGCGTGTTGACGGAGATGCCGAGGTAGTCGGCGACCTCCTCGATCTTCCAGAGCCGGTCGGGGTTGAGGGTGGTGTGCATGGCGCCTCCTTTGTGTCCGCAGGCGCAGCATCCGGCGCCTGTCACCGCTATCAAGCGCAATCGGGGGTGGGTGTGGACAACGGCGTACGAATCGGGGGCTGTGGATCAACGGATGCCGACGGTTGGTCGTGGTTGCGAGAGAATCGGCGTGTGAACACCGAGGCTGGTTGGGCAGGGTCAACGCCGTCGTCTCGCCGCGTTGCCAACTCCGTCCGGCAGGATCTCGTCAGCGTCATCGCAGCAGGCGATGCGTGCAATCACGACGTTCCGCCCGTCGATGTCTGGCGGACCGGGATCGGTCGCCTTCATGCGTCGACGGCGCCAGCATGACGGGTCGCCGACTTCTATCGGCGTCTTGGTTGTGACAACGCCGCGACCAGGTTGGCCAGTGACCGGACCGTCGTGCCCCACTTCGGGTCCCTGAGCTGATCGTTGCGGGCCAACTCGGCCAGGTGGTCGAGGACTCGGCGGCAAGCAACTGGCGACTCCATCATGCGGTTGGCGCACTCGTTGAGGTCGTGGGCGTCCTGCACAACGACCCTGTCGACCACCTTCACTGCGATCGCGCCGTTCGCGGCCGCGCGCCGCTCTTCGTACGCCGCTCGCTTGCAGCGATCCGAGCACCACGTCGCCGGCCGCCCCGTGCGCCGGACGGGCGGCATCGCACCCCCGCACCGAGGACACGTCCGTTCGTCCATAACGCCAGCGTAGAACTTTCGTACGGACGAAACCGCTTCAGCGAAGTGCAAAGGGTGGGTCGTCAGGGTTGGCGAAACGCAGTGAGCGTGTCCACTCGCGCCGTCCCTTGCGCTTGAACGGACGTGGACGAACTGAACAAGTCAAGGACGCTGTCGCGGGAAGGGAGTCGGATAGCAGCGCGGTATCGCGAGGAGGGGCGTCGAGTCGACCGGGTGGTTCGCGAGGCCAAACGCTCGTCTCCCGAAGCAGCCCGGCGCCGCGAACTCATCCGCGCCGCAACCCGATCAGGTCGCGCGGCTGTCAAGGCAAGAGACGCCGCCGAGCTGCGGCTTATCGACGCGCTCAACCGAATGCTCGACGCCGGTCTCAACGTCCGAGAAGCAAGCGAGCGGGTCGGCGTCAGCTATCACCAGGCGCGACTACACCTGCGCCCTTCGCGTTCCTAGGCAGCCGGACATGCCGAAGACCGGATGGTCATGTGACGTGCGAGACAGCCCCGTGGGCCCCTTGGCCCTAGCCGCACCGGCCTTACCGGAACACCATTTGAAGTGAGGCCAGCGCCGAGCCGCAGCGTCCTCTGGACGGATGGGCGCCTTGCTCACGCGATGTTGGCGTGGAAGGGAAGGAGTTCGTCGTGGAAAAGATCATGTGGCTTCTGCTGGGAGGCGCAGCGTTCGTCGCGGCGCTCCGCGCGGGGCATAGCCGACGAGCCAGGTACATCGGCAGATGGGCCTTGGGAGTTCTCATGATCGCGTTCGGAGCGGCAGTGAACGCGATCTACCTGGTGACGAGTGCGGGATACTACGACGACTTCGCGGAGTCTTCTCCGTTCGCGTTCGTGAGGGATACCTGGGAGTCGCTTGTACTACCGCACACGGGCTTCTTCATCTCCCTCCTGATCGTCGCCGAACTTGCTGCTGGCGTCCTCGTTCTCATGGGAGGGCGCTGGACCCAGGCTGGACTCATCGCCCTCATTGGCTTCCACGTGGGGCAACTGGCCTTCGGTGGGGTTATGTGGGTCTGGGCGCCTCTGATGCTGGTGACCCTGGGCCTGCTCCTGCATGCAGAGCGGCAAGCTACCCCGGACGGCGGGGGGCATCTCGTCGCTGAGCGACGCGGGCGATTCAGCGGCGTTCGATAGGGGGACCTGCTTGCTTGCCGCACGCTCGTGCCGCATTGAGGGCGGCTACGCTCGCCCGACTCTGCCGCGATCCGCTCGGACGTGCGACATCGTGTTAGGACCCAGCGAGGTCAAGCAGACTGCGGATCGCGCTGTCCTCGTCATCGTCTGATGTCGGGTCGGCTGGCAACACGTCGGAGGGCGTTCTTCCTTGACGATCGCGCAGGGTGGGATCGCCCTCGGCGCGGAGTGGCGCCTCGACGCCGCCGACCGATCCACGATCGGCAGCAACGTGCAGCGGGGTGGTCCCATCCAAAGCGCACGCATTCACATCGGCCCCGGCTGCGACCAGCAAGACCACGGCCTCCGACCCCAGCGCCGCTCCGAAGTGAAGCGGTGACCACCCTGTGTCATCACGCCGGTGGACGTCCGCTCCACCTTCCAGGAGCACTCTTGTGATTGCGCTCTGCTTATCGTCGTAGAAGGTCTCCAGCTCGTCGAGCGACTCCATCAGCGGCGTCTTGATGCCCTTGCCCCATGCGTCGTCGTCCACATCGTGCCCGTCGGTAATGAGCTTTCGCACTGCGGTGAGATCCGCCCTCCAAACGGCGAAACCCAGCGAGCGCTCAACGTCCTCTGTGGCCACGAAGGACAGCGTGCCGTACTCGGGGGCCGGCCGCACTCACGTGCCGCGAGGGGCGTTGACCTGCCGATGGGCGGTCGTGGTGCCATCCTTTGTCCATGGCTGAACAGTCGGGGGGAGAGAAGTCTGGAGCCTTTCACCGATTCCAGACCATGCCTTGGGTGGCTTCTGGGCGAGCACTCCTCGTTTCCATGCTGGTGTTGATCGTCTGCGACGTGATAGGCGGCTTCATTGGCGTCACCTCGGGGACCGAGACGTGGGGCGGGGCGTGGGGCTTCAACACCGAATCGACGGTGCCGCTGCCGGTCGGGGCAGCGCAGCTCGTCTTGGCCTGGCTAGCTGCGCGCAACGTGCGACCCCCGGTCGGGGTTCTCGCGGCTATGGCCCTCAGCGCGGTCTGCCTGATCAGCGTGCTGGCTGGGTTGTTCGACGGTGACCTCATCGACAACGTCGCGTCAGACGGGTTGATCTCTTCGGGAGTCGTCTGGGGAGGCGTCCTGCTGGTGGTCACTGCCGTTGTCGGTCTACTCGCCGCAGCTCGGGCGAGACAGCTGCACCGACGTCCCTGATGGCCCGGTGGCTGACCGATCCGGGGACGGGTTACTGCCCAATGACGTCCGGAGCCGCTGATGGTGCGCGGACACGCCGAAAGTCGGACGTTGCGATGCCAGGCTCAATCCCGCTGAGCGCGCCTCGCCCCAACTGGAGCTGCTGCAACACGCTCGCGCGGAGCGAGCGTTGGTCGTCGCGTGGCTCGTCACCCAGCACGTGGCTCGGGATCTCTGCCCGCGCATGGTGAAGGACCAGCGCTGACCCATCGACCGTCTTCGGTCAGAGGGATACCGAGATCGAGCCCTACTCCGTGCAGCGCAGCGGACAGCTCGGCCCAGGCAAGGTGGCGGGCACGGAACGTTTGAGTCCACTCCTGTCCTGCACGTCGATAGGTCACCCTCGCCGAAAGCACCCCCTCGGACAGATCGCGGACCAGGAGCTCAATGAGGAAGCCGTCAAGTGACCCTTGCGACGCTAGGCCGACGGTCAGTCCGTCGAACCACTTCGGTGGATGCCACTCGATCAACACGTGACCTGATGGCTTGACGTGGCGGGCCGCGACGGCCAGCAGCCGTTCACGTTCCTCTGCATCGGGCGTGTTGACGAGGTGACTGGCAAGCAGCACCACGTCGAACCGTTCGTCGAGGTCGATGTCCTCGATGTCGCCACGGACCGGCGTCGCCCTGCGGAGATGAGTGAGCATCTCAGCGGAGTTGTCGACGGCGACGACGCGATATCCTGACTCCGCAAGCGGCTCGGCGATGAGCCCGGTGCCCGCACCTAGGTCCAGAACCGAACCGCCCGGCCCCAAGAACTGGTGCACGATCCCGGCTTCCTGGCGACGCGGCGAGAGAGCCGCGTACACCTCGACCGGGCAACCGTCATTCGTGATCACTCCAGGACCCGTTCCGATGCCCGCCATGCGTCAATCTTGCAGGTCTCCGAGCCGCATGGAACGCACCATGCCGCATCGTGTGCGCGGGAGCGCGCGCGGATCTGGCCGCGATCCGAGCGGACCTGCAGCTGACAGGACGCGGACGTGGCGGAACGAGACGGCGGAGCCTACGGTTCGGACATGGGCCGTGAAAACGATGACGACACTTGAGCGCCCCCCTGCCCTGCCTGCGGGCAACCCGTGCAGGTGGCGTGGCCCGAGAACCCCTCGGTCGAGAAGACGGTCGGCTCGAAGAACCCACTCCTAAGCGGTGGCGAGATGCTGCTCGATGCGCATTGCTCGAACCGTGCCTGCTCGCTGTTCGGTGTGAACCTGGCGGAGCGCGAAACCTAGGCACGGCCATCCTATGCCACGCGTAG